>NZ_WEHU01000047.1 GCF_009183415.1 Bacillus sp. B1-b2 | reverse complement strand
TTTTTCAGATAGTGGGGGGCTAGCCCCCCACTATCTGAACTAACATCTATAGAATTATCAAAGAACAATATTTTAATTGGAAATTACCTCGAAAGAGGACTATAAACTTACTATACGAGGAGAATAGGGGATGAAAGGTTATTCAATAGGAGTGTTAAAGAAAAAAAGAATTAGATGGCAAGGAAAAGCTGCTCTCATAGGTATTTTATTGATTGCACTAGTAGCTATCTATACTTTTGTTTTCCTTCGACATGATCCGAATCTAACAAGTCTCCAAGGACGCCTCCAAGGAATTAGCCTGCAGCATCCCCTTGGAACAGATCAACTGGGCCGTGATTTATTGACTAGACTCTTCCTAGGTGGACAACAAACGATTGGCTACAGTTTATTGGCATTGATAGCGGCACTAATAATTGGTGTTCCGCTAGGGCTGATTACAGGCTATAAAGGTGGATTATTTGATCGCATTTTTATGAGAGTAGCAGATGGGTTTTTATCTTTTCCTGACACCATTATTGCTATCGTGTTAAGTGGTATTCTAGGACCAGGCATTGGTAATCTAGTACTAGCTATTGTGTTAGTTAAATGGGTAAGCTATGCCCGTCTTGTTCGAAGTACGATTATTGCTGAATCAAAAAAAGAGTATATTCTAATTGCTAAAACAAACGGTTTATCTTCTACAAAAATCATAGCTAAGCATTTATTTCCTCATATTATTGGGCATGTGTTAGTACTTGCTAGTCTAGATTTAGGAAAAATAATACTACTTATCTCTGCATTTTCCTATATTGGATTAGGCGTTCAACCTCCGACTCCTGAGTGGGGAGCAATGCTGAATGATTCTCGCCCATATTTCCAAACAAGACCAGAATTAATGGTGTACCCTGGGTTGGCTATTGTATTTGTTGTATTATTAACGAATATGCTAGGAGATTACCTACGAGATCATTTCGATGTGAAGAAAGAGGTGGATAAATGATACTCTCTGTTAAAAATCTTTCTATTGGGACAAAAGATAAAATAATCGTGGATGATGTTTCATTAGCTATTGCGAAAGGGGAATGGTTTGCATTAGTTGGCCAAAGCGGAAGTGGAAAGAGTTTGTTATCGCAAGCCATTGGTAGAATGCTTAGCCCGAATTTACAAGTAGAAGGAAATGTTTCTTTAAACGGAGAAGATCTGCTTTCTCTTTCCAATAAAGAGCTTCGTCAAGTAAGGGGAAAAAGGATATCCTATATATTTCAGGATTACCAAGGCTCATTTACACCATTTCGAACCATCGGCCAACATTTTGATGAATACCAGAAGGTGCATGGAATAAAAGATGCTAAAATTCGAAAAAGAAATGCGCTAGAAGCATTAGTTTCCGTTGGATTAGAGGATAAATTATATAAACGGTTTCCATTTCAATTAAGCGGTGGTCAGCTTCAACGTGTTTCTATAGCTATCGCTCTTTTGCTATCTCCTGACTTGTTAATTGCAGATGAAATAACTACAGCACTTGATAGTGTATCAGGACATAAAATTTTAGAATTACTTGCTAGCAAGCAGAAAGAAACAGGCTGTGCTATTCTTTTCATTACACACGATTGGCGTCATGTTCGTAAATATGCTACTCGTTTAGCTGTTATGAAGGATGGGGAGATTGTTGAATCAGGTGGTAAGCATCGAATACTCGATCATCCAAAACATGAATATACGAAACAGCTAATTAAAGCAGCACCTTTATTGACACGTGGTCTGCCATCAGGGCTAGAGGAGGTACAGCATGTATGAGTTTACTTACAATAGAGAATATAACAAAAACCTATCAATCAGGTCATAAAGCTGTAGATAACGTATCTTTTCAATTAGAAAGAGGAGAATGTTTAGGTCTAGTAGGGGAAAGTGGTTGTGGGAAAAGTACGCTTGCTCGTTGTTTGATGCAGATTGAATCCATAAATGAGGGATCGATAATCTTTGATGGCGAACATATAGAAAAGTTAAACGAACGGAAGTTATATCCATATCGCAGGAAATTTCAAATTGTTTTTCAGAATCCTTCAGCTGCTTTAAACCCAAAGCTAAAAATCAAGGATTCCTTACTTGATCCGTTTCTACAATATAGAGGGGACTTGAACCTACAACATTTTTCTTTTTCGTCTACAGAACATTTTGTTAAACAACTTTTGGATTCTGTAGAACTTCCCGAAGCATTAGCAGACCGCTATCCCCACGAGTTAAGTGGTGGACAAAAGCAAAGAGTAACAATTGCTCGTGCCATAAGCATAGAGCCTGAATTCATTATTCTAGATGAACCAACTGCCAGTTTAGATGTGATTTCACAAGGTGCAGTGTTGACCTTATTAAAGGATCTACAAGAAAAATTAAATCTTTCTTATTTGTTTATTTCACATGACTTAGCAGCTGTTAATCAGATGTGTCAAAGAATTTTAGTAATGAAACAAGGTCAGATTGTAGATCATTTTCAGCAAGAGAAATTATTTGATGAAGATCGTCATTCTTATACAAAAGAACTAATATCTATTTTTTAAAAAGCTGCTTTTTGCAGCTTTTTTTTAATGCAATCAGTTATAACAAAGCAGAAAAAAACAGGAGGTATAAAGGAAGACATGATTTAATAAAAGAAAGGAGGCGTAGGAATGAATACTTTTAAGGTAGATGTCTTACAAGTAAGAAAAAATCCATATGAATTAGGGTACTTATTAGGAAAGAAGTTTTATAAAACAAAGATACTAAAGCAACTGGAATTCATAACAAAAAAGGAAATCAATTTGGTAGAAATGAAAGCATTATACCGTACCTTTTCTCCCCATTTATTAGATGAATTAGAAGGTATTGCAGAAGGGCTACAATATTCTTTTTGCAAAACTGCTGCATTAATTTCTGGTTATGATGTTCCTAAGTTACCAGCAATGGGCTGTACTACTTATTGTACAAAGAATTATTATGTTAGAAACTATGATTTTGGACCAGACCTTTACGATGGGGTATTTACACTCTATCAAAATGAACAACGAAATAGCTATGCTCTTGCGGGGTATAACCTGCAATTAATAGGTAGACATGATGGAGTTAATGAAAAAGGACTTGTAGCTGGTTTCCATTTTGTTAATAATGAGGATTATCAGGTTGGTATCTCTCCTTGGGTTATAGTAAGAATGATCCTTGATACATGTTCTTCTGTAGAAGAGGCTATATTATTACTCCGAGAAATCCCTCATGCTGCTTGCTATAATTATTCTATTGCTGACAAATTAGGAAATATAGCAGCAATAGAGGCTACTCCAAACAAAATGGTAGTTAGATATGAAGAAGATTATTTGAGCTGTGTTAATCACTTCCAAGCAAGTGAGTTAAAAGAAAAAAATCGATCGATTATAGATGGTTCGATAAAAAGAGAGCAATATTTGTCTAGTTTTAAGAATAAGGAGCATTTACATGAGGATATGCATGCTCTTTTTAAAGATATGAATTCACCTGTGTTCTTTACTGATTATGACCAATTATTTGGAACCCTGCACACATTTTCTTATTCCTTCACAAAAGATCATATTCTAACAACAGTAGCTAAAGGAAAGAAAGATCTCTCTTTCTATTTTAAAGATTGGTTAAATGGTCAAAATCTAGAGGATACTTCTATAATAGGGGATATCGGAAGTCGGAATAGTTAAACTTTTCAGGGGTAAAGAAGGGTAGTAGCTGGCTTGTTCAACCAGTTTGCCACTACACAACTTTTTTTCTCTAGACTCACTAGTTCTATTTCTGATACTATGTTAAAGCTGATTTTTTTTGAAGGAAAAGCTGTACATAGGAGTAGATAAGAGTGGCTCAAAGAGAATTAATTGCCAAAAAAGTTGCTTGGATTAGTGTAATTAGTAATATGATATTAACCTTTGGAAAGGTAGTTATTGGTTGGTTAGGTAATAGTGATGCCGTTTTTGCAGATGGTATTCATTCTGCAGCAGATGTTTTTGCCTCTATCATTGTTTTATTAGTAATAAAAATAGCAAATAAACCAGCTGATCAAGAACATCCTTATGGGCATGGAAAAGCAGAGATAATAGTATCTGGAATTGTCGGAATTATACTGCTCGGGGTTTCAATCTATTTAGTATATGAGGCTATTGTTGGCTTCTTTCACCCAATTACAACGCCTAGCATAATGGCACTAGGTGTAGCGACAATATCCTATGCAGCAAAAGTGATACTATATCGTTATAGTATGAAGGTTGCAAATGAACAAAAAAGTAAAGCTATCGAAGCAATTGCCTTTGATCATAAAGCAGATATTGTTGCATCTATAGCTGCAGCACTAGGCGTTTTACTATCTATAATAGGGGAGAAGCTTCAAATCGGTTTCTTGTTATATGGAGATAAAGTAGCAACCATACTAGTTGCTTATCTCATTCTAAAAATGGCTAAAGACATGTTAAGAGAAGCGTTCGATATTCTATTAGAACGAAATATTGACTTAGACATTTTAGATAACTACCGTCAAATTATCTCCACTTTTTCAGAGGTGAAACGAATAGACCGACTTCGGGCAAGGGAGCATGGACATTATGTACTAGTGGATCTACGGATTTCCATTGCTTATGACAAAACCATTAAAGAAGGCCACGACCTTTCTCGGGAAATAAAGAAAAAGCTTATGAGTAATCATGATAATATTGAAGAAGTTCTTATCCATTTGAATCCTTACTTTGAGGAGAATGGGTAAGTGATTGAAAGAAGTCTGTTTGCACATACAAACAGACTTCTTTTATTAACTCCATACCTCATCTAATGTTTCCCTAAAGATAGTATTTAATTGGGCGGTGCAATCTATTTGTTCTTGTTTGATTGTTTTTACATAATTTTCTAATTGTTTTATTTCTGTATCTAAATATTCATTAATACTTTGTATTCTGGCTTCTAATTTTAACTCCTCTCCTGCTTTTTTTCTTTGAAGTAAATGAAGTATCTCTTGCTTCAGAGGGGACTCTGGTATTAGCGTGTTTACTAATATTTCAAACTCCATTGGAGGAACGGTTTGATATTTTTGAACCCATTTAGCCGCAAGTACTGGTCGAAGTACGTAGAAATATTTCTTTATTTTTACATTATCTCCCAATAGATAATCACGATAATTTCCTCGAGCCATATTTAAGTAATGATAAGCAATAGAAAGGGGAGAAATAATATTCTTTTCTAAAGTACGCATTTTTTCAATGGTTGAAAAGGCATGGTAATAAACTAAATGAGATTGTAGCCATTCTAATAGTGGAGGGTTAGACTTTCGAAAAAGCTTTAATGCTTTTGTTAACTCCCATCCACTCACATCTAATAAGGGATCTATGGGAATTGAAAGAGAATCATGACTAGGTATTTCTATTACATCTCTATTTTGATCAATTGATAGATACCAGTCTTTTTTATGTATATAGATAAACCGTACATCATAATCACTATCTTTAGATGGAAATCCCCATGCTCTACTACCAGATTCACAGGCATAGAGAACCCTTACTTCAAATTCTTTTTCTATTTGTTGTATAACGTCCTTTATATGAGAATCCAATAATTATTCCCCCTTTGATGGTTATATCCTTATTATATACTGTTGTATTTATAGAAATCATTAAATGGGGGAGTAGTTATTTATGAAACAAGGTAGTACTGTCGCTGTATGACAATAATTAAATTCCACATGTACATTCTAGGAATTATGGAGGCTTTTCATTCTCTCCATAAAGGCAATGCACAACAACGGAAAGAACCGCCTGATTTAATGATTTCAGAAAAATCCATTTCAATAACATCATAGCCTCGTTTTTGTAAGGCTTTATTAACTTCTTCACTTGTGGGTAAACTAATTATTTTCTTGTTACCAATTGAAAGTACATTGATTCCTAATGTTGCTTGTTCTTTTTTAGAAACTTCTATTAAGTCATAGCGGTTTCTTAATAATAATTCTTTATCTTTGTGAAATACTCCAGGAAAAATAAGGCCCTCTGTTGGAGAGAGAATGTTGAAAACACAGTCAAGATGTAGATAGGATGCTATGAATGGTATCGGGATAATATGGTAGTTAGGAAGTAATGCTTGTAGGGTGTGGATGGATGGAAGATTTGTTCTATTACTTACCCCTACATAAATTGTATTGCCGTCAATCAGAACATCTCCGCCTTCTATAATACTGCCATTTATGTTTGTGTAGGTAATTTGTTGACTTTCAAGATAATCTATTAATATATTTACTTCTCCTTTTCTTACTTTAGGTGCTAATTCAGCAATAAAGAATTGAGAGCCAAGTGTGAAGCCGATATCTCTTGTGAATACTTGTTCGTGGAATTTTTCGTCTTCGGGTAGAAGAATGGTCTCAATATGATATTGTCTAAGCTTTTCAATAAAATCAGCGTGCTGTTTTTCAGCTATTTTACTGTTTATGTTTTTATATTTTTTTTGTGTTTCATTTATAGGGTCTTTTATCGCCATATATTTTGGAGAAGCAAAGATTGCTTTTTTTAACGGATCATACTCATTTGCACACTGTACTTTCATGATAAACTCCTCTCTAAAAAAATAGTTATATCTTTATTATATTTCTTATAAAGAAGAAGGGTACATAAAAAAACTACAAGGAATCAACCTTGTAGTTTTTCGAGATAAAGTGTTTTAATTTTCTTCGACTTCTTTACGATCTTTCTTAAACCATTTAGATAGTACTTCATAGACGATTGGTACGATAACAAGTGTTAATAGTGTAGAACTGATTAATCCACCAATAACTGTTACCCCAAGGTCTTTAGAAATTAGTCCACTACCACCTGAACCAACTGCTAATGGTGCTAGTGCACCGATTGTTGCAATTGCTGTCATAAGGATAGGGCGAAGGCGTGTAGCACCAGCTTCAAGTATTGCTTCACGCATATTCATACCTTCGCGCTCCATATGAATAATACGGTCAACAAGTACGATGGCATTTGTAACAACAATACCAATTAACATTAGGAGACCCATCATTACAGAGACGGATATGGTTTGACCCGTAATAAATAGTCCAACAAAGGATCCAATTACTGCGAATGGTAAACTGAATAGAATAGCAAATGGTGCAAGACCTTCACGGAAGGTTACTACAAGAATAAAGTATACAATCGCAATAGCTGCAATCATTGCAACACCTAATTGCGAGAATGTTTCGTTCATGTCTGCTGCTACACCAGCTACACCAACAGTAACACCGCTTGGTAAATCTACTTTATCAATTTCTGCGTCTACTTCACTTGTTACTTTAGAAATATCATCTCCAATGATTTTTCCAGAAACAGTAGCATAGTATTCACCTTTACTACGAGATAAAGTATTTAAAGTTGAACCTTCTTCAACATCTACTAACTCAGATAGTGGCATTGTTGTTCCTAATGCAGTTGGAATCTGAGTTTCTAACATTTCATCAATGGATTGAGGCTTAGTAGCCTGTTCTTGTTGAACAATGACATCAAGTGTTTCTCCATTTTTATCAATGGTTGTCACAACATCTTTTGTATTATTTTGACTTAATGCCATCATTAATTGTCCTGCAGTTAATCCGTATTGAAGTAGCTCATCTTGTGAAACTTTTAATGTATGCTCTACATAAGCATCTTCTGCAGTCGTTGTAACATCTTCTAATCCATCATTTTCTTTTAAAATATCTTCTACTTGTTTTACAGAGTCATTTAATTTATCAAGGTCTTCACTGTAGAATGTATAACTTACTTCATTTGTAGAACCACTCATAGAAGTGAAATCCTGTGTTTTCCATTCTCCAGTTTGCCCGATATCTGCAATGTATGTTTCAATTTCTTCACGTGCTTCTGGGAAATTCTCTGTCTCAGGATCAAAGATCAAGTACATAAGAGCACCACCAGCTCCTCCGCCCATCATGGCAGCTTGAGCATCTGCACTGTCGTTGATAGATACTTGAACAATATCGATATCATCACGTTCAAGCATTTTTTCTTCCACAACAGAAACATTTTCAAGTGTATCATCTTTCAATTCACCAGTACCTGGAGTGTAAGTTAAATACATAACTTTTTCTTCTTCGCTTCCTAAAAAGCTGAATCCAATAAATGGTGCTAGTGCGATACTTCCTGCTAGTAATACAACCGCAATAACGGAAGTGATGATTTTATGATTTAGAGATTTTTCTAGTATTCCTCTGTACCATAAAGCTAATTTTCCAACCTCTTTATGGTTGCTTTCCGTTTTCGCACTATATAATTTCTTTTTAAATAAGAAGTGAGATAGTGCTGGTACGATTGTGATAGCAACTATTAAAGATGCACCAAGAGCAAATGCCATTGTTAGCGCAAAAGGACGGAATATTTCTCCAACCATACCACCAACAAAGATTAGTGGAGCAAAAACAGCAACAGTAACTAAAGTAGAAGAAAGAATAGGCTTAAACATCTCTATTGTTGCTTCACGAATTAATGCACGGCCAGTTAATTTTTCTTCTTTTAAATGTAAACGTCTATAAATATTTTCTACTACTACAATGGAGTCATCAATTACACGACCAATTGCAACGGTAATAGCTCCAAGTGTCATAATATTTAATGTAATACCCATCCAATTTAATAGCAAGAATGCCATGAAGATAGATACTGGGATAGAAATAATCGAGATAATTGTCGATTTAAAATCACGTAAGAATAATAGGATAATTAATACAGCAATTAATCCACCAAAGGCAGCTTTCTCAATCATGGTAAATACAGATTCTTCAATTGGCTCTCCCTGATCAAGTGTTACATCAATGGTTAATCCATCTATATTCTTTTCTTCGTCTTGAATTAAGTCTTTAACACTATTTACTACATCAACTGTATTAGCCTGTTGACCTTTTACAATTTGGATTGCGATAGCATCTTCACCGTTTGTACGAGAAACGGATTCTACTTTCCCAACCAATTCTACTGTAGCAATATCACTTAATTTTACGAAAGGAGAAGGATTTTGTGCTGATGGAGTAACAGGAATTAACATGTTTTTAAGCTCATCTTCTGTCATGAACTTACCATCAATAGCAACTGCTTGTTCTCCTTCTTCAAATTCATAAAGACCTAACGAAACGGCAAGATTACTTGCTTGAATTATTTCTTTTACAGAATCTTCTGTAAGACCAAGTTGTTCCATTTTCTCTTGATCATATGTTAAATCTACTTCCTCTATATGTTGCCCTGAAATAGTTGCAGAGGCCACTCCATCGATTTTTTCGATTTTAGGAAGTATAACATCTTCTACTGTTGAGGTTAAGTCTACGATTTCTTCTTCAGAACTACTTATACTAAGTGCAACAACAGGCATCATATTTAAGCTAATAGCTGTTACAGTAGGTTCCTCTGCACTGTCAGGCAGAACTACATTATCTAATGCCGATTCTAATGCACGTTTCGCTTCATCCATATCTGTGCCATATTCATACTCTACTTGAACATTTGACATGTTAGAATAGGAATTGGAATACACAGACTTTACATTTTCTAAATTCTCTAATGCTTTTTCAATGGGCATAGAGACATCTTCCATTACCTTTTCAGGAGTAGCACCAGGATATACATCCATTACGGTTAAGTAAGGTATGGAGATATTAGGTATAGTTTCCATGTTCATACGAGTACCAGAATAGATTCCAGAAACAGTAATGATGATGGTTAAGAGCCATACCGCTAGTTTGTTGCCTACAACAAAATTTACTAAGCCTTTCACTATTACACCGTCCTTTATTGACTAATCTAGCTTACCTAACCTATAATAAATGACTAAATAGTCAAATGTCAACGATTAATGACCGAGTAGTCAAAGGTTGTAGGAGAGTGTGAATATGGCAAAGAAGCAGCTGATTATGGAAAAAGCAATTGAACTATTTGCAAAACAAGGTTTTGAAGCAACTTCGGTTCAACAAATTACAGATCATTGTGGTATTTCAAAAGGTGCATTTTATCTGGCTTTTAAGTCAAAGGACGAATTAATTTCTGCACTAGTAGACCAATTTATTGAGGAGTTTATAACAAACCTTGACTATGTAGTCAAAAGTAGTAAGGATAAAGATCAAATGCTTTATCATTTTTACTATGGTATTTTTCATGTTTTTAGTAAAAATGCTAATATTGGAATGTTATTTATTAAAGAACAAGCTCATTCTTTTAATGAAGACTTTATTAATAAATTTCGATACTATGACTTATTATTTGAATCCACCATTCTAAATATGCTTGATGTTATATATCCAGCGTCAAAGATTCAGATTAAATATGATTTAATGTATAGCGTCAAAGGATTGATGAGTGCCTATAATCCTTTATTCTTTGTTGATACAGGTAACATTGATATTGATTTACTTGCAAAATCATTAGTGGAGAAAACGAATATTTTGGCTACTAATATTACACAACCCTTTTTTACAGAAGAGCTATACCAGCTAGTCATTCAGCCAGTAAACCAAAAAGAAGTGACAAAAGTGAAATTGCTAGAACATATGGATAAAAAACAAGAAGAGGTAATAGATCCATATGTAAGGGAATCTCTCAGTCTATTGAAGGAAGAAGTGATAGAGCAAACATTACCTCGAATACTTATCAAAGGTCTAATTGAAAATATTCGCAAGAATTCAGAATGTGCATGGTTAGCCTATCTTTTAACAAAATATTATCAGTTTTAAAGAAAAAGAAATAAATTCTTTAAATTATATTTGTTGAAAATTCTGTTACCGTGAACAAATTGACATGTTGTAAATGATATATTTATAATCCATATATAAGAAAACGCTTACTAATTTATCTACCAAAAGGTCAAAGCGACCTTTTATTCGCATAGATTTGTAAGCGTTTTATTTTTTTGTTGAAAAGAAAGGAGGGTTTTGTTTTGCGAGAGTAGTTGTTTCTTTTGCTAAAGATTATAGCTAGTAAAGGCATACTACTTTTACAAGAGATAAAGGAAGGTTAATAGAACAAATCTATTCTTATCGCTTGACTATAGTAAAAAAATAAATATGGATAGACCACTTTTTTTAAAAAATGGATGGGGAAACAGGAGGAGAATAAATGAGGAATTTTTTAAGAAAAACATTACTAGTCCTAACTACGTTCATCTTAGTCTTATTCTCACAAAATTTCAGTGAACAAAATATACAAGCAGAAACTAGTGACTCCTATGAGGATAATGCAGTACCTCCGAATACATTAAGAATACATTATCAAACAACTAAACATATGGACGAAAGCTTCGGACTGTGGCTTTGGGAAGATGTAGCAATGCCTTCTACAAACTGGCCATCAGGAGCTCAAGCTTTCCAATTAAAACAAAAGGATGAGTTCGGTACATATATAGATGTTCCTTTAAAGGAAGATGCCAAGAAAGTAGGTTTCTTACTGGTTAATCGTGACAATGGAGAAAAAGTGGGAGGAGATAAGTTCGTAAATATCAATGATCCAAGCTTTAACGAAATATGGATTAAAGAAGAATCAGATGAGGTTTATCCATTCGAACCTGTTGATTTACCTAAAGACACAGTAAGAATTCATTATCAAAGAGATGATCAGCAGTTCGAAAACCTGGGGATATGGGTATGGGAAGATGTTGAAACTCCTTCTGCTAATTGGCCAACAGACGCTATTGCTTTAGAGAAAAAAGATCGCTACGGAGCATATGTTGATGTCAAAGTCACAGAAGAAGCCCAGAAGCTTGGATTCTTAATTGTAAATAGAGCAACAGGAGAGAAGGTAGGAGGAGATAAGGGATTTGCCCTCTTAGAAGAATACAATCAGTTATGGATAAAAAATGTTGATGATAAAGTGTATATTTCCCCGTATTGGGAAACCCCAACAGACTTAGTTTCTGGAGAGCTTTTGTCCAACACGAAGATTCAACTGAACTTTTCTAGTACAAAAGGACTTACGAGAGAAGAGTTAGAGAAATCATTAGTAATAAAGAATAAGAATAATGAAGAAGTACTTGTCACAGATATTTCTATATTAGATGAGAATTTAATAGAAGTTAGTGGAGATTTTAAGGCGGAAAATGGACCTTTTGAAGTAACGTTCCTTGAAAGAGTTATTACCATTAAATCTGGTTGGAAGATGTTAGATGAACAATACTTTTATGATGGAGATGATTTAGGGGCTACCTATCATAATGGAAATGCTACTTTAAAATTATGGGCACCAAAAGCATCCAATGTAACGGCAGTTTTCTACGATAAAGAGAATGATTCTAAGGAAATTGCTCGACAAGAGTTAGTGCTAGGAGAGAAAGGTGTCTGGAGTGCAGAGATTGAAGCAAGTAAGCTGGGTGTAGATAACGTAAGGGGTTATTATTATCAATACGAAGTAACAAATGAAGGGAAAATATCTAAAGTTTTAGATCCTTATGCTAAGTCTATGGCTGCATTTACAGTAAGTACAGAAGGACAACCAGGGAGTGATGGAGATACGGTAGGAAAAGCTGCTATTGTAGACTTAGAAAGTACAAATCCAGCTAATTTCAATGGAGTAGAGATAGAAGGGTATGAAAAAAGAGAAGATGCTATTATTTGGGAAGTCCATGTTCGTGATTTTACATCTGATCCAACTATTCAAACAGAGATAAATGGTCGATGGGGAACTTATAAAGCGTTTATAGATAAACTCGATTATATTAAATCATTAGGTGTAACGCATGTTCAATTATTACCAGTAATGGCATGGTACTGGGGTGATGAAACGAGTATGGGGGAGAGAGAATTAGATTACTCTGCTGCGGGCAATGAATATAACTGGGGATATGACCCTCATAACTACTTTACCCCAGATGGAGCTTATTCAGAAAATCCAAAAGATCCAGAGCTTCGCATTAAAGAAATGAAAGAGTTAATTGACGCCATTCATGATGCTGGGATGGGTGTGGTATTAGATGTGGTATATACTCATATGGCAAATGCGAGCTTGTTAAATGATATTGTACCTGATTATTACTTCTTCCAAGATAGTAACGGGAAATTTGTAGGAGGATTCGGAAATAATCTTGCAACAAATCATAAAATGGCTGAAAAGTTAATGATAGATTCCGTAAAATACTGGTTTAGTGAGTTTAAAATTGATGGTATGAGATGGGATATGATGGGAGATGCCACTTATGAATCTGTGCAAAATGCCTATGATGCAGCAGTAGCTATCAATCCGAATGCCTTATTTATAGGAGAAGGTTGGAGAACCTTTTCAGGGCATTTATCTGATTCTTCGTTAGTCGGAAAAGGAGCAGACCAAGATTGGATGGATGAAACAGATAGTGTTGGTGTATTTTCAGATGAAATACGTAATGAATTAAAATCAGGGTTCGGATCAGAGGGAGAACCACGTTTTATTACAGGTGGTGCTCGAAGTATAGAGACTATCTTTCAAAATATTAAAGGTCAGCCATCTAATACACCTGCAGATGATCCAGGAGATATGGTGCAGTACATTGAGGCTCATGATAACTTACCTTTGTATGATATCATTGCAAAAACTATAAAAAAAGATCCATCTATTCCAGAAAATAATGAAGAAATCCATAAGCGAATTCGACTAGGGAATTCGTTAATCCTGACATCGCAAGGTACAGCATTTATTCATGCAGGGCAGGAATATGGAAGGACGAAGCAATGGATGGGAAGTGGGGTTCCAGAACAAAAATATGATGCCTTTACCGATTCAGAAGGAAACATCTTTGGCTATTTTGTTCATGATTCCTATGATTCATCTGATGCCATTAATATGTTTGATTGGTCTAAGGCAACAGATAAAGAAGCCTTTCCAGTAAACAATGTGACGAAAGATTATACAGCGGGTCTAATTGAATTAAGAAAGTCCACCAATGCTTTTAGACTTGGAGAAAAAGACGTAGTTGATGAACATGTAAATCTTATTGAAGCTCCAGAAATAAATGAGGAAGACTTATTGATAGCCTATAAAAACGATTCTACAGATAATACTGGAAGCTACTATGTATTTGTGAATGGTGATATGCAAAAACGAGAATTAACACTAACAGATGATTTAACTGAATATCAAGTTGTAGTGGATAGTGATGAAGCTGGAAAAGAACAGGTTTCTAAAAGAAGTGGATTTACATTAACCTCTAATAAGATTACATTAGAGCCTCTTACAACTGTTGTAATCAAAACAGAAAAGATGGAATCTAATGAGGAAGAATCATCAGATCCGAACGAAGAGAACCCAGTAACACCTCAAAATCCTGATGAATCAGAACAAAATGCTACTCCAGAAAACACAAATACTGATTCAGGACAGGAGCCAGAAAAGGTAACAAATAATACAAATAAGAAAAATACTGAAAAAACGAATGCTGATTCTAGTGAAAATACATTACCTAATACAGCCACGAATAATGGATTCTATCTATTTTTTGGCGTGATTGTTTTTGTTATCGGAGTATTGATTTTAATTAGTAGAAGGAAGAAACAAGTAGAATAAGTAAAAGCAGACTATGGAAAGAAGAAATCCCATAGTCTGTTTTTTTTGTAAAAATAAGTGAGTTCAGCAAGGATAATTATTTATTTAATGAGGCAACTTAACATTCGAAGGAGGTGAAATTATGAAAAAACGAGTGATGGGGATATTGCTTTGCTTAATAACGATTCCTACAATGGTCTTTGCTGATACATATACGGTAAAGAGTGGAGATTCCATGTGGAAAATTGCTGTAAAGTATCAAATTGGATTACGAGAAATTATAAATGCAAACCCACAAATCAGTAATCCAAGCATGATTTATCCAAATCAAAAGTTAACCATTCCAAACATTGATTCTATTAAGACGGTTGAGCGAGAAGTAATTAGACTGTGTAACGTAGAACGTCAAAAGAATGGTTTACCTGCATTATCTGAAAACTGGGAGCTTTCTAGAGTAGCGCGAGATAAGTCAATGGATATGTCCCAAAAGAACTATTTCTCTCATACCAGTCCAACATATGGTTCACCATTTGATATGATGAGAGCTTATGGTGTCAGCTATAAATCTGCGGGTGAAAACATTGCTCAAGGGCAAACAACTGCTCAAGCAGTAGTAAATGCTTGGATGAATTCAAGTGGTCATCGCGCAAATATTTTAAGTGGGTCATTTACACAAATTGGTGTTGGTTATTATGGCAGTGGAAATTATTGGACTCAAATGTTTATTTCAAAATAAGTAGTTGGGAATAAGAAAAAATTTTCGGAAAATGTATCATGTCCTTATTAAGAGGCTTGATACATTTTTTATTTTCCTACTTCTGTAGTGACAAGAATTAAATGATTGTGAGAAAATAAAAAAAACATGGAGGTGTATGTATCATTATGTATAGCTTTAATAATGATTATAGCGAAGGAGCTCATCCTAGAATTTTAGAAGCTTTAATGGAAACAAATTTTATACAAGAAACAGGTTATGGTAATGATAGTATCTCTATAAAGGCTGCAGAGCTACTTAGAACAAAAATGAATCGAAATGATTTGGATGTTCATTTCTTGGTTGGTGGAACACAGACTAACTTAATTGCTATTTCCGCATTTTTAAGACCACATGAAGCAGCGATTGCAGCAGACAGTGGTCATATATATGTTCATGAAACAGGAGCAATTGAAGCAACTGGTCACAAGGTGTTAACTGTTGAAACAGCAGATGGAAAACTAACTCCAACACATATCCAACAAATACTCGATGCTCATACAGATGAGCACATGGTTAAGCCGAAACTCGTATACATATCTAATTCAACAGAAATAGGAACTATATACAATAAGAAAGAATTACAAAATCTGAGTAACTATTGTCGTGAAAATAATTTGATTTTCTATATGGACGGTGCACGACTTGGTTCTGCTTTATGTTCCACAGAAAATGATCTGGAACTAAAGGATCTACCTGAATTATTCGACGCATTTTATATTGGTGGAACTAAAAACGGAGCTTTAATGGGAGAAGCTTTAATCATTTGTAATGATTTATTAAAAGATGATTTTCGCTATCATATAAAGCAAAAAGGAGCTATGCTGGCAAAAGGGAGAGTATTAGGAATTCAGTTTTATGAACTTTTTAAAGATAATTTGTTCTATGAACTTGCTGACCATGCCAATAAAATGGCGGAAAAGTTGAAAATAGGTATAGCAGAAGTGAATGATACCTTCCTAACAAATTCACCTACTAATCAGTTATTTCCTATTCTACCAAATAGTTTAATAGAGAAGTTACAGGAAAAGTATACGTTTATTGTGTGGGGGGAAATAGATAACGACCATTCGGCTATTCGTTTGGTAACTTCATGGGCAACAGATGAACAACAAGTAGAAGCATTTATTTATGATTTAAAGTAAGAGGGAACTTTCTAGCTTAATCAGTTCTAGTGAATTAGATAAAAAGACAATTAAGGTGGTCTTTTTTGACTATTATTGCTTAAAAATAGGTTGTCATTGCTATCCTTTTTATTCTTTTGATAGGGGAATTTATCTCTGCATCAGGAGTTTGCTTACCAAGGGGCCGAGCACTGAGCCGAGTTCAGCCTTTGTGTGATGCACTCAAATTATTGTTTTCCATAACTAATATTAGTATTACTTGGAAAATTTAGTTTCTAATTTGTATAGACATTTGTTATAATTTAGATAGAGAAATGAATTCTTCTATTAAAATAGATGAATATTAGATAAAGAAGGAGTGAGTGGGATGATTCATCAAACATTAAAGCCATTTCCTACTAATTTTTTATGGGGTGCAGCTTCTGCAGCATACCAAGTAGAGGGAGCTTGGGATAAAGATGGGAAGGGAGTATCAAATTGGGATACTTTCGTTAGAATTCCTGGAAAGACATACAAAGGAACAACTGGAGATGTAGCAGTAGACCACTATCATCGTTATAAAGAAGATGTACAATTAATGGCTGATATGGGAATGAAGACATATCGCTTTTCTGTAGCTTGGACGCGTATTTTTCCAAATGGCAAAGGAGAAGTGAATCAAAAGGGTATAGACTTTTATAATGATTTAATCAATGAACTGATAAAAAACAAAATTGAACCAATTCTAACTCTCTATCATTGGGACTTGCCTCAAGCTCTTCAAGATGAGTATGGTGGATGGGAATCTCGTCAGATTATTGAAGATTTTACGAACTACAGCGTAGAGCTATTTAAACAATTTGGTGATAGAGTAAAATATTGGGTAAGCTTAAATGAACAAAATATTTTCACTGGATTAGGCTACCGTATGGCTGCACATCCACCTGGTGTGACAGATGAGAAGCTTTTTTATCAAGTAAATCATCATGCTAACTTAGCTAATGCAAGTGTCATTAAGGCGTTTCGTGATTTAGTGCCAGATGGAAAAATTGGACCTAGTTTTGCCTATTCTCCTGCATATGCCTTAACTTCTAAACCAGAAGATATACTAGCAGCTGAGAATGCAGAAGAATTAAATAGTCATTGGTGGATGGATATCTATGCATGGGGACAATATCCGGAAGCTGCATGGAACTATTTAGAAGCTAATGGATTGGCTCCAGAAGTAGAAGAAGGAGATTTTCAATTATTAAAACTAGGTACTCCTGATTTTATGGGACTTAATTATTATCAAACAACTACCTTTGAAAAAAATCCATTAGAAGGTGGCGTAGGAAGTGCTGAAATGAATACAACTGGGAAAAAAGGTTCTTCACAAGACTCTGGAATTCCTGGTGTATACAAAACGGTGGAAAACCCTAATCTAGAAAGAACAGATTGGGATTGGAATATAGATCCACAAGGTTTAAGAATTGCTCTTCGCCGAATAACAAATCGTTATCATTTGCCAATCCTTATCAGTGAAAATGGATTAGGTGCGTTTGATAAAGTAGAAGAAGGCGATGTAATAAATGATGATTATCGAATTGATTTTATCCGTGCTCATGTGATTGCTATGCAAGAAGCTATCTCTGATGGTGTTGAGCTAATGGGATATTGCGTATGGTCATTTACAGATTTATTAAGCTGGTTAAATGGATTTCAAAAAAGGTATGGATTTGTATATATTAATCAACATGAAGAAGGAACACATGACCTTCAAAGAATAAAAAAGAAAAGCTTTTATTGGTATAAAGAAGTAATTGAATCAAATGGTGAAATTAAATAGAGACTAGGAAATAAGACCCGCGGACACTTTTGATATGCTCCCCTATAGGTAGACAGATTAAAAAATAAAAATCTGGCTGCTTATGGGGGAGTATTTATTATGTCCAAAAAATCTTACTCTGCAGAAGAGAAATACAAGATATTAAAGGAATTA
>NZ_WEHU01000046.1 GCF_009183415.1 Bacillus sp. B1-b2 | reverse complement strand
GCTTATTAATTTTAAGCTTGTATTCTTTTTACTTCTCAATTGGAACACTACAGTATTATTAGTAACAATTATATTTATACTGTTTTTTTGATAGAAACCCCTTGTGTCAATAGTAATTATAGATGGATTATTATCTAAAAGTGATAGCCAATCATTAGAGTTTTTCCCTTCCTCACTTAACATATACTCAATACAGGTAATTGTAGTATTTAAAGTTCCTAATGAAAGGTCAAACATATAAGCAAAGCTCATAGTATTATTACCATTAAAATACACTCTATATCCCTTTTCTCTTTGATTAGAATGTCCTTTAAATGGTTCAATACGAAAAACTATATCTTCAAAATACCATTCCAATCCATCTTTTTTTACTTGAAAATCCTATACCCTTTAATAAGCTTTCTAACTTTGTAGGTTCTAGAGGACAAAAGCATGTGATTTTATACATATGTAATCCTCCTACAGACATTAGAATCAAATAATTTAGTCGTCGTCAAAACCTTTCCCTCCTAGTGAGTATTTTGTTTCATTTCTATTAATTTTCTTTTTTGTCGTTTACTTTTTTCATAAAAAAAAGCCTTCAGGACAGTTAATAGCACAGCTGCTATTAAAACTGAACCCAAAGGCTCTACATTTACTAAGTAAAAGAAAAATCCAAAATAGAAAAATAATCTGATTTAATTTTAACTTTTTATCCTATTATTTTCAATAGTTTCAAAAGATATCGTCAGTTATTCGAGCAGGACAGTCTGTTTACAAAAAAAAATGAAATATACTTTTATACTTGAAGATACATCACAGTCATAGATTTCTATAATTTCCAGATACATAATTCATAACTAACTTTCCAGCAGCATCTATTTTAAAATTCGACTCTAGAATCGTTTTATTCGAATTAGATTTAAACTTGAACACAAATTCACTGTCGTCAATAAATGCTTTCACACAACACTATAAGTATTTGTTGTTTTTTAACAAATTTGCTGAATTAAGTTAGGTGAATTGTTTTTTGGAGAATTAACATCATTTGAAACTTCAAAAGCATCCATTTGTTCAAAGTCAAAGGGAACAAGTAATTTACTTAACGAGTTAGTATCGGTATTTGTTGGATTTAGCCAGAATTGTTCATCTTCAGGTTTTAATATGACTGGCATTCTATCATGTATTTCAGTCATTAGCTTATTTGGTTGAGTGGTAATTACAGAACATGAGTATACCATTTCTCCTTCTGGGGATTTCCAAGATTCCCAGAAGCCAGCCATACCAAATGGTTGATTATTTTTAAGTTTTATACGCATAGGAATTTTACGTTCATTTGTACGTTTCCATTCATAGAAAGAATCAGCAAGGATCAAACAGCGTTTCTTTTTATAGGCATTACGAAAACTTGGCTTTTCGGCAATTGTTTCTGAACGAGCGTTAATCATTTTATAACCGATTTTCATATCTTTAGACCAGGGAGGAATTAATCCCCAACGTAAATATCCAAGACGATTCTTTTCACCATCATTGATCACAGAAAGTACGGATTGAGAGGGAGCTACATTATAGTTTGGGTTATAATGGGATTCTTCAATTGCTGAGTCGATATTAAAGCGGTCAATAATTGTTCCAAAGTCGGTAAATAAAGTAAAGCGACCACACATGCTATCACCTGCTTTTTAGGTTAAGTGTAGCAAAGTAGAATACGGAAAACAAACGAGTAGTAACTTATCGTCAAGTACGATAACTACTACTTATTATTATATTATTAATAATACGAAATCAGCCTTTAAAAAAATAACGCGCTACCTTCAGGCTGCGCGTTTATAAATATAACTACTATCCCTACTATTTTTCTCTTTATATTTTTTTCTTGTTCCCTTTTTATAACTAAACGCAATTAAAAATTTCTACCCGACTTTTTTGAAATAACTTTAAATTTTTCTTTCAGTCTTCTATTTGATAACCTATGAGATATTTTTTGATAACGGCAGTTCTTTTATATTTGACCATAAAACTTCAATTGTTTTTTTTCCATTAGCAGCATTAAAGGTGATTTTATTTATATAAGTGAGTTTAACTAGATGCTTCTCAGTATAAAAGGTAGATGTTTTGTAAACAAGAGAGTGTTTATTATTTTTAGATTTTTTTATTAGCAAAATTATCATCCTTTATTTTTTTCTTAATTTTATTAAGAAAAGTGAGGTTGAAATGATAATTTTGACAATGAATTTTTCATTTGCTTTTTCTCCAATTGTATAGAGATAATAAATACGTTTTTTTTTGAACATAAAAACAAGAACCTTCCTACGATATATTGTAGGAAGGATTATTTAAAGTGGTTAATTTTGTATCAATATAATTATTCTTATCTTCGAATCTGATAATAAAGTTGTTCGATTCTTAATTAACTAAATTTGGACTGCGAATACGGCTCGGAACAATGATAGTATGGTAATAATCTGCAAATTCACGATAGGCTTCATTCAGAATAGGCTCTTCTCGATGTGCTTTCGTAACACCTGTTTTTAAATTATCGGGAACCAGTGTTTCAGGAACTCCCTCAAAATACTCCAATGCATGGATGTAACAGTAAGCAAATTAGCTGACTTCATATCTAAAAATGCCTCAACATAGCGAATTGACTATAAGGCAAGGTCGCAATAAAAACATATGCTGGAATCATTTCTCCTGTTGAACGCTCTATCATTTGTAGCGTATATCCAGCCCAATCTACCTCCATGACTTCACCTGGCTATCTTCGAATAGGCATTGTTAACTTATATTTCTTCGCATATTTTCCATAGTTTTCACAAAAAGTAAGATAGGCATATGGAATTTTTCCACCATCACGTGCTTCTGTCGCATACTCATGATGCAATAAAGTCAAGGTGACATTCTTTTTTTGTAACTCCTTATTAACCTTTTCCCAATCAACTGGAAAGTATCCTTTCTCCATAGCTTGTTTCTCTGGAAAAAGAAAAGCTTCTAACCATGGATTAGTCATTGTATCGTTCAAACTTTCCACACCGAGTTTCTTGGCACGTTGAACGACATCAGAAACGGTATTCCTTGAATGTCCAGTACTAGAACTAATGGTCCTCTGACTGATTCCTTTAAAATGAAGTTACAGAATCTTACGACAATTAACCTTAATAAAAACCTCCCGTATATTAGTGTCATGCTTAATTGCATGCAACATAATTATACAAGAGGCTTTCGTGATTCTAATTATAATGGCTCTCCATTCCGCAATGACTGGCTCAAAGCTCCGCATAAGTGGCTCATTTCATCTGCAATAATCACTGGTTCAGGTAAATCTTATTTACCTAGTGCATTCGGAGTATCTGCTTGTCGTCAATTCTATAAAATTAAATACATCCGTTTGCCAGAGTTACTAGATGAACTGTCACTAGCAAAATTAGTTGCGGACGGAAGTTATCGTAAATTAATCAAAAAATACACGAAGGTCGATTTACTTATTTTGGATGGATGGTTACTGACAGATTTATCAACGGATGAAGCAGCAATCTTACTAGAAATCGCAGAATCTCGCCATAAAGTAGCTTCAACTATCTTCTGTTCGCAAATTGATCCTAGAGGATGCATATGAGATTAGGGAATGAAACGATAGCAGAAGCTATTTTAGATCGAATTATCCATGCGTGAGCGCCATGGACTAGGTAGAGCACTCTAATATGGCAGTAATGACTAAAAAAGAACTACGGAAGTTAGAGGAATACTTCTACTATGTCGGATACAAAAACTGGTACCCATTTCCCCAGGAACTAAAAGCAGTTGGATATCTATGGAAAGGAACCTTTTCCACAGGAATGGAATGAACAGGACATATTTGAGGGGCAAAAAAATGATTAGAGAGTATTTTAAAAATAATTCTAATTAGCAACAGTCAGTAAAAGAAAAGCCCTACAGTTTATTAAGCTAGTAATCTGTAGGGTTTTTCTATGCTTGGTAAACGAATTGGCATTGTGTGGTACATTTATTGGTGAAGACTGGTAAAAAACATGGCAAGGGTGGTAAAATCACCCGGCTGTAATCAATTTTAGATTGAGGCAATTGTTCATCATCCCCATACTTCTTAGCTGTTCTCCAGTTAATACCAAGTATTTTTTGGATCTTAGATATAGATAAACCCTTGTTGTTTCTCAAGTTTTTGATACAATGAAGCTAGTATCCTTTCATATTCCTCCACTCTGTAAATGATTCGACACCATTACAGTAGAGGGATTTGGGGTGACAGGAAAGTCTTATTTTATGCACTTATAAAATAAAGTGCAGGACCCTGCATTGCAAAAGCTCTGCACTTTTATTTTGCAATAAACAATTATTTTTAATTACTTCTTCCAGCTAATTTTATTTCCTTTCATTTTATATTATTTTGTATTTAAGTAGATTAATTTAAAATAATTTTTTTATCCTGATGTGAAATATCCTCAATTCTGTGTGTTATTAGTATTGTTATTTTATTCAATCTTAAATTTCTAATTTGATTTATAATATGTCTCTCAGAAGTAAAATCGATAGCTGATGTTGCTTCATCCAGTATTAATACATCTGTATTTCTTATTAATGCTCTGGCTATTGCTATCTTTTGTTTTTGTCCACCCGAAAGATTTGAGCCGCGGCTCTTAATTATTGTATTAATTCCTTCTGACATATTAACTATATCTTCATAAAAGTCTACAGCTTTTAAAACTTCAATAATACTATCATCTTTAACATCTGCATTTTCACCCATTAATATATTATCTTTAATGGTTGCCGTATAAATTATGGGATGTTGGAAGACAACACTTATTTTTTTTATTATTAGCTTCTGTGATATGGTTTGCAAATCAATTTCATTTAAGAAAATTTGCCCATGTTTGGGCTGGATAAATTTGCACATTAGATTAATTAATGTTGTTTTACCAGAGCCGCTACGGCCAATAAGATAATACAGATTTTTTCCACTTTTAATATTAAATGTAATTCCTTCAATCACTTTATGAGTTTGATTTTCATAACTATAAACAATATTATTAAATTCAATGGATTTTATAGAAAATGATTCTTTGTTTTTTAAATCTTCAAATTCTTGAGAGTTTTTCACTTCTAATTTCGAATAAATTTTAGCTACATTTTCAACAATTCCAAGTTTGGACTTGAGCTGTAAAAAATATTTAAAAGTGTTTTGATATGATTCATTCAGCTCTAATATAAGTTGATATAAAATAACAATACCACCTATTGTAATTTTATTTTCAAAAGCCAAATATCCACCAAACATTACTATAATAAATATCATTATTAGAGATATACTTTCTTGAATACCTATCTGTTTTGCTATTATACTACCTTCTTTAAATGAAATACGCATATAATCTTTATAGTAATTTTGGAATTTTTTGTTTACCCATTCTTTATTATTCATTATGATTATTTCTTTAAGAGAATAAATAGAATCCTTCAAAAAAACATTTAATTTTTTCTTTTCCTTAAATACAGTAGAGAATATTTTTTTTCTTTTAGCAGAAAAACTTTTATTTAAAAAAGCACTATATACAGCAAAGAAGAATATAAAAATAAATAAATAAATATTTATACTCAGGACAAAAATGCTAATCATTAATGCCGTAACAATGGACTTGAAGAAATCGGGAATATCACCTGAAACCCAATTAACTACTAATGTGACTTCGTCATTCAAAAAATGAATATATTCTCCTGAATGTTTACTAGTAAAATCCATGCTAATTTCATTATCGTCGCAAAAATTCTTAAAATATTTTTCAATTACACTACTCTTAATTAAACTACTTGTTTTAGATTGTAACCATGGGTTTATCACGCTTAGAATTGCATGAAAAACATAAAAAATGCCTAATAGTAAAAGGATAGCAATTGAATGATTGAGGTTATCATTCAGAATATGATCAATTATAAGTTTTTGAAATTGCATTGATAGAATTAAGATAGAGACTTCAATAAGGATAAAGAAAAGCAGTAAAAAGAAATAGAATCTCCCTTTTTTACTATTGAGTAATAAAACTCGTAAATAACTAATCATGTACTTCACCTACTAATGATCTTAATTCTATAATTTTTTTTTCCTTTATTTCGAACACTCTATCGAATTGAACTTTAGGTAATTTATCGTGAGAAACAACTAATATTGTTTTTCCTTCAAATTCCTTAAATATTGTTTTAAATATTTTATCTGTATTCACCTTATCTAAAGACGAAGTAGGTTCATCTAACAAAATTATTTTTGGATTTTTCAATAGATTCCTAGCTATAGATAGGCGCTGGCGTTGTCCTCCAGATAAAAACTTTCCTCCATCACCAATTACAAAATGGTAATTTTTCTCTTTTTGCATAATTTCATTATGTAATTCGGCTTTTCTAGCAGCTAATTTTACGCTATCTAAATTGTTTTCCTTATTGGTACCTATAACAATATTCTCAATAAAAGACTCATTAAATAGAAGAACATCTTGAGACATAAATGTAATGTTTTCTCTTAAATTATTCCAGGAAATTTCGTCAATATTATAATTTCCAACCTTAATTATGCCTTTATTAATTGGGTATAATCCTGCAATAATCTTCAATAAAGTGGATTTTCCTGTTCCACTTTTCCCTACTATTAATATTTTTTCTCCGGATTCTATATTCAAATGAATTTCCTTAAGAACTTCTTTATTACTGTATGAAAAATTCAAATCACTAATTAAAATACTGCCAGATGTTACATCCTTATCCCCATATTTATCACGTTTAATTGGTACACTTTTCTTCATCATTACATAAAGCTCATCTACCTGTCTCATTAACAATATTACTTCATTCCAAATAGTAATTATTCTAGTAATTCTCCACATTGAACTAAAATATATAAGAAGGAATGAGACAAACTCACCTGGTGTTAAAGATTCATTTCTAACTAAGTAGATACCAATAGCTAATATAAAAATTGATCCAATTCTGAATATAGTTCTTCTTATACTACTTCTTAAGAATCCGTAAAAATATCTCTTTTCATTCCACTTATTATTTACTTCTAATTCATTTAATAGAAATTTTTGTATCCATCCGAATCCACCATACATTTTAATATTACTAATAGATGAAACAGTTTCTTCTAATGCATTTATGTAACTACCTTCTGAGGATGAAAAGTTCTTTGAAGATATATCTGCTTTAATTTCAATAGAAGGACCAATTATTAAATATAGTAAAAGAAATGGAAGTGTACATAATGTTAAAATCCAATTAGTATAAAGCATTAAAGTAATAGCTATTAAAGAAAAAATTGAAGTTTGAACTATTGTCGGAAAATAATAACGATAAACTTTTTGAATATAATTAATATCATTAATACATTTTTTATAAAGATCGCCACTTTTCATATTATCAAGTTCTTTAAAATTTAAAGAACTTAAATAGCTTAAGAAGTCACTTCGAAGATCTTTTATAGCTAATTCTTGAATTTGACGTTTATATATTTCTGTTTTACATTTTGAAACCAATGAAACTATTGAAAAAACCACAAATGCACATCCAAAATAAACAAAAGAAGCCTTTCTTTGTGAAGGTATAATATGATCTATTAAATATTGAATTGACTTTGGTATAATAAGTTCAATTGATAAAGAAAATAGCCCAAGCAAAATAAATAAGATTACCTTATTCTTGTACGGTCTTAAATACTCAAGTATCCAAAATAATACTTTAATATTTCTGAAAAAGTTTTTATTCATTTCCAATTCCTTCAATCCATAAGTTTATAGAAGTTTAATTTTGCCAAGGTGCTTATACTATCTCTAAGATTTTTTTCATCTATTTGAGGATTAATTAAGTGGCTTTTTCGACCTTTAAACTCTATATAATTATTCAATATGTTAATTTTATTTTTTAAACTTAGACTTTGGGGATTCTTATAGTCTAATAAGGGACTTAAAGATATAAAATTTAACTTTTCTTTATTTATATAGTTATTATTAGGATTCAAATTAAACCTATAATGTCTTTTTGTATTAAAAATACTTTTTTTCAAATTTCTTCGATGTTCATAGTTTTCAATTTTATTTCTTTCTATAGTAAATAGCTCTGGTAACCTTTTAAACATTACTGTATTATCATATTTTTTTATAGCAGTAAATCTACTCGAAAGAATACATATTTCCCCAGAAAGGTGATACTCCAATAAATTTTTCTTAATTTTATTGTTTACTTTGCCTAATAACAATATATTTTCATTTAGTTTATTTTTAAAAGCCAAAGAACTTATTAAATACCAATGATTAGCGAGTTCTTTACTATATAGAATATGTTCTTTGATATACATCCTAGAAAAAGGAAAAATAAAATCGTAGGGTCCTATAATAAAAAGTTCATTTGTCCTATTATCTTCATGGAATATAATTAAAGTTTTCGAATCAATATAGATTTTTTTTTTATTTATTTCAATAATAGAAAAATCCAAACTATTAATTTTTTTACTACCTTTTCTTTTACCATCCTTCTCTAACAATTTGATTAAATTAATTAATTCAAAATCATTTTTATATAATATATGACATTTAAACCTATTTTCATTAAGTGTATTGTTATAACTTATGTTATAAACATAGTTAAAATAATGCGAGAAATGCATAAATAAATTCGGTAAATTGGTTTGTACTTCAATATTATTATCTACAAAAAAGACTCTTTTTGGTCCATAATATAATTGAGTTAGATTCAAAATATTTATAGAATTCATTTAGTTTATGCTCATTTCACTATTCGAATCTTTTAACTTTTCAATTAATAATTTTGATATTTCTGTTAAATGGTATTTCTGATCCCCTTTTAAATTTGTATTTTTAATTTCTAAAATTAAGTTATAACTTGAAGCTTTTATTTGTGATTCACTAAGTTTTTGTAACATAAATCCGTTCCAAGATTTCCAACCTATTTGATTTGGTTTAAAAAGAAATAGATACAACCAGTCAAACCAATAGCGACCTATTATATTAACAGTCGAATGTAAATTTGGATTATGATGAATAAAATCTCCTTTAAGTTTATGACAAAATTCGTTATAATTTTTAGTA
The DNA here is from genome assembly GCF_009183415.1 of Bacillus sp. B1-b2. Lineage (GTDB taxonomy): Bacteria > Bacillota > Bacilli > Bacillales > Cytobacillaceae > Niallia. Next base: position 11,639 of record NZ_WEHU01000046.1, on the reverse strand, counting down.
AATAGAATCGATTCGTGCCATAAATTATCTATTGATGGACTATACATTTCAAGACTTGGTACTAATGCTTTTAGTAAAAGAAATCTCTTTAATTCTAATATTTGTTGATTAATTAAACATATATTTTGTTTTTCCTTTTTTAAATACAAAATCCGTTGAGATAATTTAGTAAATAATTCATCTTCAAAAATACCGTTCAAGTATTCATTAGTCCTTTTTGATATTCTGTCTCTATTAAACCCAATATCCATCATTTTATTTCCTCCCCATATCTATATCTCTAGTTAAAAATCCATGACTTTCTAGAAAATCTATCGATTTGCCGTAATCTTTAGTTAAATCTGGATAATCTTGTAATAGTCTTTCAATGTTATCTTTTAAGTCTTCATCTATTAATATATATTTACTGTTTAAAGGAGTTTGTGCAGTAATTAAATAATAAAATGTCTTTTTATGCTTTTTTATTTTTATTTCTTTATCCTTTATACTACTAAATAAGTATTTTAGATCGATATTAGTACTTAAAATTACTGGTTTAGAGCAAATTCGTATAACGGTATTTTCAATTGAAAAATTAATTCTTCTATTTGAATAAGAGGATATTTGTCTCTTAAAACTCTTCAACGCTATAATTTTACTATATTCTATTTTTAAAAGCTCAGATGCAATTGGGTCTTTTATCCTTTTTATTATTTTACAAATTCTATTGTAACCACTTTTTATAACATTGGAATATTCAGAATGGTAATCACTTATTAATAAATAATCAAATGTTTCGTATTTATCTAAAATATAGGAGATCGTATAAGGAAAATACGAACAAATGATTACTATATTTTCAAATAATATATTTCTATTATTAATTTTAGAAACATTCTGTCCTAAATATTCAATATTTCTAATATAATCATCTATAGAATTATTTAAATTAAAATCAAAATTATTATCATTCGTAAAATTTGGAGGGTTATCTATAAATTTTTCAATTGCCTTATATAAGTTTTGGGAGAAGTTATTGTCCTTAATTAATAGATAATTATTTTCGCTGTACTTCTCCCTATCTTGTAACTTAAGAAAAAATTCCTCTGAAATTAATGCCAACTTACCCGCACTCATTGCTTCATAAAATGTGATTGGTGTATGAATTGATACCTTGAAATTCCTTTCTAACAAGGAAATTAGATCACAGTCATTAAGAAATTGGTTAATTTCCCAAGGTTTAAACGGGGAAACATTTGCTAAATAACCTTTACTCTCCATAAAATTCAGTAATTTCTTTGTTTCATCGTCAATATCATCATTATAAGTAAAGCTAGCCTTTAAACAAACATTCTTACCATTTTTATTTAAGTCAATAATGACATTTGATAATTCCCTTAATGATTTATAATTGTTTAATTTTCCGAAAATCCCAATAGTTAGCGATTTGTTTTTTAATATATATCTATTTTCTTTTTTCCTTTCCTTCTCATAAAGCATTATTGGTGGCGGAGTTAAAGTTAACTTTTGCAAGGGAATACTTAAGCTTAAAAATTTAGAAAAATTTTCCCAGGATGTACCTACTAAGTCTGCGTTTTGAAATATATATTCATAGCGGATTGCTAGTTCTGGAGAAGTTGTTAATCTTTCCAAATCACTCCCTGCACTATATTGATAAATAGGTACTCCAGTTAAATTACTTACTTCGCTAGCAGCTGCACCATAAGGTTCTAAGTATCCACTTAATATAACTGAACTTTTATACTTATCAATTACATAAAGAGAGAGCCCAACTAATTTGGATTGAGACATTTTGTCTTCAGGAAAATGTTTATGCCTCGTATGGTCATAGGATTCAGTATAATAAAACTTTAGAAAGCCACCAGATATTGGGTTTTTATAATCGAGCAATTCTAAATCAGATATACTATAATTGACTGCACGAGGATTCCCGATTTCTTCATTAGTATTTGTAACCACTCTCACCTTATATCCTCTATTTGCTAACTCTCTAATCCGCCAATACTCCTGAGTGGATACTCCCCCAATAGTGGGAGGAACTTTTGTTATAAACAAAAGTTCTTTATTCCATTCTCTAATTACTGGTTTTTTAGGTTGTATCAAATTGTAATGCGTTAATAGGATTTTTTTAAATGAATTAAAATTGTATCTAATAATATTCATAGCTTTTTCACTCTTTCATAACCAAGTATATCGATTATCTCTCGTATATCTGAAATTCTTCTAATATTTTCGAATCCCTCACTAGATAAATTTACTCCGAGAATTTCTTCGATTTCACATAATAAACCTAATCTAGCTAAACTATCTAAGCCTAATAATTCAAAATCATCAATATTTATAGCTTGACTTATGGGGAGATTTGAATAAAATTCTATAACTGAAATAAGTTTATTTTTATCTATTTTAATTCACTCCACTAACAATTTTATTTTACTTTTATTTAGTTTGCCATTTTCCATCCTTGGTAATTCACTTAGGTAACAAATTTTGAATGCTATATTATTAACTTTTTTCACAAGAAGTTTTCTAAATTCTAATTCATTAAACTCAGAGGTTACTACTAAAAAAATAACTATATTATCATTACTTGAACTTACTTCAATCGTTATTTCCTTTATAGCCTGAACCGTTAATAATTCTTGTTCTAACTGGAATAAAGAAATAAATCTTCCCCCAACTTTAACTTGGTTATCTTTTCTCCCTTCATAATAAAAAATTTCATTGTCATCTTTATATACTAAATCCCCTGTATTATAATATCCTTCGTTATCAACAATAATTTCCTCCGAATTGTAGTATTGTTCTATACAAGCATAACCTTTTATTAAAAGCTCACCTTCACTACTAATTTTACATTTATATCCACCAATACATGCGCCTAAGACCACTTTTTTTGACAAAGCCCATTCTATAGGAGTATAGAAAACAATCCCTGTAGTCTCTGTACTACCCCAAGCTGAAATTAGTTTTTTTCCTGTAGTATTAAAGAAAGTTTCTCTAAATTGATATTCTACCTTTTCTCCTCCTACTTGTAGGTGTTTTATGTTATTCCAATTTTCTTTTTTTATAATTGACATTAAATACTTATAAAGATTAGGGGTTGCTAATAAACTTTTTATATTAAATCTTTCAATTAATTCATTTATATGTTGATATTCATTTGTTGTACAGAGAACGCAACACTCTCCAGCAACCAATGGTTTAACAAATAATTCATGTGGATGCATACTTTCTGAGAAAAGACACATGTAACTTCCATTTAACTCTATTGGTAATGATAAATTAACATTAATGGCGTTATAGACCACTTGTGTAGTCTTGGTAGAAAAGATCTTTGGAGTCCCTGTAGAACCAGATGTTAAATTAAAATAACGTGATTGCTCTTCTTCACACTCTATATACTCCTTAATATCAAGTTCAATATCTTTAAAATTTAATTCGAACTCTTCAATAACATCTAATTTACTATCTAATCTATATAGAACTAACTTCTCGTTTATAAATTTAATTATATATTTCATTCGTGTAACTTTGCCTATTATTAGTAATTTTGATTGACTTATATTTACTTCTAATGGTATAGCAGAAAATCCACATCTAAATACTCCTAAATAAACTATCGGTAAATTAATATTTTTGGGTATACTTATACCGATTTCCGTATTTTCATCTAAAACATATTTAGTTAATAAATATGCCAATTTATTTACTAAATGATAAAAGTCACTATACGAGACTACGTTTTTTCTATCAGCTAAAGCTATTTTTGACGGTGTTTTTTTCGCGTAATCCTTTAAATAATCATTCAATTTACTTATCATATTATAACCTCAACCTAAAATTTGATTTTTCCCCTGCAATACAAATGAATTTGTACCAGGATAACTATATTCTCTCATTTCTCTATATGCCTTTCGCCAGTTACTGATTCTTCCTAAAGTTGTATATTTTAAAAACTGTGCATCAAAATGCTTTATTGCATAGTCAAAACAACTTTCATCAAATGGCCAGAATAAAGGGGTAATCATCTCTTTTTCAGGTATTCCAGATAGAATAGCAAGTTGACTGCCAGGTAGTACTCTCATTCCGAAGGAAAAGAAAATTTCTCCTTTTTTAAAATTCTCATTGGTGAATTTGCATGTTTCTTTAATAGACTCTTCATTTTCTTCGGGACCACCGAATAATAACATTCCTAGGAGTGTTACATTGTATTTTCGACAATTATCAATAAAGGTTTTAGCAATATTTAGGTTGAATCCTTTTTTCAATTTTATTAACATACTTGGGGAGAATGTATCAAAAGAAACCATTAATTCTTTACATCCTGATTGAGCAGCTAACGCAACAAACTCTTCATTTACAGTGGGCTTAGCATAGGCAGACCATCGAAATCCATCTAAATTTAGATCGATTAATAGATTACAAATTGATTTAGAGTGGTCTAAGTTAATGTTGAAAAGTGAATCTGTAAAAAAGATTTCTCTTATACCCATATCGTACAAATTTAGAATATCTTCTTTAAGCAGTTTTAAAGGTCTAGTTATATTTGTTTTGTTATCTATTTTTCCATAAGAACAATAAACACATTTCATTGGACATCTACCACCACAGCGAGTAGGTAGTCCAATTTGCTTAACACCAATATCCTTGTAAGTTTGTACTAAAGAGTTAGTAAAATCTAATGAAAAAAGAGAATGATTAGGAATTAATCTAATATCTTCTCCTAGTGACTGAATATGATCAGATAAAAAATCAAAAATTTCTTCTTCTATATTTCCTTTAATTCCATATTGAAAAGGTAAATATTTTTTTAGGCCTTCAGAATAAACTGCATAGCCTCCGCCACCGATTAATGTACGCATATTAGGGTTTCTTTTTTTTGCTATGGGTATAATTTTATCCATAAAGTCTTTATAATACTTTAAATAATACTTACTGTTCAATTCCATTGAATCAACATTTCTAATGGAAAAGGCTAAACAATCAATATGACTGTTTAGAAAACTTAAATTCAAATATTCTTCAGGATTCTCTTTAAAGTCTATTAATTCAATATCAACGCCAAGTTGCTTTACATAACTTTTGACATATACTGCACCAATAGGAAAAACAGGATGAAAGTCCATTGTGGGTAGAGAATTTAGGTTTATTAAGGTCATTTTATAATTTCTCAAAAATCCTCACTCCCTTGTAAGTTTTAAATTCAAAAAACCTTCTTTGTATGTCTTTGGATTAAACCTAAGTAGTTTTAGAAAGGATATTTTCCTCTCTTCTTCTAAATTGATTTTCAGTATAAATGGTCTTTTCGAATTAGTGTGCTTAATTATATACTTCAGTGATCCAGTAATATCTAAAGTCGCATCATATGAAACCGAAAATAATAGCTCCGTAAATATACCATTATTCCACCAACATACAGCGCAATAATTAACACCTGCTTTTCTTCCGATTAACCAATTAGTTTGAATAAAATTTTGATTTTTTAAATTTGAATTAAGATTAAAAAGAAAATTCCTTAATTCATCTTGAGTAGGTACTATCCATTCATCTAAATAACTTTCTTTAATTTTTACTAGTTCTACAACTGACTTATACTCAAAAAAAATTCTAATTATCGGTTTTATATTTTTTTTAAACTCAAATTTTTTTAATAAAGTAAACTTCGCCGTTTCTGGAAAAGAGTCCCAAGCTATAAGTCCGTTAGGAGATAAATTTGATAAGTCCTCAATTGAATATTTCAACAACTCATATAATATTTTATGATTTGATTTTTTAGAGAAAATGCCACCTAGATAACCAGTACCATCTAAAAGAATGCTTCTATGGAATGCCTGTATGCTGGAATTTTCCTTAAGGATAATCCAGCGATACTGATCTGGTTTTGTTAGTTCTTCTTTTAGATTTTTACCAAATGAAAATGGAATCTCTAATTTCGAAATTTCTTTATAATCTTCAATTGTTGCCTTAGAGAACATAACATATTAATCTCCATTCATTCTTAAAATTTTCACATAACCTTTATCTGCATTAAGTTCAATAGTTTCATTGTTTTTTAATAGTTTTCTAGTTGAAGTATTAACTATAATCGCTGGAATATTTTCTTCTCTTGCAAATATTGCTCCATGAGATAGAAATCCACCCGTTTCTACAATGATTCCTAAAGAATTAGTTAGATTATAGGTTAAATGAGGAGTTAGTTGCTTTGCTACAATAATAGAACCTTCCGGTATATCTAAATAACTGTTTCTATCGAGCGGATTTTCTATTATAAATACTTTCCCAATAACTGAGCCCCATGATACACATTCACCTAAGATAAGATTTTGATTTTTTGTAAGTTCTAAATTCGTTTCATCTAAAGCTGTGCTAGGCATTAAAGCACGATTTTTATCAAACTCTATTTTTCTGTCATATATATCTATATTTTCCGAACTGTTTCCAGATATATATTTTTCTAACTCTATTTTTCTCAAAAAAAATACATCATGCTTATTATTAAGTAAACCGTTCCTATGTAGAATAACGCCAATATCTAGAATAACTTTCCTAACTGACGCAGCACCTTTTTGGAGGACATAATCATCATTTTCAGTCCTTAACAGTAGATTTCGATATTCTAATACAGCATTCCTAAACTTCATTTTTTTTTCTAGAGGTAACTTCTGTTGGAGTTTATCTAATTTATCCTCCCACTTAGATTCTATTTTTTTATTTTTTATAGGGAGTCTTTTAGCTTTTTTTATTAAATATTGAGGGTTTTCTCTTAATGTTTCGATATGTATAGCCATAGGATGAGGTATTTCATCACCATATAAATTAATAAAATCTTTAAAAGAAGTACTATTCATAATTAAGTCATCAATAAATTGCGGATATTCCTCCTCGTTAGTACTATTATTTTTTATTAATAATTGAATATTCTTAGCAATTTGTACCAAATGTCTTGATTTGTGAAATGTATGAGAATTTAAATTTGATGTTAAAATGCCTAATTCCTTATTTTGATTTTCTATTGGTACTCCTATATCATCAAAAAAATTCAGAATTATTTTTTTAATATTTCTCCGTTTGATCATCCAATCTCTATCCATATAAACATTAAAAAACTCTTTAAAATTCTTAATTGCCTTTTGTAATTCAGTATATAATTCTTCTAAGTTTCCACATTTTGTATTTATAGTATTTTCAAACTTAATCACATACTCTTTTTCTATATTGTCCCAATTGAAACTGTGTTCATTACTATCGGTTTTATTACTTGAAGTTTTTAATTTTATATATGGATATTGATTGATGAAAGTCGTAGACCAATGATTAGAATTGAAAAGTCCTCCTGGATCAAGATCTTGTATTAAAGGTGTTACTGGTTCGGTACATTGATCTAAAAGGAACCACTCTTTACTTGGGGGTATTATAAAATTAGATTTTATTCCCAAAATAGGTCTCACTTGTAACCAAAAGATAGTGTTATTCTGTATACAAAACTCTACGTCAATTTCATAACGCAAGTTATTTTTTAATAAATTCATGTATTCTTTCAACTCAGACACAACGTTATCAATGGAAAAATCCCCACTTGTCCATTTATCTTCTTTATATTGAAAGGGTTTACTCAATCCTCCGACAAGTTTATGACCATCACCTTTAACTATCTCTATTATTGGACCTTGAGACTTTCTCAATGGATCCAAAGAAAAGGCAACTCCAGAAAAGTCAGCTTTAATTTTTCTTTGAACTATGACTCCCATTGGGTGGTTTAGCCTTGAATTATATACTGATATAATTGCAGGAATTAAATCTGTAAAAGTGCTAATAGTTTTAGTAGAAAACTTTCCGGCCATGGTCTTATAATGGCTATCTTCTATTGAAGATGAAGATCTAACAATTAAACCATCCTCTGACCAAATTTTTAAGGCTTCTACATTAACTTGCTCTAATACTTCCTTTTTACAATTAATAATTTCCTTACAATCGTTATTTGTAAGAACAAATCCTTCTGGAATATTAAAATTCAAACTTGATAGCTTAAATAAGTTTTTTGCTTTATTACCAATTTCTTCAACATTTAATTTTCTAGTATTTTCTAGTAAATTTATCAAACTTATTCTCCTCTTAAATAGTGACTGATCAAGCTAATAGTTTGGTCAGTCACTATAATTAATTTTAACTACAACAAGAACTTGCAGGTATATCCATACTTGTAACATCCACTTGAGTAGAGATTTTTTTAATGATACTATCGTATAAATCTCTATCTTGGCTTAAATATGCAGTGAATTCGGCTAAATCCATTTCTATCCCCACTTTTTCAAGTGCAGTGTATGGATCTTCTGCAAAGAGTTTTATAAACTCTTGATTCTCTAATTCCTGTAATAATGGTGCAAATAGTGGATTCGTATTACGAATAATTTGATTCATAACAAACTTCCCTTCTCATTTTTATTTTTTGAAAATTTACAATAATATGTTAACATTTTATATATAACAATTCAACCTTAAGGAGGAAAATATGGAAAAAATATCAATAAAAGAAGAATTTGATAAAAAAGGTTATATTGTGTTAGAAAATATTTTTAATTTAGAAGAAATGCAAACCGCAAGAGAAGAGGCAAAACGACTTATAAAAGAAAAAAAAATGAAATCTAGAATCAAGGTTGATGAAGAAAAATTAAGAAATGAAGGAGTTTTTATTGGGTTATCTAAGATAAGTCCTCTCTTTGAAAAAATAACAAAAAATATAAAATTAATAAGAATATTAAAGAAATTATATGATAAAAATCTAATTTTTATTGATGATAAATTGGTTTATAAAAACTCTGACATACGGTTTGGCACACCTTGGCATCAAGATTGGGAATATCTTAAAGGAAGTCATAAAGTATCAGTTTGGATTGCACTTGATGATGCAAATAAAGAGAATGGTTGTCTTCAAGTTATTCCTGGAACACACAAAAACAAAGTGATTCACAAAGGCGATTCGACAGATGGCTTTTCAAAATCAGTGATAGTTAATATGCATCCTGAAAATATTATAAATATCGAAGTAAAAGCTGGAGATGTAATTATTCTTCACGACTTAATCCTACATGCTTCCTGCGAAAATATTAGTGGGGGTGAGCGATATTCTTTTATACCTACTTACAGTAATATCGATTGGAATCTAAATAAGTTATTGTTAAACACTACAAAGAAATAATTCACTATTTTAGTTGTACTTTCATATTAATTGCCATAGGTACTTTAGAAAACACTGATAATTATAGGTATTCAATTTTGAGTTAAAAATCAAGAATTACAATACTTGGAGAGAAGTAACCTGATGAAATCAAACATCTTATAAATCATACTTAGATTGCAGACAGCGAGGAATCTAAGCCTAGTTAAAAAGCTCATATCCAGATTAGAATAAAAGTTCAAAGCTATAAACTCCCATATTATAAATTAGTGCTCTTAAATGTTATTAAAGTTTGGGGAAAATATATACTAAACACTGATATAATAAGATTAAAAAAATGAAATTTAATATTGAATCACAAATTTCACTTAATCCAAATTAAATTTAAATGAAGTGAATAAATTCTATTTAACAAATTACATTTCAACCAAAAAATATTTCAGATAAACATAATTGTAAAAACCTCTCTAGGAGAGGTCGGCTTGTAGAAAAACCCCCTATTTTTAAAAGTATGATTTTGAAAAAGGGGGTTTTGGATATCTTAATTGATCACGACCCCAACATATGGTTTTTAAGACATTATCGAACCACTGGTGTATAGTGAAATTGTGAAAAAAGCTATCGAGACTTTCTCGACAGCTTGACCTCTCTTAGGAGAGGTTTTTTTAGACTATAAACTGAGGAATACTCCAAAGCAACATTCCTATTCAAAAGAAGACTAATAAATATACCATATATACCTCTATTATTAAATCTAGTTTTTAGAGATACAAGAAACTAGGAAGTTATTGACCAAGGGTAGCCAATCCAACGATCGATTTTCTCATATCCAAACTTCCTTTTGCTGCTCAACATTCACTTCATTCAACATGCTCTTTCAGTTCCTTTATCACCTCTGTGAGAATTTATTTAATTAAAAGCCTGAATTCACTTCTATGAAAACAGAGCCATCTTTGATTAGTAGAGAATCACATTGCGCTGTTTTAAGTTCCTCTATGATTACTGGAACCCAAGAATTGTTTGTTTTCTCGGTACTTTGATCTTTAAGAATTTTCTTCTAGTATCCAAATTGATGACTAACCCCATTGTCCTCGCACCATTTAGCTTGGGATTGACCGCTCGCTTTGTAGTCAGAAATTCGCAGTTCCAATTCTTTTCATAGTTCTAAATTATGGCTTCTGGTCATGAAAAATCCTCCTCAAAATACATTTGTAGAGATTATCTCAAAATTTATGGCGCATGTACATATGGGAAGAGTTTTACTCTTATCATCTAGCAATATGAATAGTGTTATTAGGGAACAGCATATGTTTCTATTTTCCTAACTACAAATCCTCCTCTTCAAATGAGATATTTGTATAATATTACTATTAATTATTTAAGTCCTGTAAAGTTGTTAGGAGTGTAATTATTTATATATATACTCTTGAAGAGTTTGTTGTATATTCCCTATCTTTACAACGCTATACTGATCAAACTTTTTCATTAAGTTAACTTGTAAATTTTCCTATACTTACTAAGTGCCAAATTAGTGGCAATATAGCTCGATAGTCAATTTTTCCAGAGAAACTTTTTGCTAATTCTATAACTGTTATTTCATCTAAATATGTAATTTTTTCTTCTAGTTCCCTTAACCATGACTCTGTGTTTTTCCTAGGCTTTAAAAAATTTCATAGAAAAAGAATATTGGATTTTATAATATCAGGTAGATTCTCTTTAGGTGTTACAATGGAATATTCCCAATTATTTTTTCTCACATAACTAAGGCGTGCTCTCGTGATGTACGAGAATTGTTTAAAATCTTTACTTCACTGAATTTGATAAAGAATAGGTACTGGGTTATCTTTAAAGACTAAGTAATCTGGAATATGATTCCATTCTACATTTTTTCAATTCTATATTAAAGAACTTAATTGGTATTTCAACAGGCTGATCATAATACCTAACTGTGTTCAATTCAAGTTCTAAAATATAGTAAAATAGACACTCACCCCATAATGATTCATACCAACAGCTCTTTTCATTTTTGGACTGTATAAGTATCCACTCATATGATTGATATACTTGCTTTGCACATTGTTCACCATTCTCTTTGACCATATTTGGCATACTTAATACTCCAATCTTTATTCGACCAATTCATAGTACATAATCCAATAAATGGATTTTTTAATGACAAACTAAAAATAATAACAAAATATTCTATTTTTTTAATGGTCTAGTTTACATAAGATTTAATGACAATTCTCATTAAAAACAAAAAAACCAGTATTAACAAGCAATAGTTAACACTGATCTTGTGACAAGATATTATATAACTTTATGACAAATTAAAATATGTATTTGGCAAGCAAAAAATGCATAAAACGGCAATCAAAAATGTAACCACTTGCCAACGAAATTTAATTCTGAATAATTGACTCCTTATAACGATAACTATCGCCTTTAAATACAATCAAAT
>NZ_WEHU01000045.1 GCF_009183415.1 Bacillus sp. B1-b2 | reverse complement strand
TCATCGCTTTCTCCAATCCCATGTTGTCATTCTTTAGCTGTCTATTTGTGTTACTTAATTATACAAAAAAGTACCCTACAGGTAGACTTTTTTTAATGTCTACTTTATAGGGTACATTTTAAAAAGTTTTTCGAACTCAGGCTTTTTTATTTGATGCTTAAAGACTACTTGAATTAAAATGTAAAAAAGGTAAAATTCGATATAATTAGAATTTTAGGATTCCTTTATCGAGTAAAAGTGTTAAAATTGCTGTACTATCTCGAATTTAAAATAATTGTTGAAACTAAAAAACATTATGTTATAATTCTTATAATGCCGAGTGGAATTGTAGAGTATGGAGTTTCTCCATGAGTATTATTAGGTTTTAATTGAAATTTTCTTCATAGGAGTGTTAACAAATGGGTTCACATGTTTTGAGTTTACGTATGTTACAAAATAACTTTAGTACAGAAGAAATGCGCTCTGTATGGAATGATGAGAATAGATTACAAAAGATTCTTGATGTGGAAGCGGCATTAGCGTTAGCAGAAAGTGAACTTGGGATTATTCCAGAAAAAGCCGGGAAGGCAATCCAGCAGGCTGCTAAAATAGAAAACTTTGAAATAGAAAAAATAGCAGAAGAAGCTGCTAGATTAAAACATTCTTTAATGGCGACTGTTAATCATCTACAATCACTTTCAGGGGAGAATGGAGAATATGTTCATTATGGCGTAACAACTCAGGATGTTACGGATACAGGGATGATTCTTCAATTAAAGGAAGCCAATAATATTATCAAACGTGATGTAAAGAAAGTAGCGGAGCTTCTAATGGGACTCGCGGCTCAATATAAGAATACTCCAATGCCTGGAAGAACACATGGGATGCAAGGTTTGCCGACTACTTTTGGCTTTAAGATGGCTGTTGTACTAAGTGAGTTTGAACGTCATCTAGAAAGACTTCAGTCTGTTGAGAACCGAATCTTTACTGGAGTTCTTGCCGGCGGTGTTGGTACATATGCTGCATTAGGAAGTGTTGGTCCTAAAGTGGAAGCAAAGGCTCTAGAACTTCTAGAATTAAATACTCCAACTATTTGTTGGCATTCATCACGTGATCGGATTGCCGAATATGGTTCTGTTCTTGGATTTATTAGTGGATCACTTGGTAAATTAGGGAATGAATTCTATAACTTAATGCGTACAGAAATAGACGAAGTAGAAGAACCATTTAAGGCAGGAAATGTTGGATCAACCACAATGCCTCATAAACGTAACCCTGCTATTTTTGAAGGAATTGCAAGCTTAACAAGACCGATACTACATAGTGTAGCTTTACTCCATGAATCGTTAATGATGGAACATGAACGGGATGCAATGAGCTGGAGAAGTGAATGGATTGCTTTACCTGAAATTTGTTTATACTTATCATCACAGTTAAAAAGTATGATCACAGTCTTACAAGGACTAGTAGTAAAACCTGATAATATGATGAGAAATTTAGAATTACAAGGTGGTCTTGTTCTCTCAGAAAATATTATGTTTGCATTATCTGAGAAAGTGGGAAAACAAACAGCACATCATCTTGTTTATGAACTCTCTATGCAGTCAGTAGAACAAAAAATACCATTCAAAGAATTACTAACACGGGATGAACAAGTAAGTTCAGTACTATCAATTGAACAGATTAATCAGTTACTAGATCCTAGTAAATACACAGGTCTTGCAAGTCAGAAGGTAGACGAAGTTATTCAATCCATTAAGTCTGGAGGGTTATTAGATGAGTAATTTGACCTTTCATCAAGCTACTAACAAAGATATTCAAGCATTGCTTGATTTATCTTTACGAGGTTATGCTTCCATCCGTGAGCTTGGGATTCATTTTGCAGCAGCTACTGCTGATGAGAAGCTAGTAGAGAAGAATGTAAATGAAAACATTTGCTTTTATATGAAGGATGGAGTTGAGATGGTAGCTACTGCTTCTATTCGTATGCCATGGAGTAGTCATCATGGACCATTTGAAGTTCCTCATATTTGGTGGGTTGCAGTTGCTCCTGAATATAAGCGAAAGGGATATGCATCCAAAATGCTGGATTTCATAGAGAAGGATTTCCTTCAAGATACGCTTCATTGTCCCTCTGTATCCCTAGGGACTGCTAAAGAACATCCTTGGCTTGCAGACATGTATCTTAAACGCGGTTATGAAAAAGTCGGTGAGTCAGATTTAGGTAAAGGACATATAACTGTGTATCTAGAGAAATTATTATTAGCAAAATCTTATAAGAAAAGGTAGGAATCATTATGAAAAAGAAGTTACTCTTAATTATTACTATGGCAGTTATGCTATTATTAGCGGCTTGTGGAGGTACATCAAAAGAATCTGGAGACAACGAAAAGAAAGTCCTTCGTGCAGGATCAACAGCACAAAGTTATCCTAATGGATATGAAGAAGATGGTAAATTAGTTGGCTTTGACGTAGAAGTATTTGAGAAAATAGCTGCCAACTTAGGCTATGAAGTAGAATGGGTAAAAACAGATTTTGCAGGTCTAATGGGGCAATTAGAAACAGGTAAAATTGATACTGTTGCAAACTTTGTTGCTGTAACAGACGAAAGAAAAGAAAAGTATAACTTCTCAGTACCATATGCATACGCAGGTGCTACGATTGTGACAAATGAAGAGAATGATTATGATAGTTTAGAAGATTTAAAAGGGAAAACAGTTTCTGGAGTTTTAGGTTCTAATAATGTTAAAAATCTAGAAAACTTTGATCCTGAAATTATCCCAAAAACATATGAAACACGTGATGGAGCAATGAATGATGCAATCAATAATCGTGTCGATGGTTATGTGAACTCAAAATCCTCTTTAATTGCTGAAATTGAAAAAGGCGATCTTCCATTAAAATTTGTTGGTGAACCATTTGTATATGAAGATGTTTCATTTCCTTTTGTAAAAAATGAAGATGGAGAGAAATTAACAGAAGAATTTAATGCTGAAATTGAAAAGCTACGTGAAGATGGCACATTATCAGAGTTATCTAAGAAATATTTTTCCGGTGAAGATATCACAGTTAAGGAATAATTTGGAGGAGCAAAATGAATTTAGAACTTGATTTTGGGTACTTTTTAGAAATTTTCCCAGAACTACTCAAATTAATACCGTTTACCCTATTTCTTGCTGTCGTATCTATGGTATTTTCTATTTTTGGCGGTTTAATACTGGCCTTAATTACTAGGTCGGATATTCCTGTTTTAAAACAGCTTGCGACGATTTATATCTCTTTTTTCCGTGCTATTCCAACATTAGTGCAGTTATTTTTAATCTATTATGGATTACCGCAAGTTTTTCCTGCTTTGACTGGAATGACTGCAGTTACAGCAGCCATTTTAGGACTTAGCTTAAAACAGTCAGCATTTTTAGCAGAAATCTTTCGAGCTGCATTGAACTCTGTTGATAAAGGGCAAATAGAAGCTTGTTTATCTGTAGGAATGACAAAGTCACAAGCGTTGCGAAGAGTTGTAATACCTCAAGCTATACGTAATGCCATTCCTGCAAGTAGTAATGTTTTTATTGGTCTAATTAAAGAGACTTCGCTTGCGTTCACCTTAGGTATTGTGGAATTATTTGCACAAGGGAAAATCTTAGCAGCAAGTTCATTGAAATTTTTCGAAACATACTTAGCATTGGCATTGCTATATTGGGTTCTAATTATAATAGTTACAGTAATCCAACAAGCGATTGAAAAGCGAATGGAAAAACCGTATATCAGTTAAAGGAGCCTTACCATGATATCAGTGAAAAACTTGAGAAAAAGTTTCGGTGCTAATACCGTTTTAGATGGTGTTGATTTACATGTTGAACGTGGAGATGTGTTGGCGATTATCGGACCATCTGGATCAGGTAAATCTACTTTATTACGCTGCCTTAATTTGTTAGAAGTACCCGATGAAGGAATTATCCATATTGGAGATACAAACGTTGATGTAGCTAAAATGGGCAGAAAAGACGTCCATAATCTTCGCCAAGAAACAGCCATGGTTTTCCAAAACTATAATCTGTTTAAAAACAAAACAGCTTTGCAAAATGTTACAGAAGCATTAATTGTTGCGAAGAAAATGGATAAACAAGAAGCGGAGAAAATAGGGAAAGAGCTTTTGATAAAAGTTGGACTTGAAGATAAATTTCATCAATATCCTGCTACATTATCTGGTGGACAACAACAACGTGTCGGTATAGCTCGTGCTCTTGCTGTAAATCCACATGCCATTTTATTCGATGAACCTACTTCGGCTCTTGATCCTGAATGGGTTTCGGAAGTGCTTCAAGTAATAAAAGATATTGCTAAACAAAATACGACCATGATTATTGTTACACATGAAATGAAATTTGCAGAAGAAGTAGCAAATCGTGTTATTTTTATGGCAGATGGAAATATTGTGGAGGAAAATGAACCAAAGGAAATCTTCCATAATCCTAAAAATCCAAGAACAAAACAATTTTTAAAAACATTGGAAAGAGATGAATAATAATCATGAAAATGTCTCAAGAACTATTAAGTGATTTAATTGAAAAAAGACGATATTTGCATGAAAATCCAGAGCTTGCTTTTGAAGAATTTAATACAACGGAGCATATTAAAACATGGCTAAGAGAACACGATATTGCCATTCTTCCTATCCATCTAGAAACAGGTGTAGTAGCGGAAGTAAGAGGAGCATTTGATGGTCCAACAATTGCTATTCGTTCAGATATTGATGCACTGCCTATAAAAGAAGAAACAAGTGTACCTTTTAAATCGAAAATAGAAGGAAAGATGCATGCATGTGGTCATGATTTCCATGCTGTTTCCATTCTAGGAGCTGCCATTCTTTTAAATAAGCAAAAAGAAACATTGCACGGAACTGTACGATTTATTTTTCAAGCAGCAGAAGAAGTTGCTCAAGGTGCAAAAAAAGTCGTGCAAGCAGGAGTATTAGAAGGTGTCTCTTCCATCTTTGGGATGCATAATAAGCCTGATTTACCAGTCGGTACAATTGGTGTTAAAGCAGGAGGGTTAATGGCAAGTGTTGATAAATTTAAGATTAAATTCCAAGGTGTAGGTGGCCATGCAGGTATACCACATCATGCTATTGATCCGATTGTTATTGCTAGTCAATATGTAACATCTGTTCAAAGTGTAGTCTCTAGAAGATTAAATTTATTCGATAACGCAGTCATCAGTATTACGAGTATACATGGTGGAAACACATGGAACGTGATCCCTGATGAAGTGACGCTTGAAGGAACAGTTCGCACGTTTCAACCTCAAGCACGTGAGGCTATCCCTGGACTTATGAAGAATCTAGCTGAATCAATTGCTACTGGTAATGGTGGCTCAGTAGAGTTTGTTTGGGATGATTATTTACCTGTCGTGAACAATGATGCACAGCTAGAAGAAGTCGTTCGTGCTGCTGCAATGGAAAGTGGCTATCAGGTTGTAGATGCAGTACCAAGCGCAGGTGGAGAAGATTTTGCATTCTATCAAACCTATATCCCAGGATTTTTTGTTTGGGTGGGAGTAGATGGTCCCAAAGAATGGCATCATCCACAGTTTGATTTAAAAGAGGATGCGATTAAAGTAGCAGCTGAATATTTTGCTCATTTAGCAGCGAAGGTATTAAAATAAGTGTTTATCAGCATAAACTAAATATATTTACTTCCATTAAATGCTTTGTAGGTGCGATGTTATTTTATATCTCACTTACAAAGCACTATTCGTTTTTAAAGGGAGATACACAGATATAATGCGGTGTATCTATAAAGACAGAGACATTTTTATACTAACCTAGTGTGAAGGTATGATAATAGTACATAGAAAAATACAAAAGGAGGCAGTTTAAAGTGAAGAATCATAAAAATCAGATGAAATTAGGATTATTTTTAGCGGGAACGGGCCATCATGTTGCATCTTGGAGGCATCCACATGCTGTTTCCAATGCATCTATGAATCTTTCCTATTTTAAAGAAATAGCACAAACAGCAGAAAAAGGATTATTTGACTTATTGTTTTTGGCAGATAGCTTATCTGTTGATGCAAATTCACATCCTAATATTCTTACAAGATTTGAGCCAATGACTTTATTGTCTTATCTTTCTTCAGTCACAAACCATATCGGCTTAGTAGCAACTGCATCCACTACCTATGAAGAGCCTTTCCATGTTGCCAGAAAGTTTGCTTCTTTAGATCATATTAGTGAAGGGCGTGCTGGTTGGAATGTTGTAACTACCTCACTTGCTGCAACTGCAGTGAATTTCAATAAAAGTGAGCATTTAGAACATAGTGAACGCTATAAAAGAGCAACAGAATTTATAGAAGTAACGAAAAAACTTTGGGATTCTTGGGAAGAAGATACCTTACTACTGGATAAAGAAACAGGGCAGTTTATCGATGAAAATAAATTTCACTCCATAAACCATCAAGGTGATTTCTTTTCTGTAAAAGGACCATTAAATGTATCAAGGTCACCACAAGGACATCCCGTTATTGTACAGGCTGGATCTTCAGGTGATGGACAACGTTTTGCAGCAAAGTACGCAGAAATCGTTTTTACTGCTCAAGCAAATAAACTGGATGCCATTAGCTTTTATCAGGAACTAAAAAGTCAGATGAACTTATTTAATAGAAAGAGAGAAAGTTTAAGTATCATGCCTGGATTTATGCCAATTGTTGGGGCGACAGAAGCAGAAGCGAAAGAAAAATATGAAGCGTTACAAGAATTAATCATTCCTAAAGCTGGACTCGCCATCTTAGGTAGATACTTCGGAGAGATAGACTTCGAAGGAATTCCGTTAGATACTCCATTTGTAGATATAAAACTTCCAGACCAAATAGATGGAATTAAAAGCAAGTATGAAATGATTATCAAAAAAGCGAAGGAAGAAAATTGGACATTGCGCCAGACTTATCAATGGGTGGCAGGCTCTCGTGGACACCATATTGCAATTGGGACACCTACACAGATTGCAGATAAAATGGAGGAATGGGTAAAAGATGGTGCTGCAGATGGCTTTAACATCATGCCGGCACTTTTACCAGATTCTTTAACAGACTTTGTTCATTATATTATACCTGAATTACAATCTAGAGGATTATTCCGCACGAAGTATGAAAGTCATACATTACGAGGGAATCTTGGATTTGACATGCCTAGCCATGTTTTTGCTAAATAATGTTTCTTTCAGAGAGAGAAGCTTCGAATAAGAGACAATTCATAATGCTATACTTGTATGAGGGATTATGTTAAAATGTAATGTGCTCATGTCAGTTTATCTGGCATGGGTTTTATTTTTGAGCAAAACAAAGTATGGAGTAATTACCAAAAGGATTAAATAGCTATCAGTTACAGTATTTGATAAAATATGAACGGATATTAGAAAAGATGGATTTGGTTTAGAATGAAGAAGTTCTGTTAATCCTAGATGTATTTCCGTATGTATTCGTTGATAAGATTATTGAAATGGTAAATATAATGAGAAGTATAGATAAGATTGAAGTAAATACAAAGTTCTATGCTGTTTAAAATGGAGGAAAAACGTAGTGGCAGTTAAGCAGATTGTGATGTTTCCTAATGAAGTTTTAGAAACCCCTTGTGAAACAGTTACAGTATTTGATAAGAAATTAGCAAAATTATTAGATGACATGTATGATACGATGATTGAGTTTGATGGTGTAGGACTTGCTGCGCCTCAAATTGGCATCTCTAAACGGATAGCAGTTGTAGATATAGATGATGAAACAGGAACGATAGAGCTGATTAATCCAAAGCTTCTTGAAATGGATGGTAGTCAAAACGGCCCTGAAGGTTGCTTAAGTTTTCCTGGACTTTTTGGAGAAGTGGAGAGACCTTATACCATAAAAGTAGAAGCTCAAAATAGAAGAGGAAAAAAATATACGATAGTAGCAGAGGATTTTTTAGCTAGAGCCATTTTACATGAGATGGATCATTTAGATGGAGTTCTATTTACATCAAAAGTAACTCGCTATTTAGAGGAAGAAGAGCTAGAAGGAGTGGAAGCGAATGACTAAAGTTATTTTTATGGGTACACCCGATTTTTCGGTACCTGTATTACAGAGATTAATAGAAGATGGCTATGAAGTAATTGCAGCTGTTACACAGCCGGATCGTCCAGTTGGTCGAAAAAAAGTAATGACTCCTCCACCTGTTAAAGTGGAAGCAGTAAAACACGGAATCCCTGTCTATCAGCCTGAAAAAATTCGTCAATCAGAAGAATTACAACAAATAATTGCGCTTCAGTCTGATATTATTGTTACCGCAGCCTTCGGTCAAATTCTTCCAAAAGAGCTACTAGATGCACCGAAATTTGGTTGTGTGAATGTACATGCATCACTACTACCTGAATTAAGAGGCGGAGCACCTATTCATTACAGTATCATGCAAGGAAAAGAAAAAACTGGTATTACTATTATGTACATGGCAGAGAAATTAGATGCAGGAGACATTATTTCCGTTGCAGAGGTTATGATTGAAGATGAAGATAATGTAGGTTCTCTTCATGATAAACTAAGTATAGTAGGAAGTGAGCTTTTATCCACTACACTTCCTAAGCTTTTAGCTGGAGAAATAACTCCTATTGCGCAAGATGACAGTAAAGCAACCTTTGCACCAAACATTAAAAGAGCGGATGAAAAGATTGACTGGTCTCTAACTGGAGAAGAAATTTATAATAAAATCCGTGGACTGAATCCATGGCCAGTTGCATTCACTACTTATCAAGGAAATGTAATGAAGGTGTGGAGTGCCAAAAAAGTAGAAAAGCAAGTAGATGCAGCTCCAGGAACGGTTGTAGTGATTCAAGAGGATGGTCCTGTAATTGCTACTGGTAATGAAGTGTATATCCAGCTAAAAGAAGTGCAGCCAAGCGGGAAAAAGAAAATGGATATAGGTCAGTTCTTGAGAGGCGCAGGAAGTAAAATGCAGGTGAATGAAGTGTTAGGAGCAACAAATGAAGAAAACTAAAAAAAACGTTCGTGAAGCGGCATTAGAGATCTTAGAAAGTATTGAGAAAAATCAGGCATACAGTAATTTACTATTAAATACGAGTATTAAAAAAAATGAAATACCATCAAAAGATATTGGGCTACTAACAGAAATTGTATACGGCACTTTGCAAAGAAGAATGACTATTGACTATTTTTTAGCTAATTTCTTGCATAAAGAAAAGAAATTAGAAGAGTGGGTTAAAATACTTTTACGCTTAACAGTATACCAGATGACCTATTTAGATCGTATTCCAGATCATGCTGCTATTAATGAAGCAGTAGAAATTGCCAAGAAAAGAGGGCATAAAGGAATTTCAGGATTTGTAAATGCTGTTCTAAGAAATATGATAAGACAGGGGATTCCGTCTTTTGATCATATAAAAGATCCCATAGAACGATTATCGATAGAAACAAGTCACCCTTTATGGCTTGTGAAAAGATGGGTAACTCAGCTTGGACTAGAAGAAGCAAAGAAAATGTGTGAAATTAATTTAACTGCTCCCGTCCAAACAGCTCGAGTGAATACAACAAGAATATCTGTCGATGAATGCCTATCTTTGTTAGGAGAAGAAGGGTTTCAAGTAGAAGCAAGTGATGTTATACCAGAGGGAATTAAGGTTCTTAAAGGAAATGTTGCAAACTCTATTTGCTTCGAAAAAGGTTACTTAACTATTCAGGATGAAAGCTCTATGCTTGTTGCGTATGCGCTAGATGTAGTAGAACCTGCTACTGTATTAGATGCATGTGCTGCACCTGGTGGGAAATCAACTCATATAGCAGAAAAGATGAAAAACAAAGGAGAAGTCTTGTCTATAGATCTTCATGAGCATAAAGTAAAGTTAATTAAACAAAATGCAGACAGACTTCAATTACCATCTATTACAACACAAGCGATGGATAGTAGAAAGCTTCATGAAAGTATGGAAAAAGAAAGCTTTGACAGAATCCTAATTGATGCCCCATGTTCAGGCTTTGGTGTGATGAGAAGAAAACCAGATATGAAATACACAAAACAAGAAGCAGATGTAAATAAACTGCAGACTATTCAGCTTCATTTATTAGATTCCATTTCACCACTATTAAAAAAAGGTGGATTATTAGTCTATAGTACATGTACAATTGATAGAGCAGAAAATGAAGAAGTAGTAGAAAAATTTCTTAAAGAACACAAAGAATTTGAAAAAGATTCTTCCTTAATAACAAGACTTCCAGAAGAAGTCCAATCATATGTTCAGGAAAATGAATTACAAGTATTACCGCAATATTTTAACTCTGACGGTTTTTATATTGCATCATTTAGAAAGAAGGTGCAATGATGGAACAAGTAAAAACATCATCAAGAAAAAGAGAAAAAACAGAACCAGTAATACCATCTATTTATTCATTGGAATTAGATGAATTAAAAGAATGGTTAAAGGCTAATAATGAAAAAGCATTTCGTGGAGAACAGATTTTTGAATGGCTATATAAGAAGAGAGTAACTTCTTTCGAAGATATGTTTAACTTATCAAAAAACCTACGCGAACTATTACAAGATAATTTTACTATTACGACTTTGAAAACTCTTATTCAACAAACATCAAATGATGGAACTATTAAATTCCTATTTGAATTACATGATGGTTATTCTATTGAAACGGTACTAATGCGTCATGATTATGGTAATTCTGTATGTGTAACCACTCAAGTAGGTTGTAGAATTGGGTGTACATTCTGTGCTTCTACATTAGGCGGACTAAAAAGAAATTTAGAAGCAGGAGAAATCGTTGCACAGGTCGTAAAAGTACAACAGGCATTAGATGAAATGGATGAACGTGTAAGCTCTGTTGTTATTATGGGTATTGGAGAGCCATTTGATAACTTTACTAGTATGATGAGCTTCTTAAAAATTATTAACCATGATAAAGCTTTAAATATTGGAGCAAGACATATTACGGTTTCTACAAGTGGAATCATTCCAAAAATCTATGAGTTTGCAGAGCAAAATATGCAAATCAATTTTGCTGTTTCTCTTCATGCTCCTAATACAGAATTAAGAAGCAGATTAATGCCTATTAATAGAGCTTATAAGCTTCCTGATTTAATGGAAGCAATTCGTTACTATGTTGATAAGACTGGTAGACGTGTAAGCTTTGAGTATGGTTTATTTGGTAATGTAAATGACCAAGTAGAACATGCAGAAGAATTAGCTAAGTTAGTGAAAGGAATTAAGTGTCATGTCAACTTAATCCCCGTAAACTATGTTCCAGAAAGAGATTATGTAAGAACTCCGAAAGACCAAATCTTTTTATTTGAAAAAACATTAAAGAACCATGGTGTCAACGTAACCATTCGCCGTGAGCAAGGCTCTGATATTGATGCTGCTTGTGGACAGCTTCGTGCGAAGGAGAGAAAAGAAGAGACGAGGTGATCACCTTTGAGTCACATTTTTATGACAGATAAGGGGAAAGTTAGACAACATAATGAGGATAGTGGAGCAGTAATAAGAAATAAGAGCGGTCAACGCCTAGCCATCGTAGCAGATGGCATGGGCGGACACCGTGCTGGTGATGTAGCAAGTTCACTTACTGTGGAGCAGTTAGTAGCTAAATGGAATAACATCGAAACAATAGAAAAGGCAGATGATGCAGAAACTTGGTTGAAATCATCCATACTTGATGTAAATCGCTTTGTCTTTGATTATCAAGCAACTCATCCTGAATGTGAGGGAATGGGGACAACCATTATAGCTGCCATTGCAACTGAAAACTTTCTAACCATTGCCCATGTTGGGGATAGCCGCTGTTATTTATATAATGAAGAAGGCTTTAAACAAATTACAGAAGACCATTCTCTTGTTAATGAACTTGTTCGTATGGGACAAATTACAAAAGAAGATGCCGAGCATCATCCAAGGAAAAATGTTGTTTTACGAGCACTTGGTACCGATACTAACTTAGAAATTGATATTATGACATTAATTTTTGAACAAGATGATCAACTCCTTATTTGTTCAGATGGATTATCCAATAAAGTATCAGATCAAGAAATGAAGGATATTATAGATAGTGATTATACACTAGAACAAAAAGCCACAGCCTTAATACAGCAAGCGAATGTAAATGGCGGTGAAGATAATATCTCAGTATGTTTAATAGAGCATGAGGGTAGTCATCAAGCAGGTGAAGATGTATGATGATTGGCAAAAGAATTAGTGGGAGATACAAGGTTCTTGAAATGATTGGCGGAGGCGGGATGGCAAACGTCTATTTAGCACACGACATGATATTAGATAGAGATGTAGCAGTAAAAATGCTGCGGTTAGATTATGTCAATGATGATGAATTTATTCGACGCTTTCATCGCGAAGCTCAATCGGCAACAAGCTTAGCACATCCAAATATAGTGAATATCTACGATGTTGGGGAAGAAGGAGATATTTATTATATTGTCATGGAATATGTGGAAGGAGATACATTAAAGCAATACATACATAAGCATTCCCCCCTTCCAGTTGAAACAGTTATTTCCATTATGAAGCAAATTACTTCTGCTATATCCCATGCTCACCAAAATAACATTATTCACCGAGATATAAAACCGCATAATATTCTAATAGATAAGCATGGAAATGTAAAAGTTACTGATTTTGGCATTGCGATGGCTTTAAGTGCAACAAGCATCACACAAACCAATTCTGTCCTCGGTTCTGTTCATTATTTATCACCAGAACAAGCTAGAGGTGGGATGGCGAACAAAAAATCGGATATTTACTCTCTAGGTATTGTTATGTTTGAAATGTTAACTGGAAGATTGCCGTTTTCTGGAGAATCTGCTATTTCCATTGCATTAAAACATTTACAATCTGAAACACCAAGCGTCCGAAGATGGAATAATGATATTCCACAGAGTGTGGAGAATATTGTTCTAAAAGCAACTGCTAAAGATCCGTTTTATCGTTATAATAGCATGGAAGAACTAGAGGAAGATTTGTTTACTGCATTAGATGTAGAGCGAATAAATGAACCAAAGTTTTATGTTCCAGTCGATGAGGAAGCGACAAAAGCTATTCCTGTGATTACAAATGATAAGCCTATTGTAAACTTTGATGAAACAATTATTCATAAAATGGATAAAGTGGAAAAGCCAAAAGAGCCAGTAGCAACCGCAGAAGATCTGAAGAAGCAACAGAAGGAAAAGAAAAATAAAAAGAAAAAAGGCAAAAAAATTGCCACTATTATTATCTCTACTTTTATTGCTCTAATTGTTCTCATGGCTTTGACCGTTTTTGTTCTTCCTGATTTTCTAGCACCAAAAGACATAGAAGTTCCAGATGTTGCAGGAATGGAAATACAGGAAGCAACAGAGAAGTTACAAAGTTTGGGTTTCACCGTAGGAGATACCATTTCTTTAAATAGTGAGGAAGTAGAAAAAGGACAAGTTATAAAAACAAGTCCAAAAGCAGGTAGTGCAAGGAAAAAAGGAACAGCCGTTACTATATACGAAAGCATAGGACAGGAAAAAATCACCTTGGATGATTATGTTGGCAGACAATATGAGGACGTTTTAAACCTTTTAGATGCAGAGACTTTTAAAAGTATTACTAAAAACGAACAATTTGATGAAAATGAGCCATCAGGTACCATATTAGAACAAAGCATTGAACCAGATGAGGAGATTATTCCTGCAGAAACAGATCTTGTTTTTACTATTAGTAAAGGTGCAGAACTAATAAGTATAAAAGATATGTCTGGTTACACAAAGAAAGAAGTTAATGACTATGTTAGTGAAGTAGGATTAGCTATTCAATTTAAGGAAGAATATAGTGATTCAGTAGAAAAGGGATTAGTGATTTCTCAGACTCCTGAAGCTAGAACGAATGTGAAGAAAGGTACAGAGATTTCAGTTGTCTTATCAAAAGGGAAAGAACAAATACAGCCGAAAGAGGTTTCTAAGGAGATTACCATTCCATTTGAGCCTACAGAAATATTGCCTAGCGGTCAACCTAAAGAACAAACGGTAAGAATTTATATTGGTGACTTTAATAATAGCATGACAGAACCGGCTGAAACCTTTACGATCTCTGAAAATACGAAAAAAACAATTACCCTCCAGATTCCTGAAGGAGAAAAAGGATATTATCGTGTGCAACGAGGTACAGAAGTCATTATTGATGAAGAGGTACCATATCCTGATTAATTAGCTAAGGAGCGTTATACTATATGCCAGAAGGCAAAATCATAAAAGCATTAAGTGGATTTTACTATGTATTAAGTGAAGGTCAGGTAACACAATGTCGTGGGCGAGGAGTCTTTCGAAAAAACAAAGTAACGCCATTAGTAGGAGATGAGGTTGTCTTCCAAGCAGAAAATGAAACAGATGGTTATATACTAGAGGTTAAAGAAAGAAAAAATGAGCTTGTTCGACCACCTATAGCTAATGTGGATCAAGCGATTCTTGTATTCTCTAGCGTGGAGCCAGATTTCAGTACCGCTTTATTAGATCGTTTTCTTGTACTAGTGGAATATAACCAAATTGAGCCAATTATCTGTATAACAAAAATGGATTTAGCAACAAAAGAAGAAGTGAGTAAGATGGAGCAGTTTCGCGACCATTATAAAGAGGTTGGGTACCCAGTACTGTTAACTTCTTCCGAAACAGAGGAAGGCATTGAGAAGCTGATTCCTTATATGAATGGGAAAATCTCGGTCTTTGCTGGTCAGTCAGGGGTCGGAAAATCTTCGTTGTTAAATGCCATTAGACCAGATTTAGAGTTGAAAACAAATGAAATATCCTCCCATTTAGGCAGAGGAAAGCATACAACTAGACATGTTGAATTAATTTCAATAGGAGATGGTTTTGTTGCTGATACCCCAGGGTTTAGTTCGCTTGAATTTACTGATCTAGAAGTGGAAGACCTAAACTATTGTTTTCCTGAAATGGAAAAAGCAAGTGAAAACTGCAAATTTAGAGCCTGTCAGCATCTAGCTGAACCAAAATGTGCTGTGAAAGAAGCGGTAGAGCAAGGAACCATTCCTTTATATCGTTATGAACACTATAAAGAATTTGCGCAAGAAATAAAGGATCGAAAACCAAGATATTAAGAGAAGGCTACCCTAAGAGAAAAGGCTACTTGAGAAGTAGGTTTTTCCTCTATTTAATAGGGTATGCCTTTTTATATACACTATACAGATTCCTTATTATAAAAGGGGAGGATACTAGAAATGATTGTACATATAATGGCTGGAGGACCAAAAACCTTTATACCTTCTATAGAGCGATATACAAATGATGCTGTCTGGATTGGTGTGGATAGAGGAGTTCTATATTTGATGGAGTATTCTATTCCTATGGAAGCGGCCTTTGGTGATTTTGACTCGGTAACTGATGAGGAATGGGAAAAAATAGAGGATAGTACAAATCTTATCAAACGATTTAAACCAGAGAAGGATGAAACAGATATGGAGCTTGCCGTTGATTGGGCAATTGCTCAAGGAGCAACAAATATTAAATTATTTGGGGCAACTGGAGGAAGAATGGATCATTCTATGGCAAATTTACAATTGCTATTAAGAGAAGCTTTAAATGGTCATGATATCACAATCGAAATAATTGATAATCAAAATGAAATTAAAGTGGTACGAGCTGGGAGCTATACGATCAAAGAAAATAAAGAATTTCCATATGTATCTTTTTTTCCTTATAGTACTAATATTGTAGGTCTAACTTTGGAAGGCTTTAAATACCCTTTAGTAAGGAGAAATCTTCCGAGAAGTAGTACTTTATGCATTAGTAATGAACTTATTAGAGAAACTGGTACTTTTTCCTTTGATGATGGCATAATAATGGTTATAAGAAGTCGTGATTAAATGAACTAATGATTGGTACTAATTTATTTTTTCTGAATAGGATATGTAGGTGCTAGGTATTAATAATAGGTTAGATTTGAGGAGGGACAGTATTCATGAGATTTTACACCATTAAATTGCCAAAATTTTTAGGAGGACTTGTCCGAGCAATGTTAGGAACCTTTAAAAAAGACTAAGGGTAAATTATGCAATTTTTTTGTAAAGACAACCTTTTTTCCTTCAAGCCTTATTTTTTAGTTGCTGTATCGTACTTAAAAGAAACAATAAAAAAGGACATGATACATGTCCTTTTTTATTGTTATTAATCTGATTAAACGCGTTCTACTTTACCAGATCTTAGAGCTCTTGCAGATACCCAAACACGTTTAGGTTTACCATCTACTAAAATACGAACCTTTTGAAGGTTTGCTCCCCAAGTACGCTTGTTAGCATTCATCGCATGGGAACGAGCATTACCTGTAGTTGTTTTTTTACCAGTTACAACACATTTACGTGGCATGTATATTTCCCTCCTTATTACCAAAAGACTACTATTACTAATAGTCTTTTCAAAGTCATAAATAGCAATTTAAATTACTCTATATGCTATATAATCCTGATTACAGATACTTTAATAATTTATCACACAACTTCTGTTATTGCAATAGTTGTGTTAAAAGCTTTCAAGAAAATTTCCTTGACATCATGTTTAGAGACCAAATTTAAGGGAAAAAGAGGAAATAGTGTCATGTCTTAGAAGATTTTTTATATAGAATTGTTAGATATGTTCATTGAATTCAAACTCTTTTAAATAGGAACCATAGAAAGATTTTTACTATGTACACACAAAATCTCAGCCTTCTCACTAATGATAGGAAAATATAGAGAGTACTGTAACAAAATTACTAACATACCGTTAGTTACGATTATTTTTATTTATTTTCATAAGTATAAAAAATGATAGAAAGTACTTGTATTTAAGAAAAATGACAATACTTTAAATAGATGCGATATTTTGTTATATAATAGGTTTATAAGTATAGCTTTTAAAAATCTATGGCTTATAGTAAAATGTCAGTAGTCAAGGAGCAATTCCAAAGGGGGAAAACTCATGTCCATTGAACTAAAAACGAATTTCGGACAAATAGATATTACGACAGATGTAATCGCAACAATAGCAGGTGGAGCAGCAGTAGACTGCTATGGTATCGTTGGAATGGCGTCGAAACACCAAATCAAAGACGGTCTAACGGATATCTTGCGTAAAGAAAACTTTACACGTGGTGTAATGGTTCGAAAAGTGGAAGAAGAAGTACATATTGATATGTATATTATTGTTAGTTACGGAACGAAAATCTCCGAGGTTGCGCACAATGTTCAATCGAAAGTAAAATATACGCTCAATAAGACAGTTGGACTTGCCGTTGACTCGGTTAATATTTACGTTCAGGGAGTTCGTGTTACGAACCCGTAGTAGAGGAGGAAACACATTGTCAATTACAGTTTTAGAAGGAAAGCGATTTGCCGAAATGGTTATCCAAGGAGCAAACCATTTATCCTCTAATGCTAAATATGTGGATGCGTTAAATGTTTTTCCAGTTCCAGATGGAGATACAGGAACGAATATGAATTTATCCATGACTTCTGGTGCGAAGGAAGTACAGAATAATATTCAATCACATATAGGTAAAGTTGGTACGTCCTTATCAAGAGGCTTATTGATGGGAGCTCGTGGGAATTCAGGAGTTATTCTTTCCCAATTATTTCGTGGATTCTCAAAATCTATTGAACAAAAGGAAAGTATTTCAGCTAGTGAATTTTCCCAGGCCTTGCAATTTGGAGTAGAGACAGCTTATAAAGCAGTAATGAAACCTGTTGAAGGAACTATTTTAACAGTAGCAAAAGATGCTGCAAAGAAAGCGGTTCAATCTGCTGGAATCAATGATGATATTGTTGTTGTGATGGAAGATGTAGTTAATGCTGCTAAAGTTTCATTAAGTAAAACACCAGATCTTCTACCAGTCTTAAAAGAGGTTGGAGTAGTAGATAGTGGTGGTCAAGGACTTGTATTTGTGTATGAGGGATTCCTAGCTGTATTAAAAGGCGAGGAACTTCCAGAGTCTTCTCAAAACCTTGTTTCTATGAACGAACTTGTTAATGCAGAGCATCATAAAAATGTTCATAGTGTCATTAATACAGAAGATATTGAATTCGGATATTGCACAGAATTCATGGTTCGTCTTGAGGAAGATAAGTTAGGAAACAAGCCTTTCTCTGAAGAAGAGTTTAGAGAAGCCTTGAGCAATTATGGAGATTCATTACTTGTTATAGCAGATGATGAAGTAGTTAAAATTCATATTCACTCCAATCAACCTGGAGAAGTGTTAACTTTCGGTCAACAGTATGGTAACTTAATAAAAATGAAAATTGAAAATATGCGTGAACAACATAGTAGCTTATTGGAATTAGATAGATCCAATACTCCTGAAGCTTCTACTAAAGAGCAAAAAGAGTATGGTATTGTTACTGTTTCCATGGGAAGTGGTATTGCAGACCTTTTCAGAAGCATCGGAGCTGACTATGTAATCGAAGGTGGGCAAACGATGAATCCGAGCACGGAGGACATCGTAAATGCTGTAAAACATGTGAATGCCAAGAAAGTGTTCATTTTGCCTAATAATAAAAATATTATTATGGCTGCAGAGCAAGCGGCAGATGTATTAGAAGAGGATGTAGTCGTAATTTCTTCTAAAACAGTGCCACAAGGAATGTCTGCATTACTAGCTTTCAATCCTTCTAGTGACTTACAAGCAAATGAAAGTAATATGAAAGCGGCGCTTGATCACGTGAAAACTGGTCAAATTACGTATGCAGTTAGAGATACAAGTATAGATGGTCTTCAGATTGAAACAGGCGATTTTATGGGACTCGCAGAAGGCAAAATTATTGTGAAAAGCAAAGATAAGACAGAGTCTTCGAGAGAATTACTAAAATCAATGATTGATGAAGATTCTGAAATTGTAACCATTATTAAAGGTGAAGATGCTTCTATGGATGAAGTAGATTCTTTAGTTGCCTTTTTAGAAGAAAATTACGACCAAGTGGAAGTAGAAGTACATGATGGAAAACAGCCACTATATGCTTTTATTTTTGCTATTGAATAGATAGTTACTTTATCATAAAGAGAACGATCTCCAAAAGAGGTCGTTCTTTTCATTGTGTTTAAGTTTGAGCAAGCATTATGAAAAAAATAAGAATATTCTAGATCGACAGAATAACTAAACTTGCTTACAATAATAAATTATTTCTAATGGAAACCTTTACTAAACAAGTATCCACGAAGTCAAAATGAAATATATATGGTATCATAGTGTGAATAAAAAAATGTGAATGGAAATTTTTAATATATAAATATAATGGATTCATAAGTAGGAAAGAGAAATAAGGGGTGTTAAATCCATGAAATATAGAAGTGTTTTTGATATTATAGGACCTGTTATGATTGGTCCTTCTAGCTCTCATACAGCAGGTGCAGCAAGAATTGGACGTGTGGCTCGTAATCTATTTGAAAGACAGCCTAGTTGGGTAAATATACATTTATATGGTTCTTTTGCAGAAACGTATAAAGGCCATGGCACAGATGTTGCTATTATCGGTGGAATTCTTGATTTTGATACATTTGATGAGCGTATCAAAGAATCATTACAATTAGCTAAGGATAATGGGATAGAGGTTCAGTTTTTTACAGAAGAAGCGATTCCAGAGCATCCGAACACAGCTAGAATTCATCTTGGCGATGATAAAGGAGAAATGGAACTTGTTGGGATATCTATTGGTGGCGGGAAAATTGAAATTACCGAATTAAATGGTTTTCAATTAAAGCTATCTGGACATCATCCTGCCATATTAGTTGTCCATAATGACCGCTTTGGGGCAATAGCTAAGGTAGCAAATGTACTAGCAAAATACGAAATTAATATTGGTCATATGGAAGTAAGTCGTAAGGAAAAAGGTAAACTTGCATTAATGACTATAGAAGTGGATCAAAATATTGAAAAATATGTGTTACAAGAATTAGAAGCATTAGATTGTATTGAAAAAGTAACAACCATCGTAGAATAGAGACAAATAGTAGTAATAGGGGAGGAAGAAAACGATGTTTCGTAATGTAGCAGAATTAGTGGAGATAGCAACAACTAGAAATTTACCTATTTCTGAAATAATGATAGAGCAAGAAATAGAAATAACAGGGAGAACCAGGCGAGAAATTATTGCGCAAATGGACAATAATTTAACGGTTATGGAGCAAGCGGTAGAGCGTGGTTTAAATGGAGTAGTATCTCATTCAGGATTAACAGGTGGAGATGCAGTACTACTTCAAGATTATATTAAAAAAGGGAACTTCCTATCAGGAGAGATTATCCTTGACGCAGTTAGTAAGGCTGTAGCAACAAATGAAGTGAATGCAGCAATGGGGATGATTTGTGCTACACCTACTGCAGGTTCTGCAGGTGTAGTTCCAGGTACTTTATTTGCGGTGAAAAATAAATTAAATCCTACTAGAGAGCAAATGATTGCCTTCTTGTTTACTTCTGGTGCCTTTGGCTTTGTAGTGGCAAATAATGCTTCTATTTCTGGTGCTGCTGGTGGTTGTCAGGCAGAAGTTGGTTCAGCTGCTGGAATGGCTGCTGCTGCTATTGTGGAAATAGCTGGTGGAACACCAGAGCAATCTGCACATGCAATGGCGATTACATTAAAGAATATGCTTGGACTCGTATGTGATCCAGTAGCTGGCTTAGTGGAAGTACCTTGTGTAAAAAGAAATGCAATGGGTGCTGCAAATGCAATGATTGCAGCTGATATGGCATTGGCAGGAATTAAGAGTCGTATTCCTTGTGATGAAGTAATAGATAGTATGTATCGTATTGGGCTAGCAATGCCTGTCGCTTTGAAAGAAACAGCTCGAGGAGGGTTGGCTGCAACACCTACCGGCAAAAGGTTGGAAGCGGAAATCTTTGGTGCAGCAGCAGGTAAGTGATGAAACCACTACACGCAACAATAGATCATATTAAAGGCATTGGCTCAGAAACAAAAAAACAACTCGAAGAAATGCATATTTATACCATTAATGATTTACTTGAATATTTCCCTTATCGGTATGAAGATTATCGTCTGAAAAACCTTGAAGAAATTAAGCATGATGAAAAAGTGACGGTAGAAGGGAAGGTTCATAGCGAGCCTTCCCTTCAGTACTTTGGAAAAAAGAAATCGAGGTTAACGATTAAACTTTTAGTAGAGAAGTATTTAATTTCAGTCGTCTTCTTTAATCAACCATACTTAAAGAGCAAACTTTCTGTTCAAGAATTGGTAACCGTTACAGGTAAATGGGATCAGCATCGACAAACCATTACAGCAAATCATTTGCAGATAGGTAGTAATCAGAAAGCTCATGAATTTGAACCTGTTTATACAGTAAAAGGTAGTTTGACTGTTAAAGGATTAAGAAAATTCATTGATATTGCATTAAAGCAATTTGGACAAGAAGTATTGGAAATCTTTCCTACTAGTATGTTGACTAAATATCGCTTGCTTCCTCGCTCAGAAGCATTGAACATTATTCATTTCCCAGAAAATAGAGAGCAATTAAAGCTAGCTAGAAGACGTTTTGTTTATGAAGAATTCCTTCTGTTTCAGTTAAAGATGAGTGCATTAAGAAAATATGAAAGAGAACATTCAGGTGGAAAAAGTCAAAAATTTTCTGACAGTCAATTAGCTACCTTTATTGAAGCTCTCCCATTTCCATTAACAAATGCACAAACAAGAGTGGTGGAAGAAATTCTAAAAGATATGAAAAATGATGTGCGAATGAATAGGTTGTTACAAGGAGATGTTGGATCTGGTAAAACAATTGTGGCAGCAATTGTACTATATGCCACCATTCTATCTGGTCATCAAGGAGCATTAATGGTACCAACAGAAATTCTTGCTGAACAGCATGCGAATTCTCTACAACAACTATTCTCTCCATTTAATATAACTTGTGGATTACTGACAAGCTCTGTTAAAGGGAAGAAAAGAAGAGAACTTCTTGCACAATTAAAAGAAGGAAAGATTGATATTTTAATTGGGACACATGCACTTATTCAAGATGAAGTAGAATTTCATTCATTGGGATTGGTGATCACAGATGAACAGCATCGTTTTGGTGTTGAGCAAAGAAGGATACTTCGAGAAAAGGGAGAAAATTGTGATGTTCTCTTTATGACTGCTACACCTATTCCAAGGACACTAGCAATCACTGTGTTTGGTGAAATGGATGTTAGTATTATTGATGAGATGCCAGCTGGAAGAAAGAAAATCGAAACATATTGGGTTAAAAATGATATGTTAACTAGAATTCTTCAATTTATGGAGCGTGAGTTGAAAGAAGGAAGACAAGCTTATGTCATTTGCCCTCTTATTGAAGAATCCGAAAAGCTAGATGTTCAAAATGCAATAGATGTTCACACAACATTGTCCATGTATTTTCAAGGGAAATATAAAGTTGGTCTTATGCATGGTAAGCTTCATCCAGATGAAAAGGATCAAATGATGAAACAGTTTAGTGACAATGATATTCAAGTTCTTGTAAGTACGACAGTAGTCGAAGTAGGAGTGAATGTACCTAATGCCACATTCATGCTTGTATACGATGCAGAACGCTTTGGATTGTCTCAGCTTCATCAACTAAGAGGTAGGGTAGGTCGAGGAGAAGCTCAATCATATTGTGTGCTTATGGCTGATCCAAAGACAGATGTAGGAAAAGAACGAATGAAAATCATGACAGAAACAAATGATGGATTTGTTTTAAGTGAAAAAGATTTAGAGCTACGCGGACCTGGAGACTTCTTCGGAAAAAAACAAAGCGGGATGCCAGAGTTTAAAATGGGAGATATTGTCCATGATTATCGCATCTTAGAAACAGCAAGAGCAGATGCAGCAATCCTTATCGAATCAAAAGCATTTTGGCAATCAGAAGATTACCGCTTACTAAGAGAAAAACTAGAAAAGACGGGTATATTAGATGGTGATAAACTAGATTAGATTTTCTGTTTCATTAGAAAGTCTACAAACTGTTGAAAAACAAAATGTCTATGGATAATTTTTGAGAATAGAGATAAACCCCTCAAAAATTGTAGTGACCCCTAAAAGTTAGAGCTTTACTATTAAGCAGCTAATTGGCTGGTGTGGATACGGTATTGAACCGGACTCATACCTGCCAATTTTTGCTTTATGCGTTTATTATTATAATAAATG
>NZ_WEHU01000044.1 GCF_009183415.1 Bacillus sp. B1-b2 | reverse complement strand
TTGGATAGATGCATGAGAGTCTTTTTTCATGGAAAAGGAAGAATTAAATAACCATTCTAATCATTAAATTCTATCTGAAATAAAAAACTTGCAGAGAAAATAGTACTTTCTCTACAAGCTGAGAAGGGTGCCAAAAGGCATCCTTCTTTTTTAGGTTTGAGAGTTTAATGTGGATGTATTCTGGTTTATTTACAATCAGATCATTATTCCGTAAAATAAAAAGATAGAAGAAAGACTATATCCATAAGACCGATGAAATAACTAGCCCAAAATGGCTTCCAAATAGCAGCCATTTTTTAGTGTTTCTTCTATCTTGAAATGCACCCTTTCGATTTTTTCATTAAATCTTTCTGTTTGATTAAGATGGAAAGGGTCAGTCTATAGGTTTTTATGAAATGATAAAATTAAAAAATTTAGATTGCGAAATGAAAGGGTACTTGCACTTGAAGAAGCTCTAAGGAGAGATAAGTTCAAGAAAGTAATTGGAATCTAAATTATAGTATGATTCTCTACAATAAAAGAATCCCGATCTCCACATTAGGAACTCGGGATTCTATTTATTCAAATCTTCTTGTAGTCCAAATCTTTTAAATACCATGCATCCATCGCAGAATGGTCAGATCCTAATAATGGTTGATATAGAAGATTAAATCCGAATTTTTCATATAATACACATGCTGTTTTCAATTCGTGCTTTGTTTCTAAGTAACACTTTTCATAATGCTTAGAGGCAAATGACAGAGCTGTTTCCATTAATTTTTTCCCAAAACCTAAACCTTGTGTTTTGGTGCTTAAGTATAGTTTCTGTAATTCGCAAACTTTATCTTGTTCGTTAAATGGGGCTATACCAATCCCACCAACAACTTCTCCTTCTATTTCTACTACCCAATATTTCGCATGTTTTAAATTACTATAGTAGTAGTGAAGATCATTAAGTTGAGGGTCAAAATATGCTGTACCAGGAATATCTAATCCAAGTGATTTTAGGGAATTCTTTATAATTTCTTTTACTTTTGCATTGTCTTCTTTTTCTATTTCTCGAATAATCATATATTTACCCCTTCTACTAGGTTTTCATGAAAGATTAATGAATGATATCTCTTAAGTTGACGACATCATCCATATTTTAGAAATATATATATGTTAATATTAATGGTGGAATAAGTCAACGAAAGAAAATTCATTAATTTATGATACCAGACCATTCAGCACCCTAGTTGATAAATTCCACACCACTGTAATAAGACTTATAACGAAATTAAGTTCTTGATATATACCGCCAAGGACATAATATGAAACAGTACTTTAATAAAGGAGCTGTATAAAATGAATAAGAATAAAGGTACAGAAATAAACCATTTTTCAAAAGTGGAAAATATTCTACATCAGATCAATAGTAATACTAAGCTAGGTGACTTACGAAAAAATGCGAAGGACATAAAAAAAGACCACGAACTGCTATGGAACTTTGGTCAACCAAAGAGTTTTTGCCCAGACTATTAGCCATCTTAATTATGGACAAAAAACTTCTTTCACTAGATGTGCTAAATATGCTTGATAAGGATATGCAGACTCACACTTTTGATGAGCGAAATAAATTAATGGATTGGTTAATGGCTAATCAGCTCACCAAAGACAAGAAGAAAATTGCATGGATGGAGTCATGGGAAAATAGTCCTTCTGCTCTTCAAAGGCGAGCTTTCTGGTATTATCAAGGAAGATTGAGATGGACTGGACGAACACCGCCTGATAACACGGCATACTTGCTATCAGCATTAGAAGCTAATATTACGCAGGAACAACCAGAAGTTCAATGGGCTATGAATTTCACTGCAGGTTGGATAGGCGTTTATGATGAAAAGTATCGGGCACGTTGTATAAAACTTGGTGAGAAAACGGGTCTTTACAAAGATGAAAAAGTAGCAAAGGGATGTACTCCCAGCTATTTGCCGGAGTTCATTACAATTGAAGTTAACAAACGACATAATAATTAGTTATCTCTACAAAATTTATTAGGGTTTAATGCGAAAAATAAAGGAGTTCCAATCCTCAATATGAAAATTGTAATAGGATTGGACCGAGAAATAAAGAAAGCAACGAGTTATGACTGGCAGCTAGTTAGTAAAATATGCAAGGAAGATGTAAAGGATTAACCCACTATCTGGTTTTGGTCTGTAGGGCGCTTATCTTCCACAATCGGGCATATTTCAAGAATAAGAAATGTGCCTTTTCTTCATGATAATGGATATTTAAGTTAGCTGTAACATATGGTGAAAAAATAGTAATTTGAAATATTATTATTAAGAGAGAGGTCCTTACTTATCGATATCCTAATGGTAGTAAAAATGTGAATGGAACAAAGTATCAGACTTTGCGCAAGGCATGATAACCACCTATGCACATATTCAACTAGCTTTAAATAATTAAAAGTACAGTACATTTTTTGGAATATTATAGTGCATGGTAATTCAAGAGGGATATCCAATTATACTTGTTAAAAGAAGCTGATTGATATTCAATTATCGGGCACGATTGTGGAAAAAACTCTTCTTCTTCAACTAACGGTGGCGATCGTTTCTAGCCCACCAACAGACAAAGAGGATGGCAATAGCCATCCTCTAGCAGCCAATTATATTAAGTTGTACCTAATCTGGTAGGCCTAAAGTAAAAAAATTAGTAGTTGCTACCGCCTAATTGTTGTTCAGCCATTTGAACTAATCTTTTAGTGATTTCTCCACCAACTGATCCGTTTGCACGAGCAGTAGTTTCAGCACCAAGGGTTACTCCAAACTCTGTTGCAATTTCATATTTCATTTGATCTAATGCTTGTGATACTCCAGGAACTAGTAGTTGATTTGATGAATTGTTGTTTGCCATGTGAATGTTTCCTCCTTGATTTGTTTTATTGGGTGTTACGTTTATTATTTTATAAAAAACGACATATTTTATACAAAAGTATAGAATGTAATATTTCCCAATAACTCCATAACAGACAACGAATATTTATTAGTTTGTTCTATTATGCTTGTTTCTCACATACATGATATATAAAGACAATACATCGAGAAATGGGGGAAATATATGATTTATCGCCTGTTAGCTGTAAATATAGATGGTACTCTCCTGCAATCAAATGGTCGTTTAAGTAAATCGACAAAAGAAGCTATTGAATATGTAGAAAGAAAAGGAATCTATGTGACATTAGTCACTTCCAGAAGCTTGCCTTCTGCCAAAAAGGTAGCAAAGGCTCTGAGATTGGATGGATATATTGTGACACATGAAGGAGCAGTCATATCAAATGCTGAAGATGATACGATTTATGTAAAGCGATTGTCTGAAGATCTCACTGCTGATATAGTTCGATTTCTAGAAGGTTTTATATGTCAAATTCGATTAGTTCATGAGAAATTCTCTTTAGCAAATAAGTCAAAGCTTAATCATAATATGATGGCAAAGACCGTTTTATCTTCAGGTGATCCAGTATTCTACTCTCATCAATTTGTTGATATATTAAGTGATGTCTTACTAGAAGAACCTGTTAGTCCTCCAAAAATGGAAGTGTATTTTGAAGAGAAAAAAGATTGTATGGATGCAAAAGAGGTTCTTGAAAAGATGTTTGAGGATATTCATATTATTCAACATAACGACTTACGATTAGACATACTACCAGAAGGTGTTTCTAAATTAAACGGACTGCTATTTCTTGGAGAAAAGCTGGGAATTAAAAGCAGTCAGATCGTAGCAATAGGAGACAATATGGATGATTTGGAGATGATTGAAGCAGCTGGACTTGGTGTTGCTATGGGGAATGCTCCTAATCAACTGAAAATTGCTTCTGATTGGGTAACGCGATCAAACAACCAAGAAGGAGTTGCTTATATGATAAAGGAACATTTTCGTAAGCAACAGCCTATTGAATTTTTACGTAAAATGAACATTATAAAATAGCCTTTATATATATTCTTAATGGGAGTTACTAAGAAAGGAGTATTTGCTCTTAACTTATTAACTTCCTTTCGTTTTTTTCAAGAGAATACTTTGACCTAGCAAGATACATTCGTTACACTAATGTATAGGATTTTAGATTATATAAAAGGTGAGTTTAAATAATGAAGGTAATAAAAATAAAAGGTTTATCAGATGAAAGATATATAAGATCACTTGAACATATTGGCAATTTATTTTTTGAGGATACAAAAATTGTTTTCACAGAAGAGGAAGAGGCTGAATTACATGTTAGCTTTGAGACTACTCTAGAGAATAATCAGTTTATTGTAAAGGGGACACTTAATGAATTAAGAGAAGCTAAGGTTTTTGAATGTCAAAAGGATTTATCTAGGATAGAAGAAAAAGAAGTATTTAAGCAACAAAAAAATGCTGTATCTCAAAGCTATTTATTAATGCTTCAAGCATATACTGGAATGATTCAAAAGTGGGGGATTCTAACGGGAATACGTCCAACTAAATTGCTTCATCGTCATATGCAAAATAAGACTCCATTGAATGAAGCGCATCAATATCTACGTTCTGAATACCTTATGTCAGACGAAAAAATTGATTTAATGCAGCGTATAGTGGACCGTCAATTAGCTGTAATTCCAGATTTATATGATTTAAAAAAAGAAGTGAGTATTTATATCGGTATTCCATTCTGTCCAACTAAATGTGCTTATTGTACATTCCCTGCTTACGCCATTAATGGAAGACAAGGTTCTGTTTTTTCCTTTCTAGGTGGTTTACATTACGAAATACAGAAAATTGGAGAATGGCTAAAAGAGCGAGGAATAGGAATTACTACTGTATATTATGGAGGAGGTACACCTACAAGTATTACAGCAGAAGAAATGGACATGTTATATGAGCAAATGTATGCTTCTTTTCCAAACGTAGAAAATATTAGAGAAGTGACAGTAGAGGCTGGGCGACCAGATACGATTTCGGAAGAAAAATTAGAAGTGTTAAAGAAGTGGAATATTGACAGAATTAGTATTAATCCTCAATCATATACACAACAAACATTAAAAGCAATAGGTAGACATCATACAGTGGAAGAAACAATCGATAAATATCATTTAGCTCGTAAACATGGTATGAATAATATAAATATGGATCTCATTATTGGATTGCCAGGAGAAGGTGTAGAAGAGTTTCAGCATTCTCTTGATAGTACAGAAGAATTAATGCCAGAATCGTTAACTGTTCATACACTATCTTTCAAGCGTGCGTCAGAAATGACAAGAAATAAAGCACGATATAAAGTAGCAGACAGAGATGAGATTCAAGAAATGATGAAGATGGCGGAAGATTGGACAGCTGAATTTGACTATGTCCCTTACTATTTATATCGTCAAAAGAATATCCTTGGCAATTTGGAGAATGTAGGATATTCCAAAAAAGGACAAGAAAGCATCTATAACATCATGATGATGGAAGAACTTCAAACAGTTATTGGCCTTGGATGTGGAGCTTCTAGTAAATTTATTGATACAGTAACAGGAAAAATCACTCAATTTTCTAACCCGAAAGATCCAAAGTCATACAATGATAGCTTTAAAGAATATACAGATAAAAAGATAGAACTTTTAGAGGCCCATTTCTCTAAAGAAAAAGTAAAATAATGGAGTAAAACTATCAGGAATAATTCTTGGTAGTTTTTTTATTGATATATATTTGGGAAATTGGAAAACTACGTATATATTCTGTTGAGAAATGGATGAGCAAATGTTGAGAAATGGATGAGCAAACAAAGTAGAAAAGTAGTTGATTTTTCCTAATAAAACGAATAAAATAGAAAATGTTGTTTTTAAATGTTCGTCTTTGGAGGTTTTTATATTATGTTTCGCTTGAAAGAAAATAATACAACAGTTAAAACAGAAATAACAGCAGGTTTAACCACCTTTTTAACAATGGTATATATTGTGATTGTAAACCCAGTCATATTATCGACAGCTGGTATTCCCTTTGATCAAGTTTTTCTTGCAACCATTATCTCAGCAGTAATAGGAACACTATGGATGGCTCTTCTTGCGAATTATCCTATTGCTATTGCTCCAGGAATGGGCTTGAATGCATATTTTGCTTATTCAGTTGTCGGAAATAATGGAGTGGACTATACAGTTGCTCTAGCAGCCGTATTTGTAGCAGGGCTTATTTTCCTAATTCTTTCTCTTACACCATTTAGGGAGAAATTGATTATTGCTATTCCTGATAATTTAAAGCATGGTATTACAGCAGGAATCGGCTTATTTATAGCTTTTATTGGTCTTAGACAAACTGGAATTATAGTAGATAATCCGGAGAATTTAGTGGGACTTGGCGATTTACAGTCACCAAAAGTAGTTTTAGCCTTAGTAGGCTTAGCAATAACAGTTATTTTATTTAGTTTAAATGTACGAGGTGCTTTATTTATTGGAATGATTGCAACTAGTATTATTGCTTATTTTACTGGATTTTTATCATTTAATGAAGGTATTGTTGCGATGCCACATTTACCTGAAGGTCTTATTATTAGTAATCCGTTTAGTGCTATTGGGGATGTTTTTCAACATAGCTTATATGCTGTTGTTTTCTCCTTCTTACTAGTAACCATTTTTGATACGACAGGAACGATGATTGGTGTTGCTGAACAAGCAGGACTTATGAAGAATAATCGCTTACCAAGAGCTAGACAAGCTATGCTTGCTGATTCTTTAGGAACTTCTTTTGGTGCATTATTTGGGACAAGCCCGACAACTGCTTTTATTGAATCAACTGCTGGAGTTGCAGCTGGCGGCCGAACAGGATTAACAAGTGTGACAGTAGCTATATTATTTGTTGTATCTGCTTTCTTTGCGCCTTTAGTTAGTAGCGTTTCTGGATTGTCTGCCATTACGGCTCCTGCTTTAATTATTGTAGGTAGCTTAATGATGGGAGCTTTAAGTGATGTTAAGTGGTCTGAATTTGATGAAGCGTTCCCAGCGTTTCTTGTCATTTTAAGCATGCCATTAACATCAAGTATTGCTACAGGTATTGCATTAGGATTTATTTCTTATCCATTACTGAAGCTTGTAAAAGGTAAAGGAAAGCAAGTTCATCCTTTAGTATATATCTTTGCAGTTCTATTCCTTATTCAACTAGTGTTCTTACCACATTAATGAGAAAAAATGAAAGAGAGTTCGTACATTTGTACGGGCTCTTTTTGAATTTTTTATGAAACTTTTCCTAATGAAGTTCGTAAGTAGTATTGAAGGAGGCGATTTTGTGGCATTAGAATTGAAAAATGTAACGAAAAAGTTCGGTACATATACAGCTGTTAATGATTTATCGATTTCTATTCCAGAAAATGAAATGTTCGGATTCTTAGGTGGTAACGGAGCTGGGAAAACAACTACATTTCGCATGATATTAGGTATTTTAGGAAGTACGGAAGGTAGTATTACCTGGGAAGGGAAACCGATTGACTACAGTACAAGTCCGCAAATCGGTTATTTACCAGAAGAAAGAGGCTTGTATCCAAAACTAAAAGTAAAGGATCAGCTTGTCTACTTAGCAAGGTTAAGAGGCATGGAAAAAAAGGCAGCCTTAAAAGAATTAGAATATTGGTTAGAGCGTTTTAAAGTGCCTGAATATATGGACAAAAAAGTAGAAGAGTTATCAAAAGGAAATCAACAGAAAATCCAATTTATTAGTGCTGTCTTACATAAGCCAAAATTATTAATCCTGGATGAACCTTTTAGTGGGTTAGACCCAGTCAATGTAGAGCTTTTAAAGAGCGCAGTACTTGAACTTAAAAGAAATGGGACAACAATCGTATTTTCGAGTCACCGTATGGAGCATGTAGAGGAAATGTGTCAATATCTATGTATCATGCACAAAGGAAGCCCAGTAGTACATGGTTCTTTAAAAGATATAAAAAGAAGCTTTGGTAAGAAAAATGTAACCATTCATGCTGATTTTAATTTGTCTCATCTTATTCGATATCCTGGCGTTCTGAAGTTAAAAGAGACTGCAGAGGGCGTTTCCCTTCAAATAGAAGGAGAGGAAATAGCGGAGAAAATCTTAAAAGATATTGTTGGTCAAGGTTTTATTCGTAAATTTGCATTAGAAGAGCCTTCGTTAAATGATATTTTCATCGAAAAGGTAGGTGCTTCTCTTGAGTAATTTTTGGACTATTTTATTTCATACGTATGTAAGTAAGATAAAAACAAAATCCTTTATTATTACCACTCTTATTTCCCTGTTATTTATAGTGGCCTTGTCCAATATTACCAACATTATTGATATGTTTGGTGGTGAAGAGGAGAATCAGCAGGTAGCAGTTATAGATGAAAGTAACTCCATTCTTGCTCCACTGCAAGAAATAACAAAAACACTTAATGAAAGTATCGAGTTAGAAAACTATTCAGATAGTGAAGAAAAAGGTAAATCAGCTGTGGAATCAGGAGACTATGAAGGGCTCTTGGTTATAAGCATGGATGCTAATAACCTGCCAGTTGCAACCTACTATTCCATGGATATTGCTGATTCTTCTGTAGCAACAGATTTAACAACGAGCATTCAAACAGTTAAAAGTCAGCTAGCAGCAAATCAACTAAGTTTGAACAGTGAACAGCTAGCTAAATTAAATGAACCAGTATCATTTGAACGAATAGCGCTAGAGCAAAATGCAAAAACAGAGGAAGAATTAAGCCAGGCTAGAGGGCTAGTATATGTGTTACTGTTTTTAATCTATTTTGCTGTCATTCTTTATGCAGGTATGATTGCAACAGAGGTAGCTACAGAGAAATCCTCTCGAGTAATGGAAATACTAATCTCAAGTGTTTCACCAATTCAGCATATGTTTGCGAAGATATTAGGGATAGGGTTATTAAGTTTGACGCAACTAGGTGTATTAATGGTTGTTGGCTACTATTCTCTTACTAGCAACAAAGACTTAAGTTCGCTGGGAGGCACTTTTGGATTTAGTGATGTATCAGTAAGCACGATTATTTATGCTGTATTGTTCTTCATTCTAGGGTATTTCCTATATGCAACACTTGCTGCATTATTAGGATCATTGGTTAGTAGAATAGAAGATGTTAACCAAATGATTACTCCTATGACGTTTCTTATTGTCGCTGGCTTTATGATTGCTGTGTTCGGACTGAGTACTCCAGATACAACATTTGTAACCATCACGTCCTATATACCATTCTTCACACCAATGCTCATGTTTATGAGAGTTGGAATGCTAAATCTACCAATGTGGGAGCCAATACTCGGCATCGCAGTACTTGTTTTATCCATCATTATATTAGCAGTTTTCGGAGCAAGAGTGTACAAAGGAGGAGTCCTAATGTACGGAAAATCCAACTCCTATAAAGATATCAAAAAAGCATTACAGTTAACTAAAAAAGATTGATAGATTTAGAAATGCCTCTTTAATAGGGGCATTTTTTAATACACATCATCAGAACGTGCATTCGTGTTTTTGGCATGGTAAAATAAAGGCAAACAATTAGTAGGACGTGAGAGTATGCATGTATCTTTTATTCATTGCGCCGATTTACATCTAGACAGCCCAATGGTTGGATTAAGTAATCTACCGAAAACCTTACATAAAAAACTTCAAGAAAGTACATTCTTAGCATTTAAGAAAATTGTCGATACAGCAATTAACAAGAAAGTAGACTTCATGATTATTGCAGGAGATATATATGATGGAGAAGACCGAAGCATACGAGCACAAATTCGCTTTAGAGACGAAATGCTACGGTTAAAAGAGACCAATATCCAAGTATATCTAATTCATGGAAATCATGATCATTTAAATGGAAATTGGGTTCATATTAAACTACCAGAGAATGTACATGTTTTTCCCTCAAAAGTATCAGTAAAGAAATACATAAAAGAAAACATAACGGTAAATCTATACGGTTTTAGTTATGAAAAGAGATATATTCGTGATCGAAGAATTGATCAATATCATAAATTAGAGGATGGGAATTTTCACATTGGCTTACTACATGGTAATTTAGAGGGTGACGTAGAGCATAGTGCATATGCACCCTTTACTATTCAAGATTTACTTAGTA
Organism: Bacillus sp. B1-b2; assembly: GCF_009183415.1. Taxonomy (GTDB): domain Bacteria; phylum Bacillota; class Bacilli; order Bacillales; family Cytobacillaceae; genus Niallia. Next base: position 13,131 of record NZ_WEHU01000044.1, on the reverse strand, counting down.
AGAAAATGGATTATTGGGCATTAGGACATATACATAAAAGAAAGATTTTAAAAGATAACCCACCTATTATTTATCCTGGAAATATACAAGGTAGACATAAGAAAGAATCAGAAATAAAAGGTAGTTATTATGTGGAATTAAGAGAAAGTGATTCTCAAATCGAGTTCATTCCTTCATCAGAGATTGTTTGGAAATATCTGTTAATAGATGCTAAGCATGTTTCAAACTTTGATGAATTATATAGCACCTGTCAAAAGACAATCGCTGAATTTGAAAATGATGGTTATTCTTTTATTTTATCACTTGAAATAGAGAACTTATTAATAGAAGAAACTTTTTCTATAACAGAGCTACTAGAAATTTTACAGCATGAAATATTAGATGCTGATACCTTTATATGGGTTAGAGAAATAAAGGTACATGAAAATGTACAATGGATGAAACAGAACTTAAGAGATGAATCAGCATTTTATGAGGAATTATTCGCTATTACAGGGGATACAACGCAAGTAGAGCAAGCAATAGCACCTCTTTATCAGCATTCAAGTGCTCATCGATTTTTACAAGAACTTTCTAATGAGGAAAAGCAGGAATGGATGAAAGAAGCAGAAGAGCTTTTAATCAAAATGCTAGTAAATAAATAAATAGAGGTGACATACGTGCAAATAAAAAAATTGACTATTTATGGCTATGGTAAATTAGAGAATAAAACCTTTTCCATAGACTCCTCTATTCATGTGTTTTATGGAGAGAATGAAGCTGGTAAATCGACTATTATGAGCTTTATTCATAGTATACTTTTTGGCTTTCCCACAAAACAGCAAAGTGAATTAAGATATGAGCCAAAAATGCAACATAAATATGGAGGGACATTAGAGGTACTGTTTCCTAAACATGGTCTAGCTATTATTGAAAGAGTGAAGGGAAAAGCTACAGGGGATGTTACTGTAACCTTAGAGGATGGTACAAGAGGGCAAGAAGCATTATTAGAGAGCTTATTGTTAGGAGTAGACAAAGGGATCTATCAATCTATTTTCTCCTTTAACTTACATGGGCTACAAAATATTCAACAAATGAAGGGAGAAGAGCTAGGTCGTTTTTTATTTTCTACTGGAGCAGTTGGTTCGGACGTATTGTTAAAAGTAGAAAACGAATTGCAAAAAGAATTAGATACACGCTTTAAGCCAAGTGGGAAAAAGCCTTTATTAAATGAAAAGCTAGAGGTTATCAAAGAGAAGTATAAGGACTTAAAAAGAATAGAAAAAGAAAATAGTATGTATGAGGAAGTGCAGACTAGGAAGACGCAATTGATTTCAATAAATGAGGAATTCGAAGAAGAACTGCTTAAAGAAAATGAGGAAACAAGACAACTGGAAGAATGGATAAAGATAAATCCATTGGTTTTAGAAAAGTACCATATAGAAGACAAGCTAAAGGAATATGTACAAGTGGCCTTTCCAAAGGACGGATTATCTCGCTGGGAGACTATAAAAGAAAGACTTCTTTCTATAGAAGCAAAGATTGAATACTTTGAAAAGAAAATAGCAGAATTAGAAAAAGATAGAAAACAACACTCTGTTCATGAAGATATATTGAATGCCAAGAAAGAAATTCTAACTGCTGCTGAAAAAGGACCACTACTAGAACAACTACAACAACAATATCATAAGCTTCATAATAAGTGCACATTAGTAGAAGAGGAAATTTCTATTCTAAAAGAAAAGTTACATCTTTCAATAGATGATACGAAGATAGCAGATAGCAATACTAGTATTTTTATGAAAGAACAATGTGCTAATGCAGCTTCTAAACAAAGACGTTTATACGACCAAAAGGAAGAACTAGATATTCGGCTAAAGGAAGAGCAAGCATTATTAGAATCCTTAGAGCAGCGAATAAAAGAGCAAAAAGCCAAATTATTATCTAGTGAAGAAAGAAGTGCGATAGAAGCACGGCTAAAAAAGAAAGAACAATCTAGTTGGAATCAAGACAAAGCAAAGATTATAGAAAGAGAACTAAATCAGTTAAAGGATCAAATGATAGGAGTGAAGAAAAGAAGTAAGAATCAGACCGTTTATACAAGTATAATCGTAACCTTATGCCTTTTAGTAACGGCTGTGGCATTGTTTATTCAACAATGGATTATGTTAATTCTCGGTACCAGCTTTGGGATGATTAGTTTTTTATTCTTCTTAAATGGAAGAAAGCAGGCTCGGGAAGAATTGGAAAAGTATCAGAAGCAACTACGTCTTATTAAAGCAGAAAGAGACGAGTTGTTGGATAGTAATGGGCAAAATAATGAATGGTCTCTTCTTGATGAAAAAAGATGGAACGAAGATAGTTCATTAAGAGAACAGTATGGTCAGCTGCAGTATAAATTGGAACAACAAAATGAGAACTATGAAAAGGTATTACAAGGATTTGAAAGATGGGAAGCGGAATATCTTAATCATCAACAAGTATTAAGAAATCTTGCTAATGAGCTTCAGTTACCTTATGAAAATGCAAGAAAGCAAATTTTTGATGCGTTCTTATTAGTGGAACAATGGAAAGGAAAAGTGAGAGAAAGAGATTCGTTAGGTAAAGAAATTCACTCTATCTCTAAAGAAAAAAATCAAATTATAGGCAGTATTACTCAACTATTTCATCAATTTATTTCACAAGAGGATGATACAATTGCTAATAAGTGTTACCGTTTAAGAAATGTAATAGAGGAAGAAGAAGCTAAACAAAAGATGTTAGAAGATAACAAAAGAAAACAAGGAGATCTCAAGGAAGAATTAGAAACCTATCAAATAGAATCTAGGCATCTTCTTCATGAAAAAGAGCGACTCTTTTCTCTTGCAAATGTAGAAGAGGAAGAAGACTTTCGTATAAAAGCATCAATTGATTTAGAAAGAAAACAACTAGAAGAGAAAGCTACATCCTTAGATTTACAGTTAAGCATGTCCATTATTACCAAAGATAAGTATGCTATCTATCAAAATATCTATAAACCAGAAGATCAACTTTTAAAGAAGGAGGAAAAAAGAAATAACCTTAAAACGCAAATTCAAAAAAATATAGAAGAACTAGCAAGCATTCAATTAGATATTAAACAAATGGAAAGCGGCGGTATTTATACGGATAGCTTACACACCTTTAAACAGTTAGAAGCAGAGTTTGCAGATAGTGTTAAGGAGTGGGGGAAATATGCGGTTGCCAAACAGTTACTATCGAGAACAGTTGAACAATATAAAGAAAAACAACTACCCATTATGTTGCAACAGGCAGAGGAAAACCTAGCGTTCTTAACAGAAGGGAAATACATTCGCATACTGCCGAAAGAGGAAGGAACAGGATTTATAGTTGAGAGCATGGATCACGTATTCTTTGAAGCAAAGGAGTTAAGTCAAGGAACAACAGAGCAATTATATTTAGCTATTAGAGTTGCTCTCGCTCAGACTTTTTACCAAAAATACTCTTTTCCATTTATCATCGATGATAGCTTCGTAAATTTCGATGAAAAACGAACAAGTAAAGTCATTCAACTATTAAAAACATGTAAAAATAATCAGTTAATCTTCTTTACTTGTCACCGACATCTATTATCAAACTTCCTAGAAGAAAGTGTGCATGTTTTACCATCTCAGGAAATCAAAACAAGCTAATAAAAAGAAAGAGACTTCATGATATACTTGAAAGAAGAAGCGTGAAAGGGAGAGAGAAATGACGAAATCTGGAGTACTACAACACGATGTAGGAGAACAAATTGATTCCTATCTATTGATTAAAAGCGCTACTAAAGCAGTAGCTAGTAATGGAAAACCGTTTATGACATTAATATTTCAAGATAAAAGTGGAGAGATTGAAGCTAAATTATGGGATGCCACGGATTTGGACGAGCAAAATTATCGACCAGAGACTATCGTAAAGGTAATAGGTGATATTCAAAGCTACCGTGGAAAGCTCCAATTAAGGCTTCGTCAGCTAAGATTGGCCACAAAGGAAGATGGAGTTAGATTAGAGGACTTCTTAGAAACAGCGCCAATAACGACTGATGAAATGATGAGTAAAATTACGCAATATATATTTGAAATGAAAAACCCTAACATCCAAAGAATTACAAGACACTTAGTAAAGAAACATCAGCAAGCTTTTTTAGAATATCCAGCAGCAACCAAAAATCATCATGAATTTGTTTCAGGATTAGCCTATCACGTTGTAAGCATGCTTGATTTAGCTAAAGCAATTGCTACTCTTTATCCTAGTTTGGACAAAGACTTACTGTATGGTGGTATTATTTTACATGACCTAGGGAAAGTGACAGAATTATCAGGTCCTATTTCCACTACCTATACAATGGAAGGAACATTACTAGGACATATTACCATAATGGTTAATGAAATAGGTAAAGCAGCAGAAGAGCTCGATATTCATGGGGAAGAAGTGGTTATTCTTCAACACATTGTTTTAAGTCACCATGGAAAAGCAGAATGGGGAAGTCCGAAGGCACCATTAATCAAAGAAGCAGAAATCATTCATTATATAGATAATTTAGATGCAAAAATGAATATGCTAGATCGTGTAATAGAAAGAGTAAAACCTGGAGAATTCACTGAAAGAGTTTTTGCGCTAGAAAATAGATCGTTCTATAAACCAACATTCCATAAATAAGAAGAAGAGATAGATCCTAGGTCTATCTTTTTTTTGTTCTCCTTACCATTGGGAATAGGAATAATCTACTTTTACTAGCATAGGATAAAGTAAGAGAAAGATTTACTAGAAAGGAGAGTTTTATAATGTTTGAGATACCAATGTGGATTTTATTTGTTCTTGGTGGAATTGCTATAAGTGCTTTTATGGCAGTTAAAACTGGAAAAGAAGATAGAAAGCAAGAAAATGACATAATTGAGCGTGAAGGTTCCGTATATATGGAACGCTTAGAAGAAGAAAAACAGCGTAGAAATAAAGAGGAAAGAGCATATGATAATTAACTTTCAAAAGGGAAGCCCTAAAGTGGACAGGGCTTCCCTTTTTTTATATGTCGATGTAAGTAAACCTTACATATATAAGGTGAAACATATTTTTATACTCATATAAAGGAGTCTTTCCCTTTCATAAGTTAATAAAAAAATCAGCCTTCATTTTAAGGGATATAGCAGAAGGACTAGTTAAACTAAGTATTCTAAGAAAAAAATGGGTGTATATCCTGTTCCGAAATTAGGTCAAATACATATGATACATTGAGCTTGAAAAAAAGCTTCTGAATTCGCAAAAAGCAAATTCAAACGGTTGTTACGGTGTTATTACGTAAAAGTAGGTGAGAAGCACGTATAAATACCTCTTTTACGGCTCAAAAAGTATTACCGGAAACACCATAATAGTGTAAGGAAAATGGAATGGTAGCAACCTTAAAAGGAGGTGTTACTATGGGTAACGCATACGGCGGAGGTTTTGCGTTAATCGTTGTATTGTTCATTCTTTTAGTTATCGTTGGCGCTGCGTGGCTTTAATAAATAAATGAAGTGATTAGAATTCTTACTAGGGTGAATTCTAACAAACGCCACAGTAGTCGGATCCATAGAAAGAGAGGAGGAATCTTCATGTCAGGAACAGGAGTTTATGGTGGAGGATTTGCTTTATTAGTAGTTCTTTTCATCCTTTTAGTTATCATCGGAGCATCTTGGTTATAAGATAAACAGAACATAAAAAAGAAGTAGCCGAATCTTATAAATTCGCTACTTCTTTTTTATCTCAACTATTTAAAAAAGAATATCTACATAGGAAGAAATCAAAAGAATAGTAATTAGAACATTGATTGTTCGGAATACTTTTGGCTGTTTCTCTTCTGGTATCTCTTTTTGCAAACAGAGAGCATTTGTGAGTCTATTAATATTGTATAAAATAAAAATGGCTACAAGAATAAATATGGAGATCATCGTTGATTCCCTCCTTATGACTAATTTATTGTATGCTATTTACATTATCAAATTACAAGATAAAAAGATAGTATAATTACTTTGAATACTGTTCTATGTGTTTAAAGCGACAAAAATTATGTCTATAAAGTAAATGTAGATTACTAAATGTCTGTGTAGCTGATTTCAGTGAATCTTTTATTTTAGATTATATGATAAAAAGGATAGTAATAGAATCCCAGTTTCTATTTAATGGATATTATTAATTAATATTTCAAATCCATCTTCATTTTCCTCTACATAGCATGTTTTAGGTGTTTTCCATAAATTCTTCATTCGAAGAAAATCAGGAAAGCATATCCCAGTATGGTAGGCAAATAAAATTAAACAGTAATGGACATAATGAGTATATTGAAAACAAAGACATAACAATAATCCGCTAATAATAATAAAAGGAGTCATCAGGGTTAATAAAAATAAACCTTTACCGATTGGTTCTTTTACTTGGATATGAAAAACAGGAAAGATATTAAAAACAATTTCCCAGTGTTTCTTTATTTTATCTTGCATAGATATGAGCGGAAGTAAGTGTAATAATTTGTGTAATGGATAAATTATTAAGATACTCAACAACAAAAGAAAAAAGTAATCATCTGATAATTCATTTTTGGCAAAATACGATGTAATTGGTACGTATAGAAATAGAAAACAACTTATCATAGTTAGGGAAGACATAAAAAATAGGCGCTCTATTCCATATCTTTTATGAAAGTTTACCGTCTTCCAACAGTTCATGTTCAAGCCCTCCAAAGGGAGATATTTTTAGTGAAGAGACTATATAAAGTCAACTCACTTTGCTACTTTACAACGAATACTATAAAAAAACAATAGGGGGAATAAAGTTTTTATTGTTTTCTTTGCTCTTATTTTTGCTTTCTTTTTTTATGGATATGGAGGGTGGCTATTATGTAATGATGATAAGAGAGCGTAGTTATTTCTTCTTTTATTCTATGTTCTAAAAAAAGAAAAGAAAGCAGCGTGCTTTCTCCTCCTTTACCACTTGCTTGGAATGTCCAAAACCAGTGTATTCTATCCCCAATATTTCTCTCTCTTTTATTTAGCGAACACAGGCTCTTTTTGTCTTAAGTGTCCGTTTTCTTCTTCTAAAATTTCATCTAGATTAGTAAAAGACTTTTCGAAAATATCCATAAAGTTTTCCCCATAAATTTGTTTCACAATAGTCACCATTTCCATTAATTCAGGAAATTTCCCATATAAGTCCTTAATGGGAAGCGCTGCAGATAAAGCAGTACTATTGCTAGGATTATAGCTTTCCATTGTTTTTACAAAAATATCTTTCCCCTGCTCTGTTAAACAGATATAAGTATTCCTTTTGTCATTTTCTTTTTTGGAGAACTGAAGTAATCCTCTCTCTTCTAGCTTCTTTGAGAAATTGAATGCTGTGGATACGTGCATAACACCGAAGTTAGCCACATCTGAAATGGATGCTCCGTTTAATTGATAAGCTATCCAAAGGATATGATGCTCATTAATGTTAAGATCATAGGGCTTTATCCAATTCTGCCAATCTTTCTCGATAGCTTTCCATAGAGCCTTACTAAGTTGTCCAATTCTCTGTGTGAAGAGTAATGCTTCCTTCATTGAGATATGACTTTCGTTCATCTCCAATCACCTACTTTTCTATTTGTCTATAATCATTATGCCAATAAAACAAAAATTAATAAAGATAAAATTAACAAAATTTTTAGAAATAAGAATATTTAAAAAAAGAAAACATTTCTTTGAATAAAATATCGAATAACTAAATAATTATTCATCTGTTAAAAGGAAATGATTTCTATGGCAGAATAGATTATTTGTGTATTATAGAGGATTTTTTTGAATGTGTGAATATTTTTATAAAAAAAGAGTTGTATAGGAAAAAATAGGAGAGAAGATTATAATATCCATTATTCCAACTGGAGTAAGGAGTATTAAAAAGTAAGAAATTATATGTGTATATTAATATTCACATCATTGTGTCAGAAAATATAACAAACAAGGGGAGGGGTTTGTAAGGAAAACGGAGAAAGGTTTGTGTAACCTTTTCTCCGTTTTTTGAGAGTTATTAATGATTAGTAGTAGTTTCAGAATTTGTATCTAAGTCTAATTCTAACTCTTTAATAGCAGCTTCCATTTCTTTTAGATCTGCTTGCAATTGTTCTTGATGTGGCTTTGTTTCTTCTTTCCAGGTTTCTATAGATTGTTTTAAGTCTTCTAAAAAAACGCTTATAACATCTTTTCCTTCTACTGTTGCCGTTTTCACTGAATCCTTGATAGCTACTAAATCAATTTTAAGTTCCTGAATATGAGATAAAAATGCTTGGCTTGTATCATTACAGGATTTTCTCATTTCTTTTCCTGACATGGGGGTGGTCAGTAAAGCTGTAACTCCAGCTGCTAATCCACCAATTAAAAAGCCTGATAAGAATGATTTTGCGCTCATTTTTGCCACCTCACTGTTTTTCCCCATTATAACGTATTGATAGGTAGATTACTATTTGTAAAGCTTATAGGAATAAGAAAAAGGAATGACTTTATGCTTAAGCCATCCCCTTTTCTATAGAAGTTTATAATAATGCTTATATAATACTTTAATCTATTGGTTTGATGCTTGAAATTTTTTCATGAATAATGCTAACTCCTCGACACTCTCTACGGGTACAGCATTGTAGATAGAAGCTCTACATCCTCCGATAGAACGATGTCCATTTAAACCAACAAATCCTTCAGCTTTAGCTTGAAGTAAGAAATCCTTTGTTAGTTCTTCTGTTTGTAGAGTAAAGGTAACATTCATTCTAGAGCGACTGTTTTGCTCAGCGTGCCCTTTATAGAAGCCGTTGCTTTCGTCGATTGTATTATATAATAAGGATGCTTTATACTCGTTGATCTCAGCAATTTTGTCTATTCCACCTTGCTCTTTTGCCCATTTTAATACTAATGATAATAGGTAAATACCTAAAGTAGGAGGAGTGTTAAATAAAGAATTATTTTTGGAATGCGTTTCATAGTTCAGCATGGTTGGTAATGCTGGATTATTGACAATTAAATCTTTTCTAATGATTACAACCGTTACTCCAGAAGGACCAAGGTTTTTTTGAGCACCTGCGTATATCATTCCAAACTGTGAAACATCAAAAGGCTTACTTAGAATATCACTGGACATGTCAGCAATAAGAGGAACACTTACGTTTGTAGGAAAAGTACTCCATTGTGTACCGTAAATAGTATTATTGCTGGTAATATGCAAATACGCAGCATCACTTGGAAGCTCCTCGAAAGAAGACTCTGGAATGTACGTATAATTCGTTTCTTTACTACTATTAATTATGCCAGTTTCACCAATTTTAGCTGCTTCTTTTAACGCCTTTTCTGCCCATACACCAGTAAGGGAATAGTAAGCAGTTTTTCCTTCTGTAAGTAAATTCATTGGTACCATTGTGAATTGTAGGCTAGCCCCACCTTGTAAAAAGAGGATTTCATAATTATCAGGTATAGATAATAGGGAAGTTAATAAATCTTTTGCTTCATTATGTACTGCTTCATACTCTTTGCTACGATGACTTAATTCCATCAAAGACATACCTGTATCATTAAAATTTAATAAGTGCTCTTGTGCTTCTTGTAACACAGCTTTAGGTAATGCAGCAGGACCTGCATTAAAGTTATAAGCTCTTTTCATCAAGGGGTTCCTCCTAAAATGTTAAGGTTTATGAAAGTCTGTTATCAGACATTAAGATTATCCTTATACTAACAAATTAAGAGGATTTGTACAGATTAAAATTTTTACTTATTGCTGTTAGAAAGTCCAATGCTGGCAACTTTATGTTTCTAAAAAAATAATCTCAATCCCTATGTAAAATCAAATGACTTTATAATAAAGGAAGAGATTATGTAGAGGTCGTTATTTATCATTATGACTATATAATGTTATTTTTTTATGTATTATATTTTTTCTTTAATATCATCTGCAATTTGTGTAAGCTCTTCACTTGTATATCCATCAAAGTTTGTTTTCCAGACAGCTCCAAAACCATCACCTTTACCATATCGAGGAATAATGTGCATATGATAATGAAATACAGATTGTCCAGCTTTTTCCCCATTATTATTTAATAAATTTAATCCAATGGGGTTATATGCTTCTTTAATGGCTGTAGCAACTGTAGGAACTACTTCGAAGAGATCTTTTGATATTTTAGGTGTTAGTTCAAAAATATCCTTTACATGTGTTTTAGGCACAACTAATGTATGTCCTTTTGTTACTTGACTGATATCTAGAAAAGCAATGACATGGTCATTTTCAAATACTTTTTTAGCAGGTATTTCACCAGCTATTATTTTACAAAAAATGCAATCGCTCAAAACGTTCATCCTTTCTTTTCTGCTTTTAAAATATTGTATCACAAATTTTTTCGTATACATAAAGGAAAAGAGGATGTCTTTATAAGGCTACATACTCGTTGTATTTTCGATAAAAAAGTTTATGAAAACTTCCTTAACTAATACACAACTAATATTTTACCTTTAAGACATCCTCTAATGAAGGAGAGGAGCTTCTAATTAACGTTACTTAAGGTTCTTCTCTTTGATAAACACCTCATTTAAAAATGATTTTGTTTCATCTCTTGAGAATTTCGATCATTGTTCAAACGAACCATCCCCTTATATAGTCTTTACAACTTGTATCAACGTATAAAGAATGGATGACAGTCTGCGACAAACACCTCATTTCAAAGTGGAAATGACTATTTGACTGCTTTCAAAGAAGCAATAAATGGTGTTACAGATCTAAAGTTATTAACTAAGCTATGCAAAGTTAACATCCCCTTTTTAAGAACGAGTGAAGTCTCTATTTAAAAGAACATGAAAGTATCTTTTGCAAACACCTCATTTAATATTGTCGTTTTACTTCAATATTTTCTTTGGTGCTCCCCTTCAATAAATAGAATGTCCCGATTAGAAAAGTTATATACCATATTATTAAAAAAAATCTCATGTAACATTTTTATTTATCCAGAAATGTTGATAAACTATAGGTAATACATAGGAGGTACATGAAATATGGCACTGCTTGAAATAAAAAATGTTATCGGTGGATATACAAGAAATCCTGTACTCAAGGATATTTCCTTTTCCATTCAAGAAAGAGAAATGGTTGGATTAATTGGTTTAAATGGAGCAGGAAAAAGTACAACCATTCGCCATATTATTGGATTAATGGAGCCACATAAAGGCGAAATTTTTATTAATGGAAAAACATTTGAAAGTGATAAAGAAGCGTATCGAAAACAATTTACCTTCGTACCAGAAACACCTATTCTTTATGATGAATTAACGCTTGAAGAGCATTTAAAAATAACAGCCATGGCATATGGGTTATCTGAAGCACAATATAAAGAGAGAATGCCTTTACTGTTAAAAGAATTTCGTATGGAAAAAAGGTTAAAATGGTTTCCAGCTCATTTTTCAAAAGGAATGAAGCAAAAGGTAATGATTATGTGTGCTTTCTTAGTGGAGCCATCTCTCTATATAGTGGATGAACCATTTGTTGGATTAGACCCACTAGGTATACAGTCATTATTAGATCAATTAAAAAAAATGAAAGAGAATGGAGCAGGTATACTGATGTCTACTCACATTCTGGCAACAGCAGAAAGATATTGTGACAGAATTATTATCATTCATGAAGGCAAAATAAAGTGTCAGGGGACAATGGAGGAGCTTAGGAAAGAATTTAATATGCCAAATGCTACATTAGATGATATTTATATCCTCCTTACAAAGGAAGAAGAAAATGTTTAAGTTTGATGCAGGGGTTTTATGGAGAGAAAGATTTAGCCAAACAGCAAGAGAATATAGTCGGTACTTAAAATATATTTTAAATGGACATTTGGTTATTGTTTTAGTCTTTTTGCTAGGTACTGGTGCTTTTTATTATCAAGCATGGCTAAAAACGATTTCACAAGATTTCCCCGTGGCTCCTATAATGAGTATTATTTTAGCCTTTTTTGTGACCAAGAGTCCTATCTATACATTTTTAAAAAATGCCGATCGAATTTTTCTGATTTCTGTTGAAACGAAGATGAAACGGTATATTCATCAAAGCATGGTAATTAGTTTTTTGATACAGGGATATATTCTCCTCATGCTCCTTGCTGTTCTTATGCCTTTGTATGCAGTAGTTCATGAGGGAGATTTTAGTGGCTTTTGGTATTTATTAGTGGTACTTCTTGTAGCAAAGGGAATTAATCTTCTTATTCGCTGGCATATACAATATTATGTGGATCCTTCTTATCACCTAATGGATACAGGAGTTCGTTTTCTGATAAATCTTGTTCTGTTATATCTCTTATTTGCAGATGCATCGTTAATGTTTATAGTTGCATTGCTTGCTTTATTATTTTTCCTATTGCTATATTTTATGAAAGCAACTAGTCATAAAGGGTTGAAGTGGGAATATTTAATTGAGCAGGATGAAAAAAGATTAGCTTCTTTTTATCGTTTTGCGAATATGTTTACAGAAGTTCCTGCCCTGAGAGATCGAATGAAAAGAAGACATATTATGGATGTTTTATTGAATCGAATCCCTTATAAAACAGAGAATGTATTTACACATCTATACTGGAGAACTTACATAAGATTAGGTGACTATTTTGGTTTAACCATTCGTTTAACAGTGATTAGTGGATTGTTTATTTTCTTCCTTTCTTACGGGCCAGGACAAGTATTTATTAGCGTTTTATTCTTGTTTTTAACAGGATTGCAGCTTCTTCCATTATGGAATGCTTATGATAACAAGCTCTGGGTACGTATATATCCTATAGATCCTGTTTACCGAAAAAGGGCGTTTGAAAAGATTATGAGAATGATATTAGTATGTCAGAGTATCTTGTTAGCCGTAGTCATCCTTCTTAAAGGTGATTTTGTCTATGGTCTACTGACATTAGGTGCTAATATTTTGTTTGTACTAATTTTTGTTCAACTGTATATGAAAAATAAATTAAAGAGTTAATGTTTTGAGAGAGTCTCCAATAGCTGAGGCTCTTTCTTTGTGCGACGGGCAGTCGCTCCTTTTTGCTTTAAAGCATGAATTTACTGTTATAGGTTGGGCGATGTTACTTCGGTAATAACAAGCCCCGAATCCTGGAAGGTATGATTCTCTCGGAGG
>NZ_WEHU01000043.1 GCF_009183415.1 Bacillus sp. B1-b2 | reverse complement strand
TAAAATAAACTGTGCACAGGGAAAATAAAAGTTCAATATAACACGTTGGTAAGCCGTATGCCTTAATAGGGCACGTGCGGTTTGATGAGGGGGTGGCCATGTGAATGGTCACCCTACTCTATTATGGAGGTAATAGATGAATAATTCTTGGAACCGACTTATATATAAATATTGGTCGTCAGTTTACGATAATTTTTTCGATTCAGGTATCTTCCGAAAGGCAAGAAACAAAATATTTAAAGATATATCCATAGATAAAGGGAGTAAGATTCTCTTTGTGGGTGGGGACGGGTGCAGACATTCCTTACGTTCTTAACAAGGGATATGACATTACTGCTATTGATTATTCTTCCGATATGTTAAAACAAGCACAAGAAAAATTTAAAGACCAAAATATTACGTTTACTAAAATGGATGCCCAACAGTTAGAATTTAAAGATAAGACTCTTGATTTTGTTATTGCAAACTTAATATTGAGCGTTGTTCCCAAGCCTGATTTCACAATGACGGAAATAATAAGAGTATTAAAGGGGGGAGGGAAGGTATTAATATTTGATAAATTTCTGACCAAAAATAAAAGCATGACGATAGGAAAAAGACTATTGCGACCAATTGTCAGATTACTCGGCACAGATATTGGTATTGAATTTTATAAGGTGTTTAAAGTTGTTCAAAATTCATGTAGTGTTCTTGAAGACAAAGAAGCAATGTTTAGAGGAATGTATAGAAAATTAATAATTGTTAAGAAAACTAATGCATAAAAAGAACTTAAATCTTCATATTTTGCACAAATTTTTTTTATATAATAAAGTCAATGGATTAGTATACAGAGATCTAATAACATATAAGGGATATTTAGAATTGAGGGATTGAAACTTGAAAGCACTAATAATTGATGATGAATGGAATGTTCGGAATCTCCTTCGTATTCATCTCTCACAAAACGGTTTTGAGGTAATAGAGGCTGAAAATGGATTGGAGGGAGTTAAACTAGCCGTAGAACTACCTTGTGATCTTATTATTTTAGATGTAATGCTGCCTGATATGGATGGTTGGACAGTTTGTAAGAAAATTCGTGAAACTAAGAATACGCCCATTCTAATGTTAACAGCTCGTACAGATACAAAAGATAAGGTAAAAGGGTTAACAATTGGCGCAGATGATTATTTGGTAAAACCGTTCGATTCAGATGAATTCATTGCTAGGGTTTTTGCACTTGTTAGAAGGTCCAGTATTTTGGAGGTAGGCAACGCACAAAATACAATTACTTTTAAAGACTTGACTATCGACATTGATGGCCGACAAATAATGGTGTGTGAAAAACCGGTAGAGTTTTCTCCCAAAGAGTTTGATCTGTTACTAGTGTTAGCGGAGCAACCTCGACGGGCTTTTGAAAGGGAAACTTTATTGGACAAAGTGTGGGGAACCGATTTTTTCGGTGATTTTCGTACAGTTGATAGTCATGTGAAGAATATACGAGAAAAAGTTAGAAGAGCCGGGCTAGCTTATAACCCTATTCAAACGGTATGGGGTGTGGGTTATAAATTTCAATTGGCTGATAAACGCAAATGACTCTTAATCGAATTGTAATTAAATTAGGAGGTACCATCCTTCTGCTATTTCTTATGGTTTTACTTCCGCTTGGATTTGTCATTGATCGAGCTTTTTCAGAATTTTATTATCGTCAAGTACAAACGGAAATTGAGGAATTATCTTCACATTATGCCGAGTCATTTGCGGTAAATTACAACTCACAGATGGCTTACATGGTTGAGATGATGGCGGAATTTTCTAAAACCAAACTTTATATAATTAATGCCGAAGGAACTATTATAGCTAATTCAGCAGGGACAGTCGTTTTGAAAGGTTTCCAAATACCAGAAAATGAACTCAAGGACTTAAAATTAGGAAAGTCAGTCAACAAGCGATTTGAAGCATTGGATAATCAAAGTTACCTTGTTTCCGGAAAGCCTATTGTCACAGATGGTGGTTTTATCGGCGGAGTTTATGTGTTATCCTCGATTGATGCAATTGATGACTCTATTGAAGAAATACGTAGAATGTTACTCTTGTCTGGACTGGGATCATTCTTACTTGCCCTTGGATTCACTTATGTACTTTCAAGAAAATTATCAAACCCGTTAATACAAATGGAAAAAGCAACACGAAAAATATCGAAAGGTGATTTACAAACACGTGTCCACGTAATATCTAATGATGAGATTGGTTCATTAGGCAAGGCGATTAATGATTTGGCCTATGATTTACAAAAATATCGTGAATCTCGCAGTGAATTTTTTTCCAACGTATCCCACGAACTCAGAACACCTATGACCAGCTTAGAGGGGTATGCTAAAGTATTGAAGGAAAAATTATACCAGACAGAAGAAGAGAAGGATCAATATATTAATATTATTCACAAGGAATCTGTTCGTGTAACTAGAATGATCGGTGATTTATTCGAGCTTTCTAAAATGGAAGAAGGCAAAATCGATTTTGATTTTGAGTGGATTGATATATCCGAAGTATTGGATAGTGCAGTTAACGAAGTACTATGGAAAGCTAAAGAAAAAGGACTTAAAATAAATTATAATGTACAGCCTGATTTGCCACTGATTTATTGTGATGGTCATCGTATGATTCAAGTTTTTCTCAATTTGTTGGAAAATGCTATTCGATATACCCAACAAGGTTCTATTTCGGTGAGCATGTCTGCTAAGAAAAATGTAGTACAATGTATTGTAGAAGATACAGGTATTGGGATTCCAATACAGGAATTACCATATATTTTTGAAAGATTTTATAGAGTGGAAAAGTCACGTTCCCGTGAATTTGGTGGAACTGGTTTAGGATTAGCCATAGTGAAAAATTTGGTTGAACTCCAAGGTGGCATAATAAATGTTCATAGTGAGGTAGAAAAAGGTACCCGATTCGAACTCACTTTTCCTGTACTGTCTAATCAAGTAAATCAGGAGGTGAAAGAGGATTGAAGATGTTGGATTGGGTCGTTGTTATAATTTTGGTGATAGCTGGGTTAATGTGTTTAACGATGTCTGCTACATCAATGATGGACACGAATTCAATGGGGTCCTATTTCACAAGTTTCATCCAAATATGTATGTGGATTGGTATACCAATTATTTGTGCTGGAATTTTATATTTTGTTGTAAAATGGAAAAGAAAAAAATAGAAAATTGTGCTTTTAAACGCAATTCACTATTGGATGCTAATCTTCTAACTTCCTTATAATCAGCAGTGATTTTTAGAAACCAAAAAACAAGGTTTAATTTATACAAAAATAGCAAGTAAATAACATTAAAAATGGCAGCCTACTCGGTTGCCAATTATTGCGTTTAGCGTTAGTGGAATAAACAAGCCGCTCAGAAAAGGAGCAGCCGGTTCTTGAAGTAACGCACCAGTTAGTAGCATCTACCTTCTTGTACACCCTGATATTTCTTGGGAAGAGTAATGCGGTAGTTTCCAAGATCATTTTGTTGAAAAATCGATATCAAAAATAGATCTTCTCTCTTCTTCAGAATTCAAGTGATATTTAATAGGTCTAAACTGTGAGTAATCTTTCGATTTAGAAAAAATATCAATATTAATACAAGATGGATCTAACTCCACAGTTACTGCATTATAATCATAGTCATAATAAAATGTATATCCCTTATGGGTAATGTCAGGGAAATTATTTTTAAATTTTTCATTGTACTCTGGTTTAAAGTAATTTATCAAGGCAGCTTCAGAAATATTTATTATTTGATTATCAATCCACAATGGAGGTGCAGAAGTGACTTTTACTAAATGCTCTACATTTTCTTTTTCAGAAGTAAGATATTTTTTACTTATACCGTCAAAAGAAGAAATTAGACGAGGTGTGAATTCCCAAAGAGTGATGGTAATTTCTACTTCAATATCACGATTCATAGTATCTGCTAGTATTTCTTGAAGAGTACTATGAGAGGATAATCTTTGTATAGCATCCCTTTCTCCAGCTTTTCCATATGATTGACCAACATAAAGTACTTCTGATTTTAAAGGCTGTTTAGAAAGTTCTAGATACATTGATAAAACATCAGTCTCTATTCCCCCGCCTACATTATCTCTTATAATTAATTTTTTATTATTTAATAATTCATAAGTGAAAATTTCTTTATGATTTCCCTCTAGTAACGCAAATTCAAATTTATGCATGGTAACATTCTCTAGCACTCCTTGTTGAATCGTTACTTCTATATGTGTTTCAAATATTTTTACACTATCCTTAACAAAACTTAACCTTGGGATTTCATGAACCATATAAATATGATAATTCTTTTCTGAAACATCAACTTTATCTAGATTATTGGGGTAGCACATAACAACAGTTGACGAAAACGTATGAAGTGCAAATTCACACATATACTTTCTAGCTAACCCGTTATTAATTTTAGTTGATGAATATCTAGGGTCGTCAATACAACACCTTTTAAATTTCTTTCCTGAACCGCATGGACAAGGTTCATTTCTTTCTGTAGCCATCAATAAAAACCTACTTTCACCATATAAATGTACCATTTCTAAGTTTAATGAATTCTTCCAGCATTGGTTTTATAATGCCTTGAGCCTTTAACAAATTATAAGGAGCATTTACAGAACTACTACTCTTTTATCCTTCTTATAATGATAAAAGAGATTGCTAACCCATCAGTAAAAGAACAAAGAATCAAATCTTTAATAACAACCATCAACCATTCAATAAATTAAAAACCTATATAATCGACTGACTTTCCATAACTAAACCTTATTATGTGCTGGCATATGGCCTTTTTTTTTCATCGTTTGTTTTTTAAAACAAAACCTTAAATAGCTTTGAATTCAAAAACAAATCGTGAAGGTTTATTAAATTACTTTGTTTGAAAACCATCATATTTTCACCACAATTTTAAAGTAACATCATATCTAACAAAGATTCAATTGTTATCACAATATTTAAGGAGGAAATTACCTGATTAACTAGGGGACCTATTTCGAAATTTGTAAGTGAAAAACTATTAAATATTTATAAAGGAGATATTATTATGCAGATGACACATTTTATGTCACTTTTATCTGACAATCAGCCTTGGAATTTAATTATTTTTATGGCCATTCCAATGGTAATGATTGAAACGATAGCGATTACTGAACTTTATATTTTATCCAAGCGTGAAAAAGCAAACCCTACGGTTAAATTAATCAATAAATTTGGAAGCATATTTTTTGGACTGTACTTTACTGGAGTTTTTATATATCTTCTTAACACGGTTGTTATTCCGCTGACCCAGACAGGTGGTTGGCTATCATGGATCGATGTAGCGGCAGTTGGCATTAATTTGAGTGGCGTACTTTTCCTTCTTCCTCTTGCCTTATTGGAATTAGGTCTAATTCAAAAGAATAAATCTAAGGAAAGAAAATTGAAAATGCATTTTATGCTTGTTAGTGGATTTCTAATTGTAGGTCATGCAGCAATGATTCTTGGAATGGTGGATTTAAGTATAATGAGTTAACTTCTGGGATACCCAAGATATGTCAAAATTGATATGATTAGGAGATTTCACCTTACTCTAACATTCAGCTGAAGATGAAAATAATTTACGTGGATTGTTATGCGGAAAATGTAAATCTCATCTCAATGGAATTTGCATTTTCATAAATTTAACGATAAAGGAGAAATTTTCATTATGGATATGACGCATTATATGTCGTTATTAATGGATAACCAGCCTTGGAATCTGATTATCTTTCTTGCAATTCCAATTATCTTGATTGAAGCTATAACTATTATGGAGTTTTTTATTGCCTACAGTCGGAAGACAACAGGTAGTCTAGTGCAAATTAACAAAATTGCGATTATCTTTATTGGATTATATTTTTCGGGGATATCTATTTATCTCTTTACAAATCTTGTAATTCCATTAACCCAAAATGGTGGTTGGTTAACATGGGTGGACATTGTGGCAGTAGGCTTCTATATCAGTACAGCTCTATTCCTTCTCCCACTGGTTTTACTGGAACTAGGCATAATCTTGAAGAAGAAAACTGAGGAAAAAAGATTAAGAATACGTTTTGGACTTATTAGCATCTCTATTGTGGTCTTTTGCTTAATCGGCATGATTTTCGGAGCAGTTAAACCAAGTCTTATTAGCCAAACAACAAATACCAATAACATGGAAATGGACAACATGGATGGCATGGACATGGAAAAGGATATGGACAATATGGATGGCATGGATATGGAAAAGGATATGGACAATATGGACGGCATGGATATGGATAATTAAATTCTTCATATAAGTGTGGAATCATTATAAAGACTTAATAATAGTGATTAAGTGGGTTTTTGGATGAAAATTCTTATAAGAGTAATTTTTAGTTTAGTTTTTTGTTCTATACTATATAATCCGCAAGATGGCTTTGCACATGGTCCTGAAAAACCAAAAGAGCTAGCCACACTCACTTTTGTGGAACATTGGAATCCCTTTTTATTAATCTTGGTTGTTTTGATAACTTGGGTCTATTTCCATCTACAGCGTCGGTGGGCAGCTTCTTATCTAGTAAGTAGTTTAAGAAGATTGTCGTTTGTGCTTGGATTAATAACCTTATTTATCGTTTTCGGCAGCCCCTTGCATATTTTAGGAGACAGTTATCTCTTTAGCGCTCACATGTTACAACAGACGCTAGTATATATTGTAATGCCACCATTGCTTTTATTGGGGTTGCCAAAACCTATAGTTGCTTTTGTGTTGGTACATTTTCAAAAGTTTAAGCTCTTTAAATTATTAACGAATCCACTTATCTCGTTAGTATTATTTAATGTTTTATTTTCGTTCTATCACATTCCAATAATATTCGATACCTTAGTTTCAAACACTGTATATCATAGCTTTAGTCATATAATATTAACGATAACAGCATTTTTAATGTGGATACCTGTAATTCCTCCTACTAAAAGCACAGATGTGTTATCAAATATGAAAAAAATAGCGTATTTGTTTGGTGCAGGGGTTTTGCTAACACCTGCATGTGCTTTAATCATTTTTGCACAGGATCCAATGTACCTGACTTATTCAGATGCACCACAAATATTTCAGTGGTTATCACCGATAGACGATCAACAATTAGGTGGAGTTATTATGAAAGTCGTTCAAGAGATAATGTTTGGTTTTATTATTGGCTATGTTTTCTTCAAGTGGACGAAAGAAGAACGATTAAAGGATAAGTTCACTTGATGATGATCTGAGATAATTATTGATAACTGAAAAAGCATGAACATTCTCATGCTTTTTCTCCTGTTTTTATATGTAATGTTAGGTTCCTTCAACCGTAATAATAATCTACAAGAATAGGCACATTTTTCAAGAAAACTTTTAGGGCGGATGGGATCCTAGCGTAATATTGCGGATTGATGCGTGCTTCGTATTTTACAGACGAGAAAGGCTGAATAATTGTGAATCCTTTAAATAAATTGTTTTTAGTAATATTGGCACTCTTCAGTGTACCCTTATCTACTTTAGCTCATGGAACAGAAGAGGAACATCAAAAAGAGAGTGTTTATGCTAACTTAATGGACTATGGCTTTTATGTATCGGTAATATTACTGATAATATTGATTGCTCTATGGACTCTAAATAATAAAAAAATGAAAAAAATTAATGTGAAAAATCTGGAAGGTAGAAATAAACGAGATCGTCATCTTAAATATAAAAAAATATTACAAATAATCGCCATGTTAATCGGTCTTCTAACAGTGCTTACAGGATTTTTAGCCTTTTCGAATAATGATTCAGACCAGACAAGCATAAGTAATAATGGTAATGACATTTCGTTTAACCATATACACGGATTGGGCTTTGATAGTAAGGGAGAGGAAATCTATATACCCGCACATGATGGATTAAGACGCTTTAAAGATGGCAAATGGAGTGTACTAGAAGGAGATAGACACGATTATATGGGTTTTACAATGGTTGATGATGGTTTTTATAGCAGTGGCCACCCAGCACCTGACTCAGATATGGAAAATCCATTTGGGATATTAAAAAGTAACAATATGGGGAAAAACCTCGACATTCTAGATTTATATGGAGAGATTGATTTTCATGGTATGGGTGTTGGATATTATTCACACACGATTTATGTAATTAATCCTCAGCCGAATTCAAGAATGGATGATACAGGGTTATATTATACATTAGACAATACAAAAACATGGAAAAAATCTATGATGAATGGGGTTGAAGGTGAAGCTGCAGCTATCGCCGTTCATCCTGAAAAAGATAATATAGTGACTATAAGCACAAATCAAGGACTATATGTATCAACCGACTTTGGTAATAATTTTGAAATTATTACTGAGACCCCGACGACATCTGTAGCTTTTAATGAAGAGGGTAATATACTAGCAGGCCTGATTTCAGAAAAGCCAGTTTTAGTGGAAATTAATTATAGCACTAGAGAGCTAAAAGAAATTGTAATTCCAGAATTGGGAAAAGATGATGCAATAGGATATATTGCTTCGAGTCCCAAAGATACACAAGATTTAGTATTTACAACTTTCTTAAAAGATATTTTTATAACTACAAACGGTGGAGAACATTGGAAGAAGATTGCTGATAAAGGGAATGGATCTTCATTGGATGCTAAAAATATTTCAAACGAAAAACAAGATCAATGATCTAAGACTGAGTAATTCTAAAATTCCGTCCCCAATAACATTGACTTTCAAATAAGTTAAGGAAAGGGAAGAAAAGATAATGATGATGAATTTTGGAATGATGTTAACCATGTTTTTTTGGATAGTTATTATCGGTTTTGCGATTTACGGTTTTGTCCTCTTAATCATGAAACCTTTTGAGAAAAAACAGGATAATGCTTATACCATTCTTCGTGAAAGGATTGCACGAGGAGACATAAATCAAGCAGAATATGAGGAAAAAAAAGAACTATTGAAAAAGTAGTTCATCGTAAACGTTAAGACGATCTATTTTAACTTTTTAATAAAGTTATATATGATAGAGAAAGAGGCCCTTTTTGGGCCTTCTTTATTTTTCTTTACATTGTGCCAAATTATTGAATTGGTTTGCTGTTCCTCTCTGTCAGTTTCGGAGCAGACACATTTCCCTTTAGTGGGAAGGTTAATTGAATTTGAATAGTTATTTAACACACCATATTTTCATCATATTTGTTGTCTATAATTATGATAACAAATTGAAAGGAGAGAGAAAAATGAAGAAAAAAATAGCGTTTGTATCTTCTTTTGCATTAGCAACCTTACTTGTTGTTGGACAATTTGCTTATGCAAATCAATCGAATAGCGAAATGGACATGAACATGAACGGTAACAAAATGATGAATAGCGATGAGATGATGGGCATGATGAAATCAATGTCTTCTCCTGAAGGTCAAAAAATGGTGAAAGCTTGTAATGATTTCATGAATTAAATTGTAAGGATTAATCATTGTGGGCTAGGTTTTCATAAAAAGTTTAGGCCCTTTATAGATGGAGGTATGTAGTGTGGAATGGATTTTATATTTACTATGTCCATTAATGATGTTGTTTTGTATGAAAGGTATGTTTAGTAGTGATAAGAAAAACTGTCACTCAACCAATAAAGGAAATCATTCAGAAGATATTAATGTACTGAAAAGTCAAGTTCATAACCTAATGGATGAAAATAAAAAGTTATCTGAAGAGGTAGAGCTTTTGCAATCCTCAAAAGGAAATGTAATTTAAGTTTATTGATCAAGTTGGACTAATATATACGTTAGTCCAACTTTAATGTTCAGGGTGGGGTAGTCGTCAAAGATTATTCAGGAACAAAAGAAGTTCCATATGAAGAAACTATTAATGATGCAAAGTTATTACTAAATTAGATCTCATTATACTTTCTACACATTTTTACAATGAAATAAATTATAGATTAAGAATTTGAATAAGGACAGGTTATATGAAGAAAAATTCTAACGATATTAAACGGTTAATTATATTTACAATTTTATTCCCTATCATAGTCGTTATAGCAATGGTTATTACCCTGTTAGTTGGTAGAAATTCTGACCATAAAGGGAACATGGATGGAATGCAAATGCAAGAAAGCCCGCATTTAAGTGAAACTTATAAAGGTGCATAAGGGCAAGTTGTTTAGCCAAAGTGCCTCTACAACATTAAGGGATTAAAAGGACTTTTAAAAAACTAGACATTTGAGCCCCTTTCGAGAGAAGAATCAGGACACATCATCGCCTTTTTTCCTTTAATAAAAATCGTTTCTATATACTCTAAACCAATATAAAAGTAAGCACTATTCATTAGAATAACAGAAGGGAATACTAATAAATGAGCTATGTATTTACGAAAATAGGAACGATTTGTATGGTTGTTATTTTCTTGCTATCTTTATTTCCGGGAACGTTAACGGAAGCCCACTCATCCATAGTTAAAACTTTACCTGAAGGGGGTCAGAGACTAAATGATAGCCCTGATACAATTGAAATTTGGTTTGTAGATCCGGTAAAGTTACACTCAGATACCATAAAATTAATAGGTACATCAGGAAAAAGTTTTAATTTAGACAGTACTTATATTGATCCAAAAAACCCAAGACATATTGTTGGAAATATAAAAAAGGAGTTACCAGCTGACAGCTACACTGCAGAAATTAATGTAATTGCTTTGGACGGTGACATTTTAACACAAAAATTCTCATTTGAAGTGTTAAATGCAGCTCCTAAAAAAAATGAAGGTCCTCTGAAATTGTTGAAACAGAGTCCTAATGATGGCGAAATTATAAGCGGGGAGTATAAAAAAATAGATTTATGGTTTAACCAAAGTGTCGATTTAACTGCTATCGGTCTTTTTGACAAGAATCAGCAGCCAATTAAAATAAAGGAACCATATAAAGATCCTCAAGATCCAACCCATATTATCGTAGAATTTGATGAACCCCTAGACAAAGGAACTTTCCAAGTTACGTGGTATGCACGTCCTAGTCAAGTAGATTCGTCTAACAAAATACCAGATATATTAGATGTATTCTATTTTGCTAACGATGAATTTACACCCATTAAAGACACACGTGCTGTAAAACCAATGAGCGAGCCTTGGTTCTCACAAATTGGTTTTAAACAGTTTGGATACTGGCTTATTTTTGTTGGCATAACTTTATTGTTTGGGTCAAGTTTCTTTAATAAAGTAGTATCAAAGGACATAACAGAATATAAGCGCTGGCGGGTAATTTCACTAGGATTAATTCTTATAACAACGCTGGGAGCTGTTTTATTAATTATTCAGCAACGAATTGAATTAATGGACCTTCCGTTAAATGAATTTTTTTCTTTAAAATATATTTGGGTTCCAATTGTTCAAATTATTCTTCTTTTAGTGGGCTATACCATTAAAAAAGTCGAGTTAGTAGCTTTTGGTTTAGCGTTAGTCACTGTTCCCTTTGTTATGGGACATGCTTCTTATCCACGTTACGGTGGGTTTTTATCTATTATTGTAAATGCACTTCATCTTACTGCTGCATCGATCTGGCTTGGAGGTATTTTTTCGATACTTACAATCGCTAAGAAGAATGAATTTTCCCTGCTGCTGGAACGTGTTAGTGATAAATTTTCGCGGTGGGCATTATGGAGTCTATTGGTTATCATTTTGACAGGATTTATAATGACTTTCCAGTATGTTCCTTCGTTTTCAATTGAAAGCTTTTTAAAAAGCGAATGGGGGAAAGCGATAATACTCAAAGTAGCATTTACAACTTTAATTATTATTATAGGCTATCTACAAAGAAAGGCATTAAAGCAGGTTGCAAATAACCTATTTAATAAGTTTTATAGACGCAGTATGTATGAATTCGTATACGGATTACTTTTAATATTCTTTGCGTCAATATTAGTTGTTGCGACTCCTACTGAGGCTGAACAAGGTGTATACCCACAAAACCGTGCGCAATACAGTGATATAAAAGTCGATATATCACCATTAAAACCGGGACTTAACGTACTAACATTAGACTTTAATAAAGAGCTGGATATCAAGAGCGTTAAAGTGAAAATTGCTATGCCGCCAGATTATAGTATCGAGTATAACGCATTTAAAGTTAATAAAGAAACATTTAAAATAACCGGTAATATAATACATTCATCAGGAACTCTCTCAATGGAGGTTGAGGCAGTAAAAGCGAACGGGGAACTGAGGAAATATGAATATACAATTGTCGTACCCGGCACCGGGAGTATGGATGAATAGGTGGGCAATTTATGTACGAGTTCTTTAACCAATTAAGTAATCTTCTAACTCAGCCATTCTTGAATCTTGGAAGAAGTACAGAGAGTATTCCCATTCTTTCAGCATTTTTTTTAGGGACAGTCGGTGCATTGGTACCTTGTCAAATCACTGGGAACCTTGGAGCGGTTACTGTATATGGAAATAAGTCCATTCAAAAGGGTATTGTGTGGATGGAAGTTGCTTTTTTTATCTTGGGCAAAGTTTCAGTATTTTCAGCGTTAGGTTTGGCGGTGTGGATACTAGGCAAAGAATTTCAAAGTACATTGACATTATATTTTCCGTGGATTCGGAAGATGGTTGGACCGATGTTAATTTTTATAGGTATTTTTATGATGGGCTTCATCACAATGAAGTGGTCACTAAAGCTTGGAGAAATACCAGAAAAATTCTTAAAAAAGGGAAAACTTGGCGCATATCTAATGGGTATAAGTTTTTCATTAGGATTCTGTCCAACCATGTTTCTTTTGTTTTTTGGCACTTTAATGCCTTTGTCTTTGTCTGTTTCTTACGGTGCAATTCTACCTACTGTTTTCACATTAGGGACTTCTCTGCCATTATTAATTGCTATATTTTTAATATGGTATTTTGAATTAAGTGGTCAATTTATGAAAAAGAAATGGAGAAAAGTAGGATTTATTATACAAAAAATAGCTGGTGTAATTATGGTTATTGTTGGCTTTCTTGACACACTGACTTATTGGTGAAATTAATTTGGAATCTTAACCACAACGTAAATATGTAAAAAGCCAATGAAGATCGCTTTTTGTTGGCGTATTCTTGTAGTGCAGTAGTAAACGAGATGTAAGGGACTAATATACCGGTTTAGGGTGTGGTTGAAATAATATATACAATATTACTATTTATTCTTGCTGGACTAGCCGAAATTGGCGGTGGATATCTGGTCTGGCTGTGGATTAGAGAAGGAAAACCTTATTGGTATGGAATTATAGGGAGCGTTATTTTAATTTCCTATGGTTTGATCCCTACATTACAAAATTTCCCTACTTTTGGGAGGGTTTATGCTGCTTATGGCGGTGTATTTATTATTATCGCAGTATTATGGAGTTGGGGTGTTGATAAGAAAACACCAGATTTGTACGATTGGATTGGGGCTATTATCTGTTTATTAGGTGTTTCAATTATGTTGTGGGGGCCGCGTCAATAAATAAAGGGGGAAAGTTATATGGTTATCCAAGCTAATATGTCGCCACAGGCGATTATGGAAGTATGGGAAAATACAAAAGAAATTTTTGAAAGTTACAACGTACCATTCACTCGAAAAACTCTACAATCTTTGGTGCATAAAGATGTTCTTCCCCGCCTATTGAGGGATTTAAATGAAAAAGTTGGCAGTTCCGAAATTACGTGTATTGAAGGTGGTTGACAAATGCCAGCTGTTTAGGGGTAGGTTACTCCTTCGTCTAATAATAAATAGTACAAAAAATCCTCTACTATTATTGAGGATTTTTTTTTATTGATTTTTCTTAGTTGCATATATAAGAATATACAAATTTGATGGTTATGGCTGAGGCCAGCCAAGAATAGTACTGGCTCTGGATGAGCCAGAAGTTGATGATATCATCGTAACATTTAAAGAGATACAGGTAGCAATTGAACCAATAATTAAACCTAACACGGAAGACCTAATTATTGATCTTAGCGGAGATAAAAGTGGACTAGTGTTGTTAGGAAATACGGAGAATTGCTGTTAGAAAAAGGGCCTTTATGGTGCTTTTTTATTTAACGAATTTTAAAGAATATAATACAGATATGTAAAAGGAATAACTTTCGTGTACCTTACAGTCTGTAATTACAGGTCTTTTGTGCTACTATTGTGCAGAGGTGGTTTATACGTGTTTGTTTCACCAATGCTATTACACAAATCCGATCTTCCATTCGATGATGAGGATTTTATAACGGAGCTGAAGGTATCTCCATAAAATAAGTTGTATATATAAATTTTTCATCCTTTCCCAAGTATATCATTGATATAAAATAAGAATCTAGGTGTACATAAATTAATCGCTGTACATAAATAGATTAATTTTAATTTTAAGTTGTACTAAAACATATTAATTTGGAACAACACTTTTAAAGAAATTTGGATATCTATATAAGTTTAGAACAGATGGAGAAGGTTAAACTTAACTATTATGATAGTTTAGTTTTAGAGGATAAATAAAATAATTATTATTTCTTGACCCTGTACTATGGTACAGGGTTTATTCTGTATGGGGAAGATAAATTCTTGTAATTTTGTAGATTAAATTAAGGAGGCTTTCCTACATGAACAAAAGTCTTAATGCTTCGTTGAAAGTCAAGGTTTTACAATCCCTAGGTTTACCAGATGGAGGATTTGAAGAAAAAATCCGTTTATTGTCTCCTTCAGAGAATAGTATTCGTTTAGACATTCTTCTTTCCATGGCTGAGGGAAAAATCGTCAACATCAATGATTTAACTGCAACAGAGGAACAAATTGATGACCAATCTGCACTTAGGCGTTTAAGGGAATTGGATTTAATTCACTGGGACCAAAACTCTGAGGATGTGACGGTGGCGTATCCTTTTTCCGGGCTTCCGACACCGCACCGGGTCACTGTGGCTGGAAAGTCGCCTGCTTATTCCATGTGTGCGATTGATGCTCTAGGCATTCCGTCGATGTTTACAGATGCAGTGATTGAATCTGAATGTGCATTTTGCGGTGAAAAGATCACTATTGAGGTTAAAAACAACGTACCTGTTGCACAACCAAATACCGTGGTCGTAGGCTTGGGAACAACGGGTACTGCCAATAGTAACGCATGCTGCGAGTCTTCTTGCGGATCGAATGAGCCAACACCTGTTGCAACTAGTTGTTGCCCAGCCATTCAATTTTATTGCTCTGAGGAACATTGGCAAAAAGCGAATGGAAAGAATGCAATGACAGCGAAGGACAAGTTGACTCTTGCAGATGCCTTTGAGGTTGGAACTGCTGTCTTTGGTGGCACGTTATCTGGCTCTAAGGGTGAGTAAAACCTCATGAATGAAGTAAACTATATATTTACCCTGTACTAAGGAACAAGGTTTATGCAGTAAGTGAGGTGAGACGTATGCAGTTTCGTATCGGAGAACTGGCTGACAAGTGCGGTGTTAATAAGGAAACCATCCGATATTATGAGCGTTTAGGCTTAATTCCAGAGCCTGAACGTACCGAAAAAGGATACCGAATGTATTCCCAACAAACGGTCGATCGATTGCATTTCATAAAACGGATGCAGGAATTGGGATTTACTTTAAATGAAATCGATAAATTGCTAGGGGTCGTTGATCGTGATGAAGTAAAGTGCCGTGATATGTATGATTTCACTGTTATTAAGATAGAGGACATTCAGCGTAAAATTGAAGATTTGAAAAGAATTGAACAAATGTTGATAGATCTTAAAGAAAGATGTCCCGAAAACAAAGATATTTATGAATGCCCTATTATTGAAACACTGTTGAAAAAATAAGAGGTGAAACAGAATGAAAAACACAATAAAAAGTTCAGGTTGGTTTCTTGTCGCGCTCATTACATGCCCGTGTCATCTGTTTTTACTACTTCCGTTGATTGCAGGAACAGCACTTGGGTCATACTTCACGGAATATAAAGATTTAATTTTGATCTTGATGGGTCTGTTGTTTGTATTTGCTCTTTTCAATGGTTGGAGGAAACTTGAACCAGAAACAAAAAAGGAAACAAAGAAAGATACAAAAACACATGATTGTTGCAGCATGGAAAGGTTCAAGTCATGAAGGAAAAAGTCTCGCAAGTAGCCACTGTGTTTTCAGCTTTTGTTATGGCTGGTTGTTGTCTAGGACCTCTAATCTTGATTCCCATTGGACTTACCGGGTTTGCAGGCGCAATCGCATTCTATTCTTTGAAATACCGGATATTGTTTAGCATCGTTACCATTGTATTGCTTGCATACTCCTTTTATATGGTTTATGGGAGAAAGGGAAAAAGAAAAAGTTCTGTCATTGGATTATGGATCACGACGGTTTTTGTTTTCGGCATGTTTCTTTTTTTATTCATGGTTGAAGGCGGAATATAAAAAAATGGGGTGCTTTATATGAAAGTACAGATAATCAGGGCTATGATGGTATTATCCCTTTTGTTGGTAGTTAGTGCGTGTAGTAACAAAAAAGAAGAAGTATCAGTATCTAAGAGTGAATTGAAAACAGCTGATATGAATCCAGAGAAGGATGTAAAAACTATTACTGAAGGTGATAAGACGGGAACATTCATGGTTAAGGCAGGTATGGATTGCTGCCCTCCATCTGTTGTGGAAGATGCCGTTGCACAGGTAGATGGTGCTGGCACAACAGCTGTTAAAGTCAATGGAAGCACTGCAGAAGTAACGGTTTCTTTTGATGAAACTAAAACTAATTTAGATGCAATTAAGACGGCAGTTTCAGACTTAGGTCTTCCCGTCGAGTAAAAGGAGGTTTACCATGAAAAAATATCGAGTAAATGTGCAAGGAATGACATGTTCGGGTTGTGAACAGCATGTAGCTGTTGCTCTTGAAAACATGGGTGCAAAAGCGATTGAAGTTGATTTTCGCCGTGGAGAAGCCGTATTTGAACTTCCGGATGACGTGGAGCTTAAAGCTGCCAAAAAGGCGATTGCTGAAGCAAACTATCATCCGGGAGAAGCACAAGAATTACAATCGGAACAAAAGACGAATTTATTGAAAAAATATCGGTTAAAAGTTGAAGGAATGACATGCACAGGATGTGAAGAACATGTTGCTGTTGCCCTTGAAAACATTGGTGCAAAGGGGATTAATGCCGATTTCCGAAGTGGTGAAGCTGTATTTGAGCTTCCGAATGATATAGGGATTGAATCAGCGAAACAAGCCATTGTTGATGCAAAATATCAATCAGGAGAAGCAGAAGAAATACAAGCGCAATCGGAAAAAGGAGCAGATGGAAGTTTAAATGATGAAGGTCACTATGATTATGATTACATTATCATCGGTTCTGGTGGAGCTTCCTTTTCATCTGCCATTGAAGCCGTTGCTTTGAACGCTAAAGTGGCTATGATTGAGCGTGGAACAGTGGGTGGAACTTGCGTTAATATCGGATGCGTTCCTTCTAAGACCTTATTAAAAGCCGGGGAAATCAATCATCTAGCAAAAAATAATCCATTTGTGGGTTTACACACTTCGGCTTCAAGTGTTGATTTAGCTCCATTAGTAAAACAAAAAAATGAATTAGTAACCGAGATGCGTAATGAAAAATATGTCAATTTAATTGATGATTATGGTTTTGAATTAATAAAAGGTGAAGCAAAATTCGTAAATGAAAATACAGTTGAAGTAAATGGCACTCAATTCACAGCCAAAAGATTTTTAATAGCAACAGGTGCTTCTCCGACTGTACCTAATATTCCCGGCTTAGATGAAGTAGATTATTTAACAAGCACTAGCATATTGGAATTAAAGAAGGTTCCAAAACGTCTTACCGTGATTGGTTCTGGATATATAGGCTTAGAGTTAGGACAATTATTCCATAAC
Organism: Bacillus sp. B1-b2; assembly: GCF_009183415.1. Classification (GTDB taxonomy): domain Bacteria; phylum Bacillota; class Bacilli; order Bacillales; family Cytobacillaceae; genus Niallia. The sequence continues at coordinate 5,687 of NZ_WEHU01000043.1, read as the reverse complement.
CTAGGGGCAGAAGTTACTTTGATACAAAGAAGCGAGCGTCTGTTAAAAGAATACGATCCTGAAGTTTCAGAAGCCATTACTAAAGCCTTAACAGAACAGGGAATTAACTTAATTACAGGGGTCACTTATGAACGAGTTGAGGAAGATGGAGACATTAAAAAAGTACATGTAGAGAAAAACGGCAAAAAGCGAATTATTGAAGCAGAACAACTGCTTATTGCAACGGGAAGAAAACCCAATACAGAATCTTTGAACTTACATGCAGCAGGTGTTGAAGTTGGCCCCCGTGGTGAAATTGTCATTGATGATTATCTTAAAACAACCAATTCCCGAATTTATGGAGCCGGAGATGTCACTCTCGGTCCGCAATTTGTTTATGTAGCTGCTTATGAAGGAGGACTTGCTGCCCGTAATGCAATTGGCGAACTAAATCAAAAGGTGAATTTAAATGTAGTTCCGGGTGTTACGTTTACTTCACCATCGATTGCAACTGTTGGTTTAACAGAGCAACAGGCAAAAGAAAATGGATATGAAGTGAAAACATCAGTCTTGCCATTGGACGCTGTTCCAAGAGCGCTCGTCAACCGGGAAACAACAGGTGTTTTCAAATTAGTGGCAGACGCGAAAACATTGAAAGTGGTAGGGGCGCATGTAGTGGCAGAAAACGCAGGAGACGTAATTTATGCAGCAACATTAGCTGTGAAATTCGGTTTAACTGTTGGAGATCTGAAAGAAACGATGGCTCCATATCTAACAATGGCAGAAGGATTGAAGCTGGCTGCCCTAACTTTTGATAAAGATGTTTCGAAATTATCTTGCTGTGCTGGATAAGCTAGAAAAAGGTTCCTGATTAATTGTTCAGGAATCTTTTTTCTGTTTTATGTATAAGGTTTTCCGTACTTTGCCAAATTAACTTTAAACTGTTTAAGGAGAGGAAATATTTGTTTAGCAAGTGGATGGATAATATGTGTTCCAGTAGCAGATTTTTTAAACCTGCCAGAAAACAATTGTATCGTGAATACAGAGACTTAATAATAGATGAAGACAATAAATTCATTTTTATTGAACCTAAAATAAAGTGTCGGGTTAAGTTCAGAAATTATACAAAGGCAGGGTTATTGAGAATTCCTTCTTTTGTTGAATACATTAGTTAATATAAAAGTTTCCACTACTGGGACCTTCTTTTTTTGCATATAAAATAGAACGAATGTTCTATAATAAAATAAAATAAGGAGTGATATTATGGGACTAAAAACAGAGGAAAAATGAAATGGCAAGGAGCATTTTTTAGCCTGAACATTTAAAGATGCTAAATGAATTGAAAAAGGATTATTATCGACAAGCTAAACCGATTCTAGATGAGTATCAGATTGAAGAAATTGCAAGTAAGATTAGTTACGCAATGGAATTCACATTTCTTATGAAGATAAAACTTGGGAAGATGGACTTGAATGGGATTATGAAGGGCTGGTACATTGATTAGATCCGATACATAAAGTAATATATTTGGAAAAGCAAACAGAGGATTGTTACACAATAAAGATTAGATTTGACGATATTGTTAAATTTAGGAATAAAAAACAGTAGTATAACCCACTAGACACAAAGGGGAAGAAGAAAATTATCAATAATAACGTACCCATTAAATGCTATCCTGAAATTTTGCCGCACATGATAAGAAACTTATGTTAGCACACGAGGTATGATTTATAGCATGAGAAAAGGGCAGTTTACATGCTATTAAAATCCCATAGCGGTACATATGCTGCTACCCTATATGCCTCTTAGAAGGTAATTATTGTGAAAAATGGGATGATATATTGTGATAAAAATGCACTCCCCTATAATATTTATTTAGATTGATCCCCTAAAAAGTCCAGCCTTGAGCTGTTTTTTTTCATTTTTGGTACTGCGAAACAGTAAGAATTAGTAAAAAAGTCACTTACTCTTATAAGTTTCTGCATACTTTCTGCATACTTTTGTAATGTGATTGTTAATCAGTATAAATCTGTTTGTCACTTTATGATGGTAAAATCGGAAAAAAGTAGATATTCGGGGGAAATATTTTGAAGAAGTTTATATCATCTCTAGTTCTTGCAGGAGCGTTAGTTGCTAGTCCAATTGTTAGTAGTGCGGCCATAGGTGATCAGACTTTAAAAAGTGGAATGACTCATTCCGACGTTAAACAATTACAAGAAGTATTGAAGAAAAAAGGATACTTTAAAAATAAAAATACAACTACCTATTTTGGAACGACAACCAAAGCTGCTGTTGTTAACTTTCAAAAAAGCAAACGATTAAAAGCTGATGGTGTTGTTGGTGCATCAACGTTTAAAGCATTGGGTGTATCAAAAAGTACCGTTACACAGGCTTCTTATAAATCCTCAGCTAATTTAGCAGCAAATGCAAAAAAATATATAGGTGTTCCTTATGTGTGGGGTGGTAGCACTCCGAAAGGGTTTGATTGTAGCGGGTATTTGAAATACGTTTTTCAAAAGAGTTCAAAACCTAGCATACCAAGGACAGTTTCAGAGATTTATAAAAAGGGTGTAAAGGTATCAACACCGCAAGTTGGAGATTTAGTATTTTTTGAAACGTATAAGCCCGGTGCATCTCATGCGGGTATATATATAGGCAATAACCAATTTATTCATAGTTCGTCATCTAAAGGAGTCAGTATTAGCTCTATGAATAATTCATATTGGTTCCCAAGGTATTTAGGTGCCAAGAGAATATAAGATATGGGTAACTATATGCTAGACCAAACAAGCTGCTTTTTAATGAAAAGCAGCTCTTTTTTTAAATACCCTAAAGAAATATTAATAAACCTACGCAAAATTTATGGCTGGGGTAAAAAATTCAATGTGTCTCCGATAAAAATCATATTACATAGTCTAGATCTTAATTGAGGGAAAAAAGTGAAAAAGTTAAATGGAAAACGACTAAAGCGACTACTAATCATTTTACTTATTTTGTTCGCCTTTCATCTTATGTATATTGTATATTTGCTAATCAACGATCCGCATAGTTCGGTCACTAGTCTTTATGAAATATCGGATAACAAGGAACAGGATGATGACACCATTCATAAAGCAATCGTTGATACAACATCAGACAGTAAAAGCAGCATAAAAGATAAGATATCAAAGGAAGTAAAACCAAAGCCGAATGCGATCAAGAAAGATGGAACCTTTGATTCTTCTAAAATGGAATCAAAGCTTAGAAATCTTAAAACACCCAAAATATACAATAAACCTGCTCATAGTACTTTTGGCAAACAAGTGGCTTTCATTTATTTTTCTCATAACCGTGAATCGTTTCTACCGTATTTTAAACAAGGTACAGCCCCAGAGAGTGCATATCACTCCAAATTTAATATAACGTTAGTTGGAAAACGACTTGGACACGCTTTAAAACTAAATGGTATTGGAAATAAGGTAAATACTGAGGATATTATAAGTATGCTTAATGAGAGTAATCTGGATTTTAATAGTTCTTACCAAATGTCTAGAAATCTGATTTTAAAAGAGAAAATGTATAATAGAAACAATGATATGTATTTTGATATACATCGTGATTCGTTACCTAGAGAGTATACGACCACTGCTATCGGTGGTGTTCGTTATGCAAAGATCTCTTTTGTAGTTGGTAGTGGACACAAAGACTATAAAAAGAATTTAAAATTCACTAATGATATAAATGATTTAATTAATAAGAATTATCCTAATCTTTCAAGAGGGGTCATTTTAAAAAGCCCAAGTGAAGGGAACGGCATTTATAATCAGGATTTATCTCCTAATAGTGTGATAATTGAGTTGGGTGGGGTTGAAAATCAAATAGATGAACTTTACCGTACTGCTGATATTTTGGCGAATGTTATAAGTCAGTATTATTGGGAAAATATCCATTGAACAGACAGTGAAATTCTGTCTGTTTTTTAAATCTACATTTCGTATTACTACAAAGTATTTCACCTGAAGGGGTGATGAACAACCAGACTAGTAATAATAGCCTGTAACTTGAAATTTTATCAAAATAAAAAGAACTCAATATGAGTTCTTCTTGCGACGACAACTTACTTAACTAACTAACTAACCTATTAGATTATCAATTTCTGTTCGTCCATCGCGTTAAACCATGTTCATTCTATTTATTATCCTTTTTGGGGGAGATTAAGATACATTAACCGGATGACGCACCATAATCCCACATCTTCACCATAGGATACGTCCCATCAGGCAAGATGAATGTTCTTACTTCGCCATGCTGTATCGGAGAAGATTCGCATTGGCAACCGTGAAGTGTAGTTGCAGCATAAATATTTACCACTCTTTTAGTGCATTGTAATATTGGAATTTCAAACCCCCGTAACTCCTTTACAGTAAAGGTCAATTACAGTGTGCAAGAATTAAACTGAACCTGCCAATTTTGCATAAAAAACATGCAGAAATAAGGTTGCCAGCCGGATCATAAAGTTACGGAACCGTTAATTTAATAACACTCTTTATTTTACATCAGATAATTTTGTACCCGTAATAATGTTATATAAAATTGCTGAATCTTGTTCTGTTAGTTGCATATATGCATTATTTCCTCTAACAACTTCTAATTTGTCTTTAGTAGGACTAATCCAGATCAGATGTTGCATAGCATCTGACTGAATACTTTTGTCTTTATAATTGAAAAAGAATTGATAATCCGCAGGGCGAGACATACTCACCACTGTATTGTTCCAATCAGCTTCATTTAATATTTTTTTTACCTTCTGCACTTGTTTACTATTGTTAATCTCTTTGAAATTGTCGTATTTGTTGTCTATTCCACTATGCTGTTGAACCAGTATTTTTTGTTTATCATTTTCAATTCCATTAGAGCAACCGGTAACTGTTAAAAAAACAATGCAATCAAAGGAAATATAAAAAGTTGAATTCTCATCAAGCATCCCCTTATCTAGTAATTTTCGGATTCACCAAGCCCTTGATACCTCATTTACCTATGGAGTAGTAGAATGTTGTTCCTTACACTTAATCGGTTGCGTGTGACAAACAACTACCTATTGTCATTAAATCATCACCTTTATCAAATGGGTATTTCCATTTTAAAACCTATGTAGGAGAACCCATTTTTGTATTTCCCCACTTCCTTTCTTAATTATTATTCTGACCGTTAAACGAATATAATGCGTTACCTTTTTTTAAATGGGTATTCGGATTATTTGGTGGAATACCATTTGACTTTGTTATTTCGATATATCCACGCTGCAGCAATCAGGATTAAAAACCAAAAAATGGACTTCTGTTTTGGACATACTTACTATACAAACCACTTAATCTGACATATGTTAATTGTGAAGACGGAAAACTTCATAATAACTTCTTATCAATAAGGTGAATGGCAACGCCTTTTCTTCTACATTGGGTGCTCAAGCGCCTTTTTTTAATGCAAACCGTTCCAAAACTTGATTACCAAGCATATCTTATAAGGAATCGTGAAAATGATTCAAATTCATTTTCTTTTAGTGCATATATTCAATGCGCTACGGAGAGGCAGCCTGCACGACTGCCTCTTTTTTGTGCGACGGGCAGTCGCTCCTTTTTGCTTTAAAGCATGAATTTACTGTTATAGGTTGGGCGATGTTACTTCGGTAATAACAAGCCCCGAATCCTGGAAGGTATGATTCTCTCGGA
>NZ_WEHU01000042.1 GCF_009183415.1 Bacillus sp. B1-b2 | reverse complement strand
TGTGTTTCACGCTTATGCATTTGGGTCTGCTCATCCAACTACGGGTCTCTCGATTCACCGCATCTCCTTCAAACACTACCTCGCAATAATGCCCTAGATTAGTTTTCATAGGTTGTACCAGTACCCCTATGGGAGGACTTTCACCTCCGAGAGAATCATACCTTCCAGGATTCGGGGCTTGTTATTACCGAAGTAACATCGCCCAACCTATAACAGTAAATTCATGCTTTATTAAGCAAAAAGGAGCGACTGCCCGTCGCACAAAGAAAGAGGCTGAGAAAAATCTCAACCTCTTTTTTTGAAATCAATAACATCTTTATAAGGTTTCATCATCATTCAGCATCTCTCTTCCGCTGCATTATTTCTTGAATAACTTCTCCAATTGCTTGTTCTATCTCTTCATAACTAGTACATCTACATATATTGGATTCTAACCATTCCTTTATTGTTTCTCTAGATGGGTTAGGATGCTGTTGAAGCAGTGCATGACTATTCAATATAAAACCTGGTGTGCAGTATCCACATTGAAAGGCAAAGTTTTCTATGAAGGCTTTCTGAATAGCGCTATTATGTAATCCTTCAATTGTTTGTATATCTTTCTTATTTGCCTCAACGGTTAGCATTAAACAGGATTTCATTGGAACATTCTCAATTAATACGGTACAAGCACCACAGTCGCCATTATAACAACCAGGCTTTGCACCAGTTAAATATAAATCTTCTCTAATGCTTGTTAGTAAGGTTTTATTGGGAGGAATTACCAATGTATGATTTTCTCCGTTAACCGTTAGCTCTACAATCACTAAATTAGTTGGTTCCACTGTCATCTTTCATCCCCCAATTGAGCTAGAATATTTTCCATTATATAACCAAATACAAATAAACGGTATTCACTTGATCCCTCTACATCATTTAGAATTCTTCCAGGTATGTATTGTTTTGCTCTTATTATTTTCTCTGTCTGGTTATAGGATGGATTATTTAGAATTTCTTCCATTTCAAGAGATCGAAAGGGGAAAGAGCATAATCCACTAAAAGCAACACGAAGTTCTCCATTTGTTTTGATTGCTGCAGCTGTAATTAAAGGGTATCCTGTCTCCCATTGCTGTCTGATTTTCACTGAATAAAAGGGTTCATTCATATATCGATTTTCCATAAATGCCTGAACAAATAATTCTCCTTCTTTTAGAAGTAATTTTTGATCAAATATGTCCATTATTAACTCTGTTCTCATTGATATATGATCGGCAAGAACGAGTGCACTATTTGTTAGAAGCAAAGGAAGCACTGCTTCTCGATAAAAAATGTCACCACAAATATTGCCACCAATTGTAATTTTATTGCGGGCAGTTTTATCCGCAATACCTCTTGTTATCTCAGTCAATAATGGGAAATGATTTTCCTGTACTATTTCAGTTAAGGTTATGGCAGAGCCTAGAACGAAAAAGTCTTCTGTGATTTGATGCAAGCGACAAGAAGGTAATCTTTTTATATCAATCAGTACATTTATAGGGGATTGATTCCATCTACTTAATGTAATGATTTCTGTTCCCCCAGCAAAATAAGTAGGATGCTTCCCTTCTTTCACTTTCTCGTTGTAAAGAAAAGTTGCTTGCTCTAAAGAATCAGGGCGAAAATATTGCTCTACCATTTGTTATTCTCCTTTCTCTGCTTCCAAATAGATTCAGGAGTTAGCGGCATTTTTGTAATTTCTGTTTGTAAGGCAAGGGAAAGAGCATTAGCCAATGCCGCTGGAATGCCGACTAATCCTTGCTCACCGCCACCTCTTCCCCCATATGGAGCTTCTAAATGAGGAGTTTTCACAAATTCCACCACATATTTTGGATGCTCCCCGAATCGAATGGGTCTATATGTACGAAGCTGATTATTCAAAACCCTTCCGTTTTCATCAAAATATAAAGCTTCCTTAGCAGCCCAGGAAAGTCCCATGCTCATGGCACCTTTTACCTGTCCCATTGCACCTTTAAAATTCAAAACTTCTCCAATATCAACAACAGAGACTGCTTTAATTACTTTATATCGACAAGTGAGTAAATCTAATTCAACCTCTATCCCTTGACATGCAACTGTCCATTCTGGTCCTGGATTTCCTTTTCCTGTCTCTGGATCTAGGTTGGTTAATCCTGTTAAAGTATAACTGCCAGTCGCAAGCAGTTGTCCTTCAACTGAATTACCATTAGGATATGTATAGCCGTACACTATATCAGTAAATCGTATAAAATAATTAGGATTAGTTCTCATATATACCGTTTCATTTCCAATTTCTAAGTCATTCACAGGAACTCTAAGAACAGTAGAAGCTCTCTTTTTCAACTTATCGATTGCATGGTCAGCTGCTGCTAGAACTGCTCTTCCTGCCATTAAAGTTCCTCTTGATGCAACAGTTTTCCAGTGCTCTGGCATGGTTTGAGTATCTACAGTCATCCGTACATGAATTCTATCTATGTTCATTCTCATTTTCGTAGCGAGCATTTGAGCTAGTACGGTTTTGGTTCCTGATCCTATTTCAACTAAACCAGACATTAAGTTAATAGTGCCATCTGAGTTAAAGGTTAGCACTACCCCAGAGCTAACTGCAGGACCAATCGTTGAATTTTTCCAACTACATGAAATTCCTTTTACTCTGATTGTGGTTGGATTAACTTGAAAGATTTGCCCTTTTTCCCATTCCAATAAGCTGCGTAATTTTGTGATACATTTTTCAACATTTCCGACTGTACTATTTGTTAAGACAACCTGAGTTGGTGTGGTATCTCCTGATTTAATAGCGTTTAGTTGCCTAAAGGTTAATGGATCTATATTCACCTTTCTCGCTAACATATCCATTGCTCTTTCAAAGGCAAAATGGACTTCTCCATGACTAAACCCTCTAAATGGGGCAGCATAAGGATGATTTGTGTAAACATTATAGGAATCACACCAAACATGATCAATCTTATATGGTCCTGTACAATCCACTGCACCAGCAGTACTTATATGTGGAGATTTATCACCGTAAGCACCTCCATCAAATAAATACTCCATTTTAGCAGCAGTTAGTTTTCCTTCTTTCGTACAGCTTAGTCTAATAGTTGCTTCTAATCCAATATGTACAGGAGAAACCGTGATATCTTCTTCTCTACTATTCATTATTTTTACTTTTCTGCCTCTTACTGCTCTAGATGCTATATAAGCAAATATCTCTAAATGAACAGATGCTTTACCTCCATATCCTCCTCCAACAAATGGAGTTTCCACTATCACCTTTCCTGTTTCCACTTTAAAATCTCTACTTATTATTTTCTTTACCATATAAGGAGCCTGTGAACTTGTCATGATACGTGTGGTGCCATCTTGATCTATTGAACAAAATGCTGATCTTGTTTCCATCGCTGCATGGTCTGTTAGGGGAACGGAAAAGGAGGATTCAATGGAAATATCTCCTTCACTAAAGCCCTTGGAAATATTTCCTTTTCTAATTTTGGTATGATTTATTATATTAGTACCTTTCATTGGATAGATACCAGCATCCTTTGAATAGTTTTCTAGATCTGCATGTATGAAAGGGGCACCTTTTTGCAGGGATTGTTGAGGAGAGTTTACTACCGGTAGCGGTTCATAATCAATTTGAATAAGTGCTGCAGCTTGTTTTGCTATGGAGATGGTATCTGCAACAATAAGTGCCATTACTTCTCCATAATATCGAACTTTGTTAACAGCAAGTGCTGGACGATCTATTACCTCTTCACCTATTAAGGGAAGATTATCTCCTAATACAACCGCTCTAACTCCTGGCAATTGTTGTGCTTTATCTACCTGGATAGAAAGTATATTAGCATGAGCATAAGTACTTTTCACCATTTCCACATGCAATGCATCTGTAGAAAAGTAATCACTCGTATATTTTGCTTTACCCGTTACTTTTTCTAGAGATTCTTTTCTAACTACGCTTTTTCCAATATAAGACACGTCTTTTCCTCCTATTCATGATGAATGATTACACTAATTACTATATGAATGGCTTAGGAGTGTGTAGAAGTAGAAAAAACCTTTTATTCCGTTAATCGATATGGAAAGTGCCTACATAATTATTTTTTCTTTATATAGGTGTGACATAAATTAGAGGGTATCAATTTCGCTATAATCAATGAGAAAAGTGGATGAATGAAGGTCATAAATCACGAATCTAATAGAATCGGTATATGACCGTTAACTAATTTCAAAATGGAAGTAGATAATTGTTAGGGAAGATATTTCGCTTTCCTTAGAACCACACCCGTCGGAAAGCGAACAGTAAGCTTCGGAGAATTGTAGCTAATTAGATAATGTGTTATTTTTTCCCTTTATAAAAACTAATAAAGAATTTACTAATGGTTCATACCCTATTTCCATATATATTTTATTAGAAGTTGGATTTGTAATATCTGTATATAAACTGGTTGTACCAAATCCGCTCTCTAGCATGTTTAAGGTTAAAGCAGAAACGCAGCTAGAGGCATACCCTTTTTTCCGAAATACATTAGGTGTATAAACAAAGTTTATGGTAATATTTTGCTTTGTTGGCCTTGTGGCATTGGCAATAGATACTAGGTTCCCATCCACTTTCCAACCAGCTAAGCGGCCGTTCTCTATTAGTTCCTTTGCTTTTTTTCTGCTTGAACAATATCTAAAGGATCATTAGTATCCTTAGAAAACTCGTATATCCATTGAGTTGCTATTGGTAAATGCTCCATGGTTAAGAAGATAAACTCTCCGTTATTTGCTGGTTTTTTCTTAACATGATGAAGTTCATAAATTCTCTGGTCCATTCCAACTTCTGTATGTAAACCTCTAATGGCTGCAATATTTGTAGCTAATTCTAGTACAGGTTCTTTTTCACCGATGAAACCAGGAATTTGCTCGATTGAATGATGAAGAATTTTACTTATGTCCTTTAATTCTGCTTGTTGTATGGCTGAAAAAAAAGTAGCAATAATTTGTCTTGGATGAGTTTGTAATAATGCTATGTATGGCTTTTGATGCTTTGTAACATATCCCATTAAAATAGGAACATCATTATTTTTTAACTTCATAAGTATACCTAGTGCTAATCCGTTTATTGCTTCCTCTTTTTCTAGATATGGTAGAACAATCTGTTTAAATTCTTCCACATTTTCGATAGATTGATAGTGAAACATGTATTAACCTTCTTTCTACTTCTAATTTCTAGACAAATGTTGTTTTCTCAATTTGTTGAACTAAATGTCTTTATACCTGGCGACTGATACGTATAAAATTGATTCAATAATGATATAGAATCAGCATCAACTATTGCAATGTTACGATATTGCTCTTGGAGAAAGGCTGTATCTGCCATGTGATGGATTAAATGAACTAACGGATCATAATAATGATGGATGTTTAATATTCCAATCGGTTTTTTATGTAGACCTAGCTGTGTCCAAGTAAATATTTCAAAAAATTCTTCCATTGTACCTGCTCCGCCCGGTAATGTAATAAAACCATCTGCAAGTTCCATCATTTTTGCTTTTCTTTCATGCATGGTTTTTACAAGAATTAATTCCGTTAAATTAGGATGAGCAATTTCTTTAGCCTGCAAAAATTCTGGAAGGACTCCTATCACTTTTCCTCCTGCTTCAAGCATGGAAGTAGCTACAGCACCCATTAGACCAAGGCAAGACCCACCATATACTAATTCTAATTGTCGATTAGCTAGTTCTTTACCTAATAATCTAGCATGCTCCATATAAATGCTTGACGCACCCTCACTAGATCCACAAAAAACAGCAATTCTCTTCATTTTGTTCCCTCCATTTAGGTATTAATTTGGAACTAATTATTTTCTCATTTTATTCTTTAGAATTATGTTATATGTACTAATTCTCCTCCTATTGATCTGACTCTTTTATTCTACCTATTCCACTGATCATTGAGATAGGAGCCTGGGAATCATATGTAAAACTTTAATTTTAATTTTAAAAAACTGTTTAAGTTTATATAAACTTGGGAAATGGTTTTTTAGATAAGGGATAAACTTATTTTTCTATTTTCTCAAGGAGGAAAAAATGAAACAAGGAATGTCATGTACAATGGAAGAATTTACACTATTTTATTCTATTACGATACAGGTTATTTTAGATAAGTGATATTTATAATAGGTTTAAAATTGAGCTAGTCCACTGTTCACAATGAACAAAAGTGGATGATGTTTAACATTCACTTTCTGTTTATGTAATCAAATTCACAATCTTTTGATACATATTAATGAAGAAGAATCGAGAATTTATACTCAAATACTTTTTTTATAATCAAAGCGCCTTTTTCTTCTATACGTAGTTTCTTGTCCCAATCCTTCACTCGTATATCTACATAAGATATCACGTAAGCAGAAGGAGGTGTAACTACATGTCAGAATATGGAAACAGCGGTTATAACAACGGCTTTGCTTTAATTGTAGTGTTATTTATTTTATTAATTATTGTTGGTGCTTCATTTTGGAGCTAATTAATACCAACTAAAAATGCTTCTCCTTAAAAACTGGAAAAAGTACCCTAAATGGGGTACTTTTTCTATTCTCTTATAAAAAACCATTTCTTCGACGACAATTGTTTGGATTTCCTACATTCGGTCCACAATCATACTCTTCTACAACCGTTTCATTCACAGTTCTTTCGGTTACTGGAGAATAATTTTCATTTCGAACGATTGTTCTATTAACATTTATTACCTCAACTGGTCGAATGTTACGGACTGTTCTTTGATTTGTGGTTGTATTAACTACCGTTCTTGTAGGGTAAACAACTTCTTCTATAGGAGAAGTATTATTGTTACAACATCCCTTTCTTCTTTTATTCTCATTTGCACCCAATACATTATTTTCATTGTTTCTATTATTACGTCTCATCCTACTTACCACCTTTCTTTCATTTTTCCTTACCATACATTCTATGAAATATGATAATGCCTGTCCGTGCGAACTTCCTATTAACTGACAAAATATGCATACCTACTACTTCTTTAGCGGAAGCAATAGTAGTATTTAATAACGCATACAAAAAAGAGATAATTATATATCAGGATGGATAGACTAGAAATAACATGAATGTAAAGGAAGATTTTATGAAAAAAATACTATATGCAATGATTATGATTCCCTGGCTAAGTATTCCATTCCTTGGTATCCCATCTCTTAAAAGGTTTCTACCAGGTGCATTAACTATGTCCATGTATCTAGTACTAGAAGGAAGATTAGCTGAAAAGAGAAAATGGTGGTGGTTTCCCTTTACAGTTAAACCGAATGTTTTAGGTGAGCTTCCCCTTATATTCGGACCGTTCTTAGTCGGGTCCCTTTGGATATTAAAGTACACATATGGGAAAAAATACATCTATTTGCTAGTAAATTTACTAGTGGATACGTTCTTTTCTTTCATTGTTACGGGTTGGTTAAAGAAACTTGGATATGTAACTCTAATTAGATTATCGAAATTTCAATTATCGATTGTTTTTCTAATAAAAACGGTCGTACTATATCTTTCCCAATTTCTATTTGAGAAATTTTATAAGAAAACCTATTAAATGCTGTCTAATTCCTTTTCACTTAAACTGTCAATAAAAAACGGAGAGTGCTATTATAAAGCCTCTCCATTTTCTGTATATATTTCATTAGCTAAAAAATTCAAGCGTCTACCCAGTTAAAAGCAGATAAAACAAACTCCAAAATAGTAAGGATACTTTCGATGCAAATAAAAAGCCAACTGCGAATGATCTATCTGTTGCCAACATGATCACTCCTAAAAAAGATATAATAATATGATTGCTGTTTTCTTGGATAATAATGATTTAAGTGTAACAAAATAATATTTTAACTTTATGCTTCTTTCTTTAAAGGTATTAATTTTTCTAATTCTTTTTCTAACTTCTGTTTCATTGCTAGTAATTCTACCTCTGAAGGTCTCACTTCATCGGAGGACATTAACTCACGATTTGCCCACCAAACTGGTCCGTAAATCCCGTCACTTTCTCTTCTAGGAAACAAATGCCAGTGTAAATGAGCATCACCATTTCCTAATAGTTCATAATTTAGTTTATCTGGATGAAAGGCATTATATACCGCTTCTGCCACTTTACTCATTTCTTTAAGATAGGTATTCTTATATTCTTCTTCTAAGAAATGAAGCTCTGTTTCATGATGCTTACAGAGAAATAATGTATACCCTCTAAATAATTGATGATCACCTATTACCACATATCCTGTCTCAAGTTCTGCAACAAAATAAGGGTTTGTTCCTTCTTTAATCTTATTAATTCGATTGCAAATTAAACAATTCTCTACTGCCATTTATTCATTACTCCTTATTATTTCATTCGTCTTTATCATCTCACATATAATATGTAATAATATTACTTACATGCAGCTACTTCTTCCCATTAATGTCACTATCCTAAAGAAATTCATTTGAAGCTTATTTACTTATCACAAACTTTTGCTGCCTTATTCTTTTCCATCCAGAATCCAAGCAATAAAACGATAATGACACCTTTTCTTTACTAGTCAACTTCCTCCTTCCCACCATTTGTTATAAAAATCATTTTTTATGTATTGCTCTTTATATAATATTATCACCTAAGGGAAAAAATGGCACTTTTTATACAACTTGTCGTTTTATCGACATATATTATCCATATTAGATCAAAAAAGAGCCCTAATTGAGCTCTAAAACAACCAATATATCTAGTTATCACCTTATTTATCCATAGGAATCGTATTAAAATATTCAGGTGGAGCTGGAGCCAGCTTAGGTGCTTTTGCCCATGCTTGTGGTTGAGCATATGTATATTCTCCTCTACCATCATAGCTAGGTCCATAAGCCCAACGCCCTTTCTTGCTATCTTCGCCCTTGGAGAAATTAAATAAGGTGTAAGCTACTTCTTGTTTTTCTAATTCTCTAGGGAACGTAGTAGGAACTACAATATCGTTTTCTCTTTCTTCTAGTTCCCTAATTGCCGCATACCATTGATTTTGGTGATAGGTGTCTCTTGCGATTAAAAACGATAACAAATCTCTGACACCTGGATCATCGGTCATTCCATATAATCTAGTTACCTGTAATCTGCCTTGGGATTCAGCATTTAGGTTAGATCGAAAATCAGCAAGCAAATTACCGCTTGAAATAATGTATTTTGCATTCCACGGATATCCTTGACTATCAGATGCCATCGCTCCTAATCCACCAACTATGGCATGTTGAGGGTTCGTACCACCTAATATTGCCGCTACAACTGGGTCCATATCATAAGCATTTTTTTGCACTTCAAAAGGAGCGTTATCTAATAATCGAGCAATCATTGTAGCAAGCATTTCCACATGTCCTATTTCTTCTGTTCCAATATCAAAAAGCAAATCTTTATACTTTTTATCTGCACGACAGTTAAAACCTTGAAATAAATATTGCATCATTACACTAATTTCCCCATATTGTCCACCTAATACTTCTTGTAATTTTGCGGCAAATACAGGATCTGGTTTCATTGGTTTAGCTTCATATTGAAGCTCTTTAATGTGAAAAAACACTAGATGATCACACCTTTCTTTAGGTCTATTGAAAGAGTATGTTGTATGCCTTGTACCTATTCGAACAAATATTTTTAATCAATAAGATTAAGAACTAAAACGTACTTATTCTAAAATTAACCTAAACTATTAGAAACTCAATGGGCTTTCTTCTTTATATAGAGATTGATAAAGCATGGTAATTTAAGTAATTTTTAAGTTTGATTAGGTACAATTACTTATAATTATCCCAACTAATAGGAGAGATAAAGCATGAATGAAAACGAAGTAAATAGATATCAATATCTTGATCTTCTATTAATTGAGATTAATGATTTACGAGATGAATTAATTAAAATTGGATTAAAAGAAGGTATTAACAGTGACAATGCTATTCAAATAAGCCAGAAGCTAGACAAGTATATCCTTGAATATCAAGAATATAGAATGTTAAATAATCTGCCTTAACCACCAGTAGCAGAATTTTTCTTAATCTCATTCATATGTTTTCGTTATTTAGTACATATTATCTAAAAACATGAGTAAGCCCCACTATAATAAGCAGGACTGTAGAAATTCTCTTTTGATATTAATCGAATACGAATGGATTGTCCAACTCCTAATGAGCGTGGGTCAACGGTTGGATTTAACTGCTGTAAAGTTCTATGTTAAATTCCATTTGCTACTTCAATTCTCCACAACTCATCTCTATTTTGTATAAACTAGTTTCCATTATCTTCACTTTCATTTGCGACTCATTTTCTTTGTAATCCAAAAGCTTGAGCAACTCCTTCTGCATGTCCTGTTGCTACTGCATGTAAGAAATCCACTTGTTTAAGTAGATCAGCATCTGCTACCGTATCAATAAAAAGAGTCTCCGTTAAGACTGCTGACATATTGGTCTCTCTTAATACATGGAAATTAGCCGATTTTGTACCACGATCTCTTACGCCAAAAGGTTGCAATTGCACCATCACAGCATGATGAATAGTAGATTGAATTCTTCCTGTATGACTATTTACAGAAAGACTGTTATAACGATAATCTTCATATCCTGTACCGCCACCTGCATTAATATGAATAGAAAGAAATAAATCAGCTGCCCATGCATTTGCATCATTTGTTCTCTGCGATAATGATAACGCATAATCATCAGTTCTACCCATTTTTACACTAACTCCATCAAACTCGTTAACCAATATATTTTCTATTCTTCTTCCAAGATCTAAGGTTAATCCTTTTTCTTGTAATCCGTTTGCTACTGCTCCTGAATCTGATCCACCATGTCCAGCATCTATAAAAATTTTCACCAAGTCTCATCACTCTCCAAATTATTTTTTTATATATACTATGAATTCGAGATGTTAGATGTGTGTACGGGCTTTTTTACTTTTTTAGAATTGCTAGGTAGGAAGTTTTTTGGCACTTTTTTCATCTTGTTATTATTCTTAATTAGCATTTTCCCATTATGAAGTACCTCTTATAACAAAATCCCTACTCACTCTATAATGATCTCATATGGAGCAGGGACAAATTTTTCTTTTATGAAACTAATTTCAATCCAATTGCAGCACTTAATACCATGGCAATAAATAGAAGTCTTTTCCAGTCTCTCGATTCACCATACAATAACATGCCTAAAATGGCGCCACCAGAAGCACCAATTCCTGTCCAAATTGCATATGCAGTACCCATTGGAAGAGTTTCCATAGCAAATGCTAGACAAATAAAACTTAATCCAAATCCTATTATTAATAATAGTAATGACTGCCAGTTTCTGTCTCTATGCAATTTATTAATCATGGTTACACCAAACATTTCAAAGATTCCTGCTAGTACTAAAGAAATCCAAGCCATTAAGCTTCCTCTCCTTCCTGTTTCTTATCCTTTGTCACCATTTTTAATCCGATCACTCCTGCTAGTAAAAGAAAGATTAATAACACTTTTTCCATCTTAAACGGCTCGCCAAAGAAAAGAATTTCGGAGAATACTGTTCCAGCAGTACCTAATCCTACAAACACTGCATAAACAGTACCTACCGGAAGTTGTCTTCCAGCCATAATCATGACGTAGAAACTAATTATGATACAAATAAATGTTCCAATCCATGCCCAAATATTATCCGAATGTTTTAATCCTATCACCCAAAATACTTCAAAAAATGCTGCAATAATTACTTTTAGCCAATTTGAATTCATTCTGTAACACCTCCATTTTATTTTGCCCAAAAAAACAAAAAGCCTGAGAGATTACTGTTTTAAATAAACAGTATCTCCCAGGCTTTTATCCCTCCGTGGCACAGCATAGCTGTGTGTTTTCTCTCGGACCAGACCAATAGCTATATTGCGGAACCCTAGAAAACCTTTTTTGTATGCAATTGCTTTTTATTATATACAATAACAGCTTAAAGTCAACCATATTAACAGTATAATCATTTAAAATCTAAGCATGTAATTTCTTATTTTTATTATAGAAGGAGACAGCTAAGATAGAATCAACTCGAAAGATCCTTGGCTGCTTCTTCGTAAGACAAAATCCATTAAGAAATGTATCATTTATAGTGTGAACCAGAATGATTCTCTGAGAAATTGATTGATCTTTTTTCATATAAATAATTTCTAGAGGTCTTTTTTCTTTACACGCTCTTTCAAGTTGAGTTCTGAACATCTTTTTTACCTCCTTTTTATCATTATACACGAACTAATGTTCTGTATCAAGATAAAAAGAACGAACGTTCCATCTTTAGGCTAACTGCCTTACATAGGAAATTATATGATTCAGCTTTTGATGAACAGAATAAAAAGCAACAAAGTAGTAAATTTTTAAGATAGTAATATAACCTACTCAAAAAGTGTTGGGCTTTGGTGATTTATAAAACTTACAAAAAAACTTAGTAAGACAATAAGCACTTACTGCAATTACAAAATCAATTACAAATATATATATATAAGTTAATCCATTAGAAATATTTAGCAATCCGATAGACTGCTCTATAGGTGCAAAAACAAAGGACATGATCGCAGATAATAGCAAGGTCCAAACTACGAACTTCTTTTTACTATATTTACAATACTGATATACAAACATAAACGAAATGGGTAGGAATGATGCGGTTATTCCTAAAGCTTGTGGTAAAAATGGAAATATAAAATAATAATGATCCATATACCCTAATCTTATCAGCGAAAGTTCTGTGTATGTCCAAAGCATATGCACTGTAAATGCATAGAACAGCATTTCAAAAGTATTTTCTTTGTCCAACTTTATGAGAAGTACGATAAGAGGAAATAATATAAAAAATAGTAATACCCAAAATTGCCAATGACTCCAATTAGAATACTCATGCCAAAAGGAGTTAAATAACGTAGAGACCTCTTTACTTAAGCTATCTATCTCTCTCCAATATTCTTTAACAGACATTGCTTTCCTCCCAAATTTTTTTTATTAAATTTTCATGTTTAAATTATACTCATAATCATTAGTGCTTGACTGTTATTACATGTTTCCATAATGTTAGAAATAGGACTTTTCATAATACACTTTAAAAATTTAAAGGACTCGTAGAAAATCGCTTTTATCATAAGTTACTGTACTTATCTTTTCCCATAGATTCACATATGATGTAGGAAAATATAAAAATCACAAATAAACACCCCTTTAATTAGACCCTCGTAATTTATATATTGAATACCAAATTAAAAAGGCATCCGTTAAACGAACGCCTTTTTTCTAGTTTATTTTAAGAGAAAGTTCTAAAAGCTTATCTCCGAGAAGTCTTCTTTTCTTCTTTATTTTTTCCAGTTTTCTCGGTGTCTCTTCATTTGAGCTATTAGTACTCATCATATCGCCTAATAGTAATTCTTGCTTCGCTAAACGCATATCTTCTGTAAAAATCAAGTTTTTTTCTCTAATTAACAATAATTTTATCGTATTATCCAAACTATTTTTCACCTATCCTTCCTCAAATATTATCAAAGAAAAAGATAGATTAGGCAATAATAATAATCCGACAATAAACGACAGTTTTATCTTGTTCCCTTAACCTCTCCTTATGGATCTTACTTCACCTTCCTTTCAACCTCAATAGAAAGATTAGAGATTCTAAATGCTAAATCTGATCTGATAATGTATGAAATTAGAGATTGAGAAAAAACTATCCATTAGGGTGATATTGATGAGGCGAAATAAATTAGAAAAAACTGTTGAAATATCTGCTTGGATTTTTACATCACTATTGTTGATTAAATTTGTGCCTAGACATAGACTACGTGAAGCGAGCGTGGCTTTCCTCTTTAAACAATTAATCACTTGGTTATTTGGTCTAATTGTTGTGGAAAATAATCTGATTAAATATCCTTTTCGTCTATTTTTCAAAAAGTCGAATAAATCAAGCTTTACTTTTGAGTACTTTGTTTATCCAGCAATCTGTGCATTATTTAATTTGCATTATCCAGAAAATAGAAGTTACTTTACTAAAGGCTTATACCACTTTTTCTACACTTCTATTATTACCATATTTGAAATGTTTGCTGTTAAATATACTAAAATAATCAAATACAACAACTGGAAATGGTATTACACCTATACCACTTTATGGCTCACATTTTATATATCCCGAATTTTTCACAGATGGTTTTTTAGAATCTAAATACTTAATAAAAGGAGTACTTTACTATGTTCCCAAATTATAAAGGAAAACTTATAACAATCATGTGGATGGGCGTTGGTTCCGCCATACTCTCCAGTATATTTAGTGCGCTTCTTATCGGCATTGCTATTAATACTAACAAAACCGTTAACAAAGTATTTAAATCTAGGTGAAAACACCTAGATTTTTTTTGATTTGTTGTTTTAGGTGTATTACTCTTTCTTAGTACATATAAGAGATCTACCCTTCTTCAACTCTTCATTTTTGTAACCTATATAAGTCACTTAAATATTGTACAATTATCGACATAAAAACACCAAAAAGAGTTCATCCATTTCCCCTTTCTTTTTCACCATTTCAAATGGTAGGATAATTCTCTCGTAATTTAAGATATATTTAAGTTGTAAATAGGTAAAATTACTTATATGATGAATTTTCTAATTTAAATAGGGGTAATATGGCTATGTTTAAAAACCAAGCAGAAACAGATTTCTATTCCAACATTGATGATATATTGTATGAAATAAACAAATTGCAAAAAGAACTGATATTTATTGTCTCACAGGAAGGTTTTAATAGCAGTAATGCCGCTACAGTGAGCCAAGAACTAGATGCATATATCATGATGTATCATATTGCAAAAAAAGATATCCACAGTCTCTCCCTCCTTAGGGAAGGAGAGTAAGCTTCACTAAGGAATCTCCTCCGTTAGCTGATAAAGTAAGCAGATCTCCACTAAAGTCTTCTCTTCTTTCTCTAAATTTTTAGTACGAATTGGTCAGTATTTCAGCATGAAATAGTAGAAGAAAGATTCCCTTGATTTATAATCACTAACCCATTTAACACTGGACAACCATCCCTTTTATGTATTCAACATAAAATAAAATAAAAATCATGGAGGTTTATTAGCTTATGCTACGAACAATAATTACCGGTCTTAACGGTGGTGGTGTTATCTATCAAAACTTTCCAAATCCCACTTATGGAGCATGGAATCAACAATTGTTGGGATATCCCCCCTATCATTACATGATTGGAGGTCAATATTACAAGATTGCTCCTAGACCACCAAGTACACAGTCATCTTCACCCTATTTAGGGCCAAATGTTCCGTTCAGTATTAGAAGAAGGTTTTGATGTTTATATAATCTCTCCCTCCTTAGGGAAGGAGAGACAATCTATTAATCTAATAAATCTCTGCAGACACTAAAAACCAATTTCTTTTCTACTAATATTTATTAAAAACCAACATTTCATCCGAAAAAAAAGCCCTGGTATTAGATACCAAGGCTTCTTCCTATTAATACATTTCCATATACTGATCGCGTTCCCAAGGATGAACTTGAGTACGGAACATGTCCCACTCAATCTCTTTTGCTTCGATAAAGTGAACAAAGATATGCTCTCCTAATGCATCAATCATTGTTTCATCTCTTTTTAGCTCGTCAAGTGCTTCAGCTAAAGTAGATGGTAAATCATCAATTCCTTCTGCTAGGCGTTCTTCTTTGCTCATAATGTAGATGTTTCGATCTACTGGAGCTGGTGGAATTAGTTCGTTTTTGATTCCATCAAGTCCTGCTTTTAATAAAGCTGCCATTGCTAAGTATGGATTTGCTGCTGGATCTACACTACGCACTTCCACACGTGTGCTTAAGCCACGTGATGCTGGAATACGCATTAGCGGAGAACGGTTTCTGGCAGACCACGCTACATAACAAGGTGCTTCATAACCAGGAACTAAACGTTTATAAGAGTTTACTGTTGGATTTGTGATAGCAGTGAAGCTTGTAGCGTGCTTTACAATACCAGCAATAAACTGAAGTGCTGTTTCACTTAGTTCTAATTCACTTGATGGGTCATAGAATGCATTTACTCCATTTTTGAAAAGAGAAAGGTTGCAGTGCATTCCAGATCCATTTACACCAAATAACGGCTTTGGCATAAACGTTGCATGTAATCCGTGTTTACGGGCAATCGTTTTTACTACAAGTTTAAATGTTTGAATTTGGTCACATGCAGTGATTGCATCTGCATATTTAAAATCAATTTCATGTTGCCCTGGAGCAACCTCATGGTGAGACGCTTCTATTTCAAAGCCCATTTCTTCTAACTCTAATACGATGTCGCGGCGGCAGTTTTCACCTAAATCAGTTGGAGCTAAGTCGAAGTATCCACCATTATCATTTAGTTCTAAAGAAGGTTGACCTTTTTCGTCTAATTTAAATAAGAAGAATTCAGGTTCTGGCCCAAGATTGAAGTCTGTGAATCCTAGGTCTTCCATTTCTTTTAAGATTCTACGTAAGTTATTACGAGGATCTCCTTCGAATGGAGTTCCATCTGGATTATAAATATCACAGATAAGTCGTGCTACTTTCCCTTTTTCAGCAGTCCAAGGGAATACTACCCAAGTATTTAAATCAGGGTATAAGTACATATCTGATTCTTCAATACGTACAAATCCTTCAATAGAAGATCCGTCAAACATCATTTTGTTGTCTAACGCTTTGTCTAATTGACTAATAGGAATCTCCACGTTTTTAATAGTTCCAAGAATATCCGTAAATTGTAAGCGGATAAATTTCACATTACTTTCTTCTGCGAACTTTCTAATATCATCTTTAGTGTAGTTTTTTGCCACGACTATTCCTCCACTCCCTATTTTGCTTTTTATCTATTTTTGAAAATAACGAGACACGTCTCCTTGTCTCATAGAGGGACGATGAGCATTGTTAAAGCGTCCAGCATTTAACAACTCTTTACGCAACAGCTTACGTAAATCTTCATCAGATAGTTCTCTACGTGCTTTTTCTGCTTCTTTTTTCACATCATCTGTGATTTCTTGTTTCTCTTTAACAGAAAAAATTTGTTTAATTCCAGCAAGGTTTACTCCTTGATCAATTAAGTCTTTAATCTCCAATAACTTATCAATATCCATTAATGAAAAAAGTCTTCTATTGCCATCTGATCTTGCTGGAGCCACTAGTTCGTGTTCTTCATAGTAACGAATTTGTCGAGCAGATAGCTCCGTTAGTTGCATAACAATACTTATGGGAAATAGAGGCATCGATCGACGAATTTGACTACCAGACATAGCATTCGGCTCCTTTTAAAAAATAATTTTACCCATCCTAATTATATGATTAGCAACAATATATGTCAACAGATGTTAGCCTTTCTAACTCAAGTATGTTAATTGATTACTATCATGAGATAGTAATCAATTTTTGCTCTAATAATCTGTTAATCGCAATACAAATGGCTATCTTTACATGGGAATAGGTTAGCCCTCCCTGAACATAAGCAACATAAGGTGGTCTGATTGGACCATCTGCTGTTAATTCGATACTAGCTCCTTGTATGAAAGTTCCTGCAGCCATAATCACATCATCTTCATAACCTGGCATGTAATTTGGATATGCTGTTACATGTGAGTTAATTGGTGAAGCAAACTGAATAGCTTGGCAAAACGCAATCATTTTTTCTTTATCATCAAATTGTACTGCTTGAATTAAATCCGTTCTTGGTATATTCCACTTTGGCGTAGAATTCATTCCTAGTTTTTCAAGCATTGCTGCAGTAAAAATAGCGCCTTTTAAGCTTTGTCCTACAACATGAGGAGCAAGGAAGAATCCTTGGTACATTTCTTGAAGACTATAAAGGGACGCCCCTGCCTCAGCACCAATACCAGGTGAAGTCATTCTATAAGAGCATGCTTTTACTAATTCTTCTTTTCCAACGATATATCCGCCCGTTTTCGCAATTCCTCCACCAGGATTTTTGATAAGTGAACCTGCCATCAAGTCAGCACCTACGTGACATGGCTCTAAATCCTCTACAAATTCTCCATAACAATTGTCAACAAAAACAACAACATCTTCTTTGATATTTTTAACAAAAGCGATCATTTCTTTAATTTCATTAATGGTAAAGGATGGTCTTGTTGCATATCCTTTTGAACGTTGAATACCAATCATTTTCGTATTTTCTTTTATCGCGGATGCAATTTCTTCAAAGTCAGGTTTTCCATTATCCTTCAAGTTAACTGCTTGATAAGAAATATTAAATTCTTTTAAAGAACCTATTCCTTCTCCTCTTATCCCAACAATTTCTTCCAATGTGTCATAAGGTTTACCTGTAATGTACAATAGTTCATCACCAGGTCTTAAAATACCAAATAATGCTGTGCTTATGGCATGTGTTCCAGAAATAATTTGCGGGCGAACTAGTCCAGCTTCTCCACCAAACACTTCTGCATAAATACTTTCTAAAGTATCTCTTCCAACATCATCATAACCATACCCTGTTGAAGGGATGAAGTGTGATTCACTCACCTTATGATTTTGAAAACTATTTAACACTCTGAATTGATTATAATCTATGCGTTCATCGATTTTTTGGTGTATTTCTTTAATTTGTTTCTCTACTTCTTTTACTAAAGGTTCAAGTTGTTTCCCATAAGTTAATTGCTCGTACATTTCTTTCTCCTATTCGTTCGTCTCATGTGGTTGTATATATTTAGAGATTGCATGCTCTTTTAGGGCATAGCCTTTACACAAATATAGCTGTGTTTCTTCATTAAAGGTTAAATCTCGTAAGACTGTTTCGTTCTTTAATTGAGATAGTAGTTTCCCATTATCGCTTGCTACTTCTATTTCATAATAATCCATATTATCGATCATTAATTCCTCAATTTTTTGTTTAAGACTGTTTCTATCTTGTTTATCAAAAGCAGTTATAATAATGCTGTCTGTTTTAGCGCTTGGCACAAAATTTGGGTGTATCATGTCTTTTTTGTTGTATACCGTTAATTGAGGGATTGCTGGTATTTCAAGATCAGCTAGTAATTGATGGACTGTATCTTCATGCTGATAATATTCCTCATTAGAACTATCCACTATATGTAATAATAAATCTGCTTCTTTTACTTCTTCTAAAGTAGAACGAAAAGCAGCAACTAACGTAGTAGGTAAGTCTTGAATAAACCCTACGGTATCTGTAATTAATGCAGAAAATCCACTTGGCAATATCACTTTTCTAGTCATTGGATCAAGTGTGGCAAATAGGATATTTTCTTCAAAAGAATCTGCTTCTGAAAGACGATTAAAAATAGTTGATTTCCCAGCATTTGTATATCCGACAAGTGCTATTTGGAAAGCTCTGTTTCTTTTTCGTCTTTCACGATAACGATCCCTGTGTTCTACTATGACATTAAGCTGTCCTTTAATATCATCAATTCTTCTTCTAATATGCCTTCTGTCCGACTCTAATTTCGTCTCCCCAGGTCCTCTTGTTCCGATACCTGCGCCTAACCTAGAAAGCTGTAGACCTTGACCTCCAAGGCGTGGTAAAAGATATTGTAACTGAGCTAGCTCTACTTGAAGCTTTCCTTCCTTTGATCTAGCTCTTCCAGCGAAGATATCGAGTATTAACTGTGTTCGGTCAATTATTCTTGCATCTATATTTTTAGAGATATTACGAACCTGACTCGGAGATAGCTCATCATTAAATATGATTAAATCTACCTCTAATTCTTCCGCAAGATTCTCTAACTCTTCTACTTTTCCTTTTCCTATGTATGTGGAAGGGTGAATTCTGTCCCGATTTTGCGTTAAGGTGGCTACTACATGCCCATTAGCTGTTTTGGTTAAATTCTTTAGCTCTTCCATCGAATAGTCAAATCTAGCATCATCGTCCGTAGTCTGACACCCTACCAGAATGACCTTTTCTTGTTCTACTTTGGTTTCATTCAAATACAAAACCTTCTTTCCATATGTACTCACTAGCTATTATAGCAAAGGAAGATGATTGTAGCTATTATCCCTTTCCCTATTATTGCCAAGAGAGATTAATTACATTAATATATTGTTTTATTTTTTAAGTATATTTTTTTAGGTGAAAATTCCAGAGACTATGAAAGTATTATTCGGTAAGACCTTTTTTCACTTGATTCAGGCTTTCATTTCCTCAATGAACGACCTTTTTTCTTCTTTCCGTCTAATTCAGGCTTTCATTTCCTCAATGAACGACCTTTTTTCTTCTTTCCGTCTAATTCGGGCTTTCATTCCCTCGATGAACGACCTTTTTTCTTCTTTCCGACTAATTCGGGCTTTCATTCCCTCGATGAACGACCTTTCTTCTTCTTTCCGTCTAATTCGGGCTTTCATTTCTCCTATGAACGACCTTTCTTCTTCTTTCCGTCTAATTCGGGTTTTCATTCCCTCGATGAACGACTTTTTTTCTTTTTTCCGTCTAATTCGGGCTTTCATTCCCTCGATGAACGACCTTTTTTCTTCTTTCCGTCTAATTCGGGCTTTCATTCCCTCGATGAACGACCTTTTTTCTTCTTTCCGACTAATTCGGGCTTTCATCCACCAGGTTTCCCTTTTATCTAACCATAATCATCATTCCACCCAGCCATCACACTCTTTTTCAATAAGCATATAAAAACCGATACAAATCAACTAAAAAGAGACAAACTCCTTCTCACACAGAGTCTGCCATGTCTATTAACATATAAAAACCGCTTAAATATTAAATCCTTTTCCCTGATTATCCTTTGAGTCAACTATTAAATCATTGCTTCGTAATGTCATTAGCTCATATTTATCATAATTACTTTGCAATAATAACCTCATGCTTTGTGCTCGTATAGACTTCTCAATGACATTTCGAATATACCTTCCATTAGAGAAGCTTTTGGGATTTTGTACAGTATCTACATAAACTAGATGTTCTCTTAATTTTTTTTCTGCTTCGTGGCTAAGACTGTATTCTTTTTCTCGCAGCATTCGATCTGCTATTTCCATAAGTTGATCTGTCGAGTAATCCGGAAAATCAATGACAAGCGGAAAACGCGAATGCAGTCCAGGGTTTAAAGATAGAAAGAATTCCATTTCTCGTGAATAACCCGCTAGAATAAGGATAAAATCATGTTGTTTATCTTCCATATGCTTTACAAGTGTATCAATTGCCTCTTTTCCAAAGTCCTTCTCTCCTCCTCTTCCCAATGAATAGGCTTCATCAATGAAAAGGATGCCTCCCATGGCTTTTTTTACAAGATCGCGTGTTTTTTGAGCAGTATGTCCGATATATTCCCCTACTAAATCCGCTCTCTCTGCTTCAATAAGGTGACCTTTTGAAAGAACATTCATTTTTTGAAAAAGCTTGCCTATCAACCTAGCTACTGTTGTTTTTCCTGTTCCTGGGTTACCTTTAAACATCATATGAAGTGCTTGTTTACCAGATTTCAAGCCTTGTTCTTCTCTTTTTTTATTCACGTAAATCCATGCATATATCTCTTTAATCATTTTTTTCATTTCTTCCATACCAACTAGGCTTCCTAGTTCCTTTTCAATCTCCCGAAGTGCTTCATGCTCACTTGGAATATTCTTGAGTACGGAATCAGCTTCTGGAAGTTCTCTTGTTAGAACTTTTTTCTTCTGTGAGTTGATGACTACGCTAATCTGTCCATTATTTTTCATCCGGATCGGATGCTCCAAAAGCCTACACCTCCTAAAACAAAAACATATTATGGAATGGATAATAATCCCTGTTATCCTTGATTATAATACCTACTACTTCCCCTTATGTTTATGTATATTCACAAGTTCGTCTGTTCATTAAAACTATTTGTAGAATATTTCGTTTATAATAAAAAAAGCGTCATGTATAAGGAAAATATCCTTACATGACGCTTCTTCTAATCGTATTAACCTTGTGTTCCTTCTAAATCGATTTGTACATTTTTTTGAGGAGCAAATGTAGAAATAGCATGTTTAAATACTAATTGTTGCTTTCCTTCTGATTCAAATAGTACAGTGAAATTATCAAAGCCTTTTATCAAACCACGCACTTGGAACCCATTTATTAGAAATACTGTAACACTTGTACCATCTTTACGTAATTGATTTAAAAATTGATCTTGAATGTTAACGGATGTTTTCATGAAAATCCTCCTCTATTCTCTCTATTCATTATGTATTCTGTTTTTTTTGAAGCATTCCTTCTAAAAATGAAGAAATTTCCACTATTTTTTTTGATATATCACCTTTTTTAACACTATCGGTCATATCAAACCATTTTACACTGATTTTATTACGAAACCAAGTTAATTGCCTTTTGGCATATCGTCTTGAATTTTGTTTTAATTCCTCAATGGATTCCTCTAAGCTTTGATTTCGATCCATATATTGAAATAATTCTTTGTAGCCTATAGCTTGGATTGATTGACAGTTTCTTAATCCCTTATTATAGAAAAAAGATACTTCCTCCAATAAACCTTGTTGAACCATTTGATCTACTCGTAGGTTAATTCTCTCATAAAGAAGTTCTCTATCCATCGTCAAACCAATTATTGTAGCATCATAAAGAAGTTCCCTCTTCTGCTGCTTTTGTAGTTCAGTCATTTTTTGTCCCGTTACATGGTGAACTTCTAATGCACGAATCACTCTTCTTACATTATGATGATGAATACTATCAGCTGCCTCTGGATCTACTTTTCTAAGCATATCATGAACAACATTGGAGCCTTCTTTGTCAGCTAGAACTTCTAATTTCGAACGGAAATCTGTGTCAGATGCTGTTTCTTGAAACTGGTAGTCATATAAAACGGATTGAATATATAATCCTGTTCCACCTACAATTATGGGAAGTTTTCCTCTGGCTGTAATTTCTGTTATTTTTGCTCGTACTAATTCCTGAAATTGTGCTACAGAAAAACTTTCATCTGGCTCAATTATATCAATGAGATGATGAGGAATTCCTTGCATTTCCTTTTTGGTAATTTTAGCGGTAGCTATGTCCATGCCTTTGTAAATCTGCATAGAATCTCCACTAATAATTTCCCCATTAAATTTTTTAGCCAGTTCGATACTTAAGCTCGTTTTTCCAACAGCAGTTGGACCAATTAAAACCACTACTTTTTCCTTTTTTGTCAAACTACTCAACTGCCTTTTACATACTTTAGCTAGGAAAGCTAATACCTCTATTTTACCACAATCTCACTTTGCAGTTTAACATCTATGCATTATTGCCGAATTAATTAAAAGGTATACTTTCACTTATGATTTTTTGTAAAACAAACAGATAGAGCAGCTGTTACCTATCTCTTCACAATACAATTTATCCTAACACTAATCGTATGCATATTAGTTTCTTTATAATTTAAACAATAGTTTATTCCTTAGATTCTAATTCATATCCAATTTGATCATATACTTTTATCTCATACGGCACTTTTTGTATAATCTCACTTATATCCTTATGTGATAGAAAAAAAGTTAATGCCCGTTTTAAATCTTTCACTTTTTGTTGAACTTCTTTCTTTTCTTCGTTTTCAGGCATGTATAATGATGTGTATATACTTATTAGTAATTTTTCATTTTCATAGTAAGCATCTATATATTGAAATTCAAACTTTCCTTCTCTATAAAATGCTTCTGTAATGGATGGGGCTAGTTTCATAAAAGCAGTTTGTAGTTCTATTTTTTTTGCAGGAATCTTCTCAACTGTAAATTCTCTTAGCAAACCGTATTCTTGCATAATCCTTTGAATTCCACTTTTTAATTGAGCTTCATTTTCTGGTGTTATATTATCAATTATAGTAAAGAACATTTTATTCTCATCCCAAGATACACCATCAAAACTTGTCATACTGTTTATTAAATCAGAAATATCATTCATCATTCTATTTTCTTTTTCCCACGCTTCTTCTTCTTCCGTTAATTCAACTTCTTCCGCTTCTACATACTCATAACTGTCACTTGGTATTTGAACTATTTGAATAGTATAATCTAAATTCCTCTCTTCAAAATATTCTTTGGCAAAATCACTTATTTCTTCGGATTGTTCCATTGTTTCCTCAGAATCTATGTTTAATACCATACGCCCGCTCTCAAAATATGGTTCTATATAAAAATTAGTGTAACCAGTTTTAAATAGTTCTTCCTGTAACTGAAACACCCCTCCATTCTTATATATCGCATAAATATCCGGGGCCGAACCTAACCGAGTAGCTTGTATCGTTTCCTTATTAATAGAACCACCAACAACAAATAATAAGATGATTGCTACTGAGAAAATTATTCTTCTTTTCCTAGCTTCTTTTTTCTCTTTCTTAAAATTAGTTACCACTTTCTGAGTATTAGGTTTAAAGGCATGTTCTTCTGAAAGCATAGATAACTCATAGGCAACAACAGTTTCTAGATCACTTAACTTTGCTAGCTTCTCCTTATTTGTCCAAATAGGAATAGAGTGATAGATCACTTCATTTATTTTTCTAATAGACAGTTTAGTTAATTTTTTTATTTCGTATGTTGAAAGTTTGTTTATGTATGTTAAAACTAGTATGATTCTATACTCTTTTTTCACCTTAAGGAGATTATTTAATAAAGGTGTTTTTTCATGAATAAAAAAATTATTTTGTATAGTAGAATTCACTAATGTCGCATAAATAAGTTTTGAATTTTCTGTTTTTGTTTTTCCCTCAAAAAGAGAAAGAACGAAAACATTAAAACGAAGGTAGTAAACATCCATTTTTTTACTATAACTTTTGACGA
>NZ_WEHU01000041.1 GCF_009183415.1 Bacillus sp. B1-b2 | reverse complement strand
ACTCATCGCTTTCTCCAATCCCATGTTGTCATTCTTTAGCTGTCTATTTGTGTTACTTAATTATACAAAAAAGTACCCTACAGGTAGACTTTTTTTAATGTCTACTTTATAGGGTACATTTTAAACTTAAGCTTCTCTCGGCCTTATCTATTTTTTATTAACGAACACCTAATGCAATTTTAGCATATCTGGACATTCTGTCTCTTGTCCATGCAGGTGTCCAAACAATATTTACTTCTGATTGTTTCACCTCAGGAATATCAGAAACTGCTGCTTTCACTTGATCAACAATGACACCTGCTAAAGGACAGCCCATTGCAGTTAGGGTCATAGTTACAATCAATACACCATCTTCCTGCAATTCTAAATCATATACCAAGCCTAGATTTACGATATCCACTCCAAGCTCAGGGTCGATAACAAGCTCTAAAGCTCCCATAATACTATCTTTTAATTCTTCATTCATGTATAACACTCCTCAATCCGAAGTTATTTTATTCCAATTAGAGACAATGCCTCATGCTACTATCATAACAAATAAACCGTTCTGAATGTATTAATAATTAAAGTTTCACAAAGCCATGTTCTAAATGTGTTTCAAACCATTCCACCGTTTTTAACATGGCTTTTCTGCTTACTTTATGTCCTGCATTCTCTTCTGTTATATAAATTAATTTTTCTGGTGCTTCTTGATACAATGGCTTAATTTGCTCATAAAACTGACGAGAATAGGCGTAAGGCACTACTTCATCTTTCTTCCCATGCCAAAACATAAGTGGCCTAGTTTCTAATGCTTCTGGTACTTTCGATAAATCTAATTGTGCTAGGCGACCTATTAACTGGTCGATTTCCACCTGTGTTAGAGGCAATTTGTATCCTCTTTTTTGCACTTCTTCAATTGTATATTTTGCAAACTTTTCATAATAAGGCATTCCCATTAAACTAACTGCTGCATGAATCCAAGGATACTTTCTCATCGCACCTAGTGTAACAATTCCACCCATGCTCGTTCCAACTAGACCAATACTATTGTCATCTATCAAACCTTTACCATCAAAATATTCCTTTATCTCAGCGATTTCGTCAATTGTCTTTATGACAATATCCCAAAAATGAACATTTAATTCCATACTAGATAATTGTTGATCTCTTTCACCATGATATAAACAATCAGGTAAAACAACTCTAAAGCCTTTCTCTGCTAAGTTATAAGCAAAATGCAGGTTGTGTTCCTTTGCACTTGTGAAACCATGTGTAAATTGAATATAAGGTAGCTTTTGATCATAGTTATCCTTATTTACAATATGTAGTGCTGCAATCTCCCCTATATATAATTTTTCAATAACAATCATACAATGGCCTCCTTTAATGATTTTTTGAAAAAAAGTAAAAATAATGTAAAATGAAATACGAGGATTTCAGAATGGATAGATTTCTACTTATCATTTTTTCTATAGGATAAATGTAACGGGAATATTTATACTTCTTAACAATTAGAAAGTAGAATTAATGAATAAAGTGTACTACTATTTTATATGTATATATCAAAGTAATCTAAGTGTATCACGAAGCTGCTTATTTTTCGAAAATTTCAGCCCATACATACTAAAAACTTTACAAAAACGAAAACAAAAGGAGAAACTATGACAGAAAAACACCTAATCGCACTTGACCTAGATGGAACTTTATTAAAAAATGATAAAACCATTTCTCCACTTACAAAAAAAGTGATAAAAAAAGCAATGGATCATGGACACGAAGTAATGATAGCGACTGGAAGACCTTTTCGAGCAAGTGAAGCAATCTATCATGAGCTTAATCTTACTACACCTATCGTTAACTTTAATGGCGCTTTTATTCACCATCCAAAAGATAAAGATTGGGGAATGTATCATTCACCACTTGATATAAAAACTACTCGTGATATTGTAGAAGCATGCCAAAATTATTCTTTCCACAATATTATCGCTGAAGTAATAGATGAGGTGTATTACCATTACCATGATGAGAAATTAATTGATATCTTTTCTATGGGAAATCCAAAGGTGACTACAGGTAACCTATTGGAATTTTTAGAAGCACCACCAACTTCCATTTTAATTCACGCAGAAGAAGAGGATGTAAAAACTATTCGTGAACATTTATCTGATGTACATGCAGATTTAATTGATCATCGTCGTTGGGCAGATCCTTTTCATGTAATTGAAATTGTTAGATCAGGACTGAGTAAAGCAATTGGTTTACAAAAGGTTTCTGATTATTATCAAATTCCACAAAAAAATATCATTGCATTTGGCGATGAGGATAACGATTTCGAAATGATTGAATATGCCGGCAGAGGCATTGCTATGGGGAATGCTATTAATGAATTAAAAATCCGTGCCGATGAAATTACATTAACAAACGAAGAAGATGGCATTGCCATTTACTTAAATGAAGCATTAAATCTAAAAGCTCTTTGATTCTGGTTAAGATTACCGTACTAATTAGAAGGATTTTGTTCCATACTATCTTTGTAGCAGCAAGAGATTGCTGCATACAAACTATGCTTTTCCTTACTGACTTTCTTAGGCTCTATTTTTTAAATAACCTAACACTCGGAGGGATCTTACTATGGGAAAACGAAATAAATCCAAACGCTTCGTACAACAAGGTGTAGACTCTGTAACAAAGCACTCGGAACGTATCCCTTATCATATGACATATGCAGAAGCCGAAAGCTATAAAATGTCAAATGAGAAACAGTCTCATGGAGGATTAGAGTAATGGGAAATAGACTATTTCAGGAAGCAAGAGAAGCAGTTGAAGTAGCAAGAATTTCTAATGGTAGAGATGTTGAAGGATTAGTGGAAAAAGCAAAGACTGCGATTAGTTCTGCCTATGCTAATACCACTATTGCCGAACAACATCAACTAGCTGACCTTCAAAAAGAGTTGGATCAAATTCAAACTCATTAATAGAAAATCCACAAGGAATGTTCCTTGTGGATTTTCTATTCTATCAGGAGAATTTTTCAAGTACTACTGGATACGTTTCTTTATCTCCTTTAGAAAAATAAATGATTAGTGCACCATTCATCGGTAATTGTTCTTCTTTTAATTTTATTTTCAGTTGGAAACCACCATTCACAATAGACAGTTTTTGCTGAGATATAATCTCCTGATGACCATCTTCTACTGTATAATAAACAGGATCATTACCAGTTATTTTCCCTTGAACCACATAATCTCCTTTTTGTCCTTCAACAGAGATTCCTTGTATCCAATTATTTTCTTGTGCTTTATAGGTACCAACAAACAGGAATTGAACAACGAAACAAGCAATGAATACAGCTACCCATTTTTTCATTTCAAACCCTCCATTATTCTTTTCTAAAGAAACCTAGTACTGCAGTCGTTTGAACTACATTTGTAAATGCCTCAGGGTCTACCTCATTAATTACTCTACTCAAATCAAATAGCTCATATCGCGTAATAACAATCATCAGCATTTCTTTTGATTCATTAGAGAAAGCACCTCTTGCAGGTAAAATGGTAATCCCTCTTACTAACTTGTCATGAATCGCTATTTTTAATTCATCTGTTTTTTTCGTGACAATCATGACCGTTAACTTCTGATGTCTAGTATGAATAGCATCAATAACGCGAGTTGCTGCATACAAGTTCACTAACGTATACAGAGCTTTTTCCCAACCATAAATAGCACCTGCTGTTACGATAATGATCCCATTTAATAATAAAAAGTAGATACCTACTGGTCTATCTTGCATTCGTGATAGAATCATGGCCACTATATCCATTCCGCCGGTAGAAGCACCCCATTTAAGCGTTATACCCACTCCAACAGCTGCAATTACACCACCAAATACGGCATTTAATAAGATATCTTCTGAATACTGGGTTACAGGAATTATTTCTAGAAAAAAAGACATACATGCCACACTAAAGAAACTAAAAAAAGTAAAGCTTTTTCCTACCTTAAACCAACCTAATATAGCTACAGGAACATTTAATACAAATAATAAGAGACCTGTCGATAATGGTGTTACTCCAGCAATTAACTGTGCTACTCCGGCAAATCCACTTGCATAAACATCTGCTGGAATTAAGAAAAAGTTTAAAGCAATCGCATTAAGCAAGGCTCCAAATATAACTACTATCATCTTTTTCGTTAATAACATATACATAATTTTCCTCCGATTCATACTAATTTTTGCTATTCTTTCTTATTCTATTCATTGTTTTTTACCCATAAATTCTATACACTACTTGTGTAAAGGCTTTTTTAGCCATGTATAATTACGTGGTTTATGGAATATCAGCCATCACTATACCATAAAATTTATTTATATAAACAAGTTTTATAACAAATAGAAAGAAGTTGAATAATTATGACAGTACAGATTCTCGCAGATAGCGCCTGTGACTTACCTTTATCTTACTATCAAGAACATCAAGTGACTCTTTTACCTCTTAAAGTCAACATAAATGGAGATGAATTTGAAGATTTAAAAACGATTGATCCTATTACTGTTTATGAATCCATTCGCAAGGGTCAAATGCCTAAAACCTCTCAGGTATCTCCAGCTGCTTTTAAAGAGGTTTTTACGAATTTAGCGATTAATAAGGAGAAAGGGCTCTACATTGCTTTCTCTTCCCAACTTTCAGGTACCTACCAGACAGCTGTGATGATTTATGAGCAAGTAAAAGAAGAATACCCAGAGCTAGACTTAACGATTATTGATAGCAAATGTGCTTCTTTAGGCTGTGGATTAGCGGTTCAAGAGGCTGTTAAGCTGCGTGACTTAGATGTCTCTTTAGAAGAAACCATCACTTCTGTACACTTCTTCTGTGAGCACATGGAACATCTATTCACCGTAGAGGATCTAGAATATTTAGCAAAAGGCGGACGTGTGTCTAAAGCTTCTGCATTTTTAGGTGGTCTTCTTAACATTAAACCTCTTCTTCATGTGGAGGATGGTAAACTAGTGCCATTAGAGAAGATTCGAGGAAAGAAAAAACTATTGAAAAGAATGCTCGAGCTAATCGAGGAAAGAGGAGATTCTTTACAAAATCAAACGATCGCGATTAGTCATGCTGATGATGAAGAAACTGCATTAGAGATGAAGGAATTGATTTTAGATAAATTCCAGCCTAAAGATGTGTACATTTCCTCTATTGGTGCATCTGTTGGATCTCATACAGGTGCAGGAACAATAGCAATATTTTTCTTAAATCAATGGAAAGCATAGTGGTTTAAACTAGAATAATCTATCCCCTTTTCACTCATACTAAACTTGTTCTAAGGAACAATAAATTTTGCTATGAATGAAAGGGGTATTTTTAATGCCACATACATCTGATAATGATAAAAAAGCAAAAGATAATAATGCCCTTCATCATGAAAAGAATATGATGAGAGAGAAAAACCGTAAAAACGGAAAGTTCCAATATAGTAAGAAAACAGATCACATTTGATATAAGGAAGACACCTAGAATTTTGATTTTGGGTGTCTTTTATTTTTTGGGTTACTCTTTTTCTTTCTGTTCATAGTGACTTGCTTTTCCTTCTAATATTTTTGAGAGAAAAAAAAGAATGGAACATATCCCATTCTTTCAACTTCTTACTTATCTTCCTTTTTCAAATAAGTCCAGCCTTCTTCTTGGTAAATCTTATTTTCTTTCATCAATCTTCCAAGCGCACGTTTAAAGGAAGCTTTACTTAAGTTAAAGCGCTCTTTAATTTCATCTGGTAAACTCTTATCTCCATAAGGCATTGCCCCATTTCGTTGAATAAGATAGTCCATTACTTTTTGAGAGTCTTGATCAAGCGCTTCTTCTTTTCTTGGTAGCAGGGAAACATTAATTGTTCCATCTGGTTTTACATCAATAATACGACCATTTACTTTTTCGCCAAGTCTAGGTTCTCTGCCTCTTTCGGTTTCATGAATAAACCCTTTAAAACCTTCTGCTGAATAAATCCAGCTTCCAACTTTTGCTGTTCGATAAATATAGCCATGTATATTTTTGTTATAATCCGCTTTTGTTGCTTGTGTAGACATTTCTTGTATTACTGGATCTGTTGCTGCTTTTACGTATAGGAGATTATTATTATCCACTTTTAAAGTAATATATAGCATATCTCCTACTTCTGGCCATACTTCTTCATGAACAGGTAAATCATCTTCACCAAGTAGCATGTCTTTCTTTAATCCGATATCAAAGAAACAGCCAAGGCCTTCTTTACGATCTGTTACCTTTACCCAATCATATTTTCCAACTGCAATGGATGGTATATGGGTACTTGAACATGCACGACCTTGATTATCACTATAAATAAATACCCTTACTTCATCTCCAACCTCAAATTCTTGATCAGTTTCCGTAAAATGAAGAAGCACATCTTCTCCTTCTTCCTCTATTGTTAAAAAGTAACCAAAACTAGCGATTCTTGCAACGGTTAAAATTTCTACTTGTCCGATATAATCTCTTAATGACACTCTTTTTCCTCCTCATTATTCATTACTCATCTATATTCGCAACTATAGTATTCACTAATTTTATTCCCTAAACTTGATTAATCAATGCCCAAAGTTGTGACAACTGCTATATTTTACTATAATACAAACATAAAAGAAATGAGATTAGCTAACTAACAGCAAAGTCTTATAATTCAGGAGGGTATATATGTCGAAAGAAAGTTCATTTGATATTGTGTCAAAGGTTGATTTTGCGGAAGTAACAAATGCCGTTCAACTTGCTATGAAAGAAATCCAGAACCGCTATGATTTTAAAGGAAGTAAAAGCTCTATTTCATTAGAGAAAGAAGAATTAGTTCTTGTTTCAGATGATGAGTATAAATTAGAACAACTAAAAGATGTGCTTATTAGCAAAATGTTCAAGCGTAATATTCCTATTAAAAATCTAGACTACGGAAAAATCGAAGGAGCATCTGGTGGTACTGTACGCCAAAGAGCTAAATTAGTTCAAGGAATTGACAGAGATAATGCTAAAATCATTAATGCTTTAATTAAAAACAGTGGCCTTAAAATAAAAAGTCAGCAACAAGATGATCAAATTCGAGTGACAGCTAAAAGTCGCGATGATCTTCAAAAGATTATTGCAGCTGTAAAAGACGAATCAAAAATCTCCATAGATGTACAATTTGTTAACTATCGATAATATTAAAAGATGGATTCTTACACAGGATCCATCTTTTTTCAGCTTCACTCTCCTACTCCATCCTATTTTTTCCACGTTTAGGAAACTGAAATAGGGAAAAATAACATACATACATGAAATCAAAAGGAGTGGATTAAATGAGTACAAATCAAAATATACAACAAACCTTTCCCCCTCAACATCAAAACCAACAACCAGGAATCCAAACAGAAATGAATCCCCTACCAAAGGATGTAAATCCCAATTATAAGGGATCCGAAAAATTAAAAGGAAAAGTAGCCATTATAACAGGTGGAGATAGTGGTATTGGCCGTTCTGTAGCAGTTTATTATGCAAAAGAAGGGGCAGATGTAGTGCTTGTCTATTTAAACGAGCATGATGATGCCCAAAAAACAAAGGAAATGGTGGAGGCAGAAGGGTTAAAATGTTTAACCATTTCTGGAGATATAGGAGATGAAACCTTCTGCAAAAAAGTCGTAGAGCAAACGATATCAGAGTTTGGTAAAGTGAATATTCTTGTGAATAATGCTGCAGAGCAACATCCGCAGCAGTCATTACTAGACATTACAGCAGAACAGCTTGAAAAAACATTTAGAACCAATATTTTTTCTATGTTCTATTTAACAAAAGCTACTCTACCACATCTACAAACTGGTGATTCTATTATTAATACAACTTCTATCACTGCTTATAAAGGAAATGAAACGCTAATAGATTACTCTTCAACTAAGGGAGCTATTACTTCCTTTACACGATCTTTATCTCAATCACTTGCCGAACAAGGAATTCGTGTGAACGGAGTAGCTCCTGGTCCAATATGGACTCCGCTTATTCCTTCTACCTTTGATAGCGAGAAAGTATCTGTATTTGGAGGAGATACACCATTTAAGCGTGCTGGACAACCGTCTGAGCTTGCACCAGCTTATGTATACCTAGCAAGTGAAGATTCCTCTTATGTTACAGGACAAGTAATCCATGTAAACGGTGGACATGTGGTTAACGGATGATACGAAGAAGAACGGGTTAATTAGCTCGTTCTTCTTTTTTTTTACTTCCTTTTTAAAATCTCTATAATTTGTCAAAACTAGTGAATAAATAATAGAGATTTTAGGGAGTGTTGGAGAAATGACCATAGATTTACCATCTATTTATCACAGAAGTGGAGATAATTACTGTTATTTATTAGATGAAAGTACGCTACAAATTCGTATACGAACAAAAAAAGATAATATTGATCAGATAGAGCTAATATATGGAGATCAATATGAAATAAGCGATTATCGCTGGAATACCCATCGAATAGAAATGAAAAAAGTTGGCAATGATTCTTTATTTGATTATTGGCAAGGTACTTTAGTTAACCAAAAAAGAGTACGCTATGGCTTCACTTTATTCTCTAACTATGATCATATAACCTATACAGAAAAGGGCTTCTTTCCATTTGTACCTGAGAATCCTGGCTTCTATTTTTGTATGCCTTATTTACATAAAAAAGATGTTTTCACTCCACCATCTTGGGTTCATCAAACTATTTGGTATCAAATTTTCCCCGAAAGATTTCGGAATGGAGATTCCTCATTAAATCCGAATGCAACGATAGCATGGGGACAAGAGGAACCGAGTTATGATAATTTTTTCGGTGGGGATATTCAAGGAATAATAGATGCTTTAGACTATCTACAAGATTTAGGTATTAACGGTATCTATCTCACTCCAGTTTTTCATGCAAAAAGTAATCATAAATACGATACTATAGACTACTTACAGATTGATCCTCAATTTGGTGATACAGCAATGGTAAAAAAGTTAGTAGAAGAGTGCCATAAACGGCATATTCGAGTCATGCTAGATGCTGTTTTTAATCACTGTGGATATGAGTTCCCTCCTTTTCAAGATGTAATAGACAATGGTGAATCATCTCGTTATAAAGATTGGTTTCACATACACCACTTCCCTTTAAAGGAAAAGGAAAATCTAACCTATGATACATTCGGTTTTTATGAACAAATGCCTAAATTTAATACGGCAAATCATGAAGTAAAAGAGTATCTATTGCATGTAGCAAAGCATTGGATTATAGAATGTAATATTGACGGTTGGAGATTAGATGTAGCAAATGAAATTGATCATGATTTCTGGAGAGAATTTCGAACCGTTGTAAAAAAATTAAAACCCGACTTGTTTATCCTTGGAGAGGTTTGGCATGATTCGCTTCCATGGCTTCGCGGAGATCAATTTGACTCAACTATGAATTATCCATTTTTAACAAAAGCCTTACAGTTCTTTGCATACGATATGATTACAGCTGTGCAATTCACCAATGAGATGACAACTAATTATTATGCTTATCCTACGCCAATAAACCAGGTATTATTTAATATATTAGGTAGTCACGACACCCCTAGAATTTTACATGAATGCAGTTATCGCAAAGAACGAGTAAAACTCTTATTTACATTTTTGCTTACTCATCCAGGCTCTCCTTGTATTTATTATGGAGATGAAGTTGGATTGGGTGGTGGCAGTGATCCTGGTTGTAGAAAATGCATGCCTTGGGATGACAACAAACAAGACTTAGAGTTAAAAGCTTATATAAAAAGACTTATTCAAGTTAGAAAGCAGAGTATTTTGTTCACCAATAATAGTGAATTCTGTTACTTACCAGCCTCTAACAGTTGTATAGCATATCTCACTCAAACTAAAGGAGAAATTCTCCTTACTATCCTAAATAAAAGTGCAGAAGAAACACAATATCTTTTACCTTTTCCGCTTCGGGGTAAAAAGATTTCCCTCTTACTCACAGAAGAAGAATATGCAGCCGAATCAGACGACCTTGCAGTAATCCTTGGCCCTTTTGAGAGTAGCATTCTTCACTTTGATATGAATTATGAATTTGTCCAGGTGAGATGAATGAATAAAAGGACAATATTAAAACTAAAAAAAGAAGGACTTAAATCTAAAGTTCTTCTCAGGCTGTCGAGAAAGCCCTCAATGTAATAGAGTGCGAATATAAAGTAGTATATTTAATCAATCCACTGAATAAGGGGATGATTTCCGTTACAGGGGTTCGCTTTCCGTGGGGCTCGCGCTGAGCCGCGGTCTGCCTTTGGCCTGCAGGGTCTCAGCTGTCTCGCAGATCCCACAGGAGTCTCACCCCTTCCACTCCAATCATCTGGATAAAAATTCTATTTGATCTTTCTAATATACTTTCTCTACAAGCTGAGAAGGACTTAAATAAAGTTCTTCTCTTTTTTCTGTAAAAAGGATTGTATCTCTACATAAATCATACTATGATTTACTAATATATTACTGATTGAACATTGGAGGGAATTAATTGAATCAGCAAGCTTCAGGA
Source organism: Bacillus sp. B1-b2 (assembly GCF_009183415.1). GTDB lineage: Bacteria > Bacillota > Bacilli > Bacillales > Cytobacillaceae > Niallia. The sequence continues at coordinate 17,599 of NZ_WEHU01000041.1, read as the reverse complement.
AAATCTATTGGTTTTCCTCTTTTAGTGTCCATTATAGCTATCTCTTTTTCTGCTATTTTTGTAAAGTGGTCTGATGCACCTGCTACCATCTTGAGTATGTATCGTATGTGGCTAGCATGTCTTCTCATGTTACCAATGGTTTTTATACATAAGCATGATTTTAAGAAGCTGCAAAAACGAGACTGGTCCTTTTTATTTTTCTCTGGGACATTTCTAGCTCTTCACTTTGCTTTATGGTTTAGTTCATTGAAATTTACAACCGTAGCAAGCTCGACTATTATTCTAGCACTACAACCAATTGTTTCTTTATTAGGTGGATTTCTTTTCTTTAGAGAAAGATCAACTGCTCAAGCTATTATGACAATGGGCATTGCCATTATAGGAGCAGTGATGATTGGATGGGGAGATATTGGGTTGAGTAACACTGCTTTATTAGGAGATTTCCTTTCCTTCTTAAGCGTAATTGCCGTTGTAGGTTACTTATTAATCGGACAGAATATCATAAAAAAAATGACCCATTGGATTTATACATTTACCGTTTTCTTTTTTGCTGCATGTGTTCTCACAATCTATAATATTGTTGCAGGTGTGGCACTTACTGGGTACTCTCTTAATGAGTGGGGAATCTTCTTATTACTAGCAATCGTGCCTACCCTTTCACATATTATTAATAACTGGTTATTAAATTATGTGAATGCTACGACTATATCTATGAGTATACTAGGTGAGCCCGTTGGAGCTACTCTATTAGCAGTCATCCTATTAAATGAAAAATTAGTACCTTGGCAAATAGTCGGTGGAATCCTTGTATTAGCTGGAGTATTCTTCTTTCTCTTCCAACAACAAAAACCAAAACCCGTTATTGTTAAAGAAGAAATTGTTTAGACAATACATTGTTTTTAGGAAGTAATTTTTCAGATAACCGAATCATTATTCTTCTAACAATAAAACTTTTAATACTCTAAAGAAACCTCAGCGCATACTGAGGTTTCAATTTGTAAAAAAAAGATTGTGTCCATTAAAATTCGAATAATTTAGGTGGCATTAGTTTGTCGAGAACTTGCATAGGTAATGAACTAACTGAATATGGGGATGATTTCCGTTACAGAGGTTCGCTTTCCGTGGGGTTTTATAGTCAAAGGCTCTATCTTTATTTTCGGAGGCTTAAAAGGTGTAGAGTATGTATTTAAGCTCCCTTATTGATATTTCATTGGGCCAGCCATTTGTATTATCTCGATGTTTTCCATCTTCATTAGCTTAAGCTATATAGACCACATTACAGAAGCTTTTGAGGTCTTGCCATTCTTACTCAATGTACCCTTGCAGTTCATCATACCAAGCTTTTTATTATTCCTCTTATTACTCAAGAAAAGAAAGAAAAACAAACAATCCATACATACATCGGGGTAGACTGACATACAGCCTACCCTGTTAACCTTAATCTACCACATTTATATTATAATCCTTAAACCAATGATGGATCTGTACTAAATGTGCTAATAACTGTGGTCCTGTCATCAATTGTCCGAACCATGGTTCTTTAAATGCAGAACCTTGAGTATCAATAATATTCTTTAATTGCTCTTGATTAAAGAATTCGTACAATGCAGAGCTCTTATCATCTAAAGCCGTTGTTAACATATCAGTCACTGTTTTTGTATAGATTGGGTTATGCGTTTTTGGATAAGGACTCTTCTTACGATAAAGTACTTCATCAGGTAGAATTCCTTCTAGAGCTTTACGTAATAATCCCTTTTCTCTACCCATATAATTCTTCATTTCCCAAGGTACATTCCAAACATATTCAACTAAACGGTGATCTGCGAAAGGTACACGCACTTCTAGACTTGCTCCCATACTCATTCTATCTTTGCGCTCTAATAATGTTGTCATAAACCATAATTGGTTTAGATAAAATAATTCTCTACGCTTTGCTTCCTCTTTGCTTTCTCCCTCTAACCTAGGAGTTTCTGCAATGGTTTGATTATATTTATCCATCATATAATCTTTTAAGTTTAATTTAGAGCTCCAAGAATCTTTCAACAGATTTTGACGTTCCTCAATAGATCTCATCCATGGAAAGCCACCTCTTTGCAAATCCGCTTCTCTTCTAAACCATGGGTACCCACCAAAGATTTCATCAGCACATTCTCCAGATAAACTTACAACAAAATCCTTTTTCATTTCACGACAAAACCATAATAAAGAAGAATCCACATCTGCCATTCCAGGAACATCACGAACAGTTACTGCCTCATGTAAAAATTCAGCTAAAGTATCCTGTGTAATCACACAATTGTGATGAATAGTACCAAATGTATCTGTCATTTTCTTGATAAAGACTCCATCTGAATTCGGCTGGAATTCATTCGCTTTAAAGAATTTATCGTTTCCTTCATAATCAATCGAATACGTATGCAGCGGTCCTTTACCACTATTGGCAAATTCAGTTGCAGCGATTGCTGTAATAGCACTAGAATCTACACCACCAGAAAGAAAAGTGCTTAGAGGTACATCTGATACCAGTTGTCTCGTTACAGCATCTTTAAATAAGAATCTTACTTTTTCTACGGTTTCATCAAATGTATCTGTATGCTCTTCACTTTTTACATTCCAATAGCGCCATACCTTTAAACCCTCTTGAGAGAATTTTAATGCATGCCCTGGACGCAATTCTTTTATTCCTTTAAAGATGCCACTACCAGGTGTATGAGATGGTCCGAGTGCAAATACTTCTGCTAAGCCTTCACGATCTAATTCTGACTTAACATTTGGATTTGCAAGCAATGCTTTAATTTCGGAACCAAAGATGAAGCTAGTTCCTACCTCTGTATAGAATAGTGGTTTTACCCCTAATCGATCTCGACCAATAAATAAAGAATTACGCAATTCATCCCAAACAGCAAAAGCAAAAATTCCATTTAAGTATTGTAAACATTCTTCTCCCCATTCGATATAGGAAGCAAGTAAAACTTCTGTATCAGAATGACCATTAAATGAATATCCTTTTATTAGTAGTTCTTTTCTAATATCTTCTGTATTGTACAACTCACCATTGTAGCAAATTGTATAATTCGATCCTTGCTTTTCTTTTGTCATTGGTTGAATACCATTCAGTGGATCAACCACTACTAATCGTTTATGACCAAATCCTACATGCAATCGCGTCCAGATATTTGTGTCATCAGGACCTCTTTTTGACAGTGTTTCTGCCATTGCTTCTACCGTTTCCGATTCTTTTCTTAAATCTTTCTTATAATCAACCCAACCTGTTATTCCACACATCGACAATCATCCTTCCTTTCGTGGGAACTAGTGATTAGATACCAATCAGTATGGAGTATCATATGCGCCCAATAAAAAATGGTTATTTGTCCTATAAAATTTTTTTTGAAACAAAAAGAGCAAACTTTCTAAAATAAGCCTTTCTTAAAATTTATAGAAAGAAAAAGACAAATGGGTTATAAAAGTACGTTTTAATGTCTAAAAAGTATTTATGTATGTGTATTTTGGGAGGTTTACAATGAAAAATCAGCAGAGAGCTAAACTTATCGAATTTCAAACCCGTGCCTTCACTAAAGGTTCTGTTGAATACATTAATGAACAGTGGATCTTTTTTGATGAGGGAACAGAAGATGCTTCCATGCTAGAAGAATATAATCATCAGGAAATAGAAATATTCTCTTTTAATAGATGGAGAAAAGGAATCTTATTAGAAGATGGCAAAGTGAATATATCTGATTCAGTACATTTTTTAAGTAATGATGACACAATACGTATTAGGAAGCATCTTGTTTTCGCGTTAGAGGAATTATTAAATGAGCTTAGCGATGATTGTTTTTACCAATTTATCACAACGTTAAATTCCATGAAGTTTTCTATTTATGATTGTATTTATTGTTATAATCACCTTACCTTTGTAAAAGACGAAAAAAGAAAAAACGGAGTAAACATGATGATTTTTGATAATGAAGAAGGATTATGTAGTGTCAATCATCATTTCTTTTATAATAATAACAACACAGATCGCTTTGAATTTACCCTAAACACTGGAAAAAGAATGATTGTAGAAAAACTTACTTCATAAATTGTAAAATTGTAATAGTATGGAGTGTAGCCTTGAGGTTTGTTTTCTTTTATCCCCAAGGCTTCTTACATAATATAGTGTTAAGTATGTTCGTAAAACTCCTTTAAAAAGGTTTAGCCTCAGCAAGATTGCATTTTTGTTCATAAAACCAAAATGACTATAAGTAAACCTCCCTTAAATCGTAATTATTACGATTTAAGGGAGGTGTTTATCCTTCTTCTTTTAACGTGATTAACCATTTATTATTTAGCAGAAATACTCCAGCGAAACGGATCATTTAAGGAAGACCAATCACTATGATACTCTTCATCTGTTAACAAGCACTCATCTAATTCTTTTGTAATTAAATCTACATCTAAATCTATACCAATAAACACCAGTTTGGTATGACGATCGCCATGCTCATTATCCCAGTTTTCTCTTAGTGTAGGATTATATTGTAATATCTCTTTTTGTCTGTTTTCAGGAAGAGAAGCTACCCAATACGAAATAGGTTCAATCTTCACAGATGGACCTGCTTGAGATAATAGAAGTGCTAAGTTATTTCTTGAGGCACACCATGCAATTCCTTTTGCACGTACAATTTGTATTGGCATACTTCCACACCAATCATTAAATCTAGTAGAGTGAAATGGTCTTTTCCTTGCATAAACAAATGAACTGATGCCATATTCCTCTGTTTCAGGAGTATGATTTGCTGTTCCTATGTTAAGCTCCTTTAACCAACCTGCTGATTCACTTGCTTTATCAAAATCAAATAAATTCGTATTTAATATGTCTCTTGGGTCAATCTCACTATTAATCGTCCGAATTATCTTTGCTTCTGGCTGTAATGTTTTAATCACTTGCTCCAGTTTTGCTAAATCTTCTTCCTGTACCAAATCGCATTTATTTAGAAGTAATACATTACAAAACTCTATTTGATCTAATAATAAATCCGCAATATTTCTATCATCTACTTCACTTATAGCTTCTTTTCGATCTAGAAGTGAATCCCCTGATTCAAAGTCATGCATAAATCGGTAAGCATCTACTACTGTTACCATTGTATCTAGCTGACAAAATTTTGTTAAATCAATTCCTAATTCTTCATCAATATAAGAAAAAGTTTGAGCAACTGGGACAGGTTCACTTATACCAGAAGATTCAATTAGAATATAGTCAATATCTCCTTGGCTTGCTAGCTTTTCTACCTCCACAAGTAAATCTTCTCGCAGAGTACAGCAAATACACCCATTGGACATTTCTACTAACTTTTCCTCTGTTCGAGAGAAACCTCCTTGTGTTTGAACTAGCTCACTATCTATATTCACTTCACTCATGTCATTTACAATTACGGCTACTTTCAATCCTTCTCGATTGTTTAAAATATGGTTTAGCAAAGTCGTTTTTCCTGATCCTAGATATCCACTTAAAACAGTAACTGGTATTCTTTTTGTCATGTCACTAGTCCTCCCTTATCCTTTATAAGCAGTTTATTATTCTCTCTGCAGCTTGTCTTGCACCTGATATATTACGAGCAATAGGACCAATTTCTAGCTCTGCTAAAGCACCTGTAACATATAAATCTTTATCCCATTGAAGGTCATGATTGACAATAGGATATCCACATTCTGAAGTCGGTAATTTATAGGAGTTCACCATTGGTTCTATCCATTCTCGACCAGGTAAAGCTAGCAAAAAACCTGTTGCTAATAATACCGTACCAGCTTTTACAATTAGCTCATTATCTTTGTCCAATAAAAGGAGCTTATTATTCTCTCTTTCTCCTTGACTTATTTCTATATCTTTAATGGATAAGCTTTCTCTCTTTTCAAGTGCTTTTAGTTTCATGTAAATCTCCCTTGGCACAGATCCCTTATTTCGCGCTGTCGTAATTTCGTTCCTTCTATGTAAATAGCTATCTAATTTCTGATAAGCATTTTGCTTCTTAGGACCTAACCAACCTGGATCACTATCAAAATCATGCACTCGAAATGGATGTCTCATTAATAATGTAACTTGCTTAGGGAATAATTGGCTTAATTTAATGGCTAAATGTGCTGCTGTAATTCCGCCACCAACTATAGCAATATCTCTTTCCAACTGTTCTGTATTTAAAAGGGTTTTATTAAAAATATGAAAAATATTTTGGCTTTGCTTTATTAATGGAGATGCCCAGCTTGGAATATTCAGTTGCTCACCAACGCCTATAGCTATGACCACTTTTTTAGATAAAACCTTCTGTCCATCTTTTAGTTCAACTTGCCACCCATCCCTACTTTTCATCACCTTTGAAACATCACCTTTAACCCATGCGTCTTTAAGTGACATTTCCTTAACAAGAAAATCACAATGCTCGTTAAACAAAGATAAAGATGGTCGCTTATAAGGTCCATAAAACACCGTTTGTTTAGTATAAGCATGCTTCTTTACATATGTTTGAAGACTGTAAGGATCTTCATCTAAGTGATGTACAAAAGGAGAACGTAAAAAAGGCATGGAGATCTTCTTCGTATTCTGTTTCCAATTCACTAAAGGTTCTGCGTTTCGATCTATAATGGCAAGCTTATCTATTGTGACTTTTTTGGATTTTAGCAAATGCAGAGCAAGTGTTACACCTTGTACGCCTCCACCTATAATGATCCACTCTAACATGAACATTCTCCTTTAACTATGATACAAATACAAAGGTCCACTTCTTTCTTGGATGCTTGCTTGATTGCTTTCCATCAGCAGAATAATCAATCCATTTAAGTCCATTTATTCTTCTTACTATCACAGAATCAATTTCAGCTTGAGCCTCATCCATTATTTTCTTTACAGTGGCTATGTCCAAGGAGAAATATCTTGCGGCCTCCTTGAAGGGAGAATGATTATACATTAATTGAACAAAATGCTTTTCACTTACTGCTAGTTCTTCTAACTCCAGTTCTTTGCTTTCTATATACTGATATATTTCTCGTTTATTAGCTGGCAAACTAGAAATAGCACTTCGATACAGCAAGTTCACTAAAGCAGGATGAGTGTCGGCCATTTTATTCCCTCCTTCTTGTTAAAATAAAACCGTCAAATATCTGACGGCTTTATTATTCTTACCAACTTGATTTTTTCACACCAGGAATTTGACCTTTATGGGCATATTCTCTAAAAGCAATACGAGACATTTTAAATTTTCTTAGATAACCTCTTGGTCTCCCAGTTACCTCACATCTACTTTTTAAGCGAGTTGGAGAAGAATCTCTAGGTAATTTTCTTAATGCTTCATAATCTCCTTTTTCTTTTAATTCCATTCGTAGTGCAGCATATTTCTCCACCATTGCTTCTCGTTTTTTCTGTTTTACTACTTTTGATTTTTTTGCCATATTCTTTTTCCTCCATTTTCCTAATATTAAAACGTAATTATTACGATTTACATCTTAAAAATTTTTTCCTACTTCGTTTCACGGTGTAATGTACGTTTTTTTAACCTTGGGCAGTATTTCATCAATTCGATACGATCTGGATTTGTTCGCTTATTCTTCGTTGTAATATAGTTTCTGTCTCCTGTTTCTGTACATGCTAAAGTGATATTCACTCTCATTTCCTTGTTCTCCTATAGGTATATTTTTTATATTACAAATGGTGGTATTGGATCAGTAAACTGGGTCCAGTCCATCTTCATTTCTTCTTCTGTTAGTAAACAATGATTCAGGTCTTCTACTATCTTCATTTGATTCATCTTTATCCCTATAAACACTAATTCAGTTAGACGATTTTCGTGGGATTGTTTTGGCTCTAAAAATGTATCTTCCCAAAAGCCAGCCCCATCTATTGTCAGGGATGGTCCTGCTTGTGAAAGTAACCCCGCTATATCATTTCTTGAGGCTAACCAAATAAATCCTTTTGCACGCACTATTTCCTTCGGCCAATTTTCTATCCAATTCATTAGCCTTTCAGGATGAAATGGCTTATTTTTACGATAAACAAAGGAAGATATACCATACTCTTCTGTTTCTGGAATATGCTCTTCATTCAACTCTTTTATCCATCCAGCACTTTGACTAGCTGTTTCTAAATCAAAAAGTCCAGTATGTAAGACTTCTTTTAATGGTACACAAGAATAGTGACTCTCTATTATCTTGGCACATGGATTAAGCTTTTGTATAACTGCCTTCAATTCAGCCAGTTCCATTTTGGAGACCAAATCCGTCTTGTTCAAAATAAGAACATCTGCAAACTCAATTTGATCCACTAATAAGTCTGCCACCTCCCTTTCATCTAATTCATCTACTGCTTGCTTACGTTCTAATAACGTTTCTCCTGATGCATAATCATGCCAAAAGCGATTAGCATCTAGTACAGTTACCATAGTATCTAAGGTACAAAATTGTGATAAGTCAATTCCTACCGCTTCATCGACATAGCTAAAGCTTTGAGCTACAGGAATTGGCTCGCTGATTCCACTAGACTCTATAACGATATAATCTATGTCACCAAGTGCGGCAAGTTTTTCTACCTCTTTTATTAAATCTTCTCTAAGCGTACAGCAGATACAACCATTTTGCATTTCGACTAGTTTTTCATCTGTTCTAGAAAAACCACCTTGTTTTACTAAAGTAGCATCTATGTTTACCTCAGACATATCATTAACAATTACTGCTACCTTTAAATTCTCTCTATTAGAAAGAATATGATTAAGGAGAGTTGTTTTTCCTGATCCAAGATAACCACTTAAAACCGTTACGGGTATCTTACTTTCTTTCAACTATATCACCTCCGTACACAAATCGTAACCATTACGATTTGTTGAGTAAAAAAATGCATCAACAGCAGTAGTTAATCAAATTATTTAACATTTATAAATTCTATTTGAAAAAAAAGAAAAAAGCAACCCTTTTTTGTAAAATCTTGAAGAAAGTCAAAACGCAGACCATCCATATATCACTTCTATCAATCTCTTTCCTCCTATATCAACTTCTTCCTTTCCTATTATCTCGCCACCAATCTTTTCATAAAACTGGCATGCTGGATTTTCTTCAAGTGCTGCAATAATCATAGTGTTATACCCTATTTCCTTTAAGTATTCTACCACTTTATTTACCAATAATTTTCCAATCCCTTGTCCTTGATAATCCTCTAACAAATATATAGCATAAAGTTCTCCTTCATATCCTCTATATTTTCCACTTCTTTCTACACCACCGTTTGCAAAACCCACTATCTCCCCACGCTCATTTTCAGCAACAAATACACTTCCATTAGGGATGACCTTCTGCCAAAGCTCCTCTCTTTTCTCATAAGATAAGCTAGTTAAATAGTCATCTGGTACAATTCCTTTATAAGTAGAACGCCAGCTATCCACTTGAACCTTCGCAACTCCTTTAACATCAGAAAGGGTAGCTTTTCGTATGTTCATTCTTGCTCCTCCTTTGTATCTACTTCTTTGTTTTCTCTAGTTTTAACTGAATATCTAATTGTTAACTACATAAATTTAACATATTAAATGGACGATAAAGGTTTTTCATTTTGTTTATGCTAATTCCTCCATACTCTATTTATTAACACCTGATTCTTCCCTATAGTCAGTTTAAATACATCTGGATTCGTCAACTTTTTCCACTCATAATACCCTATAGATGCTTGATAATACTTTAATAGTAAAGCTAATAAGTTTCCATGTGTCATAATGGCAAGAGTATCTTCTAATCTATTTAAATAATCTTGTATAGCCAGTATACCTCTATTCATAGCCTGAATACTAGACTCTCCTCCTTCTAGGATAAGATCTAAATCTGCAAAAGATTCCTCTAAGTGAAATTGCCAATTTTCTATACTAACAGGACTAAGAACTCTTTCCACCAGCCGTTCATCTTGAAGAATAGAAATGTTTAACCCTACTGTTAAAGGTCGAATGGACTCCATTGCTCTTCTATAAGTACTAGATATCACCAACTGAATTCCCTTTTCTTTCAATAAATTTGCTAACTGGATAGATTGCTCTTTCCCCTTCAAGGTTAATGCTGCATCTGGACCTTGTCCTTCCGCTTCACAATGTCGTATAAGATAGATTGTTTTACTATTCTCCATTGTCACACCCTCTTAGAATGATAGTATGAATATAATATCAAAGATTTGGAAATATAACACCTATCACAAATGAGAATACCCTTCTAAACGAAGCTAAACACTTGGTGTACTTCGTTTAGAAGGGTTATTCTGTTAAGAAACTTATGATCTAATCTTGCACTTATTTATACAACCACACTAACATATCTCCTTCTCCTCTATTTCCCCATGCATAATAAGGAATAAGGGTGATACTACTTTTCTCCATTTCCGCTTGATAATTAAATTGATAGAGATTGCTCTCCCAACTTTCATGCAGCATTTCTTTTTTCGCCTCGATTTTTATTTGTGTAACTCCATTTAAAACCTCTTCTTTATACATTACCTCTCCCAAAGCAATTTTTTCTACATTTACATGATATGTTTGTAGTTTATCCTCGTTATCAATTGATTCTGCACAATAAACAAATGGTCCTCTTTGTACAGCAAGTCTGTTAACATCTGATACTACATTAGGGTTTGCCGTAATCGCGAATATAGGTGTTTCAAAGGTAAGCTCTATCACTTCTTCCTCCCATACCTTTTTAAGAACGGCATAACCATTATCCAGATTCAATGCTTGCTGTACTCCATTTACACGTATAATGGCATTTTTGGTCCATTCTGGAATGCGGATTTTAAAGGTAACTTCTTTCCCATTACTTGATAAATAATAGCTAACTCTGTTGCTCTTTGGGAATTCTGTTCTCTGCTCTACCTTTAAGTCTTCTATTTGTGTTTCACTAGAAACAAATAGATTGCTATAAACCGTTTTATTTTCTTGATCCCATGTATATAAGTAGCGTTGAATAGAACCAATAGTACGTGCAAAGTTAGGCGGACAACATGCACAGCCGAGCCATTCAGGTCTTTGTGTTTTCACATGACCTTGACCTGGATTTTGCTTACTAAAAGCTGGATATACCTCTAATGGGTTTACATAAAAGAAATGTTCTCCATCAATTGCTGCTCCAGATAATATACCATTGTATAAAGCCCGCTCAATAACTGCCATATATTCTGCCTTTGGTTCAATTTTAAATAATTCGTAAGCAAAATAGATTAATGCAATAGATGCACAGGTTTCACAATACATCGTATCATTTGGTAAATCATAATCTCCTGTAAATGCTTCGCCATGAACTGTTGAACCAACTCCTGCAGTGACATACATTTTTTTCGTAGTGACATTTGTCCATATATGTTTACAAGCTTGTAATAGCTCTTCATCATTCGTATGCTTAGCAATTCTCGCCATTCCAGTTGCCATGTAAAGCATACGAACAGCATGACCTTCTGCGGTTGTTTGATTTTTTGGTTGTGTATATGCCTGTAGATACGTTAAATTAATTCTTGGATGGCTATCCGATAGTCCATCTCTATTATTTTGTTCTACTTGTTTTTCGTAGAATTTAGGATCCTTTCCTCTTATATCTGTAAAGAAATTCGCTAATGCTAAGTATTTCTTTTCCCCTGTGAACTCATAAAGCTTTACTAAAGCTAGCTCAATTTCTTGATGGCCATCTGCACCTTGAATCTTACCTTCTTCATATCCGAAATGTGCTTCTATATGATCAATTACCTTTAATGCAATCGTTAAAAGCTCACTTTTACCTGTCGCTTCTGTATAACCAATGGCAGCTTCAATTAAATGCCCTGCACAGTATAGCTCATGACTATAATGCAGCTCTCTATATTTTAAATTCGGAAACTTTAATTGAAAGAAAGTATCTAAATATCCATCTTCTTCCTGTGCCTTACCGATGAGCTCAATAACACTATCTGCAAGCTCTTCAAGTTCTTTATCTGGCGTTATTTCCAAGCTATAAGCAACTGCTTCTAACCATTTATACACATCACTATCTTGGAAGAACCACCCATAATGCTCTCCTTCATTAATTCCAGCTGCTATACGAAAGTTTTCAATAGCATTACTTTTCTCTGCAGGTAGACTCTCATCTTCCCTTTCTCGTTCAATGTTAATATCAATACTGTTATCCATTACTTTGTATTGATAAGGAATTGTCTTTTCCTTGATATTGTTAACGTAATAACTCCAAAAGGAATCCTTTAATTTTGCCTGACTTAGTGCAAGTTCTTTTAACATCTGTTTCACTCCTAATAGCAATATAATGATATCGTTTTCATTATTCTACCTGTTTCTACTTTATCTGTAAGTAGAATAGGCTATAGATATGGTGGACAAAAGCTAGATGAACCTGCTAATATTTTTATCAAAAGGGAGTGGAAATTCATGATTAATGATAATATACACAAAATTATAAATGGCCCTGTGACTTTTCATTCAGCTGGATTATTTGTTTCGGACGTTCCATGGGCACACGCTCCTCGTAAAAACCCAAATGAAGAGATCATTATAGGTATCTCTGGAATACTTTTTTTAGAGGTAGACAATCTTACATATGAAATAAAAGAAAATGACTTTATTTACATCCCTGCAGGAGTTTCTTTTAGAGGACATAAAACCTCCAATAAAGGCTTGTCTTTTTATTGGTTTCATTTTCAATTTCCTCAAGACACGAAGGAATTTACCATGCTACCCCTTCCCTCAGATGAACAACAGATAGCGGAGATATCGTTGCCATTATTTTCGACTACTATAAATCTATCTAAAGCTATTATTCTTATCAATCAACTTATATCAGGCATGAAATCAGTACAGTTCAATAAAGCATTCCTTCATTATTTAGTAACAAGTATTCTATTAGAAATAAGTGAAGCAGCACGGTTAAGTCAAGAAGTTCAAATTCTGAAAGAACCGCGTCACCGCTTCTTACATTTTGTCATGGAGTGGATACAAATGAACATTACTAACTCTTTAACAATAGAGGATATCGCTAATCATTTTGGATATAACAAGGCCTATTTGTCTCATACCTTTTCCAAAAATACGGGAATGACTATTAGTCAATTTATCCTGCAAGCTAGATTGGATAAAGCTAAGTCTCTGTTATTAAATTCCAATGATTCTATTACAAAAATAGCTATCGATTGTGGTTTTAAGGATGAAAAGTATTTTATGAGAGTCTTTAAAAAACAAGAACAAATGACTCCTAGTGCTTTTCGTTCTGCCTTAAGACATATAAAACTAAACAACATTTAGTAAAGCAAGCTAGTAAACTTCCAATTGAGAATCATTCCCCTATTAATCTTTTTGTTAATAACAAACTATTTGTTAAGAAAATATTTACAGAGATTAATTTACATGTTATCTTTTATATAATAAAGACGTTTTCATTAACCTATACGAAAGAAGGGGTACTGCATGCAACTGGGGATAGATAGTTCATCTTTAGTGGTATATGAAGCATTGGCTAGTGAAGTTCGAATGACCATCATTCGCCTACTGTCAAAAAACAAAATGAACATCAAAGAACTTGCAGAACAATTAGGAATAAGTAGTGCTATTGTTACAAAACATGTTAAAAAGCTAGAAGATGCAGGCTTAATTAAAACAGAGAAGATTCCTGGTAAATCAGGATTACAAAAAATCTCCATGCTAAAGGTAGATCATATTGAAATAAACTTTCCAAAAAAGATTTACCATTCTTTTGCTTGTTATGAAACTTCTGTACCTATTGGGCATTACACAGATTATGATTTAAAGCCTACTTGTGGCTTAGCCTCTGAGAAGGATTTCATTGGGAAAGTAGACGAACCGAAGCTTTTTATGGATCCTAAAAGAGTAGATGCTGAAATTCTATGGTTTACGCAAGGGTTTATTCAATACAATATCCCAAACTTCTTAAAGAATGATGAAAAAATCCAACAATTTGAAATCAGTTTAGAGATGTGTTCAGAATTCCCATTTGCTAATGACAACTGGCCATCAGATATCACCTTCTCTCTAAATGGATTAGAACTAGGAACATGGAGAAGTCCTGGAGATTTCGCTGACACAAGAGGAAAGCTAACTCCTGATTGGTGGCCGCATAATCTAAATCAATATGGACTTTTAAAGACATTACGAATTACCAATCATGGTACTTATATTGAGGGAGATCCCATCTCTGAAATTACCATCAATGACCTAGATGAAACCGTTGATCGCTGGACCTTCCGAATAGAAGTGAAAGAAGATGCAGAATATGTTGGTGGAGCAACTCTTTTCGGCAAAAAATTCGGGAACCATCCACAAGATATTGTGTTTAAATTGTATTACTTGTAAGAAATGAAATAATGTAGAAGATAACTTTTTCTTATTATTACTTACTAAAAGGAAAGAACTCTATCTCATACCTTGCTTATTTCAAAAAACAAATCTAAAAAAATATGAGGCTGGATAGAAGTATTTTAGTCAACAATAACGCCAAACAATTAGACGGAAAGCACATTCATTCCTTCGTTTAATTGTTTGGTTTTATTTATTTGAAACTATATTAGTAACTCCTGGAATGAAGCGGGAAACATTTGACTCCTGACGGGTTTGAGGAGAGGTACTGAAAAAGCACTACTATTTTTAGCTTCCTATAGAAAACCCACTGAATGCAGATTTATCGCTGTTTTCCGAGGCTTATTGGTCGCTTTCCATAGGGCGAGTGCTGAGCACTTTCCTCCAATCTCGCAGTTCCTGTAGGAGTCGACCAGACACCTCTCCAAACGATGAAGTATTGTTTTTTAATGGAACGTATTGATTCTTAAAGTGGTAAATTGCGATGTTTAAACACGACAATTGCTGCTGAATAAGTAAAAATTCCAATTACGAAAAGAATAAGTGAAGGTATGAATATCTCCGCATCACCACTTGCTATTTCACTAGGACTGTATAATGAGAAAGGTGTTATGTTCCTCACCCATTCAAAATCCAAGCTGATTTTCCCTACCATATCTAATCCATAAAATATAAAAGTTAAAGCACCAGCTATACCAAGTGATTTTTTTTCGTCGTTGCATAAAGATGAGACTAAAAAAGAATATCCTCCAACCACAAAAAACAATAGAAATCCAACAAAGTTTATCTGGAAAAATGCATTAAAGTTAAGTGAGTATTGTTCATCTATTATTATTTCTCCAGCAATGATACCACCTAAGAATGTTAATAATACTATAAGCAGTAATCCGATAATCAAGACTAATGCCTGAGTAAAAGCTATTTGACTACGAGAAACTTTTGTAGAAAGTAAATAAGCCATAGACCCCCTATCAACGAGATGTGCCAATAATTGAGTTGCAGTCATTACACTAAAAACACCTAAAATAATAGGAAATAACAGACCGAAATATTCAGCAGAAATAAATCCACCATAACTATTTAACGAATCAAAGCCAAGTACGTTTTTCAGATTGTCAGGAAGTATCTTTATTAATTGGTTTATTGCTTCAGTATTATCTGCAAACAAGGGATATAAAGAAGTCATTAAAACTACATAGAATGCCGAGCCAAATCCAAAACTAAGAAAGTTTTTCAAATGCAGTTTTACCATTTGCATGAGAAGAGGCATACTCATTTCCCAGCCTCCTTTGAGTCATAGTAATTCATAAAAACATCTTCTAAACTTTGACTAACACTACTTATATTTGTAACATTACATTTAGACAATTCTTTGATTAGCTCATTGTAATCACCCTGGACCACAATACGAACTACGTTTCCGTTTGTATTTTCAATGATTAAATTAGAAGTTTGAATTTTTTCTACATCATTTTTATTATCAAGCGTAATATCATAAATTTTTCGTTGCATAAATTGAAGATCATTAATTTTTTTTACAGTCACTATCCTTCCATCTTTTATAATAGCAGCTCTATCACAAGTTCTCTCTATTTCTGCAAAACTGTGGGAAGACATGATAAATGTTTTCCCTTTTGCTTTCTCTTCTAATACAAGCTCGATAAAGGTTTTTTGCATTAAAGGGTCTAAGCCTGATGATGGTTCGTCTAATATATATACTTCAGGATTGTGCATAAATGTAACAACAATTCCTACTTTCTGTTTCATCCCTTTTGACATTTTCCGAATTGGTGTATTAGGATCAAATTGAAGCCGATCAATTAATTCATTTCTCCTTTTCTTATCCTTTAGTCCTTGCATTCCTGCCATTAATTTAATAAATTCCAATCCGTTTATTCCATCCATAAAGGAAATTTCTCCTGGTAAATAACCTATTTTTTCTCTTGCCTTTTCTTGTTGTTCCCAGGTATTAAATCCATGGATAATAGCAGTTCCTTTTTGCGGCTTTATATATCCCATCAAATGACGAATCGTTGTGGACTTTCCAGCTCCATTTGGTCCAAGGAATCCGAACACTTCTCCTTTTTCCACCCCGAAGGTTACATCAAATATTCCTCTTCCATTTGAAAACTGTTGGGTCAGACCATGAATTTGTATCATATAACCTCTCCCCTTTAAAGTGAAATTTCCCCAGATATATTTGTTAACAAATAGGATTAAATAATATATATGTACTTATATAAAAAAAGAGCTTTAAAAAAGACAAATACTCGAAATTAGCATCATTAAGTAAATCTAGATTCTTTATAAACCCTGTATATTTTGCATGTATTCGTTCTACTCCATAAATATCATAAATGCGATATTTCAGAAAAACAGGAACGCTAGAACCAATGTTATCAATAATTTTTAGAAAAATATTAATCCCTTTAACAATTCCCTCCCCTCTTTTATCTCTATAACAACAAGTTATCGCATTACACTAGTGTACTTATTATACGAATTTTCTTTAACTAAGTTTCAATAAGATAATTTTCAACTAATCTTCCTTTACAATAAGAAATAGGGCACTCATCTTTATTAAAGGAAAGCACCCTATATGTATTCAAGCCTTACATTTTATAAGCATACTAATAATATTTTCAGAAACCTTTTGCTAAAAAAAACGTATATAGCTATTAACTAAATGGAAAAAGAGGTAAAGAAATTGAGTGATAATAAATCTTTTAAAGAAGAAACCTTTCGTATGAAACTATTCATTATCATTACTATTACTTTCCTACTCATTGCTTCAATCTCCTTCATATTGGGTTTATTCTTTTTTGGAACAGTGGGTCTTTTTAACATATTAGGCGTGCATTATGATTCCATTCGTTCTATTATACTTTTTGTACTTGCATATTTCCTAATTAGCTTTATCAGTGATATCTTAGTTAAAGTGATGAAAGCCTTCATGGTACATTCAAAAAAATGGAATGATTCACAGATTACTATGGGATACTTTGTTATCTCCTTTTTAGTAAATTTAATGCTCATCTCTTTTATAAATAAATTCATGCATTCCATAGAGATTAATCTATGGACCCAAGTGATTATGGCTATCATCTTAGCTATATTAGATATAGTTTTTGACACTAGCGTCGCATTAAAATAACGTATCACACTTAATTAATCTAAATTTTCTGCATTCTATCCATTACACAAAAAAATCCTTTATAATGGTCTGGTGGTAGTAACCTATCCAAATCCAATAT
>NZ_WEHU01000040.1 GCF_009183415.1 Bacillus sp. B1-b2 | reverse complement strand
ATTGTGGATTTGGATAGGTTACTACCACCAAACCATTATAAAGGATTTTTTTATGGAAAAATTAAGTTGCAGAAAATTCAGTTTTATAATTTGTGTTGAATTATTTTAGTGCGACACTAGTGATGGTAAATAGATAATCTAAATTCACCTTTTTATCCCAAGTTTTCTTTGTTTCATCTGATAGGTAAGGGTAAAGATATTTATCTATTACTAATTTGATGTCTAATTCACTTAAAATATTGTATGTACGGACTTTAGTTTTCTTTCCAGAATATGTTTCGATAATCATTTCTTCCATTAAATTAAAACCATTTCTTATGATATAAATATCCTTTATATCTCGTGCAGGGATTGTCCTTTTAGGAGTTATAATGGTTCCGTTCTCAATTTTGAAGAAAACTTTTCCAATCTTATACCCAGGTAAATACCATAAAAATAAATAGAGAAATATAGGAGTAAAGACGATTCCGCCGAAAATATAAAATAGGGAATAATTAGACTCGAAGGCAAATCCTACTTTTAGAAGGAAGAAACAGCCGACTAAAAAACCTAATATACCCAGAACTAAAAAGCAAACGTATATGAATTTGGACCCTTTTACATAAATAATGTCATTCTTTATTTTGAGATTTGCCACAACTTTATACCTCCGTTTACCTTAACTATGACTATAAAAGATTACTTCAAATTTTGATTTCTATTAAATTTCAACGATTGTAATCTATTAGAAAAATTTAGAACCTAGTGTACTATTTCACTAGTAAATGCAAATAAACCTCTTTATAAATTAAGTATTTTTAGACTTTTATATCTTGCAAAAAAACATATAAATCCAATTCTTGGGTTATTACTTATTGCACATACCCTAATTTAGCCCAAAATAAACCATTTCTTTAGTCATCTCATTATCAACAATAGAAGAAAGGGTTCTCCGATTGCAAACAGGATACAAGAAGATAAAAAGGAAAGAAGACATAAATCGCTTAGAACCTGATGAAAAAAGGTTAGCAAGTCTTTATTAATCTATTGCAATGCGATGGAAGCAATGCCTACTGGTGGAATCGTTTACATAAAAGTGCAAAATCTAGACGTTGGAAACATTGAAATGGAGATCTGAGACCAAGGAGTCGGGATAGAAGCAGAACGGATAGACACACTATGTGAGCCATTCTTTACAACAAAAGAAAAAGGAACAGGACCTGCTTAATGACATGCAATAAAATGATTGAAAGTCATAAAGGCAAGATGAGTTTTTATAGTGAGTTGAATAAGGGAACTACTGTATCGATTCAGTTGCCTTTTGCATTACAGAAGCAGTTGTTGGAGTTGTAGTAGGTAGGGCTATAGGAATGAAAGTACTCACAAAATATAAAATGCTATTGCCATTCTTCCTATCTTTTGTTACAATGTAGGAAGCGTATACAGAGCGGATTGTAACTGTTAGATCAGGCAAAACCGATTACCTTATGAAAAGGGGTGGGTTTTGCCTTTTTCTCTATATATCGGAGGTAAACTAGTGAAGATCGAGAAGATTTTAAATAATAATGCAGTGAGTTCGATTAAAGACAAGCAAGAAGTGATCGTTATTGGTCGTGGAATCGCCTTTCAAAAACGAGTTGGTGATAAGATTAATGATGAGCAAATTGACAAGATCTTCACATTAGAGAACGAAGATATGAGGATGAAATTCAAAACCTTGATTTCTGATATGCCTATAGAGTATATGCAAGTAACAGAGAAGATAATTGCTTATGCAAAGTTGAAGCTTGGAAAGAAATTAAATGAAAGCATTTATATACACTTAACAGATCACATTTACCATGCGGTGGAGCGTTTTCGAAACCACCTACCTATAAAGAATGGATTACTTTGGGAAACAAGGCAGCTGTATAAGGATGAGTATGAGGTAGGACTTGAAGCATTAAATATGATTTGTGATCAATTTGGTCTTATCTTACCAGAAGATGAGGCTGGATTCTTGGCACTTCATATTGTTAACGCGGAATTGAATGAAGAGATGCCTGTTGTACAAGATATGACAAAGATTATGCAAGAGATTCTAACACTTGTAAGATATCACTTCAAAACAGATTTTAATGAAAATTCTCTGCATTTCTACCGTTTTATTACACATCTAAAGTTCTTTGCTCAGCGGCTAGTCAAAGGAAATCATTATGATAGTTCTTCAGATGACGAGCTATATCAAGTGATACATAAGAAGTATCCAGAAGCACATGCTTGTGCATTGAAAATAAAGAAATTTATTGAGAGCACCTATACGTATGTGTTAACAGATGAAGAAATGATTTATTTGACCATTCATATCGAGCGAGTTGTCAAAAGCAATAATATGGACAAGTAGGATTGTAACCTGAAAGGGCAAAACCTAAATCAAACAAACGTTTGATTTAGGTTTTTTTATTGCTCTAGATTAAGGAAATAGTTGTTTTTATAATCAGGTAATCCAAGGGAAAAGCTATATTCATGTGAAAAGGATAAGAAAATATAAGTGTTTAAAAAAAGGAGTATAGAAGATGAGTTATAACAAACTGGCAAAGGATATTGTGGAGTTAGTCGGTGAAGAAGAGAATATTAATAGTCTTGTTCATTGTGCTACACGCCTACGTTTTAAATTAAATGACAGCAGTAAAGCAGATAAAGAGGCGCTTCAAAATTTAGATGGAATTCTTAGTGTGGTAGAAAGTGGCGGACAATTTCAAGTGGTTGTTGGAAGTCATGTTCCGGAAGTATATAAGGAAATTAATAAAATTACTAATATTGAAGGTGCTGACAAAGCCCCAACTACAGGACCTAAGCAAGGTATCGGAGCTCAAATTTTCGAAGTAGTATCACGAAGTTTCTCTCCATTAATAGGTGCACTAGCTGGAGCAGGTATGTTAAAAGCGGTCTTAACAGTTCTTACAATGACTGGTTTATTATCTGAAACTAGTGGTACTTACTTTATTTTATCTGCTGCTGGTAATGCAGTATTCTATTTCCTTCCTATTTTCTTAGGGATAACCATCTCTACTAAATTAGGAGCAAATCCATATGTAGGTGGAACAATAGGGGCAGCTCTACTTGAGCCAAACTTTACAGGATTAATGGCAACAGGGGATGTGTCTAGTTTTATTGGAATTCCTGTTGTATTAATGGATTATTCATCAACAGTATTCCCTGTATTTATTGCGATTACTATTTATGCACTTTTAGATAAATTCTTGAAAAAAGTTATTCATAAAGATATACAAATGTTCTTAGTTCCAATGCTTTCATTAATGATTATTGTTCCATTAGCAGTTATAGTATTTGGACCAATTGGGGTTTATGTAGGGGATTGGATTGGAGCAGGAATTAATTTCTTAAGTGATAAGAGTGGATGGTTAGCAGGTGCTGTTATGGGTGCTGGTTGGACTTTCTTAACTGTTCTTGGACTACACTGGGGTCTTGTTCCAATTATTTTGGAGAACCTGACATCAGGATCTGATCCGTTGCTTGCAATGGTTGCAGCTTCTGTATTTGCCCAAATGGGATTAGCAATAGGTATATTTATCAAATCAAAAGATAAGAACATAAAATCACTTGCTGGGTCTACATTCTTACCAGCAGCATTATCTGGAGTAACAGAACCGATTATTTATGGTCTCCTTCTACGCTTTAAAAGAACGATTCCATATATCATCATTGCCGGAGCAGTTGGCGGTGCCATTACAGGTATTGTTGGTATCAATGCTAAATCGTTTGCCTTTGCTGCTATTTTAACAGCACCAGCTTTTTCACCAATTGGTTCATTCCTAATTGTTAACTTCATTGCTCTTGCTATTGCACTAGTATTAGTATTGGTATTTGGATATGAAGATAAGAAAAAGAAGGAAGAAGCTACAACAGAATCAGTTGTAACAGAAGAACCAAAAGCACAGCCTTTGTTAAAACAAGAAGTAATTCTAAGTCCATTAACAGGAGATGTACTTCCTCTTTCAAAAGTAGATGATGCTGTATTTGCTTCGGAAGCAATGGGGAAAGGGATTGCCATCGAACCAACAGTTGGTAAAGCAATCTCACCAGTGAATGGAACAGTTTCTACTATTTTTCCAACAGGTCATGCAGTTGGTATTACATCAACAGATGGCGCAGAAATACTCATTCATATTGGTATTAATACAGTTCAGTTAAATGGCCAATACTATACTCCAGCAGTGAAACAAGGTGATGTAGTGAAGCAAGGAGATTTATTAGTAGAATTTGATATAGAAAAAATTAAAGAAGCTGGTTATCCAGTGACTACTCCTGTCATTATCACAAATACTAGTGACTATAGCGAAGTAGCTGGAACTAGCGAAGAGCAAATTGTTCAATCAGAGAAATTACTAACAGTTATCGTATAAAGAAGAAGGAAGGAGAATTTCTCCTTCCTTCCATTAAAGGAGGAAATAATAATGAAATCAACATTTAAATTCCCAGAAGGTTTTCTATGGGGAGGAGCAACTGCTGCGAACCAATTAGAAGGTGCATCAAACGAAGGCGGCAAAGGCTTAAATACTCCAGATGTGTTACCAGGAGGAAAAGTGCGTTTAAAAGTACTTTCAGATCCAGGATTTGACTTTGAGTTAGATTATGATAAATATACGTATCCAAACCATGAGGCAATCGATTTCTATCATCGCTATAAAGAGGACATTGCGCTTTTTGCTGAAATGGGATTCAAAACATTCCGTATGTCTATCGCCTGGTCTCGAATTTTTCCAAATGGAAATGAAACAGAACCAAACGAAGAGGGCTTAGCATTCTATGAGCGTGTATTTGATGAACTATTAAAGTACAATATTGAACCAGTTGTAACAATTTCTCATTATGAGTTACCACTTTACTTAGTAAAAGAATATGGTGGTTGGAAAAGTCGTGAACTAGTAACTTTCTTTGAGCGTTATGTAACAGTTCTATTCAATCGCTATAAAGATAAGGTGAAATACTGGATGACTTTTAACGAAATCAATAGTAGTCTTCACATGCCAATCCTTGGTTTAGGATTCGCTATTCAAAAAGAAGAAGATCGTTATCAACCAACATTCCAAGCTTATCATCACCAATTTGTAGCAAGTGCAAGAGCTGTACAGCTTTGTCATGAAATAATTCCAGGTGCTCAAATCGGCTGTATGCTTGTATATCTGCCAACATATGCAGCAGATTCAAATCCAGAAAACGTACTATATGCATTAAAAGAAGAACAGCTATTCAACTATTTCTGTGGAGATGTTCAAGTACGTGGTCAATACCCAGCATTTATGAAGCGTTACTTTAGAGAACACGGAATTGAACTAGAAATACAAGAGGGCGACCTTGAATTAATTAAAGAAAACACAGTAGATTATGTGGCACTAAGCTACTATATGTCTCGTACAGAGAAAAAAGATAAATTACCAGAAGAAGTGGGCCAAGGTAATATCCTAGGCGGCATTAAAAACCCATTCGTAAAAGCAAGTGATTGGGGCTGGGAGATTGATCCAACTGGATTACAAATTTCATTAAATCAATTATATGATCGTTACCAAAAACCATTATTCGTAGTAGAAAACGGATTAGGCGCATACGACAAAGTAGAAGCAGATGGTTCTATTAACGATGACTACCGAATTGACTACCTTCGTGAGCATATTCAAGCAATGGGGGAAGCAGTTCAAGATGGTGTAGAACTAATGGGTTACACACCGTGGGGCTGTATTGACTTGGTAAGTGCTTCTACAGGAGAAATGTCTAAACGCTATGGCTTTATCTATGTAGATAAACATGATGATGGTAGCGGGACACTTGCACGTAGTAAGAAGAAGTCGTTTGATTGGTATAAGAATGTGATTGCTAGTAATGGGGAAGAGTTGTAAGTAGTAGGTTAAATATTAATAGACAAAAAAGAAATCAATTATGTTGGTTTCTTTTTTTTTCGTGCAGATATTGCTAACCATCTGGGGAATCAGATTATCCATCCATTTTCCTACACAATAGGACCTTTGATTTAGATCTTTTCACAAGAGTCATAGATTATTAATGAAAAATATACTAGAATTATCTTGGAAAGGAGGAAATTTATGTTTAAAAAGATAAAGATTGTATTAATAGGGCTCAGCTTAGCTATTTTATTATTTATCATTTTACAAATAACCTTACTAGTAAAAGAAATAGAACGTTCAACTCCTACTACTTTACTCGATAATAATGGAAAACCAATTGTAACAATACAGAATGATTGGATATCTTCTAATGATGCTCCTTCGTTAATGTTGGACTATATAGTGAAGGAAAAAATAGTAGATCATGAAGGGGATTTTTTATTCCCGAGTCAAACCATGAAAAAGCACTTATCGAATTTTTGGTTAGATCAATTTTATAATGAGGACGAACGTATAGACCTATTTTTAAATAAAGCTTACTTTGATAATGGAATAGTTGGAGTAGATAATGCTTCTAATTATTATTTTAATAAAAGCATAAAAGAGACTACGATTTTAGAGCAGATATTCTTATTGTATAAATCTAAGAATCAAGAAACTACTGAGATGTATTTAGATGTAACTGCAATGATAGAGGACTTGTATGAAAAGGGATATTTGGAAAAATCGGAAATGAAAGAAAGTAAGGGGAAAATAGGAAAGCTATTGGAAAGTTTATACCATCAAAATACATTTGCTCAATCTTACGTAAACCTAGTTGGTAGTGAATTGCAAGAGAAATATAACTTGTCAGAAGAAGAGGTTTTTCGTAAAGGGTACGTTGTAACAACAGGTTTAGATAGAGATGTCCAATTGAATTTATACAAGAAATTTATTAATGGAGATACGTTTCCATCAGAGGAAAAGGCATTTATCGAGGGGGGCATGGCGATTCTCCGTTATAAAACCGGAAGTGTGACGGCACTAATGGGAGGAAGAGAGTATCAAGAATCTACACTGAATCGTGCGGTTGACATAACTAGACAACCTGCTTCTACTTTTAAACCCTTGATCGTTTATGGCCCAGCGATTGAAAAAGGCTGGAAGGAAGATGACGTAGTAAAGGATGTTCCGATAAAAGTTGGAGATTATATCCCGAAAAACTATGATAATCAGTATAGAGGGCAAGTATCATTGCAAGAAGCTTTGGTTATGTCTTACAATGTGCCAACTGTATGGTTATTTAATCAGATAGGAATGGAAACAGGACTTACATATATAAAAAAATTTAAGTTATTTGACATTGATCCTGATGATGGACATAAATTAGCACTTGGATTCACACGCGTGGGAACATCTCCCTTAGCTATTGCACAAGCCTATACTACTTTTCCTAATGGTGGGAAAATGACGAAGGCTCATTCTATTGAAAGTATTAAGAATGTAAATGGAAGGACTATCTTTCAAAGTGATGTAGACGAAAAGAAAATATATAAGAATGAGACAGCATCAAAGGTTACATCGATATTAAAGAAGGTAGTAGAAAGTGGATCTGGAAGTCATGCTGCGATAAAAGGTCAAGAAATAGCAGGAAAAACAGGAACCACTTCCTATGATTTATGGTTTGTAGGTTTTAACGATGAGTATGTCGGAACAGTTTGGATGGGACCAGACGAAGTAAGTGCAAAGAAACGTCTCAACATTAATACAAGCAGTGAAGGGCATCCAGCTACTTTATTTCAAGAAATATTTAAAAATCTAGAGTAAGTAAGAATTTAATAAATTTTAAGCAACATCTTAGAAAGAGGTTAATTCGAAATGCAATGGTTTACGTTTATCATTTTGGCCATCTTATTTATGGTATCTCCTTATTATAGAGGATTATATTTTACTGCTGACTTCTATGGAGTTAGCTTGTTCATCTTTGCGTTATTTATCGTATTGTTCGGTAGATGGATAATGTATAAAGAAGTACATCTTTTAAAAGAAGTATGGGTGGTTTTATTAATCCCATTATGCTTTTTAATTCCCCTTCCTTTTGCGGAAAGTCCAAGGGGAGCTTTGGATGTTGTATTAAAGTGGACTTGCTATAGTGCTTTCTTTCTCCTATTATATTGGACCACAGTTCATATGAGTATAAAAAAATGGGTGCCAGTTATTTTTCAATTAACAGGAATCTGGCTTACTTTCCATATGCTTTTTATTTATTGTGGATGGCTTACTTTTCCTAATGGATTTGTAGCAGAAAGATTTGCTGGTGTTTTTCAATATCCCAATACATTTGGAATGATTATGGGAGTATTTTTGCTCTTTTCCTTTATTATGTTAACGGAAAAAAATATAACTACTCCCTATATTGTTTTATATTCTTGTGCAATTGTGCCATTTTTTATTTGTATTTTGTTATCTTATTCTCGCGGTATGTTTCTAATCCTACCAGTGATGTGGTTTATGGGATTATGCCTTTTAAGTCTAAAAAAACAAATAGAGTTTACAGTATATACGTTTATAGGGGCACTCATTGTTCTTCTTTTCGTTAAAGTGATTACAAAGGGTGATTCCATTCATATGGGATTATTGGTAGTGATATCAACCTTATTAATTGTTTTAGCAAAGAAAATTCTAAGTGGGAAATTGTTAACACGGAATAGAATACAAATATTATCCGAAAAGAAGTGGTCTCGATTTATCCTGCCATCTATTCTTGTCCTAATAGGGATTGGAGGCATTCTTGATTTAAAAAATCATGGACTTGTCTATCATTCCCTGCCATTGGAATTCCAAGAAAGGGTAGAAAGCATAAGTTTAAAGGCTACTACTGCGCAAGAAAGATTTATATTTGTGGAGGATGCTTTAGAAATAAGTGAAGAATCACCACTTTTTGGTATGGGTGGAGAAGCTTGGGCTACTGTTTACAAGAACTATCAACAAAATCCATATGATTCTAATAAGACACATAATGGCTATTTAGAATGGTTACTAGAAATTGGGTGGGTTGGACTTATCTTAGTAATTATGGTGTTTGGTTATTTTCTATTTAGGATTTTTCAATCTATTCTTAATGAGAAAGATAAGTCTCTATACGTAGCAGTAATGATTAGCTTATTGACCATATTTATTCATAGTTTCATTGATTTCAACTTTTCTTATAGCACTGTATGGTTTTTTGTTTTTTGGTTAATTGTAATGGGCATTGCTACTCATACAAATAAAAAGCAAGCTACTACTATGCCAAAAAAAGTTCTGTATTTTGCAAATATAAGTGTAGGATTGTTTGCTATTTTAGTGGTTATAAGTCTTTTCTTTTCTTTTCAATTCATGCAAGCAGCAAAAGATTATAAGAAAGCAAGTGAGGTAAAAACTATACCTGGAAAGCTTGATTTATTAGAAAGTGCAGTCCAAAAGCAACCCCAAAATATTAAATATCTAGGTGGATTAAGTACTGTTTATCCATCTATATACAGTAATGGTGTGCAAGATAGGGAGTTGAGAAATAAAACACATACTCTCTTAAATAAGATGACTTCACTTGAACCGGGAAATGTAGACACTTGGTTTAAGGCAGGAACCATTTCCATAAAGATAGGGGAAGGGGAAGAAGCAATTGCTTATTTTGACCATGCATTAAAGGTGGACCATTATAATACAAAGTTATATGAAATAAGTATCTCTACGAAAATAAATTATGTGCTTACACATCCTGATGCCACTACTGACTATGTAGATTCTGCATTAAAGGATTATGAAACAATGAATCAGTTGTACAAGAATATTAAAAAACGTAAATTGAACGATTCTCTTAATAGTAGAGATTTTACCGTTAATGACCAAATCTATTATTATTCAAGTCTTGGATATTTCATAAAAGGGAAGTACCAAGCTGCAATAGATGTATATGAGCAGGCGAAGGGTCATAAAAAGATACAGGCAAAAATGGATGCTATTGCTAGTCTATCTTATGAGAGATTAAATGATAAAGAGAAAGCAGAAGAAGTATTAACATCTCAAGAAAGAGTAGAATTATCTAGTTATATAACATTTTTGGAAAAAATGAGTGGAAAATGATAGACAAATTTAGGGAAAATAGGTATATTGTATGAGGTCTAGTTTTTTAATAGCTTAATAAAGGGGGGAAAGATCTCTATCAAGTAGAAAAGAGATCAAAAAAATGAAAAAGAAATTTTCTTTTATAAGTGGATTAGTTGCGTTCACTTTATTATTCGCACCAATTACGAACCATACATATGCAGCAGAAAGTAGTTCCGTAGAGGAATTAGAAGAAATCTCTTATGAAGATGCTGGAGTAAGAGAAGATGTTTACAATGTAACAGAAGATGTTTACGGAGTAACAGATGACGTTTATGGAGTAACAGAAGATGTTTACAATGTAACAGAAGATGTTTACGGAGTAACAGAAGATGTTTACGGAGTAACAGATGACGTTTATGGAGTAACAGAAGATGTTTATGGAGTAACAGATGACGTTTATGGAGTAACAGATGACGTTTATGGAGTAACAGATGACGTTTATGGAGTAACAGATGACGTTTATGGAGTAACAGAAGATGTTTATGGAGTAACAGATGACGTTTACGGGGTAACAGATGACGTTTACGGAGTAACAGAAGATGTTTATTTAAGTGACATTGCTGTAAATGAAGCTGGAATGATTGATTTAGATTACTCTACATATTCTCAAGTTGGTTTAAACATAGATGTTGAGGAAGTAAAAGATATTGTTAAAAGTAATGCTGAGGCGAAATTGAATATCAATAAGGGCGATGTTACTGTTGAATTGCCATTAGCTCTTCTGAATATTGATCAAAATGTGACAATCAAAATTTCACCACGACAGTACGAAGGTTCATTAGGTCAAATTTATGACTTCTCTATTCAAAAAGAAGATGGTACATATATTTCTAAATTTGAACAAAACCCAATTACCTTAAAATTCGTAGTGGACTCTACTAAAGTTACTAACTGGGATTCTGTAGCGGTTTATTATATTGATGAAAATGGAGTTATAGCAGAAAAATTAAGTCCATCTAAAATCAATGCTACTACAGGCGAAGTATGGGTAGAAGTAACTCACTTCAGTTCATATGGAGTATTTGAAGAAGCAAAAGATAACAGCGGTGATAATAACGGTGTAACTCCAGGTAATACAACTCCAGGTAATAATGGAACAACAGGTAACACAAGCAATAATGCAACAAACGGAACAACAGGTAATACAAATAGTAACGCAACAAGCGGTAGCACAAATACTACTGTAACAAATGCAACACCAGTTGCATCTAATACAAATGCAACAACAACGACTAGTGGTAACCAACTGCCAAATACAGCAACAAATAATATGAATGCAATCTTATTCGGATTAACAATAGTTGCTTTAGGCGGAGTTCTTTTATTTGTGAGAAATAGAAGAGCAATAAAAAACTAATATCCTTATTTAAAAAATCCTCTTGAAATGCAAGAGGATTTTTTATGCCGGAATTTTTAGTTAGGTTTTATCGAAATAATAGTGTTTTGGGAAAGAGAGGGTTTATTTATGAATCGTAATATTTGGGTAGGATTCCTAATAGGAATAGCTGCTGTATTGATAATAGGAGTAGGAATTATGTTTTTTGGTGATTATTCCATTCAGAAAGCAAGTGCAGAATCGAATGTTGAAGAGAAGTCTGAGAGTAGCGATGTAGAGGATATGGAAGAAATAGAAGAAACTAAAGACATGGAAGAAACAAATGAAGTAGTAGATAGTAACAATAGTATTTCCTATAGTCTAAAGGATAACACTATAACATTAACAACGGAAGATGGGGCTAAACATATTTTTGAGAGTTACAGTGATCAAGTTGACTACACTGCGTCTCAAGAAAAAATCCTTATTAATCCACAATATGGGTGGGAAGTAGGTGGAGCACTTTATACGTATTCTAAAGAAGATGGATTAAAAGAAATTATTAATGTTCGAGGTTCAGCAGGAGAAGGAGAATATTACCCAAGTGATGCCATTTGGCTGGATAATCGATATATTATGTATATTAATAGCTATCTTTATGGAACAATTCCAAGTGGTGACGTTCAAATTTATGACACTGAAAGAGGACGAATAATGCCTTTAGATTTATATAAAGGTGATGCAGTACTGAATCTAACAAGTGTTAGCGCAGGGAAACATCCTTATATTGTTATGAGTGGAATCGAATTTACAGATAATAGCTATATGGATAATATTAATTATGTAGAACATCATACAATTGATGAGATTCTTGGAATGATTGCAGAGTAAGTATTGCCAAGATGTGTTGGTTTAGAATTGCTAATAGTTACTGTTAACGATGAAGGAGAATTTACCACTAAGAATGAAGTTTGTCGTTGAAGTATTAATAGAAATGAAACTAAACATGAGTAATTTAAATCAGGCTTTTGGAAGGCACATAAGAAATAAAGGAGCAGCTGGAGTCGATGCGAAGGATGTTGGAAATAGGAGGTTGATCCGACTGGATTGCTAATCTCTTTAAAACAATTATATAATCGTTACCCAAAACTATTACTTGTATTGAAAGATGAACTAAGTTCATACGAATAAGTAGAAGCGGATGGTTCTATAAATGGCTACCTACGTGAACATATTGAAGTAATGGCAGAAGTTGTGCAAAACGGAGTAGAATTAATGGCATACATACCTATAAGCAATATGGATTTATTTATGTGGATAAGTAAGAATGGTAGTGGGACTCTTGCGTAGTATGTATGGTATAGAATCAAATTGTCAGTTATGAGGAATAGTTGTAATAGGTAGAAGAGTTAATGGGGCATGAGTTTGGTATTGAAATGGACTCATGCCAATTCTTATGTGATTGAAGTAAGTTAATGAATATTTATCAATCTTGTTTAAAATGGACCATATTTAGATCATATATAATAAATTCTAGCTATAAAAACGTCACCTACTAAAAATATTCACCAATAAACTCTAACAATTCCGCAGGTTCATAAATAACCTTATCTGGAGTAAATAATGTATCAGGAACCTCTTTTCTTCTATGATTCATCCAAATACAATTCCATCCCACTTGCTTTGCTCCTACTACATCATTTTCGAAGGAGTCTCCTATATATACTGTTGTTTCCTTTACCAAATCAAGTCTCTCTTCCATGATAATAAATGCTTTAGGATCTGGTTTGGCGATTCCAATGTTTTCTGAGATGAAGATATTATCTTCTGGAATCCAGTTGGACAAGCCTAGTTGTTCTATTTTCTTGAGTTGATGGAGATAAGGGCCATTTGTTAAAATTCCAAGCTTTTTCTTCCTTCTAGTAAGGTGCTCTAATAATGTTTTAATTTCGGGGTGAAGAGTTATTCTTTTTTGTTCCTGTTCATAGATCTTTTGAAATGCTACTGCTTCTTCATATCCAATGGTTAATCCAAAATCCTGGCATGCAGCCATTATACGATAGGTATGTAATTCAATTAACGGTATTTCTCCAGCTTCACTTTTATGAAATAAGGATTCACTATGTTTTCTACTCGAAACATATAATTTTTCCATTGGTACATCTTGAAATTGTTTAAAGCTGTTTTCAAAGGCATTCTTAAAGGGAGTTAATTGATCATACAACGTGTCATCCACATCAAAAATAATAGTATCCAATTTGTCATCTCTCCTTTAGTATTAGTAACACATGTAAATCTAGCATAGCATGAGTGGCTTCATTATGTACTTTATAAATTTGCAACAATGTTGTTGTAATAGGCTGTTATTAACGAAAAAGTTATTTGTGCTAGAATAAATTCATACAAACAAGTAAGCGCTAACAAATGAAAGGATAGAAGTTGTTTGGGGGTGGTGGAATGATGGAGTTATCAAAAAGGCAATACTACTTGATTAAGACAATGCTCAGCAATCAAGAATATAAGACGGTAAAACACTACTCGGAGCTTTTGAAGGTTTCACAAAGGACCATTCATAACGACATAAAAGGAATGGAAAAATTTCTTCATCACTTTCACTTAATAGTTCAGAAAAAACCTAGTAGTGGAGTGAAAATAGAGGGGGAGATGAATGAAAAATTAAATTTTCTTAAATATCTTAAGACACAATATGAAATGGATGATTTGCAAGATTTCTCTCCATCGGATAGAAAAATACAAATAAAGAAGATGTTGCTAATAGAAGAGCAAATACTATCTTATCAAGGGTTATCAGATTTATTTTTCGTCAGTAAGTCTTCCATAGCAGCAGATTTGGAGAAAATCCAATCTGAGTTAAATGATTATTCTATTGAGATTAAGGGAGATCAAAAAGGAACATATATTACTGGATCGGAGTCGCAAATTCAATATTCTTTAGTTGCCTTTAATGAAACATTAATTGCTAGAAATGAAATAGAAAATCATATAGAAGGATTACATAGATTAAGAGAGATATTCACTCAATACTATCCTGAGGATACCGTTACTGCCTCTCTTCATGCAGTAAGGAAGATAGAAGATAAAGCATTCAAACCTATCGCGGAACATTACTTAACAAAGCTTTTTAATACAATGACTGTTCTATGTTATCGAGCGTTTAAAGGAAAGCATCACTTAGAGCTGTTAGATAGTCTTGTCTATGATAAGGTAAAAAATTTAAAAACATATCTATTGGCGAAAGAGATTTTGGATGAAGTACAAAAGGATCTCTCCATCGATTTTACAACAGAAGATATCATCTATTTAAATCAACACCTCATTGCATTTGGGATTGAATCTAGCTATAACCCAACTTTATTAAGCGAAAAATACAATACTCTCATCAAAGACATTATACAAAAAATGAATAGCATCCTGAAAATCGATTTATCTCATGATGAAAAGCTAACCGAGGGATTAACTTCTCATATTATTCCGATGATTTATCGGTTGAGGAAGGGAATATCAGTCAAAAATCCCCTATTAAACGAGATTAAAGAAGAGTATTCTGTGATGCTTGGCGTAAGTTGGTTTGTTACTTCTATTATTGAAGAAGTGTTCGAAGTGCATCTAACAGAAGATGAAGTTTCCTTTATGATGGTTCATTTCCAAGCAGCATTAGAACGAAACTCCAATTATAAAAAAGCATTAATAGTTTGTCCGAATGGTATTGGAACCTCGGAACTCATTGCCAATAAGGTAAAGCATGTTCTACCAGCATTGTGTCATATAGAAGTCATAGCTATAGATAAGCTGTATAAAGTAAATATCGAAAGTATTGATTTCATCATATCTGCTATTCCATTAAATATCACATCTAAGCCCGTCATCTATGTCTCAGCGCTAGTTACCAATTCGGATATTAAGAACATCATGAATTTTTGTGCAGAATTATTTTTTATAAAAGAGGAGAAAAAAGAAACGATAGACCGATATCCAACAATCAAGCATTTATCTCCATATATTACGAAAGATGGTATTTTTCCGAAAAGGAGAATGCGTACTCAAGAGGAGGCTTTGGATTATCTCATTCAGCAATTGAAAAATGCTGGCGATGTGGTAGATGGATTTGAAGAGTCTATTTACAAAAGAGAAAAAGTAGGAACAACTGCGTTGGAAACTGGGGTTGCTATTCCACATGGAACTCCCAAATTTGTGAAGAATACTAGAATCCTCATTCTCACTACTGAAGAAATGATAGAGTGGGGTGGAACGAAAGTCGATACCATCATTTTAATTTCGATAGCTCCTAAGGATATTAAAATGGTGAAGAATATACTGAGCGAGATCTATTTAATAGTGGAAACGAGAAAGAAAGTGAAATATTATTTTTCGGAGAATACGAAAGAAAGAATGGTACTGCAATTAAAAGGAGGTGATACCGTTGATCGAGAAAAACTTAATCTACTTAAATAGCAAACTAGCCAATCGTGATGAAATCATCAGAAAAATGAGTGAAGATGCAAAAGATAATGGCATGATTAATGATGTGGATGAGTATATTGCAGCAGTTTTAAAAAGAGAAGCGGAAGTTCCAACAACTGTTGGTTTTAATGTTAGTATTCCACACGGTAAGTCACAGGCAGTTATCACACCGTTTATTACCTTTATGAAAACAGAAAAGCCATTTGTATGGGATGAGGTAAGCGAGGAGGAAACTCAATTAATTTTTATGATTGGGGTTCCCATTGATCAGAAAGATACACTACATTTACGAATTTTAGCACAAATTAGTAGAAAGCTGATGGATGAGAGTTTTAGAGAAAGTCTGTTGAGGGCTGACACTGTAGAAGAAGCCTATCAGCTAATAAAATCAATTGAGAACAATATCTATTCAGAGGAAAAGGGGAATGCGAAGTGAAAATTGTCGGGGTAACTGCTTGTACAACAGGTATTGCACATACTTACATGGCACAAGAGGCATTAGAAAGAGAATGCAAAAGAAGAGGATATGAAGTGAAGATTGAAACGCAAGGAGGAATGGGAATCGACAATGAATTAACAGAGGAAGATATTTTAGAAGCAGATGCTGTTATTCTCGCAATTGCTATTGGAATTGAAGGAGAAGAAAGGTTTGAGGAAAAACAGGATGATGGAAAAGTTCTGCTTTTAGATCCCTCCAAAGTGATTAAAAATGTAATAGATGTGGTGGATCAATTAGAAAAATTATAGGAGGAGTGGTTATGGCAACTAGCTGGAAAAAGGTAGGGGAGGAAATAAAAAAGGCATTTAGTACAGGTGTTTCTTACATGATGCCATCTGTTGTGGTTGGAGGGATTTTCTTAGCAGTCGCATTAGCCTCAGGGAAAGCTACTGATGAAGGGATGGTTATCACCAATCCATTTCTTCAAAATTTAAATGTAATTGGATCTGCTGGTTTTGCAATGATGATTCCTATTTTAGCTGGATATATCGCCTATTCTATTGCAGGTAAACCTGGATTAATTCCTGGAATGATTGCAGGATTTATTGCCAATAACCCAATCGGGGATGATGGAGTAAAGACAGGGTTTTTAGGTGCAATGGTTTTAGGAATTGTAGCTGGTTATATTGCTAAATATGTGAAGGGATGGAAAGTCCCGAATGCACTTAAACCAATTATGCCTATTCTCATTATTCCTATCATTACTACATTTATTACCTGTATTGGATACACCTATGTTTTAGCACATCCTTTAGCAAGTCTCGTAAATGGAATCTTTGACTTATTTGCATCACTGCAAGGGGGGAGTGCGCTTCTATTAGGTCTTGTAATTGGTGCATTTACAGCTATTGATATGGGTGGCCCTATTAATAAAACAGTTACTGCCTTTACATTAGCATTAATGGCAGAAGGAATTTATGGGCCAAATGGTGCTCACCGTATTGCCGTTGCAATTCCTCCATTAGGAGTTGCTTTATCTACCTTTATTTCAAGACGAAAGTATACACAGGAAGAACGGGGTATGGGATTAAGTGCTGGGATTATGGGGTTAATTGGGATAACAGAAGGTGCCATACCATTTGCCGTAAAAGATATGAAACGTGTTCTACCAGCCATCATTATTGGAAGTGCAGTCGGTGGAGGAATAGGGATGCTACAAAATGTTGGGACATTTGTTCCACATGGTGGCTTAATTGTTATTGGAGCAGTTGATGGAAAACTGTGGTATTTCCTTGCTATGCTAATTGGAACAGTAGTTACTGCTGCTATTCTTCATTTTACAAAACCAGATGTTGCTGTAGATCCAAAGAAAGAGCTAAGTAAGAAGGAAGAAAATACAATCGATTTATAAGAGGAGGAAACTAGAATGACTAAAGTATCTATTAATACAGCTGTAAAAACGATTCTAGAACTGCAAAAGGAAAATAAAGGAGCGACATTATTAGGAATTGGGCCAATGTCCCAAAATTTATTACAAGCAAGTTTTGAATTGGCTAGAGATGAAGATTTTCCATTAATGTTTATTGCTAGCCGTAATCAAGTAGATATGGATGAGCTTGGTGGGGGCTATGTGAATGGATGGAATCAATTTTCCTTTGTAGAAGCAATTAGAAATATGGCAGCAGAAACAAGTTTTAAAGGTTTATACTACGTTTGCCGTGATCACGGTGGCCCTTGGCAAAGAGACAAAGAAAGAAATGATCATCTGCAAGAAAAGGAAGCAATGGATATTGGAAAAAAATCATATCTTGCTGATATTGAGTCTGGCTTTGACTTACTAATGATTGACCCTACTAAAGATCCTTTTGAAGTAGGAAAAGTAATTCCTCTAGGAACAGTGATTAGCCGCACAGTGGAATTAATTGAGTACTGTGAAAGAGAAAGAAAGATAAGAGATTTACCGGAAATTGGTTATGAAGTAGGGACAGAGGAAACAAATGGTGGCTTAACCTCTACAGAAACATATGAGACTTTTATTAATAGATTAAAAGAAGAGCTAGATAGTAGAAATTTACCAATGCCAACCTTTATTGTAGGGCAGACAGGAACATTAGTAAGAACAACAGAGCAGGCTGGAAAGTTTAATTTTGAGAATGCTTGTGAATTAGCAGAGATGGCTAATAAATATGGAGTAGGTTTGAAAGAACATAATGGAGATTATCTAGATGATGTCACACTATTGGAACATATTCCTTCTAACATTGTAGCAACAAATGTGGCACCACAATATGGAACAGAAGAAACCAGAGCATATCTTAAATTAGAGGAAGTAGAACAAAGACTAGTGAAGTATGGAATAGTTGATAAACCTTCTAAACTACGCGAAACACTCCTAATTCATTCTATTAAAAGTGAACGTTGGAGAAAATGGATGGTTGGAGAGCAAAGGAATTTAACTGTAGAGGAAATAGTAAAAGATAACGAAATAGCTATTCAGATATTAGATATTGCAGGTCACTATACGTTTAATGACAAGGAAGTAAAAGAGGAAATTGAAAAGTTATATCAAAATTTAAGCAAAGTAAATGTGGATGGACAGAGATTTGTAGTCAATCATATTAAGCGTCCAATACGAGATTATGTAGAATGTTATAACCTAAAAGGAGTCACTTCGAGAATCATAGAAAAACTACAATCCTCCGAAGCGATCGAAATAGGATAATTTATCTCCAGTCCATATTATTGGATATGCAAAGGGCTCAGATTGGCCGTCGGATACCTATGCATGTCACCGTTTTATAAGACATAAAGAAAAAATCAATTTAAATTAAATGTATAAGACTTTAGAGAAATAGTCAATTAGAAGAAAGCATAGGAGAGTGTCTTATGCTTTTTTTCTTTGTGTAATACGTGTTAGATGATTCCTTATGCCTAATATTTTGCAAAAATATTAACTCATTTTTGCTTTTTCGACAAATTTATAGGACATTCGACATATAGTTTGTGTTATTTTGAAGAAAAAGAATAAAGTGGGGCAACTCTGAAGAAATACATCATGATTTTACTAACTGGTTTTCTGTTTGCATTTTACTTATTTACTTGGAGTGTAACAGATGTACAAGCTCATCCTGGTAGAACAGATGCGAATGGAGGCCATACCTGTAGAACTAATTGTGAAAAATGGGGCTTAGAATATGGAGAGTATCATTATCATAATGGTGGATCAAGTTCTAGCTCTAGTAGTAATTCTGCCACTGTTACAACAGTAGATACATCTTCCATAGAAAAGGAACTTGCTGAAACGAAAGAAACAATTAATCAACATGAAGAAAAAAATGCACAGTTACAACAGGAGAATACAGAATTAAAACAAAAAATATCAGAATTAGAGGCTCAAGTTTCTGACTTGAATAACACCATCAATACATATAAGTTAAAGGAAAATGATATAAGTAAAAAAGAAATAGAATTGCAGGATTTAAGCAAAGAAGTGGACAGTAGAGAACAGGAAGTAGAAGCGGAAACAGTAGAGAATGAAGCGAAGTTGAAAAAGTTAAATGGTAATTTAGAGGATAGTCAAGAAGTAATAGAAGACATGAAAAATGATACGGCAGTTGGTGCAATTGGAACAGCAACAGCTTTAGTTGGTGGTTATAGCATTTTTAGGTTAGTTAATCGAAAGAAAAAAAGTAAACAGTAAAGATAAGAATACTAGCTAGAATAAGGAAAATTAATAAGAAAGAGAAATGTTATAGTTATGTCATTTCTCTTCACCTTGTTGAAAAAAGATTATGTCAATAAAAATGCTTCCAATTTTTATAACAGGAGTGTGTCGAGAACTTGTATAAGTAATTAACTCACTAAATAAGGTTTTGATTTCTGTGACAGGCGTTTGGTTCACTTTCCAGGGGCTCGATGCTTTAGCCGATATCTGCCCTTGATCTACAGGGCATAAAGCTTCGCAGATTCCATAGGAGTCTCACGACTGAAATATAAATCAAATGGATAAAAATTAGCTTATATTAATATTTTATTGAAAAAAATTCCACAGCCAATTTGTAGGAATCATCAAAAATAAGCGGAGAAATCCGGTTAATGGCAAATGAAATGTTAATTTCCTTGCTAATAAGCGGATTTTTCCGGTTAAGTATGGAAAATTCCTCCGATTCCATGTGTTCTAATGAAATAGGCGTAATTCTCCGTCTATTTCCGTTGTTTTTCATGGAAGTAACGAAAATAAGAGGATTTCTACGACTATTTTTCTAAAATGGTTTTTTCCAGATTCTCTATGTTACGAAACATCATATATTATTTCATAACTCTTTCGATTTTCTACTATTTATACATTTGAATAGGTGAAGTACATACAAACCCACCTCGCTTTCCATTGATGGTACGAGGGGGTTATCGCTATTTTCCCAAATTGTCCATAGACAATTTTGTTTTTTAACAGTAGGAAGAGAAATGCCAAAGTTAGACATTTCTCTTCCTCTAAGTTGAATCTATGCTATTTTCTTTTCCAAATTAATCTCTCGAACAAACCTTCTCGCCCTGCACCCAAACTTCCCGAATATTCTCCGCGCGAACTAGATACATGATCTTCTGAAAAACATCATCCAAATCTTCCTCATTAGAATAAATCGGAAGTTTAGCAGTAGGTATCATCGTATCTATAACCTGAACATCCCAAGTATAACCCTCTTCCAGACGTCCAATCGGAAGGCTAAGACTTTCACCACCACCCGCAGTTGCTAAGTAAAAAGCTTCATGAATGGAAATGCGGGAGTCTGCAACACCACGTTCCTCTGCTGGAAGGCTTGCGTTAACACCATCTTCTAGCATACGAGAAGAAACGACTGCTTGTTTTGCTGTATCATAAATGCTGGGAGTTGCTCCTGCTGAAATATCTGTTCCCAGTCCAATATCTATTCCCATGGATTGAAATCTTTTTGTCGGTAACACACTATTAGCAAAATAAGCATTAGATAGTGGACAATGACTGATTGCGGTACCGGTACTCGCAAATAACGCTGCATCTTGATCATCTAAATGATTGCAGTGAGCCATCACTGATTTTTCCCCTAGTAATCCAAAATCATTTAGAGCAAAAGCATCATGCTTGTTGAAGCGCTCTTTTACATACTGATGTGCCCAATCGCTTTCACTACAATGAGATTGAACATGTGTATTGTATTTAGATGCCAATGCTCCTAAGCCTTTGAGTGCTTCGTCGGAACAGCTTGGTATAAACCGAGGTGTCACAACTGGATAAACACCTTGTTTAACAGATTTGCCTAGTTCTTTCACTGCTAAAATAAATTCCTCTGTATCTTCTAAAGCTGTTTTCGTATCTGCATCGCGGTAGTATTTTGGGTTTTGTTCAGGATCGTCCATCACTACTTTTCCTACTAACCCTCTTTGTCCCTTCTTTGCGCATATTTCTGCTAATAAAACTAGCTTCTTTATGAACAGTAGCAAAGTATAGAACGGTTGTTGTTCCATTTGCAAGTAGGGCACTAACAAGGTCTTCATACACTTTGGTAGCAAATTTTAAATCCGCATATTTGGATTCTAATGGAAATGTGTATGTGTGTAACCAATCATAGAGAGGGATATCTAATGCCGTTCCATTTTGTGCCCATTGGGGGGCGTGTACATGTAAATCAATAAAACCTGGTAAGAAATATTGACCATCTTTTAGGCGATAATAATTCGCATCTCTTTCATATGTTGCTACTAAGCTTGTGTAATCCTCATGGTCAGGTCCTACTATTTTTTCAATCATCCCATTAGAATTGACGAAGAATAAATGATTTTCCAGTATATTTACTTTTTTAGGAGAATAACTACTAAATGATGTTCCATGAAAAATATGCGTATAATTTATCATAATTACCTTCCTAACGTTCGTGTTTTGTGTTAATATAGTCATTGTAAAGGATGAAGTATAGGTCGTCTATAGGGAATCCACTTTTTTAGCTATTTTTCGTTTTTTATAAATATTTTTGTAAGATACCTTGAATTTAAAGGAACTCATGGTATAGTAAAACAAAACTAAATATGTTTTTCATATAATCGTAGGGATATGGCCTACAAGTTTCTACCCGTTTACCGTAAATGAACTGACTATGAAAAGCAGAATAGAATAGGTGCCTAATATAGGTCTATTCTTTTCCTACTTTGATTCTATCAAGCTCAAAGTATATGCTTTTCTATTTTTTTAGGAAGGGATGTACTTTGAGCTTTTTTATTTATTAAGGGAAAACAACGGATTATATGAAGACTAGCAATCAACAGGGGGATTAAAATGGAGAAAATGGTAAGAGATGTAGAAGCAAAGGGGAATTCAATGGATAGTGGAGAAAAAATATCCATTGGTAAATCTGTATTCTTAGGTTTTCAACAAGTATTAGCGATGGATTTATTTATTCCACCAATCATTTTGGCAGGATTATTATCCTTTTCTGTATCTGATAGTGCTTTGTTAATTCAAATGACTTTCATTGCTTGTGGAATTGCTACTCTTATTCAAGCAGGATTTGCTATGAGACTTCCCGTTATGCAAGGACCTTCTTTTGTACCTTTAAGTGCATTAGCAGCAATCGGAACTACTTCAGGAATTGGAGCGATGATCGGTAGTTTGATTCCAGGTGCCATACTAATTGCAATATTAGGGTACCCACTTAAAGTCTATAGTAAAGTGGTTCGTAAAATTATTCCTCCTATTGTGGCTGGAACAGTTATTGTTGTTGTTGGTCTTTCGTTAATGCCAAGTGCTATTAATTCTATTTATTCAGCAGAAGGTAGCTTTGGGGAAAATATATTGATAGCTACTATTACAGCAGCTATTCTAATCTTTTGTATGTATGTTGGGGAAAAGGCAAAATCAAAATGGAAATATATTAAAGTTGTCTCGGTTATTTTAGCTTTAGGAATTGGATCTGTAGTTGCTTCTTTCTTTGGATTAGTGAGTTTTTCTGCTTTAGAAAGTGCGGCATGGTTCAAGATGCCAAGTTTATTTACTTTCGGCATGCCAGAATTTAATCTTCATGCGGTTCTTGTTATGATCGTTGTTTACCTTATTGTCACTATAGAAACTACTGGAACATGGTTTACTGTAAGTAAGGTTACAGGGGAAGATCTAACAGATAAACGTTTAAATGGAGGAGCATTTGGAGAAGGATTAGGTTGTTTTGTAGGTTCATTCTTTGGTGGAACACCTGTAACAGGTTATTCTTCTAATGCTGGAATTATCGCTATTACTGGTGTGAAAAGTCGTAAGCCGATTATTGCTGGTGGAATTATCTTAGTTCTTTTAGGAATGATGCCAAAGTTAACGAGTTTAATAGCATGTATTCCAAGTGTTGTTATTAATAGTGTATTTGCCATTCTTTGTGTCGTTATTATGATGAATGGATTTAAGGTTATTAAAGAAGAAACTTTCACAGAAAGAAATATGCTTGTTATTGGTGTGCCGATTATGCTGGCATTATTCGCTGTTATGATGCCTTCTGATATTTTATATGGACTTCCTGAAATTGTTACTTATTTTGTTTCTTCTGGAACAGCAATTGGAGCGATTGCTGCATTAGTTCTTAATCTTGTACTTCCACAAAAACAAGATGATCGCACAAAAGAAAAAGATGGATCTCTACATGTTAATTATTAAAATAGAACGAAAAGAGGCTTTTATGTATGCTACAAGATAGACTATGGAATGAATGGCATCCAGTTTGTAAAGCAGAGGAATTACTGGATGAACCGAAACAGGTATTTGTGCTTGGAGAAAGAATTGCTATTTTTCGCAATGAAAAAGGAGTTCATGCCTTTAAAGATTTATGTATTCATAGAGGGGCTGCCCTTTCTCTAGGTAAAGTGAAGAATGGTAGATTAGTATGTGCTTATCATGCGTGGGAATATGATTGTGTCGGAGCATGTGTCAAGATTCCTGCCTTACCTGAGGGAAGAGCAATTCCAAGAAAAGCGAAAGCAACTGTATATCATTGTGAAGAATATCTTGGATTAATCTGGGTTAACTTAGGTGACGATCCAGCTCCACTTATTTCTTATCCAGAATACAGTATGGAAGGATATCGCACGGCAATATGTGGACCATATGAAGTGAAAGCAAATGCGCCGAGGATTATTGAGAATTTCCTTGATGTGTCTCACTTAATGTTCGTACATGAAGGCTTGCTAGGAGACGAGGATCATGCAAAAGTAGTAGATTATAAAGTAGACTTTATCGATAATCGCTTTATTACTAGTAAAATCCCTGTTTATCAACCAAATCCAGATGGACGCTCTAAAGGTGGATATGCTAACTATGTGTATGAAATTCTAAATCCAACTACTGCTCGATTTACGAAAACAACAGATGGATCGGATGATGCATTAACTATTTTACTTCTTGTTACACAAGAAGATAACGAGCAGTCTAAAGCATATATGTTATTAACAAGAAATTATGATTTAGATATGTCAGATCAGCCATTTATTGATTTCCAAGATACTATTTTCTATCAGGATTTAGATATTGTCCAAAGTCAGAAACCTGAGTTACTTCCATTA
Source organism: Bacillus sp. B1-b2 (assembly GCF_009183415.1). Classification (GTDB taxonomy): domain Bacteria; phylum Bacillota; class Bacilli; order Bacillales; family Cytobacillaceae; genus Niallia. The sequence goes on along the minus strand of NZ_WEHU01000040.1, from coordinate 4,131 downwards.
GATTTACAAGCAGAGCTACATTTGAAGTCAGATGCTCTTACTATTAGTTATCGTAGATGGTTGAATGAGCTTGGGGTGGAGAATGGGACTACACCGATTCCAGAGGAAAAGAATAAAAAATTAGTTATTAAATAAGTAGAAGGTACTTAGACGCCATGATTTATAGGGAGTTTAAGTGCCTTTTTATTTGTGATGTACTAAAGATTTTCCCATGTTGCTAAAAAAATAGTTCATGAACTAAATTTTCAGTTTTTAAGAAAATAAGCGTAGATTTCCGGTTAAATGCAAAATGAACCTCAATTTTAAGAAAATAGGCGTAGATTTCCGTTTATTAAGTTTAAATCCGTCTATTTTATGTTTTTTTTGAAGTAATAGGCGGATTTATCCGGTTATTTTTTCTGTTTTTCCTTTTCTTTATTAATTAAGCGGATTTATCCGGCTATTCATCTAATCGGACTTCTATATCATTTTTTTCTATAAGAAAAGGGATGGTTTGGCTTTAGGCTAGCTAGTATTAGGAGTATGACAATTGCGATTAAGACTTTAGCAGAAGAGAAATTCACATTTTCATAGGTGGTCTTATTAAAAGTAATGTGAGAAGTACAAGCACACTACCTCTAACTGAATAAACTATCAGAAAAGGCTTCAAAAGAAAGAGTGACTAAAAGTGAAGAAAAAGAAAAGGATTAATAAACATAAACTCTCTTTCCTCCAACCTACCCCAACCCTTCCCACCAGTTACACTGTCAATCTAGCAGTTATAGGCGATACCCATGTAGGTTATGCAAATAGTCGAAGTGTGTTCAACAGTTTTTTACCAAGAGTAGTAAGCAATGGGAATAAACGATATATCATATTCGGGGGAGATAACGCTCATGCTTTAGGAGCTCCTTCAACAGCAGATGCTAGAAGATATTATCAGCAGTTTAAGGATATTGTAGATAGAAATTTAGGTCCAAGAAATATCTATTACCGAACATCTATTGGCAACTGGGAAGATACTAGTAGAAATGATAGTAGAAATCTCTTTCTTCAATTTTTTAATAGCTTAACTGGCCGTGTTGATATTCCAAGAACACAAGGATTAGTACAACATGTATGGCTAGATAATGGAACTGGAACGTTTAGTCAGGAAAGTATCAATCTATTAAATAGCTTGGATGCTAATCATTACTATATTATTGATTTCCATTGGCCTTTAGATGTACCTGGAGTCAATAGTGTTGTGGGGCAAGATCATGTGATTAGTAGTCAACAGACACAGCAATTCTTTCAAGCTATACCTGTCAATGTAAGAAGTAGAATACTAGGCATTTTCACACACCATGCTCATGTGTTCTTTCAGAGGTTAACGAATATTCATCCGAACTTCCCGAATACCCCATTCTTTGTGACGGGATGTTCTGGTGCATATAAATGTTCCACTGTTGATAGTGGTTATTATGATGTAACTTTAACGATACAGAATAACCGAGCTAGTATGAATGCTAGGAAAGTGATATTGAATTGAGGTGAAGAGCATGAGATGAAGATTTCATGCTTTTTTTATGCTTATTTTTTAAAAACTATTACGTTCATTTTACATATTTGATTGTCGCGATATAAGAGTGGTGTAGAAAGAAAGTACAACACTTTCTTCTACTACATATTTAAAAAGAGAGGAGACGAGCTTTTTAGGAAAATGTATATGAATTCGAAAGGCAATTAACTATTTTTTTAATAAAAGGAGCTGGAGACGTGAGTATTTTTATATGGCCATTAAAAGGAAATTATGTAGTGACATCAGGATTTCGTACATCAGGTAGACCAGATCATCATGGGATTGATTTAGATATTCCTGGTTCAGGATATCAAAATAATGTTCCTGTTGTTGCTGCTAGAAGTGGTACTGTTTCAAGATCTACATTTTCTACTAGTTATGGAGAGGTAGTATATATTAAGCACTTAGTAGATGGTCAAGATTATGAAACAGTATATGCACATATGCATGAAGGTTCTAAAACGGTAAAAGTGGGAGACCCAGTTACTCAGGGACAGCGTATTGGTTATATGGGGAATACTGGTGCTTCTGAAGGGCAACATTTACACTTTGAGATTCATAAACCTGCTTGGAATAGTACTAAATCTAATGCCATAAATCCTGTTTCTGTTTTAGGGAATGTTACCGAAGCGCCAGAACCTCCTGAAGATAAGCCAAGAATGAAGGTTTGGTTTCCAGTCCGTATTACCAGTTCTCAATATGGTATCTATTCACAACCACCTAATGGGAAATGGATGTCCGATTCTACTCCATATAAAGATCTTATCTTGGCTGTTAGATACGAAGAAACAAGTAGCGGGAAAAGATGGTTCAATATTTATGATGGAGAAAAGAATATTGGTTGGATTAACGCGAATCAAACATCTGTCTTAGACTTTAATTGGGCTATTTCACAACAAGAGCTTCAAGCTTATACTTATACAGATAAAAATTTATCTACTCCATTTAGAACAATAGCTACTAATTCCGAGGTAGCATTTATAGAAGATCAGACGGAAAAACAATTGATTATGACTGCTAATAAAGCATTATGGGTAGAAAAAGGATTTGTGACAGGACCTAACACAGGTACCGAAAGTCAATACTGGTATGTAGCAAAAATTTCAGACTTCACCTATGGCATTTATGGTTCTGCAGGTGGTGGATGGATTGCTAGTGCAGATGCTTATAAGGGATATATCTTTGCTGTTAGAGCAGAAGAAGATGCTAAAGGGAAGAAGTGGGCTAATTTGTGGTTGGGGAAAGAGAACATTGGTTGGATTACCAAATCCCAGCTAGAAAAAATTCCACATACATTTCTACATTCTTCTAGAGCAGTACAAGCCTATACGTATAGAGACCTAACTTCACCGTATGTTACGATTCCAAAGGATGGTGGAGTAGCATATCTGCAAGAAACTGGGGATGTACACCAACTTGTTTATACGAATAAGCTACTTTATGTAGCAAAGAATTTTAGAGAAGAATAAATCTTTTGGGAAAAGAGGCTGACAATTCGTCGGTCTTTCTTTGTTTTATAGAAAAGAAGATTTTGGCCTATGTCTAAGCTTATAGCTTTAATTATGTTTAATAAACATGTCTATTGTGCTATAGTGTTCGTCCTTGTAGTTTTTAGTGTCGGTGAATTAATAGGAAAAATTCCGACTAAATGTAAATGTACTTCTATTTTGAGGATAATAAGCGGATAATTTCCGGTTAAGATGGGGGAAATTCACTTTTTTCGTGTTTTGTGTGGAAATAGGCGGAATTTCTCCGACTATTGGCGCTGTTTTTCATGCCACTTACGAAATAAGAGGAATTTTTCCGACTATATATTTGATAGGATGTAAACCCTCTGTGGTGATAGATTTGGGAATAAGAAATAGGGAATATATTAATAGTAGAAGAACAATGAGGCATTACCGGGTGAAAAAGTGTAAACGATAAAAGAGGAGCAAAGTATTTATGAAGAGAGTTCATACGCTTACAAAGAATTTTATATAAATGTACTCATCTATTATTCCGTTGGAATTTTTCGGTAGCGAAGATATTTCTATAACTTAATTGGAGAGAAGAATAGCAGTCGCATAAATATGAACTATTAAATACAAAGTATATATAGAAGAAGTTTAGGAAAAGTGCGTTTTATTGTCTTGCAAAGTTTGATATATATTTCTATCATTCGTAATGATGTCAAAATCAATATTTAATATGGTTATTATCTTCCTAGTAATAGTAGAGTAAGGAAATCTCCATCCGGTAAAAACTCACTTCCTTTCCCTTTAGATAGTGAATCTCTCTATAGAATAGAAACAATAATAACTACCTAGAAATAGCACGTAAATAAAAATACCAAAAAAGTTTTAATAAAGTGTTGACGTATAAAAAGATAATGTGATATATTATTGAAGTCGCTTCGGAGCGATGAGAAAAATGAAAGATTTGCTCTTTGAAAACTGAACAATAAACGTCAACAATAACCGTTCTTGAATGAACGGAAACAAGTAATACAAAAGCTAGAGTTTAGCAATGAGCTAATCTTACTCTTTATTGGAGAGTTTGATCCTGGCTCAGGACGAACGCTGGCGGCGTGCCTAATACATGCAAGTCGA
>NZ_WEHU01000004.1 GCF_009183415.1 Bacillus sp. B1-b2 | reverse complement strand
AGAAATCGGTGAAAACCATTGTTCAAATGATGTTTTTCGTGTAATCTTATCCATGCGAGGATCCTTTATATTGGATTTGGATAGGTTACTACCACCAGACCATTATAAAGGATTTTTTTGTGTGATGGATAGAATGCAGAAAATTTAGATTAATTAAGTGTGATACGTTATTTTAATGCGACGCTAGTGATGTACATACTATAAAAATAATAGGTGCATTGCTGACTTTTTCAGCTGATGCACCCAATTCTTACATATAAGAAAGTAATTAATTCATCACCCATTTGTCTTTTAGGAATAGCATTCTTCCAATTAAGAAGATGATGAACATACTGATAATAGTTGATCCGAAAGAAATAAATAAATGCTGATAATTAATAACTCCAAAGATAAGTTCTTTTAAAGTTGTAAACACATTTAAAAATGGAATAGCAAAGTGCTTTATAGTTAATTCATTAACACCAGTACTAGATACAAACATCATCGGTAGTATAGAGAACATCATGATAGGTGTACTATAGCTCTGAGCTTCTTTAATAGTTTTTCCAATCATGCTAGTAAGCATTAAGATAGATGCAATAAACATGGAATAAAAGATAGTAACCAATAAAGCGAATAGCATGATTAGGACGAAATTATCATTGATAGGTACTGCGTGTCTCAAGTTTTCAGTTAGAAAAGCAATTTCTAAAATGACAACCAACAAAGTAATAAGGCCACTTAATGTACCAATGGTGGTGATTGTAAACCATTTTGCTAGCACCAACGTAGTGCGATTAACAGGTGTTATTAATAATGCTTCCATTGTTTTCTTTTCTTTTTCTCCTGCAAAGAGATCGTATGCAGCAGGTGATCCTCCAACAGTGATGGAAAGAGCAAGAATCATTGGAATAAGCATGGCTAATATACCTATATGAGGATTATTGTCAGAAACCTCTCTATGATCAATGCTTAATGGATGTATTAAAGTGGCTTCAAGATTTTGATTTGCTAATCTATCTGCTACTATTGTATCTTCCCACTGGTTTAAGGCGTTGTTCACTAGTGTAATTAGATTAGTTGAATTCTGGCTAAATGAATCTCCAACTATAGTTATATTTGCTTCTTGACCTTCTGTTATTTGTTCTATAAGGTTTCCCTCAACAAGAAGAGCCGCTTGCGCATTCCCTTCTTGAACCATTTGTTCAGGATTAGTAGAAGGTTTTAGTAAAATGTTAGAATAGACGGAAAGATGTGTTTTGAGCTCTTCATCTAGATTTTTCGGTATAGCTAATTCGAATGTTTCGCCATTACCGTCAGAGGCTAGACTCTCATAGAAAAGAGTTAGTCCAGTCATCATAATAATGGGTAGTAAAATAGATAAAAGCAAGGTTCTACGATCACGAAATGAGTCTTTCATTTCTTTTAGGTATAATTTACGAAGCATATTTATCTCCCCCTCTAATCAATTTACTCATGAAAATATAATTCAAATCTCTACTACCTTCTAATTGATATAGCTGTTCAAGGCTTCCGTGATGAATTAGTTCCCCTTTATGAATCATTGCCACACTGTCACATAGCATAGAAACCTCTTCCATGATATGGCTGGAAAAACAAATGGTTTTCCCTTCGTTTTTTAATTGATGAACAAGTTGCCGAAATACATTGGAAGAAGTGATATCTAACCCAGTAGTAGGTTCATCAAAAAGGATGATATCTGGATTGTGAATAATAGTACGAGCAATTGCGACCTTTTGACGCATTCCTTTAGAAAATCCGCCCACTTTTCGATCTAAGTAATCTCTCATCCCAAACATTTTAGCTAGGTCATCTATTCGTACTTTTGTTTCATGCTTACCTAATCCGTAGAGAGTGGCAAAATACTCCAAATTCTCTCTTGCTGTTAACCGCTCGTAAAGACCTGTTTCTCCTCCGAAAAGGACACCAATTTTGCTTTTGACAGCACTAGGATTAACCTTAGTATCTATTTGATCAACTAATATACTACCTTCTGTAGGCTGTAAGAGTGTGGCAATTGAACGTAAAAGGGTAGTTTTCCCTGCGCCATTTTCTCCTAATAAGCCAACCGTTTCTCCTTTCTTAATGGAAAACGATACATGATTTAAAGCAGTAATAGATTTTTTTTTGTCTTGAAATCGTTTTGTTACTTCTTGTATAGAAATCATAGCCTTCACCTCTTTATTTGATAGCTTTATCATAAAAGGAAAGAGAAGAGATATCTGCTATCATGTCGTGAAAGGTTCTTTTTCTGTCGTGAAAAGGTATTTTAGACTGGATTATAACCGAGTAGCGATATCAATTTGGTGAAATTCTGTTAAAATTAAATTATGAAGAAATTGGCAATTGGTAATAGGGGGAAAGGAGAAGGAGAAATGAAGGTAGGGCTCGTAGATGATCGATTAATTGATCTAGATAAACTGAGGGCTATAGTTAAGAGTATGGAAGGTGTAGATATAATATTTTCTACTACATCAGCAGAAGAAGCTTATGCAGAAATCAAAAAAGAAACAATTGATCTACTAATTGCGGATATTGAAATGCCAGGATTATCAGGATATGAATTAGCAGATATTATCCATTCACATGCTTTAAATATAGCAGTAATCTTTGTAACAGCCACAAGTGGTTATGCTGTACATGCATTTGAACTAAGTGTTCATGACTATATTATGAAGCCTTATAGGAAAGAGCGTTTAGTACAATCGATTGAAAGAGCTTTGGAAAAAGCTAAATCAATGGAGATTACTGGGAGACTATATATTAAACAAAAAAGTGAGATACATATAATACATAAGAAGGATATTGTCTTTATTGAACGATCTGGACGATCTACTTCCATTTTTACAAAAAAAGAGATAATAAAAACCTACCAAACACTAAATGAGTTAGAAGGGGAATTAAGAGAAAGAGATTTTATACGATCTCATCGCTCCTTTATTATTAATATTCATTTTGTAAAGAATTTCGCTCTTTATGCTAAAAACTCCTATATTGTTACATTTGAAGGGATGGAAGAAAGAGCAATGATTACAAAGGAGAAAGTCGAGTTTTTGCAATCTAATTATTTTTAAGGAGTATTAACTTTGGATAAAAAGCAATTATATTGGTTACTTATTTCATTTTATGGTGCTATCCATGTGAATTTATTCTTGAAGCATATCGGAATCTCATTCCCTATTTATTCTATTTACATAGCTTTGGCCATTGTTTGCTTTCTTCTATATAAATATATAAACATAGAAATGAAAGAAACAATGAATCTTAGAATAGAGACTATTATTTGGTTTGTGCAATCGTTAGTTATTGTTTTGAATAGTCAATACTCCATTTCATACTGGAGTATTCTTTACCTTTTACTATTTGTTTTTTTAGAAATGGGAAGAATAACTTTAATGAAAGAAACTAGCCTTGTTCTTCAAGAAAATAATGATTTATATGAGCAATTACAACATTATAATGAACTCTTTCAAGTAGTACGTAGTGAACGACATGATTTTTTAAAGCATATTGCGGCAATCCAGTTTATCGTGGATAAAGGAGAAGGGGGAGAGGAAGCAAAGCGATATTTAAGTCAACTAGTAGAAGGGTATGCTGAAACTAATCTCTCTATTAAAGGGGAAAATGGTGCTGTTGCTTCTATTTTACATAGAATCTATAAACAAGCACAGGAGAAGAACATAGATATTATGTATGACTTTGATGTTCCTCTATCCACGCTACCAATGAAAGAGAAACATATTGTGGAGTTAATAGGAAATATTCTTTCTAATAGCTTAGAGGCATGTGAGGAATTTCAAATACATGATAAGAAGCAAGCTGAAATGGTCGTAAGAATGACGAAACGAAGTGGTTTCTATCTACTATCTTGTAAAAACAGTAGCATGGCGATACCAGAATCAATCGTTGACTTTTTATTTGTGAAGTTCGGGAAATCTACAAAACGAGGACAAAATAGGGGGTATGGCACAAAGATTATCTATAAAATTGTAAGAGATCATCAGGGTTATTTAGACTATACCTATAAGGAAAGTAGTTTCTATATAAAAATAAAGATTCCAGCTATTATAAAAAAATAAATTCTAGAATAAGCACTTTCTTTTTTTCGAATACTAAAGATTAAAAGGATGGAAAAGGAAGGTGTTTATGAAATTACTACTATTAGCTCTAGTTACTGGTTTTTTAACTGGCTTTATTTTTGCATTATTAAAATTACCGATTCCAGCTCCAAATGCTTTCCCAGGTATCCTGGGTATCTTTGGAATATATGCTGGATTTAAAGTATTTGAATGGGTGGTTACGTTCTTTCAAAGATAATAGAAGAGCTGTTTTCGTTTGCTTTTATACGTTTTAAGCTTTTAGCAAATACTAGGCGCAGTAATATAATAAGAAACAAACTCGTGAAAACAGCTTATTTCTAATAGAGATTTACTTTCTTCTAAGTAGGTCTCTTTTATTTATTTAAACCAGATGCTCATATTACTTCCATTCTAATGTAGCTCCTCCAACCCTTTTAACACCTCTTATTTTACCTAGGTCCTCCACTAGTTGTAAGCACGCTCGATCCTTTGCTTTTGCTTCTATCATAAAATCAATGTCCATTCCTAAAGGCTGTAAAAGTGCAAACAAAGGCTTTACAAACTCTGCATCAACTAAATCAGCATGGGAACGAAATTCTTTTTCTGATTTAGGGGAAGAAAGATGTATTTTTGGTGTTAATCCACGGTATTTCCATGTTTCCATAATCGGCAAAAGTAACTCTTCTAAGGGTTTAGTACTTAAGTTTGCCATATGATGGTGGTAATCAAAAACAAGGGGAATCTTCTCCAGTTGACAAGTTAGTAATGTTTCTTCGGCAGTATATGTTTTATCATCATTTTCCAGTGTCATTACTTTCTTAATAGAAGGAGGCAGTTTCTGTAAGTTTCTATAAAATCTACTGATTGTGTTTTCCTTATCCCCATAAGACCCACCAATATGAATGTTAATAACGCTTTGCTCTGCAACACCCATAGCTTCTAGCATTCGATAGTGAAAATCCATATCGATGACAGCATTATCTGTTACTTCATTTCGTGGAGAAGTAAAAAGGGTATATTGATTAGGATGAAAACTAACACGAAGCTTGTGTTTCTTAACTAATTCACCTATTTCTAGCCATTTTTCTTTAAATGGACTAACAAAATCCCAATTTACTTCGGGGTGTGTTGCTAATGGTACAATGGAGCTAGACATTCTATAGAGTAGGATTTCATGTCCTATATTATAATGTAGCGCTCGAAGTGTATGCTCTAGATTCTGAGCAGTTACAGCAAGTAATTTTTCCCTTTTTTCTTCCTTTGATAAATCCTTATATCTAGCAAATGTAATAGTTTTAGAAGGTGATGCATCCCATAAGCTAGTAGCATGAGAAACATAGCCAAAACGATATTTCATATAAGTAAAAACTCCCTTGATCTGTGATGCTCCCCATTCTTATAGGAATGGGGAAAATGGTCGTGCTATACATTCTTTTATAAAAGTCCAAAGGCTGACATGCTTCAAATCGGTTGCTTGTAGTTGGTCAGAAAGCTTAAGGTCCTGGTTAATAGTACTTTTCACTAGTTTTAAAGTATCTAAATCATAAATACTGCAGTTTAACTCATGGTTTAAAAAAAAGCTACGTTTATCAAAGTTTGCAGAACCCAAAAAGGCAATATCATCATCGAGAATAATAAGTTTACCATGAAAAAAACCATTCATATATTGATAAACATTTGCTCCTTTATGCAAAAGAACTCGTAAGTAACGAAAGGAAGCTTCTTTTACAAGAAGATGATCCGCTTTGTTCGGTAATAAGATAGTGATTTCTACGTTTCTTTGTAAAGCGGAGACTAGCTCATTCATTATTCTTTTACTAGGAATAAAGTATGGAGTCCCAATGAAAAGAGATGTTTTGCAATTTTTGATAAGGTTACATACGATTTCTTCTAAATAAACACCTTGAGTTGGGATAATCTGATGTCTTGAGTTTCCTTTATTTTGAGCTGGAAAATAGATAGAATCTTGAAGTAAGTTTATTTTTGAAGCATCTCGCCAATCTAATAAAAACTCTCTTTGTAAATCTTCTACTCCTTCACCTGTAATCTTTAAATGGTAATCTCGCCATGGACTAAGTTTAAAGTTGGCGTGTATATAGTCTTTACCAATATTAAAGCCTCCCATAAACCCCGTTTTTCCATCAATAATAGTTATTTTGCGATGATTTCTTACTTGTAAGGAATAAAAAAGATACGGGAGTGTTGGTAGTTGACAATAGGCGAACTGTACGCCTGATTCTTTCAAGTTCTCTCTTATCTTTTTCCTTATCTTAATACTTCCAAGCCAATCAAGAATAAGGCGAACCTCTACCCCATCATCTGCTTTTGTTTTTAATAAGGTAAGAAATTCTTGACTAATACTATCTGTTTTAATTGTGTAAAAAAGGATGTGAATATGACTTTTAGCATTCTGTATTTCTTCAAACAAACTAGGAAAAAGCTCTGTTCCATCTATAAACAATTCAAAATCAGAATATCTAAAAGGATGATTTTTCCGTGTGGTTATTTTTCTTTGTGCACGTTCTCCAAAATGAAAATCCATAAATAGAAGGAAAATGAGTAAGACAGCTATACCAATGATGATTAAAATTATTTCCATATTAATTCCTCCTTGGTAAAGTAGTATTTCCTAAAAATCCTTTATCCATTATGAATAAAGGATTAAAGAAAATAATTTACATTCGCCAACTGTATCGTTATCCTAGGAAGTAAGAAAACTCTTTAGCGATAGGATGGATATGTAATTGCGAATACTTATAATGTGTATTGTAGCAGTTTTATTTTTATTTCTATTTACCTCTTTATATCAACATCAGTTAGGTTCTATAGGCTATTTTATTATTTCCATTTATTTCTTTTTGTTAGCAAAAAAACAATATTCCAAGCAAAAAGAATTAGATGATTTGTAAAAATACTATATTTTAAAGAAAAGTCGAATAAACCTTAACTAGAACTAGCATATTCGGCTTAAAATTGTTTATAATGGAGAATATGCATTTTTCTCTTTATTGGTAATCAATAACAGATGCAGTGAGTTTGATCATTCAAGGGTTGTATAGAAGAAGAAAACCTTATGGGTGGCAAGCATCGTTTAGAATAAAGTTAGTAATGAAAGTGTTTTAACAAGAAACTCATTGAATAATGGTCCAAGCCCTAAATAGGGATAAAGAGTAAGAGATTAGAAAGGAAGTGCTTTTAGTGAGTATTGAACAATACACAAAAGAAGAATTGCAAGAAATGTTCTTAATTGAAGTTGCTTATGAAATATTAAATGGTGGAAAAACACCATATTCTTTTCATGAAATTCTAGCAGAGGTTTCCCGTATCCTTGAGTTAAGTGATGAAGAAGTCCATGCAAAAATGGCACAATTCTATACAGATATTAATATAGATGGTCGCTTTTTATCTTTAGGTGATAATCGTTGGGGTTTACGTACTTGGTATCCTGTTGATAAGTCAGAAGAAGATGTAGTAACTGTTACAAAACCAAAGAAAAAGAAATCGAAAAAAGCAGTTGAAGATGATTTCGACGACTTTGATGATGCAGACGAAGATTTTGAGGACTTCGAAGAGGATCTAGATGATGAAGATTTATTAGATGAAGATGAGGATCTGGATGAGGAAGATGATCTTCTAGATGATGACTTAGCTGAAGACGAAGATGAGGAAGAATTTGAAGAGGAACTAGACGAAGGCTTTGAAGAGTTGGCAGAAGATGAGGATGAGGAAGACTTAGACGAAGAAGATGAATTTTCGGATGAGGATGAAGACAAATAATACGTCCAAACCTTGACTTTTATAGCTGTTGCTTGTAAAATCATTTTTGGGCTCCTTAAAAAAGGAACGAACATAAGATAGCTAATATAGCGCTCCCTTACTTGATAAGAGTAAGTGGAGCGCTTTTTGTTTTTTAGCAAAAAAATAGTATTAGAAAATCGTTTCAAACCCCTTTAAAAAATATTACTAATTCGTCTTAAAGAGAGAGGAATTGGTGCAAACTTAATTCAAGGGGGACATTTCAAATGACAAAATATATCTTTGTTACAGGTGGAGTTGTATCTTCACTAGGTAAAGGAATCACAGCAGCTTCTCTAGGTCGTTTATTAAAAAATCGTGGTGTTAGTGTAACCATTCAGAAGTTTGACCCATACATCAACGTAGACCCAGGAACAATGAGTCCTTATCAACACGGAGAAGTTTTTGTAACAGATGATGGCGCAGAGACAGATTTAGATCTAGGTCACTATGAGCGCTTTATTGATATTAACTTAACAAAATTTAATAATGTTACTACAGGAAGAATTTACTCTACTGTTTTAAGAAAAGAACGTAGAGGCGATTATCTTGGTGGAACAGTACAGGTTATTCCGCATATTACGAATGAAATTAAAGAGCGTGTGTATAGAGCAGGAAGAGAAACAAATGCAGATGTAGTTATTACGGAAATTGGTGGAACAGTGGGAGATATAGAATCACTACCATTCCTAGAAGCTATCCGTCAGATAAAGAGTGATATCGGTCGTGAAAATGTTATGTACGTACATTGTACATTAGTACCGTATATTAAGGCTGCTGGCGAAATGAAAACTAAGCCAACTCAACATAGTGTAAAAGAGCTTCGTAGCTTAGGTATTCAACCAAATGTTATTGTTGTAAGAACAGAAAAACCTATTTCACAAGATATGAAGGATAAAATTGCTTTATTCTGTGATATTGATACGAAGTCAGTAATTGAGTGTCAAGATGCAGATACTTTATATACGATTCCACTTGCACTTCAAGAACAAAACTTAGATCAGATTGTTTGTGATCATTTAAAATTAAACTGTCAAAAAGCAGATATGACTGAATGGATTCAGTTAGTTGATAGAGTTAGAAATCTTTCTAAGACTGTGAAAATTGCTCTAGTAGGGAAATATGTGGAGCTACAGGATGCCTATATCTCTGTTGTAGAAGCTCTAAAACATGCTGGTTATGCATTTGATGCAGATATCGAAATTGATTGGATTAATGCTGAAACAGTAACAAAAGAGAATGTAAAAGAGGTATTACAAGATGCTGATGGTATTTTAGTACCTGGTGGGTTTGGAGATCGAGGAGTAGAAGGTAAGGTTGTTGCTGTTCAATTTGCACGTGAACAAAAAGTACCTTTCTTCGGTATTTGTCTAGGTATGCAGGTGGCATCTATCGAGTTTGCGAGAAATGTTTTAGGATGGAATGATGCTCATTCATCTGAAATTGATGAAACAACGACTCATCCTGTCATTGATCTACTTCCAGAACAGAAGGATATCGAAGATTTAGGTGGTACACTTCGCTTAGGTTTATATCCTTGTAAATTAAAAGAGGGCACTCGTGCGTATGAGGCTTATCAAGATGAAGTGGTTTATGAAAGACATCGTCACCGTTATGAATTTAACAACCAATACCGTCAGGAAATGGAGAAAGCCGGATTTGTATTCTCTGGTACAAGTCCAGATGGCCGTCTTGTAGAAATTGTAGAATTAACAGATCATCCTTGGTTTGTCGCATCACAATTTCATCCAGAATTTATCTCAAGACCAACAAGACCACAGCCATTATTCAGAGAATTTATCGGAGCATCCATTCGTATGGCTGAAAAATAATACAGAAAAAGCCCACTCTTTATTGTGGGCTTTTTCTGTATCAAGAATATAAAAGGTACTAATAAGTTAGCAAACGCTGTAGAGTGATCTATAATAGAACCTGCCAAGTAAACATTATCATATAGTTCGAATGATAATAACATAACTTCATAAGTTAGGTTATTTCACAAAAGATGTCGTGTTTCTTCCTATTATATATCGTATTCTTTCACTATTTCATCAACTGTGAACTTCATTCCATGATATATATACAAAGCTGCAATCAATGATGGATAACCATATCTATTGCCTTCATCATCCGGTAGCAAAGGCTTCTTTAATTTCAAATCAATGAAAACGTCCGCTATATCCTGAATCGTGCTTTCTTCTGCTTCCATTATAGAAGAAATAACAATAAAAGGAATTTGAGCTTTCTCTAGCTGTTTAGCTAGATGAAGAATTTTCTCATCCGAAGAACTTCTAGAAATTAACAGAAAACGATCACTCATCGTTACAGAAGTTATATCCTGATTGTTCCATCCTTCCAGATTAAAAAGAGGTTCTAAACCATTTATAGCTTCATGCTGGACCCCAGCCATTTCATCTGTTGTAAAGATATAAATTTTTCCTTCACCTATAATAGATTGCGCCAATAATCTTGCACTATCTTCTAGCTTTTCTTCGTTTTGTTCATAAAGTCTTTTAAACATACCACTTAATTGGGTAGAAAACATTTTAAGCACAAGTAAACCTCCATTGTTATAAATTCAACAAAAATTTTCTAACTATATTAGTAATTGAATGATATTTATTATAAATTAATGTACGTAAAAGGTAAAATTTACAGGACTTAGCAGGAAAAGTTGACCATTAAGTAGAAAATTAACTAAGATAAAGTAGAAATTTCATTTAGTCCCTACATTTATTTGTAAGCTTGTCGGTTGGCAAACTAGTTTTTTTAAAAAAAACTAAGTATTAATACTTTCAATCCATGAAGTAAGCAGTGGGCTCTGCTACCGTAATGTAAATAAAAGAGACATAATATGATAACTTAGAAGGAAGGGTTAATGAATGAAAGGGAAAATATTAATTGTAGATGATCAGTTTGGAATTAGGATTCTTTTAAATGAAGTATTCCAAAAAGAAGGGTATAAAACGTTTCAAGCAGCAAATGGAGTACAAGCTTTAGACATAGTAAAAAATGAAATGCCTGACTTAGTTTTACTTGATATGAAAATTCCAGGAATGGATGGCATTGAAATATTAAAACGTATGAAACAATTAACAAAAGATATAAGAGTAATTATTATGACTGCTTATGGCGAATTAGACATGATACAGGAAGCAAGAGATCTTGGAGCTTTAACTCATTTTGCAAAGCCTTTTGACATTGATGATTTGCGTGCTGCTGTAAAACAATATATTACCCAATAAGAGGGGATTTATCCATCCGCTTAATTTAGTAGTTATACATATAATAGGAGAGAGAGTTTACAACTATCTCTATGACTTAAAATATAATGAAGCGTTTTCAAAGTTAAATACATATAATATTTTGTGACAAAAAAGAAAAAAGTGACGGAATAATAGCATTTCTTGTTTTATTTTGGTATGATTACAAATGAATTTATCAGGAAATGATTCGTTTCATTTACTTTGGGTATTCATACATAACCAACATTCTCTTTGGGAATTTTAATAAAGATTACCTGTTAGTAAGGGACGATCATTCAATAAGGAGGAAGAAAAATGCCTTTAGTTTCAATGAAAGACATGTTAAACAAAGCAAAAGCAGAAGGTTACGCTGTTGGACAATTTAACTTAAATAACCTTGAGTTTACACAAGCAATTCTTCAAGCTGCAGAAGAAGAGAAATCTCCAGTAATTCTAGGTGTATCTGAAGGTGCTGCACGTTACATGGGTGGCTTCAAAACTGTTGTAAAAATGGTTGAAGGTTTATTAGAAGACTATAAAATCACTGTTCCAGTTGCTATTCATTTAGATCATGGTTCAAGCTTTGATAAATGTAAAGAAGCAATTGATGCTGGTTTTACATCTGTTATGATTGATGCTTCTCACCATCCATTCGATGAGAATGTTGCAACTACTAAAAAAGTAGTAGAATACGCTCATTCTAAAGGTGTTTCTGTAGAGGCTGAACTTGGTACTGTTGGCGGACAAGAAGATGATATAGTAGCTGAAGGTGTTATCTATGCTGATGCTAACGAATGTGTTGAACTTGTTAAACTAACTGGTAT
Source organism: Bacillus sp. B1-b2 (assembly GCF_009183415.1). Classification (GTDB taxonomy): domain Bacteria; phylum Bacillota; class Bacilli; order Bacillales; family Cytobacillaceae; genus Niallia. Next base: position 245,217 of record NZ_WEHU01000004.1, on the reverse strand, counting down.
TGATACTTTAGCTCCAGCTTTAGGTTCTGTTCATGGACCATACAAAGGTGAGCCTAACTTAGGTTTCAAAGAAATGGAAGAAATCGGTAAAGCAACTGGTTTACCATTAGTATTACACGGTGGTACTGGTATCCCTACAAAAGATATCACTAAAGCAATTTCTTTAGGAACTGCAAAAATCAACGTTAATACTGAAAACCAAATCGCTTCTGCTAAAGCTGTTCGTGAAACTTTAGCTGCTAAACCAGAAGAGTATGATCCACGTAAATACTTAGGACCAGCTCGCGATGCTATTAAAGCAACAGTAATTGGTAAAATTAAAGAATTCGGTTCTTCAAACAAAGCATAATTTTTTGTATCAAAATATAAAGAGGATGCCTGAAGGTTTACCCTTCGGTGCATCCTCTTTCGTTTTTTCATTAATGGCTGTGTTTCGATTGGATAGTATTAGAGCAGGGCAATTAGGGAATGCTATGAACATGGATTTAAAACTATTAATTAGAAGACTTAACAATTGAATAACTAGATTTCAATAGACATATACTTTTCCATTAAGTATTAATATTTGGTATAATAAGTAACAGTAATAAATCAAGAGTCTACATCCAAGCCTCATCTTATGGACAGTTAGAGCAGAATATAGCGTTTTTTGCATTGGCTTAGAAGGGAGCTAGTAATGGAAAAACTTATGATTGCAGGTGGTTCTAAACTAAAAGGAACAGTTAGAGTGAGTGGCGCTAAAAACAGTGCAGTTGCACTAATTCCAGCTACTATTTTAGCTGATTCTCCTGTAACAATTGAAGGATTACCTGACATTTCGGATGTTCAAATATTAAAAGAGATTATGGAAGAATTAGGTGGAAGTGTTTCCCTATCAGAATCTGATATGACAATCGATCCATCTACCATGATTTCTATGCCTATGCCTAGTGGAAAGGTTAAAATGCTACGTGCTTCCTATTATTTAATGGGTGCTATGTTAGGTAAATTTAAAAAAGCTGTAATAGGTTTGCCAGGTGGCTGTCATCTGGGACCAAGACCTATTGATCAACATATTAAAGGCTTTGAGGCGCTAGGAGCACACGTAACAAATGAGCAAGGTGCCATTTACTTAAGAGCAGATGAATTAAGGGGAGCAAGAATATATTTAGATGTTGTGAGTGTCGGGGCAACAATAAATATAATGCTTGCAGCAGTTCGTGCAAAAGGAAAAACGATCATTGAGAACGCAGCAAAAGAGCCCGAAATTATAGACGTTGCAACCCTTTTAAACAATATGGGAGCAAATATTAAAGGGGCAGGGACAGATGTAATACGTATTGAGGGTGTGGAGCAATTACATGGTTGCCGCCATACTATTATCCCAGATCGTATTGAAGCAGGTACATATATTATTATTGGAGCTGCAGTAGGCGATGGAGTAATAGTAGACAACGTAATTCCCCAACATTTGGAATCCCTAATTGCTAAATTAAGAGAGATGGGTGTCTCCATTGAGTCGAGTGATGAGCAGGTTTTTATTAGCTCAAATGATGCTTTAAAATCAGTTGATATTAAAACGTTAGTTTATCCTGGCTTTCCGACGGATTTACAACAACCTTTCACTTCTTTGTTAACAAAGACTAGCGGGACAAGTGTGGTAACTGATACAATCTATGGAGCTAGATTTAAGCATATAGATGAACTGCGCCGTATGAATGCAACTATTAAAGTAGAAGGTCGTTCTGCTATTATTAATGGACCAACTAATTTACAAGGTGCTAAGGTAAAAGCGAGTGACTTACGTGCAGGTGCAGCATTAGTTATTGCTGGATTAATGGCAGAAGGTGTAACAGAGGTAACTGGGTTAGAGCATATAGATAGAGGGTATAGTCATTTAGTTGAAAAATTAACAGGTTTAGGTGCTACTATTTGGCGAGAGAATTTAACTAAAGAAGAATATGAACAGTTAAAGAACGTATAGATTCAAGAATGATAGTTAAATGAATAAAGAAGGGATATAGTATGATTGATATATTCCTTCTAATCCTCTTAAACAACGTTATATTATTTACCATCAAAAGATACTAATTAAAATACGAAAGAAAGCTTATTGATCCTTCTATGGCTAATAGATTTCCTTTAAGAAAAAGAACCTTCCTTATTGAATATTTCCTTTAATAAAGATAATGATAGGAAAACGAGCTCAGAGGCTTGAATAATGATGTATATAATAAATATCTATTGGGTGAAAATTCTTGTTGCGTATTTTTCACTTCAAGAGTTAAAATAGAGAGTGCTTTTGATAGATTCTACTACAAGACAAAAATCATCAAGGATATAAAATACTCCGCGAAGATAAGACATTTCCATTCATTCTATCAATTCATTTTGATTAAACCCTTATTACATTAAGGTCATTAGCATCTGTTGGTGTATTCCATTAATTGTGGGCCTCAATAAAGGAATTCACCAAAATTATGTAAACGTAACAAATACGACAGCTGGAGAAGGGTTCTATATCTTCTTTTCCATCCTTCGCTAATTTTTTTCTCGCATCAAAACTTTCTTCACAAAAAACGATTCGCCTCAAATACAGGTACTATACGTTCCCTTATTCATATGAAAAATGACAGGGATTATTGAAAAAACTAAAGAGTGGTGTAAACATGGGATTAAATATATCTAGTTTAGAAAATATGAAGTTAAAAGAATTATATGAATTAGCTCGTGAATATAAAGTGGCTTATTATAGCAAATTAACAAAAAAAGAGCTTATTTTTTCTATTTTAAAAGCAAGAGCAGAGCAAGAGGGCTATTTTTTTATGGAGGGAGTACTGGAAATCATTCAATCAGAGGGATTTGGATTTCTAAGACCAATTAATTACTCTCCAAGCTCTCAAGACATATATATTTCTGCTTCTCAAATAAGAAGATTTGATTTAAGGAATGGAGATAAAGTGTCAGGGAAGGTTCGACCTCCAAAAGAAAATGAGAGATATTTTGGTTTACTGCAAGTAGAGGCGGTAAATGGAGATGACCCTGAAACAGCAAAGGAAAGAGTGCATTTCCCTGCTCTTACACCACTATATCCAGATAGACATATGAACCTAGAAACCATTCAAAAAAATGTTTCTACTAGAATTATGGATGTTTTAGCTCCAGTAGGTTTTGGACAACGTGGTTTAATCGTAGCTCCGCCAAAAGCTGGTAAAACAATGTTAATTAAAGAGATAGCAAATAGTATTACAACGAATCATCCTGATGCAGAATTGATTGTCTTACTAATTGATGAACGCCCTGAAGAGGTTACAGACATTGAAAGATCAGTTACAGGAGATGTAGTAAGTTCTACATTTGATGAGGTACCTGAAAACCATATTAAAGTAGCTGAATTGGTATTAGAGCGAGCTATGCGCCTTGTAGAGCATAAAAGAGATGTTATTATCTTAATGGATAGTATTACAAGACTAGCACGTGCTTACAATTTAGTTATTCCTCCTAGTGGACGGACATTATCTGGTGGTATTGATCCTGGTGCATTCCATCGTCCAAAACGCTTTTTTGGAGCTGCCCGTAATATTGAAGAAGGTGGATCTTTAACTATCCTTGCTACTGCATTGGTAGATACAGGTTCCCGTATGGATGACGTGATTTATGAGGAATTTAAAGGTACTGGTAATATGGAATTACATTTAGATCGCTCTCTTGCAGAAAGAAGAATCTTCCCTGCAATCGATATTAGGCGCTCAGGAACTCGTAAAGAAGAGCTTCTTATACCGAAAGAAAATCTGGATAAGTTGTGGGCTATTCGTAAATCTATGTCAGATGCACCTGATTTTACAGAAAAGTTCATGAGAAAATTAAAACAAACGAAGAGCAATGAAGAGTTTTTTGCAGTACTAGGAGAACAAATGAAAGCTAGTCCTGTAAAACGATCATAAAAGCTAAATAATGGAAGGTTAAGGATGTTGCAAAATGAGGATGTCCTTGTTATAATAAAGTCAACGTGTTTTTAAAAGCAGTGCTTATACATTGCTTGATAACTCTGTTTCGAAAGATGCAGGGCGGAAGGAGATGAAAAGGAATGAAAGCAGGAATTCATCCAACTTATAATGAAATTACGGTGAAATGCGCTTGCGGTAACGAGTTCAAAACTGGTTCTGTTAGAAAAGAAATGAAAGTTGAAACTTGTTCTGAGTGCCACCCATTCTATACTGGACGTCAAAAATTCGCTGAAGCTGGCGGACGTGTTGATCGCTTCAATAAGAAATACGGCATTAAGTAATAAATATCAAGAGCAGGCAAGAAGTTACTTTTCCTTGCCTGTTTTTATTTTTGGGTTTTATGTAGAGTATTTAAGAATAAAAGCCATATTTAAGTGGAAAAATGACTTTTATCCTTAAGTATTTTATTTTAGTTTTAATATTGAGTAGAGATAAAAGTATGATAGTTGCTTGATTGTGGAAGGGGCGTTTTCATGTATGTAATGAAACATCATGGATGGGTAGAGGTTATTTGTGGGAGCATGTTTTCTGGGAAATCCGAAGAACTCATCCGCCGTGTAAGAAGGGCGCAATTTGCTAAACAGAATTTCATTGTTTTCAAACCTAGTATAGATAATCGTTATAGTGAAGAAGCAGTTGTATCCCACAATGGAACATCAACAATTGCAATTCCTATTAGTAAATCTGCCGACATCTTTAAGCATGTTGCTTCCGATACAGAAGTAGTGGCAATTGACGAAATTCAATTTTTTGATAATGATATTGTAGATGTTGTTCAGCATTTAGCGAACAGTGGCTATCGTGTAATTTGTGCAGGCTTAGATCAAGACTTTAGAGGAGAACCATTTGGTAAGATGCCAGAATTAATGGCTATTGCTGAATTAGTAACAAAGCTTCAAGCAGTTTGTGCTGTTTGTGGGTCTCCAGCGAGTAGAACCCAACGATTGATTAATGGCTCTCCTGCAGGCTATGATGATCCGATTATTTTAGTTGGAGCATCAGAGTCATATGAGCCGAGATGTAGACACCATCATGAAGTACCAGGAAATATGGTGAAAATAAATATGGAAAAAAGTGCTCCAAGCACTATATAGAAAAATCGGAAAGAGATTAATCTCTTTCCGATTTTTCTTATTATAAATGGAATAAAAGATTAACATTCTTAAAAAAATGGAATAATATTTGTCCTAACAATGTAAGTATATAAGAACGGAAAACCTAAAAGCGAAACGTTTAGCTGTATAGTTTATGGTTTTTATGTTAAAATGAAATTATTACTTAGTGAGTCGGTTAGGGGGGGTTGCATTGGGAAGGCGTCGTTATTGCGTATTGGCCAAGTGGCGAAATTAAGTGGACTGTCTACAAGAACGATAGACTATTATACAAGTCAAAAATTACTTCCTGTAACGCGGTCTGCTTCTAATTATCGTCTATATAAAGAGGATGTTTTGCAAACATTAGAACGGATAAAAATCCTTAAAAATCAAAGAATGTCGATAGAAGAAATTCGTAAAGTGCTTGAATCAGGAGAGAATGAAGGAATTCAGCCAATAATGAATGAAGTGCAGTCTGAGATACAGTGTTTGCATAAAAAGTTGACATCATTAGAAGAAAAAATGAAAGATGTGCCGCAGGAAGAAAAAAGAAAAGTGTATCATACACTTGAAACAAAATTATTAGACGTAATGAAATTACTGTCTTTAATGTAAAATTCCTGGAGGTGAATCCCTCTTAAGAGGGAAATAATTGGACATTATAACGATAACAAATTTATTTTTATTGGTACTACTACTATTATTAACTGCTTTTTTCGTGGCTTCTGAATTTGCAGTTGTAAAAATTAGGATGTCAAGAATCGATCAGTTAATAACAGAAGGTAATAAAAAGGCAATACTCGCAAAAAAGGTGGCTGGTAATCTAGATTACTATCTATCTGCATGTCAATTAGGGATAACTGTTACTGCTTTAGGACTAGGTGCTTTAGGTAAACCTGCTGTGGAACGAATACTTTATCCACTATTCGATTTATTGAATATCTCGGAGTCGGTTTCCTCCGTAGCTTCCTACGCTATTTCCTTTATATTAGTTACATTTCTACACGTAGTAGTGGGGGAAATGGCACCTAAGACTTTAGCCATTCAATTCTCTGAGAAATTAACTCTTTTATTAGCTCCACCCCTATACTGGTTTGGGAATATAATGAAACCATTTATTTGGACTCTTAATGGATCTGCACAACTAATGCTTCGTCTTTTTGGTGTAAAGCCAGCAGGACATGAACAAGCGTATTCAGAAGAAGAGCTAAAAATCATTATGACTCAAAGTTATCAAGGTGGGGAAATCGATCAAAAAGAGCTAGAGTATATGGAGAATGTTTTTTCTTTTGACGAAAGAGTAGCCAAAGATATTATGGTTCCAAGAACAGAATTTGTTACATTGAATAAAGATATGACCTACAATGATATTGTAAATGTATTAGATGAAAATAATTATACAAGGTATCCAGTTACAGAAGATGGAGATAAAGACCATATTGTTGGAGTAGTGAATGTAAAGAAGATGCTTACACAAATGGCTTCTGGTCAAGAAGAAAAATTAGAGGAACATGTCCGTAGTTTACCAGTTGTGTTAGAAGTCACTAGGCTTCAAGATGCACTATTAAAGATGCAGCAAGAACGAGTTCATATGGTGCTAGTCATTGATGAATATGGTGGTACGTCTGGTATTCTGACAATGGAAGATATATTAGAAGAACTTGTTGGTGAGATCCGAGATGAATTTGACGCAGATGAAGTGGCTGATATTAGAGAATTAGGTGATAATCAGTATTTCATTAATGGTCGTGTTTTATTGGTAGATTTACAGGAGCGTTTTGCTCTTCAATTTGATGAGAGCGAGGAGCTTGATACCATTGCAGGATGGGTTCAATATCAATTGTTAGACACAGCAAATATTGGTGATCAGGTAGAAAAAGGTGACCATGTGTGGACAGTAACAGATATGGATAATTATCAAATTAAAGAAGTCAAACTAACTCGCATTCTACAAAGAGTATAAACACGAATCTATTAAACACTTTATCTACTTATATCATGGAGGTGAATCCCTCTTTTAAAGAGGGAATTAATTGGACGGATTAATAGCATTGAATTTGTTTTTAGTAGCAGTTTTTATTTTGTTAACAGCTTTCTTCGTGGGTGCTGAATTTGCCATTCTAAAAGTAAGGATGTCAAGAATTGATCAATTGATTTCAGAAGGAAATAAAAAAGCTATTTTAGCTAAAAAAGTAGCGCATGATTTAGACTTTTATTTATCTGCATGTCAACTTGGAATAACGATAACAGCATTGGTTTTAGGAGCATTAGGAGAACCTACAGTTGAAAAAATGCTGCATCCGATATTTGAAAGATTTGATGTTCCAGAAGCAGTATCAACAGTCCTATCATACGGAATAGCACTTGCAGTTGTCACTTTCTTGCACGTGGTTATTGGTGAATTAGCGCCAAAAACATTAGCAATTCAATTTGCAGAGAAAATGACATTAATGCTTGCGCCAGGATTATACTGGTTTGGTAAAATGACAAAGCCGATTATTAGTGCATTAAATGGCTCTTCACAGGTTTTACTTCGTTGGTTTGGTGTAAAGCCAGCAGGACACGAAACAGTTCACTCGGAAGAAGAACTAAAGCTTATAGTTACGCAAAGTTATGAGAGTGGAGAGATTAATCAAACTGAACTAGCATATTTAGAAAATATTTTTGCTTTCGATAATCGACTTACAAAGGAAATTATGATTCCTAAAGAACAAATTGTAACATTGAGAAAAGCAATGCCTTTTCATGATATGCTGGATCTTTTGAACCAGCATGAATATACACGTTATCCTGTTATAGGTGAAGATAAAAAATTACTTGGATATGTTAACACAAAAGAAATGCTAACAAGTATAGTAGCAGGAAGAGAAATCAATATCCAAGATTTTATTCACGAAATGCCTATCTTCCCACAAAGCTCTCCCATTAAAACAGTTTTATTAAAAATGCAACAAATCCGAGTGCATATGGCATTAGTGCGAAATGAACAAGGTGAAATAGTTGGATTAGTAACGATGGAAGATATCTTAGAAGAGATTGTTGGAGAAATTAAAGATGAATATGTAGGAGAAAGTTTACCTAACTAATCATTTTCTAGTGTTTAGAAGCTGCTCTATCAATAGATTGGGATTTTCCCCTTTCTATTAGATAGGACAGCTTTTTTGATACATGTAGAGATTTATTGAAAAGAGAGAGCCTGTTTAAGCGAACTGAAAGTCTTAACATCTTTTAAATGGATACCCAGAGAATTGATAGTTTGTGCATTTTCAGGACTTAATCCTGAGATTGTAGAGTGAATACCAATGAAAGAAAGAATTTTTGTTAACTTCATTAATTCATGCAATACAAGGGTATCTACAGAGGATATCCCAGATAAATCAATAAACAAATGATGGATGTTTTCTTCCTTGCACTTAGTAGGAACACTTTCAAGGATCAATTTTGCACGTAGACTGTCGACATCACCAATTAAGGGCAATACTCCAATTGTATCTGTAATTGGTATGACAGGGATGCTTAGCTTATTGATTAAAACTTGTTGGGAGTTAAACTTTTCTTGGTTATAAGCATGGTAAAGGCTAGTAAATTTATTATTTAGCTTATCGAATGTTAAATGATATTTAGAACTCCACTGTAGGATTAGTTCTGTGGGAACAGAAGCCTGCTCGAGAATAAATTGTTCAATAGTCTCCCAAATCATTTGTCTAGTAATACTGAGAGCTTCGAGAACCTCGTGAACTGGTGTATTTAAGTCTACTCTGCTTTTAGCTACATCATTAGCCCACTTGGATAAATTGTCTGCAAAAATCTGTGGATCATCCAGAAAGGAGCTTATGACCGTTTGAATGGTGTACGTATGTTGTTTTTTCAGTAAATTGGTAACATAAGGAGAGGTTGTTTTGGCATAAATGGAACCTTCCTCTCCATCTTTAATAGAGAACCATTTTTCAGAGATGGTAGTAGCATTTTCCATCACATAATCATATATAGATTGATTGGATAGAGTCATATTGAGTATTCCTCTCTTTACATTATTGACTCTATTATAGCTATAAAAAAAATGAATAGATACAAATAAGGGTATAATAAAGAGAATAGGGAAAATATTTATGACTAAACTTCATGTACTAGTGAGAGATTCCTTTCTAGTAAGGAATGGCTTTAGTAGAATAGGAGTTGGTTTTACGGTAAAAATATCCTATAATATAATGACGAACTATTAATACCTGTTATATGCATTAACATTAACAATGGTATAGATAAAAACGAGGTGAGTAATGTGTTTGATCGTCTTCAAGCAGTAGAAGATCGTTACGACAAGCTAAATGAACTGTTAAGTGACCCTGAGATTGTCAACGATACAAAAAAACTAAGAGATTATTCTAAAGAACAATCAGATATTCAAGAAACGGTAGAAGTATACCGTGAATATAAAGAGGTAAAAGCACAGCATCAGGATGCTAGAGCGATGCTAGAGGAAAAATTAGATGCAGAAATGCGTGAAATGGTTAAGGAAGAGCTAGATGAAACAGCTGACCGTATTGAAGAGTTAGAAGCACGCCTAAAAATCCTATTAATTCCTAAGGATCCTAATGACGATAAAAACGTTATTATGGAGGTTAGGGGTGCAGCTGGTGGAGATGAAGCGGCTCTATTTGCAGGAGATCTTTTCCGTATGTACAGTAGATATGCAGAATCACAAGGTTGGAAAATGGAGGTAATCGACGCAAGTTCAACAGGAGTAGGCGGCTATAAGGAAATAATCTTTATGATTAATGGAAAAGGTGCTTATAGTAAGCTGAAATTTGAAAATGGTGCTCACCGTGTTCAAAGGGTGCCAGAGACAGAATCTGGTGGTCGTATTCATACTTCTACAGCAACTGTTGCGTGTTTGCCAGAGGCAGAAGAGGTAGAAATCACCATTCACGAAAAGGATATACGTACAGATACCTTCACTTCAAGTGGTCCAGGTGGGCAAAGTGTTAATACCACAATGTCAGCAGTTCGCTTAACACATATACCTACAGGAACAGTGGTTTCTTGTCAGGATGAAAAATCACAAATTAAGAATAAAGAAAAAGCAATGAAAGTACTAAGAGCTCGAGTTTATGATAAGTTCCAACAAGAGGCGCAAGCTGAATACGATCAACAACGTAAATCTGCAGTAGGGACAGGGGATCGTTCTGAACGAATTAGAACATATAATTTCCCGCAAAACCGAGTAACAGATCATCGTATTGGTCTTACTATTCAAAAATTAGATCAAATTCTTCAAGGTAAAATGGATGATATCATTGATACTTTAGTATTTGAAGAACAGTCTAGTCGTCTAGAAAGTGCTTCTGATGTGTAAGATGGAGAAGAAGAAAGTATTTGAAGCCCTAAAAGGGGCTTCTTCTTATTTAAAAACACATTACAGAGAAGAGTATGCGGCAGAGCTTTTATTAAGACATTGTCTTTCTATTAGCAGATCAGAAATGCTGTTGCGTTTTCATGAGGAAATGGAGAAAGAGCAATTACTACAATTTAAACAGTATGTTGAACAACATGTGAAAGGAATTCCAGTTCAATATATTATTGGCCAAGAGGATTTTTATGGCCGTACTTTTAAAGTAAACAAAGAAGTGCTAATACCAAGACCAGAAACAGAGGAACTTGTTCAATCAGCTTTACAAAGAATAAGCAGATGCTTTCATCAAGAAAAAGAGCTAAAAATAGTGGATGTTGGTACTGGCAGTGGTGCTATTGCTATTACAATGAAACTAGAGAGCCCTAACTTAAATGTAACTGCAACAGATCTATATGAGGAATCACTAAAAATTGCCGAGTATAACGCAGGTAATCTAGGAGCTGCCATTCACTTCGTCCAAGGAGATTTATTACAGCCATTTTTAAAAAGTGGGGAAACATTTGATGTATTTCTATCGAACCCTCCATATATTCCTGAAGGAGATGTAGAAGAGATGTCCGAAATCGTGACAGAACACGAACCTCACAGAGCGTTATTTGCAGGAAAAGATGGACTAGTACTGTATAGAAGACTTAGTGAAGAGCTTCATAGAATAGTGAAGGACAAGGCGATTGTAGGTTTTGAGGTTGGAACAGGACAAAGTAAAGATGTTGCTAGTTTACTCCAAAAGGCTTTTCCACATGCAAAAGTAGAAGTCCAATTCGATATTAACGGAAAAGATCGAATGGTTTTCGCAGAGATTGGGTTTTAAAGCAGACAATTTTTTGAAGTTGTCTGTTCCTTATGTTTACAATAAAGTAGCAATACGTAGCTCCCGTTCCATAAAATTTGTGGAGCACCCCTCAATGGAGTTGAGGAAGAATATAATGTAGCATATTTAAACACTCCACTGAATGGGGGGTGATTTCTGTTACAGGGGTTCGCTTTCCGTTGTACTGCAGGGTCTCGGCTGTCTCGCAGATTCCACAGGGAGTCTCACCCCTGGAACGTAGATTATCTGCAGAAAAATTCTTTTTAATCTTTCTAAATACTTTTTCTAATCTTAAGATTGCTGTATAAAATAATACTTTATACCTTCCCCTTTTAAAAAGTATTATTCTCTCTTATGTATTCATTTTTCTCTCTCTCTATTGCGAATGATCATCCTAAAAAGAATGAAATCCTGAAATTGGAAGCAAGCATGAATGTAAGTATAGACCATGGTTCAGTGCTCCTGGCCACGTGCCAATCCAATAAGCCTCAAAAAACCGTAGCTAACTAGTTAATCAATCTTCTTACTTACACATAGACATTTCCCCTTACTTTTTCAGTTACCTCCTCTCATTTTTATATAAGAATTCATCACAAAGAAATATTTAAATAAATTATTTTACTAGTTTAAGATTCTATTATTCTGTCCACACTGTTTTAGTGAAGGGGCGGTGCTAAAGAAATGAAAAACAAATCTATGGCAACTTTATATTTATTTGTACTTATACTATCAACTATTACTAGTTTATATATTCCAAAAAATGAAGTAACAGCTAATGAGGAAATGGTCATTCCAAGTGATGCTATTCGATTAAGGATCCTTGCTAACAGTGATAAAGAGGAAGATCAGGATTTAAAAAGAAAAGTTAGAGACGCTGTAAATGCTGAGATCAACAATTGGGTTGCAGAGTTAACTTCAAAGGAAGAAGCAAAAACAGTATTAAAAAATAATTTACCAGAAATACAGAAGATTGCCGAAAAAGTAGTAGCAGAACACCAATCAACACAAGCTGTAAAGGTAACCTTTGATAAAGTAGATTTTCCAACTAAATTATATGGAGATTTTTTATACCCAGCTGGTCAATATGAAGCTATCTTAATTTCATTAGGGGAGGCAGAAGGAGCTAACTGGTGGTGTGTTTTATTCCCGCCACTATGCTTCCTAGACTTTTCAAATGGAGTAGCTGTAAGTGATGGGTTTGAGGAAGAGAAAAAAGAGAATAAAGATAGTAATCAGGTGAAAGAAGAAACAACAAAAGAAGTGAGTGAAAAGGATAAAACAGTAGTTGAAAATAAAGAGAAAGAAGATCCTCTCTTTGTAGAAGATAAAGAGGAGGAAGTGGAAGTGAAATTCTTTTTAGTAGAGTTATGGGAAAAGATTTTTGGATAATGTTCTCTTGGCAGTAGCAAACCTTAGGGAGTTTAAGGTTTGCTACTGCCTTATTTTATTTATGGGTAGATAGAATCATTTTCCATATTTCCATTGACAATTTTCAGAAATAAAAGTAATTTGTTGTTAGACATAAAAGTTTCCTTGAGGAAACAAATTGTCCTATGTGTATGTTTGTTTGATATGTGTAAAAAAAATGCGCTAGTCTTAAGAAGGAGAGAAGAAAATGAGAAAAACATGGGGTATTCTTATAGCAAGCTTATTAATGGTCTCGGTATTCTTAGTAGGTTGTAAAACATCCACTCAAGGAACAGAGGGGAACAAAGAGGAGAAAGTGAAGATCATTACTACAATTGCTCAAATAGCAGAGCCGCTATCTATTATTGGTGGAGAGTATGTGGATGTTCAGAGTTTGATGGGACCAGGAGTTGATCCACATCTTTATACAGCTGCCCAAGGCGATATTCAAAAGATGGAGCAGGCAGATATGATCTTTTATAGCGGATTACATCTAGAAGCAAATATGGTAAAGGTATTTAATGAGTTTAGTAAGAGTAAACCTGTACTTGCGATTGGAGAAAAAGTTCCAGAAGACGAATTGTTAAAAGATGAAAAAGGCGCAATAGATCCACATATTTGGTTTGATATAGATTTATGGAAAGAGGCATTGACACAGGCAACGGAAGAATTAAAAGAATATTCACCAGAACATAGTGACAACTTTGAGAAAAATAAGCAGAAATACTTTGGTCAATTAGATGCCTTTAAACTAGAAGCAGAAGAGAAATTAAAAGAAATTCCGGAAGAAAAGCGTGTATTAGTCACAGCACATGATGCATTTGGTTATTTTGGAAGAATGCTAGATTTAGAGGTTGTAGGGTTACAAGGATTAAGTACAGAGTCAGAAATTGGATTAACAGATATTGAAGATACAATCGACTTATTACTTACCCATCAAGTTCCCGCTGTCTTTATTGAAAGTAGCATTAATCCGGCATCTATTAATGCTGTTATAGAGGGAGCCACAAAAGAGGGATTAGGTATTGAGTTAGGAGGAGAGTTGTATTCTGACGCAATGGGTGATGAAAATTCAAAAGAGGGAACATATTTAGGTATGTTTCAACATAATGTAGATACAATTTACAATGCTTTAACTAGGGAGGTAGAGTAAGATGGATTCTGTCTTAAAGGTTCAGAATCTCTCTGCTTCATATAGAAAGAATAAAGTATTGAAAGATGTTAACTTTGAATTAAAACCTGGGACTATGACTAGTATAGTAGGTCCTAATGGTGCAGGGAAATCCACTCTTTTAAAAGTAATACTAGAATTACATCCTTCTATATCGGGAAATGTCCTATTCAATGGAGCAAACTACAAAAAGAGTAAGTCTAAAATTGGATATGTTCCACAGAGAGGCTCTGTAGATTGGGACTTCCCAACAAACGCCTTAGATGTTGTACTAATGGGTTTGTATGGACAGATTGGATGGTTTAAATGGCCAAATAAAAAACATAAAAAGACCGCACTAGAGGCATTAAAAGAGATGGGAATGGAAAAGTATGCAGATAGGCAAATAAGTCAGCTATCAGGTGGTCAACAGCAGAGAGTCTTCTTGGCTAGAGCACTTGTGCAAAACGCAGATTTGTACTTTTTGGATGAACCTTTAGCGGGAGTAGATGCAATGACAGAAAGAGCCATTATGGACACATTAAAGATATTAAAAAAACAAGGAAAGACCGTAATGGTGGTACATCATGATCTTCAAACTGTAGAGGAGTATTTTGATCATGTATTAATGATAAATAGAACGATAATGGCTCATGGAAGAACGGAAGATGTATTTACAAAGGAAAATATAATGAAAACCTATGGAGGTACATTACGTTGGATTGGGGAAAAGGCGATATGATAGATATTGGATTTCTTTCTTATAACGCCCAATCTGTTTTATTTAGCACTTTTTTATTAGGTGTAGCAGCTGGTATAATTGGCTGTTTCGCCTACTGGAAAAGGCAGAGTCTAATGAGCGATGCACTATCTCATGCTGCACTACCTGGCGTGGTTTTAGGATTTATGATGGTGGGAGAAAAGAACCTTCTTCTCATGATTTTAGGAGCGTCTATTACAGCATTACTAGGAGCCCTTTTTATTCACTGGATTAGAAGTTATAGTCGGGTGAAAGAAGATGCTGCTATGGGGATTGTGCTATCTGTCTTTTTTGGGCTAGGAATGATGTTAGTAACATTAGCAAACAGAATGCCTGGTGGAAATCAGAGTGGTTTGGATAGTTTTATATTTGGTCAGGCGGCTTCCATGGTAAGTAAGGATGTATGGACGATGTTAATAGTAGCCATCCTGATTATTGCTATTTCATTGCTAACTTTTAAAGAGTGGAAGCTATTTCTATTTGATCCTAGCTTTGCAAAAGGACTTGGGTTCTCTACAAAAATAATGAATAGTATCTATTTAATTATGCTTGTAACAGTGATTGTCATAGGAATTCAGGCAGTTGGTGTTATTTTAATGGCAGCACTTTTAATTATTCCAAGTGTTAGTGCAAGATATTGGACGGAATCCTTTAAAGTAATGGTCATTTTATCGGCATCATTTGGTGGTGGAGCAGGTTTAATTGGAACTTTTATCAGTACATGGGGAAATGGTTGGCCAACAGGTCCTTTCATTGTCATTACTGCCTCCTCTTTCTTCCTACTTTCTTTGTTTTTTGGAGTAAAAAAAGGATTAGTTCCTTTATATATTCAGCAGTATCTTCAACGAAAGAATAGTGAAAAAACCCCTTTCGCAGAGATTGTTGGGAAAGGGGGAGAATGAGATGAGTTATGCAGGATGGATACTACTAACGGCTTCATTGGTAGGAGTAACCTGTGGATTAATAGGCGTATTGTTAATTTTAAGAAGAATGGCAATGATGGCAGATGCCATTAGTCACACTGTGCTACTTGGAATTGTTTGTGCCTATATTATAACAAGAGAGCTAAATGGTATTCATATGCTTATTGGTGCTGTATTAGTAGGTTTAATGACAGCCGTATTAGTTCAATGGTTTCATTCTCGAGGAGTACAGCAAGAGGCAGCAATAGGAGTTGTATTTACAACCCTTTTTGCAATAGGAGTTATCTTAATAGCAACAAAAGTTGGCAATGCACATTTAGATGTGCAGCATACACTTATGGGAGAAATAACGTTTATACCATGGGAAAAAGTAAATATTCCTTTGCTAGGGAATATTCCAGAAGCTGTTGTGTTGTTAACGCTTGTCCTAGTGACCGTTTTATTTTTTATTTTAGCTTTCTATAAAGAATGGAAAATAACCTCATTCGATCCAATGCTTGCAGCAAGTATCGGATTACCAGTTATGTTGTTGCATTATCTATTTATGTCACTTGTTTCTTTAACTACTGTAGCAGCTTTCGATGCAGTTGGAGCAATTATGGTGGTTGCTATGCTCATTACACCTGCAGCATCAGCTTATTTATGGACAAATCGACTTTCTTGGATGTTCGTTATTAGCTCTATATTTGGAGTAATGTCGGCTTTTATGGGATATTATATAGCAGTTTGGTTAGATACGTCTATCTCAGGAGCGATGGCTTTTTCAACAGGTATTATCTTTATTATAAGTTTTATCTTTTCTAAAAAATATGGTGTTTTCTCGAGTAGATATTTACAGAAGGAGAAAGATTAACAATAAGCTTAAACTATGGTATTTTTCATATACCAGATGTTTAGGCTTATTTCTTTGTCACTCTTGGAAAGAAAATATCAAAATATGTGTGATCCATTCATAATCCTCTCTCTCTATCCCCCGCCATTAAAAAACTTTCGTTACTTTAACAAATCTTTTTACTAAGTGGATTAATCCCAGTAAAAAGAGGGTATGACCTTAATAAAATGGATTTATTTGTTAATGATTACAACATATAGGACAATATCCCCAGTGTTTTACATATTTAATTATGTTCCTTTTCAAGTCCTCAAACACCCATTCCCTTTTTATTTACCTATTCAAAAATGGATAAAAAGCATCATTATTCTTAGAAACTCACGTGCTACAATGGGAATGATTGGTATCTATAGACTTATAGAGAAACTTTTAAATAAAAATAATCTTCTATACTTAGGAGAAAGGATGAAATGGATGGATTCTTCAAGAGTAAGAGATTTAGCGAATGAGTTTTCTAGAGCAGCAGATTCAGTGAAAGAGAGTGAGACTAAGCTAAAGTCTATGATTAATTCTACAGGTGATAGTTGGACTGGAAAAAGCCGACAATCATTTGATGAAGAAATGGATGAAGCTTTTTCCTTATTCCATAGACACGCTGATAATCTTTACAAAATTAGTGATGAATTAAAAAGTGCTGCAGAAAAGGTAGATAGAGTCAGAGAGGAAATAGAAAGACAAAAAGAATTAGAAAGGCTGGCATTAATACAGCAAAGAAACAATTTAATCTAAGGGACGAGGTACTATAAACATGTGGTGGCGTAATAATCAAAAAATAGATAAGAATGATAAGGAAGCTAGAAGAAAAGCAGGATGGGTTGATCCGGGAGATAGACCACCGAATAAGGATGGATGTGCACCAGATCTTCCAGGTTGTGGAGGCTGTTTGTTTATTGTTCTTTTTATTATTAGCTTTACCATCTATCAAATAATCCGTCTTGTCTAATCTACTGTCAAATATTAAGAAGGGGTGATGCTTAAATGGGAAAAGGCATTTCTGTAGATCCAGCTATTTTAGAAGAATTATCTAATAAACTTACCTTAGAACTGACAGATGTTCAAGAACAATATAAAGATCTACACTTAAGACTTTCAGAATTGATACTGGGTGCACCTTATGAATATTCACACTGTTTTTATTCAGTTGGAGATCCTTGGGGAACAGGTAATAAGTTAGTCGATAAACTTAGTGATTTAGAGGTGGATCTTCGCCGCACAGCTAGTAAATTTGCTGATGCAGAAAACACAATCGCTCGACTTTATAAATTATATGATAAATACGGGACATTAGCAGCACTTGGAACCCAAACCTCCCATCAGCTAGCTTATTACGGATTTGGGCTTACACAATTTAGCAAAAGTGCAGATGATCTTTATGGTTTTAGACATATGAATGCATTAACAAAGTTATCAGATGCTATAGACAATTCACGATTTAAAAAATACGCTAGAGGTTTTCTAAACCCAAAATACTTTCGTAGTAAATATAACCATATTCCTTTTTCTGATATCGTACACAAAAAAATAGCTAAGTATCTTCCAGACGATACTGTTAATTTTTCTAATTCCTCTCAGACCTTTTTTAAAGGAGCAATAAGAAATAACTTAAATAAGGGGAATGTTAGTTCATTTATTAAAACTGGTGCAAAATTTGCAAAAACGAATGCAATATCTGCCGTAGTTGTAACTGGATTAGTAGAGACCGGTGGAATGACCTTAAAGATATCTGAAAACTATTCTAAATATGGAGATCAACCAGATATATTAAAAAGAGAAAATGCGAAAGCTGTAGGGAATGCTGTCAATAACACAATTGCTGTATCAGCAGGAAGTGTTGGAGGAGCTTTCGTAGGTGGAGCAGTAGGAAGCTTATTGGGTCCAGTAGGAACAGTAGTAGGTGCAGCTGCAGGTTCTTTTGTAGGTGGTTTAGTAGGAGAACAAGTTGGAAAACTGACAGCAGGTTTTGCTGAAAAAGCAGCAATTGTGTTTAAAGAACCTATTCATAAAGTAACGGAATTTGCAAGAGGTGGATTTGAAAAAGCTGGAAAAGTAGTAGAAAGCTTTAACAGTGGTATAGAAGAAGTAAATAAACAAATAAAAGAGACGATAAAGGATCCAGTTAAGAAAGTAAAAGAAATTGGAGAAAACGTAGGAAGAGGAGTCTCAAAAGTAAAGAAAACAGCAGAATCTCTCATAGATGGTGCCAAGAATTTTGTAGGAAAACTTTCGTTTGGTTAAGGAGGAGCTTTAATGGAAACGTTAAATCTGAGTGTAGAGGAACTTATTTTTTGTTTTTATAGTGAAGGATATTTTGAACAAGGGATTGCCTTGAAAGAAACTTTTTACCCAAGTTTAGATGATACAGAGCTGCAGTTTCTATTAGAAGTTGCTACTCGCTCTCTATTAGCAAAAGAGCTTTTAGTTGAAGAGGCACATCAATATAAATTGAAAACAGAGTATAAGAAGTTCATTCATGTGCTCAATAATGCAGAAAGAAGTATAAAAGCATCAAAATTCACTCAAGATCTTTCAAAGGAAGAAAGCATTACCATTCACTTCCTGAATAATGAAGCTTACTTACACTATTTAAAATATGATTATCAGGTTCATTCTATTAGTGCAGTTAAAACGGAGCAAGTAATCGAGAAAGTAACTGAGTTTTTTGCTTTCCCTTCTCTTGAAACAACCAAGAAAATGCTCTTTCAGATAAGTGATGATGAGTTCGAAAATATTTTAGAAGAGGCAAGTACCGGATCTTCTATTAAACCAGTCATTTCCCAACCAAATAGTGAATATGAAGAGTTTCAACACGATGTAAAGAATCGAAAAGGGAAAATGGACAGTTTGTTAAATATGAAATACAGTATTAGAAATTCTCCTGAATTCCTTAATATTTGCTTCATCATTCCAGGTAAGAATAATAGTTGGATAATTAATAAGGATATGGAAAATAGAGGATATATTATTCAAAAGGCTAATGAATTTTCTATAGAGAGCTTAGTTCTAAATACTTATTCAAGTATATCTTAATGAATTTTCAAAATGAAGAATTTAATCTTTTCTTAGAGTGTAATTCAAAATAGTAAATCCTATAAAAATGGAGGGATTAAATATGCCTAATCTTAAAATAAAAAATGACATCATCTCTGCCAAAGGATCTAAATTTTATTATCTACTCGTATTAGTTTTTTTTATCTTTGGTGGTTTAATTGGCTGTCTATTTCTTCTTAAAGAAGGCTTTGCCTTCGAATCCAACTACTCTCTATTTTACATATTCGGTGGAATTGTCTTTACCCCTATATTTCTTTATTTGTTTTTATGGTACTTACCTGGATATAAACCTGGTAAAACCTTGTTCCAAATTGACAAAGGTACTATTATAACGCCCAAAAAAACAATCCCTGCACGTGAAATAAAAGATATATACATTATAAGAAATGGATTTAATTTAATGGAAGAAATCATTATTGAAACCTACTCTGGAAAAAGAAGCAAAATCAGTACATACAATATTATTGATGATATAGACATCCAAATATTAGTAGATCAATATATTTACCCTTATCTAACAGATGAAGCAAAAGAAACTTGGGACAAAAACGTGAATTTAGATAATCTCTTCACTACAGGGAGATATAAACGTGAAGAACATCAGATTCGACCAGAATAGAAAAAGAGAATGTTCTTCTTAAAGCTTGAATGACTTTTATTAAAAGTCACACCTTGTTGAAAAAAGATTATGTCAATGAAATAACATGAGTGTGTAGAGAACCTGTATAAGTAATCAACTCGCTAATAATGTTCTGATTTTCGTTACAGGTGTTCTGTTCGCTCGAAGCTTTAGGCGAAATCTGGCGGCTTTGGCCTACAGGGTATAAAGCTTTCGCAGATTCCATAGTAGTCTCCCGACAGAAACATAAATCATCTGGATAAAAATACTTTTTCTCTTTTTAAGTTACTTTTTCATTAAGCTTCTATTAATAATTCCACAGCCAATTTGTAGGCATCATCAATAATAAGCGGAGAATTCCGACTAATGGCAAATATATTGTTAATTTTCTTGCTAATAAGCGTAGTTTTCCGTTTAAGTAAGGAAAATGCCTTAAATTTTATGTTTTCTAAGGAAATAGGCGTAATTCTCCGTCTATTTCCGGTGTTTTTCATGGAAGTAACAAAAATAAGAGGATTTCTACGACTATTTTTCTAAAAGTAGTCTTTTCCTTATTCTCTATGGTACGAAGCATCATACATTATTACATAGCTCTTCTAATTTTCTACTATTTCCATATTTGAATAGGTGAAGTACATAAAAAAATCCCTCGTTTTCCATTATGATCCGAGAGGATTTATCTCTATTTTCACAGATTGTTCATAGTAGATTTTGGTTTTCAACAGCCTATGACTTTTATTAAAAGTCATTTCAGCTTTTTGATCAAAAGTAATTTAGTAAGAATATACAGTATTTTTATTTAACTGAACTACTTTCTTGGGGTGAGGCTCCTATGGGTTCTGCCATACAGCAGCTAAGACTCTACAGGACAATGGCAGACTGAGCAAACCCCTATAACGTAAAATAAGCCCCCCATTCAGCAGGATGATTAAATATACTATTCTATTCGCTTCTGAATCTTTATTTAGAAGTTTGTCTACAGTCTAGAATGACTTTTATTAAAGTCATTTTAGATGGAAGGTAATAAACATGATAAAATAGAAAAATGGATAGTATAGAAATAATCTAGCATTTTTCTTCCCTCTTTTTCATAGAGATAGTAGTACCTCATAGGTAAAGAAGGAGTGGAAGAAAAATGACCTATATAATCCGACAAGCTCAACAGGTAGATTTAGAAAGAATTCAATCTCTACTAACAAAAGCAGGCTTAGATGTAGAGGGGATTGAATCATTTATTGACTATTTTCTTTTAATGGAAGATGAGGTTAGAGATGATTTGGAGGGAGTAGTCGGAATAGAGCCCATTGAAAACGTGGGGCTATTACGGTCAATGGTTCTACAAAATGCAGGGGCAGAAGAGATATTATTCTTGCTTCAGCAAGTGATAAAATTAGCAAAAACGAAAGAGTTAAAAGAATTATATGGTATGGTAAATAGTCAAAATGCCATTCAACTGTTTCAATTATTAGGTTTTAAGGAAATAGATAGTAACAATATCCCCAGAATGGTGGGAGAGTCGAAAGCTGTAAGAAAGCAAATACCTGTGAATAACCCAATATTCTTGCAATATTCTTTAGAGAATGTGGATAAATAGTAAAAGTTATCCACTTTTTTGCCTACTTTATTCACAATTTGTGGACAAGTCAGATTTTTATCCCCATTATCGCGAAGACTTGTTCTTTCTTAGAATTAGTGTTAGTGTCGAAAAAAGAAGAAATAAAGGCATTTATGGGATAAACATATAGAAAAGTAGATAAGGTGGATAAAAATGATAACAAAGTATTGGTCAGTGGATAAAGATGTGGATAAAAAAACAAGTTATACACATATTCAACAAGCGGCTGATTTTTTAAAGAAAAATCAGCTTGTTGCTTTTCCGACAGAAACAGTTTATGGGTTAGGTGGGAATGCTAAAGAAGATAGTGCTATTGAAAAGATTTTTGCAGCTAAAGGAAGGCCATCTGATAATCCTCTCATCATTCACATAGCCAACAAAAATCAGTTGGAAGAGTTAGTAGAGGAAATACCAGAAAAAGCAGAAGTATTAATGGATACCTTCTGGCCAGGTCCTTTAACGATCATCTTTCGTAGCAAAAAAGGGGCACTTTCTAAGGTAGCAACCGCAGGGTTACAAACAGTTGGAATTCGTATGCCAGACCATCCCGTTGCATTGCAATTAATAGAAGAATCAGGTCTTCCTATCGCTGCACCAAGTGCTAATCAGTCTGGAAAGCCTAGTCCTACAAAGGCAGAGCATGTAAAAGATGATCTAGATACAAAGATTGCTGGAATTGTAGATGGTGGAGCTACAGGTGTTGGAGTAGAATCGACGGTTATTGATTGTACAAGTACCATACCTGTTATTTTGCGCCCAGGTGGTATAACAAAAGAACAAATAGAGAAAGTAATTGGACTGACACATATGGATGAGGCATTAACAAATGAAGCGTTAACGCCTAAATCTCCAGGCATGAAGTATACCCATTATGCTCCAAGTGCTCCTTTTTATTTAGTGGATGGCTCAAAGGAAAGAATACAAACACTAATAGAGGAAGAAAGACAAAAGGGCAAAAAGGTAGGAATACTAACAACAGAAGAAAATAAACAATTCTATCATGCAGACAGCATCTATTCTTGTGGAAGTAGAAATGATTTATCCACAGTTGCTACAGACTTATATGATGGATTGAGAAGCTTTGATTATGATAAGGTTGATATTATCTTTGGAGAAATGTTTCCAATAGAAGGAGTAGGACATGCTGTTATGAATAGATTAATGAAGGCTGCCTCTCACCAAATCATACAATAGACTATCATTTACTTAAATGGAAAACAGGAGCATATCCCTTATATTAAATACATAAAATTTTTGCTTCTAAAAAAACTTGGACGTGCATATTCTCTAATGAGCAAGTCCGAGGGGGCAAAAATATGTCTGTAATGATGGGAGAACTGGTTACACTTTTATTAATGGCATTTGCTTTAGGAATGGACGCATTTTCAGTAGGCCTTGGAATGGGAATGTTTCAACTGAGATTAAAGCAAATTGCGAAAATTGGAATTATCATAGGAATTTTTCATGTAATTATGCCTTTATTAGGAATGATTACAGGGAAGCTTATGTCCGAAAATTTCGGTGAAATAGCAGGTGTAATAGGTGGTGCTTTACTTGTTATTCTAGGAATTCAAATGATCTGGTCTGGTTTCAAGGAAGAGGACTCTTCTAAAATTACACCAGTTGGCTTCGGATTACTATTATTTGCTGTTAGTGTTAGTTTAGATAGTTTCTCAGTAGGATTGAGTTTAGGGATTTATCAAGCTAGAACAGTAGTAGTCCTTATTTGTTTCGGAGTTAGTGCAATGGTATTAACTTGGCTTGGTTTACTTATTGGAAGGAAAGTGCAAGGGTTACTAGGCTCCTATGGAGAGATGTTAGGAGGAGCAATACTCTTAATCTTTGGAGTGAAAATGCTTATCCACTTATAACTAGAATTTGTCCAACGTAATAGTAGAAAGTAAAAGTGAGTATACTCATTTCCACTTTCTAATACTACTTTGGATTTTTTTATGCATTCTTTCCTTTATAAAAAAAGTCTATATCCGATATAATGAAATGTGGTAGAAAAATTAAATTGACCAAGAAGAATAGAATTATTAGTGATTTTGCACTATAATAATGACAATATAAGGGGGCTAAAAGAATGATTCGGGTTTTATTTGTTTGTACAGGTAACACTTGTAGAAGTCCTATGGCAGAAGCAATATTAAAAAATAAGAAAATAGATCATATGGAAATTAAGTCAGCTGGTATATACGCGGTAGATGGTAGTGAAGCATCCTACCAAGTGAAGGAGGTTCTTTCGGAAAAAGGAATACTTTTTGAGCATTCTTCTTCTTTACTAAATAAGGAATTAGTGGACTGGGCAACCTATATATTTACGATGACAAATACCCATAAAAGTAGAATTGCAAATGATTTCCCAAGAGCAATTGAGAAAACGTTTACTATTAAGGAGTTTGCAGATAACAATAAATATGGAGAGTTAATGGATCCTTTTGGTGGCTCGGTCTCTCAATATCGTGAGACTTATGCTGAGTTAGAGTTATTGATTGAAAAGATAGTAGATAAATTAGAGAAATAAACAACGCAGTAAAAAAAGAGTGAGTTTTTATTGCGAAAGTGAAAATGGGGGAA
Organism: Bacillus sp. B1-b2; assembly: GCF_009183415.1. Lineage (GTDB taxonomy): Bacteria > Bacillota > Bacilli > Bacillales > Cytobacillaceae > Niallia. Next base: position 220,922 of record NZ_WEHU01000004.1, on the reverse strand, counting down.
AGAGTGTGGAAAAGAAGAATCGTTATAAGTTTAGTCTTAGAAAGAAATTAGCCATTTTTATAACCATCCTAGCAACTATTACTTATTCTACAAGTGCTTTTTGTTTGTATATTTTGTATCCTTCTATCGATAGTTCTATTCATTTAAGTCCGTTAGTATTTAACATTATCACATTATTATTAGGGATATTTTGGTCAGGTTTTCTAGGGTTTTTAGCTGCTGGATTTATAACTAGACCTTTGCAAAAGCTAGAAAGAGGGGCTATGCAAGCAGCTCATGGCAACATTAGTATGGATGTTGAAATATCTAAATCAGATGATGAAGTGAAGTCATTAGGGTTGGCATTTAATCACATGCTTTATAATTTAAGAGAAATGGTTCAGTCTATAGAGACCAATTTCAATGATACAAATGAAACGGTAAAAACTATATCTGAAGAAGCAGATCGTGCTATGGAGCATTCATTAGCAATAGCGAGCTCTGTTAAGGAAATAGCAGGTGGAGCAGAAGTGTCTGCACAATCTGTACAAGCTTCTTCTGAGTCTGTAGAAGAATCAATGAGAATTGCTCAAATGGTAGAAGAAAAGGCTCATAACTCTCGTACGGTATCCATTGATATGACAAAAAAATTAGCAGATTCTAATAAGGTAGTTCAATCATTAGTGGAAGGAATGCGTGAGATGGTGGCGGAAAATCATCAATCTCTATTATCTGTCAATCACTTAGAAAATCATTCTAAAGAAATTGAAGATGTATTAAAGCTTGTTGGTGAAATTGCTTCACAAACAAATCTCTTGGCATTAAATGCATCGATTGAAGCTGCCCGAGCAGGTGAACATGGAGCGGGCTTTAGTGTTGTGGCGGAAGAAGTGCGCAGACTAGCTGATGAGAGTGGTAAGGCTGTTGAAGGCATTTCTGAAATTATTAAAAATATGCAAGCAGAAGTGAAAAATGTGGTATCGCAAATTGGTAAACAAGTAGAGAGTGCCCAACATAAGGCAGAAGTTGGGGAAGAAACAAGCATTGTTTTTCGTGAGATGAATAAAACAGTGGAAGAAATGGCAAAGGCTACAATAGATATTACAGAACTTATTCATCAACAAAAGCAACAAATCTATGATACATTACAACAGTCTCAAGAGGTAGCAGCTATATCAGAAGAAACTGCTGCAGGAACACAGCAAGTAACGCATATAACAGAAAATCAAACAGATCTGATTAAAAAAGTAGATAGACTCGCTTTAAAGCTTAAAACAAATGCAGAGCACTTGCAGCAAACGATTTGTCGCTTCAAGATTTAAATAGAGTTTTGTAGAGGTATGTTCTAGTTGTTTTTAGATTGGAATGGCTGTTTTTAATCTATTTACGTATTTAAGCCATAATTAGAATAATGGTGTATAAATAGAAGAATATCTTTTTCCAGCTAAGGAAGAATAAAAAGAAGAAAGAAATTTTATGTTTAACTCATTCTAGTGTAAAATAACGGATAACAAGATATTAGTAATCTAGCTACTGGTTTGATTCATTTAATAGACAAAAACACCAAGCAATAGAATTAGCGTACAAAAGCTTTCGCAAGCAATCCAATGATTTTAATAGTGAGGTGTGTTATCAATGGAAAGTATAACGCTCGAATTAAAAGAACAGCTAGACACGATTATACAAGAGTATCAAGAACAAGCTCATTTAAGTAATCAACATATATTTGTTATTGGCTGTAGTACTAGTGAAGTAATGGGCAAGCGAATCGGAACATCCGGAACTAGTGAGGTAGCAGCTGCTATATTTACTTGTTTTAAAGAATTTTATCAAAAAACAGGAGTTTCCTTAGCTTTTCAGTGCTGTGAGCATTTAAATAGAGCTCTAGTAGTAGAAAGAAAGGTTATGAATGAGAGGAAACTTCAAGAAGTATCCGTTATTCCTATTCGTCATGCAGGTGGAGCAATGGCGACAATAGCTTATGAACATATGGAAGATCCTGTGGTAGTAGAGTTTATAGCAGCAGATGGGGGAATAGATATTGGTGATACCTTTATCGGAATGCATTTAAAGCATGTGGCAGTGCCTATTAGAACCTCGATAAAGCAGTTGGGATCAGCGCATGTAACTCTTGCGAAATCTCGACCGAAATTGATTGGTGGGCCAAGAGCTGTGTATGAGAAGACAAAAGCAAATGATTCTTGCTAATATAAACTCCTTAATAAGGCTCTCGATTATGATCCTTATTAAGGAGTTTTTTATAGGAAACTGACTAACCTTATATAGAAAAGTATGGTAATGAATTGTCTAATTCATAATTTTAGATATTCTTTTAGTATAATTTTATCTAGAAATTCTAGTAAAATCCGAACGTTTTATTTGGAAATAAAAAAATAATTCGTTATTTTATCTTTCTTTTTAAATTAGATACATGATAGAATATAGGCAGATTTATTGCTAGTTATAGAGACGAAAATAAACGAGCGTATCAGGGAGGATTACATATGAAGCATTTAGCAGAACAAGATGAACAAATTTATAAAGCCATTCAGCAAGAATTAGGACGACAAAGATCAAAGATTGAGTTAATTGCCTCTGAAAACTTTGTTAGTGAAGCAGTAATGGAAGCGCAAGGTTCTGTTCTTACCAATAAGTACGCAGAAGGTTATCCAGCAAAACGATATTATGGTGGATGCGAATATGTAGATATAGTAGAAGATATTGCTCGTGACCGTGCTAAAGAAATTTTCGGAGCAGAGCATGTTAATGTGCAACCACATTCAGGTGCCCAAGCAAACATGGCTGTATATTTCACTATTTTAGAGCAGGGCGATACAGTACTAGGGATGAATTTATCACATGGTGGTCACTTAACTCATGGAAGTCCTGTAAACTTTAGTGGTATTCAATATAACTTCGTAGAATACGGCGTAGACAAAGAAACACAATATATTAATTATGAAGATGTAAGAGAAAAGGCTTTAGCTAATAAGCCGAAATTAATTGTAGCTGGTGCAAGTGCGTATCCAAGAGAGATTGATTTTGCTAAATTTCGTGAGATAGCTGACGAGGTTGGAGCATATTTAATGGTCGATATGGCACATATAGCTGGATTAGTTGCAGCGGGTCTTCACCAAAATCCTGTACCATATGCGGATTTTGTTACGACTACAACACATAAAACATTAAGAGGTCCTCGTGGTGGAATGATTCTTTGTAAAGAAGAGTTTGCCAAGAAAATAGATAAATCCATCTTCCCAGGAATTCAAGGTGGTCCGTTAATGCACGTTATTTCCGCAAAAGCAGTTGCTTTCGGTGAAGCATTGCAAAGTGAGTTCAAAGAATATGCTAAAAACATCATTTCAAATGCAAAGCAATTAGCCTCTAGTCTTCAAAAGGAAGGGTTAGATCTTGTTTCAGGTGGAACAGATAACCACTTATTACTAATAGATTTACAATCTCTTGGTTTAACAGGTAAAGTGGCAGAGCATGTACTAGATGAAGTAGGAATTACAGTGAATAAAAATACAATTCCTTTTGATCCAGCAAGTCCTTTTGTAACTAGTGGTATTCGTATTGGTACGGCAGCTGTTACTTCTCGTGGCTTCGGTTTAGCAGAAATGGAAGAAATAGCTTCTATTATTGCCTTTACTCTAAAAAATCATGAAGAGAAAGAAAAACTAACAGAAGCAGCAGAAAGAGTTACCGCGCTAACAAGTAGATTCGAGCTTTATAAAGAATTGTAGGTTACAGGCACTTCTTAATATTAATGGAAGACTTTAACAGCCCTCTTAAATGAAGGCTGTTTTTTATTATATGTTATTTCTGTTTGAATCAATAAAATTCTAGTTAGTGGTGTTATTAATACATGTATCGGGGAAAACTGATAGTGAAAAATCTCCATTATTATATAAGGATTTCTGTTGATTCACTTTTAATTTTTCTGTAGAATAGATAGAAGTGTGTCAACGTTGTATCCTTAAAAGTTTAACTCGGATACTCGAAAAAATAGAAGGAACGGAGTGTTTAATTTGGCAAAGGTTTACGTATTTGATCACCCACTTATTCAGCACAAACTTACATACATTAGAGAAGTACAAACAGGTACAAAGGAATTCCGAGAGCTAGTAGATGAAGTAGCAACTTTAATGGCTTTTGAAATTACTCGTGATATGCCACTTGAAGAGATTGAAATTGATACTCCAGTAAGTAAAACGAAATCAAAGGTTCTATCAGGTAAAAAATTAGGAATCATTCCTATCCTACGTGCAGGTATTGGTATGGTAGATGGAATACTTAAATTAATTCCAGCAGCAAAAGTAGGACATATTGGTTTGTATCGTGATCCTAAAACGTTAATGCCAGTTGAATACTATGTGAAGTTACCTTCAGATGTAGAAGAAAGAGATTTCATCGTTGTGGATCCGATGCTTGCAACAGGTGGTTCAGCGATCGAAGCAATTAACTCCTTAAAAGTAAGAGGAGGAAAAAATATTAAATTTATGTGCTTAATTGCTGCTCCAGAAGGAGTAGAAGCATTAAAAGAAGCACATCCAGATGTAGATATCTATATTGCGGCACTAGATGAAAAATTAAATGAAAAAGGCTATATCGTTCCAGGTCTTGGCGATGCTGGAGATAGATTGTTCGGAACAAAATAATAGAACACTAAAAAACAGTTAGGAACTTTACTTTCCTAACTGTTTTTTTTCTATATACGATGTTTTGAGGTGCATACATAAATAATATGCAGGCGGTAAAAATAACTAGCAAACAATATGAAGGGGAGGAAGGGATATGCTGAAGAAAGCTTTTTTTGTTTCTATCTTATTATTTTTACCTATAAATCCTGTACTTGCCTTAACTACAAGTGAGTTCCCAAGCCTTCCTCCAGAAAATCAAAATGAGCTAAAAGTAGCTATTGTACAGACTCAAAAAAATTATAAAGAGAATGATATTGAGCAACTGTTGGAAAATTATCCTAAAATAAAGAAAAGATATATTTTTGAAGAGGTATTTACTGGCTTTTCTGTCGAAGGACCAATATCGGAATTAGAAAAATTAAAGAAAAATCAATTAGTAACCATGGTAACAACGGTACAGCAATATTCAATAGAAAACGAAAATCCAATAGAACTAATTGAGGCAGACTCCATAAGAGAATCGGCAAAATCGATATCCCATTTATCAGGGAAAGGAATTAAAGTGGGGGTGATTGATACCGGTTTAGATTATCGCCATCCTGATCTAGAAGGCAATTATAGAAAAGGGTGGGATTTTGTTGATAATGACGAAGACCCTATGGAAACAAAAGGTCTTGGTAAAAAAGATACACTTCATGGAACACATGTAGCAGGTATTATTGCTGCAAATGGAAAGATAAAAGGAGTTGCTCCGAATGCAGAGATATTCGCATATCGAGCATTAGGTCCTGGTGGTGCTGGTACAACAGAGCAAATATTAGCAGCTATAGAGAAGGCGGTGAAGGATAAGGTAGATATTATCAACCTATCTTTAGGAAGTGATGTGAACGGGCCAGATCTTCCTATTAGCTTAGCTCTCAATAAAGTAGTAGAAAAGGGTATTATAGCTATTGCTGCTGCAGGAAATTCAGGTCCAGAAGATTGGACAGTTGGTTCACCGGGGACTGCTTCTGAAGCTATTTCAGTAGGAGCGTCAACGCCTAATATTTATACTCCTATTATTTATTTAGATAAGCAACGTATAGCTCTATCTAGTATGAAAAACAGTGAAAACTGGACGAAAAGTGAAACTATTCAACTGATGGATGGTGGGATTGGATCAGAAAGGGAATTAGTAGGAGCAAAAGGAAAAGTTGCCCTTATAAAAAGAGGAGAAATAACTTTTTCAGAAAAAGTGAAAAATGCCTATAAAAAAGGTGCAGAAGGAGTAATAATTTATAATAACTCAGATGGGCCATTTCAAGGGATGCTAGAGAAGAAAGCTTCTATACCAGTCGCTGTATTGTCTAAAAAAGAAGGAGAGCTTCTTTTACAAAGGGGATCGAAACAACCATTTCGCATGAAAGTGGAAATGGAGTGGGAAAAAGATATTCTTGCTGATTTTAGTTCAAGAGGACCTGTGACAAGAACATGGGATATTAAACCAGATGTAATTGCTCCAGGGGTTGTGATAAATAGCACAGTTCCAGGAGGATATGTAGCATTACAAGGAACTAGTATGGCAGCTCCGCATGTAGCGGGGGCTTGTGCACTAATATTAGAGGCACATCCTAATTGGAAGCCAGACGAAGTGAAGGCCGCTTTAATGAATACAGCAAAAAGGATTAAAAATAGAAATAATCAAGATTATAAAGTATATGAACAAGGTGCCGGTAGAATTCAAGTAGAACAAGCTATTAATGTGGATGTTCTAGTTATGCCAGGTAGTATTCGCTTTGGTAAGTATAAAATGGTGAAAGAGAAAAAAGTGTATCAAGCTACTGTTACTTTAAAAAATGTTGGATCAAAGCAAGAGAAAATTTCTTTTGATCATCCGAAGGGAATGCAAGGATTGGATTGGAAATTACCAATGGCTGATACGTTGAATGCTGGAGAGACGAAGACCCTTCCAATTTCAATAGAGATAAACAGTGATTATTTTCAAAAAGAGCTACAAGATGGAACAATATGTGTTTGGACAGGTAATAAATCAGTTCAAATACCATATTTATTTGTTATTTCTGAGCCTGATTATCCACGTATTATGGGTTTTGATATGGTGAGAAAGGAAGAAAATACAGATTTGTACGAGTACGAGACCTATTTGCCTACAGGAGCGGAAGAATTCGGGATAGCTTTGTTTAGAGATGATACACTTCAATTTGTTCAATATTTAGATTGGAAACGATCTGTAAAAAGAGGAACTATTAAAGGAAAGTTTCATTTAAAAGTAAATGAGGGGGAAGGTATATATAGAATAAAAGTGTTTGCAAAAAAGGCAGGAAAAGAGGATATTCTTGAAAAAATAGTGAAAATAAAATAAGCTATTTACACACATTGTTAAATAGTGAACATATTATTCACTAAATTTAAAAGTGATTGACATTGACATTCCCCTATTGTATGCTTACAAGGGGGATGAATAGGTTTTCACTTATGGATTACTATGATTCTAACATGAATGTAGTGTTAATAGAATAAGGATTTGGTTAGAATCTATTTTTTACATAAAAGTAGATGCTTTTTCACCAATATATACAGAGTGTTACAGATACAGATTGTAATCTCTGCTCTAAATCTATTTTGCCGGTTAATAATAACCCCCAAAATGAGGAGGAAAGAGATGCAACAATTTCTAGAGGTATTAGCTAGAACAAGAAAATATCTTTATTTCTTTATGGCATTTTGTATGTTTGGATGGGCTTTGGGCCCGGATTCATATCAACCTACTTTCCTAGGTCTTTTTATTGGTACAGGTGCTAGTTTATTTAACATCTTGCTACTAGTAAAGAAAATGCATGCCTTTGATAAAGCAATGGAAGAGTCTGCAAAGATATACGGCTTAGGAACCATCTCGCGAATGGCAACAGCTGTTGTTGTTTGTCTTATTGCCATAGAATATCCACAAAAAATTCACTTAATAAGTGTTGTAATTGGATTGATGACAGCTTATATTGTCATTATGGTGATTTATTTAGTGCATTATTTTATTTTACATAGAAATGGTGAGAAAAGAGGTGAGTAGTATTGCATCATGAAGCACCAACTGTTGAGCTCTTTGGATTTTTAACTTTTAATTTATCCAATGTGCTTATGATTTTAGTAACGAGTTTAATTGTATTTTTAATTGCATTTTTTCTCACTCGTAATCTTCAAATGAAACCTACTGGAAGACAGAATTTGATGGAGTGGATAATGGACTTTGTCCGTAATATTATTAAGAATAACATGGATTGGAAAGATGGAGGAAGATTCCATGTGCTAGGTATTACATTACTTATGTACATCTTCATTGCCAACATGTTAGGATTGCCTTTTGCTATTACTGTGCATCATGAGCTATGGTGGAAATCTCCTACAGCAGATCCAACTATTACTATGACACTAGCAATTATGGTAGTGGGATTAACACACTATTATGGAGTGAAAATGCGCGGTACAAAAGGATATTTTGGAGAATATGTTAAACCGGTTGGTTTTTTACTTCCATTGAAAATAGTGGAGGAATTCTCAAATACTTTAACACTAGGTCTTCGTCTATATGGTAATATTTTCGCAGGTGAGGTTCTATTGAACTTACTTGTAAATGGTTTAGCTAAGACGAATATTCTTGGAGCTATAGGAGCCTTCCCATTAACAATGGTATGGCAAGGGTTCTCTATCTTTATCGGTAGTATCCAAGCATTTATATTCACATTATTAACAATGGTTTATATGGCTCATAAAGTAAGTCAAGACCATTAATATATACCCAGTTCAGAAATTGGACAAACTTAATATAATTACAATTTAGGGAGGATTTTTATAATGGGTTCATTAGCAGCAGCAATTGCAATTGGTTTAGCAGCACTAGGTGCAGGTTTAGGTAACGGTATGATCGTATCACGTACAGTTGAGGGGATTGCTCGTCAACCAGAAGCTAGAGGGATGTTACAATCAACAATGTTCATCGGGGTTGCATTCGTAGAGGCGATTCCTATCATGGCGGTTGTTATCGCATTTATGGTTATGGGATAAACATAATAAAATCTGATTATGGCGAAGATCATTCGATAAGAACCTTCGCCATTCCTTTATTTAAAAACGAATTTAACTCTTATGAGTAACAATAGAAGTTTTAAAATTATCTAATTTTAATAAGCATAATCACCTTTTTTCCACAAGTGAATAAAGGTTTCCTGTATGTGACATACATATGACCTGAAAGGAGTGAAACAGCGTGTTTACAAATAGTCTAGTATTAGGTGCATCAATGGATTTTGCTGGCGGGGATGTTATCGTCCAATTAGTATCATTCCTATTATTATTGTGGGCTATCAAAAAGTTTGCTTGGGGTCCTTTAATGAAAATGATGAAGGATCGTGAACAATTTGTTGCAAATGAAATTGATAATGCAGAGAAAAGTAGAGTAGAGGCTGCTAAGTTATTAGAAGAGCAAAGAGCTCTATTAAAAGAAGCGCGCAAAGATGCACAAGAGTTAATGGATAAAGCAAAAGCTCAAGGTGATGCGCAAAGAGAAGTTATAATTGAAGATGCTAGAAAAGATGCAGAGCGTTTGAAGAATTCTGCCTTAGTAGAAATAGAGCAACAAAAAGAAAAAGCTGTTGCAACTATACGCGAACAAGTTACTTCACTGTCTGTTTTAATTGCTTCTAAAGTAATCGAAAAAGAATTAAATGAGCAAGAACAAGAAAAGTTAATTCATGAGTACATTCAAGAGGTAGGCGAAAAACGATGAAGGATATAGGAGTTGCAAAGCGTTATGCTTTAGCTCTTTTCCAAATCGCAAAAGAAAACGGACAGATTGATCAATTAGATGAAGAAATTCGAGTTGTAAAAACACTAATTACTTCATCACCAGAATGGAACCAATTCCTTAAATCTCCTAGTATCTCACTAGAAAAGAAAAAGGAAATGGTGAAAACGGCTTTTGTTTCTGTGAGTCAGCATGTACAAAACCTGTTAATGTTATTAATTGATCGTCATAGAGAGGATATTATCCCAAATATCTGTGACTACTTTATTGATTCTGTTAATGAATTAAAAGGTATTGCAGATGCAAAGGTATATTCTGTACGACCGTTATCTAGCGATGAAAAGAATGCTATTTCAGCAACGTTTGCTGCAAAAGTAGGAAAAGTATCGCTTAATATTGACAATATAGTAGATTCTAACCTTTTAGGTGGAATAAAAGTACGTATCGGTAATCAAATATTTGACGGTAGCCTTAAAGGTAAATTAGACCGTCTTCAAAAACAATTATTAGTATAGTAATCATAGAATCTTAGATAGGGGTGAAACGCATGAGCATCAAAGCGGAAGAGATCAGTGCTCTTATAAAAAAGCAAATTGAAAACTACCAATCAGAAGTTCAAGTGAGCGAGGTTGGTACCGTAATTAGTATCGGAGACGGTATAGCTCGTGTACATGGTCTGGATAACTGTATGGCTGGAGAACTAGTTGAATTTTCAACTGGTGTAATGGGCTTAGCTCAAAACTTAGAAGAAAGCAATGTAGGTATCATTATTCTTGGTCCTTACTCAGATATTCGTGAAGGCGATGAAGTGCGTCGTACAGGAAGAATCATGGAAGTTCCTGTAGGAGAAGCTTTAATTGGACGTGTTGTAAATCCTTTAGGACAACCAGTAGATGGACTTGGTACTATTCAAACATCTAAAACAAGACCTATTGAATTTTTAGCACCAGGCGTTATGGATCGTAAATCAGTAAGTGAACCACTTCAAACAGGGATTAAAGCAATCGATGCTTTAGTACCAATTGGTCGTGGACAACGTGAGTTAATCATTGGTGACCGTCAAACAGGGAAAACATCTGTTGCAATTGATACAATTCTTAATCAAAGAGATCAAAATATGGTATGTATCTATGTTGCTATTGGTCAAAAAGAATCTACTGTACGTAATGCGGTAGAAACTCTTCGTAAAAATGGTGCATTAGATTACACAATTGTTGTAACTGCATCTGCGTCACAACCTGCTCCTTTACTATATCTTGCTCCATATGCTGGTGTTGCAATGGGAGAAGAGTTTATGTATGAAGGCAAGCATGTTTTAATCGTATATGATGATCTTACAAAACAAGCATCTGCATACCGTGAATTATCTCTATTACTTCGTCGTCCTCCAGGTCGTGAAGCATATCCAGGGGATGTATTCTATTTACACTCTCGTTTGTTAGAGCGTGCAGCGAAATTAAGTGATGCAAAAGGTGGAGGTTCTATTACGGCACTTCCATTTATCGAGACACAAGCAGGGGACGTTTCAGCATATATCCCTACTAACGTAATCTCCATTACTGATGGACAAATTTTCTTACAATCTGATTTATTCTTCTCAGGTGTTCGTCCAGCTATCAACGCAGGTTTATCTGTATCTCGTGTTGGTGGTTCTGCTCAGATTAAAGCGATGAAAAAGGTTGCAGGAACTTTACGTCTTGACCTTGCTTCTTTCCGTGAGTTAGAATCATTTGCACAATTTGGGTCTGATTTAGACAAAGCGACACAAGATAAGTTAAATCGTGGTGCTCGTACTGTTGAAGTATTAAAACAGGATTTAAATAAGCCGTTAAAAGTAGAAAAACAAGTAGCAATTCTTTATGCATTAACTCGTGGTTTCTTAGATGATATTCCAGTTGCTGATATCAGAAGATTTGAAGAAGATTTCTTAACTTGGTTAGATCACAATCATACAGATGTAGTAAACACAATTGTTACTACGAAGGATCTTCCTGCTGATGATGTAATGAATGCGGCTATTAACGACTTCAAAAAAACATTCGTTGTTTCTGAATAAGAAGACAAACTGGTGATTGGTGGTGAAAATCTTTGGCATCTTTACGTGATATAAAAGCTCGTATTGTTTCTACAAAGAAAACTAGTCAAATTACGAAAGCCATGCAAATGGTGTATTCGGCTAAAATGAATAAAGCTGTTATAAATGTAAAAGCATTTGCTCCTTATATGTCTAAAATAGAAGAAGTAACACATTCAGTGGCATTAGGAAGTAATGGAGTTACACACCCAATGCTTCAAAAACGTCCAGTAAAGAAAACAGGTTATATTGTTGTCACTTCTGAACGTGGATTAGCTGGTGCTTATAACAGTAATGTACTTAGAAAGTTAAATCAGACAATTAAAGAGCGACATCAATCAAAAGATGAGTATGCCATTATTGTTATTGGAAGAATAGGAAGAGATTTCTTATTAAAACAAGGACATAATGTTATCTTAGATGTAGTTGGTGTACCTGATCTTCCTGACTTTATGGATATTAGAGATGTAACAAATAAATCAGTTGGCATGTTTGATGATGGTACTTTTGATGAATTAAATATTTTTTATAGTCATTATGTGAGTGCTATTCAACAAGATGTAGTGGAGAAGAAGATCCTTCCTTTAACAGATATGGATGCATCAAATACTACACTTACTTCTTATGAATATGAGCCTTCAGCAGAAGAAATTCTAGATGTATTGTTACCGCAGTATGCAGAAAGTTTAATATATGGGTCATTGCTTGATAGTAAAGCAAGTGAGCATTCTGCACGTATGACAGCTATGAAAAATTCTACTGATAATGCTAAAGAATTAATTAATGATTTAAGCTTACAATTTAACAGAGCAAGACAAGCGGCAATTACCCAAGAGATTACTGAAATTGTTGGTGGAGCTGCTGCACTAGAATAAGAGAAAAAATACTATATGCACTCTATCATTTGGCAATTACTTATCATAGATTATTCCGTATTATGGTAAGTAATTCCCTAGTTTAAGTATAGTTTAAACTTGATATAGATCATATAGATAGAAAGTGTAGGAGGGAATATAATGAGCGCAGGACGAGTTCTTCAAGTTATGGGACCAGTTGTTGACGTGAAGTTCGATGGAGGAAACCTACCTGATATTAACAATGCTATTAAGATTGTTAGTGGTACTTCAAATGAAGAATTAACACTAGAAGTTGCCCTACATTTAGGTGATAACACTGTTCGAACTATTGCCATGTCTTCTACGGATGGTATTACAAGAGGTGCTGAAGTTGTAGATACTGGAAAATCTATTTCAGTACCTGTAGGAGATGTTACGTTAGGTCGTGTATTTAATGTATTAGGAGATACTATTGATTTAGATCCTGAAATACCAGCAAATGTTAGACGTGATTCTATTCACAGAGAAGCACCTAAATTTGATCAATTATCTACACAAGTAGAGATTCTAGAAACTGGAATTAAAGTAGTAGACTTATTAGCACCATATATTAAAGGTGGTAAGATTGGTCTGTTTGGTGGAGCTGGAGTAGGTAAAACAGTTCTAATCCAAGAATTAATTAACAATATCGCACAAGAGCATGGTGGTATTTCTGTATTTGCAGGAGTTGGAGAACGTACTCGTGAAGGAAACGATTTATACCATGAAATGACAGACTCAGGTGTTATAAAGAAAACGGCTATGGTATTTGGTCAGATGAATGAGCCACCTGGTGCGCGTATGCGTGTTGCGTTAACTGGTTTAACAATGGCGGAGTATTTCCGTGATGAACAAGGACAAGACGTTCTATTCTTCATTGATAACATATTCCGTTTTACTCAAGCAGGTTCTGAAGTATCTGCTTTACTTGGACGTATGCCATCAGCAGTAGGTTACCAGCCAACATTAGCAACAGAAATGGGTAAATTACAAGAACGTATTACATCAACTAATGTAGGTTCTGTAACTTCTATTCAAGCTATCTATGTACCGGCTGATGACTATACAGATCCAGCACCAGCAACAACTTTCGCTCACTTAGATGCGACAACTAACTTAGAGCGTAAGTTAACAGAGATGGGTATCTATCCAGCGGTAGATCCACTTGCTTCTACTTCTCGTGCTCTATCACCAGAAATCGTAGGGGAAGAGCATTATGATGTAGCTAGACGTGTTCAATCAACACTTCAACGTTACAGAGAATTACAAGATATCATCAGTATCTTAGGTATGGATGAGTTAAGTGATGATGATAAGCTAATAGTTCACCGTGCGAGAAGAGTTCAATTCTTCTTATCACAAAACTTCCACGTTGCAGAGCAGTTTACTGGTCAAGTAGGTTCATATGTACCAGTAAAAGAAACTGTAAAAGGATTTAAAGATATCCTTGAAGGTAAATATGATCATCTTCCAGAAGATGCGTTCCGCTTAGTTGGACGTATTGAAGAAGCAATTGAGAAAGCTAAATCTATGGGTGTAGAAGTATAAACTAATCAGGAGGGGTAGTAATGAAGACGATTAAAGTCCATGTAGTAACTCCTGATGGCCCGGTGCATGAATCAGATGTAGAAATGGTGATTGCCAAAGCAGAAAGCGGAGAATTAGGGATATTAGCAGGACATATTCCTATGGTTGCTCCATTAAAGATCGGTGTAGTACACTTGAAAAATAATAAAACTTCAGAGTATATCGCAGTAAATGGGGGCATACTTGAGGTTCGACCAGAACAAGTAACTGTACTAGCTCAATCTGCTGAAGCAGCGGAAAAAATTGATTATGATCGTGCTATGCGAGCTAAGGAGCGTGCTGAAAAAAGACTACATGCTAATAAATCAGAACATGTAGACTTTAGACGTGCAGAACTTGCTCTACAACGCGCAATGAATCGTATATCCATTGTGGAAAAAAAATATTAAAAAGTCCCTAAGGGGGCTTTTTTCTATTTATATAATTTGTTAACTACCTTGCTTAAAATAAACAGAATTAGATAAAAATGTATTTATTAGTAGAATAGAAAAAAAGAAAAGACTAACAAATGAAAATAGTAAACTATAATATTAATGATTTTAGCTTATTGACAAAAGTGACTTAGAAAGGTAGTACAATATTCCCCTAAAAATTGAATCTCTCATTTTAATTTTATCTACAGTCTGAAAACTATATTAATTGTATAAAAATAATAGAATAAAAAAGTAAAGGGAAATATGTCACAATTTATGAAAAGAAAAATGTGATTACTGTGAAACTTTTTACTATATATAACCGTCAAATAATAGTTAACTAGAAAATGAACACTGGAGGAAATGAATGATTGCAGAATTTGGGCAAGAAGCATTATTAAGTATTATTATACATATCATATGTATAGCGCTGTCCTGGTGGGCATTACAGTCTTTAAATTTTGAGAAGTTTTTAAGAAAAAATAGAGTGTTTCAAGCAAGAGTCTTATATGTACTATTAGCAATTGTTATCGGATCATTGGTTAGTGAATTCTTATTAAACTACCTAACTTGGTCCCAACAATTGCCACTTATGATGAACTAAAACCAAAATAAATAAAAAAAGAGTACAAATATAGGTCTTCATACATGTTTTCAATCCCGATTTTTTTCAGTAAAATTCTTTTTGTGTGCTTTTTTATATTGTACAATGTGATTATTTTTATTCATGTCAAAAAGTGACGATTATTTATTAGTATGCATTCCTTCTCCCTGGAAACAATGGTAGTAAAGGGGAGGAATACAAATGAAAATAAAAAATATAGTTTTAATGACACTTTCATTACTGGTTGGTTTCATAGCCTTAACAATTGGGAATAAAATCACTATTGCAAGTTCACAATCAGATTTATTGACAATAAATAGAATTCTACACGAAGAAGAAAATATAACAATTAATGAATGGTCTCTGCATGCAAGAGAAAAGTTGGAAGATGTTCAAAGTTTAAAAGACGTAAAAGATTATCAAAAGGAAATAAAAGAAGTTTTTCCAGAGGGTAAGTGGGAAGAGGTTAAGAATCATCAAAGTGTACAGATGAAAATGACTTTTAGTGATACTACTTTCATGGAAGAGAGCATTATTATTTCTATTTCATTAACAACAGAATCTCCCTCTACATATATTATTTATGAAGTAAAGGGAGAAGAAACAGCAGAGAAGGATATGAAAAGGGTAAATAAGGAAATAAATGAAAAAATTTCTTCTATTTTTCGTGGTAAACCAGCAATTTTCTCTTGTATAAAAGGCGAATTCAGTGATAAGATGAATGAGACTTTGCCTTATTATGTTACTCAATTACTAGATGCTTTTCAAGCTAATACAATTGAGGCGGTAGAAGAAGAAGATTTTGTATCAACATCTGCTTATACGCCTATTTTTAAAGAAAGTATTGATAATCAAGCAAAGGAAATGAATTTCCAATTAGGTATAAGAACACACGGGATGGGAGAAAAAACTACCTTTGTAGTTGGCACACCCATCATAACGATTGAATATTAATATAGAGATATTGGACGCGGAGGGGAATAGACTTTGGATAAAATCATCGTCCGCGGCGGAAAAAGGTTGAATGGAACGGTTAAAGTAGAAGGCGCAAAAAATGCCGTTTTGCCTGTAATCGCCGCTACATTATTAGCAAGTGATGGGAAAAGTGTAATTAAATCAGTTCCGACTCTTTCAGATGTATATACAATTAATGAGGTATTACGTTATTTAAATGCTGAAGTACATTTTGAAAATGGAGAAGTAACAGTAGATGCATCAAAGGATTTAAGTATTGAAGCACCGTTTGAATATGTGCGTAAAATGAGAGCATCTGTTTTAGTTATGGGTTCTTTATTAGGAAGAAATGGTCATGCAAGAGTTGCGTTACCAGGTGGATGTGCAATTGGCTCTAGACCGATAGACCAACATCTAAAAGGCTTTGAAGCAATGGGAGCAAAGGTTCAAGTTGGAAATGGATTTATAGAGGCATCTGTGGAAGATCGTTTACATGGTGCTAAAATTTATTTAGATTTCCCAAGTGTTGGTGCTACTGAAAACATCATGATGGCAGCAACATTAGCAGTAGGTACAACAATTATTGAGAATGTTGCAAAAGAACCAGAAATTGTTGACTTAGCAAACTTCCTAAATAAAATGGGTGCAAAAGTAAAAGGAGCGGGTACTGGTACTATCCGTATTGAAGGCGTAGATGTATTATTTGGAGCAGAGCACACTATTATACCTGATAGAATTGAAGCAGGGACTTTCTTAGTAGCAGCTGCAATAACAGGTGGAAACGTTCTTGTACAAGGAGCAGTTCCAGAGCATTTATCATCCCTAATCGCAAAAATGGAAGAAATGGGAGTTACTTTTAAGGAAGAAGCAGATGGAATCCGTGTGTTAAGTGCAAATAACTTAAAAGCTGTTGATATTAAAACAATGCCACACCCTGGATTCCCAACAGATATGCAATCACAAATGATGGCTTTATTACTTCGTGCAAAAGGAACAAGTATGATTACAGAAACTGTATTCGAAAATCGTTTCATGCACGTAGAAGAATTTAGACGTATGAATGGTGATGTTAAGATTGAAGGTCGTTCTGTTATTATGAATGGACCAACCAACCTTCAAGGAGCAGAAGTAGCTGCTACTGATTTACGAGCTGCAGCTGCATTAATTCTATCTGGTCTAGTAGCAGAAGGAATTACTCGTGTTACAGAACTGAAACACCTTGATCGTGGGTATGTTGATTTTCATCAAAAATTAGCTGGATTAGGTGCGGATATTGAAAGAGTGACAGAAGAAGAAGAAGTAGCATTAGAGCCAAGTTATGTGGCAGATTTAAATGCATAATCCTTAAATAACAGACTTTATTTATCCAGTAGTATAGATAAATAAAGTTTGTTTTTTTATGTCTAAATTATACATGATAAAGCAAATTGGAAATATTTCTTAAACGAAGGCGATAGAAGGTTATCTCTTGAGGTTGAACCATATTTTTAAAATACTATGCAAATTTGTTTTTTTTAGAACCGTTGCGAGGAAAGTTTTAATTAATTTTTGTTTCCTATTTTAAAGTCATAAAAGCTTGTCCTAATCCATAAGAATGTTGTAGAGGCGTGTAACATTATATTTCTTTCTTATGGAGGCTTACACATGTTTAAAATCAAACCCATCATCGTACTAGGAGTTATACTGTTTGTTATCACATTACTTGTCCCAACTGTACTTGTCCTTCCATTTATGCAGGAGAAGGAGGAAACCTCTGTACAAAGTGAGCCCAAAAAAGAAGTCTCGGAACCTACTATGGAAGTGGGCGTCTATCGTGAAAGTAAAGAGGTTGTAGAGAAGTTAGATTTAGAAGAATATGTAGTTGGTGTAGTTGCATCGGAAATGCCAGCAAAGTTCGAAATGGAGGCTCTGAAAGCACAGGCATTAACAGCAAGAACATATATCGTCAAAAGAATCGTAAGTGATAAGGCTGCCGAATTGCCAGAAGGAGCAATTGTAGGAGATAGCATAAGTTACCAAGTATATAATGATCAGGAGGAATTAAAGAAGATCTGGGAAAATGCAGGATATGATTGGCAAAAAAATATGAAGAAGATTGAAGAAGCGGTAGCTGAAACAAGAGGGCAAATTTTAACCTTCGAAGGAAATCCGATTGATGCTACATTCTTTTCCACAAGCAATGGATATACAGAAAACTCAGATGATGTCTGGGCAAATTCTATTTCTTATTTACAAAGTGTCGAAAGTCCCTGGGATGTAGACTCACCTAAATTTAATGGTGAACAAACAATAAGTGTAAAGGAGTTTGAAGAGAGTCTTGGTGTTCAATTATCTTCTAGCTCGAATATTATGGAGAATATAACCTATACAAAAGGCAAGAGGATAGACAGTGCTACTATAAATGGTAAAGAGTTATCAGGCACAGAAATAAGAGAAAAACTAAAGTTAAAATCAACAGATTTTACCATGGATCGTGATGGAGATAATATTATTGTAAAAACAAAGGGCTATGGCCATGGTGTGGGTATGAGTCAATACGGGGCCAATGGAATGGCTGTTAGTGGGAAAACATATGAGGATATTGTGAAATACTATTATAAAGGCGTAGAAGTTACTGCATCAAATGACCTTTTAAACACATATACAGCAAAAAAATAGGTGAAGCAAGTAGACATTGATTATAGATGTCTGCTTTTTTTATTCAAAAACTCTTAAAAGGAAATGAATGTAGAATTTTTTGAAAAAAAATAAAATGCATGCATAATATGGTTGGAATTGTCGAAAAATAAGATTTTTATAAAAATTTTTAATGTCGTGTATATAATGTTGAATATCTGTTCAGAATGATTGCTGAGGTGATGATAAAATGAGAGAGGAAGAAAACAAACGTACTTCTCCAAATTCAAAAGTAAAAAGCTTTTTTAAAAAACGTTGGGCGTTCCCTGCGGTGTATATCGGAACAGCAGCTATTATTCTAACAGGTGTTCTTTGGTATCAAAATAGTGCATCAGACACTAACAAATTTGATTATAATGCTGATGTGCCAGAACAACTTGATGAGCCTGCAGAACCGGTTGCAAAGGATTTAGAAAACTTTGCTTGGCCAGTTGCTGATGAAGATTCCTTTATCACGCAAAAAGAGTTTTATGATAACGCAGCAAGTAAAGAAGAACAAGCAAATTCATTAGTATTCTACAATAATCAATATCAACCTAACACAGGTATTGATTTAAAGATGGAAGACGATAGTGAATTCGAAGTACTAGCTTCCTTAGAAGGAACAGTTACGAAAGTTTCAGAAGATGCATTACTAGGAAATACTATTGAGATTGAGCATGCAGAAGGAATCAAAACCTTCTATCAATCAGTGAAGGATTTCCAAGTGGAAGTTGGCGAAGAAGTGACAAAAGGACAACCTATTGCAACATCTGGTAAAAGTCAATTAAACCAAGATGCTGGTGTTCATGTACACTTTGAAGTAAGAAAAGACAATGTAGCAGTAAACCCAATTGATTATTTTGGTAAGTCTTTAAGTGCACTGAAATCTGTTGATTTAAATGGAAAAACATCTACAGAGGAAAGCTCAGATGAAGTCGAAACTTCTGACTCTTCAGAAGATGAAATGAAACCAGATAATTCATTAGAAAATGAAACGAATTCAGATCAAGACGAGTCAGATAGCGATTCATCTACTGATCCTAACGCATAATACAAAAGAGGTTGTTAATGATAGAGAATGTAAATCTATCTAACAACCTCTTTTTTCTACTGATCTATATGGTAAGGAAGATGAACGGCTGACAATTTCTCGGGAAATAAGTCGAAAAAAAGAGAAAGTTATTTCGTCATTTTATGCTGGAGGCTGCTCTTTTACTAGCTTTGTTTTATTATTATACTTTGCAATCCATAATCTCATTATAGTAAGAGATAGAATAGCAATTCCTGTAATAGAGTAGAGAAGAATCATTACTATATTATTAGTATCAGATCCCATTAGAATACCATGCATCAATGCTAAGAAAAACGTAGGAAATGATAAAAAATGAATAGATTTCCAAGTTTTTTTCCCAAGCTTCTTTAAAAAGTCAGTGGAAATTATGAGAGTAAGTATGCCATAAAAAGCAAGAATACCTAAAGATAAAGATAAGACTTGCTGCTTAGTAGTAAAAGGAATAAGTATATTGATAATAGTATAGTTGGTATAGTTCTTTTCAAAGAGAAGAACCAAACCATGAGTCATACCAAAAAGTAGTCCTAACCATCCAGTCGATTCGTGAATTTGAAGCAAATATTTATTAAATAAAGTAGAATTTGCTGGTAATTTATAAAGAATGCCTGACATCATGGATAAAAATAATAGTAAGTAAGCTGTAATTCCTGCCGCTCTTGTTACATTCCATATACTTAAATATGAGGCAAGATAGTCAATAACTTGATTCATATATCTTTACTCCTTTTCTCGTGAAAAAATAGTTATCCTTAGTCATAATTAGATTTCCGTTTTTTGTTAAGGAAATGGCCATATAAGGAATAGACATTCTATTGCCAAGTTGATTACCTTCTTCCCATCCTAATACAAGTAGACATTTTGTTAGTATTTCTGCTTCTGTTAGAGTAGGTGCGATAATGGTCACTTGAACCAAATCGGAGTAAGCGGGATATCCAGTTTTTGGATGTAAAATATGATGAAGTGCTTCTCCTTCAGAAGAAATCCAACTTCTTTTTCTTATGGAGCTTGTAGCTACACCCGCATCCTTGGATAAATGAAAGGAACAAAGCGCTTTATTAGAGTAATCTGGATGGTCTATGATGATCTCTCTCCTTTTTAACTCTGTTCCCCATGCGTAGATATCTCCACCTGCAACAATTGCTCCACTTGAAACGCGATATTCTTGCTTTAATAGATCTGCTATACATTGTGCTGTCCAGCCCTTTGCAATGCCCGCTAAATCAATTTGTACATCATTAATAATACTTATACTTTTCATTCCTGTATTTATAGCTACATGATCTTGAAAAGGGGCAGAGGTTACTTGGTTATATGGAATGGTTGGATGATCCATATTATCAAAACTACAGTTATATCCTAGAGTAGAGATTTGCTTCCCCATATAGGGATTATAAATTCCTGCACTGACATGATAATAATGGTTTGCTACTTTTACTGCTTCAAAGAGAATAGGGCTACTAACAAAGGGGATACTTCTTGTTCGATTCAATTGAGAAAGCTCACTCTCCTTCTTAAATCTAGAAAGAGTACATTCTGCCCTCGTAAATAGTTGTTTAACTTTGTTGTTCCACTTTTCTGGAATATCTACTATGTGTATGTTCGTATTCATGCAAGAAAAGGTTAACAAAATAATTACCTCCCTTCTTATGATGCTTGTCCATGAAGTGCTCCGCTTTCACTTTCCATACTGCCATTTGCAGAAGAGCTTCCTCCCATTGCTGGGGAATTACTGTAATTCTCACTGCCGTTACTCGGATAGCTAGAATTAGGGCCTTGTGGGGCTTGACCATTATAGAAATCAGAAGGTACAGAGCTTGATGCAGAATCACTTGTATCATTTTGACTAGTGGAGCTATCTGCAGGATAATCACCTGCCCAAGAATCACTACTGTCTGTAGAAGTATCTCCTTCTAAAGAAGGAATGCTTTCCTCTGGAACTTCTGTGTTTCCTGAAAACGGGTTTTGATTTTCGCTTTCGTTTACACCTGCATTGCTATTTGCCATTGTGTTTTCCGTCATAGCGGTTTGCACGGAATTCGTATTTGTCTGTTGAAGTAATCCAACTATCCCTGTAAAAGTCGCAACACTTGATAACCCGACAATCCATTTCATCTTCTTTTTCGAAGTCATTGTTTGTTCCTTCCTTTTCTATGCTCTTAACGAGAAGAGCGTATTTTCTTGTCTTATCCCTTTGTATTTGTATTGTAAAAAACGAACCTTAACGAATACTTAATTTTTAAATAGGAGCAAAAAAATCATTAAAAATAGCACTTTTATATAAAAAATGAGACAAACCTTGTCCCTATTCACTTTTTTCGGCATAAAGTTATACCCAGGCTAATAGAATGTTACAAACCTTACAAAGAGGAAGTTTGGAGTGAGGGGTCGTTTGAAGACAATGGATATGTAGTCGAGGACATGTTTATTCATAATAAGTACAGAAAGCTACTGCCTTTCTGCCGCATGGTGAATATAGCTAGAAAGGAAACGTGCGGGATGAAGAATTTCGATGAAGCGAAAAGCGAGTCTCATTTCACACTTCTCACATCCAATTTAGGGAGGGCGAGTGGTGTGCACGATTACATCAAAGAGAGAACTATCAAGATTGGAAAGTATATCGTGGAGACGAGAAAAACAGTTCGTGTAATAGCGAAGGAGTTTGGCGTATCCAAAAGTACAGTCCATAAAGATTTAACAGAAAGGCTTCCTGAAATTAACCCTGATCTTGCTAACGAAGTAAAAGAAATTTTAGATTACCATAAGTCGATTAGACATCTTCGTGGGGGAGAAGCAACAAAAATGAAATACAAGAAAGAAGAGTTAGAAGGGGAAACTGTACAATAAGAACTTAGAAAGAACAAAGGTGAGAATATTCTATAACTGTTACTCTAAGACTTTGGATAACAAGGTCTTTTTTTTTGGGATTGTTATGTTGAAGGTGATTGCTAGCAACGCTTTATAATGAAAGAGCTTAGGGGCAATAGATGAACAGAAAGCATCGGCTAAATATAGGTGAAAACGCTACTAAAGAAAGCGCTTTTACATACTTAAGAAAAGTAGGATAAATATATGGTAGAAATCTACTATTAAAATGACATTAAAATACATAAAAAAGCTGTTTTTTTGACAAATAGTTACTTCTTTCTCCATGCTTGTGATAAAATAAAAAATTAGAGTGGTATGAATATATAGAGAAAAAACATACGATTTAAGCATGAAACGAAAAATGGGTCCGCAAAAGAGATTGGTATGATTTTGTTGTGGATTTTTTTATATAGGGCAAGATTTAGATATCATTAATTAGCTTGATTATCATAAAATCGTTCATTAGGTTTAGAGCGAGCTCTTTGCCTCTGTATAGTAAATTATGGTGAAAATGAATGAGATAAAAATAACCATTGAAACAAGGAGGAAAGTTACAAAAATGTTATCTAAAGATATCGGGATTGACTTAGGAACCGCTAATGTATTAATTCATGTAAAAGGAAAAGGAATTGTTTTAAATGAGCCTTCTGTGGTAGCTCTTGACCGAAATACAGGAAGAGTTTTGGCAGTAGGGGAAGAGGCTCGCCGAATGGTTGGTCGTACACCAGGAAATATTGTAGCTATACGTCCATTAAAAGATGGAGTAATAGCGGATTTCGATGTAACAGAATCTATGTTAAAATACTTTATTAATAAATTAAATGTAAAAGGATTCTTATCAAAGCCTAGAATTCTTATTTGCTGTCCTACTAATATTACAAGTGTAGAACAAAAAGCAATCAAAGAGGCTGCTGAAAAAAGCGGTGGAAAGAAAATTTATTTGGAAGAAGAACCAAAAGTTGCTGCAATTGGTGCAGGAATGGACATCTTCCAACCAAGTGGAAATATGGTAGTTGATATTGGTGGAGGAACTACAGATGTAGCTGTTCTTTCTATGGGGGATATTGTTACTTCTTCTAGTATTAAAATGGCTGGAGACAAGTTCGATAGTGAAATTCTCCAGTATATTAAACGCCAATACAAGCTTCTGATCGGTGAACGTACAGCAGAAGATATTAAAATTAATATTGGAACAGTTTTCCAAGACTCAAGAAAAGAAGAGATGGACATACGCGGACGCGATATGGTAACTGGATTACCAAGAACAATTAAAGTATATTCAGATGAAATTGAGCTAGCATTAAGAGAATCAGTAGCAGTAATTGTACAAGCAGCAAAGAGTGTGCTTGAACGTACTCCGCCAGAATTATCTGCTGATATAATTGACCGTGGTGTTATTCTAACAGGTGGTGGAGCATTGCTTCATGGTATCGACTTATTATTGGCTGATGAGTTAAAGGTACCAGTTTTAGTGGCAGAAAATCCTATGGATTGTGTTGCTATTGGAACGGGGATTATGTTAGACAATATTGATCGTCTTCCAAAAAGAAAATTTAGCTAAGAAGATAAAATAGGGGGATGCATAAACAAACGAATAAAATTCAGAGTGTTTATGCATAGGAAAATGAAATCCTATCGTAATATTACCCGTATTTTTGAAAGCTAAACATAAAAAACCGGTAAATTATAAAATTTATCGGTTTTTTTATTAATGAAATGAAAAATTGTAATCGGATAGAGAATTGATTCCAAAAAATCTCACAAAAACTACCAGTAGATAGTAGTCTTTCCTAGCAATTATAATGAATAAGGAGTAAAAGAAACAATTTTAGACTTTTTTCAACAAAATATAATGTAATGTGAAGGTATTTTTTTTATAATAAAAGATAAGGAAAAAAAGACAACGGGTAGAAATGGAGAATAGGTATGTTTAAAGGTTTTTATACAGCAGCTTCTGGAATGATTGCACAACAGAGAAAAACAGAAATGCTTTCAAATAACATGGCAAACAGTACGACTCCTGGATTTAAAGCAGATCAGTCATCGATTAGATCATTTCCTGAGTTATTGCAGCAGCGAATTGGTGAAAAAGCAGGTGTTATAGAAGGGAAGTCCAATATTGGTGCTCTTTCTACAGGTGTTTATATGCAGGAAACCACTCCTCTTTTTACTCAAGGGGATATTAATCAAACAGATTTAAAAACAGATTTAGCACTTGTTAATATTAATGTACCTGGTAATGAAACAAATCAAGGTGGAAGTTTATTTTATACCATTCAAAATGCCAATGGAGATGTTCGCTATAGTAGAAATGGCAACTTTACGTTAGATGGACAAGGTTATTTAACAGCTGGCAGTGGACTATATGTACTAGATCAAAATAATAATCCAATTCAGCTTTCGGACGAAAACTTTACGGTATCCTCTGGTGGGGTAATAACGGGAAGTGCTGGAGAAGTGTATCAATTAGGTATTGGCTATTCAGATTCTCCTGAGGATTTAGTAAAAGAGGGTGATGGACTTTATCGTGCTCCAGAAGGAACTGTCCTTCAAAATGCCCTGGAAAATGGAGAAGTTAGTTTTCAGATTAAGCAAGGCTTTATTGAAAACTCCAATGTAGATACAGCAAGAACGATGACTGATATGATGACTGCATATAGAGCTTTTGAAGCTAATCAAAAAATGCTTCAAGCATACGATAAAAGCATGGAACAAGCTGCTAATCAAATTGGAAAAGTATAATAAGCAGGGGGAAAGTAATGAATAGAACGATGATTATCGCTAGTAACACGCTCAATCAACTGCAAAAACAGATGGATGTTATTAGTAATAATATGGCTAATGTCGATACTAATGGATATAAAAAAACAAATGCAACGTTTACAGATTTGCTTTTCCAACAAGTGAATAACCAAGCTAATCTGGAGGAAGAGGTTGGTCGTCAAACGCCTAATGGAATTAGACAAGGAAATGGAGCTAAACTAGCTCAAACACAACTTGTGATGACGCAAGGTAACTTGAAGACAACAGATCGACCACTAGATACAGCTTTTACAAAAGAGGGACAGTTATATAGAGTGTTAGTACAAGATGGTGACACAACTGAGGTACGTTATACAAGAGACGGTGCGTTTTATTTATCACCAATCTCAGATACAGAAAATATGTTAGTAACTAATCAAGGCTTTCCAATATTAGATGAGAATAACAATCCCATTGTAATGAATAATAATGTTAAAGACTATGCCTTTTCATCGACTGGAACTTTGACCGTAAACTTAACTAATGGTGGAAGTCAAAATATAAACCTTGGTGTAACTTATGCTAATAACCCGCAAAGCTTAGATAAAACTGGGGATAACTTGTATCGCCTATCAGATGAAGCAAATAGAGAACAAGTGCTAACTGATTTGAATGGTGCTTTACGAAATGAAATATCGATACAACAGAATGCTTTAGAGCAATCAAATGTTGATATGAGCAGAGAAATGGTTAACCTAATTGCTACACAGCGCTCCTATCAATTTCAGTCCAGATCCATTACTCTTGCAGATCAAATGATGGGCTTGGTGAATGGAATACGATAAAAGGAGAAATGTAATGACACTGAATAGTAGCAGTCAGGAAATGACAAAAACAAGAGAACAGGTTAAAGAGGAGCGAAAACAAAATCAGGAAGAAAGTACTTCTTCAGAGGTGAAAGTGAGAGTTCGTCTTTTTCCAGTTTGGCTACGTGTGATTGTCATCATTTTGTGTATGGCTATTAGTATCATGGTAGGAGCAATTATAGGTTATAGTATTATGGGAGATGGCAAAGCGATGGATATCTTCCAACTAGAAACATGGACTCATATTATGGACTTAGTTAATGAAAAATAATAAAACAGTTTGGATAACCTAAAAGGAGGCATAGGAATAATACCCTTTTTAGGTTTTTATTTTTAAAAAGGAAGGTTATCCCTTCCTTTTTTAGTCTGTTTTTTAGTACAATAATATATAACCACATATTAGTAGGAGGTCATAAAAATGTTAGATATAAATCAAATTAAAGAAATTATTCCTCATCGCTACCCATTTTTATTGGTGGATAGAATTTTAGAAGTAGAAGAAGGAAAAAGAGCAGTAGGTATTAAAAATGTTTCAGCAAACGAGGAATATTTCAATGGACATTTCCCTGATTATCCAGTAATGCCTGGTGTACTAATTGTAGAAGCACTTGCACAGGTTGGAGCAGTTGCTATGTTAATTAAGGAAGAAAACAAAGGAAGATTAGCATTCTTCACAGGTATAGAGAACTGCCGCTTTAAAAAGCAAGTACGCCCAGGTGATCAGCTTCACTTAGAGGTGGAAATGATTAGAGTACGTGGAAACTTCGGCAAAGGAAAATGTGTAGCAACAGTAGACGGAGTAATCGTATGTGAAGCAGAAATTATGTTTGCATTAGGAGATAAGCAAGAATAAGTAAAAAAAATTTTTAGTCTAAAAGCACTTACCCAAGTGCTTTTTTTAGGCTCTTTAGTTTAATATTGGAAGTCACCAATATTCTGCAATAAATCTCTATTATTGGATAACCTAATTATTGACCAGCAATAAGGTCAATAAGATGTAATAAGAAAAGGGGTTAAAGATGATGGAGAAAAAATGGATTAAGTTACTTGGAGTATCTGCGTTATCTGCCATGTTATTAACTGGTTGTGGCGATAATGACGAACAAAGTCCAGCACCAGATGATGATACAAATGTCGAAGATACAGATTTAGACGATAACGATGTTGTTCCAGATACAAATTTAGATATGGATAATGATGATGCAACAGATGAACAAGATCAAAATACTGGCGATGATTTAGATGCAACTAAAGACAATAACGGTGCTGGTGAAGATATGATCGAAGACAAAAATGATGCAAACGATAAAGACGACGTAGACCAATAAGTTATAAATAGTACTATAAAAATGGAGCAGCTTTAGTGCTGCTCCATTTCCATCTTATAGAAAAAGTATAATAGAAAGATAAAATAGAATTTTTATCCAGATGATTGGAGTGGAAGGGGTGAGACTCCTGTGGGATCTGCGAGACAGCTGAGACCCTGCAGGCCAAAGGCCGAAGCGGCTCAGCGCGAGCCCCACGGAAAGCGAACCCCTGTAACGTAAATCATCCCCTTATTCAGTGGATTGATTAAATATACTACTTTATATTCTCCCTCTATTACATTGAGGGGTTTCTCGACAGCCTGAAAATGGAGCAGCTTTAGTGCTGCTCCATTTCCATCTTATTATTTTTTTTCCAAAAAGGTTTGTGGCTTGTTTTGTATCATCTCTCCAAACTTATTAGAAAGTTCTTCTCCTGTATATCCTTTTTCTAATAAATGCTGAAGAAGCAGCTGTGCATAGTCGCTTCGATCTCTTTTCAAGGTTCCCTCTAAAAGAATGCTTACTTTATTTCCTAAAGTTTGAATCGATAATACCTTCACTTGAAATGGCGCAGGATCATTCTCTCTTTTTGTGATTGTAGCATGAACCAATAGCTCCTCTTGTTCGGTATGTGCTACTTCAAAGAAAGAGGTAATCGTATAATCAGAATAAATTTCAATTAGCCAGCGATTGTGATCATCTTCTTTGTTGATAATTAACCCATCATTAAGCTTAATGGGAGTTACTTTCCCGTTCGACACTATTTGTAAAGAAACTAGTTTAAATGTTTTCAAACATAAACCCTCCTAGAATAAATACTACATGTAGTTAATTCAAGGTTACTAAGTCTTTCAATTCATCTGTTGAAAGCTCAGTCATCCAGTTTTCATTTTGTATAATCTGATCATTTAAAGATTGTTTCTTTTCTAGCATGGCATCAATTTTTTCTTCAAGAGTTCCTGTACATATCATTTTGTGAACATGAACAAATCGAGTTTGCCCAATTCTATAGGCTCTGTCTGTCGCTTGATTCTCCACTGCAGGGTTCCACCATCGATCATAATGAATCACATGATTTGCTGTTGTCAGGTTTAGACCAGTACCACCAGCTTTTAGTGATAGAAGGAAGATAGGGAATTCTCCTTGTTGAAAGGATTGAATTAATTTATCTCTATTTTGTTTAGGTACACTTCCGTTAAGAAAGGGTACTTCTACATTAAATTTCTTTTTAATTACTTCTTGTATCATATGACCCATTTCAATATATTGAGTAAAGATAAGGCAGCTTTCGCCTCGTTCTATTATAGCTTCTACTAGTTCTACTAGCTTTTCCATTTTGACAGAACGATCTAACAAATCATTTGGTTTATTTTCTTTAAGATAAAGAGCAGGATGATTACAAAGTTGTTTTAATCTACTAAGCATTTGTAATACAAGACCTTTTCGCTCAAATCCTGATAATTGCTCTATCTGAATAAAGGTATCTGTAACCAGTTGTTCATATAAAGCAGCTTGCTCTGTAGTTAATGGACAATATTCCTTTTGTTCTAATTTATCAGGAAGGTTTAAAGCAACCTCTTCATCTCTCTTCGTTCTCCGAAGTAGGAATGGACGGATAAGTCCTTGTAATTGATTGATTTTATCTTGTTCATTTTCTTTTTCAATTGGTATGACAAACCGTTTTTGGAACTGACCAAGGCTACCCAAATAGCCATGGTTAGTGAAATCAAAAATGGACCATAATTCGTTCAAACGATTCTCCATTGGCGTTCCAGAAAGGGCAATATAATGCTGACCATTTAATTTACGTACTGCACGAGATTGTTTCGTCTGAGAATTTTTGATATTCTGTGCTTCATCAATTGAAATGGAGCTCCATGTAATAGATTCAAACTGAGGAAGATCGATATTTACAAGTCCATAAGAAGTTAATATAACATCAGATTCTTGTGCCTTATTTATAAAGGAATCTCCCTTCAAGCGATTAGATCCGTAATGTAAATATACTTTAAGCTTTGGTGCAAACCGTTCTAATTCCTTTTGCCAATTTCCAAGCACAGAAGTAGGGCAAATAATAAGAGCAGGAGAGCTCTCTGTTTCTTCTTTAATTTTCATTAAGTAGGAAATAAGTTGAACCGTTTTTCCTAGTCCCATATCATCTGCTAGAACGGCTCCAAAGCCATATTTGCGCAAGAATAACAGCCAGCTCATCCCAAGTGCTTGATACGGCCGTAATTCGCCTAAGAAGCCCTTTGGCACCTCTTCTATAGGAAGATTTTTCACTTCCTTTAATTGCTGAATCATCGTACGCCATTGTCTATTTAATTCAATTTGGATTTTTGCAAAGGTTTTTGGGTTCTCTAGATCTGTTGCTTGCTGCTCTTCCTCTCTCATAAGCTCTTGCTCAATGATATCACGAACATGTAAGCCTTCTTTTTCCGCTTTTTTCATTAATTCTTGAATTTGGCGGATAAATGAAGGATCAAGCTTAATCCATTTTCCCTTAATAAAAACAAGTCGTCTTTTTTCTTCCACTAACTGATTAAATTCTTCTTCCGATAGAGTCACTCCATTCATGGAGAAACGCCAGTTATAATCAAGCATTGCTTGTAATCCAACGAAGGAAGGTCTGTGATTTGTAGTAGCTAGCTTAGCTTTCACTTTTAAATTGGCTGCTTTCATTGCTTGCCACCAGGATGGAAGCAATATTTCAATGCCAAGAGCTAGGAATGTTTCACTTGCATCAGAGAGAAATTCCCATGCTTCCTCTTCTGTTAATTGTTTGGTAAGACCTTTTTTTCCTTGTAGCCAAGGAAAGAGCATAATCCAACGTTCTTGTTCTTCTTCTATAAAAGAAGCATAAGGCATCCATTTTTTTGGCATATTGCTTTCATCATGGTT
This sequence comes from Bacillus sp. B1-b2, assembly GCF_009183415.1. Lineage (GTDB taxonomy): Bacteria > Bacillota > Bacilli > Bacillales > Cytobacillaceae > Niallia. The sequence continues at coordinate 190,587 of NZ_WEHU01000004.1, read as the reverse complement.
ATCTATTACGAAATCAGGCTGATCCTTAGAACGAAGGAATACATCTAAATTCCAAGTAGAACTCAACTCTGCTGGCTCTTCTAATCGAATTCCCAATGTAAATGGATGTTCATTATCTTTTAACCCCATCCATTCTTGAAAGGTAGATTCGGTAAAGTATGCAGATAATCTGCTGGTCGGAATATTTGTATTTCTTAGTGCAGTCATCTTTTGATTAAATTGGTGCTTTGTCTCATTATTTGCCTCTAAATACTGATCAAGAGATTGGTGAAACCATTTATGAATAAATTGCTCGTTTGTTCGATCTGCTAACTCATCATTTAAAGTCATTTCCCAAAAACTCGGATCGAACTCTTCCACTACACGTTCAGGAAGTGCCCAAGAAAATTGCTCCATCTCCCACTGAGCAAAATCAGGGATCCATTCTTTTTTTTCAATGGCCTCTAATAAACTAGGCGCTGCAGAAAGACAAACTTGTGCTGTATCATTCCAATCCCACTCTATATAACGATTAAAACGTTCGTTAGCTAGTAAGGTTACTAGCTGCCAGGAGTTTAAAAGAATTCCTTCTATTCCTTCATAGGTATAGCTATCTAAGATTGTGCCATAATAGCTTTCCTTATGATGCTGAAAAAGAAGTTTCTTCCAGTAAGAAGGATATAAATATTGATGATCGATTTCACCTGTTAAAAAAAAGCCAGTTTGTTCATAGTAATGTACGTTAATTTTCAGATAATTAGTTTTCAGCATGAATTAATTTACCCTTTCTGCATTCTTCATGAAAGGCCCTTAAACGTTTTGTACGATCTAAAAGTATGAAAAGAAATTGTTCAAATTCCTGTTGGTTCTTTTGCTTTTTATACAAAGTACGCAGTTTTTTTAATTGGCGGACAGCTTTGCGATAGTGCTCTCTATTCTTTTCATCAATATGATCCTGTATGGAACGGTGGTACAGGGAGATAAGTAAGGTACTGTCATATTCCTGTAGTGTTTTCAATTGGTCTTTTCCAAGATAATCAATTCCGTATCCCGCTAAAGTATATAAATCAATCCATTTATCTAATTGATTTTTTGTATAGAGGAAATCATCGTATCGACGGAAACTATATGGAAGCGTTTGGATAAATACTTTTTCCAAAATGTCTTCCTTGTTCTCTGCTTTACAATAAGGACTAATCGATTTAATAACCATATTAGTGAATTCATGGCAAAAATCATCATCATCTATTTCTGCCAGATAATTTTTTAATTCCTGAATGAATAATGGAATATAGTCATCCATTCTTCTCCATAATCTTCTAGAAGATAAATAATCAATCCAATACAGCATATAGGAAGTGATATTAGTTGAGTGAGATTGAATTCGGTTCATTGCTTCACTATCTTCTTGTAAGAGAAATAAAAGATGAATGATGCCTATTTTTTCAGAAAAGCTTGAAGAAGATTCTTGTGTAAGTCGCTTCTCTAATTCTTCTTGTCTCATCGATTTATTAGTGAATAAATTCGTCCACAATATACGGAATAATTGAATTGATTCAAATTCCAGTACAGGCTGGATGGAAAGAAGGTTCTCTACATCTACTCTAAGGTGCTTTAAATAATCATCAAAAGCAAAAGGAAAAGTGAAATTAGATAATTTATTTAAATCATTTTGAATGCCGCTAATTAAGTCATGTAAAATATGGCGGTAGTAACGATTAATTGTTTGCGCACTATGGTCTTGTTTTTCACTTAAAAGGAAAAGCTGGTTAAATGTGTAGACCTGAGATACTACAGAATAAAGCAATTTCCATTCTGTCTGCCTAGGCGAGTTTAACTTGATTTTACGCATATAGACGTAGTACATTTCTGCAATCATATATGGTTTTTCACTATTAGCTTCCATGATCAACTGAAACTGCGTGTGCAAATTCTTCATCCATTCTTGATAGGATTGCTCTTTTTCGGTGGTTTCTTTAAGTAAATCACTAGCTCGTTTTATTCCAAGGCTGTTAAAATCAATGCTTTTACTAACTGGCTTACGAAAGGTATCTAACCAACTAGAAACTTTACCTACCTGTGCTAATAAATAAAAAAACAAGGCTAGCTGATGACGACAGAAGCCATCTGCATGACAAGTACAATTACTATTGCTTATGTAGTCTAAATCTAAGGTTACTTTGACAGGTGTAACATCTTGAACCACTGCTTGAATATATTCATTAGAAAACTTAACTTGAGAGACAAAGCTTTGTCTATATAGCATCAGTCCCTTTTCCACAACCTTTTGAATGTTGGGATTATCTTTATCCAATATATCTTGCAGATTTTCTGCAAAATAATTTAATGGTTCAAAGTATTTCTCTGGGAACACTGCTATCCCTCCACTAGTAAGAGTTTGTTTCTAGGATGTTCGATTCTAAAAAAGTCCATTTTATAATTATAACCCTTTTTTTAGGGAGATGGTAGGGGACATAAGATGCTGAAAGAGGAGGGAGGAGAGTCTAAGTAAGAAAGAGCTCCCCACTATAGAAAGATTAATAACAATCTGTCTACAATAGAGAGCCTCATTATTACTAGTATAGGCGTTTAAAGCTGTCAAAATGTTTTTTGTAATAAGAATTATCTAGGCTTGTCACGCGTACTCCACTAGAATCTGCATGAATAAATTCATTGTTACCAATATAGATACCTAGATGGGAAATCCCCTCTTTGTAGGTGTTTTTAAAGTAGACGATGTCTCCAACACTAGGAACATCTACATAATAGCTGCGATCGTAATATCCCTGTGCAGAATAGCGACCGATGGATTTTCCACTGTTGTTAAGAACGTAATACAGGAATCCACTGCAATCAAATCCAGATGTAGAAGAGCCTCCCCATACATATGGTATTCCTACTAATTTTTTTGAAACAGAGACAATATCAGTAGAAACAGAACCACTATTTCCATCTGAGATAAATTCTGGAGCTGTGGACCCACTATTGCCACTATTATTTGTATCTGTTACTGTTTCTGAAGCAGAATCAGATACTTTTAATTTTTGACCAGGAAAAATTAGGTCTGATTTTAAATTATTTAATTGCTTTAATTTGGAAACACTCATGCTGTAGCTAGAGGCAATCTTACTTAAGGTATCTCCACTCTTAATTGTATAGATACCTGTTGCAGAAGTAGTATCCCCACTTGTATTTCCATTATTAGAAGATTCACTAGGACTTGTGTTAGAAGTATTCTCATTTGTTGATGAGCCATTTGGCTTTGATACATAAAATACATTGCCTGGATAAATAAGAGAAGAAGTTATATTATTCCACTGCTTCAGTTCTCCTAGACTAATAGAAAATTTGTTTGCTATTTTAATTAGTGTGTCTCCAGAAACTACTGTATACGTTTTAGCGGCTGTGTTATTTGTACTTGTATTTGTGTTTGTTTGTGTTTCACTGCTATTTGTTGTAGAGCTAGTAGAAACAGTTAAAGTTTGGTTAATTCGTATTAAATCGGATGAAAGATTATTGATGGATTTCAATTCTTTTACAGATGTATTATATTTTTTTGCTATATGACTAAGTGTGTCCCCTTTTTGTACTACATATGTACTAGCTGAAGCATTTGCTGCAAAGGCAGTTGATAGGATGGCGGTAGTGGCTAATACTGTGACTTTCTTCTTCATTTTTTACACTCACTCCCAAATAATTAGGTATATTTGTAATTATATTATCATACACTATAAGACTATTGACCTTATTATTTGGATATAATCAAAAAATAGGAATATTATCATAGAACAATAGTTTTGGTACATTAGTAACTGTTCTGAACAGCGAATATATGTGGGTGATTCGTTCGTTATAGGAATAAATGTTTATTATTTGGAGATAAAAATAACTTGATGAAAAAATCATCAAGTCAGCTTGTCAAGAAACCCTTCAATGTAGTTGAGGGGAAATATAAGGAAAAATATTAAAAATTCCACTGAATGGGGGATATTTCCGTTACGGGGTTTCATTTTCTGTGTGGCTCGCGCTGAGCCGCGGCCTTCTTTTAGTCTGCAGGTTCTCGGCTGTCTCGCAGATGAAGCCACTGAAAAAGTAATACTATTTTTATTCGTGTATAGCAAACCCTACTGAATATAGTTTAGTCCATGTTTTCCGAGGTTTACCGGTCACTTTCCACGGGGCCCATCTACGAGCTGCTTCTGTACTGGGTCTCGGACTGTCTCGCTAATCTCGTAGGAGTCCGACCAGAAGCCTCTCCAAACAAGGAACTATTAGTTACTAAAACTTTCTTATATGTATTTATCTATTTATAATCACTTTTTCAATGCTCTACTATAGCTCAAATGTATCTTAATTCTCTGGAAAGCTCTTCAGTTTATCTTGGATATAATCTATGTATCTATAATCTTTTACTAACTGAAAAATCATTAGTGCGTCTTTCATATAAGAGGCTGCTTGGGCATAATTTTTTTGCAATTCATAATTATATCCAATATGATAATGAAAATGGGCGAATAAATATAAGTTATCCTTTTGAATGACCCAGTCAATTCCTTCTTTACAATAGGAGATGGAGCTTTCATATTTACCTTGTTCTGTTAATGCCTTGGCTATATTAAATAAAAGCCTACTCTTAATGGTATCGTCTTGTAAATGAGGAATATGGGTTAGCGCTTTACAATTTTCTTTAAAAATAGTTAAAGCCTTTTCTAGTTGTCCATCTTCATAATAAAAAATACCTTTACTAATATATATTTCTATTTCTCTTTCTGTATAAAAGCGATCAAAGGTTAATGCAATAGCTTGATCGATCACTTCGATAGCCTGAACTAATTGATGATTTACTTCATACATATAAATGGCCTTATGCCACAATAAATGCTGGTGATTTTTTTTATGATGAATAAATAGTGGATTTTTTTCTTCTGCTTCTACTATTTGCTTAATGGTCTCATAATCCGTATGTCTTCTAGCTGCTTTCAACTGTCTGAATGTTTCATCCACATAATCAAGTCTTGGAGTGGTTCCAATATCAAAGAAATAATTAACATCTACTCCGAGCCGCATTGCTATTAGATAAAGAGTAGAGGAAAGAGGAAGTACTTCTCCTTTTTCTATTTTACTGATTTGTGCTTGTGTACATATATTTCGCGATAGATCCTTTTGAGATAGCCCCATCTGTTTTCGTAATTCTTTGATTTTCTCTCCCACAGCTGAAAAGTCCAATCTTTTCACTCCTATATAAAATATTCTTAAAGTTATATTTCTTTGTATATTTAAGAAAAAAGTAGCTGAAAATGCCTGTAAAAGGCTGAAAATGCTTTGAAATCAAGATTACAGCTATCTATATAATATGATTTAATAGAATCTATCGCAATATATTGAGAATATTTCTGCTATTTTTAGATGAGCACACCTACGCCTTCTATACCTAATAGCTTATATTGCTCAGTTGAGCTGTTTTAATAGAACGTAATGTTTCTATTAAACCCCAATATCTGTTTTACGAGTAGTCCTTTTATCTCCAAATTTTCTGCCGTTCTAACAAGAGAGCGGTCTTTTTTTATATTATTGTTTCTATAATAAGTTGTAAGTGTAAATAATAAGGTACTTATGAGCAATTCTAATTATTTAAGGATCTTACAACTTACTAAATTTTTTCTCATTTCCTTTTCGGATTTTCCCTTTCATGCTAAAAGGGAAGCGAGAATCAAAGCCGTCAGCTCCCAGTTTTCATGCCAGAAGGGAAGGGAGACTCCCTATCAAAGCCCGATGCTAAACGGTTACTCCATCATTATAAAAAACGTTTCTTTAATTCTTCTGTTGGTAACATGCAGCTTTCTTGCTTTCCAAACCATTTATAACGATTTCGTGCGACAAATTCGTATAGCGGATCTCTAATAAATTTAGGGATTATTTTCAAAATATAGAAAAACCTCCAAGCTTTCCCTAAGTGAAGGCAAATTTCAAGTACAGCATCTGAATGGATATAATATTTCCCATTTTTTATTAAAATAACACTATCAACATTTGGGATATGATAATCTTTTATTAGTTTTTCTCCAGTCTTTCCTTGAATAGAGGTGAAGGAAAATAAGGAATTAGGATCTCTTTTTATGATGAATGTAACAGTGTGACTGCATAGATTGCAAACGCCGTCAAATAAGATAATCATCGTACCCTCCAGTATGAATTATTTTTCCATACATAAAGAATGTTAACATAATATAAACAGTTAGATAAAGCAAAGATACTCCAACCTTTATCTACTATTAGGTTGAAGTAAAGTTCCATAATCAGTTTGTTTATCTCTCCATACAGTATGATAATGAAGATTATCAGTTGACATAGCACCTTCCTTAGAAGCAAATTCAATCCATAATCTTGGTCCATCAATGCGAATATAGTTTGGTTTTTTACCAGTTTGAGTAGAACCGCTCCAACCAATATATGTTTTCTTTAAAGCTTGTTTATCTAGATAAGCAGGTAAATAAGCTTCAGAATTAGCATCATTTATCCAAGCTTTGATTGCTGATTCTACTAATCCCTGCTGCTCAATAGTTAGAGCATAAAAAGGAATGCCTTCTTGTTTAGGATAAGAATGAGAATTTTGTGGGATAACGACTACATCATCGGGGCCACTTTTTATTTCTGCGTCTGCTAACTGTTTTTTATGAAGAGAGTGTATCATTTTGTACATGCTATCTCTTCTGGTCTTTAATGGGCTATACGTTATACCAGTTCTAGTAAAGGTGTCAGGCTCTATACCGGTAAACTGAGGGGTGACGCTTTCTAACTTTCCTTTATGGAAGCTACTATTTTCTGTTAAATGATGTCCTGTAATTTGTAACATCCAATGGGTAGACATAGTGGGATTCCCTAATATCGCGATGTAATATTGCTGAGATCCCCATTTTGTGTTACCTGAAACAGTAAATTGATAATCATCTGCAAGAATAATTTCCTTCATTGTTTTAAATCCATCTTTACTTAATGCGGACTCTGCTAATCGGAGTGCAGCTTCTAAACTTTCTTTGGATAATTCTTGAAGCATGACTCCTTGTCTTTTAAATTCATTTACAGGCAAGTTAGACCACTTTTGAAGCGTAGCTTTAGAGACAGGAACTAATGCCTTGTCCTTTTGTTCTGTAGTAAGAGTGGTTAAAAACTGGTTAGCGAGTTCGACAGAATTTTCTTTTTGGAGATTGTGTGGATATTGTTTCACTATTTCTGCTACTTCAGATGAAGTATTTGCTTCTGCATGTACAATACTACCAGGTACAATCATTACACAGACAAGGATAATGAAAGAATAGAATGTAGGAAGATAATAGCGCATTTTACTCATTCCTTTCTAAATATTGTATAACAAAGTTATTATTTATAGAGGATTGTAATAATATACAGTTAGTAAGGATATAAATGATTTTTTTGTAAAAAAATTGCAATAAATTCGTTGAAATCTTTTCTGTTTTCGACAAAAAATGGTACGCTATAACTAGTAGATAGAAAGAAGGGGAGATTCGGGAATGAAAAAGTGGTATTTCTTCATGCTAGCTCTATGTTTGCTAGTAATAGTAGCTGGCTGTAATAAGGATGAGCCTACTCCTGATGGAAGGCTTTCTGAGTATATTAAACTATGGAATGATCAAAAGTTCGGAAAAATGTACGATTATTTATCAACAGAAGCAAAAGATAATATCTCTAAAGAGGATTTTGTTACAAGATATGAAAAAGTATACAGTGATTTGGAAATTAGTGATCTTAAGGTTACCTACACGAAACCATCGGAAGAAGAAGATTTCGATAAAGTAGAGAAAGTAGAGATTCCATTTGCTGTTAAAATGAATAGCTTGGCAGGGGAAATAAGCTTTGAACAGGATGCTTCTCTTAAAAAAGAAGCAAAAGACGAAGAAGAGAATTGGTATTTAGATTGGAATACTTCCTATATATTTGCTGAATTAGGAGAAGAAGATAAAATTTCCTTAAAAACAGTAGCTGCTAAGAGAGGTAGTATTGTAGATGTAAATGAAAATCCTTTGGCAACGAATGGACTAATCTATGAGATTGGCCTAGTTCCAGAAGAAATGGGAGATAATCCTGATAGTGTCATAAGTGAATTAGCTAGCTTACTAGATATTCAGAAAGAAACGATCGAAAAAGAACTAAATGCAGATTGGGTTCAGCCTAGCTATTTTGTACCAATAAAGAAAGTAGCGACTGGTGATCAAGAATACTTAGATACACTATTCGCATTAAAAGGTGTACAAAAGCAAAATACAGAAGGTAGAGTATATCCATATGGTGAAAGCACTGCCCATTTAATTGGGTATGTGGGAAGTATTACAGCAGAGGAATTAGAAGAAAATAAAGATAAGGGATATTCAAGCTCAGATGTTATTGGAAAACGAGGTCTTGAACAAGTTTTCGAGGAACGACTAAAAGGAACAAACGGCGAGCAAATTATTATTAATAAAGCAGACGGTACGGTGGTTACTTTAGCAGAAAAAGAAGTTCAAAATGGTGAAAATGTTAAATTAACGATCAATGCAGACTTACAAAAAGAGATCTTTGATAGCATGGGTGGAGAAGCAGGAACAGCTGCAGCTATTAATCCAACGACTGGAGAAACTTTAGCACTTGTAAGTAGCCCATCATATGATCCAAATAAAATGATAGTCGGTTTAACTACAAGTGAAAAAGAAGCGTATGACAACAATACATTAGATCCTTTTACAAACCGATTTAAAAATAAATATGCCCCAGGCTCTGTAATGAAGCCATTAGTTGCAGCGGCAGCTCTAACAGAAGGAGTAATTACTCCAGAACAAGAAAGAAATATTACGACAAAACAATGGCAAAAGGATAGCTCTTGGGGTGGTTACTTTGTAACAAGAGTGCATAGCAGCTCTGAGCCAGTGAATCTAGCAAATGCACTTCTTTATAGTGATAATATTTATTTTGCCCAAACAGCATTAGATTTAGGGAAAGATAAATTTGTAACCGAAATGAAGAAATTTGGTTTTGAAGAAGAGTTTAATTATTCTTACCCTATTGAAACATCTACTTTTGGCGAATTAAATACGGATGTGTTATTAGCTGACTCTGGTTACGGACAAGGACAAGTAGAAATGAGTGTTATTCACTTAGCAACAGCCTACACTCCGTTTGTAACAGGAGGAAACCTTATAAAGCCAGTTCTATTAGATAGTGAAGAAAAAGGGCAGGTCTGGAAAGAAGGTATCATGGATAGCACTGTTGCTAATACCATTTCAAGTGATCTGGAACAAGTAATTGTAAATCCAAGTGGAACAGCACATGCTGGAAAGATAGAAGGTAAAACATTTGCAGGTAAAACAGGAACAGCTGAATTAAAAGAAAAGCAAGATGAAAAAGGGGTAGAAAACGGCTGGTATGTAACTTACGATGTAAACAATAAAGATATATTGATTGCTATGATGATAGAGGGAGTTCAAAATAAACGCGGTTCTAGTCATGTAGTAGAAAAAGTGAAAACGGTATTGGAGACAGAATAGCAGTAGGGAAGAGGATTAACCTATGATATAGGTTAGTCCTTCTTTGTGCGCTTAAAAAAGTAACTTGAGTTTTCAATAAGAAGTCTTAGGCACTTTTCTTAAGAGGTGCCAATTAATAATAAAGAGCTTGACTAGAATGAGAGCTTATATGAAATAAAGCCAGCTTCTTTTTCAACAGCCACACTTTCTGTTTAATTCATTCATGATTCCGATTTTTCTTTCATACATTATTTTAAAGGGTGAAGGGAGAGAACGGAATGAATGAGGTAGAACAAAAAGAATTGGAATATGCCATAGAAGAGATTACAGAGATTGCTTCAGGATTTGGTTTAGATTTTTATCCAATGCGATATGAAATTTGTCCTGCGGATATCATTTATACATTCGGTGCTTACGGAATGCCTACTCGCTTTTCCCATTGGAGCTTTGGAAAACAATTTCATAAGATGAAATTACATTATGATTTAGGATTATCTAAAATATATGAATTGGTTATTAACTCTAATCCCTGTTATGCCTTTCTTCTAGACAGTAATTCACTCATTAATAATAAGCTTATTGTAGCTCATGTACTGGCACATTGCGATTTCTTTAAGAATAATGTCCGTTTTGAAAATACAAAACGTGAAATGGTAGAAAGCATGGCAGCAACAGCAGATCGAATTCGTCAATATGAAATAAAATACGGTAAGCATGAAGTAGAGACATTTTTAGATGCCGTTTTAGCTATTGATGAACATATTGATCCAAGCTTGATGAGACCTAAGCTTGCTTGGTCTATGGATGATGTGGAATTTGAAGAAGAAGAAGTTGCTAGTACACCTTATGACGAACTTTGGAGTTTAGATGATCGGGGAAAACCTAAGCCTCAGAAAAAGAAAGTACCGAAGAAGTTTCCACCACAGCCAGAGAAAGATTTATTGCTATTTATAGAGAGCTTCAGCAGGGAACTTAGTGATTGGCAGAGAGATATTCTAACAATGATGAGAGAAGAGATGCTATATTTTTGGCCACAACTAGAAACAAAAATTATGAATGAGGGTTGGGCTTCCTATTGGCATCAACGAATTGTAAGAGAATTAGATTTAACAAGTGGAGAGGCAATAGAATTTGCTAAGCTAAATGCTGGGGTGGTCCAGCCTTCAAAAACAGGAATTAATCCATATTATTTAGGGTTAAAAATATTTGAAGATATCGAAGAGCGCTACAATAATCCGACAGAAGAAATGAAGCGTCTTGGCGTGAAGCCTGGGTCAGGAAGAGAAAAAATGTTTGAAGTTCGGGAAATAGAATCCGATATCTCCTTTTTGAGAAACTATTTAACAAAAGACTTAGTAATGAGAGAAGATATGTATTTATTTCAGAAGCAAGGTCGCGATTATAAAATAGTTGATAAAGCTTGGGAGCAAGTACGTGATCAGCTTGTTAGTATGAGGGTGAATGGTGGTTTCCCTTATATTACAGTAAATGACGGAGACTATAATAAAAATGGAGAACTTTATTTAAAGCATGGATATGAAGGTATTGAGCTTGATTTAAAATACCTAGAGAAGGTTTTGCCGTATATTCACCAATTATGGGGAAGAGGCGTACATTTAGAAACATATGTAGAAGACAAGAAGTTACTTTATACCTATGATGGAAAAGCGTTACATCGAAAGTATTTATAGAGTTTGAAATGCTAAATTCTAATTAAGAGTTTAGCATTTTTTTATTGTGAAGTTATGGTGAAAACGAGTAAAAAGCTTTTTTATATATTGGAAGTTTCTTTAATTGAAGAAAAATAAAGGGATTCCCTTTAGAATCACGAACTTTTATAGAATTACGAGTTACACAGAAGGGTATGAATAGCATATGAAGACAAAAGAGATTATGATAACTGGCTATGGTAGAGTTGCCAAAGAATTCATCACATTATTAGATGAAAAGAAAGCCGAATTAAAAAGAAAATATCATACCGAATATAAACTTGTAGGGATTGTTGGCTCAATCGGCATGGTCTATGAAAAAGATGGAATAAAGCTTAATCTATTACGTAATTTTCCATATGGTTCAAAGGGTCTTTCGCAATATGCTAACAGTAGAAAATTACCTCTACAAAATCCAACATGGGAAGCAGATGTCCTAGTAGAATGTACTCCTACGAATCTTGAAACAGGAGAACCGGCAATCTCTTTTATTAAAGAAGCACTTCATCATTCTATGGATGTTGTTTCGGTAAGTAAAGGTGCATTAGTACGTTCTCTTCCAGAGCTTTTGCAGTTGGCAAAAAAGCAAAATCGTCAGATCAAATATAGTGGTGCTACTGCTGCAGCTCTTCCAACATTAGATATTGGAGAATATAGTTTGGCGGGAAGTGAAATTGTTTCTATGGAGGGAATTCTGAATGGAACCTCTAATTATATTTTAACTAGTATGTCTGAAAATAACCTTACATTTGAACAAGCCTTGCAACAAGCACAAGAAAAGGGAATAGCAGAAAAAAATCCTTCCCTAGATATTGAAGGACTAGACAGTGCATGTAAGATATTATTATTAGCAAATGGTCTTCTTCAAACTCAATATACACTGAAAGATATTTCTATTACAGGAATACAAAATGTGACAAAGACAGATATAAAGAAGGCTAAAATGAATGGGTGTGAATGGAAGTTACTGGCTACTGCCAAGGTTAATAAAGAGGAAGTATTTTTAGAGGTAAAACCACAAGTGATACATCCAGATCATCCGCTATATCATGTGAGAGGAACAAATAAAGGAATCATGTTTTATACAGAAGAAATGGGAACCATTTGTGCTATTGGTGGGGCATCTCATCCGAGAGGAGCAGCAGCTGCCGCTTTAAAAGATATGCTAAATCTTCACTAAGTAGAATTATTCGAGAAGCTAATTATTTAATCATTAATTTCTGATAGATAACAATATAGGTATCTAGCTTTTCACTAATCTTTAATGTAATAGGATCGTTTAACCCATTCCTTGTCCCATACTCCAATAGTAGTTTTTTCAAATTCTCAATTTCTTCTAATAGATGAACAGAATTGTTCATATTTTTTTGATTAATCACCATAAAAACTAGGCTCCTATTAAATAGTATGTATTTATTGTATCAAAACTATATGGAAAAATTAAGTTTTTTTATAAAAAATTTGTAAATTAAAGACTACTTTAAGCGAGATTACTTGTATATAAATAAAATAGACTGGTAATAAACACCAGCCTTAATGAAACATCTTATTATTGATCAGCTGCAACTGTAAATAAATAGTCAAGGTAGGATTCTAATTCAAATTCATCTTTCTCAATTAAGTCTGTTAATGCATTATTAGAGTATAAGTTCATGTGTAATCCTCTCCCTTAATAAAATTTTTTCTTATTCGTTGTATTTGTCTATACTATTCCCAAACTATCAGAAAGATATACCTATTTTTTAAAAGATAGGTAGAAATAATCATATACTAGACAAATAGAGTAGAAGAAAATGAAAAATAGAAGAAAGGAGAGATATAGGTGAAGGCTTCTTGGTTTGGACATCAATATGAAGAATATCCTTTTGAATTGTTTTCTCTTTCTCACCTAGTGATGCTTTTCCTATTAATAGCAGGTGTCCTAATGTTTTATTGCTTTCGTTATCCTCTAAGGAGGCGTAGTGCTTTCTTTCGGTATACCTTTTTTCTCTTATTTATCCTATTGGAGTTTTTCTATCATTATTGGATGATCAAGGGAGGGTATTGGGATACAGCAAGTATGCTTCCATTGCAGCTTTGTTCGCTGAGTTTGCTTCTTTGTATTATTTTGTTAGTAACAATGTCAGAAAGACTTTTTCAAATTGTCTATTTTATAGGGATAACAGGCGCTTGTATGGCCATCTTTACCCCAGAGCTATTTTTAGGATTTCCTCATTTCCGCTATTTTCACTTTTTTGTGACCCATATTCTTATTATATGGACTTGTCTTTATTTCGTGTTTGTCCACGGATATAAACCTACACAAAAAGGGATGCTACTTTCTTTTGGATTTTTAAATGGGAGTGCATTAGTTGCATTTTTAGTAAATGTTTGGACTGGGGGGAATTATATGTTTCTTTCCTATAAACCTGTAAATGGATCCTTACTCGATTATTTAGGACCATATCCGTACTATATTTTTGCTTTAGAGGGAATGGCCATATTTTTATTCTATATATTACTCGTCCCTTTTAAAGGGAAAAAGGAAATGAAAGAGGGAAGAAGGAGGGATAAACCCTCTTAAGAAGATATGTGAATGCAAAGTCTATATAACTATTAGAATGAAGCCTAATTTTAATACTTTAGGGATTCTCTATTTAGTAATCCTAGAAATTCTTCTTCTTTTATTACCTGAATTGGTTTTCCTTTTTCTTGTAATTCATATGCTTTCTTTTCTTTAGAACTTATTCCGTCCTTGCCCACTAGCTTTTGGTCTTGTATGCCAACAACTAAATAATCTATTTTGCTGCTTACTCCACTTTTGAGTATTCCACCTGCATTAACAACTGATTGCATAGCTTCTTTTCGATCAAGAGAGGATAAATCCCCAGTAAATACAATGTTTTTTTCAAAAAATGGATGTGATTCGTTAAATGTATTAACGGTAGGGGTTATGTCAGAAATCGATACAGATGTGAATTTTTTCAAAGGTTGTTTTATTGGCTTTTTATAAGATTTACCAAAACTAGTTTGTGCTTTTATCTCGGAAAATTGTTTAACAGGAAGAGTAGTATATGATTCATAAAAATGTTGTAGGGACTCTTTCTTCCTTGATTTAACAGAAGTAATAACAAGCTCTGCACAAGCTTTTGCATCTGAACCAGCATGGTGATGCTCTCCGATAGAAATACCAAAATAGGAAGTTCTTTCTTTGAGAGACTGCCCAACCTTTTGCCCTCTAATAGCCCTAGTGCTAATGGGGATAGAACATATATAGGTTAGTTCTGGTTTTTTAATATTATTAGTCTCTAAACAACAATGAAGAACACTCATATCAAACTGCGCATTATGTGCAACAAGTATATTATTAGTCAAATCATCCTTTAATAGCTCCCATATTTCAATAAAACCTCTTTCGTTCTCCACATCTTTCTCAGTCATACCATGGATAGCCGTAAAACGTGGATCAAAAGTGGTAGCTGGTGGTTTAATTAAGTAATATTGCTCTTTGACGATCTCGTTATTTTTCACATAGGCCAAGCCAATAGAACAAGCACTTGCCATATCTTCATTTGCTATTTCAAAATCAATTGCAATAAAATCCACCGTATACACTCCTTACTAGTTTTCTATAAGTATATCATTCCTTGAATCTAGATTATAAGAAGATGATTATGTATCTGTTGGAAGAAATAACCTTGTTAATAAGGGGTTTGTATTATTTTATCAAATATAGAGATATGTTGATGGGAAAAGGATGTTCCTAAAGAGAATGATAGCCTGAAATCGGGGAAAGGAGGAAAAGGGTCGTTTATAGAGCGAATGACAGCCTGAAATTATAAGAGGGATTCTAAGAACTATATAAAGGAATGAAAAACAAGCAAAAAAGGTTCTAAGAAAGACTTCTCAGAACCTTTTATCTCCATTTTGTTGCTTTTATGTGAAAAATCCTAAGAATACAGATCTGCTTTGGAAATTACTTGCTCCAAAAGAGCTTTATAAGTTGGTAGCACATAAACTTGCTATTAAAGAACAGGATAATGTAATTCATATACGGGATTTTTATAATAAGGAGGCCTGTCTGTCACTTTTGGCATGTCCCATCTATTCTCTATATATGTCACAACTACTTTTTCCTCTGAATTTTTTTGCAATAACAGCTTAATTTTAGGGTTATATTCATACTTCATAAAAAATCTCCTTTCCCATTTTCTTTATTTTATTCCAGAGAACAAGAATCAGAGCCAGTATACATATTGGAATAGGCACCAAACCACTTTGTGTACATAAAATAACCTACTAGTATATGTAGGAGGTAGGAAAATGAATGACCCTCGTCATGCTATGTATCAGATTCCAGCTCATCATTATAATCAATTAGAACAGAGAAACCATGCTTCTAAGAAACTTATTCAGTTAACGGAAATGCAAGAACTTTTTGAAGCGAATAAGCAACAAGATCCATATCCTCTTTATCCTAACTATGGAAAGATAACAAAATATGAAGAAATTCCAGTTAATTTTCCAGAGAATAGACAGCTTCGCCAACCTGGTGTCGAAAGCTTAATGGTTCCTCGTCCCATTATTGAAAATGACCATTACATAGGAAGTGGAAAATTAAAAGGAAAAGTAGCCCTCATTACAGGTGGAGATAGCGGAATGGGAGCAGCCATTGCCATTGCTTTTGCGAAAGAGGGGGCAGATGTTGCCATTGCCTATTTAGATGAGCATGAAGATGCAAAACGTACGAAAAATAGGGTAGAAGAATTAGGTAGAAGCTGCCTCTTACTTCCAGGAGATTTACGCAAAAAGAAGCAATGCATCGATATCGTGGAGAAAACAGTAGATACTTTCGGTAAATTAGATATCCTTTGTAATCATGTAGGAATTCAATTTCAACAAGCAAAGCTTACAGATATAACAGATGAACAGTTTGATGATACATTCAAGGTGAATATTTATTCTCATTTTTATACAACAAGAGCGGCACTTCCCCATATGAAACCAGGAAGTAGTATTATCAACACAACTTCTGTTGCGACGTATACAGGGGAGAGTCAACTACTAGATTATGTTGCTACAAAAGGTGCAAATGTTGGCTTTACCAGAGCACTTGCAAAGAATGTGATTAAAGATGGTATTCGCGTGAATGCAGTTGCGCCAGGCAGTATTTGGACACCTTTAAGTGCAGCTAGTTATTCTGCTGATCAGTTAGCAATATACGGAGCATTTAATCCTATGCAAAGAGCCGCACAGCCTTTTGAACTCGCTCCTACTTATGTTTATTTAGCTTCCGATGATTCTCGTTTTGTAACAGGGCAGGTTTTACATGTAGATGGTGGAGAGACGACTAGTTCTTAAAATATGAAGCAAGGAGGATTATCATTTGAAATAGAGAATATGGTTATAAAAAGCTTCTTTGGAAGGTGGGTATTAGATGTTTGTTAAAATGTATCAATATTATATAAAAAGAGAGAATGAAGAAGCTTTTATCCTTCTACAAAAAAAGGTCAATATTATATATAGCAAATATCTAGATAAACATACAAGGTATTGGAAAAGTATGGATATAGAATATAAATGGTATGAGGTATCCACCTATCAAGATAAAGAGTCCTATTTAATGGGGATACAAAAAGTGAACGAACATCCAGAAATACAGGAGTTGTTTCAAGAATTTCAAGCTCTTTTAATAGAAAACAAAGAGATTAAGGAAGATAATTTGGAAGAGCTATTAGATTTAAAAAGGGAGGGCTAAGTAATATACTTACCCTCTAAAACTCTATTTGCTAATAACCTTCAAAAATTTCCTTTTCCCAACTTGTAAAACCAACTCATTTAAAATGGCTACTTCGTGATCCACATTGTCCACTTTTTCACCATTCACTCGCACTCCACTGTTTTGTATCATTCTTCTTGCTTCACTTTTGGAGCTTAATAAATTTAGTTCTACCAGTAGAGCAAGAAGGGAGACATGTGTATTACCCGTCCATTCTACAGAAGGAATATCTTCTGGTAATGAGCCTTTTTGAAAAATCGTGATAAATTGCTCTTCCGCTTTTTCAGCAGCTTCCAATCCGTGGTATATTCGTACAATGGTTTTCGCAAGGAGCATTTTAGCATCACGTGGATGTAAGGAGCCAGCATGTAAATCCTTTTTAATCTGTACGATTTCTACAGTCTCCAGATCAGTAACAAGCTCAAAGTATTTCCCCATTAAAGCATCTGGTATGGACATGGCTTTACCGTACATTTCATTTGGATTCTCATCAATCCCAATGTAGTTTTTCTTTGATTTAGACATTTTTTCGACACCATCTAACCCTTCTAAAAGTGGCATTAAGACGGCAATTTGCTTATCTTTCCCAAATTTTTCTTGAAAGTGACGACCCATTAGAATATTAAAATGCTGATCTGTTCCACCAAGTTCGATATCAGACTCAAGCATAACCGAATCATAGCCTTGCATTAATGGGTAGAAAAACTCATGAAGGGAAATGGATTTTCCATATGTGAGTCTTTCTTCAAAATCATCGCGTTCTAAAAGTCGAGCGACTGTAATTTTTCCTGCAAGATTTATAACATCTTCAAAGGAAAGAGAAGACAACCATTTGGAATTATAATGAAGCTCAACCTTTTCCATATCTAATACTTTTCCAAATTGCTCGAAATACGTTCTTGCATTCTCCTGTACTTCTTCATCTGTTAATTGCTTGCGTGCTGTTGATTTTCCAGTAGGATCGCCAATTTTTCCTGTGAAGTCACCAATAATTAACTGAATGGTATGCCCATTTTCCTGAAACTGACGAAGTTTATTCAATACAACCGTATGACCAAGGTGAACGTCTGGAGCAGATGGGTCTAGGCCAAGCTTCACCTTTAGAGGATTATTTGTTAAAAGAGACTTAGCAATCTTTTCTGCAAGCTCTTCTGTTGGAATAATGTCCTGTACGCCTTGACGATACATAGTTAACTGCCTCTTCATTTCTTTTTGCTGTTCCATTGATAACTGTTCCACAAATGTTGTCATTCTCGTTTTCTCCTTTCTGAAGGTTCATTTATTTTTGATAAATAAGCTAAGAGGTCCCTATTGTGTTTTAGGAAGAATCATTTCTAAAACACAAAAAACCACGCCCCTAAAAAAAGGGACGTGGTTGCAATATCTGCACGTGGTACCACCCTAATTGAAGAATATTAAAATATTCTTCCACTCATTTTGGGTAACGGCTCTTCCGTTCTAAGCTAATCGAATAAATCTTTCGCAAAGAATGCTCCTGGAGGTAATTCGTGCCTATTTTTGTGTCAATTTCCACCAACCATTGACTCTCTATAAACAGGGAAATAGGGACTACTGGGTTCCAATCAAAGCATATATATTAAGAAAATAAGGATCATTTTTATCATGAGCGCTAACTTGTAAAAGATGTTAACAGATTCTGACATGTATTACAAGAGAAATTTTAAAACAATTGTTTCTTGAAATTTTTTCCTGCATCCTTTATTATACTAGATAATATCTAATAAGCGATGACGAAGAAGAGTAGACAATTAAGCTGGCGAAGAGAGCTGATGGTTGGTGCAAATCAGTGCATGTTTAATCGTTGAATGGGCTTCTGAGCTTCAAGGCTGAACAATGTTAAGTAGGCTTTTGCGGAGACGTCTTACCGTTAAAAAAGACAAAGTATCGAAGTATATTTTACTTCTGTACGGATAAAGTGCGTTTATGGGGAATCTATAAACGAATGAAGGTGGCACCACGGGTTACTCGTCCTTTTTATAAGGAAGGAGTAGCCCTTTTTGTGTTTTAAAAAAGGAGGTAGCTTCATGAATGAATTAGTATTGACAGGTATTAAGCCAACAGGAGCAGTCCATTTAGGGAACTATATTGGAGCAATAAAACCTGCATTAGAATTAGCCCAAAATACAGAATACCAAGCAATCTACTTTGTAGCTGATTATCACGGGTTAACGACAAACCCTAATCCAAAAGAGTTTAGACAGTTGACCTACGGTATTGCAGCAACATGGTTAGCATTAGGATTAGACCCAGAAAAAGTCATTTTCTATCGTCAATCAGATGTTCCAGAAATCTTTGAATTGAATTGGATTCTAGCTTGCTTTTCTCCGAAAGGATTGATGAATCGAGCACATGCATATAAGGCTATAGTGGATAGTAATAAAGAGACACATAGAGAGAATGATTATGGTGTAAATATGGGGGTATTTACTTACCCGATTTTAATGGCATCAGATATTCTTTTATTTCAATCCAACATTGTACCAGTAGGAAAAGATCAAATTCAACATGTAGAGATTGCAAGAGACATCGCGGAAAGTTTTAATCGTCATTATGGAGATACCTTTGTTCTTCCAGCCTTTCAAGTAGAAAAGGAAACAAGTGTGTTACCTGGCTTAGATGGGCGTAAAATGAGTAAAAGCTATGGTAATACGATTCCACTTTTTGAAGAACCTACAAAGTTAAGAAAATTGATCAATAAAATTAAAACAGACTCCTTACCACCAGAGGCACCGAAAGATCCGGAGACATCTATTCTTTTTATGCTATATAAAGAATTTGCAACAATGGAAGAGATAGAAGAAATGCGAGAGAAATTTAAAAGAGGCATTGGTTGGGGAGAAGTAAAAAGTGAGTTATATCAGGTAATCAATCGATTCTTAGAAGAACCCCGTAAGAAGTATCATGAACTCATGAGTAAACCAGAAGAAATAGATTTTATTTTAGAAAAAGGGGCTAAAAAAGCAAGAGAGAGAAGTCTTCCATTCTTAAAAGAAGTGAAAAGAAGAATAGGGATGTAAAATAAACATTATTCTAGAAATATATAATGGCATAAAATCCAATTTATGGTACAACTTATAAATGAAAAATAGGAGTTGTACCAAGTGGCCCATAAAATTGAAGTATTTATGGCATATTTTAAAACTAGATTCGATTCAGAGCCGAAACCTCGCCTCCATATTGGAGAGGCAATGGGATGTTGGACTTATCATACTGCCATCGCAGAGGAAATACCAGTATTAGAAATTGCCAAGAATTCTACTTTTGATAATATTTTATTAGAATTAATTAAAGAAGCAAAGGAAATAGCATCAGAGTAACGAAATATTTTAGAGGATTTTATGCTAAAAGAGGGTATTCCTCTCGCTAATACTTCAGAGCCAAAACCTAATTCTGATGCTCATGCAATTCCATTAGGAGCAAAGTCAACAGACTTAGAAATTGCCAATCTACTTGCTGCAAAAATAACAAGCAATATTGTTATGTGTTCAACAAATATTAGTCAAAGCATCCGAAATGATATTGGGGTAATGTGGGTTCGTTTTCATACTGAGAAGTGTATTTATGGAATGGAATTGAAAACTAAGATGAGGAAGCATGGTTGGCTAAAAGTTCCACCTTATTATTACCCACCAGGTGCTCCCTAAAACGTAATTAAAAGCATGTATATACTATTCTTATATAATGATAATCTAGTGCGAACACCACTAGATTTTTTATTTTGTTTAAGCTAGGATAGAACTACTTTTACAGAAGTGCCATCCTTTAATTGTATATCAACAAGTGGTTCAGGAAGCTTTGTATTTTTTAGTTCTCTGAATAGTGTTTTCATAGAATGCTTAATATCTGGCATATACATATATAGTGAATCAACCATTTTATCTTTTGCGTGATGTTGGATAAATTTCCAAAGTCTATTGGAAAAAGCAATCTCAATGGCTGTTCCTACCAAAAAGGTGGGTATGATAATTAAATACTTTCTTCTTTTGTCTGTTCTAATTGAAACTTTTAGCATAACAAACTCCCTTGGTTATTCGACGTATACCTCAATACTGTCGCCATTAGCTAATTTTGCATTTACTAATTCACCAACTAACTCGCTATCTATGGCACTAATAAGTAATTCAACATCAATATTTTCCATATAGTTTTTTGCTTCAGGAACTTTCGAAGCAATACCAATACCGGTTTGAAGCAGTACTTTTACTAATCGAATGGGGACATTTACATTTACATTGTCATTTGTCTCGGAATGAATGCGAACTCTTAATAGTCGATTTAAGTAAGGACTTTCCTCTAGTTTTGGTTTTGTAGCTGTTGTGCTTCCTAATGAATCCATTAATGCAGCAGCTTGATCTGAATTGATAGTTCCATTTTCTACCATAGTCAAAATTCTTTTAATTTCGTCATTCATCATTGTGTGCCTCCTTAGATATTTTTCATAAGCTCAATGGCTTCATCTACAGTAATGTCTTTTCTTTCTAGTCTTTCTAGAATATCCGCTTGTTCCTTTGTTTTGTTTTCCGTATTTTTTGATGCTGGTTCTTCTGTGGCTCCAGTCATCATTTTTACAATTTCATCTAATTTTCCTCTGACAGTTGGATAGGATATTCCTAGTTTTTTTTCTACTTCTTTGATATTACCTCTGGAAATAAGGAATGTTTCAATAAAATGCATTTGTTCATCTGTGAAGGACTGCCATGTAGACATGTGAAATTTGTTTTCTATAGTTGTATGACAGTTATTGCACTCGAGTTTTGTGATATGCAATGTATGCTGACAAACGGGACAATTATTTGGTACTGGATAGGTCATTTCCTATACTCACCTCTCTATGTTTATGATATTAATTAAAAATATTAATAAAGTCAATTTTTTAATTAAAATAATTAATTATTTTAATTTTGTTATTCATTATTAAAGTGTTGAAACTTTTTTGGTGAATTATCGTATTCAATGTATTCGTTTTTGTAACTTATCAAAGAAAGGGGCATGAATGGAATGGAAGGATTTTTAACCTTTGATGATATTTTTAGTGGGGGATTCACGATATTTACTTTAGCGCCACTATTTATCTTTCTAATATTTATGATTATTATTGGAATTATCTTAGTAAGAGTTATTCGAGCAATTGTAAAATGGAATCATAACAATCAACAGCCACGTCTAACCTCTCAGGCAAAAGTAGCAACTAAAAGAACGGTTGTTAGAGGTGGGGGAGAAAGTAGAACCTACCAAGATTATTATGTAACATTTGAACTTTCTAGTGGAGAAAGAGTAGAGTTAGAGGTAAAAGGAACAGAGTATGGCCAGCTAGTAGAAGGAGATAAGGGAGAATTACATTTTCAGGGAACAAGATACTTTGGGTTTAATAGAGAACACAACATGTCTTAGGTGAGAAATAAGGAGAAAAATATAATGAGCTATAAAATGAAGATCATGACAGAACAACGAGCCAGAGAGATTCTAAGTTGGAGATACCCTTCTCCTTATGATTTATATAATGGAGAGATAACAGAGGAAGCAATAAAAGAATTCATGGATAATCCCTATTATGTGATCTATCAGAAGGATGAATTAATAGGGTTTTACTGTAAAGAATTTGCAGCACAAGTGCCAGTGGGATATTTCTTCCAAGCGTATCCAGAAGGATACTTAGACTTTGGCTTAGGAATGAAACCAGAACATACCGGCAAAGGAAACGGCACAGCATTTCTCCAATACATTTTAGCCACTTTAAAAAAAGAAGAAGAAAAACCCCTACGTCTAACCGTAGCAGAATTTAATACAAGAGCTATTACCTTATACGAGAAGTTTGACTTTCAAAAGGTATCAGCATTTACCAACGCAGACGACCTCGTTTTTTGGATAATGACAGAGAAAAGATGAGGTCAATGAAAATGCCTCCAATTTTTATAACAGGAGTGTGTCGAGAACTTGTATAAGTAATTAACTCACTAAATAAGGTTTTGATTTCTGTTACAGGCGTTCGGTTTGCTTAGAAGCTTCAGCCGAGGTCTGCCCTTGGACTACAGGGTATAAAACTTCGGCAAATTCCAAAGGAGTCTCACCACTGAAACATAAATCAACTGGATAAAAATTAAGCTTATTAAAAAAAATCTACAGCCAATTTGTAGGAATCATCAAAAATAAGCGGAGAATTCCGGCTAATGGCAAATATAAAGTTAATTTCCTTGCTAATAAGCGGAGAATTCCGGTTAAGTAAGTGAAATGCCTCCGATTTTCATGTGTTTTAAGAAAATAGGCGTAATTCTCCATCTATTTCCGTTGTTTTTCATGGAAGTAACAAAAATAAGAGGATATCTACGACTATTTTTCTAAAAGTGGTTTTATCCAAATTTTCTAAGGGACGAACATCATATATTATTTTATAGTTCTTTCGATTTTTTCTACTACCCCCATATTGAAGGGTGGAGTACATAAAAAATCCCTCATTTTCCATTGTGATACGAGAGGGTCTATCTCTTTATTCACAAATTCTTCATAGACAATGTTTTTTCAACAGTATGAAAAGACTTTAGGTACATCACCTAAAGTCTTTTTATATCGAAATAAATATTCCAAAACATATGACATTTGTCATCTTCATATAATGACATCAGCAACTAACAGCGAAGTTCACTGCTATTTATAATAAATTTAGGAGGTGGCGAGATGAATCATATTGTAGAGCTAAAAAATGTTAATAAAGTTTTTCAACAATACAAAGCAGTTAATAATGTTTCTCTTACTGTAAAGAAGGGAGATATGATTGCCATATTAGGAGCAAACGGTGCTGGTAAAACAACAATCATCCGAATGATGCTAGGCTTAATGAAGCCGAATAGTGGCGAGGTATCCATTTTTGGAGGAAATCCAAAGGATAAAAAAGTGCGTAACCGAATAGGGAGCATGCTTCAAGAAGTAAGTGTAATGGATGGATTAAAAGTGAAGGAAATAGTGCCCCTTATACAAGGATATTATGATCATCCACTTGAAATAGCGGAATTAAAGCAGCTAACAGGTTTTGATGAAAAAGATTGGAATATGCGTACAGAAAAATTATCAGGTGGGCAAAAAAGGAGACTAAACTTCGCCCTTGCTCTTGCAGGTAATCCAGATCTACTTTTCTTTGATGAACCAACCGTTGGAATGGATGTGACAGCGAGAGCACATTTCTGGAAAAGAGTAAAAGAACTTAAAAAGCAAGGAAAGACCATCATTTTTACTACACATTATTTACAAGAAGCAGATGAAGTAGCAGAAAGAATGATTATGATTCATAAGGGAGAAATAATTGGAGACGGTACACCATCTGAATTGAAAGAAAAGCTAACCAAGCCTCAAATTATGTTTTATGAGAAACAAGCATACTCCATGGAATTCTATTCTGCCTTACCATTTGTCTCCTCTGTAGAAAAAGAGAAAGAGAAAGTTACCTTAGTGACAACAGATTCTGATCAATTGTTAAGAGAAATAATTAATAAAGAACTACAAGTGAAACAAATCGAAGTAAAG
Source organism: Bacillus sp. B1-b2 (assembly GCF_009183415.1). Classification (GTDB taxonomy): domain Bacteria; phylum Bacillota; class Bacilli; order Bacillales; family Cytobacillaceae; genus Niallia. The sequence continues at coordinate 166,090 of NZ_WEHU01000004.1, read as the reverse complement.
CAAGGAAGATTAGAAGAAGTATTTTCTCAATTATTAGAAGAACATAAGGAGGTAGATTGATCATGAAAACATTATGGTTGCAAAGTAAGGCAGAGATGCTTAGAATGTTTCGGAATAAATACTATATTTTTTGGTCTTTGCTTGTTCCCGTACTTTTCTACTTTTTATTTACGAATATTTTCACATCCCCCGCACAAGACAAAGAGCTCTGGAATGCTCATTATTTAATGTCCATGACAACCTTCAGTATTATGGGCTCTAGTATTATGACACTAGGAATAAAAATGGTTCAAGAAAAAGCAGAAGGTTGGACTATCTTTTTGCAAATTACCCCAATATCCACAGTTGTTTATTATGGCGCAAAAATGATTGCCCAAACAGTTATTCATTTATTTTCTATCATCGTTATTTTCACCTCAGGTATTCTGATTAATGGAGTTAGTCTTTCCTTATCACAGTGGTTGTTCTCCGGTATTTGGATTATCTTTGGATCTCTCCCGTTCCTAGCATTAGGAACAATTATAGGTTCCTTTAAAAAGGTAGAAACAGCATCAGCCATTAGTAACCTATTGTATATGGCTATGGCAATAACAGGAGGAATGTGGATGCCTATTGAAATCTTTCCTTCCTTTATGCAAAAAGTAGCTCAGTGGGTTCCCTCGCATTCCTTTGCAAATGGGGCATGGGAGATAATAAGAAGCCAAGCCCCTGACTGGAAAAATTACCTAATCATCATCGGATATATCTTCCTATTTATGGTATTATCGTTGTATATAAGTAAAAATCAAAAGGCGGTGTAGCTAGCATTAATGGTGATGAAAGGTAAATGGGAGATATTCCCTAAAAGATTCGGATTCTTTCCTTATATATTTTTAGTATATTTACTCCTTCCTATTATAGTAGTTTCCAAGGAAAGTGGACTTAAACAGTTTATAGGGTATCTTCTTGTTGCCATTTTCCTCCTCTCTTATCAGCGACTTTACGCACAATTGGAGAGAGAATCACTTAATTTTTGGTTAATTATTCAAATCTTGCTAGTAATGATTCTAGGTGTATTTTATGATCCTTATCAATTGTTTTTAGGCTATTTTCCAGCTAATTTCATCGGTTATTTTACGGGCAAAAAGTTTTTTCGTTTTTTCTATCTATTATTCATTCTGTCTCTAACTTTAACATTTGCTATAAGTTGGAGAAATATAGATATCACATCTCTAGTTTTTATTATTCCCTTTTTTATTATTATGTTAATATCTCCATTTGGTATTAAGTCAATGAATAGAAATATGGAGTTAGAGAGAAAGCTAGATCTTGCAAATGAACAAATTGATCAACTGATTAAGAGAGAGGAAAGAGTGCGAATAGCTAGAGATCTTCATGATACTCTTGGTCACACACTCTCTCTATTAACATTAAAAAGTCAGCTAGTAGGTAAAATGGTAAATCTTCAACCAGTAGAAGCACAAAGAGAAGCGAAAGAGATGGAGGAAATATCCCGAACGGCATTAAAGCAAGTAAGGGAACTGGTTTCCGATATGAGAGCAGTTACCATTACAGAAGGGTTAATAGAAGTACAGAAAATGTTAGCTACTGCTAACATTAAATTATCTATTACCCATCAAATAGACGATAGGGAAATACCGCTGCTCTTACAAAATATCATTAGCTTATGTCTGAAAGAAGCAGTCACAAATATCGTAAGACACAGTAAGGCCACTTTTTGTCACATACAACTTATACCAATGCCAGGAGCGGTAGAAATATCAATTCAGGATAATGGAATTGGATTCGCAGATGGAAAAGTAAAAGGAAATGGACTTAAGGGAATGAAAGAAAGATTAGAACTGGTTCAGGGTGAATTAGCCATTTCTTGTGTGCAAGAAACAACACTCCGAATAAAGATACCCATTATTCTTAAAGAAAGGGAGAAGGAGGAGATATTTTGATTCGCGTGATTATTTCAGAAGACCAACGTATGTTAAGGGGAGCACTAGGAACTCTATTAAACTTTGAAGAAGATATAGAGGTAATTGCTCAAGCGGAAAATGGAGAAGAAGCTTTACACTTTATAGAAAAATTACAGCCAGATGTCTGCCTACTAGATATCGAAATGCCTATAAAAAGTGGCTTAGATGTGGCAGAAGAACTTCAAGTTATTGGTTCTCCATGTAAAATAATTATTTTAACCACTTTTGCTAGACCAGGTTATTTTGAAAGAGCACTTCATGCAAATGTTAGTGGATATCTATTAAAGGATGGACCAAGTGAAGAACTGGCAGAAGCCATTCGTAATGTGATGAAAGGAAAAAGAGAGTTTGCATCAGAATTAATTTTTGGCAGCATTAAAACAGAAAATCCCCTATCGGATAGAGAAAGAGATATTTTAGCATTTGTCAGTGAAGGAAAGACAGTAAAAGAAATAGCAGGTCTTCTTTTTTTATCTCAAGGCACCATACGAAACTATATTTCTGAATCTATTTCTAAGTTAGAAGCGAAGAATCGTATTGAAGCCATTGCAGAAGCAAAGAAAAATGGATGGTTGTAAGAAACAGCAGAAAAGTCTCTGTTGTTTTTATTTTTTACTTAAAAGAAAGCGCCCTAGTTATGGATATAATTATTTGAAATTTTTAACAAATTTCTCTTTTGTTTTGATAGAATGGTAGTAACTTACATTCAGGAGGAAGAGATGTATGAACATTTTAGCAAAAGCTAGCAAACCATCCTCATGGCTAGTAGGAAGAATTAGTGGAGCTGGATTTGCGTCTACTATCTTTGTTATCTATCTTTTAGTAGCTAGCTTTAACCTGTTTTTATTTGGTAACACCTTAAAAAACCCCTTATTCTGGATTTCGTTTTTTGGGGTAGGAATTATTACTTCTGGTTTAATAGATTTTCTAACAAATAGCTTTCCAATAACAAAAATAATTCTTTATATGTTTATCGGTGGCCTCACTTCTATTATGATGGTTGGAGAATTATACGTTTCCATTGCAGCCCTGATTGGGATATGCTTTTCTTTATTATTTTACATGGGAACAGAAATGGCCAATAGAATAAGCTGGTTTAAATGGACTTTTGCTTCCATGCCTATTGTAATATTCTTCTTACCACTACCTGACTACACCATTAAGCAAGAATGGAATACGATAGTCGGTGAAGGATCCTATAGTGCTTATTTTTCCTACTTCAATGGTAAGGACACAGTGCCAATAAAGGCTGAAGAGGGAGATAAAATAATTGTTGAGCTTGATTTTAAAAATGTAAGCGGTCAATATAACTATCAATTGCTAGATGATAAAGATAGAATGGTAACTTATACAACAAAAGGGGATAATCTAACCTTTGCAGCGGAGAAAACAGCAACCTATTGCTTTATTGTTAATGGAGATAGTCTAAAAGGTGGATATGAGATTAGATGGAAAAAAGAATAAAAAGCATCATGCGAAAGAAAAGAATATGGATAGTAGCCTTGCTTCTATTAGCAATTTGCCTATTTTCATACTATCAAAATAACGCGCTTACTATTTCGTCCTATACAATAAAATCTACAAAGCTTTCAGAGAAAATTCGAGTCGTTCAACTATCTGATTTACACAGTAAAGAGTTTGGAAAAAATCAGCATAAACTTATAGAAAAGGTACGAGCAATACAACCAGATTTTATTGTATTTACAGGTGATCTGGTAGATTCAAAGAAGTATGATGGTTTAGTGAGCTTGTCACTTATGGAGCAATTAGTAAAAATAGCACCTACCTACTTTGTGACAGGTAATCATGAGGCATGGTCAGCTGAATATCCAACATTAGAACAAGATTTAATAACTTCCGGAGTACAGGTCCTAAGGAATCGAGGGGACATTATCCAAGTATGAAGTAGTGAAATAAACATAATTGGACTAGATGATTTAGATTTCTTCCAGAACAAGGAGGAGATGAGTGAGACATTGAATTCTTTATACGAAGAATCAAGATTTAATCTTCTTCTATCTCACCGTCCTGAATTGTTTTCTATGTATGAAGAAAGGAATATAGATCTTGTTTTATCAGGTCATGCACATGGTGGGCAGGTTAGAATTCCGTGGATTGGTGGAGTCGTAGCACCAGATCAAGGTTTCTTCCCAAAGTATACAGCTGGAAAATATGAAAGTGGTAACACCGCTATGATTGTTAACAGGGGATTAGGTAACAGCATTATTCCTCAAAGAATATTTAATCAACCAGAGATTGTAGAAATAATATTAACTCCATAAGTTTATCAGTTTACATACAAGAAATAGCTTAAAGCAGCGGCAACATCGTATCATCGGTGTTGCTGCTGCTTCTTTAGCGGGAATTTCTGCTCATTTGTTTGTAGAGTGGGTTAAATATAGTGCAGCCCTTGTTTTATGCATACTATGGTTCTTGATTACCTGTCTCTAGAGAGAGGAAGTTGGAGAGAGAAAGCAGATTTCGTCCTAATGAAGAGAAGAGAATTGCTACTCACATCCTAAAAATTAATGCCTTTTTCATCGATGTTGAGTCACCTGTTTGTTGACTGATTATGACTTCTTGTTTATTATATAACTAACATTAATTAAAATTGTTTGTTTATTTACAAACTATAACGAGAGGTGTTTGTTAAATTGGATTTATCTATATATTTTCAACATGCAACTGTGGCAGAGATAAAGAGGGGTTATATAGAAGAAAATGATAGCTATCTTTGCTTATTATGTGGGGAGCAAATAGAGAAAGGAATTATCTATCCTCATGAAGGACTGCTTTTCGAAGCAGAAAAGTTTACGAAGGTCCATATCCAACAAGAGCATCAATCTGTTTTTCACCATTTAATTAACTTGGATAAAAAAATGACAGGTCTAACTGAGCATCAAATGAAATTATTGGAGTTGTTTTATCAAGGAAAAAGTGATGTAGAAGTTAAGGATGAGTTGGAAATAGGTAGTTCTTCTACTATAAGGCATCACCGTTTTGCTTTAAAAGAAAAAGAGCGCCAAGCGAAAAATTTCTTAGCTATTATGGAATTATTAAAGGAAAAAGACCAACATGCTCCTAAGTTTGTTCCAGTTCATCCAACAGCTACAATGGTGGATGATCGATACAATATTACGGAAGAGGAGCAAGTATCAACGTTAGAAAAGTATATGAAAAACGGAAAGTTAACAAAATTTCCATCAAAGCAAAAGCAAAAATTAATTGTTCTTCGCGAAACAGTGAAGCAGCTAGAAAGACAAAAAGATTATACGGAAAAACAATTAAATGAAGTGATAAAGAATATATATGAAGATTATGTGATGATACGTAGATATTTAATTGAGTATGGATTTCTTGATAGAAAAGCAGATGGAAGTTTGTATTGGGTGAAGAAATAGTGAAGGGATGATCAAGATGGATCGTAAAAAGGAGTTAAAGCAGCAATACAAAGAAACACCGATTGAAGCAGGTGTATACAAAATAACCAATCTGAAGAATGGGAAAATCTGTGTGGTTAGTACTCGAAATGTTAAAACCATAAATGGAGTGAAATTTTCACTAGAAAACGGAGGCCATACAAATAAAAAGCTAGTAGAAGAATGGAAGATGTATGGAAAAGAAGCTTTTGAATTTGAAGTAATAGAAATACTAAAACCGAAAGATGATCCTTATTATAATGAAAAAGAAGAATTGACGAAGCTAGAAGATAAATGGTTGGATATTTTACAGCCATTTGGTGAAAGAGGATACAATGCGGAGAAAAAGAATTGAAAAGTTCAACATCCTTATGATTAGAATGCTTATTTCTTAAGGATGTTTTTTTCTTACAATCAATTACAGCTCCTCTTTTCCTCTTCACAAGTCCATCGGTAATAAAAATCCCTATTATCTCCATTTGAAAAATGGCAATCGCCACTACTAACTCTGTAAAAAAATCAAAACGCCATTCAAGAATAAAGAAAAAAGCTTTCCTTTTCCCAAACAAATTGGTATCTTACTTAATAAAGATACTGGTAATAGAATATTCTATCATTTTAAAAAGGGGAACTAATGATGATTAGAGAAATGAGTCTTTCTGATTTGCCTGTTGTTTTAGACATTTATAATGATGCTATTTTAAACACAACTGCTGTTTACCACTATAAACCACATACGTTAGATCAAAGAATGGATTGGTATCAAGAAAAAGTGGAAAAAGGCTTTCCTATTCTTGTATTTGAAGAGGATGAGAAAGTACTTGGCTTTGCTACATATGGCCCATTTCGTCCGTGGCCAGCTTATAAATATTCTGTTGAGCATTCTGTGTATGTTCATAGTGATGCTCGCAAGAAAGGAATTGGCACACTGTTATTAAAAGAAATCATAAAGCGTGCCAATAAGGAAGGCTATGCTACCATGATAGGTGGGATAGACAGCTCGAATAAGGGAAGCATTTTTGTACATGAGAAGCTAGGCTTCACGTATTCTGGAACCATAAAAAAATGTGGATATAAATTTGGTAAATGGTTGGATTTAGATTTTTATCAATTAGAGCTTGAAGGTCCAGATAATCCATTAGAAGATTAGGAGCGGGTGAAATGAGAAGACCAGCAGTAGGTGAGTATCCAGATTACTATAAGGGCTATATAGAATTAGTTCCAGATGGAGATATTATAGACGTTATTACTTCTCAACTGGAAGAAACACTATCAATCGTAAAAGCACATGCTGATCACTGTGATTTTCGCTATGCAGAGGGAAAGTGGAGCTTAATAGAAGTAGTTGGTCATATGATAGATACAGAAAGAATTCAAGCATATCGAATCTTACGAATGGCAAGAGGAGATAAAACGCCTTTAGCGGGTTATGATGATGAAAGCTATGTTGAAGCTGCTCATTTTTCTGAAAGATCTCTTGATGACTTGCTAGAAGAATTTCAAGCAACTAGATCTGCTACTAATGCTTTAATAAGAGGGTTGCCGAAACCCGCATGGGAAAGTACAGGCTTAGCTAATAACGGAGAATTTACTGTATCCTCCCTTGCTTATATAATTGCTGGACATGAACTTCATCATCGAAAGCTGATCGTAGAAAGATATTTGGTTTAAATAGGGAATAGGAGGAAGGTGGTGTACGATATACATAAGTTACACCATCTTTTTTGTCTATAATTGGCTATGTCCTATTGAGAAAATGCTTATTTTTTGTAGGAAAGGTTACTGTTGGGTTTATATGTTGTTTCATGAAAATAATAACCATATAATTAATAAGGGTATGTCACCACTAGTTACTGTATGAAAAGAGAAATAATCTTCCTTTTTTCTCATAGTCATCTCCTCTCCTTTTTTCCACGCATACATAAACTACACCAAAAGATAGAAACTAGAAAAAGAAACTTCAAGGAGATTGCACGATGGATTTATTAATCACTATTATTTTATTACTTGCCTGCTTGTTACTTTCCAATATAATCAGTCACTATATTCCATCTATACCAACTGCTTTAACACAGATTGCTTTTGGAGTTGGGATGGCACTTCTTTTTACAGAATTAGAGTTTGAGGTTAAATTGGAGGCTGAATGGTTCTTGCTCTTATTTGTAGCACCCTTGCTGTATAACGACGGAAGGCATTTTCCAAGAAAAGAGCTTTGGAAAATGCGTGGTTCTATTCTAGGGAATGCAATCGTATTAGTTCTCTTAACGACCATTATTGGAGGATACTTTATTAATTGGTTGATTCCGAGTATTCCAATTGCTGCGGCATTTGCTCTTGCGGCTATTTTGTCCCCAACAGATCCTGTTGCAGTTAATGGCATTGCGAAGAGAATTCATATTCCTCATGGTGTTCTTAATCTTGTTAGAGGAGAATCCCTTATCAATGATGCCTCAGGCTTAGTAGCATTTAATTATGCCGTTGCTGCTGTAGTGACAGGATATTTCGCTGTTTATGAAGCGATAGCGGATTTTGCTTATAAGTTTTTAGTAGGTGCTTTAATTGGTCTATTGCTTAGTCTAATGATCACATGGATTCGTTTCATTCTGCGTAAGCAAGGAATAAATGATGTAACATTTCATTCTCTTTTACAAATCCTTACTCCCTTTATCATCTTTTTAGTAGCAGAGGAGCTATTACATGCTTCTGGAGTTATAGCTGTTGTAGTAGGTGGCGTTGTGTACTCTCTCGTAAATGAAAGAGCAGAGACAATGCTTGCAGAAGAACAGGTGCTAACAGAGAATATTTGGTCTATCGTTATTTTTATTTTAAATGGAATTGTCTTCCTTCTATTAGGATTGAATATCCCTTCATCTGTTTCAAAAACAATTGAAGATCCTGCTATAAGTAACTGGTTAATCATTGGCTATGTTCTGGCAATTGGGATAGTTATATTAGGCATTCGTTTTCTTTGGTCCTATTTCTTTTCTCATTATGAATATTGGAAAAAGAAAACAGCTGTAATAGATAAGCCTACGATTCAGCATACATTGTTAGTTAGTTTGACTGGTGTACGTGGAGCTGTAACAATGGCTGGTGTTTTATCTATTCCCTACATTACTAATACAGGAGCAGCTTTTCCAGAAAGATCATTAATTCTATTTATTGCTGCAGGGGTTATTCTATTTACCTTAATTGCTGCAACTATATTCCTACCTATGCTAAGTCCGAATACAAATGAAGCAGAAGAGGATGTTTTAGCAGGAGTAAAAAAGAAACTGATGCTGTTCGCAATAGATAAGCTATATGGAGAAATGAATGAAGAAAATAGCTTTGCTGCTTATGAGCTAATAGATGAATACAAAAGTCGTATCCGTCATGCAAGTCAGAATAATAACTCTAAAGAAGAAGCATTAATAAGAGAAAAAGTGATGGAGATTAGAGTACTAGCATTAAAGCATGAACGTAAACTTATTCAGAAGCTTTATGATGATCATGAGATAGAAGAAGAAATGTACAAGATATTTACTGGTGCCCTTGACTATCGAGAAGAAGCACTATCCTCTAATTTTCATTCAGGAACAAAGTTTCTCTTTGGGAAAATAATGAGAGGATGGGGAAGGTTTGCTAAAAAGAGCAAGAGAGGTAAAAATGGAAGAAAAGAGTATCATCGAATTGGACGTGATATCCAACTTCAAACCTTGCAAGCAACTGTTCAATATTTAGAACAGTTAAGAACAGAGTCTAAGGATGATTATATGGTTCAACTTGTTGAATTGGATTATAGAAGAGTTTTAGATCGTTTAAGCAAACAGCCAGAGAAATATAATGAAAGGATACAAGAACAAAAGGAAGAGCTTCGACTTCGCATTGTGGATGAAGAACGTTCCATTATCCAGCAATTATATGAAAGTGGTGAAATTAATCGGGATCAATCAAAGGAGCTTCGCCGTTTTGTCAATTACACGGAAAGTGCTACCTTATATGAATATGTAGAGTGAGAGACGACCTATCTCATTAGAGGGTCGTCCCAGACTGTTAAAAAACAAATTTGTCTATGGATAATTTGTGAAAGTAGAGATCCTCCCCCCTTGTAACACAATGGAAAACAAGGGGTTTTTTATATACTTCATCTATTTAAATATGGAAATAGTAGAAAATCGAAAGAGCTATGAAATAATGTATAATGCTTCTTACCATAGAGAATTTGGCTAAAACCAATTTTAGAAAAATAGGCGTAGAAATCCTCTTATTTTCGTTACTTCCATGAAAAACAACGGAAATAGACGGAGAATTACGCCTATTTCCTTAGAAAACATGAAATCGAAGGTATTTTCTTAACTTAACCGGAAAAATCCGCTTATTAGCAAGCAAATTAACATTCTATTTGCCATTAGTCGGGATTCTCCGCTTATTTTTGATGATTTCTACAAATTGGCTGTGGAATTTTTTACAACATAATTATTAACATAAGCTTAATTTTTATCCAAATGATTTATGTTTCAGTGGTGAGTCTTAATCACAAGCAAATCTAGAAAATATTTTAATGACATTAGATACCTATCACCAAAATCTTTATGCGTTAAGTAATGGAAATCAGATCAAGCAAGTATTTTTGAATCTTGTGAAAAATGCTATAGAAGCCATTGATAATGGTGGGAAAATAAAAATAGAAGCAAGACTAGAGAATAGCTGGATTGAAGTTTCTATTGCTGATAATGGTAATGGAATTTCTGCTAAGTTAAGAGATCTACTTGGTCAACCATTTATTACGACAAAGAGGTCTTTGGGCTAGTTATTTGCAATAAGCTGATAGCAGAGCATAAAGGTACCATTGACTTTGAGTCCATAGAAGGAAAAGGGACCACCTTTACGATCAAATTGCCTCATTATAAGAGATAAGGAAATCCTTTCTTTATGTTTAAGAATACCTCTATTGTGAAAGAATTCTACTAAATAGGAGGTATGCATATGAAGAAAAGGTATATCTTAGGAAGCGTACTAACCATATTGATCATGTTTAACGGTTGTGCTAATTCGGATGAAGACGATAAAGATGAACAGGAACATAGTAGAGAGCATCATTCTAGCTCTCCTGCACTTCCTGAAGGACTAGAGCCAGCCCCTAATCCTACTTTTAAAGAAGGAAGTCAAGTGATACTAAAGGCCAATCATATGGATGGAATGGAAGGTGCCAAGGCAACAGTATTAAATGCTTATAATACCATTGCCTATGAAGTAACCTATACGCCCACAACTAGTGGAGATAAAGTAACTAATCATAAATGGGTAATCCAAGATGAAATAAAGGATGCAGGCAGTGAAATGCTTGAAAAAGGAACAGAGGTTGTGTTGGAAGCAGATCATATGGAAGGCATGAAAGGTGCAAAAGCCGAAATAGAAGATGCGGAAAATACAACTGTTTATATGGTCGATTATGAATCGACAGAGGATGGAGAAATGATAACCAACCATAGATGGTTAACAGAAGGCGAAGTTTTTGCTGAGTAGAAAAAGAGGGGTTGTATAGACTACTCTTTTTTTGTATGCTAGTGGAATAGAAGAAGGATTCTCTTAAAGTATCTAGCTGATAGAAAACAACTCTTCCCAAAAGGAAGAGAAGATGGTAAGATGATTGTACGTTATTAAGAACAAATTTGTGATACACTAAAATGAAAAAAATGACAGAATAAGTAAAGTAGGTTTTATTCCTTTTTAGCAAAAAAATGGTATAATTACGGAGGGATTTTCCTATTAAGGAGGAAGAACATTGAAAAAAGTTAGAAAAGCCATTATACCTGCAGCTGGACTAGGAACAAGATTTCTCCCTGCAACGAAGGCTATGCCAAAAGAAATGCTACCAATCGTAGACAAACCAACTATTCAATATATTGTAGAAGAAGCTATTGCATCTGGTATTGAAGATATTATTATTGTAACAGGTAAAGGAAAAAGAGCGATAGAGGATCATTTTGATTACGCTCATGAACTTGAACAAAATCTACGTGATAAAGAGAAATTTGAATTACTAGAAAAAGTTCAATACTCTTCTAACTTAGCTGATATCCATTATATTCGCCAAAAAGAGCCTAAAGGATTAGGACATGCTGTTTGGTGTGCAAAGAGCTTTATTGGGGACGAGCCTTTTGCCGTATTACTTGGTGATGATATTGTAGAAAGTGACACTCCTTGCTTAAAGCAATTAATCGATCAATATGAAGATACACGTTCTTCTGTTATCGGTGTTCTAACAGTGCCTGAAAACGAAACAGACCGTTACGGTATCGTAGATCCAGGGGAACAAGAGGGCAGAAGATATCAAGTGAATAATTTCATTGAAAAGCCTAAACTAGGAACAGCTCCATCTAACCTAGCAATCATGGGTCGCTATGTATTAACACCAGAAATTTTCATGTTCTTAGAAAAGCAACAAACTGGTGCTGGTGGCGAAATTCAATTAACAGATGCTATCCAAGAATTAAACCAAATTCAACGAGTATTTGCTTACGATTTCGAAGGCGATCGCTATGATGTTGGAGAAACATTAGGATTCGTAAAAACAACGTTAGAATTTGCTTTAAAACGTGATGAAATGAAAGAAGAAATCATCGAATATATGAAAGAAGTACTTTCAAAAGAAGATTTAAAAAAGGTGAAAGTACTTTAAGAAGAAGAAACGCTTTTTGTCAAAAACAAAAGGCGTTTTTTTAGTTATAAGGAAACATTGTATAAAATTCTAGCAATGATATCTTGATGATAGTTTCCGAAATGCTTTCCGAATAATGTCATTCCTCCAACGTTACCTTCACTTGCAACCTTTAACTGAAATTTAATATCCGATTTCTGATGTAGAGCTAAATCTGTTAAGGTGACAGAAGAAATTCGAAAGCCATCTATATAAGTTCCAAATTCATTAATTCTTAGCAATTTTAATAGGCCATATTGATTCAAATGAGGTGGCCACCAGGCAGGAGTACAATTTCCTCTTTCTCCACCAAAATCACCAGGAGAAGTCCATTTTCCTAAGTCTGTTTGATTGATAGAAAAGATAATATCAGAAGGCCAATCATTGTTGTAGTAAGGAGCTTCTGAGCTTATTTCAAAGATAAATTGAATTTCCTTGAATTGCTGATTTTTCTTTAGATAGTTTGGGATGCGGTATTCTACAAATCCTCTAGTTAACCACAGAATTCCTGCATGAATATGTTTAGGATCAGCAAAATATCGAGGATCATCAAATTCGCCGATAATGCTTTCTTTTGTTGCCAAGCCACAGGTAGCTTCAGCACTATAGTCAGAGTAGTGCCCTATTTGGATTTCATATTCATAATAGTTCTCTGTCTGACTATGCTGTAGCTCAACGGTGAGGAGATTTTCATGTAAATAACAGATTTTTTGAATACCATGCTTCCCAACAGCGGTAGAAACATCTATTAACCCGCTTTCTTCCAGTTTTTTGATATGCATAGTAACTGTGCCATTAGATAAATTTAATTTTTGAGCAATTTCGTTCAAATTTAAGCTTTCAAACTCTGTTAATAGAGATAAAATTTCGATGCGAATTTCAGAACTTAATGCTTTAAATATAGGAATACCGGAATATAAGTCTTTAATATGTATCAAAACATTACTTCCCTTCAGCTGAAGTTGGTCTCTTTTTCTTTCATACTGTGAAAATGCAGAATTTGCTACCACATGATATAAAGAGCAGGTAAGCTAATGCCAAAGATTGGGATGGAACCAGGAAATGTTAGAAAGAAGCAAGTGATAATCGTAAGTCCAACCATATACTTTATAGCAGATAGAGGAGCAATAAATCCTATTAATAAGGAATTATTTAATAAAGGCAGAATTTTTAAATCATAATGAACGTACATAGGGAAAGGTTTAAAATAACAAGCAAGAATAGCCCAAACATGATGAGAAGAGGAATATACAAATAATGTAGAAAGGCAATATTTGTTTGTTGCAGCATAAGTAAATCTGTATAGAGAAGGATGCTGATAAAAACCATTAATAACCCTATACCATTGCTCTTCATAGACTATTTTTTATATACACTCCAAAAAGTAGAAAGTATAGACAACTGTACTTCTTTTAGTAGCAATTTCCGAATAACAGAAAATGTTGCAACAGTGCTTGGAAAAAACCTCCTACAATAAACCCTACTAGAGTAAAGAAGATCCATAGCACGTTTATATACATTATTTTAAAAATCCAGTTAAATAGAGTATAAATGTTATGTTATCTATGATAGAATGCTGAACCATAGTAATCGCCCCCTTTTTGCATTTCTACATCATATGTTTTGAATGTATTGAAAAAGAATCAAAGGAAATAAAAATGGTTGAAATTCGTTCCTTTTTCCTTTGTAAAAAAAGCAAGGTTTGGTTTTATGGCTAAAAGTAATACTATCTTCCTAGAGAAAGCTAGTCTCATAGTAAAAAAGTGATTGTTAAATGGAAAAACCTATATCTATTGACTTAAAATTGTAAACGTATACATTTTTAATTGATTTCATTAATATTATGTAGATGTGCAAAACGTTTTGAAAAGATTAAAAATAAAACAACTCATCTACGCGGCTATTCTTCCAAATTGGGATTAGCATAAAACAGAATAAGAGTATGATAGGACTCCTTGCCGTACTACTTGTATTTTCGTTTTTCTATCTGGATGTAATAAAAAAGGGGGTGACGCTGGTTATTCAAATGGAGGAAAAGGAACAAAACTGGAATTGTGGACCTTCAATGAGTTACATGGTCAATATTATGAGCAAATGGCTGATATGTGGAATGAAGAAAATCAAGATGACCACATCAGTATTAAAGTAAATACATGGAAATAGATGGAGATAAGTTTTATATTTTTTAGCAGGATTACAGAATATCCCGAAAGAGCTTTATGAATCGGCGGAAGTAGATGGGGCGTCAACATGGAGGAAGTTCATTAATATTACTCTTCCATTATTAAAGCCAATATCTATCTATCTATGTATTTACCATTAGTATTTATGGTGGATTATCCATGTTTGCTGAAAGTTATATGCTCTATGGAAGCAACCGCTCTCCGAATAATATTGGATTAACGATTGTTGGCTATCTCTATCAAAAAGGAATGGAACAAAATAACTTAGGTTTTGGCTCCGGTAGGAATTACCTTACTACAACGGTATTTTGTCTACTTCTTACTAGTATGGTTGGATACGGGCTTGTGGTTTATAACTTTAAAGGGAAGAATATCATTTTTGGCTTAGTACTAATTGTCATGATAATCTCAGTTGAGATTATTATGCTTCCTCTTTATAAATTAACCATGAATCTAGGCTTAATGGATACGTTAGTTGGGGCTTTTCTTCCTTTTATAGTAGCATCAATTCCAATCTTCTTTGTCAGACAATATGCAAGTGGACTGCCGAAAGACTTACTAGATGCAGCAAGGGTAGATGGCTGTACAGAAATCGGTATTTTTTCGCGTGATGATGCCATTAATGACACCAGCATTTTCCTCAATGGCTATTCTACAAGCATTGGGTAGCTGGAATAATTTCTTATGACCCTTAATCGTCTTGAGATCTAGTGAGAATGTAACACTACCTATTGGGTTATCTACATTACTGACCCCATATGGAAATAATTACGATGTGCTTATTGCAGGTTCAGTAATGGCAATTTTTCCAGTATTAATTTTATGTTTCTTCTTCCAAAGGTATTTCATTGAAGGAATGACAGCAGGTGGCGTAAAAGGATAATTATAATAGGAGATGATAAGAATGGCACAAAAAGCAAAGATGATTGTAGAAAAAGACTTTAAAGTGGCAGAGATAGATAATCGTATTTACGGTTCTTTTATTGAGCATTTAGGGCGTGCTGTATATGGAGGGATTTATGAACCAGGACACCCTGATGCAGACGAACAGGGCTTTCGAAAAGATGTTATCGGATTAATAAATGAGCTCCAAGTTCCACTGATTCGTTATCCAGGAGGTAATTTTGTATCCGGATACAATTGGGAAGATGGAGTAGGTCCTGTCGCAGAACGACCACATCGTTTAGAGCTTGCTTGGAGAACGACTGAAACAAATGAACTTGGTACAAATGAATTTATGGACTTTGCGAAAAAGGTCAACGCAGAGGTGAATATGGCAGTAAATTTAGGTACAAGAGGAATAGATGCTGCCAGGAATCTAGTAGAATATTGCAACCATCCTAACGGATCATATTATAGTGACTTGCGAATTAGTCATGGCTATAAAGAGCCACATAAAATAAAAACATGGTGTCTCGGAAATGAGATGGATGGACCTTGGCAAATCGGTCATAAAACAGCTGCTGAATATGGACGGATTGCACAAGAAGCAGCAAAGGTCATGAAGTGGGTAGATCCAACAATCGAATTGGTTGCATGTGGAAGCTCTAATAGAAATATGCCAACATTTGCTGAGTGGGAGGCAACTGTTTTAGATCATACATATGAACATGTAGATTATATTTCTTTGCACCAATACTATGGAAATCACGATAATGATGTGGCAAATTATCTAGCTCTATCATTGGAAATGGATGATTTTATTCGCTCGGTAATTAGCATTGCAGATTATATAAAAGCAAAGAAACGAAGCAAGAAAACCATTCATTTATCCTTTGATGAGTGGAATGTTTGGTACCACTCAAGAGAACAAGATAAGAAAATAGAGCCTTGGAGTGTTGCACCTCCCCAACTAGAGGATATCTATAATTTTGAGGATGCCTTATTGGTCGGTTGCATGCTCATCACCATGTTAAAGCATGCAAATCGATTAAAGATTGCCTGCTTAGCACAATTAGTAAATGTGATAGCACCAATTATGACAGAAGAGGGAGGAGTAGCTTGGAAGCAAACCATCTTTTATCCATATATGCATGCTTCTGTATACGGAAGAGGAGTGGCGCTTAACCCGATTATTTCAAGTCCAAAATATGATAGTAAGGATTTCACAGACGTCCCATACTTGGAATCTACTGCTGTATATAATGAAGAAAAAGAAGAACTAACTATTTTCGCCGTAAACCGTGGTCAAGATGAAGGACTACAATTAGAATGCGATATTCGCAATTTCTCTGGATATAAAGTGGTAGAGCACATCACTTTAGAGCAAGAGGACCTCAAGAAAACAAACGCTGTAGATCGAAAAGCAGTAACCCCACATTCAAATGGCAATGCTAGCATAGAAAATGGTATGGTAATGGCAGTATTGCCGAAGTTATCTTGGAATGTCATTAGACTTAAGAAGGAGAGATAAAGTTTCTGCTCTAATAAATGCGGCAAAGACATAAGTATTTCAGCAAATGAAAAAACCGAACTATTAAAGGCGTTTTATTCATCTTTCGCCTAGTAGTTCGGCTTTTTATTTGCTGTTTTCTATAGATTTCACTAACCATAGGTCGAGAAAAGAGCAGGTAAGAAAGAAGGAGTTTCACTGCCCAAATGAAGAGGATAACTAGCCAAAAGGTAAGAGAGTAAAAATGCTGATTTAACCAAGCTTGAAATTGAATCATTTTGTGTATGGCTATACTATCGAGATTGAACATTCTTTTCTTGTCATTCACTAGGTTAAATCAAATATTTTTTGGTTTTACATTTAAAAAATAAATATAGACATTTACATTATCAAGTATATACATTATAATGAAAGCGATAACAGTTCGGAGGTGCCCTTTATGAAAAAAGAGCAGGTCATTAATGAATATCGTGAATATAAGGGATCTGGAATAAAACCAGCGGATTATGAAGATTTTTGGGAAAGAGCACTAAAAGAATTAGATTCTCAAAGTCTAAGTTATGAATTAGAAAAAGTAGATATTCCATCTAAGATTGCGGATTTTTATAACTTGTATTTTACAGGAGTAAATGGAGCTAGAATTAGATGCCAATACATAAGACCAAAGCACATAGAGGGAAAAGTCCCTGGGATGCTAATGTTTCATGGCTATCATAGTGATAGTGGAGATTTTGGTGACAAGCTTTCATGGGTAACAGAGGGAAATGCCGTACTGGCTATGGATTGTCGTGGTCAAGGGGGAGAATCGGAGGACAATACTACTGTAAAGGGAGCAACATTAAAGGGTCTTATCATTCGAGGAGTAGAAGAAGGACCTGAGAGTCTCTATTATAGAAGTGTTTTCTTGGATACTGCCCATGCAGCAAGAATATTAATGAGTATGGATGAAGTAGATGAAAACGCAATTAGTGTTCAAGGAGCATCACAAGGTGGGGCGTTATCCCTTGTATGTGCGGCACTAGAGCCACGCATTAAGAAAGTGGTAGCACAGTATCCATTCTTAAGTGATTATCGCAAAATGTTTGAGCTTGATATTAACTCTTCTGCTTACGAGGAATTAGCGTACTGGTTCAGATTCCGTGATCCTATGCATGAAAGGGAAGAGGAAATCTTACAAACATTGGAATATATAGACATTCAACATCTAGTACCAAGAATAAAGGCAGAAGTGAAATGGGCAATTGGGTTAGAGGATGGAATATGTCCACCAGTTACTCAGTTTGCTGTGTATAACCAAATTTCTTCTCCAAAAGAAATGATTATTTTCCCAGAGTATGGACATGAGTACTTACCGAAATTAGGCGATAAAGTCAGGGGGTTCTTGTTAAATCATGAGTAAATTTATTCTATTTAATGAAAAAACACAAGAGTTTCATTTAACAAATGGTTTGGTTAGCTATCTATTCCGAGTTATTGAAAAAACGACTCAGCTTGAACATCTATATTATGGAAAAGCAATTCACCATCGCAATAGCTTTCAATATTTACTAGAAAGAGAGATTCGCCCTTCTAACAACCAATTAGAGGGAGATCATACATCCTCTCTAGAGCATATAAAACAAGAATATCCTTTTTATGGTACAACGGACTTCCGTACACCTGCTTCTCAAATACGTTATCCAGAAGGAGATAGAATTTCAGATTTCCGTTATAGTCACCACAATATTATAGAAGGAAAACCGAGTTTAAAGGGACTTCCTGCTACATATGTGGAAAATAAGGAAGAAGCAGAAACACTTGAAGTGGTGTTAAAAGATACGTATTCAGAAATATCGATTCATTTATTCTACACCATTTTTGCTAATCGTTCTGCTATTGCACGGAGCACGAAGTTTGTGAACAATGGTGAGCTTGAATATGATTTAGAATCTGCTTTAAGCTTAAGTCTTGATTTTCCTGATAAAAATTTTGAACTAGTACATCTACATGGTGCATGGGCTAGGGAAAACCATATGGAAAGAAAGCCAGTTATTACGGGAGTTCAATCTGTATCTAGTGCAAGAGGAGCAAGTAGTCATCAACACAATCCTTTTATGGCACTTGTTCGCCCAGATACAACAGAGCATACTGGCCAAGCATATGGATTCAGCTTAATCTATAGCGGTAATTTCTTAGCGCAAGTAGAAGTAGACACCTATCAAGTAACGAGAGCAATGATTGGATTAAATCCATTCGAATTTTCTTGGAGATTAAAGCCAAGCGAAGAATTCCAAACACCAGAAGCAGTTATTGTATTTTCTGATGAAGGGTTAAATGGAATGAGTAAGACCTTCCACGAGCTTTATCGAACAAGACTTGCAAGAGGCGAGTGGAGAGATAAAGAACGTCCTATATTAATCAACAACTGGGAAGCAACTTACTTTGATTTTAATGAAGATAAAGTCTTAGAAATTGCGAGTAAAGCAGCTGAAGTGGGAGTGGAGTTATTCGTTCTTGATGACGGATGGTTTGGCAAAAGAAATGATGATTCAACCTCTCTTGGAGATTGGTTTGAAAATAAAGATAAGCTGCCAAACGGTATTAAAGGCTTATCTGAAAAAATCCATGATTTAGGATTGAATTTTGGTTTATGGTTTGAGCCTGAAATGATTAGTAAAGGAACAAAGCTTTTTGAAGAGCATCCAGATTGGATGATTCATGTTCCTGGAAAAAGAACATCTCATGGAAGAAATCAATTTGTACTGAACTACTCTCGTCCAGAAGTGGTAGACGGTATTTTTGCACAAATGGATGCTATTCTTTCGACAAGTCAAATTGATTATATTAAATGGGATATGAACCGCTATATCTCAGAGGTTTTCTCAATTGCTTTGCCTGCTGAGCAGCAAGGAGAGGTGTTCCACCGCTATATTCTAGGAGTCTATTCACTTTATGAGAGATTACTAGAGAAGTATCCGCATATTCTAATTGAATCATGTGCAGGTGGCGGGGCTAGATTTGACCCAGGTATGCTTTATTATGCACCACAAGCTTGGGCAAGTGATGATACAGATGCAGTAGAACGTTTGAAAATTCAATATGGAA
Organism: Bacillus sp. B1-b2; assembly: GCF_009183415.1. Lineage (GTDB taxonomy): Bacteria > Bacillota > Bacilli > Bacillales > Cytobacillaceae > Niallia. Next base: position 146,366 of record NZ_WEHU01000004.1, on the reverse strand, counting down.
GTTCATTGGTATATCCGTTATCTAGTATAGGTAGCCATGTTTCAGCAATTCCGAACCATCAAGTAGGAAGAATGACAAGCCTTGATACTAGGTCAAATGTTGCCTATTTCGGTACATTTGGTTATGAGTTAGATATAACGAAAATGACGGCAGAAGAGCATAGCCAAATGAAAGAGCATATAAGCTTTTTCAAAAAGCATCGTAAATTAATTCAACAAGGAACATTTATCCGCTTGAAGAGTCCATTTACTAATAACGAGACAGCATGGATGGTGGTATCAGAGAATCAATCAGAAGCGATTGTCGGTTACTATGAAGTGTTGGCAAAACCAAATAGACCATATGAGAGATTACAACTAAAAGGATTAGCAGCAAATACATTATATACAGTAAATAATGATGTGGAGCGATATGGAGACGATTTAATGGAGATTGGCCTTCTTTTCGGAGGAAACTATATTGATCGTGCTAGTGAATATTGGTCAAGAGAGCATATTACAGATTATAACAGCAAAGTATTTTATTTATCAGCGAAACAATAAAGGAGAAGAAAATAATGAAGAAATTTCCTGAGAATTTTTGGTGGGGTGCAGCAACATCTGGACCACAAAGTGAAGGTCGTTTTAATAAACAGCATGCCAATGTATTTGACTATTGGTACGAAACTGAACCAGAAGCATTCTACAATCATGTAGGACCAGACACAGCTTCTAATTTTTACAATAGCTATAAAGAAGATATTGCCTTAATGAAAGAAATTAACTTAAACTCTGTTCGCTCTTCTATTCAATGGACACGTTTAATTGATGATTTTGAAACAGCAAGTTTAAACGAAGATGGAGTCCGCTTCTATAATGCGGTAATTGATGAATATCTTGAGCAAGGAATTGTACCAGTTTTTGGTTTACACCACTTTGATTTACCAGTAGAGCTTTATCACAAATATGGCGGTTGGGAGTCTAAGCACGTTGTAGATCTTTTCGCTAAATTTGCTCGTCGCTGTTTCGAACAATTTGGAGATCGTGTAAAACATTGGTTTACATTCAATGAGCCGATGGTAATTGTAGATGGACAATATTTATACCAATTCCACTATCCTAAAGTAGTAGATGGAAAGAAAGCCGTGCAAGTAGCTTATAATTTAAACCTTGCATCTGCTAAAGCAATTAAAGAGTTCCGCGACCTAGGTATGAACGAAAAAGGAGCAAAAATAGGAACAATCCTAAACTTAACTCCTTCCTACCCAGCAAGTGATAAGCCAGAAGATGTAGAAGCAGGTAGAATTGCTGATTTATGGCGTAACGAAATGTTCCTACACACTGCAGTATACGGAGAATTCCCACCTGGATTAGTAGAACTTTTAACAAAAGATAAAGTAATCTGGGATTCAACAGAAGAAGAGCTTGCTATTATGAAAGAAAACACCATTGATACATTAGGGGTAAACTTCTATCATCCATCTCGTGTAAAAGCACCTGATGTAGCACCAAATAGTGTTGGTGACTGGATGCCTGATCGTTACTATGATAACTATGACATGCCAGGACGCCGCATGAACTTAGATAAAGGTTGGGAAATTTACCCACAAGCTCTTTATGACATTGCCATTAACATCCGCGACAATTACAAGAATATTGAGTGGTTTGTTTCAGAAAATGGGATGGGGGTATCTAGAGAAGAACGCTTCTTAAATGAAGAAGGAGTGATCGAAGACGATTACCGCATTGAATTCATCCAAGAGCATTTAGAATGGTTGCATAAAGGTATTGAAGAAGGATCCAATTGTTATGGATATCATTTATGGACGCCAATTGATTGCTGGAGCTGGATGAACGCATATCGCAATCGCTATGGATTCATCTCCAACAACATTCATACTCAAGTGAAAACAATCAAGAAATCAGGACAATGGATTAAAAACGTAAGTGCAAACAATGGAATAGAATAATTTATGGGAGAAGATCATTGCAAAGAGGATTGCGATGGTCTTTTCTACAAAAAGATGGTATTGTGTAAGCGTAAACATTATAATAGGCGGTGTTTTTATTATGTCATTATTAGTTTTAGATATAGGTGGATCTTCTGTAAAGTTCGCTGTTTGGGAAAAAGAGGAACTAGTGGATAAAGGAGCTTTCGTTACTCCAAAAACATGGGAGGAAATGAAGCAAGAATTAAGTAACTTGAAGGAAAAAATGGAAGAAAAGTATGAGATAGAAGGCGTTGCGTTTAGTGCTCCAGGGGCTGTAAATCAGGCAAAGGGCATTATTGAAGGAGCAAGCGCCGTACCTTATGTCCACCATTTTCCTATCTATACGGAGCTAGAGGAATTGCTGGGCTGCCCTATTTCTATGGAAAACGATGCTAACTGTGCAGCATTAGCAGAAGTATGGAAAGGTGCAGCAAAAGGCTTAAGTAATGTGCTCTTTGTTGTAGTCGGAACAGGGATAGGCGGCTCAGTTATCGTAGATGGAAAAATCCAGCATGGTAAACACTTATTCGGCGGAGAGTTCGGCTACATGTTATTAGATGATGAAAATACCTTTAGTATGCTTGGAACAGCCGTAAATATGGCAAAACGCTATAATGAACGCATGAATTTAGAAGAAGAATTAAGCGGCAAAGAAGTATTTGAACTAGCTGAGCAAGGGGACGATGTAGCAGCAGAAGAAGTAGAAACCTTTTATCATAATTTAGCAAAAGGAATCTATAATCTACAATATAGCTATGATCCTGAGAAAATTATTATTGGGGGCGGAGTGTCCAGCAAAGAGGGATTGATAGAAGAATTAATTATTCGCTTAGAGAGAATAGTAGAAAAGGTAGGAATCGCTCCATTCGTTCCAGAAGTAGAATTATGTGCTTATAAGAATGACGCTAATTTGATTGGTGCTGTTTATAACTTTCAGTTGGCTGTGGGGAAATGAGTTTGATGTGATGATCTGTGCGCGATGAAAGACCTGTTTTTCGTGAAAAAATGTCTGAGCGCGATAATAAGTCCAATTGCTGCAACAGAAGATGGACTGAGCGCAACGAAAATTTAATTACTGCAACAGAAGATGGTTTGAGCGCAACGAAAATCTAATCGCCGCAACAAAAGATGGTCTGAGCGCAACGAAAATCCAATTGCCGCAACAGAACATGGATAGAACGCAACAAAAATCCAATTACCGCAACAAAACATGGATAGAACGCAACAAAAAGTCTTTCTTCCGCTACAAAACGGAGTCTAGGTGCAATGAAAAAAGTGAAACGCAAATAAAAGAGGTCCTTCCGCAAATAAAATGGATGGAATGGCAAATAAAAGATAGTGTAGTGCAAATAAATCTATTCGAATTGCAAATAAAGTAGGATATTGCGCAAATGAATGGTCTAGCAACTTGCTGTTTCATAAATGAATTGAGGGTTTGCAACGAAAATAGGTGTGAACGCAACAAAACATGGTCCGAGCGCAACAAAAATCCAATTACCGCAACAAAAAGTCTTTCTTCCGCAACAAAACGGAGTCTGGTTGCAATGAAAAAAGTGAAACGCAAATAAAAGAGGTCCTTCCGCAAATAAAATGGATGGAATGGCAAATAAAAGATAGTGTAGTGCAAATAAATCTATTCGAATTGCAAATAAACTAGGTCCTTCCACAAATGAAAGATCTAACAACTTGCCACTTCACACTTAAAATGAGGGGTTGCAAGCAAATTAGTACCGAACGCAACTAAAATAGGCGTGTGCCGAACAAAAATCCGAGTTACCGCAACCAAACATGACCTGAACGCAACAAAAATCGAATTACCAAAACAAAACATGACCTGAACGCAACAAAAATCCCGCTCTCCGCAACAAAACACGGCTCGAGCGCAACAAACCAAAACAAAAATCACCACCCACCACTTAGCTATATCAATTTTTTGAACAAAAAAGGAGGAAAACCATGTATACTGCAAATGAAAATCGCTATGAAAAAATGATGTACAATCGAGTTGGGAATAGTGGGCTGAAAATTTCGGCACTTTCCCTTGGACTTTGGCACAATTTTGGAAATGTAGATGTGTATGAGAATGGGCGTGCTTTAGTGACTCGTGCTTTTGATCTTGGTATTACACATTTCGATTTGGCTAATAATTATGGACCACCTGCTGGTAGCGCGGAAGAAAATTTTGCGAGAATACTAGAGACAGACCTGAAGCCATACAGAGATGAGTTGGTTATTTCTACAAAGGCTGGATATTATATGTGGCCGGGTCCTTATGGGGATGGCGGTTCTAAGAAATATTTAGTATCAAGTCTAGATCAGAGCTTGAAGAGGCTAAAACTTGATTATGTAGACATCTATTATCATCACCGCCCAGATGAACATACTCCTTTGGAGGAGACAGCAGAAGCGCTGGATTTGTTGGTGCGACAAGGAAAAGCTTTATATGTGGGTGTTTCTAATTATTCTCCTGAGCAAACAAGGAAGATAGCAGAAATTTTTGAAGCAAAGAAGACGCCGTTTATCATTCATCAGCCTTCTTATAATATGTTTAATCGCTGGATAGAGGATGGACTGAAGGATGTTTTGATGGAAAAACAAATTGGTGCTATCGCATTTAGTCCACTTGCACAAGGATTATTAACAGATCGTTACTTAAATGGAATTCCTGTAGATTCTCGAGCAAATAGGGAAACTGGGCTGTGGCTACATAAAGAAAATGTGGAGGAAACAATTGAGAAAGTAAAAGCGCTAAATGTGATTGCAAAAAATCGAGGACAGTCACTTGCTGAAATGGCAGTAGCTTGGATTTTGCGAGATGGCATTGTGACAAGTGTATTGATTGGTGCTAGTAAAGTGAGCCAAGTAGAGGCAAATGTAAAGGCATTGGAGAATATTACATTTAGTGCTGACGAGCTTGTGGCAATAGATAAGGTACTGAAAGGGTAAAAAAGGAGCACTACAACCAACTTGTAGTGCTCTTTTCCATATGATAAACTGCCTCCAAACCCCCAGAGGCAGCCAACCAAATCAATCAATCTTCCAAACGTCTCATCATTTCCAAACACATTCTCGCATTATGATAAGGACATTTCCATGAATCTACAATATTTTCTGGTGTTTGGTACTTTTCATCTCGCAAGGAAGAGATTATTTGTCCTTCTGCATCTATTCGAGAGTACCACTCCCCGCCATCTCGAGTATCATGAAAATGATCCTTAATATACTTCCACACATTCTCACTATATGTTAAATAATTTGGTACTTTCGTTAATTCATAGGCATTGTGGAACCCGATAACCGCTTCTGCTTGGCCCCACCATACTCTATTTGAATGCACCAAACCATTTTCTTTGCAGTCCATAATAGAGCCATCTTCTGCAAGCCCATCTCTTGAGACTTGTAATGCCATTAACTCATTAATTTTCACAATATCTGGTCGATCTAGCTTTGTTACCTCTAATGCTTCTGTCAACAGCCAGCTTGTTTCAATATCATGACCATAGGAGAAGGTATCTTTGGTGTTGCTCCAGTTTTGATCAAAGGCAACGTAACAATATTGTCCCTCCATATTAAATATTTTGGTAGAGAAAATATCTAATAGATTATTAATTCGATCTAACAGAGATTCATCTGGCCAGATTTGATAAAGATTTGTATAAGCTTCTATTATATGTAGGTGGCTGTTTGTTGTAAAATAAGCATCAGCTCCTTCATTTAATAAGAAGTTTTCTTTCTTCGTCCAATCTGCATGGAATTCTTCTAGGTAACCGCCAAATTCAGGAGAATAGCATTTCTCTTCTATTAGAGAGAATACGTTTTTCGCTAATTCAAGTACAGTTTCATCTTGGGTAACCTTATAGTATTCACTCAAGCCATAAAGAGCAAAGCTTTGAGCATACACATGTTTAGAGGGAAGAACAGGTTCTCCTTTATAATCAACTAACCAATAAATCCCTCCATGTACATGGTCCCAGAGTTTATTTTTCAAAAAGTCAAAGGCAATATGTGCAGCTTCTAAGTAGGCTGGATTTTGTTTATATTGGTAGCTAGCTGAAAAGGTCCATAGATTTCTGGCTCCAAGTACCCCACCTTTATGTGCTTCTGGATGGAGTTTCAGGTTATAATCTACAACTCCATAAAAACCACCATTCTCTCTATCTATTAAGTTTAGCCAAAATGGCAATATTCGATTTTCTAATTCTTCCACAAACTCTATTCTTTTCATCCTAATTCCTCCTTTTTTTCTTCATACCCTTCTATTACATTTCGAATCCACTTCTTCGTATAGGTTCTACGAATTCCTAAGAAAGCGCGAACAAAATCATGTGAGTTTGCTAGAGCATAGACAGCGAACAGTGGTAGATGAAAGAAGACTCCTAATGCTGCTAGAGGAAGTCCAATGGCCCAAACTCCAATAGTATCTACCCACATCACATATTTCGTATCTCCACCTGCACGAAGGATGCCGACATTGTTGATATAGTTTAAATTTTTTGCAATAGAATATGGAACATATACATAAATAATGCCATATACTAGCTTCTCTACTTCTGGAGTGACATGATAGAGTGATAGAACAAAAGGCATTGCAATTAATAAGAGAACTCCTACAATAATGGATGTAATGGTAGTAAGTCGGATAAAGTTTCTAGCATATTGAAAAGCACCTTTTTTATCATTTGCTCCAAGTTGATTACCAATCATGACAGCAGATGCGTCACTAATACCAGTAAATACACAGGTGAAAATAAAGATAATTGGGTCGATCATAGAAATAGCAGCTGTTTGGCTAGTTCCCATCATGGCATACAACCAGAAGAAAATAGTATCTCCTATTGTCCATGTGCCATGGTTAATAATTGAAGGAAGGGTAATTTTAAAATAACTTCTGCTCAATGAACTGCGAAAAACATCAAGATTTTTTTTAATAATAGCGAAAGAAATAAATCCTGTTTTCACTAACAGCATAAATAGAAGAGCAGTCTGAATAATTCGTGCAATTAGAGTGGCAATAGCGGCTCCTTCTACTCCTAAAGCTGGTGCACCGAAATTTCCATAAATAAGAGCATAATTTAAAACAGTATTAATAAGAAGAGCAATTACACTGTAATAAGTAGGTCTACGTACTTCTCCAGTTGTTTTTAACGCAATAACAAAAATCATGGAAAGAGCAGTAAATACATAGGAGTAACCAAGTATTTGTAAGAAACCACTTCCTAAATCTCTTACGGAACTATCTCCAGAAAACCAACCTAGTATGGAATAGGAGAAAAATTGAGTCAGAAAAGTAAAGAAAAGAGAAAAAACAAACGTGATTACGCTTACAAAAATAACAGAACGGCTAACTCCCTCCTTATTCCTGGCTCCCCAATATTGAGCACAAAAGATGGTTGCTCCACTAGCAAAGCCTTGTAGAAGGACAGTTGGTATTTGTGTGAATTTATTAGCAATCCCTACGGCTGCAATGCTGTTCACCCCAAGTCTTCCCACCATGATCGAATCTACAATATTCAAACTCGAGGTAATGAGAAGCTGGATAGTTATAGGAACTGTGAAATACAGCATCTTCCTATAATATTCTTTTTTACTATCTTCCATCCGGTCACATACTTTCTTATAAATTGTTCTCCATTTCTATAAAAAATCATCTTTACATATAGATAATGGAAATATATAATTAATTTACAACAAAAGTATAGACAATTCAATCTAAAACTTTATATTTATATACTTTTGTCCCAAGAGGGGAAAAAGGGGGGAACCGCTTGGAGTTCATTAAAGGCTTTAGTTTTGGTTTTATGAACAAAAGAGGCGAATGGCAAGATGTGAGAAGCAAAGAATCCTTGCAGCTACTGAAAGAAAGATGCTCTATAGATCATGTTATTTTAACAGTAGTTGCAGAACAAGATACTGCTCAATCTATTACAATCAACTGGAAGAATCACCCGAACGTCGTAAGTGATGAAGAAACAATAGAATTAATTGAATACGCTAACAAAATTGGCTTGAAAGTGATTTTAAAACCAATGGTCAATGTTTCAGATGGAACGTGGCGTGCACATATTAACTTCTTTGATACCGATGTACCATGTGAACCGAAATGGTCAGAATGGTTTGCTTCTTATAATGAATACATTCTTCATTTTGCAAAAATAGCAGAACAAATGGAATGTCCAATGTTTGTAATAGGTTGTGAGTTGGTGAATGCTGATCGACGGGAAGCAGAATGGCGTTACCTCATTCATGAGGTGCGTAAAGTTTACAGCGGATTAATCACTTATAATTGTGATAAGTATCAGGAAGATGTACTGAAATGGTGGGATGCTGTTGATGTTATTTCTTCAAGTGGATATTATCCTCTCGATGCTTGGGAAGAGCAATTAGACAGAATTGAAAAGGTAGTGGAGAAATACAATAAACCTTTCTTTTTCTGTGAAGCAGGTTGTCCAAGCTGGGTAGGAGGAGACATACTCCCTAATGATTGGACAAAGAGAGGAGAATTTAGCGAGGAAGCGCAGAGAAACTGGTATGAAGCGATGTTCCATGCAACAAGCAAACGCTCATGGGTACAAGGATTTGCTCTATGGGACTGGAAAGCACATCTTTATCCAATAGAGGATGCATTTCAAAATCAAGATTATGCAGTTTACGGCAAAGCGGCAGAAAAGGTAATTAAGAAATTCTATCAAACTATTAACTGAAATGTAAACGTAATCAACAATAATTAAAAATGTACTTACTTTTATCATAAAAGACTATACAAATAAAAACTAACGTGATAGAATGTTGTTGTAAGCGCTTGCTGATAGTGTTTTCATAAACTATCAGAGAAATAGATATGACCTATATAAAGTGGAGGGAATAAAATGGGGATCAAAAAAGGTAGTAAGTTATTTCGCTTCGGTCTAGTGGCTAGTGCATGTGCTTTAATGTTAAGTGCTTGTAGCGGCGGAGATTCAGAATCAGGTAGTAATGCAGACGGAAAAGAAACAATCACTTTCATTAACCACAAAACAGACTGGACAGGGAATGGCAAGTGGGATGAATATATTGCAGAATTTAATAAAGAACATCCAGATATTGAAGTAAAAGTAGAAACGATTACAGACTATGCTGGACAAATGCAAATTCGTATGAACTCTAAGGATTACGGCGATGTATTAATGGTTCCAACAACTATTAAACCAGCAGATAATGCTAACTTCTTTGAACCACTTGGAGATCAAAAAGAATTAGAAGAAAAATACTTATTATTATCAGACCGTGCTTATGACGGTGTGTCATACGGTATTCCAATTGCAGTAAATACTACAGGTGTATTAATAAATATGAAAGTATTTAATGATGCAGGAGTAACAGAATTCCCTAAAACACCAGAAGATTTTGTAGCTGCATTAGGAAAAATTAAAGAATCTAATTCAGATATTACACCATTATATACAAACTATGCATCAAACTGGGCAATGTCTAACTGGGATTATGTACGTGAAGCAGCAGCTGGAGATCCAAACTTCACGAATGAGTTAACAGCTGATAAAACACCATTTGATTCTGGCAAGCCAATGAACACCATTTACAAAACCCTATTCGATAGCGTAAAAGAAGGCTATACAGAAGCTGATCCATCTACAACGGATTGGGAGCAATCTAAACAAGATCTTGCAGATGGAAAAATTGCAGCAATGGTATTAGGTAGCTGGGCAATTGAACAAGTACAAGCATTAGCTGAAAATCCAGAAGACATTCAATTTGCAGCATTCCCAACAAGTGTTGATGGAAAACAATACACTACTATTGGTGGAGATTATAACATTGGAATTAATGTAAACAGTAAGCATAAAGAAGCTGCTCGTACGTTCTTAGATTGGTTCTTAGAGGAATCAAACTATGCAGCAGATACAGGTGGAATTTCTCCTAAAGTTGGAGCTCCATTACCTGCAGCTCTAGGCTCAATGGAAACTGCTGGGGTAGAATTCTTCCAAGCAACTCCTGCGCCTGAAGGAAAAGAATCTTTATTTGCTGATATTAACAATGCTTCTGAAATTGGTTTAGGCACAACAGATGCTATCAAACAAAGAATTGTAGATGCAGCAAAAGGTAATACAGATGAGTCTTTCGAAGATATTATGAAAGAGCTTAACACAAAATGGGGCAATGCAATTGAAGAAATTGGAAAGTAAACCAGCTTAGTCACTAATGAATACGGTTACCTAGAAGAGCAAAGGCTTTTAGGTAACCTTCCTTATTTCCTAACAGGTCTGTTTTCTAAGCAAGGAGTGAAGACAACAAACTCTGTAAGAATGTCAAAAATATGATTTCATACTTTACACCGACGCCAATAACATCTGTCGAAGATGAGCAAGGCGTTAGTGAATGAATAAGAGGTGTAAGCAAGATGAATAAACTTAAACTAGGTTACAACGGACAAAGAAGATTAATCATTGTTCTTTTCTCCGCATTGCCATTATTTTTGCTACTGCTATTTTCCTACTATCCCTTATTTCGCATGGTACAATACAGCTTCACAAATTGGAATGGTATCAGTCCAACTAGTGAGAATGTAGGCTTTGAAAACTATATTAAAATCTTTACTACACCAGAATATTTCTCTGTATTTAAAGTAAGTTTATTCTACTTTGTTGCTACATTTGTGCAATTAGGAATAGCTCTATACTTTGCCACTGTATTAACATTCAAGGTGAAATTTGCGAATTTTTGGAAAGGAATTCTTTTCTTCCCTTACTTATTAAATGGAGTAGCAATTGGTTTCATTTTCTTATATTTCTACAAAGGTGGAGGTACTTTAGATACAGTACTGACCTTTTTAGGACTAGAAGACCAAATTCGCTTATGGCTTGGTGATAGATCCATTAATAATATATCAATGGCCTTCACATCTGTTTGGCGCTATATGGGATTCAACTTTATCATTTTCCTTGGTGCTATTCAGTCTATTGATTCGGAAATCTACGAAGCAGCAGAAATTGATGGAGCAAATCGCTGGCAGCAGTTCCGTTATATCATTATGCCAAGTATTAAACAAATTATTTTCTTAAATATTATTCTAGGTATTAGTGGTTCACTGAGCGTATTCGATATTCCTTATATTATGACAGGTGGATCTAATGGTACGAAGACATTCGTCATTCAAACAATTGACACTGCCTTTAAGTTTAGTAAAGTCGGATTAGCTTCTGCAATGGCGTTAGTATTGTTGATTATAGTGATTATAGTCACGCTACTTCAGCAGTTCCTAACTAGAGAGAAAGGAGCAAAGTAACATGAAATTAGAACCAACAGTAGAGAAAAAAACAACAGGTGTCACAAATACCATGATGATTAAAAGAGTTTTAGGCTTTTTTATAAAATATGGAAGCTTACTTCTAGGAACTGCCGTTGCCTTAGTGCCTGTATTGGTTGTTGTTATTGGCTCCTTCAAAACAAAGCAGGAGTTTCTAACAACAGGAGTTCTGACTTTACCAAAGAATTTTACTTTTGATAATTATATTACTGCCTTTGTAGACGGACAGATGCTAACAGGATTTAAGAATACCTTGCTCATCTTTATCGCATCGATTATTGGGAAGCTTCTTTTAGGAACCATGATGGCATATGTTCTCGACCGTTTTGATTTTAAAATGAAAAAAGTAATTCTCGGTCTATTCCTTTTAGCTACATTAATCCCAGGTATTACTACACAGGTTGCTACTTTCCAAATTATCAATGGAATGGGCCTATTTAATACCATTTGGTCTGTTATTGTTCTGAATCTAGGAACAGACGTAATTGCTGTATATATATTCTTGCAATACTTGAAGAATATCCCTGTTTCTCTAGATGAAGCAGCTATCTTAGAGGGAGCATCTTACTTTACCATCTATCGTAAGATCATTCTTCCATTATTAAAAGCACCGATGATTACAATCCTAATCATCAGTGGAGTTGGGATTTACAATGATTTCTATAGCCCGTTTCTTTACATGCCATCACCAGACCTAAAGGTAATCTCTACCGCACTCTTTGCCTTTAAAGGTCCATATGGTACAGATTGGCCAGTTATTCTAGCAGGTGTTATGATTGTTATCTTGCCAATTCTAATCGTGTTCTTAACATTACAAAAACATATTTATAATGGAGTTTCTGGTTCCGTTAAATAAAAAATAAAGGGTTTGTCTCATTTAATAGAGACAAACCCTTTATTTTATACTATCTGGAATATAGACAATATACTTTGTTAGAAAAATAGTTAATGGTGGAGCAAAGAAGATAAATACTAATAAATTTATTTGTATAAAAAAACTGATGGCAATCAAGGTAATTAGGATGATCAAGCTATTAATAAATTTTCGTATACAAGTATCAAAAGCAACGGCATACAACCATTTCTTTTCTTTTGTACTGTTTGCTAGAAAGTAAATACAGTAGACATAGAATATCCAAGCAAAAAAGGTAAAGATGATAAGTGGAAATTGAAGAAATCCTAAAACAGGACTTTCTGTCACTAAAGAAAAGTAGGTAGATACTATGCTTAAGCCAGTCAGGAAAAAAATAATAAAAGATAGCAATTTATGATTCTTATTTTTTTGATAGGCTTCTTCAAAGGCATACTTCATATTATGCTCTACATCATTATGAATATCATCAATACTACAAATAAGTCCAACACCCGCAGGAACTAATCCATATAGAAGTCCTCCGCGAAAAAGATACATCCAAAAATAAAAGCCTGCTGTTGTATATTGAGCAACTCTGTTCACTAAAAGTATAATCTTATTGTTCAAATTGTTCACCCTTTTAAAATGTATACTTTAGTTATACATGTAAACGGAAACATAAGCAATAGGGAAAGTTTTTGTTTCTTGGTTTGGATGGGTGAAAAGTGCCATTTATACTCGAAGTGCAGGTTCTCAACAAAATTAGGTGAGTGCGCAATAAAAGTGCGATTTCCGCAACAAAACAGGGGTTGCGCGCAAGAAAGGGTCTGGCCATCGCAAGGAGAATGGATCCTATGGAAAAAGGAAAGTGCAAAAAAATTAGGGCCTTCCGCAAATAAAAAGGGAGGAATAGCAAATAAAAACTAGTGTATCGCAAATAAATGGAGTCGAATGGCAAGTAAAATAGGTTTTATTGCAAATAAAGTGAATAACCAGAGGCGCTTTATACTCGGATGCAGGTACGCAACAAAATTAGTACTGAGCGCAACAAAATTAGGTAAGTGCGCAACAAAAATACGATTTCCGCAACAAAACATGGGCTGAACGCAACATAGGGTCTAGCAACCGCAACAAAAAAGAGAGTGGATCCTATGAAAAAAAAGAAAGTACAAATAAAATAGAGCCATCTGCAAATAAAAGGGACGGAATAACAAAAAAGGTTAGTGTACCACAAATAAATAGAGTCGAATGGCAAGTAAAATAGGTCTTATTGCAAATAAAGTGAATAACAAGAGCCAACTTTATACTCGAAATGTAGGTTCGCAACAAAATCAGTACTGAACGCAACAAAATTAGGTAAGTGCGCAACAAAAATACGATTACCGCAACAAAACATGGGTTGAACGCAACAAAGGGTCTGGCCTCCGCAACAAAAAGGAGAATGAATCCTATGGAAAAAGGAAATAGCAAATAAAATAGGGCCATCCGCAAATAAAAAAGGAGGAATAGCAAATAAAAACTCGTGTACCGCAAATAAAAGGAATCCAATGGCAAATAAACTAGGTTCTATCGCAAATAAAGTGAATAACAAGAGCCAACTTTATACTCGAAATGTAGGTTTCACAACCAAATTAGTACTTAACGCAATAAAAAGTCGGCCATCCGCAACAAAAACGGTATAGAAATAATTCTGCGTCCATCCTCCCAATCACTTATTCTTTAATCGATGAACAATATATTCTCCATGCAAAAAGAGGCTAAGAAAAAAGATAGGAAATGCCGTCCAAACAAGCTTGCGATGCCAGTTGAGATTACGTTGAAGCAAAAGTGCAGAAAATAGGTTGGTTAATAAAAATTGACTCATAGAAAGTCCCCCCTTTTTTATTAGTTTGATAAAGAAGGGGGACAAATATTCCATTATTTCTTTAAATATTCATTTGTATAGATATTCTTCAAGGCATGTAAGATTTCTTTGGATAAAGTAGTGAATTTTAACGGAGTAACTTTATTTTTTACAAGATAAGCTCCAGAAAAAGCATCATTGTCACCAACAGCACCTTCATAGAGAAGACTAGCTCCTTTGCTTGGATGAGAGAAAAAGCTTTTCATCATCAGTTGAACAATAAAAGGGAGGCCGCCTTCCGTTCCTTTTCTTAATGTGTTATTACTACCAGGATCTACGCTGAGGATGGTAATGTCTTCTTTTTTTAGTTCTGCTGCTGCTTCTCTAGACCATAAAGATACTGCTAATTTACTATTTGCATATGGTCCAACAAGCTTTTTAAAGGAACTAGGATTCTCTAACTCCTGGTAAGAAAGCTTCTTAGTGAATTTAAAAGCATTGGAGCTGGTGTTAACAACTTTTCCAATGGTGCCCTTTTTTAATAAATCTCGCATTTCCATTGTAATAATATAAGGAACCACTGTTTGAATTTCAAAATGTAATTCTCTTGATTGCTTCGAGTAATAGAGACGATCAAAGCTACCACCTGCATTGTTAAATAGTACATCAATTTTTGACTCTTGCGCCTTAATCTCATTTAGTACTCTCTTTAAGTCTTGAAAATCAGCTAAATCTGCTGCTCGATAAATTCTTATTTTTTTGGCTAGTATCAAATCCTGTATCTGTTTTTCCTCTTCTGAAAAATTAGATCGGATTACAGCGATAATTTCCCAATTCTCTCTTATTAATTTTTTGGTTAATTCTAACCCAATTCCCTTACTTGCACCTGTTATCATAGCTACTTTCATATTATAATCCTCCTTTGTTATGAAAGAAGTATAAACTTTAGAGTTGACTCTAAAGCAAGAGGCTAGCACAATAAAAGATAAATAATATTTTGCAGAACGAAAACAGCCCCAAGAAAAGAGGAATTGTCAAATGACTTATACCATTAAAGAACTTTCAACCATGGTAGACTTGTCAGCTTATACCATACGCTACTATGAAAAAATTGGCTTACTTCCAAAAGCAGAACGAAATGAAAGTAGATATCGAATTTATACAGTTAAAGATGTGGAGAGATTAAGACTTATTAGCTGTTTAAAGAAAACGGGGATGTCACTAGATGAAATAAAGCCATACTTAGATCTTGACATAGATGGAGATATTTCAGATTATCCAGAGTTAATAGAAAAGGCAATAAACCATAAAGAAAAGGTAATAAAGCAAATAGAAGATTTACAACAAGTGGTTTACTTTATTGAACAGAAATTAGAGGAGAAAACCTTTCATCGCAGAGCTTAGACATAGTAATAAAACAGGTGTCTCCATAGAATGGGAGACACCTTATGTACATCATTATACTTTATCTAAAGAGATAGCTTCCATTGCTTTTCTACAGGTTTGAAAAGTTTTGATGGAGAATTTTCTACCATGTGTATATTGAATAGTATCTTGAGCCATTTGAATTTGAATACCACTTATTAGTAATTCAACTCCCATTAATGCTAAGATATCATAAATCATCGTAAGTCCCTGATGAACGACTTCATCATATTTTAACAAACCCTGTAAATCTATAATAAAATATTCTTCTCTTGTTCTGGAAACATAGGCTGCAATTTCGGTAACTAAGTGATGAAAACGTTCTTCTTCCAAATTACCAATTAGGGGCAGAACAGAAGCATTTTCTTGTACAGAAATGATAGGGGTTGATAAAACATTTATTTCATTGACATATTGTTTAATCAGTTCTTCATTATTCTTTTGTTCAGTAATATCCTTTTGAATGCCGACAAAGAATAATTTTTTTTCTTCCCCGATATATATAGGATAAAGGGCAAGTTCATTCCAAAACATTTCACCGTTTTTTCGAAAATTCTTTAAGGTAACAATGACAGACTCTCTATTAGCAATAGCCATTCTTAAAACATCAAGATCAGGCTGTTTGGTATCTTCCATTTGTAGAAAGCGGCAATTCTTCCCTAATATATCCACAGCTTCATAGAGGGTTAACTCCTCAAATCCCTTATTAACATAAATGATAGGATTATCTTCTATACTGGGGTCTGTGATAACAATGCCAGCACCAACACGGTCAATTGCTTCTTTTATAAAGTTATCTCGGAATATTTGTGAGTAATCATAATGCAATCCTAAGGTCCCCCTCTCTTCTAACAAGTATAACAGTTTAAGAAAGTACTTACATCTATTTGTATGTATAAATAGAATTGCCTTTTCTCTCGCTTTTTTTCTATATAGTAGGTAAAGGAGGGATTAACTATGACAAAAGGATTTGATTGTGCCACCAAATTGACACTTACTAGTGCAAGTAATTTGAAAAAAGAAGGATTTGAGTATGCAGCAAGATATCTAGGGAATAGCTGGAAAACCTTTGATCAACAAGAGGCAGGATATATTAGAGATGCAGGAATAAAACTCATCAGTATTTTTCAAAAAAGCGCGAACCATGCTTCCTATTTTTCTGAGGAGCAAGGAAGAAGAGATGGATTAGAAGCATTCAACTATGCAAAATCTGTTGGACAGCCAGCTGGAACTGCTATTTATTTTGCAGTAGACTTTGATGTAAGTGATTCTCAAATTCCTATAATTCAAGCATATCTTAGAGGTGTCAAAGAAACATTGCAGTTGTATAAAATAGGTATTTATGGCTCTTATCGGGTAATCAATGCCATGAAGGACCAAGTAGATTATTACTGGCAAACCTATGCATGGTCAAGGGGGGAGAGAGCGTCCTTTATTCATATGCATCAATACGAAAATAATGTAACAGTTGCTGGCGTAAATATTGATCGAAATGAAATTTTTAAAGAGCCTGGACATTGGACTGCAGAGAATAAACCTAATGAAGTCCCTGCTAGTTATTATGTTAATGCTGATACAGGAGCATATGTTACAGCGATGGATGCGAAAAGTGCTACTAATTGCAAAGGAACGGTTAAGGCGGGAGAGTACTTTGTCTTTAACACCTCACAAGGGATGTTGAATGTAACAAAACAGCAAGGAGTACCTGGTTCCTGGATTAACCCAACGCCTACAACTATCCATATAGTGCAATCTGGTGATAATCTAACGAAAATTGCTAAGAAATATCATACAACCATTTCACACATACAAGCAAAGAATCCAGATATAAAGAATATTAACCTCATCTATCCTGGGCAAAAAATAGAAATTTAGATTTCATTTTCATCATTTGAAAATGAAAGGAATTTACAGGATACAAAGCGAATGTGTAAGCGAGGTGAAAGAAATGAAAACACAGTTAAAAGAAGTACGTTGGGGAATCATTGGTTGTGGAGATGTAACAGAAGTCAAAAGCGGTCCTGGCTTTCAACTTGCTGAAAACTCTAAGTTAGTGGCAGTAATGCGTCGAAATGGAGAACTAGCAAAGGATTATGCAGAGCGCCATGGTGTACCAAATTGGTATGACCAAGCAGAAAGCTTAATAAATGATCCAGAGGTGGATGCTATTTATGTAGCAACGCCTCCAGCGTTTCATAAAGAATATGCCATACTAGCAGCTAAAGCAGGAAAGCCAGTTTATGTAGAAAAACCAATGGCAAGAAATTATGAAGAATGCCTAGAGATGATAGAAGCTTGCAAAGAAGCAGATGTTCCATTATTTGTCGCATACTACCGCCGCGCTCTACCACGCTTTTTGAAAATAAAAGAAATAGTAGAAAGCGGCGTACTTGGAGATATCCGATTTGTACGATCTATACAATATCAGCCAGCTGTTGAAGGTACGGGGAAGGATGAGCCATGGCGCATTCAACCTGAACTAGCAGGTGGAGGTTTATTTCTAGATTTAGCGAGCCATACATTAGATATACTAGACTTTCTACTTGGACCGATTAAAGAGGTAAGTGGCTTTGCTTCCAATCAAAATGGTAGCTACCAAGCAGAAGACATTGTAACAGGCAGTTATCTATTTGAATCAGGTGTACATGGAACAGGAACATGGTGTTTCGCTGCTCACGATTATATCGATGAAAACGAAATAGTCGGTAGCAAAGGAAAAATAACCTTCTCTACATTCGGAAACAGCCCAATTGCTGTAACGACAAAAGAAGGAACAGAAGAATTTGTCATCGAAAACCCACGCCATATCCAACAACATTTCATCCAAACAATGGTGAATGAATTAACTGGTGGAGAAAAAAGTTCTAGCACAGGAATAACAGGCGCAAGAACAAATTGGGTAATGGATCAAATGATTAAAGGATATTATAAAAAATCCAAATAACCTTTGGATTTATGGAAAGGAGCCTCTTTTATAAGTGGGGCTTCTTTTTTTGCGTGGTAGAGAGGGGGAAGATGGAGGAAATGAAAGCCTGAAATTGGGTGAATGGAAGAAAAAAGGTCATTCATGCAAGGAATGAAAGCCCGATTAGGAAGAAAAGAAGAAAAAAGGTTGTTCATTCAAGAAATGAAAGCCCGATTAGGAAGAAAGGAAGAAAAAAGGTCGTTCATCCACATAAGCTCACACCCCTCTCTCCGCTCCTCCCTCATCAAACAATGCCAAAAAATGATCCGCAATCACAGGATCGAATTGTTTTCCTTTATTTCGTTCTATTTCTGCTAGTATTTCACTCAACTCAATTGCATCTCGATATACACGTTTGGAGGACATGGCATCAAAGGTATCAGCTACTGCAATGATTCTTGCAACTAAGGGAATCTCTTCTCCTTTTAATCCTTTTGGATATCCTAATCCATCGTATCTTTCATGATGATAAAGAACAATGTCTAAAATTCCTGAACTTTCATATTGTTTCACATGTTTAATCATTTCGTACCCAATAAAGGGGTGACTTTTAATCAATTCATATTCATCTTCTTCTAGTCTTCCTGGTTTAGAAAGTATGTGTTCAGGAATACCGATTTTTCCTATGTCATGAAGTAAACCGCCTATATGAATTACTTTACATAAATAGGGAGGTAATTTCATTCTCTCCGCAATATCAACAGCGTATTTTGCCACATTCTCAGAGTGATGTAAGGTAAAGGTGTCTCTGGTATCTAGTGCATTGGAAAGAGCTTTCGTTAATTCCACATTTTCCTCTGTTACTTTCTGTACATTTAACATTAATCCCACAGACATAAAGGTGATGAGTAAATAGGTAAGTAAATAGGTGAAAAAGGTAGCAGCACTTGCAGCAGATTCTGGAATAAGAAAGTATCGGCAAACTACTATAGCGAGCGTAAGCATAAAGATAAACCATTTAGGGCTGTTATAATAACCAATTCCTAAGAATATAGCACAAAATATATATAGAATATAAAAATTTGTTTGGTTTCTTAGAATAATGGAGTTTAAACAGATGCTCACAAATAGCAAAAGAAAGAACATAAAACGACTATATTTAGGGTGACTCAGAAATTTATTAATCATAGAAGTGCCTCCCGCCTACAAATCAAAGTAAAGAATCTATATAGAGGTTGCCCCAAATGCAATAGAATCATGAGTAGAACTCAAAACTTAGTGGATGCTGTAGTAAGTGGGAAATAACTGGGGATGCTATAAATGTTTCGTAAATCTATTGTCATAATAAAGGTGAGTACAATGAAATCAATGATCATGGCTTTTTTGGATAATATGACACTTATTATTACCTTTATGTATGGGACACTAAAGTTAAAAGAGAAGCTCGTATCACGAAATCGTTTAAAGGAAATTGACTCTTACTTATGGGGAATTCCAGTATTTTCTGGTCTATTAAGTGTTCTAGTGATGCAGAGCCTTTGTTTTATGGAGGGACACGATTAGATTTACGGGGAGCACCAGTGTTTTATATATCTTATTTACTTGGTTGGAAATATGGGTTCTTATCAACTATTATACCTACAGCATTTCGGATTTATCTTGGTGGAGAACATGTAGTAATAGGCGTCATGCAATCTATTTTGCTTCCTTTTGCAGTAGGATCTTTTTTTCATCATAAAAAAGCATTTAAGCCTCCTTTTACGATTGCGAATATGAGGCATATGTTAAGTGTTTTTTTATGCTATCAATTGTTGAGAATTCTAATCATTATCTGTATGGATTCTGTAGATTTGCATCCTGTATTTTGGAGAGGGATGTTTGAGACAATTGCGGTGATAACCATTTTTTTAATGTGGAATGATGTTAGTAGGAATTTACTTTTACGTAAAGAGCTCGAATATAATTCTAGACATGATAGTATGACCAACTTATATAATATCCGTTATTTTCGGACTAATGTAGAAGGAATAAGAAGAGATAATATTCCTTATGTCATTGCTATGTTTGATGTAGATGATTTCAAAAAATATAATGATACGCATGGTCATCCCGCGGGAGATTCAGTTTTAAGAACAATTGGTCATTTATTACGTGAAAATATGCGCAGAGAAGATATTTTTGCTCGATATGGTGGAGAAGAGTTTATTATTTGTTTTTCTAATATAAGGGATATGGAAATAGCGGTAAACGTGGCAGAACGTTTTCGGAGGAAGGTAGAAGACCATCCATTTATGGGGGAAGAAACACAGCCGAAAGGACAGTTAACCATATCGATAGGAGTGAGTAATTTATCTGATGGAAAAACCTTAGACGTTATGATTGGTGAAGCCGATCAAATGCTATATAAGGCAAAGAATTTAGGAAGGAATAGGACGATGTGGTGATGTGAAAGCGAGCACTGAATTAGTTCCCTTTTTTCAGTTAGCTCGCTAAATCACAGGATGGGATTTGCTTAAATAAATTTATGCACTTTTAGATGCTTGTGATAGGATATAATCAATTAATTTCCTCTCTAATTCTGCGTCTGCTTTATTCGGATTTATTTTCTCCAATTGTAATCCCTCATCACAAAGATTTTTTGCTTTCACTAAATCATTATTTACATACCATTCATAAGCAGCAAGAATCCGTTTATTGCTCATTTGTTTTATTGTTAGGTATTTTTTTAACTTTTTATCTTCATATATGCTTATAGCTTCTTCTTTATCTATCTCTAATAGTAATAAAAGAAATAATCGTTCTTTTGCAATCTCTAATTTATATAAAGGAATCAGCTGATCTTTTTTCTTCCATAAAGAGTCTATAATATGTTTACTTTCTACGAAATCAAAGCGATCCATGGCTCTGACTAGTTGCATACAAATAATCCACACGGAAAAATAGTCGGTACGGTTATCCTCAGGAGGTAGTTCAAATAATTCCTCTGGAAGATCACGGTAGGAAACGCCTTTCGTTGTTTCAGCATTCACATAAAACTGAGTATAAAGTTGCTTTTGTTTATTTTCGTTATTCCAAGCCATTTTTAAAGACATACCATCATTAAAGCCATATGGAATGAGGTTAGTCAAACCAACCATGATTCCTAATAGTACAAAAATTAATGCTATTAAGGGGAATTCTCCAGATGCTAAGAAAAAGAGTGCAAGCAGCAGACTCGAGAGAAAATTCATAATCACTCCACCTAGTAAATACAACTTAAAAGGGTAATTTCCTTTTACATATGGAGGGGGTGACATTAAACATTGCCCTAGTGTTCCAGGTACATAAAGCTTTTTGTAGCGTAGACCATTTTCGGTTACAACCCACATATGAGAGAATATTCGAAAAGATACAAGGGAGTATCCTGTTATTTTTCCAAAAAGTAAATGGCCAGCTTCATGTATGATGATGTGAATGATATAAAACCCTATTAAACAAATGAACGCCAAAATTAGGCTATATGTATTCCATTCTCTAGTAACCCCAACCAGTGCTATTGCTGCTCCAAAAACCATTCCTACAAGCATCATAATAATTGTCGGCAAAATTTTCTTCATAAAATCTCCTGTCTATTCATTCTTATCTACAATTATATTCCATATATATGGTAAAGTCCCTGTTAAATCGATCGAAAAAGGAAGAATTTCCTATGGAATTTTACACTTCTTTCCCATAAATACATGTAAAATAGGAAGGGACTAACAAAGAGGAGGATATTTCTATGTTTAAAAAGTTTGCGTCAGATGCATTAGGATTAAGCGATGTTGGTAGTGTTATAAAGCCAGTTGATTATGATAAGGTGGATGCAGATGATTATATTCTGCATGAAGATAATGAGAAGATTTTCTTCCTAATTAAATCTAAATCAGATGAATATTGCTTTACGAATAGAGCATTTATCCATTTAGACGGAACAAGTGCTATCAGCAAAAAAAGAACATTAAAACGTTATAACTATAAAGACTATGCGATTTCCAATGTTTTCTTAGAAACAGCTGGTACCATTGACCTCGATGTGGAAATTAAGTTCCAGTTAGGAGCAAATACGTTTAGCATTGATGTACATAAAAAACATATCGAAGAACTAAAAGATTTATACAAAGCACTTATTCGTATTAGTGAAATTGTCAACGAGAATGAAATTTCTATGCAGTTTGCAAAAGAAAGCTTACAGTTAACAGCAACAACATTAAACAGATCCTCTATTTCTGAAGGGGACATCACAGATCATTTCAAGCATATCAATGAACAGACTTTTAACTGGCTCATGAACAGCAGAAAGAAATATGCAGTAAAAGACTTTGGGTTTGTGTTTGAGAAGTATATTAATAATTGAGGATTTTGGTTATTGGTTAGGTGAAGGAACTACTGTGGTTGTAAGAAGTGTTAAAAGAACCACAAGAGGTAGAAAAAGCAGGGAAAGTGGTTGTAAGAAGTGTTATAAGAACCACGAGAGGTAGAAAAAGCAGGGAAAGTGGTTGTAAGAAGTGTTCTAAGAACCATGAGAGGTAGAAACAGCAGGGAAAGTGGTTGTAAGAAGTGTTCTAAGAACCATGAGAGGTAGAAACAGCAGGGAAAGTGGTTGTAAGAAGTGCTATAAGAACCACGAGAGGTAGAAACAGCAGGGAAAGTGGTTGTAAGAAGTGTTATAAGAACCACGAGAGGTAGAAACAGCAGGGAAAGT
The DNA here is from genome assembly GCF_009183415.1 of Bacillus sp. B1-b2. Taxonomy (GTDB): domain Bacteria; phylum Bacillota; class Bacilli; order Bacillales; family Cytobacillaceae; genus Niallia. The sequence continues at coordinate 123,347 of NZ_WEHU01000004.1, read as the reverse complement.
GGTTGTAAGAAGTGTTATAAGAACCACGAGAGGTAGAAAAAACAGGGGAAGTGGTTCCAAGGAGTATTCTAAGAACCATGAGAGGTAGAAAAAGCCGGAAGAGTGGTTGCAAGAAGTGTTCTATGAACTACGAAAATAGAAAAAGCCGGAAAAGTGGTTGCAAGAAGCATTCTAAGAACCACAAAAGGTAGAAAAAGCCGGAAAAGTGGTTGCAAGAAGCTTCTAAGAACCACGAAAGGCAGAAAAAGCAGAGAAAGTGGTTGCAAGAAGCACTCTAAGAACCACAAAAAGCAGAAAAAAGAGAAGAGTAGTTTCAAGACGATAATGCCACTGACCATAAAACCATCCAAAAATATAAATTAAGCAAAACCTTCCATAGAGAAAGAGGCTGACATTCCATCAGCCTCTTTCTTCAGGTTACTTAATCATTCTCCTTCAACACAAATCTTTCCATTAAACTATTTAACTCTCTTGCTAATATATTAAGGTCTTCTACAGTTTGTTCTACGGCCTCCATAGATGCTTGTTGCTCCATAGCAGATTCGGAGACAATACCAACATTATCAACATTCTCTCTTGCGATAGTAGCAAGCTGTTCGATAGAAGCAGATATCTCTTCCACGCTTGCTGTGACTTCTTCAGAAGATGATGAAACCTCTTGCACTTGTGCTGAAATTTTTTCTATAGCTGCTGAGATGTTTTTAAATGCTAAGCCAGCATTATTAGCAGCGAAAAGACTAGCTTCCATCTCTTCTTTATTCTTAATAGTAGAATGAACAGCCACATTAATTTCTTGTTTAATACCCTCTATTAATTTGGCAATTTCTTTGGAAGATTCTCGAGAGCGCTCTGCTAGATTTCTTATTTCACTTGCCACTACTGCAAAGCCTTTTCCTTGCTCCCCAGCGCGAGCTGCTTCAATGGTTGCATTTAATGCTAATAAATTAGTCTGTTCTGAAATATCGTTAATAAGTGTAGAAATTTCTCCAATGCGACCTGTTCTGTGCTCTAAACGGTCCATCGTAGTAACAGTTTGATCAACCGTTCCACTCATGTCATTTAATTTCTTAATTGTATCTATTACAATGCTGTTACCTTCTAGCGCATAGTTATTTACACTAGAAGAATAATCAGCAACAGAAACGGTAGATTCACTAATGCTGCCCATTGCTTTGGATACATGCTCCATCGCTGTAGCTGTTTCACTTGCGCCTTCTAATTGCATAGTAGAACCTTCAGCCACTTGATTAAACATATTACTTGCTGTATCTGCTTGTTTTTTCATTATTTCACGGCTAGTCGTTAATTCTGTTGTGTTTTCAAGTATGCTAGCTTCAGTATCCTTGATTTGCTTCACCATATTAGAAAGATTCTCTGTACTTTCATTTAGAGCATTAGCAAGTATGCCGAACTCATCTTTTCTGTTGAAAACTAAAGGTTCGAAAGATAAGTTATTTTTGGATACTTGCATTAATCTTTCTGTAATTACTTTAATAGGCTTGACCATAAAGTAAGTTAACCAACCAGCAACTACTAAGACAGAGAACGCTGTAATAATAGCAAGTGCAGTGAAAATAGTGCTTTGTTTGTCGTTAGTATCGGCCAACTCATCTGCAGTGCTTAACATATTTTGTTCCGCTTCTTGTTGGATTCCAATCCAAGAATCCATTGCTTCTGTTGCCCATATTTGACAGTATTCCTCCATTAAAGGTAAAGCAGCATTCATACCGCCCTCATCATATGCAGGAATCACTTGATTAAGAATTAAATTTTCCCATCGTTCATTTTTTTCTACTGCCTCTTTATATTCATCTGTATTTCCAAGCATTTCTTTCAATTGTGCTTGAATAGTTTTCGCTTCATCGGTTAATGCAATGAACTGTTGTCTATCCTTTTCTTCCCCATATAGAACATAACCGCGAGCTAGAATAACACGGTTTGCAACATTTTCCTCCATCTCGGTCGATAGAGAAACAAGCTTGTACCCTTTGTTAATCATATTATCTATATCACGGTCGTTCTTCGCATTTCCAAGAATTCCAACCACAGCAAAAGCTACTATAAAAAGAAATAAAACACTAAAGCCTAATAAAACCTTATGACCAATTTTCAACTTCCTCTTCCCCCGTTGCTTCTATATATTTTGAATAGAAGAATATTTAATTTGAGATATTTTGCCTATTTCGCTACTTATGAACTATGAAAAATAGGTGTATTGACCTAATTACCCAAATGGTAACAAGATTAAACCTATTGTACAAAAATTTTGCTCAAAAAAAATAAAATACCTGATCCTCTAATGAGGCATCAGGCACTATTCTAATTTTTCCTATATTTCTTAAAATGAATAATTCGAATGAGTGGACGTAGACTTAACTGTATACTCCCAATGATGAAAAACCAGTACCCAACTGTACTAGTAGAGCCTAGCAGGAAGCTAATACTGCCAATCATGTACCAGATAGATATCATAAAATCATTTATATTAAAATAACATAAGGATTCTCGAAAAAAATGTCCTAAGACCCTACTTTCCATTCAAACTCTTGGTTGTGATTTTTGGTATCCATATTAACATCCTTTCTTGAAAAAGGTATTCTGTTATAATATTTCAGAAAGAAAAGCAGAGTATACAAAAAGGAAGAGGAAAATGTGTGAATAATATGTGAAAACGTATACAAAATAGTTTTACTTGCATAAGAAGAAGCGTATGATGGAGGTAGATTAACAAGGGAGAGAATAATAATGAAAAATTATGAGGAACAAAATTCACAAGAGCTAGAAGAACTATTAGAAGGCATCTCCATTACAACAGTAAACGATAGCGACCTATTTGCTTCTTCCCAATTAACCAATGAAATTAATATTCAACTGCAGTTAAATACCAATCAGTTCGAATCACTATTACAACATGGTTACTCTGGTCAACTACAGAATGTTTACTATATTTTGAGAGAAAACAACCAAGTTCAATTATCCGCCAATTCCATAGGGGATATACACCAGTTGCTTTCACAGGTCTCCTCATCATAAGATACTGAAGATTCAAAGTTTATTGCTGGATTCAAATTCCAATTCCCTTTATACTTTTTTAAGTATACAAAAAAGGAGAGGGGATAGATAATAATGATTCCACAAATCACTTTAAATGATGGTTTGGCAATACCTGCAATTGGTCTTGGTACATATAATTTAAGGGGAGCAACAGGAGTTCAAGCAATGACTAGTGCCATTGATATGGGATATCGCTTATTAGATTCTGCTTTTAATTATGAAAATGAAGGAGCAGTAGGGGAAGCTATTCGTCGCAGCTCTGTTCCAAGAGATCAGCTATTTGTAACCTCTAAGCTACCAGGCCGCCATCATGCTTATGACAAGGCACTCTATACGATACAAGAATCACTTTACCGAACCAAACTCGATTATTATGACATTTACCTAATCCACTGGCCAAACCCAAAACAGGACATCTATGTAGAAGCATGGCAAGCTTTAATAGATGCAAAAAAATGGGGACTAATTCGTTCCATTGGCGTTTGCAACTTCTTACCAGAACATCTAGAACGCCTAACAAAAGAAACAGGCGTAACTCCAAGCATCAATCAAATAGAACTTCATCCATATTTTTCACAAAAAGAACAAGTCGCATATGACAAAGAAAATGGCATCATAACAGAATCATGGAGCCCATTAGGCAGAGCAAGCAATGTGTTACAAAATGAAACCATTCAGCAAATCGCAAGCTCACATGGTAAAACCATCTCTCAAGTCATCTTAAGATGGCATATCCAACTAGGGGCATTACCAATTCCAAAATCAAGTTCTCCACAACGCCAACTAGAAAATCTGCAAGTATTCGATTTCGAATTAACACAAGAACAAATGCAGCGGATCTCTAGTCTAACAAGACCAGATGGAAGAATTGCAAATCAAGATCCAGCAGAATATGAAGAATTTTAATGAGTAGTATTTTTAGGAAAGACTCCGGGATAGTGGGGTCTTTTTTGTTTGGATCAACCCAAGATCTAATACCGCAAAACCCACCACCTACTCCATCCTATCTCATTAACAGTCCCTTTATTTGCACTACATGTAATTTTATGTGCGTTTACTATCGAAATATTTGCGGAAAAACCATTTTTATTTGCTCTTCCATCCTATTTATTTGCAATAGACCTTTTTGACTGGGTTCATGTAGCAAATTAAACCGAAAAATTAGCGCTCGAACATCACTTTGTCTACAGTTGTTGCGGTTCTGCTCCATTTCGTTGCGATTAAAACAATATTGTTGCGCAACCCCCAAGAATAGTTGCGTTCATTGCCAATATTGTTGCGGAAGCTTATGTTTTCCATTTATATCCCAATTCAATAGTATGCCCATCCGCAATGTTAAGCAAAACAAGTGCATTGCTTTGTTCTGCTCAAATTTGGTTGCAATCAAAGCAGATATCAATGTGAAAAAACAGGAGCGGCTGAGTTGATTGCCAAAAACATGAGGTATCCCCCAGTTAAAGCCACAAAAAAAGCAAATGTACCCTCCAATGTTGCGCAAAATTAAAAGATTGTTGCGTTACTCTTAATTTCGTTGCGATTAAAACAATATTGTTGCGCAACCCCCAAGAATAGTTGCGTTCAATGCAATTATTGTTGCGGAATCCCATGATCTCCATATACATCCAAATTCAATTATTTTTGCATCACCCCACCCAACCCAATAAACTTCTAATCCCCAAAACTCCCTTCTTTAACAAAATCTCCAAAAAAAAATCAGCCACATCTATTGACACCTTCTCCCAAATATATTATGATTATCTCGAATTCAAGATAATTTGAATTCACACACTGAAGATAGAATTAAAAAATTTTACTAATATATCTCGAATTCAAAATAATTTCTTAAAAATAATAAAAAAAACGGAGGAAATCAATAATGACAAAACAAACAATGGGAATTCACCACATTACGGCAATTGTAGGTCATCCACAAGAAAATGTTGATTTTTATGCAGGAGTGTTAGGATTACGCTTAATTAAACGAACAGTTAACTTCGATGATCCTGGAACATATCACTTATACTTCGGGAATGAAGGGGGAAAACCAGGAACAATTATTACCTTCTTCCCATGGGCAAATGCAAGACAAGGGGTAATTGGTGATGGTCAAGTTGGTGTTACTTCCTATGCTGTGCCAAAAGGTGCTTTACCATTTTGGGAAGATAGATTGCATAAATTCGAAATACCCTTTACTAAAATAGAAAAATTTGGTGAACAGGTACTAGCATTTGATGATACACATGGTCTTCATTTAGAAATAGTAGAGAGAGAAGACGGAGCGCAAAATAACTGGACAATGGGAGATATTACACCCGAAGTCGCAATTAAAGGCTTTGGTGGAGCTACTTTATTTTCTGCTAATCCAGAAGAAACAGGAAAACTATTAGAAAATATAATGGGATTAGAGTTCGTAGGCAAAGAAGGAAATCTAGCACGTTATCACTCTAAAGGAGAGATAGGAAACGTAATTGACTTAAAAGTAACAACAGATCATCCAGGACAAATGGGTGTCGGAACCGTTCATCATATTGCATGGCGAGCAAGTGATGACGAAGATCAGTTAGAATGGCAACAATTCGTTGCAGATAATGGTTATGGAGTAACACCAGTTCGTGATCGCAACTACTTTAATGCTATTTACTTTAAAGAGCATGGCAGAATATTATTTGAAATTGCTACAGATGTACCTGGATTTGCTCATGATGAATCAGAAGCAACAATGGGTGAAAAATTAATGCTTCCAAGTCAATATGAAGAGTACCGAGCTCAATTAGAACAAAAACTTATACCAATTGAAGTAAGAAACCTAGATTAAAAGGAGGGATTTCATTGATTTCTATTGATCCAGTAACTTTGACAGAAAGAGAGAACTACAAATTTCTAATTGGGAGCATTATTCCAAGGCCAGTTGCTTTTGTGACGACAGTATCAGAAGACGGAATTCTGAACGGAGCACCATTTAGTTATTTCAACATTGTATCTTCTAATCCTCCGATGATTTCTCTATCTATTCAGCGGAAGGATGGGCAACACAAAGACACAGCGCGAAATATTCTACAATCAAAAGAATTTGTCGTTCATATAGTAGATGAAGAAAATGTGGGGCAAATCAATGAAACAGCTGCTTCTCTACCTCCCGAGCAAAGTGAGGTAGAGCTAGCAAACTTAACTCCAATAGACAGTGTGAAAGTTACCACTCCGGGCATAAAGGAAGCAAAAATTAGAATGGAATGTGTGCTAGAGCATGCTCTTGAATTAGGAGAGCAGTCAACAGATTTTATTATTGGAAAAGTAGTTCAATTTCATATTGATGAAGAACTTTATAGTAAAGGAAGAATTGATCAGACAGGACTTGCGGCAATTAGTAGATTAGCAGGAAATGATTATGCAAAAATTGGCGAGGTCTTTACGATAGAAAGACCAAAATAAGAAAAGAGGAATTTGAAAATGGAAGATTTAGGTTTACTTATTATACGTATTATTATCGGACTTGTATTTATGTTTTACGGAGCACAAAAACTATTTGGTTTATTCGGTGGACACGGCATTAAAGGAACTGGTGGCTGGTTTGAATCTATTGGTGTGAAGCCAGGTAATGTTGCAGCTATTCTTGCAGGAGCAGGGGAATTATTAAGTGGATTATTATTTATTTTAGGTTTATTTTTACCAGTGGCAGCAGTAATTATTACCATTATTATGCTAGGAGCTATTGTGAAGGTGCATGGTCCAAAAGGATTTGCGAATGGTGCAGGAGGATATGAATACAATCTTGTGCTTATTATAGTGGCAATTGGGATCGCGTTGATTGGTCCTGGTGGATTTTCAATCTAAAAGCTGATACTCAGTCTAACAACTGAGTATCAGCTTTTTTTCATTTCTGTTGACATTCCCCAAAGAAAAAACTAAAATAAATCGTATTCGATATATCGTATACGAATTTATTTAGTGCGCCCGGCATGCGCAACTACTCGGTGGTGAAAGTCCACTACAGACTTGGCAGTAGGAACTGTTAGCGAAAGACAAGGGTGTCCATGGTGACGTGGAATCTGAAGGAAGTCGGACGCAAAATCTCGAACTGACGAACAGAAACTAGATACAAGGCTGAATTGGGACGGATGAGTTTGCTAAACAAAACAAAGTCCAATACTGCCCGAATCCCATACAGTAAATCTAGCAGTTACATGAGAGGAAAGTGGTTGTGCTTACCCGGGGAGGTCTCGTGAGGGTTATTGAATTAACAATCAAGTTAGTGATAATTTGATGAATCATGAGAAGTCAGCAGACGTCATAGTAGTTTCCTTTCGGAAATGAAGGACTGAACAATCTTAAATCTTGGAAAACAAGGAGGTATAGATATTCCATATAATCGCAGAAAACATCGTGGTAAAGACCAAAAGATGGCTACCTATGGAGAGATAAGTTGGAAACTAAAGGGGAAATAGGAGTGCGTAGGAATATCAATATGATATGAAAGAACAGGATGGTATCAATTTAATCGATAAAGTTATTGCAAATAATAATCTCTGGAAAGCATACAAGAAAGTAAAAGCAAACAATGGTGCACCAGGGGTTGATGGAATTACAGTAGTAGAATTAAAGTCACACATGAAGAAATATTACGAACCTCTTAAAAGGAAATTGAAAGATGGAACTTACCAACCTCAACCAGTCAAAAGAGTTGCCATACCAAAAACGGACGGTTCTAAACGATATCTAGGAATTCCTTGCGTTTTAGATAGAGTCGTCCAACAAGCTATTCTTCAAGTAATTGAACCGATTGTAGACCCACACTTTTCAGAACATAGTTTTGGATTTCGAAAAGGTAGAAATGCCCACCAAGCTATCAAATCAGCAGAACATTATTACGAACAAGGTTATCGAGTAGTAGTGGACTGTGACTTGAAAAGTTACTTCGATACAATACATCATCAAAGGCTAAGAGCGTATTTAGAAGAATTCATATCAGATAAAATTGTCTTAAAATTAATATGGAAATTCCTACGCTCAGGGATCTTAGAACGAGATATCTATATTGAAACGAAAGATGGAGCTCCGCAAGGTGGACCTTTATCTCCTATTTTAGCAAATGTCTATTTAAATAAACTAGATAGAGAATTAGAAAAGAGAGAACATCGTTTTATTAGGTATGCGGACGACTTTGTCATCTACGTGAAAAGTATACGAGCTGGAGAGAGAGTAATGGAGAGTATAACAAAATTCATCGAGGATGAATTACAATTAACAATTAATCAAAAGAAAAGTAAGGTTTGTGGTGCAACTTCCGGAACATTCCTTGGCTTTAACATTCAAAACTTAATGGGAAAGTTGGATGCCGACCAAGTAAGTCGGCCAAGCAACGATTCAAAGAGAAGCTAAAGAAGAATACAAGCCGTAAAAAGAGTGGAACTTTTGAGGAAATAGTGAAGAAAATTAACCAAATCACAACTGGATGGATTAACTACTATGGGGTTTCGAGAATGAAGTACTTCATTCTCGAAACTCAGAAATGGTTAAACCATCGATTGAGACAACTCATATGGAAGAGATGGAAGAAGCCAAAGACAAAATATAAGATGCTTCGTAAGTATGGAATTAATCATGATGACGCCATGAAATTAGCAAATTCCCGAAAGGGATATTGGAGATTATCACGAAGTGAAATTCTCCAACGAGCAATAACAAAAGAAAGGCTCATAAAATGGAGACTCAAAGATATCTCCTTACTTTATGAGCAACGATACTTAAAAGGTTGAACCGCCGTATACGGAACCGTACGTACGGTGGTGTGAGAGGTCGACTAGTCAAATAATGACTAGTCTCCTACTCGATTTTATAACGTTGGATAACTTGGTAATACAAGAAAGGTTGATAGTAAAAAGTAGGGTAGATTGTAGGAAAAATACAAAGACTATTACAAACTGGTTTATACGTGACTTGGAGGAATGAATACATGCTTAAAATTTTTAAGTACTTTGAAAAGAGAGACTGGATGTTAATCCTTAGTGCCCTACTGTTTATCGTGATGCAAGTATGGTTGGATTTAAAGCTTCCAGATTATATGTCTAAAATTACAAGACTTGTTCAGACAGAAGGAAGTGAAATGAGCGAGGTTATAGAGCAAGGTGGATTTATGTTATTATGTGCAGTCGGAAGTATGGCTGCCTCGATTATAACGGTTTTCTTTGCTTCTAAAGTGGCAGCAGGTTTTTCCAATCGACTACGTAGCAAAGTGTTTGATAAAACATTATCTTTCTCGATGGAAGAGCTTAGTCACTTTTCAACATCAAGTTTAATTACTCGTTCCACGAATGACATTGTGCAAGTTCAATTGTTAATCATCTTAAGCTTACAAATTGTATTAAAGGCTCCAATCATTGCAGTTTGGGCTATTTTAAAGATTATGGGAAAAAGTTGGGAGTGGACAGCTGCAACAGGAGTAGCAGTATTTGTGTTATTAGCTCTAATCACCGTTATTATTACTGTAGCATTGCCTAATTTTAAAAAAATCCAGTCTCTAACAGATAATCTGAACATGGTAACAAGAGAGCAATTAACAGGAATTCGTGTTGTGCATGCTTATAATTCTGTAAAATTCCATGAAGATAAGTTTGAAAAAGCAAATAGTGAGCTTACGGATACAAACCTTTTCACAACAAGGGTAATGGCTATTATGATGCCAACTATCTCACTAATCATGTCTGGTATCAGTCTTGCCGTTTATTGGATTGGTGCAGTACTAATCAATAATGCCCCAATTGCAGATAAGTTACCGATTTTCTCTGATATGGTTGTCTTTTCTTCTTATGCTATGCAGATTATCATGGCGTTTATGATGCTCTCTTTTACCTTTGTTATGCTTCCTCGTGCAGCAGTTTCCGCACGAAGAATTAACGAGGTTCTAGATACAGAAGTTAGTATCAAGAATGGAGAGAAAAAAGAAGGTGCATCTAAAGGGGAAATTGAATTTCGCCATGTTAGCTTTAAGTATCCAGATAGCTCTGACTATGTCTTAAAAGATATAAGCTTTACAGCATCTAAAGGGGAAACAGTTGCGATTATTGGTTCTACAGGTAGTGGGAAAAGTACACTTCTTAACCTTATTCCTCGCTTTATGGAAGCAACAGAAGGGGAAATTATTGTTGACGGATATAATGTGAAGAATTACGAGCTAGAAGCATTACGAGAAAAAATCGGCTATGTATCCCAAAAAGCCGTAATGTACAGTGGAACGGTTACTTCTAATGTAGCATTTGGAGAAGAGGGCTTTATAGAAGAAGAGAAGGTTAAACGATCAGTAGACATCGCACAAGGAAAGAATTTTATAGAAAAAATGGAACAGCAATATGAGTCATCTATCTCTCAAGGAGGAAATAATCTTTCTGGAGGACAAAAGCAACGTTTATCGATTGCTCGTGCCATCTATAGTAATCCGGAAATTTATTTATTTGACGATTCCTTCTCAGCTTTGGATTACAAAACAGATCGAACTTTACGCTCTCGATTAAATCAAGAGTTACAAGATGCTACAAAAATTATTGTGGCACAACGAATTGGTACCATTAAAGATGCAGATCGCATTCTAGTAGTTGATGAAGGAAAAATAGTGGGAATGGGTAAACATGATGAGCTAATGATAACTTGTGATGTATACCAAGAAATTGCTTATTCTCAGTTATCGAAGGAGGAGCTTGAAATTGGCTGATCAAGAGTATGTAGAGAAAGATTCCCAACAAGAAGAAAGCAAAAATAAGCCTCCCCAAAAAGGGATGGATGTTCAAAGCTTAAAACAGCTAGCTGTCTACTCCAAATCATACGGAGGTATTGTGGCAGTTGCGCTTGTGCTTGCTATGGCTGCTGCAATATTCAGTATTGTTGGTCCTAATCAGCTTAGTAAGATAACAGATTATATCACAGCAGGATTAATGGGAAGCATTGACTTGGATGCTGTTACAGATGTTGGGATGCTACTTGTCTTTTTATATGGATTAGGATTTATTTTTAACTATATTCAAGGTTTTATCATGGCAACTGTTACACAGCGAATTACAAAAAAATTAAGAAAAGATATATCGCACAAGATAAATAAATTGCCTCTGAAGTATTTTGATAATACAACAACAGGTGATGTTCTTAGCCGCGTAACGAATGATGTAGACATGGTTGGACAGACAATGAGCCAAAGTGTGACCAGTTTAATTACTGCAATCACGATGTTTTTAGGTTCATTAATCATGATGTTCTATACAAATTGGATTATGGCCATTTCAGCCGTATTATCCACTGTCATTGGTTTCGGATTAATGATCTTCATTATTTCTAAATCCCAAAGATACTTTATCCAACAACAAGTAGAGCTTGGTAAATTAAATGGTCATATTGAAGAAATTTATTCCGGACATAATGTAGTGAAGGCTTATAATGGGGAAGAACAGGCGAAAGATACCTTCTCCTCTATTAATACAAGACTGTATGATAGTGCGTGGAAATCTCAATTTATGTCTGGGCTTATGATGCCTTTAATGATGTTTGTAGGGAATTTTGGATATGTTGTTGTGTGTATTGTAGGAGCAGTTTTAGCGGTAAACGGAAATATTTCCTTTGGTGTTATTGTAGCCTTTATGATTTATATTCGTTTATTTACACAGCCACTTCAACAGTTAGCACAAGCTGCAACAAACTTACAATCAACAGCTGCAGCAAGTAAACGAGTATTTGAGTTCTTAGGAGAAGAAGAGCTTGCAGAAGAAACTGGTAAAATTGAGAAGCTAGAAAACGTCAAAGGAGACGTAGAATTCAAGCATGTTCAATTTGGCTATAATGAAGACAAATTGATTATTAATGACTTCTCCATTGATGTGAAGGCAGGTCAAAAAGTAGCGATTGTTGGTCCTACTGGTGCAGGTAAGACTACGATTATTAATCTACTGATGCGCTTTTATGAATTAAATGGTGGAGAAATAACGATAGATAAAGTGCCAACACATCAGATGACGAGAGAATGCTTGCATGATCTCTTCTGTATGGTGCTTCAAGATACATGGGTGTTTGAAGGAACAATCCGTGACAACATCGTTTACTCTAGAACAGATGTAACAGATGAGGAACTAGAAGCAGCTTGTAAAGCAGTAGGTTTACATCATTTCATCTCAACATTGCCGGATAAATATGATACCATTTTGAATGATAAATCTAGTTTATCAGCAGGACAAAAACAGCTAATTACGATTGCTCGTGCTATGATCAAATTGGCTCCATTGCTTATTTTAGATGAAGCAACAAGCTCAGTGGATACACGTACAGAGCTGCTTATTCAACAAGCAATGGATAAGTTAACGGAAGGAAAAACATCCTTTGTTATTGCCCATAGACTTTCTACTATTAAAAATGCAGACTTGATATTGGTTATGAAAGATGGAGATATCATCGAAGCAGGTAATCATGAAGAATTATTACAAAAAGCTGGGTTTTATGCAGAGCTTTATAATAGTCAGTTTGAAGAGGCTTCGTAAAAGTTTTAGGAGAGACCTATTTACATTTAGGTATGTCTCTCCTTTATATAAAGGAGAAGGGAAGGGGATTGGAAAAATTGGATAGAGCTGAGTATATAAGAGAATCCATTGTTTTTCTTAATCGCTTTATGTTTAAAAGCATGCAAAAGTATGCAGAGGAACATGGTGTCACAGTTCCGCAGGCTAAAGTAATCTTTGAAGTGTTTATTAATAAAGAGATTGGTGTCAAGCAGCTTAGTCAAAACCTAAAAATGACGCAGAGTACAGTTTCTGATATAGTAGATCGCCTTGTGGATAGAGCTGTTCTCATCAAGACGCCTAATCCACAGGATAAACGTTTTGTTAATATAACTGTTACGGAGAAGATTCAAAAAGTAATGAGTGAGAGTTCGCCAGAGCCTTTAAAAAGGGTGATGAGAGAGACGATGAGCTTGCTGGAACCAGGTGAGCAAGAAGCAGTTGAGAAAGGCATTACTTTATTGGTGGGTGCTGTTAAGGAGAAAATGGAGATAGATGGATTGTCCAACTTAGAAGAGTTGAGACCACATTTTCATGATGAGAAAAGTGGTCAGAAATAAAGGACAAGAAGGGTATTCCGCTGGGATGCCTTTTTTTGTATGTATTTAGATTAGGTTTTTATTATTGAAAAGAGACTGTTTGCAAGCAAAAGTAGATTTTCCGCGATCAAGTAAGAACTGGCTGAAAGGAAAAAAGGATTACCAGTACAAAAAGGAGTAAACGCAACAAAAAGCCGTCCATCCGCAACAAAAAAGGACTGAGCGCAACAAAAAGTAGGTATTCCGCAACCAAATAAGAACTGGCCAAAGGAAAAAAGGATTACCAGTACAAAAAGGAGTAAACGCAACAAAAAGTAGTGTTTCCGCAACAAAAAGGGACTGAGCGCAACAAAAAGTAGGTATTCCGCAACCAAATAAGAACTGGCCAAAGGAAAAAAAGGATAACCAGTACAAAAAGGAGTAAACGCAACAAAAAGTAGTGTTTCCGCAACAAAAAAGGAGTAAACGCAACAAAAAGCCGACCATCCGCAACAAAAAAGAACTGAGCGCAACAAAAAGTAGGTTTTCCGCAACCAAGTAAGAACTAGCTGAAAGGAAAAAAAGGATTACCAGTACAAAATGCATTAAACGCAACAAAAAGTAGTATTTCCGCAACAAAAATGGAGTAAACCCAACAAAAAGCCGTCCATCCGCAACAAAAAAGGATTACCAGTACAAAATGCAGTAAATGCAACAAAAAGTAGTGATTCCGCAACAAAAAGCTGTCCATCCGCAAAAAAACTAAGTTACACACAAAAATGTTTAAATTGCTACACCACCGTCCTCTAACACATCAAATACACAAAAGTTCACTAATAAAAACAAATCTTCCTTCTTGCTACAACTACCATTTTTTGATAAAATTACTGACGAACGTTCGTAAAACGAGGTGATGGCTAAAATTGAAAAGTACGGAAATTAAAGAGGCGGCGTTAAAGTATTTTACGATTCATGGATATGAAGGTGCATCTTTAGCTCAAATTGCAGAAGAGGTTGGACTGAAGAAACAGTCACTTTACTCTCATTTTCAAGGAAAAGATGATCTTTTTATGCAGGTGTTACGTGATGCAAAAGAGACCGAACTATCTACGAAGCTCGCTTATCTTCATGAAATAGGAAAAAATCCAGAGAAAGATCTCTATGGTTACTTACGATTAGTTATTGATCTTTTTCAAAAAGATGAACATATTAAATTTTGGCTTAGAATGTCTTTCTTTCCTCCTGCTCATTTATGTGAAGAGATTGGGAAGGAAGTACTTGATTTAGAGACAAAAGTAAGAACAGTGCTTGAAGATAAGATTCAGCAATGGCTAGAAGCACAAGCAATTGTTTCCCCTTCTGCAAAGATGGCGACTCTTGCATTTCTCGGTATAGTCGATGCATTATTAGTGGAATTGGTTTACGTGGAGATAGAGCAACAGTTAACAGATAAACTAGAAGCCTCTTGGTATACATTTTGGAGAGGTATCACAAAGTAAAGAGAATGAAAAATAACTAAGCAGGTGTATCATGCAAAAGCCTATTAAAGAACAAAAAATGGTATTAATTATACTTTTAAGTAATATATTTATCGTCTTCCTTGGAATTGGCTTAATTATTCCCGTTATGCCATCCTTTATGAATCAAATGAATTTATCAGGAAGTACGATGGGATACTTAGTTGCTGCATTCGCAGTATCTCAGTTGATTGTTTCTCCTTTTGCAGGTAGATGGGTAGACCGTTTTGGGAGAAAAAGATTAATTGTTATTGGCCTAATTATATTTGGTATTTCGGAGATTATTTTCGGAATTGGAACACATGTATTACATCTTTATTTTGCGAGAATTCTTGGGGGAGTGAGTGCTGCCTTCATTATGCCAGCGGTCACGGCCTATATAGCAGATGTCACGACAAATGAGGAAAGATCGAAGGCAATGGGTTACCTATCTGCAGCTATTAGTACTGGATTTATCATAGGGCCTGGTGCTGGTGGATTTATTGCTGAATTTGGTATTCGTGTACCTTTCTATGTGGCAGGAGTAATGGGCTTCCTTGCAGCCGTTTCTTCCTTCTTTATTCTAAAAGAACCTGAGGGTAGAGTAGTAGAGAAACAGCTTGAAAAACCATCTTTTCTTAATGATTTGAAAAAATCTGTTCACCCTATCTATTTAATTGCTTTTATTATTGTTTTCGTTTTATCGTTTGGACTTTCTGCATATGAGACTGTCTTTAGTTTATTCGCAGATCATAAATTCGGTTTCACACCAAGAGATATTGCTATTATCGTAACAGTAAGCTCCATTGTAGCTGTTATTTTCCAAATTCTTTTATTTGGAAGAATGGTCAATAAAATTGGGGAGAAGAAAATGATTCAGCTTTGCTTAATCGTTGGAGCTGTTTTAGCATTTGCTTCTACAGTTGTATCTGGTTTCATTCCATTATTGCTTACCACTTGTTTTATTTTCCTAGCATTTGATTTATTACGTCCAACTTTAACTACGTACTTATCAAGAGCAGCTGGCGATCAACAAGGCTTTGTGGCAGGAATGAACTCTACTTACAATAGCTTAGGAAATATCTTTGGCCCAGCCCTAGGTGGAATTCTATTCGATGTGAATATTAATTATCCTTATATGATTTCTGGAGTCATTATGATTGTTGGATTACTGTTAACCATGGCATGGAAGGAAAGGTCTAAGAAAGACTTAACGGAACGTGCCATATATTGAATAGAGGTAACGGGTTTGCATATAGGCAAACCCGTTTTTTCCAAAAAGAGGAGACTTATGAATTACAATAGTGTTCTACATCAAATAGAAATGGCGATAGACACGATATTAAAAATAATGGATCAGCTAACAGAGGAAGATTTACAAAAACGTCCCACGAATAACAAGCATTCTATTGGGGAGCTGCTTGAGCATTTGGCTGTTCTTTGTGAAGCAGATTGGCATATTGCGAATGGAGCCACACAAGAGGAAATGCAGAATTTTTATTACAGCATATCCTACAAAACATTACATGATATTAGACTTGGGTTGCAGCATCATTTTCAACAAATAAAAAGAAATTGCGAATACCTTTCTGATGAAGATTGGCTGCAGCCAGCAACTTCCTATTGGGGAGTAACGTATACTAGATATGAATGGCTTCTCGAAACATTGGGTCACTTTTACCATCATAGAGGCCAACTACATGCAATGCTTGTTCACTGTTTGAACAAGGATCCTGGGATTCCAATGTTTGAATAATATTAGGAGTAGAAGAAACTGTGCCATTATGGAGAAACAGTTTCTTTTTCATATAATTTTCTCAGGGGAAATTATATTGAATTACTAAATATTAGGTAGGAGTAATGATTTCGACCCATAAAGGTTAAGGAAGGATAAGATTAAAGAAATCTTACGTACACTAATGACTTCACTACTCGAAAAATTTCATGGAATATTGGTAAAAGATTATGAGTGTAACATTCCAATTAGGTAGCTCTATTTTTATTGGAATGGGCTTAGATGCAAACAAAGATGCTTGAATTGCTATATTACTTGCTACTGTAATTTGGATCAGTCTTTACATTCTCTATGCTTCTGTTTATATAAATAGGAGGCGAGAAGAAAGGCTTCCATGCTTTATTAAAGCTGTATCTTCATCTTATCTTCCATTCGGTATCCCTATTATTGGCTTTCTTCTTTTAATGGTAAGATTTAAAGTGAAGAAGAATGGATAGTTGTGAAATTCATACCTTAGATAAAGAGGGGGGAGGCGAATGAGTGTAGTGAAGCCAATTATCATACCATATGAAAGTAAATATGCAGAAGAAACATTGGAAATGTGGAGAAATAGCAAAGAGCAAGCCATCGGTCAAAAGGAAATTCATTCTTTTAAAAATCACGTTTCCTTCTTAAATGAAATTTTGATAAAGGAATATCAAGTATATTTAGCACTTATTGATGGAACAGTGGCTGGTATGATTGCTTTTCATGATGCAGAAATAAGTCAGCTTTATATTCATCAGGACTATCAAGGAATGGGAATAGGAAAGTTATTATTAAAACTGGCCAAGGAACAAGCCAAAGAGAGTCTGCAGTTATACACCTTTGAAGTGAACAAACGAGCACAATTCTTTTACGAAAAGAATGGATTTGAGATAATAGGTAGTGGTTATGAAAATGAAGAGAATTTACCTGATATCTTATATCAATGGAAAAAAGGGGAGAAAGAGATGAAATCAGAACAACAATATTATGAAGAAGGCCAAACTATTCAAGTTTATATGGATGGTATGAGCACATTGAAAGAAGAAAGCTTTGAAGTTTACAATAACTTTACCTTGCCAAATGACGGATTTGTAGAAGAGTTAAAGAAGCATTCCCTGCACTTTCTAACTATCACGGAGGACTGGTGTGGAGATGCGATGGTGATTAATCCAGTTCTTCGTAAATTAGTGGAAGCATCTGGTTTAGAAATGCGTGTAGCACTTAGAGATGCTGATACAGACTTGATTGATCGTCATCTAACAAATGGCGGACGTGCTATTCCGATGGTATTAATTCTTAATGATCAAGGTGAGATAGTTGGGAAATGGGGGCCACGTGCTCCGGAAGTACAAGAGATTGTAAATAAAGTGAGAGCGGCACTGCCAGATAAGGACGATCCTACTTTTGCGGAGAAGCAGGAGGCAATGTTTGTAGATTTGAGAGAGATGTATCGTACTGATTCTGAGATTTGGGGTTATGTTTATGAGAGTTTTAAGGGGACTGTTGCAGAAATAATTGGCGCATAGATAAGGTATTGTAAAACTTCTTCCTTGATGGAAGGAGTTTTTTTGTCTGTTGTATATGGAATGTTACTTGCAGTATCGGTGGAGATAACAATATAAACTCGACTGGCTGAGAATTTTCTATGTTGAAGTAAGCAATACAAAAGAGACATGACATTGAATAATCCATAAGATTATAGGTAAATGCTTTTAGACCAGCTCTTATACCACTTTGGAGTTGGATATCTTTCTTAGGTATTGCTATAATCTTGATTATTAGATAGGATATCCATATATAGGTAAAAATGTGGTGTGTGAGGGACTTATGGTTTCAAATAATACAGAAATTAATAAAAGTAGGTTAGATAGATACAAAACAAAGTCTATAAAGAGAAGGAATATGATGATTATATTGACAAGTTGTATAATAATCACCATTCTTATTTTCAGTTTGAATGCTGGTAAACTATTAGTGATTGATGATGAGGAACCCCAAAAATCAGATGCAATTATCATCTTAAGTGGATCAGAAGGAAGGTTGGAAAAGGGAGTCGAGCTATATCAAGAGGGGTATGGAGATTATTTTATTCTATCTAATTCTAGTGAATTTACTGAGTACGAAATAAACTTAATGAGAAGTAACATACCAAAGGAAAAAATAATTTATGAAGATAAAGCTGATAGTACATATACAAATGCAACCTTAACCCTAAACATTATGACAGAAAGGAACTTCAAATCTGCGATTGTTATAACCAATGATTTTCATACAAGTAGAAGTAAATATATTTTTAATAAAGTCTACAAGGATAAGGAAATCAATCTTACATATATTGCATCTGAAAAATACAATCCTGCATACTGGTGGAATAGCAAAGAAAGTAAACGATTTGTTTTATCAGAATACATTAAGTGGATCGGTTATGTAATATTATACTAATTTCTTATTTTAATACTATTAAACAAAGTTCTGAGAATCCAAAAAAGGGAGGAATTATTCCATCAATGAAATATCTGACTAGAATTCTTCCTCCATTGGAATGCAATGCTATAAAAATACATTAACATCAAGAAAAACTAAATCAACACACTACTCTAAATTAGCATGCTTCCCATACATCCTATCAGAATCTAACCCTTTCTCCTCCATCACACGCAAAATCAAAGCATCATAAAACAGCAACATAGTTTGCTCAAATAACGATCCCATTGGCTGTATTGTCTTATACTCCCCTTCAGACTGATCTTTAATTTGACCAGGCAATGTCACAATAATATCCGCTAATTTTCCAATCGTTGATTCAGGAGCAATGGTAACAGCTGCAACTTTCCCTCCAAGGCTCTTCGCTTTTTCGGCTATTGGAACTAAGGTTTTTGTTTCCCCAGATCCAGTCCCGATAATCAGCAAATCTCCCTTTTCTAAGTTTGCCGTAACTGTTTCACCAACCACATAGGCATCTAAGCCCATATGCATCATACGCATAACAAAAGCTTTCCCCATTAAACCAGAACGACCTGCACCGGTAACAAAGATTTTCTTAGAAGAAAGCAATTGTTGTAGAAGCTGTTCCGCTTGTTCTTCTGCAATCTGATGGACAGTATTCTGGAGCTCTTGAACCACTTTAGCTAAATAAGAGGTAGTTTCCATCTTATATTAACCTTGTTTAATTAGCTTTTGCATTTCTTCAGCAGCAGCTTTTTTATCTTCCTTGCTAGTAATTCCTCCGCCTACAATAATTAGGTCTGGTTGATGGCTAATTACTTCTGAAAGTGTTTCTAATTTAATTCCACCTGCAATAGCAGTTTTTGAGTTTTTCACAACACTCTTGATTGTTGCAAGATCTTCGAAAGAATTTTTTCCAACTGCTTGTAGGTCATAGCCAGTGTGAACACAAATATAATCTACGCCTAGTTCATCTAATTCTTTTGCACGAGTTGCAAGATTTTTAACTGCAATCATATCTGCAAGAATTTGTTTGTTTTGTTTTTTTGCTTCTTCTACAGCACCTTTGATTGATTCATCTTCTGCTGCTGCTAAGATTGTTACAATATCAGCACCTGCTGCAGAAGCTTGGCTTACTTCATAGCCTGCTGCGTCCATGATTTTTAAGTCAGCTAATACAGTTAGGTCAGGAAATGCTGCTTTTAATTCT
The DNA here is from genome assembly GCF_009183415.1 of Bacillus sp. B1-b2. GTDB lineage: Bacteria > Bacillota > Bacilli > Bacillales > Cytobacillaceae > Niallia. Next base: position 103,335 of record NZ_WEHU01000004.1, on the reverse strand, counting down.
TTAACTGCTCGTAAGCCTTCGTTAATAATAACAGGAGTTCCGATTTCTACTACATCTACAAATCCTTCTACTTCTTTTACTACATCAATAGCTCCTTGAATGTCCACTAAGTCTAATGCTAATTGTAATTTCATCCACAATCTCTCCCTATTAAATAGTTTATTTTTCTATTACTAATCACGTTTTAGAAATACATTTACTTCCTTGCTTATTGCTTAGTATACTTAGTACATTAGAAAAATAAAAGTATGCACTTTTAAAGCATATAGTGTCTAAAAGTATACTATAGACGAAATAAGGGAGGATTTGGTTATGCCACATTTTGAAGAGAAAGAATTTAACTGTGAGAAGGAATTAACACTTGCTATTATTGGTGGTAAATGGAAAATGTTGATACTATGGCATTTAGGCAAAGAAGGAACAAAGCGTTTTGGAGAATTAAAAACAATGATACCTGGAATTACGCAAAGAATGCTAGTCAATCAATTACGAGAATTAGAAGCACATCATATTATTCATCGCGAGGTATATCCAGTTGTCCCTCCGAAAGTGGAATATTCACTGACAGAGCATGGTAGAAATCTTATGCCAATCCTGGATTCTATGTATGAATGGGGTAAGGATTATATTGAGAACGTGTTGGATGTTGATATTGAGGATATTGTGAATACTAAATAGAATAAGGTAGTAAATCTTGATTAGTCACTGCCTAAAGAACAGAAAAAAGCAAAGTCAAGGGAAGAGAGAGCCCTCCTCACAGCCCAAAGAGCAGAAAGAAGTAAGCCAAGGGAAGAGAGAAGGCTCTTCAATGCCCGTAGAGCAGAGAAAAGTATAGTCAAGAGAAGAGAGAAGTATCCTGAATGCCAAAGAGTAAAGAAAATGAAGCCCCCCTTTATTCAAAAAAAGAGAACAGACCCACAACAGGGCTGCCCTCACAAAAACATCAATCTAATTATCCCCCACAACTAAATTCTTATCATTTCCCTGTTCAGGCAAATAAACCTGCTGACTAGGAATAGCAATCTCCACCCCATGACGAGCCAAGATCTCAAGAATCTGTAGATTTGTATCCTGTTTCACTGTCAAATACTCATTCCAAACAGTTGTCTTCGTAAAGTAGTAAACAAAGACTCCAAGACTATAATCCTTAAACTCTCTGAATTTAACCATCACTACATCTGGATGTACTCCTTGATGGTCACGAAGCATTTGATCAATTTCTGTAATAGCTGCTTGTAACTTATCATTCGGTGTTTTATAGGAAATTGCTAGGTCAAAGCTTACTTGTCTCTTTCCCATCTTGGACCAGTTTATGATCGCTTCATTGGAAAGCTTTGAATTTGGAACCGTTACAACAGAATCTTCAAAAGTACGAATCTGTGTACTACGGAAGGTAATATCCTCGACTGTTCCTTCAACAGAAGGTGTTTTAATCCAATCTCCTTTCGAAAAAGGTTTCTCGGTAATGATTACTACCCCACCAAAGAAGTTTGCCACTGTATCTTGTGCTGCTAGTGAGAATGCTAGTCCAGCTACTCCTAAACCAGCAACAAATGCACCAATCTGAATCTCCCAAATTCCCAAAATTGTAACGGCTGTTAAAAGTACAATAAGAACACGGATAATCCTAGCTAAAAATGGGATAAGCATGCTATCTGCATCTAGCTTTGTTCTCGCAACCAATTTTTCAAATGGATTGGAACGATCTGTAAAATAGTTAAACAGTCCCCATCCAATTAAGCTCACAATAAACGATTTATAAATTTGCTGAACGAAATTTGTGGTCGTTATTGTGAATGGTAAATATTCTAAGGCTAAGTAAGTCCCTATAATCACCCAAAACCAACGTAATGGCTTCTCAAATGCTAGCAATACTTTTGATACTGTCTCCACAGGTAATTTAGAAGCAAGTGACAAAATAAGCTTATAAATATATTTAGTAAATAATTTTCTAAACCCTAAGAAAACGAGAAAGATTAATAGAGCAATTCCTAAATCAATCCAATTAAACTGTTGAAAGGAATAAATGAACCTTTCCCATTGGGAAGTCCAACCTTTTAAATCTCCCATTATGTTCACCTCCATGCGGATTATTGTATCATAAATAAGGATAAGAACGCATGGCAAAAGGAACTAGGTAAAAGGACTTGAATAACATATAATAAAATTAATAGTAAACATGATTTGATTTTAGAATAGTACACTCATGTCTTGTTGTGGAAGCGCCATCTGTTCTTGTAAATGACGCAGTCTTCTTGATTGTAAAAAAATTCAGGAATGACATGAAAAGAAACAGTTGGAACATATACTGTTCTTGCTACTATCTCATTTGTGGTAGGATTAGCTTGTATAGTAATTTTAGACCTATTTATATAGTGATAATAATATAAAGTAAGAGATTAAAAGGGGGTTCCACCAATGAAAATGGCATTAGGTTGTGATTATGGAGGAGAAATCTTACGAGAAGAGATTGCTACATATGTAAGAGACCTTGGTCATGAAGTAGTCGAATATTTTCCACAAGGAGGGGATTGCAAGGATTATCCGACTATGGAAAAAAAGTAGCAGAAGACGTTTTAGCTGGAAACGTAGAGCAGGCATTCTCATCTGTGGTACAGGAGTAGGAATCTCAATTGCAGCTAACAAGGTAAAGGGAATTCGTGCAGTCGTTTGTAGTGAGCCGTTCACAGCACAGCTTTCTAAGCAACATAATAATACAAATGTATTAGCTCTTGGTGGAAGAGTAGTAGGAAGTGAACTTGCAAAAATGATTGTAAAATCATGGTTAGATGCTGATTTTGAAGGTGGCAGACATGAAAGAAGAATAAGCATGATTTCAAGTATAGAGGAAGAATATTAGTGTTAAATGAACTTAATAAAATGGAGTATCTAATAAAGCCTTAGACATTCAAAACATCAAGCTATTCGTAGTGGACATAAATCAAGAAATAATACACTTAATGATCAATCATTTTATTCAATTTAAAATAGACTGTCCCGCGGGACAGTCTATTTCTCTTCCAGTGCAGAAGCCTCTTTACTTGCTACTTCTCCATGACCAGGACCAAATAAGTTTAAAATAACAACCCCAGCTAAAATTAAAAAAATCCCTAAAATACTAGCACCGTTAATTTTTTTCTTCCAAATTAGAACGGAGATGATGGTCGTTGCGATGATTCCTAATCCTGACCACAGAGCGTAGGCTGTGTTCAAAGGAATGGTTTTTAAAGACAAGGATAAAAAGAAGAATGAAAAGGTGAAGGCAACAATTACGCCAACACTTGGATAAAGCTTAGAAAATCCTTCTGATGCTTTTAAAAGAGAAGAACCAATTAATTCACCAACAATAGCAAGTAGTAAGTATAAATAATGCATAATATCCTCCTTAATAATCAGCAAAACGTATACTAATTCATTAGTGAATTTCGTCTCGTAAATTTGCTTATCATTTCTAGCTTTGCTCTTTAACATAAAAAGCAGCTTTTAAAATGTTTCAAATGAGTTTAATCTTCCCTACATATCTCATGCTTAGAATGCATTATTTCATAGGAAAGCAATGAACTTACTTGTTAAATAGTACTGGAGTAAATAGTCATAGTACGTCTCTTTGATTTTTCACAAGAATGGGATAATAGAATTATTTCCCATTCTTGTGAAATTCCTAAGTAGAAACTCTATTGTCTTTAAATGCTGATAAGAAAATTTAGGGTAATAGTCTGCCAAGTCTCTTTACTTTTATTTGGTTTAGAGGAGTACCAATATACACTATTATATTTAATCGACATAATTACCATGTTGCTATAATAGCGATAGTTTTTAAGAATCTACAAAAGTAGGCTTGAATAAATCAATTTTATCATAATAGCGTAAGGCTTCAGTGGTAAGCTTATATAGCTTTGCTAATTCCCCAATAGATTATAATTTCCCTCCTATCTTATCGAACACTTCTAAGGATTGGATTTAGCAATTACTCTCTGTTTAGTAATCCTATTCCTATTACTACAATAAAGCAACAAAGTAATATTCCAGCAAAGCATTGCTCATTCCCTTCAATTCTAGAGAGGTATGTCGTCAAAGCATTTATGTATAGAACTAAGAAAAGCTAATATACAGATAGGAGTTATCATCCTTGAAAGCTAGAATAACATCGACTAAGTAGGTAAATAGATAACTCCATCAGCCATTTGAAATGTTAGATAAAAGTCAAAGATGAAATTAGTAAATATTAATTGGAAAATTTTTTTAAAATTATATTTACGTTCACTATGACATAGTGTTATGATAATTGTACGTTATAGAGAACGTTTGAGTTGAATAAGAATTAAAAGATCTGTTACTTAGCAGGTAATAGTTTTTGAAATCTAGTTTTATAGATTACAAAATTGACCCCTTCTTAAAGTAATGGATTAAAAAATCATCAATTTAGACAAGCTTCTCTATTTATAAAATATCGATATGGTCAATCTAGTTTTCTTTTATAATAAATCGCAATTAGTTGTATAAGATACTTGTTAGCATGTTTAATAAAAGGAGTGATTATTTGAAAAGAGTAATGGTTCATGGTTTTTTTACATTTAATCTAGGAGATGACTTATTTCTAAAAATACTTATAGAAAGATATCCTCATATTACATTTTATATCTATGCAAATAAAAACTATAAAGAGCTTTTCAAAGAGTATAAGAATTTAAAAGTTTTTCCTAGTAATCTCCTTTTTTATAAGAGCTATAAATTTTATGTTTAGAAAAATATTTAAAATAGATTGTATATCTTTAAAGCTGTTAAGTAGCATATGTCATGCAGTAGTACACATAGGAGGTTCTCTGTTTGTACAAGGGGATAATTGGAAAAAGCAATATAAACGAACAAAAGAAAGGTATATTAATTCTAAACCTTTTTATCTACTAGGTGCAAATTTCGGACCATACTATACAAGTGAATATTATGATAGCCATAGAAAAATCTTTAGCAATTATACAGATGTTTGCTTTAGAGAAAAGTATTCTTACGAATTATTTGAAGATATGAATAATGTTCGCATGGCGGATGATATTGTCTTTCAGTTACAGACAGATAAAAAAGAATTAGTTGGACAAAATATATTGATATCTGTGATAAATCCGTCCAGAAAAAGTTTAGAGGGATATAGTCAGATTTACTATAAAAAGATTAGTGAATTATCAATATTCTTTGTTGAGAAGGGTTATACGGTAACCTTTATGTCGTTTTGTCAATTTGAGGGAGATGACTTAGCGATAAAAGATATTATGAATCTCATACCAATAGAATATAAAAATGATATTAAAGCACATTATTATAAGAAGAGTATAGAGCAATCATTATTGTTAATTGCACAGTCTTGTTTTATTATTGCTACTAGATTCCATTCTATGATTTTGGGATGGGTATATAATATACCGGTGTTTCCAATTGTTTATAGCAATAAGATGACGAATGTTATGAATGATATGGGGTTTAATGGAAAGTTTGTGAATGTCACAGAAATTGGTGACATACAACCAGAGGTTATACTGACGTGTATGAAAGATAACAATATAAATATTTCAAAACAAATTAAGAATGCAGAAAGTCATTTTATTAAGCTTGATGATTATTTAATAGATAATATAGTAAAGGAAGAAAGTATTGAAGCTTAAATATTTGAAAGATTCATAGGGGTTAATCGTTCTCTATAAAGAATATATAGATGGCTGATAATACTAATACTTTTGAGGAGGGAAAAAATTGGAAGGCATAAAATCGATTAAAGAGATTTTCACAGTTTTGAAGAAACGACTATTATTAATAATCTTAGTTTCATTAGGAACAGGGGCTATTAGTGGATTATTTACTTATTATACAGTAGAACCTGTATACCAAACTAGCTCTCAGTTACTTGTGGCAAAGACTATGGCTGAAATAGGGGATGTAAGTGATTTGGATATTAGGTCTAATATGGACCTTATTGATACATATATTGTAATTATGCGAAATCCAGTAATTTTAAATGATGTTGTAGAGAAATTAGAGTTGCCAATTTCTGCAGAAGCTTTAAGTGGACAAATAAATGTATCAAAATTAGACTCTACTCAAGTAATAACTATTACAACAAAGGACACAAATCCGGAAAGAGCTGCTGCTATTACGAATACTACAGTACAGACATTTTTAGAAAAATTACCAAGCTTGATGAAAGTAAATAATGTACAAGTAATGAATGATGCAAAGGTTAATACCAATTCTATAAGTCCTAATATAGTGGTCAATATAGGTATTGCTATTGCTTTAGGTGCAATTATAGGAGTTGGATTAGTCCTCCTCTTTGAATTTCTAGATACTACAGTAAAATCAAAAGCAGATTTAGAACGTTTAAATATTAAAGTAGTAGGAAACTTAGCAAGTATTTCCGATAAAGATCGTCTTCCACATTCATTTATGGAATCACTTAGAACGGAAAGGAGCTCTATAAATGTCGCCACTACTAAAACGGAATTCTAAACAGGAGAACGAAAGCAATCTACTCTCTCATTTAAAACCAAATTCTCCTATTAGGGAGCAATATCATACGATCCGAGCAACGATTCAATTATCAATTAATGAAAATAATATAAAATCATTAGTAATTGTTTCAGGAGAGGAACAAGAAGGAAAATCTACTGTTTCTGCAAATCTAGCAATAACATTTGCAGAAGTAGGGAAAAAGGTTCTGCTGATTGATACAAATTTCCGGAGACCTACATTACACTATACCTTTGAACAAAATAATAATATAGGATTAAGTACAATATTAGTGGAAAAGTCTGAAATAGAAGATTGTGTAAGAAAATCTCATATAGAAAATCTAGAGTTACTTCTTAGTGGCCCAATCCCACCTAATCCGTCAGAACTATTAGGATCACCTTCAATGGAACAGCTGTTGAGTAATCTAGAAAATATATATGATATTATTATTTTTGATACTCCTGCTGTTGTTTCAGTAGCTGATTCATTGATCTTGTCTAATATTTGTGATGGAGTATTAATGGTTGTAAGAAGTAATAAGAGTGATTTAGAGACAGTTGAATTGACAAGAGATATGCTTTCAAATACAAATGCATATTTTGTAGGAGTTGCTCTTAATGATGAAAGAATATCTAGAAATAAAAGTAAAAATAGAAAAATGTTATTCAGATAGCCACATGTTCATCTTGGATAAAGTATTTATATTACTAGACTATTTTTTAGTTTTGTCCAAACGTTCTTTAATAAGAACTGATATTGCAGGTTTTGATAATAAGGAGTGTTCCTTTTGATTGATATAAATTGTATTCTTTTTTCTGATGAACAACAAAATGATACCTCCTATGAAAAAAGTTATTGGATGGCGAAGAAGTCTTATGAACAAGGAATTCATACGATAATTCTTCCTTTACCTTTGGTTAAGGAAGAAGAAAGGAAGAGTAGATTAGTCCAAATAGGAGGATTAAAAGAGAAACTCAACGAAGTTGGAATTAGCATGGAAATTCAATTAAGGCCCGAAATAGTTATTACAAATGGTTTTATAAAGATGGAATATGATAACTCATGTTATATAGGAAATACCCACATATTAATGAAATTAGAATCAAGTGAAATTCCTCCTCAGTTAACCAAAATAATTTTTAACTATCATATTAGAGGTTATCAAATTATTTTATCGCACCCAGAAACAAATTCATTCCTACTTAGTAATCCGGATACATTATATAATTTATTGGGATTGGGAGTATTAGTTCAAATATCTGCAGCAAGCATTTTGGGAAAGAATGGTCTGAAAATCCAAAAACTTGCTAATCAGCTTATACGTCAAAGATACGTTCATTTGGTTGCTACGAATGCACATAGTGAAAAAGGACTATTGCTAGCTAAGGCATATAAATATATTAGTAAACATTATGGGGAAGATTATGTCTTAGCTTTGCAGAATAATGCAAGTCGTATCTTAGAAAATAAAACAATTGATATTAATACACCAATAAAGATCGAAAAAAGGATATTAGGAATATTTTAATACTATCAGTCAACTAACCATGTTGGTTTAAGTTTACTTTAGTTGTTCTTAATAAAGAATTCTTGGTGATGTCTCCTAACCATTATCAATGGAGGCACTCGGTTATACTGTGGGTAACAATTGCCTGTTACCTTAGCGCTAGTCTGCAAAAGTATAATGTGAGGGGAGGTTCAATGCCTCATTTCATTTTATTTATAAAAATAATTAGGGGATATCTCAAAAACAAGAAATTGATATTTTTGAGATACCCTCTAATTATTTATAAAGGAGAGGAAGAAGCAGATGAAAAAAATAAAAAAAGCAATTATACCAGCAGCGGGTCTAGGAACTAGATTTTTGCCTGCTACAAAAGCATTACCAAAAGAAATGCTACCAATAGTAGACAAACCAACCATTCAATACATCGTAGAAGAGGCAGTTGCTTCAGGTATTGAAGAAATTATTATTGTAACAGGTAAGGGAAAAAGAGCGATAGAGGATCATTTTGATTCTTCCTCTGAGTTAGAAAGAAATCTTGCGGATAAAGGGAAATTTGATTTGTTAGACAAAGTCCAATATTCTTCTAATCTAGCTAATATCCACTATATTAGACAAAAAGAGCCAAAGGGGCTGGGTCATGCAGTTTGGTGTGCTCGAAAATTCATAGGAAATGAGCCATTTGCTGTACTACTTGGAGATGACATAGTGGAGAGTAATACTCCATGTTTAAGGCAGCTAATAGATCAATATGACGAAACCAAAGCGTCAATAATTGGGGTACAAACAGTTCCAGATGAAGATACATCAAGATATGGAATTGTTGATCCAATATCAATAGAAGGTCGAAGATATCAGGTTAGTAATTTTGTTGAGAAGCCTAAGCAAGGTGAAGCACCTTCTAACCTAGCGATAATGGGACGCTATATTTTCACACCGGAGATTTTCTCTTTCTTAGAGAATCAAGCCGTTGGATCTGGTGGTGAAATTCAGTTAACAGATGCCATTCAACAAATGAATAAATATCAAAGAGTATTTGCTTATGACTTTGAGGGTAAGCGTCATGATGTAGGTGAAGTGTTAGGGTTTATTCGAACAACTGTTGAATTCGCCCTGAAAAATGAAAAAATCGGCACAGAAGTACAACAGATTCTAAGAGAACTCATGCAACAGCCGGTAGAACAATAATTATCTCTTATTATAAGGAGGATTTTCATTGAATATAACAGTTGTTGGTACGGGCTATGTAGGACTTGTTACAGGTGTTAGTCTTTCGCAGATAGGTCATTCAGTAACCTGTGTGGATATTGATAAAGAAAAAGTAGAGAAAATGAAATCAGGTATCTCTCCTATTTACGAACCAGGTCTAAGTGAATTAATGAAGGAAAATCTTGATAATAATCGGTTGTTATTCACAACAAATCATCATGAAGCTTTCTTGAAAGCTGATCTTATTTATATTGCTGTAGGTACACCAGAAAATGAAGATGGATCAGCAAATCTGAAATATATTGAAGAAGTGGCATACTCCATTGCAGAAAATATAGTGAGAAATACGATCGTAGTGACGAAAAGTACAGTTCCAGTAGGTACAAATAGAAAGATAAAAGAAATCATTCTCCAAAACTTGATTCATGATGTACAGGTGGAAATTGTATCGAATCCGGAATTCCTAAAAGAAGGGACAGCAATCTATGATTCCTTCCATGGAGACCGAATCGTAATAGGGACAGATAATGAAAAAGCTGCAAGCATAATGGAGAAAGTTAATGAGCCTTTTGGTATTCCTGTTTTTAAAACGTCTATTGAAAGTGCAGAAATGATTAAGTATGCTTCTAATGCTTTTCTTGCAACAAAAATCAGTTTTATCAATGAAATATCTAATATTTGTGAAAGAGTTCAAGCCAATATTGAAGAGGTTGCTATTGGTATGGGATTAGATACAAGAATAGGATCTCAATTCCTAAAAGCCGGCATTGGATATGGTGGTTCTTGTTTTCCGAAAGATACAAAGGCATTAATCCAAATAGCTGGAAATGTTTACTACGACTTCGAATTATTGAAAGGGGTAGTGAATGTTAATAAAAAACAACAGGTTTTACTAATGGATAAGTTAAGACAAGTTTATCCCAATGTGAAAGGATTGAAAATTGGAATTTTAGGATTAGCCTTTAAACCGAATACAGATGATATGAGAGAGGCTCCCTCATTACGTATAGTGAAAGATCTTCTTGAAGGTGGAGCAGAGGTTTATGCATATGATCCAATAGCAATGGAGAATGCAAAAGAGTTATTACCTCCTAAAGTTGTATATGTAGATTCTATAGTCGAGGCAATACAACCTTGTGATGTAGTTCTCATATTAACGGAATGGGATGAGATAAAACTTATGGATGTAAGCCTATTTCATAAAATGAAAGATCCTATCGTAATCGATGGTAGAAATTGTTTCTCATTAGAATTAATGAGAGATAGTGACATTGAGTATTACTCGATAGGCCGCCCTAATGTAAATGAAAAGGTAAGAAAGTTAATATAATGGCACAACTAGATTTCACTATTTTAGTAATGGATAGAAAGTCTTGTGGAGGTAGTTGGCAGTGGAAGGAAAAACAATAGTAAGAGATATAAATGTAATATCCGAAGAATTGGTTGTTAAAGAACATAAGACATATATTTTTTTTAAGAGAACCCTTGATATTATTGGCTCTCTGTTAGGGTTAGTTGTACTTTCATTCTTATTCTTAATTATTGGAATTTTAATAAAGTTAGAAGACAGAAATGGATTTATCTTTTTTAAACAAACGAGAATTGGAAAGAACGGGAAAACTTTTAGTATGTATAAGTTCCGATCTATGGTCTCCAATGCGGAAGAACTTAAGGCTGCTCTATTGGAGAAGAATGAAGCAAGTGGTCCTGTTTTTAAAATGAAACAAGATCCAAGAATAACAAGAATCGGGAAATTTATCCGCAAGACTAGCATAGATGAGCTTCCTCAACTTATTAATGTTTTAAAAGGGGACATGAGTTTAGTAGGACCGAGACCGCCTCTTCCGCAAGAGGTAGAGGCTTATAGTTCTTATGAAATGCAAAGGCTAATGGTTGTTCCGGGAATAACCTGTTACTGGCAGGTAAGTGGAAGAAGTAATATTAGTTTTGAGGAATGGGTTGAACTAGATTTAAAATACATTTGCCAACGGAATATATGGATAGATATAAAGCTAATACTTAAAACAGTTCTTGTTTTATTTGGCTCAAAGGATGCTTATTAATGTACTAGTGGAGGGAATGAATTGGAAACATCAGTCATTATTCCAACCTTTAAACGAACCGGTGATCTCAGAAGATGCTTAATTGGATTAGAGAGACAGATGATAAGACCTGATGAAGTGATAGTGGTTGTAAGAGATACTGATATAGAAACTAAAAATTTTATTAAAGGCTTCTCCTCATCACTAACCATTAAAACAGTCTTTGTAACGATGCCAGGGCAGGTTGCAGCTTTAAATAAGGGGTTACAATCAGCGCTAGGGGAGTATTTATGCATATTAGATGATGATACAATTCCACATACTGACTGGTTGAAAAGAATTATTGAGATATTCAAACAATCTATTGAAGTAGGTGGAGTAGGCGGTCGTGATTGGGTCTATCATGGAACTACAAGGGAAGAAGGAGAAAAAGACGTTGTAGGTAAGGTACTTTGGTATGGAAAGGTAGTTGGCAATCACCATTTAGGCTATGGTAATCCACGAGATGTAGAAGTGCTAAAGGGAGCAAATATGAGCTATAGGAGTGAAGCAATAAAAGGGCTAAAGTTTGATGAGCGATTATTAGGAAATGGGGCACAAGTACATAATGATTTAGCATTTAGTTTAAGTGTAAAGAAAAAAGGATGGAGGTTAATCTATGATCCTTCCGTCTCAGTCAATCATTATCCAGCAGATAGGTTTGATTCAGATCAAAGAAATATTTTTAATAAAGATGCTTATTATTTCTCAGTGTATAATGAAACACTTATTCTCAAAGAGTTTTTTGATACTAGAATAAGAAAGATAACTTTTATCTTGTGGTCCCTAATTATCGGAACATCAGAAAAACCTGGTTTATTGCAAGTTATTAGATTAGCAAGTAAAAATAAAAATGTCTTCCAAAAGTACTTGATAAATATAAAAACAAGGTTGACTCTTTAGCTAAATGTAATACGAGTCTTCGGTAGATAAGGTGAATAGTGATGTTTTGATTGAAGGTGAAAATGAGTTGAATAGACTAATAGGATATCCTATTAAAATAAGAAAAAATTTTTATTTACTGATGATAATGATGTTGTCCTCCATGTTTGTAATTGGTTATATCACTCCGAAACTAAATAAAGTATATCTTTTTCAAATGATTTTACTATTAGCATTCACTCTTATAGGGGTGCTCTTATCATATTTTAGATCAAGGATGTTATTGGTCTATATATTAAGTTTATGGGCGCTTATGCCAGGAATAAGAAGAATAAGCGATTGGATGGTAGGGGAATTCCAGTCAGTCTCATTACTAAGTGTTGGGCCATTACTTGTAACATCAACCATTTTATTTTCATTAATGCATAAGAAAATGGTATTTAATAAAGAACATAAAAGGATTTTATATTGCTTTCTATGTTCTTTTATATATGCCTTAATATTGGGAGTTCTATTCAATAAAGCGGCTGCTATATATGAAATGGCTAACTATGTGGTCCCTGCTTTGGTAATGATTTATAGTCTAACGTTAACGAAAACAGAATTGCAAAAAAGAGATTTTTGGGTTTCTAGCTTATCCAATATAGCAGTAATTATCTCAGTATATGGATGGATTCAATATTTTTATTTGCCTCCATGGGATAAGTTATGGATGGAGAACGTACAAATGAATTCAATTGGTCTTGCAGAACCAATGAGCTTTCGTATTTTTTCTACTTTAAATTCTCCTGGACCATTTGCCCTTTTTCTTTCTATTGCAGTAATTCCAATGATATTAGAAAGGCGCTGGAGAGGAGCATTTGGATGGTTTGGTGTTTTTATTGTTTTATCTGCATTAGCAATCTCATTGGTTAGATCCTCTTGGATTTTTTCTATTGTCGGAATAATTGTTTATATACTTTTTTCAACAAGTACGATAAAGAAAATAAAATATATTTCTTTAGTTACCATGGTCGTAATAGTTCTTCTAAATGTTATTACTATGATACCTGGAGGGAATGATATAAGTGAGCGTTTTTCTACACTAGGAAATTTAGAAGAAGATAATTCATTTAATGCACGCTTACAATTTACAATGGAAATGGCTAAAAATATACTAAAAAACCCTATAGGTCATGGGTTCGGTGCTAGTGGAGTAAGTACAAAGGTAGGGAATAATGGTAGTTTGGGCGAAAATGGAACATTTGATAATGGAATACTTAATATTTTCTTCACGTTTGGCTGGGTTGGTGGCATTCTATTTTTCTATGGATTATTTCTGATCTTTAAGATACTTAAGCAAAAATTATCAAACCCCAAAAATCACCATAAATACTATCAGTTAGGAACAGCAATCATCGTAGCTTTATTAGTCAGTTTATTGGGATTTAATAGTATTCCAGGTGTAGGTGGCCTTCTAATTTGGTTTATGCTTTCCTTATCGTTTGTAAATGAGGCAAACGAGATAAATTCGAAATAAGTTATTGGGGTTGAGTGTATTGAGAATATGTATAGTAACGCATAAATTAATAAAGGGAGATGGGCAGGGAAGAGTTAATTATGAAATAGTTCAAACCGCATTGCAAAATGGTGACTCTGTACTCATTATCTCGACAGAAATTGATGAAGTTTTATTGAAGAATCATAAGGTGGAATGGATAGAAATAAAAACGAATTACTTGCCCACTAATCTACTAAAATATCAACTTTTTGCTTTATTAAGTACGATTACGTTAAAAAAGGAAAAATATGACTTTTTGCTTGTAAATGGTTTTATCACTTGGAAAAAGAGTGATATGAATATTGTACATTTTGTACATTCATCCTGGCTAAATTCGGCTTACCATCCGTTCAGGGAAACAAAAAATCTCAAAACATTCTACCAATATATATACAGCCTTCTTAATGCAAAACTAGAAAGAAAATCTTTTAAAGATACTGAGAAAGTGGTTGCTGTCTCTAATAAAGTGAAACAGGAGCTCTTAAGCAGTGGTTTACCTGAAAACAAGATAAAGGTAATCAATAATGGAGTAGATATAACTGAATTTACGCCTCAAAAAAAGGTAGGGTTGATTGTCCAAAATAATATATTGAAAGGAAAAATAATTCTTTTTGCAGGGGATATTAAATCAACAAGAAAGAACTTAGATACTGTGATTAAATCCTTATTGTACGTACCAAATGTACATTTAGTTGTCGCCGGAAAAAAAGAAGGAAGCATCTATCCAAAGATGGCAGAAGACTTTGGATTGAATGATAGGATTCATTTCATTGGATACAGAAAAGATGTTGCTTATTTAATGAGTCAAGTCGATATATTCGTATTTCCAACAAGATATGATCCATTTTCATTAGTAGTTTTAGAGGCAATGGCATCAGGAACAGCTGTTATAACTACAAAGGAAGCTGGAGTTTCTTCTTTACTCAGGAATACAAATAAACAAGCTGGAATAGTACTTGAAGATCCAAATAATGAAAGAGAGCTTGCAAATGCAATGAATAAAATATTACAAGATGAAAATCTGCAAAAACAATTTTCAACGGAGGGAAGATTAATTGCTCAAGAAAATAGTTGGGTCAATGTTTCTCAAAAATACCTTCAAGAGATAATAAGTTAACCTGTAAGGATTTCTAAAATGTATGCATTTTATTTTTCTGTGTAAAGAGAGGTAGTTATGAGTAGAAGATTATTTGTATCAGTAGATTTTCCTCCCATGATAGGAGGGATACAAAATTATTTATATGGACTTGTATCAAATTTGGATCCTACCGAAACATATGTATTGACATCTTCTAAAGGAGATAAGGATGCAAATGAAGCATTTGATAACAAGCAAAACTTCAAAATTTATCGAACGAATATATCGAGTGGAATTCATTTTACGAAGCAATTATTTAAACTTATTCCTTTGTATTATGAAATAAAGAGAATAGTAAGAGAGCATAAAATTGAAGAAATTCATTTTGGGAATGCATTACCAATTGGTTTGTTGGGCTTCTTTCTAGGTAAGAAAATAGAGTATTATCCTTATTTATATGGACTAGATATTTTACATGCTAAAAATACCTTTTATAAAAGAGTATTATTGCAAGGGATATTGAAAAGGGCTAGTAATATCATTACTATTAGTAATTATACAAAAAACATTATTACTTCTTTAGGGATTGAGGAACAAAGAATTAAGATTATCAGTCCGGGTTTTAAACTTCCTGATGAACAACCTAGTGAGGTAATAAATATTAGAAGGAAATACAATATTAATACAGATACAAAAGTAATTTTGACAGTTGCGAGATTACATGAGAGAAAAGGCCATGATAATGTCATACATGCATTAAAAATGATGATAGAAGATAATCCGAATGTGGTCTATGTTATTTGTGGGAAAGGACCATATAAGGAAACATTGAAAAATATGGTAAAAGAACTAGAACTTGAGGAAGTAGTATTATTTACAGGTGAGGTATCGGATGAGGAATTAATTGGGTGGTACCAAACAGCAGATATTTTCATAATGGCAAGTAGACAAATCGGTAGTATCGGAGATGTTGAAGGTTATGGGATTGTATTTCTTGAAGCAAATTATTATGGGGTTCCAGTAATAGGAGGGAATAGTGGAGGGATACCTGATGCTATAATAAATGAAGAAACTGGTTACTTGGTGAACCCAAATCATCCCGAAGAGATAGCAGAAAAGATAGTGTATTTAATAGATAATGAAAACATAAGAAAAACAATTGGTTATAATGGTAAAAATTGGGTTCTTGATAGATGTACATGGGAAGAAAGGATTAAAATACTCAATTCTATATAAAGCAAGCCTTTAACAATAATTCTAAGTAGAATTATTGTTTTTTTTATGAATTTTAATTTTTACACTATCCTTAGGAGGAAAATAAATGAAATCTGCATTAATTACAGGTATAACAGGCCAAGATGGAGCATACTTAGCGAAATTGTTATTAAGTAAGGGGTATAACGTTTACGGACTAATTGCGAGACGAAGTACGTATACACAATGGAGATTAGATTATTTAAATATTAGAAATGAAGTGAACTTAATAGAGGGAGATATGAATGACGTTTCCTCAATAATTAGAGCAATTAAAACATCAAATGCAACAGAGGTTTATAATCTTGCTGCACAGAGTTTTGTAGCAACTTCCTGGGAACAACCGATACTAACAGCAAACATTACAGGGGTAGGAGTTGTAAGTATCTTAGAAGCAATTAGATTAACTGATCCTTCTATTCGTTTTTATCAAGCTTCCACTAGTGAGATGTTTGGTTTAGTCCAAGATCCAATACAATCAGAAGATACTCCATTTTATCCAAGAAGTCCTTATGGGGTTGCTAAGCTGTACGGTCACTGGATCACAGTAAATTATCGAGAAAGTTTTGGTATGCATACGTCTAGTGGCATTCTTTTCAATCATGAATCACCGTTAAGAGGAATTGAGTTCGTAACTCGAAAAGTCACTGATGCTGTGGCAAGAATTAAACTTGGAATGCAAAGTGAATTGCGGTTAGGTAACATTGATGCAAGACGAGATTGGGGATTTGCTGGTGATTATGTGGAGGCTATGTGGTTAATGCTTCAGCAAGAACATGGAGATGATTATGTAGTAGCAACCGGACAAACCACTACCGTTCGCGACATGTGTGAAATCGCTTTTAATCATGTTGGTCTCAATTATATGGACTATGTAGTAATTGATCCGCTCTTCTATCGTCCAGCTGAAGTTGATTTACTATTAGGCAATCCAGCAAAAGCAAGAAATAAATTAAAGTGGGAGCCAAAAACCAATCTTGAACAACTAATCATCATGATGGTAGATGCTGATATAAAACGTGCTAAAGGAGAAAAGACTATACTTGCTGAGGTGTAAACATGCGAATCTTAGTTACAGGAGGAAATGGATTTGTTGGGAGACATTTGGAAAGAGAATTAATTAATAGAAACCACGATGTTTACATAGGGGTAAGAAATCAATTTTTTGAAATGGAGAAATATGCTCATAAAAAATATGTCCATTTAAATATTATGGACATGACAGGTATCGAAAAGGCACTAGTCTCCATTTCTCCTGAGGTTATTATTCATTTGGCTGCCCAAAGTAGTGTGAGTGCTTCATGGGAATATCCTGCTGATACACTTACAACAAACATTATTGGAACAGTC
The DNA here is from genome assembly GCF_009183415.1 of Bacillus sp. B1-b2. GTDB lineage: Bacteria > Bacillota > Bacilli > Bacillales > Cytobacillaceae > Niallia. Next base: position 85,936 of record NZ_WEHU01000004.1, on the reverse strand, counting down.
CATTTAGTTGAGGCAATAGCAAAATACTCACCACATGCTAAATTAATTACGATTGGTTCTAGTGAAGAATATGGATTGTCTGCCAAAGATAATTATTATTTAAAGGAAACAACATCTTGTCTTCCACAGAATCCGTACGCAATTAGCAAACTGACAGCATTTGAAGTAACTCAACAGTTGGCTAAAAAGTACAAACTTAATCATATTCATTTAAGACCCTTTAACCATTTTGGACCTGGCCAAAAAGAGGGGTTTGTCATTAGTGACTTTGCATCTGAAATTGCCAAAATAGAAGCGGGGATTAGCGGTAGTACAATTAAAGTGGGCTACTTGGGAGCAGAAAGAGATTTTACAGATGTAAGAGACATAGTTCGTGCATATGTGTTAATAGCAGAAAATGAAGTAGAGAACGGGGTATATAATATTGCTTCAGGAGTATCTAGAAAAATTTCAACTATTCTAGATGATCTTATTCAATTATCAACGGTACCTATAAAGGTAAATGTTGATTCCTCCAGATTTCGAATTTCAGAAGTGCAAGAAATAGTAGGTGATTATACAAAGATTAAAGAGGAATTTAATTGGAAACCGCAAATTTCTTTTCAAGAGAGTTTGGTTGAAACTTTAAATTGGTGGAGAAAGTCACTGCCTTTTTCAGTGGAACAGTAATGGATGGATAGCAAGGTAAGGAGGCAATAGAATGATACCAGAAAAAAAGATAAAGGTTCTTTTTCTTGATCACACTTCTGTTATAGGTGGAGGTGAGAGAAGCTTAATAGATCTATTAATCTATATTAATAAAGATAGATTTCAACCAGTATTAATATGTTTTGAAGACGGACCTCTTATTGAAAGGGTTGCTAGCATTGATGGAGTTGAAGTTCATATTATTCCGTTCTCAGAGAAAGTACTTAAATATAATAGAGACAAAAAAAGTATTTCTCAACTTTTTTCTATTATATATCTGATTTTGCCCATGGTGAAATTATTTCATTATGTCATGAAGAGCAAAGCAAAAGTGATATATTGCAATTCTATGAAAGCACATTTCATTGGATTAATCGTTGGTAAGTTAACAAATAAAAAAGTGATCTGGCATGTTAGAGATATTTTAGATGGTGGATTGAACCGAAAACTGTTTATTGGATTTTCTCGTTTTGCAGATAACATCATTTGTATTTCTAAAGCAGTATCAAAGCAATTTAAAGAATCAGAAAAAGTGAAAATTGTTTATAATGGAATTTATCCAATGGAGGAGAGAGGAATAAGTGAAAGAGTATAAGATTGCTATTATAGGTCAAATAGCGAAATGGAAAGGTCAAGAAATCTTTATTAAGGCAGCTAAATTACTGCATCCTAAATATCCCTTTATCCAATTTCTTATTATTGGAGATGTGTTATTTAAGAAAAAAGAGGAGTTGCAGTATAAGCAAGAATTAATGGAGCTAGCAGATCAATGTGATTATATTGAATTTCTTGGACATCAAGAAAATGTACTAGAGTTATTGAAAGATATTGATATATTAGTACATGCATCAATAAGAGAAGAGCCATTTGGAAGAGTAATAATTGAGGGGATGGCTTCGAATATACCTGTTATTGTTTCAGGAATCGGTGGACCTGTAGAACTAGTAGAAGATAATATATCTGGTATTATTTATGAACCTGGAAATTATCAACAACTTGCTGAGAAATTAGATGAGTTAATTAGAGATGAGCATAAATACAAACTTATAGCAAATAACGGCTATCAAAGATTTAAAGATAATTTTGATATTAGAAGAACAGTTTCTACAGTGGAAAACTATATTATAGCTAATGCAAAGTAGAAGAAGTAGAACCTTTTTTATATGATTGATTATGCTAAAAGAATACTTACATATTGATCTTTTCTGCTTCATGGCATGTAGGAAAGGAAGAAATTAATGAAAAGAGATGGAATCATAAGTGTTGCAATTACCACACATAAACGAGCGCTTTTCTTAGACCAAGCATTAGAATCTGTTTATAATCAGACGCTTCTTCCCGATGAAATTGTTATTAGTGAAGATGGACAAGACCCAGAGACTTCAAAAATACTTGAGAAGTATATAGAAAAAAACAAAGAAATTCATATGAGACATATTATTAATAATCCACCCTTAAAGCAATTAAATAACCGCCAGAAGGCAATCTCTTCAACAACTGGAGAATATGTAGCTATGCTAGATGACGATGATAAGTGGGAAAATACCTTCTTAGAAAAAACATTTAAAGCACTTTCAAAGAATGTCGATTGCCATTTTTGCTCAACTGATCACTATTTTATGGATGAGTCAGGTGTTGTATTAAAAGAACAATCTGAAGAGTTTTCTACTTATTCTGGGAGAGATAAAATGGCAGAAGGAATGTATAAAGATGTATTCCTATTAGAAGCTGGAAATAACGCATCTATATTCTCTTTACAGCACACATTATTCAGAAAAAGTATTTTGGATGAGGTAGGATATTTTCAAGTATATGGAGGACTCGTGCCTGATTATATCTTGTTTCTAACATTAGGGGCAAAGAAGACAAACGTATACTTTATCCCCGAGAGATTAGGTTATTGTAGAATTCATAGTGGTCAACAAACCAAACATAGAATCGATAATGTTTCAAGTAAAGTAGAAGGCTTAATGGGTATATACAATAATTATAGAAGTGTGCTTACAAAACAAGAAAATAAGTTGTTAAAAAATAAAACTGCTGATTCTATTGTAGAAAGGTCGATAGCTTTTTTACATGGTGGATATAAGTGGAAAGCAATTGACAGTATTCAACAACTTAAAGAGATTAATTACTACCGGGTCAATATCAAAAGGTTATTGGTCTTTTTTTTATTAGTGATAAATCCTTATCAATTAAAAAAGTAGAATAAGAGTATATGGAGGCATAAAATGGAGTTGGCATTTTTGATTATGGCACATAAAAATGTTAATCAAATAGCTAGATTAATAGATAAATTAGATTCAGATACAAGTACTTTTGTTATTCACTTTGATGCATTTGGAGATAATGAAGAATTTATAGAATTAAGGGAAATGTATCGTCATAAATCAAATATTTATTTTATTAATAGACATAAATGTTATTGGGGAGATATTAGCTTAATTAAAGTGGAACTAGAATGTATAGAATTACTTTTAAACGAGAATATAAATTTTGATTATGCACTTTTATTAAGTGGACAAGACTATCCAATTAAAAGTCTTTCATACATTAAAAATGAGCTTCAGGCAAATCGTGGGAAAGAATTTCTTCAATACTTTGAATTACCTTATGATGGTTGGCCAAATGGTGGATATGATCGTTTAAGATATTTTCATATAAATAAATTAAATCTTAGAAATAGACATACAAATGCATTGACCACCTTTCTCTATAAGGTGAACAGAAGGATAAAAATCCCTAGATCAAAAGTTGACTATAACTTTTATGGAGGTTCTCAATGGTGGTGTTTGTCAAAAGATTGTTTGCAATATATTAGTAAATTTCTAGAGGAGGATCCGCAATACTATAAATTTTTTAAATATGTTAATATTCCCGATGAATTCTTTTTTCAAACCATTATTATGAACTCTCCTTTTAGGGAGAAAGTAATAAATGATAATTTAAAGTACATTGATTGGACTGGCCCGGAACTTCCAGCTATTTTTAGAAAGAAGGATTGTGATAGACTATTGAGCTCCTCTAAACTTTTTGCACGGAAATTTGACCAATCTATTGATGAAGAGATACTAAATTTAATAGATCGTACTCTAGTAAATTAACGATTCAAAATACGAGCGGCTATAATGCTCAATTAAAGGAAGTTTTTACACGATATTCATTCTGAGAAGTAGGTTAATATTTCATTAATAAGTTAAGGGAGAATAAGAATAATGAGGCATAATGAACCGGATAGTTCTTTTTTGATTCAAAAGAAGAGAATGAAAGAAATAATAAAAAAGTACCTCTGGAATCCAATAAGATTAATTCCTTTAATAAATCAGATTAAATTAAGTAATAAGCCAAAAATTTTCTTAATAGGAACACCAAGACATGGGAATTTAGGTGATCAAGCTATTGCATTTGCAATGATTACTTTTTTAAAAGACCGCTGTAAGGATTATGAGTTAATAGAAATTAGAGATGTAGAAGTAGAGAGATCGATAAATGTAGTAAAGAATCTAATAAAAGGAAATGATGTAATAGCTCTTATGGGCGGTGGAAATATCGGTATTCAATATTTTGATGAGGAAAGACTTAGAAGAAATATAATAAAGAATTTCCAGAAAAACAAAATTATCATATTTCCACAGACTATTTATTTTGGAAATACAGAACGAGGTAAAGCAGAATTTATTAAGACTAAAAGTATATATAATTCTCATCCGTATTTGACCATTGTTGGTAGAGAAAAGAAATCTTATGAAATAATGAACCATTCTTTTTTGAATAATACAGTTCTGCTTACACCAGATATTGTGCTTTATTTAGAGCAAAGCAAACCAATTGTAGAAAGAAAGGGAATCCTAGTTTGTCTAAGAGATGATGTCGAGAGTACTCTTGATTCTAGCTTTAAAGAAAAAATAATTGAAAGTGTTTCTGACAGGTACAACGTGGACATAACAGATACGGTAGTTCCATACCGTATTAGCAAGAAAGAACGAAGTAGAGAATTGGAGAAAATTTGGACTCAATTTAGAAAATCAAAGTTAGTGATTACGGATCGCTTACACGGTATGGTCTTTGCAGCAATAACAGGGACACCGTGTATAGTAATAAAAAACTATAATCATAAAGTTAAGGGAACGTACGATTGGATAAATCAGCTATCATATATAAGGTTTATTGAAGATAATAACAATATATTTTCTGCAATCGAGGAAATGTTAGAAAGTGAAAATTCCATATACGATAATGAAGAATTATTAAAATATTATGGGGAAATTCTAACACATATCAATAGAGATATGGTAAATTCAGATGATCTTGTTAACTCAAAGTTATTGTGAAGTTTAACCATCTAATGTTGGGACGAACATAATATGAATTCTGTAATTGTTTCATAGAAAAGAGGGTAAAACTTGAGTAAACAGATTAAATTCGGTGTGGCTTTATCCTATGTAAATACCTTGATTAATTTAATAACAGGAATATTGCTCACACCAATAACGCTTAGACTATTCGGTCAATCTGAGTACGGACTTTATTCGTTAGCATTGTCTGTTATGAATATGCTATTCTTATTTGATTTTGGCTTTTCTAATGCCATAGTTAAGTACGTGTCTTCATATAAAGAGAAAAATCAAGAAAAGGAAAATCATAATATCAATGCAATGTTTTTGATACTGTATTCTATTATTGGATTGATTGCTTTAATATGTGGGCTTATTATTTCTGCAGGTGCAGAAATAATATTTTCGAATGGGTTAAATGAGGAGGAAATAGGAAGCTTTAAAATAATGCTTATAATAGTAGCAATAAATCTTGGGATATCGTTTCCATTAAGGTTATTTAGCGGAACTATCACAGCGCATGAGAAGTTTATATTTAGTAATATAATGAACATACTGCGATTTATTATGAATCCGCTGGTTACATTATCTGTTCTGTTTCTCGGGTATTCTTCTATTGAAGTGTTAATTGCAATATCTATAGTTAATTTTATTCTTTCCATGTTAGATATATATTACTGCTTTGCCAAACTTAAAATGAAAATAAAATTATATAAATTTGATTTTCGCTTATTGAAGGAAATTACTGCTTATTCTATCTGGGTATTCGTAGCTAGCTTGGCTGATTTTATCTATACAAGAACTGACATGTTTATTTTAGGAGCATTAGTGAGTTCTATAGCAGTAGCCATTTATAATGTAGCTGAAGTAATAAATAATGTCTACTCTAAGTTAACTATGGTATTAAGTGGTTTTTTTCTACCTAAAATTGTACGTATGGTCACAAATAATGTCAGTAATCATGAGTTAACTAATATATTCATTAAATTATCAAGATTACAATTTATTCTCGCTGCTTTAGTATTAACAGGTTTTGCCCTTGTTGGCCATGAATTTATAATTATTTGGGCGGGAGAAAGTTACTCGATGGCATACTGGATTGTACTATTGGTTATCTCTTCGCGGTTTATACCTGTTGTTCAAGTATTAGCAACTTCAATACTACAAGCTAAAAATCTGCATTCCTTTCAATCAAAATTGTATTTAGCAGTAGCATTATTGAATTTGCTGTTAAGCATTCCACTTGCAATGAAATTTGGAATTATTGGTGTTGCAATAGGCACAGTTATTGGGAAAGTGATAAATACGATTGTTATGAATTTTTATTATTTTAAAATTGGCTTAGAGATGAAGCGCTATTATAAAGAAGTTGGCATACTTTTTGTTCCAATGGCCATTATAGGTTTGGTCGGATTCCTACTAAAGACTTTTATTACAGTTACGTCTCTTGCTGATATATTACTTTTCGCTATTATAATTAGTTTGATCTACTTATTAATGATGTATTTCTTATTTTTAAATAAGAGCGAAAAAAATATTATTTTAATGCCTGTGAAGCGTATCGTGCCTAATAGAGCGAATTGACAATCCTCATCTAAACAAGATTTTGTGAGCTGCATATAGAAATAATGGCAAGGAGGGCTTATAACATTGAAAATTGCAATTATTCACGACTGGTTAGTTGTTTACAACGGCGCGGAAAAAGTGCTCGAAGAATTACTCAATCTCTACCCCAATGCAGATCTATACAGTACAGTAGAATATCTGGAAGAAAAGGATAGACACTTTATTCAAAACAAAAAAGTAATAACAACTTTCATTCAAAAGTTACCTTTTTCAAAGAGTAAGTATCGGAATTATCTTCCACTCATGCCTTTAGCAATAGAGCAACTGGATTTATCAAAATATGATTTAATCATTTCTAGTTCTCACGCCATTGCAAAAGGGGTCATAACTGGACCAGATCAATTGCATATTTCATATGTCTATTCACCAATTCGCTATGCTTGGGATTTGCAACACCAGTATTTAAAAGAAACTGGTCTTGATAAGGGCTTGAAAGGTTGGATAACAAGGTACATTCTACACAATGTTCGAAACTGGGATTATCGGACAGCGAATGGTGTGGATTTTTTTATGTGTGTATCTGATTTTATTGGAAGAAGAATTTGGAAAACATATCGAAGGGAAGCAAAAACGGTCTATCCACCGGTAGATGTTTCAGCTTTTACATTGAGAGAAAATAAAGAAGATTTTTATTTAACAGCCTCACGGATGGTACCGTACAAAAAGATAGATACCATTGTGGAGGCTTTTTCACTTATGCCAGACAAGAAATTGGTGGTAATTGGGGATGGGCCAGACTTTAAAAAAATTAAAGCAAAGGCGGGTTCGAATGTTGTTATTATGGGATACCAACCTTTTGAAGTATTAAAGGATCATATGCAACGGGCAAAAGGATTTATCTTTGCGGCAGAAGAGGATTTTGGGATTGTTCCTTTAGAGGCACAAGCTTGTGGCACACCTGTTATTGCGTTTGGAAAGGGTGGGGCATGTGAAACAGTCAAGGGATACCATGAATCAATAAATCCTACAGGAATCTTTTTTTACGAGCAGACTCCTGAAGCAATAGCAGATTCTGTTAACCAGTTTGAAAAAATCTATATTAAACCTGCTCATTGCAGAGAACATTCTTTATACTTTTCAAGTGAAAGGTTTCGAAAGGATTTTAAGCAGTTTATCGATGATAGGATTAAGGGGAAAAATTCTAATTCAATTAAAGATGTATCTGTTTCTTAGTAAAACAGATGCTAATTTGAGGATGATCTAATTGGCTGCTTGCTATAGTATAAAATAAAGGGGGGCAAAAGTTGATCAAAGAACTAAAAGCAGATTTAAAAGTCAATAATAAGAAAGATCCATTGATTATTAGTTTGCTTTTTACTTATAGGTTTGGGAATTGGATATTTTATCATGTTAAAACACCGCTTATAAAACAATTACTTACACTCGTATATAGATTTTTAGATGTTATATTTGTGAGAATTGTTAATAACGCTCAAATTCCAGCAAGTTGTATGTTAGGGAGAGGTTTAAGACTACCACATGGAGGAAATGGGATTGTTATTCATCCAAAAGTTAAAATAGGTGATAATTCAACCATATTTCATCAGGTAACTATTGGTTATAAAGATACACCCACTAAAAGTTTTGGACCACCGATATTAGGAAATAACGTATTTATTGGCACAGGGGCAAAAATTTTAGGAGAAATTAGAATCTCTGATAATGTTAAAATAGGAGCACTTTCTCTAGTATTAACAAGTATACCTCCAAATAAAACTGCTGTAGGTGTCCCTGCAAAGGCATCGTATTGAAAAATGGTAGTATTTTTGATATGAAATGAATCCTATTTAAAACGTTAAATACTAAGGAGGAAGAAGTCTTGAAAGTAGCAATCATACATGACTGGCTAGTTGTCTATAGCGGAGCAGAAAAGGTATTAGAGGAAATTCTCAAACTTTATCCAGATGCGGACCTTTTCAGTACGATAGATTATTTAGAAGAAAAAGATCGGAAATTTATCATGAATAAAGAAGTTAAGACAACCTTTATTCAGAAGCTACCATTTTCCAAAAGTAAATATCGAACATACCTCCCTTTCATGCCATTAGCTATAGAACAATTAGATTTATCAAGTTATGATCTAATCATCTCTAGTTCTCATGCTGTAGCGAAAGGAGTAATTACAGGTCCTGATCAGCTTCACATTTCGTATGTACACTCTCCAATTCGATATGCTTGGGATCTTCAACATCAATATTTGAAGGAGGCTGGTTTGGACAAAGGAATAAGAGGATATATAACAAAATTTCTTCTACATAGAATTCGCGATTGGGATTATCGGACTGCGAATGGTGTAGATTTTTTTATGGCAAATTCTGATTTTATAGGGAAAAGGATTTGGAAGGTATATAAGAGAGAGGCTAGAACAGTATATCCTCCAATAGATGTATCGGGATTTAGTTTCCATAGAGAAAAGGAAGACTTTTATCTAACTGCATCCAGGATGGTTCCATATAAGAAGATAGATAAAATTGTAGAAGCTTTTTCGCTAATGCCAGAGAAGCAGTTAATTGTAATTGGAGACGGACCTGATTTTAAGAAGATAAAAGCAAAAGCTGGTGCTAATGTCACTTTAATGGGGTATCAATCTTTTGAAGTCTTAAAAGATCATATGCAAAGGGCAAAAGGCTTTATTTTTGCTGCAGAAGAAGACTTTGGGATTACTCCTTTAGAAGCACAAGCATGTGGTACACCAGTAATTGCATATGGAAAAGGTGGTTCTCTTGAAACGGTTAATGGTTACAAGGAGTCAGAGTACCCAACTGGATATTTCTTCTATGAACAAACAGCTCAAGCAATTAAGCAGGCAGTGGAAGAATTTGAGCAATTAGATTTCCTACCAGCTAATTGTAGAAATCATGCGTTAAAGTTCTCACCTGAACGATTTAGGTATGAGTTTAAGCAATTTGTTGATGATAAAGTTACAAAAGGATACAAACAAAAACCAAAAGGTAGGTTAAATCAAAGCAGAATAAAAACATTTACCATAGCAGATGTTCAGTGGGCTAAGCGGAGAGCTATTGGCTAAGGAGGAATAAAGGGATGGTAATGAAGCAGGAAGTAATGGAACCTATAGCTTATCAAAGCAATAAAACAATTCAATTAAAAGAAATCGATAATGAAAATTATGCTTGGAATCAGAATATGAATACCTATTATAGACTTGGAGAAATTGGAAGTTTTATTTGGGAGTATTGCCAGTATCCTATTAGCAAACAACAAGTGATCTCTTTATTAATGGAAGAGTATGTAGTGTCAGAAAAAGAGTGTGAACAACAGGTAGATCTTTTTATTAGGGAATCACTTGCAAATGATTTATTGGAAATGGTTGATTTGAGAGGCTATTTAGAATGATTAGGAAATTAAAGAAATGGATAAAGCTTGATTTTAAACAAAAATGCCTAATGTTAGAGGCATTTATTTTTTTGGCAAGAGGGAGGTACTTAAAACTATTGCCATTTAAAAAAGTTGCTCCTACTTTAGGGGAGGAATCAGTAGAGACACCAGTGATTACTAGTAAGGATGAAAAAGTAATAAAAGCGGTCTCTTATGCAGTTCAAACGATGAGTAGATATACTGCTTGGGAAAGTGCCTGTATGGTTCAAGCGATAGCTGCCACAAGGATGCTTAATCGAAGAAACATAGAGATAACATTATATTTAGGTATTGCTCGGGATCAACATGGAGAGATGCATGCCCATGCTTGGGTGAGAAGCGGGTCTTTATATGTAACTGGAGTTGAAAATAAAGATAATTTTACAATTGTTAATACATTTGCTAGGGGAAAAAGGAACAGAGGTGGGAAAGATGAAGAGGTATCGAGAAATCAAAATAGATAATTGTCCAATAGAATTCCAATTCTTACTAAATTTGCTGAATGAGCAAAAGAATGCTACTAAATTAATAGAAGAATATGCTCTTAAAGTGAATTGGGGAGAATTTATGAATCTGGTTACATTTCATAAAGTTTATCCTGCCATTTATATAAAAATTGCAGAAAGTAATTCCCAGTTAATTCCTTCAATGATAAGAGAACAATTGCAGATTTTATACATGAAAAATACTATAGATATGCTAAATTTAACAAAAGAATTGGAGCAAATTAACGAAATGCTACAAAAAGAGCATATAAGAATGTTGACGTTAAAGGGCCCTATTCTATCTTACTATCTGTTTGAAAATCTTAGTTCAAGAACTTCAAAGGACTTAGATATACTCATTTCGTTTAATGACTTAGAGAAAACAATAATGATTCTCCAACTATTAGGGTATGAAAAAGGATATGAGCCTCCTAAAAAAATAAAAAATTGGAAAAAACGTGTTCATCATATAGAAATGATTAATAAAGATAGAAACTGTAAGGTGGAAATCCACTGGGCTTTGCATCCAGGTCCAAGTAAAGAACCGAGCTTTGAAGAATTATGGGAAAAGAGAAAGGCAATTAGTGTAACGGATAAAACAGTCTATATATTAGATGAAGGGATGCTGTTTTATTATCTTATTACTCATGGAGCAAGGCATGGCTGGTTTAGAATTAGATGGCTTTTAGACATTACTCGTATGTTGAATGCTAACGTAAACTTAGAGAATTGTCCTATTGAAATAAAGGAAAATAAGTCTAGCCATCTTTTTGGCCAAACAATGTTGTTATTAGGAAAATTAGGGCTGTTTGTACCGAATAAAAAGATAGGGTATACCGAAAAGGAAAAGTATCTCGCTTTTCATGCATTTCAATTTATGAAAGAGAGAATACATTTCTATTCTCCTCCTAATAAAGAATGGGAAAAAATAGCTAAGACCTATTTATACCAGATAAAGCCTACTTTGCAAAAATGGAGATATGTAGCATGGAAATTTAATAGGAATTCATTTGATGCAGAAGTATTACCATTACCTAGAGCCTTACATTTTCTTTACATCCCGTTAAGACCGTTCCTTTGGGGATGGAGAGCTGTGATAAAACGAAAAGTTACATTCAGGAGATTATAAAAATGAGAAATCTCATCATTTATTTAAAGAAACTAAAGGAAGTCACTGGGTCCAAAATCTATTTAAATATCTTTCTAAGTATTTTCATTAGTACTATCGAAGGTATTAGTATCTATCTACTTGTTCCAATGCTAGCAGTCATAGGGTTACTGGAGGCTTCTATTAGTAATGTCTTTCCGTTGAATATATTAGTGGAAGGATTAGAACAATTACCTTTTACATTAAATCTGCCATTTATTCTAGTTCTATATTTTATGTTGATTACAGGGCAAGCGTTGCTACAAAGATACCAGACTGTTTTAAACACGGAGATTCAGCAGAACTATATTAGGCATTTAAGAGTAGAAACATATGAATCCCTGCTTAAAGCGAAATGGGAGTACTATTTGAATAAAAGGAAGTCTGATTTTAACTATATTTTAACAACAGAAATATCAAGGGTAGGAGTGGGGACACATGGCATTATTCAATTAATTGGCATTGTCTTTTTTACTCTTGTTCAAGTGGCTCTTGCGCTGCTTTTATCTCCTTCTTTGACATTAGTTGTTATTGTTTGTGGAGGGGCCATTGCTTTCTATATGAGGAAGTTTGTCAAAGGATCAAAACTGCTAGGAAAAGAAACAACAGATTTAATGTCAAATTATTTTGGTGGAATTACAGAACAGCTTAATGGCATGAAAGATATGAAAAGTAATCGGTTAGAGTCCTCATTTAATAGGTGGTTTCAAAATATGTCTAATCAGATTCACCAAAATATCATGAATCTAGTTAAGCTGAATTCCAAGTCAGCCTTTTTATATCGTGTTGCTGCAGGACTTTTAATTATCTTTTTTGTCTATATCTCTTATTCATTTCTAAAGATACAACCGGAGAAATTAATGCTAGTTATCTTAATTTTTTCTCGATTATGGCCCAAATTTTCCTCTATTCAAAGTAGCTTGGAACAAACAGTATCTATGTTCCCTGCTTTAAGTCATTTACTGCAAGTACAAAAAGAAAGCAGTAAAGAGCAGGAATGGAATTTTCTTCAGCAGGATGAAGAGCCATACAATAAAACATTTATCCTAGAAAGTGCCATTGAATGCAAAAATGTATCCTATAGATACAATCAATCTCAAAATAATTGGGCCCTTGAAAATATTCATATCCAATTCCCTAAGAATAAGACCACTGCAATAGTTGGATCCTCAGGTGCGGGAAAAACAACCTTGATAGATTTGGTTATGGGCTTATTAAAACCAGAAAAGGGGGAGGTACTTGTTAATAGAGAGCCTATAACAGAAGAGAACGTGTTGAGATATAGGAATTCCATTAGTTACGTAGCTCAAGAGCCCTTTTTATTCCACAGTAGTATTCGCGAAAACTTACAAATGGTGGCACCTAATTCAAGTGAATCAGATTTATGGGAGGCATTGACGTTTGCTGCTGCAGATACATTTGTTCGAAAAATGCCAAAAGGATTAGATACTATTATTGGGGATAGAGGAATTAGGCTTTCTGGAGGGGAACGTCAACGCCTTATCCTTGCTAGAGCGATTCTCAGAAAACCATCTATCCTTGTGCTTGATGAAGCAACAAGTGCATTAGATAGTGAGAATGAGAGGAAGATTCAGCAAGCAATTGATGCATTGAAAGGAACTATGACAATCATTGTTATAGCACATCGTTTATCTACTATTAGAAATGCAGATAAAGTAGTAGTTCTCGATGATGGAAAGGTCATACAAGAAGGTGAATATAGAGCACTATCTGAAGCAAAAGGTCCACTTAGAAGAATGTTAACTACACAAGAGTTAGCTAGTAACCAAACATTAGCTTAACTCGTTTTATGAAAAAGGAGGAATACAATGAAACTAGTTCTTCTATCAGGAGGATCAGGAAAGCGTCTTTGGCCATTATCAAACGATGCGAGATCGAAACAATTTATAAAGGTATTATCCAATGAGTATGGAGAAAAGGAATCTATGGTTCAAAGGGTTTGGGGGCAGCTTGCGAAAAATAATCTAGCTGAAGACTCTGTTATCGCCACAAGTAAATCACAAGTAGAAATGATTCATACTCAGTTAGGTTCTCATGTTCCTATTGTAGTGGAACCAGAAAGAAGAGATACTTTCCCAGCTATTGCACTAGCTGCTGTCTATCTATACTCCATAAAAGGGTGTAGTCCCAATGAAGTAGTAGCAATGCTCCCAGTAGACCCATATGTTGAAAATCAATTTTTTGTCAAAGTAAAAGAAATGGAAGAAAAGATAAGGGAAAGTAATGCAGATCTTGCACTAATAGGAGTGAAACCAACCTTTCCATCTGAAAAATATGGATACATTGTCCCTTCAGAAGAAATAAATAGTGAATATATGCATGTAAAGTCCTTTAAAGAAAAACCAAAGGAAAAAGCGGCAAGAAAATTAATCGAATACCAAGCATTATGGAATTGTGGAGTATTTGCTTTCCGACTGGAGTATATCCTCCAAATCTTAATAGATAAAGGATTACCAATACAATATGAGCAGTTACTAAATCAATATCATTTGTTACCTAAGAATAGTTTTGACTATGAAGTAGTAGAAAAAGCAAAAGATATTATTGCTCTAACTTATGAAGGGTACTGGAAGGACCTAGGCACTTGGAATACCCTAACAGAAGAAATAAAGGATCCGATTAACGGGAAAGGATTTGTCAGTGAAGGACTTAAAAATTCCCATATTGTAAATGAACTAGATATCCCTATTACATTGATTGGTTTAGACAATGTGGTAGTAGCCGCAAGTCCTGATGGAATTCTTGTGACAGATAAAGAATCTAGTCCACAAGTGAAGGATGTTTTAAAGAATCTAGAAGAGCGTCCTATGTATGAAGAAAGAAGATGGGGCTGGTATAAAGTATTAGAGCATATTAAGTATAGTGAGGGAGAGGAAGTGCTAACAAAACGAATTTGTGTGGAGTCGTCAAAAAATCTCAGTTATCAGGTTCACTATAAAAGAAGTGAGATATGGACAGTGGTAAAAGGGGAAGGAGTACTTATCATCAATGATCAGATCCGTCCTATTCGAGCAGGAGATGTAATTCACATCCCCCTAGGTACAAAGCACGCATTAAGAGCTACTAGTTTAATGGAGATTATCGAAGTACAAACAGGTAGTGAGCTAGTAGAAGAGGATATCTATCGTTTTTGCTTAGAGTGGGATGAGATAATGAACGAAATGACAGTGAAGTAAAAAATATTAGAAATAGTAAATTATTAGTTGAATAGTAGAGAAAAAAATGATATGTTCTTTATTAAGAATATATAAACTAAATAGACTGTTTAAGCTTTTTTATTAACGTTTTCGTTCGTTATAAAGAAATGTTTGGTTGAATGGAGCGGAATATATGAGTGCGATTGCTGGTATTTATAACATAGATAATGAACATATTTCTGACGAACATATTCACTTAATGATGAGTAGATTCCAACCATTCCCTGCTGATGATATACAAGTGTTTAAAATGGAACAGATATTTATGGGGTGTCATGCTCAATGGATTACACCTGAATCAATTGGGGAAAAGCTTCCCCTTTATGATTCATTAAGGAAATTAGTCATAACTGCAGATGCCATTATAGATAATCGTTCAGAATTAATGAATAGGTTAAAAATAAATCATCATAATCAAAAAAATATAACAGATAGCCAACTCATACTCCTAGCATATGCAAAATGGGAGGAAGAAACACCAAAGCACTTAATCGGTGATTTTGTTTTTGTTATATGGGACATAAGGAAGCAGAGGCTTTTTGCTGCAAGAGATTTCTCTGGTAGCAGAACACTCTATTATCACTATCAAGATAATCGGTTAGCTTTTGCCACAACAATTGATTCGGTATTAAGTCTTCCTAATATTAATAAAGATTTAAATAAGGAATGGTTGGCAGAGTATCTAGCAATTTCTGGAGTAGTAGATGTAGCCGATGTCTCTAGTACACCATATAAAGCCATAGCACAATTACCACCAGCTCACTATTTAATAGTAGAAAAAGGATCTATGAAGAAAAGTAGATATAGTCATCTGAGTGAAGAGATTAAACCAGTAAGATACAGTAATAGCCAAGATTATGTAGATGCCTTTTTAGAGGTATATCAATCTGCTATACAAGCAAGATTAAGGACATTTAAAAAGGTTGGATCTCAATTGAGTGGAGGCTTAGATTCTGGATCGGTCGTGAGTATTGCTAGGAAAAACATGGATACTGATTTAACAACCTTTAGTTACACACCACCTAAGGATTTTCAACCATATGGACCAAAAAATCTACTATCAAATGAAACACCATATATTAAATCAACAGTAGAGTTTGTAGGAGGCATTAACGATTATTATTTAGCTTTTGAAGGTAAAGATTCTTATTCGGATATGGATACCTTTCTAGAAACCATGGAAATGCCCTATAAGTTCTTTGAGAATTCTTTTTGGATCAATGGAATCTATGAGCAAGCACAAAAACAGGATATCGGCATCTTATTAAATGGGAACAGAGGGAATCTTTCTATTTCCTGGGGGTCACCACAGGATTATTATCCACTTTTATTAAAACGACTCAATTGGATAAAGCTTTATCAAGAGGTAGCGCAATTCAGTAAAAGAATCAGCACTTCAAGAAGTAGGGTTGCAAATTTAGTGATAAAAGAGGCTTTACCAACAATAAATAAGAACAACAATCAAGGAGTATTACCACTAATCAATCCAGATTTTGCGAAGAAAATGAATGTATATGATAAATTGCATCATGTTGGGATAGGAGAAGCAGGTTGGTTTACTACAAATAATGCCTATGAGCATCGAAAAAGGCACTTTGATGATTTATTTCATTGGAATGCGACCAATACATTTTCATCCAAATTATCCTTAAAGTACGGTTTGATTAGTCGTGATCCTACAAATGATTTGCGTGTCATTCGCTACTGTTTATCTATACCAGAGGATCAGTATGTACAAAATGGCATGGATAGGGCGTTAATACGAAGAGCAATGAAAGAATTTCTCCCAGATAAAGTACGTCTAAATCAACAAGTTAGAGGAGCACAAGGAAAAGATTGGGCACATAGAATGCTTCCTAAATGGGACTTATTCGTAGAAGAATCTAGGGAAATGTTCAGCAACAAAGATATATCACCATACCTTAATAAAGCCATGCTTAAAATCGGGCTAGAAAAAGCAGAGTCAGAAGTGAGAACTGATTTTGCAGTTGATAGAGATATACGTCTGCTGATGAGAAGTGTTATCTTCTATCGTTTTATGAAAAAATTCATTTGAAGGGAGGTGATATAAATGGAAAAATTAGAATGGAAAGAACCAACATTAGAAGTTTTAGATATCAATAAAACAATGGCAAGTACCTTTAATTTTAACAGTCTAGACAATACTTATGAATCTGGTACTCCTTGGGGAGAATTAGGTTGGAGCTAATAGAAATATTGTACTTATAGATTTACAATGAAAAGCCTTCTTACACTATCTAAAGAGTAGAGGCTTTTCTTATGTCATAGAAAACCATCTAAAAAAGGAGGATCTATGCCTACTATCCAAAATATCTATTATTATGATGCTTTTGGCTCTAAAATCTATAGTGAGTTCTACCTACCGGAGCTCATCAAATATGTAGATAAACAAACAAAAACAGATATACATATCATAAAAAAAGATTTACAGGAAGAGTGGTCCTCTAAGTCTAATCCTCATAGTCATTTTGTATTCAGTCATGATTCCGTCTTATTCTGTGCACAAGGCATTGCCATCTTTTCAATAGAAAGAGGCAGTAATATATATGTCTGTCCATTAGATAACAATAAACAAGATGAGATTCGTTTGTACTTGCTTGGAACATGCATGGGAGCACTTCTTATGCAAAGAAACATTCTACCTTTACATGGCAGTGCTATTGCCATCAATGGAAAGGCATATGCTATTGTGGGAGAATGTGGTGCTGGTAAATCAACCCTAGCAAGAGCATTTATTGAAAAAGGATACAAATTAATTACTGATGATATTATTCCTTTAGTAGAAACAACAAATAAAGGTTCTGTTGTCATCCCCTCATATCCCTATCAAAAATTGTGGTTAGAAAGCTTAAATAGTTTTAAAATGGATGCAGATAATTATCAAGCAATTGCATATAGGGAAGAAAAATATAGTGTACCAATTCAAATGCAATATGAAAATAAAGCGCTTCCTTTGGTGGGTGTTATTGAGTTGAAAAAGGAAAGGTGTTCTACTATTAAATACAAAGAAGTACTAAATTTAGAAAGACTTCAAACACTTTATATGCACACCTTTCGTAATATATTTCTTCAACCATTAGGGTTATTACCTTGGCATCTATCAACTACAACGAGACTTTTAGAATCTATAAAAATTGTCCAAATCACTAGGCCAGATTCTTATTTTACTGCAAATGAGCTAGCAGAATGGATCTTACATACCTTTATTGGAGATGATTATTATGAGTAAAACAGAACTAAATATTGATTTAAACACTACAGTTTCACAGACACCTGGACATATCGTAAGTGATATGAATGGGGAAAAAGTAATGCTAAGTGTTGCAAATGGAAAATATTATAATTTAGGAGCAATTGGTGGGGATATATGGGGATATATACAAAAGCCAATTACAATCGACAGCCTAGTGAACAACCTTTTAACGAAATATGAAGTAAGTAAGTTAGATTGTCAGGAACAAGTAGAATCTTTTTTGAGAGTCCTAAAAAAAGAAGGGCTAATAAATATTGAGTGAAATAGGGAGAGGAGATTCTATGATTGGAGAAAGAATCAGATATCTACGATTACAAAAGGGCTATTCCATTTCCAGATTAGCAAAAGAATCTGGAGTATCCAAAACCTATTTAAGTAATCTAGATAGAGGAATACAAGATAATCCTTCGCTTCAAATATTAGAGAAGATAGCTAAAAAATTAGGTACTAGTGTTGATCATTTAATTAGTGAAGATTTTAATAAAAATAATTAATATATTATTACATGAATCAATTTCATAATTTAATACTTAAAGCCACAAGCCTCAGAGACACAAAAGAAGGAGTACCTCCCCAAAATGTCGAAGTTAGTAAACACCATATAAACTAATAAAGACTGCAGGAAGACTCCTATTGACTATTATACGAAATAGAAACCTATGTGACCTACTAGAATAATATAATTTAGAACCTACCTAACGTTTGAAGTTGTTTTTTCTACCATTGATATGGAACAAATCTTCGCTGTGGTAACGAAGAAATCGCGTTTTGGAAGGCCTATTGAGCTAAACGATGTAGCGTTAATTTACTCTTTATCGCTAGAATGACAGAGAGAACTCCTTTTATTAAGGATTTAGTGAAACGGTTAAGGCATGACATAATCTTCCGTCTCGACTGTGGATTTTTAGTTTCAGACTCTATCCCTCAGAGATATTCCTCTGAATGAACTTCGAGCTGAATTCCTCAAAATCCTCAATAGAATCACGAAAAAAGCGAAGGAAAAATGACTTATGGTATGGCTACAAAGTTCATTTAGCTGTAGCGACAAAGAGACAATATCTTTCAAACTCTTCCATCCGCCGCTTATAATCCGATTCTTCTTCCAAGTTGGAAGAAAAATATAAAAAATATCCCGTGGAGGTTTAAATCTCCACGGGATATTTTTGCTTAGTGCATTGTTAAATACTCTGTAATTCCATCCGCAATAGCTTTTGCTAATTTATCTTGATAACTACTTGTTACTAATTTAGCAAGTTCTGATGAATTGCTCACAAAACCTAATTCTAATAATACTGCAGGAACAGCGGTTTCTCTAAGAACTTTAAATGTTTCTCCATCAACGCCACGGTTTACTGCTCCAGTGTAACTAATCATTTTATTTTGAATTAAATTAGCTAATTGTGTACTTTTTAGAATTCGTTCTGGATTATTATGCATACCACTATTAATTTCAGAAGGGTACGCTGGATCGTATTTATAAAAATAAGTCTCAATACCCGATGCAGTTTTGGAAGTGCTAGAATTATGATGAATGCTAACAAAAAGATCTGGATTAATAGCATTTGCTTGCTTAGGACGATCAATTAATTCTACAAATGTATCAGTTGTTCGAGCCATATAAACAGTATAGCCACGATCAGTTAATATTCTCTCTACTTTCTTTGCAACAGCTAAATTTAAACCAGCTTCTGTGAAACCATTAGCCATTGCACCAGGATCTTTACCACCATGTCCTGGATCTAAAAAGATAGTGTTTGGTTGTTTAAAAGCAGTTGAAGCACTAACAGATGACCCTTTACCTTTTTCAACCAATTTAACTTCAATAGCTTCTAAACGTTTCGACATGGCTTCTGTTCCAGCTTTCATGCCATTCTTTGCCCAACCAAGCCAGCCGTAGTCTTGGGCATGAACGCGGTAATAAACATCATACTTCTCTGCAATTTCTCCAGTTAAGCTGATTTGAATTCCTTCAATACGTTTACTTTGTCCTGCTGTTCCAGATACTTGTCCATTAGATGAATTATTAACCCAACCAATTCCCTCGATATGTGTAGAATACATAATGTTTCCACTAAAAGGGTTGTTCTCTATCTTCATTTGAATGGCTTCTAATCTTAAGGCTTGTGCAGAAGTACCACTTGCAGCACCGTCTTTAACAATACCTTGCCATCCAATATTTTCAATATGAGTAGAGTAGGAAACAGATGGAACAGATATAAACGCTCTATCAGTCGTACCAGGAGCAGCAGCACCTTTTTTCACTAACTGAATTTCTACTGCTTCAAGGCGTTTAGAAAGAGCTTCTGTACCAGCAGATGCCCCGTTTTTCGCCCAACCAAGCCAGCCATAGTCTTGTGCGTGAACACGATAATAGACATCATACTCATTAGCCATCTGTCCAGTTAAATTAACACGAATTGCTTCCATTCGTTTGTTTTCCCCAGATTTGCCAGATACTTGTCCATTAAAGACAGTATTTAACCATCCATAAGATTCTATATGAGTGGAATAGACGATGTTTCCATCAACCGGCTGATTTTTTAGACTAATTTTAATTCCTTCAAGTCGTTTTGCTTGTCCAATAGTACCGCTTCCTTCGCCATCTGAAACATTAGGTTGCCATCCAATTGATTGAACATTAGTAGAATAATCAACAGAAGGATTAGTGATAAAGGCATTCGACGTTGTACCTGGTGCAGCAACACCCTTCTTCACTAATTTAATTTCAATTGCTTCTATACGTTTAGACAAACTCTCTGTACCAGAAGATTCGCCATTCTTCGCCCAACCAAGCCAGCCGTAATCTTGAACATGAACATGATAATAGATGTCATAGTGATCAGCCATTTGACCAGTTAAACTGATTTGGATAGCTTCCATCCGCTTACTCTCACCAGCTGTGCCACCAAGTTCTCCATCCATTACACTTGTCATCCATCCAAAGTCTTGTACATGTGTTTTATAGGAAACACTGCCACTATATGGAGAATTTTCTATAAAAATGCTTATGGATTCCATCCTTTTGGACTGTCCACTTATTCCAGATACCGCTCCATCTGCAACAGGAAGTTGCCAACCGAAGTCTTGCATATGACTCGCATATTTAATGGAAGGCGTTAAAGTTACACTTTGAGTAGAAAAAGTTCTTGCTTGTGCATTAGTAGAAGCACTAGGATCTTCTACTATACTAGTAGTATTTTCCTCATTTACAGGAATGTCTTCTGTTTCTTGAATATCCTCTTCAGAAGCAGGATATTCTGTCGTAGAACTCAGTGCCTCATAATCTTCTTTGGTAATTTCCATTTTTTCTTGATCTGCACCTGTCTTATAGTAGGTGTAACCTAGATTATCATGGACAGTACCATATGCATCTACTTTTCTTGTCTCTTCCATAGAAGTACCGTTCTCATTTTCTGCTACAACCAGAACTTGATTTGTAATAGATTCAGGCTCGATAACTTCCAATTTATATATAGGAGATATAACAATTCGATAGTAGACGGTCTCTTCTTCAGAAAGAGAAAACTTCTGCAATTCGTCACTCAATTCAATGGAGAAAACCTCATGATCACCTGAAGAATCGGTTATATATGCTTGAACAGAGTTCTGATACTCATCTGTCCAGCCAACTAAGTGTAAAATAACTTCTTCATTAAGATTAAAACTCTGTTCTTCTCCATTATAATGAACCAAGTAATAATTAGAAACCGGACTTAATTCTGTCTTCTCCATTGCATAACTAATACTTAAGTTAGAAGGAAATACCAAACTAAAAAATAATACAGCAACCAATAAAAATACTTTCTTCCTCATCACCAAAAACCCTTCTTTAGTAGTTTCTATACAGTAAACGTATAACATTAATATTCTAGCATATTCTAAAGATGGAAGTAGTACTATTTTTCTACTATTTTTTGGTATATTAAATTTTTCTATGATTTTAATAGGTACAAAGTATTTATTATTGAGTAATATCTACTATATTAAAGGTTTTAGGCTCTTAAGCTCTTTCATTCATCGTCACCTCATTATCTCATTCTTCCTCAAGCCTAGATCTAAATATATTCAAATTCATAACATAAGCTAATATAAAGATAATTCCCCCGATACTAGATTCATTAATATTTTCCTTCCATCCATATTGATTTCTTTATGATTTGCTGAAGGCAATAATTTCTCATCAAGACCATAAGCATGTGCTGAATGTTTAAGGAAATGAAATTTAATGATTAGAGATAAAAAGAAAGAGAACGTAAAAGCTATTAAACTTTACCAAAATGTAACACAAATATTATTTACGGCTTATAACGAACATGTTAAGAAAAACTTCGTGCTTTATAATGAACGATTACAAAAAAAGTAAAACGAGAATAACTCGCTTTACTTTGAAATAAGTTGGCTAATTAAATACTTGCTCCAAACCTCGTACCCTTTTTCATTAGGAAATGATACACCATCTTTTGATTCTATGTATTCAAGAACTGCTTCATCCTTAGCATTCGGCCAAGATTCCCAGTGATTCCAATACGTAATACCTTGTTCCTCGGCATATGCTTGTAGTTCTTGTACTTGCTTAGGGTAAAGACTGGCATTATAAATTTGTTGTGCTGGCTGAAGGATAAATGTCACATCTGGTAAAGCTTCTTCTGTTTCGGTTATAACACTACTGATATTGTTCAAAGTAGTAGAAATATCGACTACACTATTATCTTTTAATAAAAATGGCTCAAAGATAACCATATCTGGTTTCTTACTAGCTAAAGCTTCATATGCTTGATTATCTACATAATCACTAGAAGTACCATCATAATTAATGCTTTCTATTGTTACATATTTATCATATTTTGCTGCTAATGCTTCCTTCAGTGGAGTGATTAGGCCCAAATCTTGATTTCCAATGGAATTAGATCCAAGTAGTACAATATGAAATGCTTTCTTTTCAGAGAGTTTTGTTTCAAGTACTTTTTGTGCACTTTCAGGCCATGAACTAGCAAAACTTGTATAGTAATCCTGACTAAAGTATCCGTCCGTTTTTTC
This sequence comes from Bacillus sp. B1-b2, assembly GCF_009183415.1. Lineage (GTDB taxonomy): Bacteria > Bacillota > Bacilli > Bacillales > Cytobacillaceae > Niallia. The sequence goes on along the minus strand of NZ_WEHU01000004.1, from coordinate 62,753 downwards.
TTCGGTTGCACTAGATGAAGAATTAGTCTCTTTAGAGCGTGGACTGTCTGTTTGTAAATTCCAGTTGATATTCCCGATGATTAAAATCACTACGAGAATAATAGAAAGTGTAGATATAATTGCTGCTTTCATTGTAACCTCCTAAATAAGTATAATAGTAACACATTTGTCTACAGGTAATTTTGAAAAGCATAGGAAAGTTATCCCTATTCAAAAAAACAACTATTAATCATGTAAATTAATTGGTATATTAATTTAAGTAAATCCCTAATTTACAAATCTATTAAAATTATGACAAGAAATGCCATAATTCGCAATGTTTTATGATATAATATTTTTTGGTTTTTATTTTCTTATAGGAGGAAGTCATGGAAGAAACTATTAGTTTAAAAGAATTATTTGAGACATTAAAGAAAAGAATTGCCTTAATTATTTCCATTACTCTAGTCGCAATGATTATTAGTGGGGTAGTTAGTTACTTCGTAATCACACCAGAATATAAATCTTCAACACAAATTCTTGTTAACCAACAAAAGGATGAGTCATCTACCTTTTATAATGCAGGAGAAGTTCAAACAAACATTCAATTGATTAGTACTTATAGTGTAATCCTTAAAAGTGCAGCCATTTTAAATATTGTTAAAGAAGAGTTAGATTTAGACATGTCTGTTGCAGCATTAAATGGTAAGATAGCTGTTGAAAGTGCACAAAACTCACAGGTTATGACTCTATCAGTCACTGATTCAGATCCGGCTTTAGCTTTAAAGATTGCTAATAAAACGGCAGAAGTATTCGAAAAAGAAATTAAGAATATTATGACAATTGACAACGTTAAAGTATTACCGTTAGCAGAAGATCAAGAAAATCAATCGCCAATAAGTCCAAATCCGCCACTTAATATTGCGATTGCAGCTGTAGTAGGGCTAATGATTGGTATCGGTTTAGCTTTCCTATTAGAGTATTTAGACAACACGGTGAAAACAGAGCAAGATATTGAAAGATTATTAGATTTACCTGTACTAGGTTCTATCACCACTATTGATGAAAGTCAAGAAGCAAAGTTAAGAGGAAATACTACTGTTAGAGGAAGGGGTGCTTCACTTGGCGCTAAATAAGAAAGCAAAAAAGGGTGGACTATCCCTTAATCGAAGAAAGTTAGTTACAAAGTATGATCCCAAGTCCCCTATATCAGAGCAATATAGAACGATTCGTACAAACATTCTATATTCAAGTGTAGATGAAGAAATCCGCTCTATATTGGTAACTTCTGCAGGACCGGGAGAAGGGAAATCAACAACTGCAGCTAACCTTGCAATCGTTTTTGCTCAACAAGGGAAAACAGTGCTTCTAGTAGACGCAGATTTACGTAAGCCAACTGTACATTATACTTTTAATTTAAATAATACAAGTGGATTAACATCTATTCTTACAAATCAAATGGGCTTAATGGAAGCAATACATCAAAATGATGAAGCAAATTTATATGTTTTACCAAGTGGGCCAATTCCACCAAATCCATCTGAATTATTAGGTTCACGTGCTATGAATCATTTCCTTGAAGCTGCGTTAGAGGAATTCGATATTGTATTATTTGATACACCACCAGTACTAGCTGTTACAGATTCTCAGGTACTAGCAAATCTTTGCCAAGGTAGTATTTTAGTAGTTAGTAGTGGAACAACTGACAAAGAAGCAGTAGTAAAAACGAAGGAACATTTAACAGCCACTACAGGTAAATTACTTGGAGTTGTTTTAAACAATAAGAAAGTAGATAAAAAAGGAAACTATTATTACTATGGAACAAATTAACAACCTATTAGACTATATTCGACAAACTTCGCTATTTACGGTTTGATGTAGCAATGATAATATGTTTTATTGTTATAGGAAAATAGTATTAGATAATGGAAGTATTTAAGAAAGAGGTGTAGTAAATGATTGATATTCATTGTCATATATTGCCTGGTGTGGACGATGGTCCGGCAACAATAGAGGATAGTATTGAAATGGCTAAAGTTGCTGTACAGGAAGGGATTGAAACGATTATTGCTACACCTCATCATAAAAATAACAAATACCATAATCCTAGATCTATTATTATAGATGGTGTAAATAATCTAAATCTTGTTTTAAAACAAGAGGAAATTCCACTAACTATACTACCAGGACAAGAAGTTCATATATATGGTGAACTATTAGAAGATTATCAAAAACAAGAAATTCTAACACTGGTTCAAGGTAATTATCTTTTTATTGAATTTCCATCATCAACTGTTCCTAGATTCGCAGAAAGACTTTTTTATGATATCCAAACAGAAGGATTAGTTCCAATTATAGTCCATCCAGAAAGAAATAAAACTTTACAAGAAAATCCGAAACTTCTATATGAATTTGTGAAAAATGGTGTTTTGAGTCAAGTAACAGCGGCAAGTCTTACTGGATACTTTGGGAAAAATATTAAAAAATTCTCTGAGCAATTAGTAGAGGCTAACTTAACTCACTTTATTGCATCTGATGCACATAATACGAACAATCGATCTTTCAAAATGAAGGAAGCATATGAGTTACTAGAAGCTTCATATGGTATTGATTATGTATACCTATTCAGAGAAAATGCAGAACTACTATTAGCTAGTGAAAATGTTATTAGAGAGATTCCCGAAATGATAAAGAAAAAGAAATTTTTAGGGATATTTTAAAAAGCGTGAATATTACCTCGTAGTATCCGAATTACGTATAAATATTTATCGGAATGAGATTTTATAAAGGAGGGGACCACATTGACATACAAAAAAAGAATCGCTTTATTTTGGGGAATTGATTCCATATTTGTTCTTACTGCTATCTATATCAGCTATTATACACTTCATCCTAACGTACAAATTTTCTCTTATCCTTCCCTATTAGTAAGTTCTATTACTCTACTTATTTCTCATCATTTGTTTTCTACGGTTTACAAGCTCTACCAAAAGTCTTGGCGATTTGCGAGTGTTGGAGAATTAATTAGCATTGCGAAGATTGTAACTTTAACTATTATTATTGTAGCTATTGTACAGCAAGTAGTGCTAGGAGACATTATTGTGAGAGCTTTAATGATTACCTGGATGCTACATATTATTTTAATTGGTGGATCTAGATTTTCTTACCGCGTATTGCGAAATCTTAGATATAGACCAGATACATCTAGAAAAAGAACACTTATCGTTGGGGCTGGATCAGCAGGAACAATGGTTACACGTCAATTGTTACAAAATGCGGAAGCAGAATTAATTCCAGTTGCGTTTATAGATGACGATATCCGCAAGCATCATCTAGATATTCTTGGTATTTCGGTACTTGGCGGAATAAGTGAACTTGGAAAAATTGTGGAAGAGAAGAATATTGAAAATATCTTAATCGCTGTTCCTTCATTATCAAAAAAAGAATTACAACCTATCATTAATGAATGTAATAAAACAACTGCAAAGATACAAATAATGCCTATGTTAGAAGATATTATGGTAGGTAAAGTAGCTGTTAGTGAATTCAGAGATGTATCTGTAGAAGATTTATTAGGTAGAGAACCTGTTGAGTTGGATATTAGTAGTATTTCCAAAACTATTACAGGAAAAGTAGTTCTTGTTACGGGTGCTGGTGGTTCTATAGGTTCTGAGATTTGTAGACAAATTAGTAACTTTAGTCCAAAGACACTCTTATTATTAGGTCATGGCGAAAATAGTATTTATACGATTGATATGGAATTGAGAAATAATAAAGAAAATAATTTTGAAATTATACCTGTTATCGCAGATGTACAAGATCGTGAACGTATATTTGAAGTAATGGATAAGTTTAAGCCTGATGTGGTATATCATGCAGCAGCGCATAAACATGTCCCGTTAATGGAATATAATCCTAAAGAAGCGATTAAGAATAATATTATTGGAACAAAAAATGTTGCGGAAGGTGCAGATGTTTTTGGAGTAAATACATTCGTACTTGTTTCTTCTGATAAAGCAGTGAATCCAACTAATATTATGGGGGCAACAAAACGATTTGCAGAGATAGTGATTCAAAATCTATCCAAGTGCAGTAATACTAAATTTGTCGCAGTGCGCTTTGGGAATGTATTAGGTAGCCGTGGTAGTGTTATTCCATTATTTAAGAAGCAAATCCTAGCTGGTGGTCCAGTAACAGTTACACATCCAGATATGACTCGTTACTTTATGACCATTCCGGAAGCTTCTCGTTTAGTGATTCAAGCGGGAACTCTTGCAAGAGGTGGAGAGATATTTGTATTGGATATGGGTGAACCTGTTAAGATTGTGGATTTGGCCAAGAACTTAATTATGTTATCTGGTTATACCATTGATGAAATAGGAATCAATTTCAGTGGAATTCGACCTGGTGAAAAGATGTATGAAGAGTTGTTGAATGAAAATGAGATGCATAAGGAGCAGGTATTTCCGAAGATTCATATTGGGAAAGCTGTTTTGTTGGATATGAAAATTGTCTTGGATTTGATTGGTGAATTTGAGGATATGGAATTGGCTGAGTTGAAGAGTTATTTATTGGGTTATGCGAATAAGAAGTATGTAGAGAGTTTGGTTGAGGAAGCTTTGGTGTAGGTAAGAATGATGAGTTCCACCAAGATTATTTATTTAAAAATTAATAAGTAATCCAATTTGTTTTAAGTAATTTAATATGTTAGTTAGGTTGCTATATTTAGGTGATGTCTTCTTACCTTTATCAAGGAAGGCACTCGGCTATGCTGTGGGTGAATTTGCCTTAGACACTTGGTTGTCAGGGGTGTGGTGTGAGGTGGGGTTGGATGCCCTATAGTTTATTATGTTTAAACTTATTATACTTTGGAGAAGGATTGTGCTGAATAAGAAGGGATTTTCTTTAATAGAAGTTTTAGCGGTTCTTGTTGTTATGTCCATAATGTCAACTGTGGCAGTACCAGTGATAACAAATATAGTCAAAAATGCGAAGACGGATGTTTGTCATTCTAATTCATTTGAGTTAGAAAGGAAGTATAACGAGTATTTAAATATACAAGGGACCTTTCATACAGAAGTTAGATTTTTGGAATATAAAGAGCAGTTTTTTGACGAGATATGCCCTTCAGGAGGAGAAATAACGTTTCGTGATGGGAGAGTTATTTGTTCTGTTCATGGGGAAGAGGATTATAGTGATGAAGTGGAGGAGAATGGGGTTCCCTTTCTTTAGGGTTAGTTTGTTTCAATAAGGAGAGCTGAACAGAATTGTTGTCTGATATGTGTACATGAGTATCAGCCTTTTGGGAGGTGTGATTGAATGGCAATTCGAAATGAAAATGGTTAGTAGATGACTATGATAAAGTGTGTGTGTTGTAGGAATGGTATGAAAACATACAATATATAGATTGTATCTATTGGGCATAATAGTCTTGGGGTAATATGAGTTAGATAAAATGTCTATTTAGGAAATTCAGGGAGATAAAAACGTTGATTTGGTGGGCTTTTTTAGTAAGAATATTCCAGCAATTGATTGGATATATATTAGGAAGTCAGTATCGTAGTTAGATAAACACAATATGTAATATTAAAAGGACAAAAAATCGCATGGATAATACAATATATGGATTTTATCTATAGCGCATACTCCTTTTTGGTCAATCTAAAAAGATAAAAAGGTCGGTTTTCCTAAAATGTGGAAATGATGATTTTGAAAACGTTGATTTGGCGGGATTTTTGACTACCTAAAATATGGAAAAATATTGAATGGAGTTAAGGAACTGAGTATCGTTCTTAGATTGAACGATGGAAACCTTGCGGGATAAGGGTTTGGGGCACTTTTAGCGAGAATTATAGATTGATTGAATGGTATATATAATAGGAAGAAACTCGGTTTAGAGTGGTATTTACGAGAATATCTATTTAGTATTTGATTGGTAGATTGAATAGATATTACGAGGTGGCTATCAGTAGTAGATAACAATTTTAGTGGTTTAGTAGTTAGTTAGAGGTAGACCTTCTAATTAAGTCCTAATCTACTAAAGAACAAATATTAAGGAGTGTAGCTGGATGTATATGAAGGTTAAAAGATTGATAGATATAATTCTTTCGTTAATTGGACTTATAGTATTATCACCGATTTATTTAATTCTAATTATTGCTATTAAGATTGATTCAAGAGGTCCGGTACTGTTTAAGCAAAAGCGTGTTGGTATCAATAAGACACATTTCAATATATTGAAGTTCCGAACTATGAGAATAGATACTCCTAAGGACACCCCTACTCACTTATTAAGTAATCCAGAACAGTATATTACAAAGATGGGTAAATTCCTGAGAAAGACCTCACTTGATGAGCTTCCACAGATTTGGAATATTTTTGTGGGGCAGATGAGTATCATTGGGCCAAGACCAGCACTATGGAATCAGTATGATCTGATCGCAGAACGTGATAAGTATGGAGCTAATGATGTACCTCCTGGTTTAACTGGTTGGGCGCAAATTAATGGTAGAGATGAACTTCCCATTGAGGTTAAGGCTAATTTGGATGGGGAGTATGTTGAGAAGATTAGTTTTGGGATGGATATTAAGTGTTTCTTTGGAACAATTACTAGTGTCCTTAGGAGTGACGGGGTTGTTGAAGGTGGTACTGGAACAACAGTAAGTAAGGTAAGGAAAGAAGTTGCTAGTAGTAGGGAGATAAAGACGAAATGAATGTATTAAACAAAAGAGTTAGTGTAATTATTCCAACATATAAGCGTGAGGTTAAATATATTTTAAGAGCTATTAATTCAATTAAACTACAAACTCACAAAAACACAGAAGTAGTTATAGTAGATGATAATCCACCAGATTCGGAATATAGAAAACATGTTATGCAGTTTATGCAACAGTTCAAAGATGACGATAATGTTATTTATTTAATGAACCCTAAGAATATTGGAGGATCTTTAGCCAGGAATAAGGGGATAAATGCAGCTACTGGAGAGTATATTACTTTTTTAGATGATGATGATGAATATTTACCAAAAAAAGTCGCAAAACAATTAGAGTTTATGGTAGAGAAAGATTGCGATATGTCATTTACAAATTTAAAGTTGGTTAACGAAAACAAAGTGGTTGTTGATTATAGACAATATAATAGTTTGAAAAATTTCGATAACAGAAATCTACTAAAGTATCATTTGATGAGGCACCTTACTGGGACACCCACTTTTATGTATAAGGCAGAGAAACTAAAAGAGATAGGTGGATTTGAAGATGCTAGGATGGGCCAGGAGTTTTATTTAATGCTTAAATCTATAGAAAATAATTTAAAAATCTGCTATTTAAATGATTGCGATGTATTAGCTTATAGACACAATAATGGTGGGATTTCTCAGGGTAGAAATAAAATAGATGGAGAAAACACTTTATATGAGTTTAAAAAGGGTTATTTTCACATGTTAACTAGGCGAGAAAAGATGTTTATTCGTTTTCGGCACTATGCGGTTATGGTAATTGCTTATAAGCGAAATAAAAATTATTTTCACGCACTAATGAGTGGTATAAAAATGGTTTTAGTGTCACCAGTTGATTTTCTAAGTGAAGTAGGAAAGTTCTTTGTTAATATATTTAAAAATCGGAGATTGGAGAATTAAAGTCGATGAGTCTATATGAAAAAATTGTTGATAAAAAAGAGAAAATTGCCGTTATTGGTTTAGGTTATGTAGGTATGCCATTAGCAGTTGCTTTCTCAAAAAAAGTTGATGTTATTGGTTTTGATTTAAATAGGGAGAAAATTGAACTATATAAGTCTGGTATTGATCCTACAAATGAGGTAGGTGATGCGGTAATCAAACAAACTAGTGTTGAATTCACATCAGAGGATAAACAACTTAAGGAAGCAAAGTTTTTTGTTGTTGCTGTTCCAACTCCAATTAATTCAGACAAAACACCAGATCTCACCCCAGTTGTAGGAGCTAGTACTATTGTTGGTCGTAATCTTTCAAAGGGTTCGATAGTAGTTTATGAATCTACAGTTTATCCAGGAGTTACAGAAGATGTTTGTATCCCTATACTTGAAAAGGAATCTGGGCTAAAATGTGGGGAAGATTTTAAAGTCGGATATTCTCCAGAGCGTATCAACCCGGGGGATAAGATAAACACGCTTGAAAAGATTATAAAAATAGTTTCAGGTATAGATAAAGAGAGTTTGGAAGAAATCAGTAAAATTTATGAATTGGTAATTGAAGCGGGTGTGCATAAGGCAAGTTCAATTAAAGTTGCAGAGGCTGCTAAAGTTGTAGAAAACAGCCAACGTGATATTAACATTGCATTTATGAATGAACTGGCTATGGTTTTCGATCGAATGGGTATTGATACAAAAGAAGTTGTTGAAGCCATGAATACAAAGTGGAACGCACTAAAGTTTTACCCTGGTCTAGTTGGGGGGCACTGTATTGGTGTCGATCCATACTATTTCTTATATGAAGCAGAGAAACTTGGATACCATTCACAGATTATTTTATCGGGTAGAAAGATAAATGATGGGATGGGAGAATTTGTTGCTGACGCGACTATTAAGAAATTGATTCTTGCTAACAAGGTGGTTAAGCAGGCAAAGGTTGTCATCTTAGGTATAACTTTTAAGGAGAATTGTCCTGATATACGTAATTCTAAAGTATACGATATTATTAAACGTCTAAATGAGTATGAAATTAATCCAATTGTAGTCGATCCATATGCAGATGCTATTGATGCGAAAAGAGAGTATGGGGTAGATGTAGTTCCATTGGATATGATCAATGATGCGGATTGTCTTATATTTGCTGTTGGACATGATGAGTTTAAAAATATGACTTTGGAGCAAATTGATAGGTATTTTGGTGAGTTTTCAAATAGCAATAAAGTAATAATAGATGTTAAGAGTATTATAGATAAAAATGAGATTGAGAAAAATGGGTATAGTTATTGGAGATTGTAAATGGAAAAATATAAATATATATTTATAGTTCTTGTATATAGAAATGCAGAGGATTTAGATGATTTTGTTGAAAGTGTAAAAAAGAATGTTAATGGTAGCTATAGAATAGTTATCGTAAATAGTTACTTTGATGAAGATAGTAAAAATGAGATTGAAGAAACAGCTGAAAGAAATGATTGTGATTTTTTAAATGTAGACAATAAAGGCTATGGTTACGGCAACAATCGTGGGATTGAATTTGCTAATAATAATTATTCATATGATTATCTTATTATTTCAAACCCGGACATAGTAATTCAAAAATTTGATTGTAATGTGTTAGATAAGAAAGGTCTTTCAGTTGTAGGCCCTCTAATTTTAACTAAGACTAACAAGAGTCAAAATCCATATTGGTTCATTGAAAATTATTTGGCTGAGTATCTAATATATAAAGGATATAAGAAGAGAAATAAACTTATGATATATTCAGGGATCATAATAAATAAGTTTATCAGAGAGTCCTTACTTTTGCTTTTTAAAGTAAGTAAGCATAAATATAAGAAGGTATTCGCTTTACATGGGAGTTTTGTGATATTTACTAAGGAATCCTTATTGAAATTGGGATTACCCTATAATGAAAAGATGTTTCTATTTGCAGAAGAACAATTCTTAGCCCATATTCTAAAAAGAGAACAAATCCCATCACATATAGTAAAGGATATTAAAGTTTTGCATAAAGAGGATGGGAGTATGAGTCTATCCAAAATTAGTGTAAAAGAAGAGGCAAGAAAGTCAGTCGTAACATATTACGAAGAATTGTTATTGAAGTAATACTAATTATAGAGTGAGGATAATTGTATGAAACTTTTTATGGTTGGTGACTTTTTTTCGGATACTGGTCCGGGAGTTGCTAATATCCAGTTGAAAAAGGGTTGGAAGAATAATAAGAATGTTTACTTTTCAGAAAGAGTTAATAGGTTTTCTAGAATTATTGAAATGGTAAAAGGGATTTATGGGTGTGACGCTGTTTGTTTTTGCAGTCCTTCAAAGGCAAATCTACTTGGTATAAAATTGGCAAATATCTTCAATAAAAAAAAGTTTTATTATATGCATGGATATTTAACTGTAGAAAGAAAACTTGCGAATCCCTCATTAACAGAAAGTGATATAAAAAAAGTTAATGATTTTGAAAAGAAAATGTTTGCTGGTGTAAACAAAGTGTTTTGTGTGTCAAAAACTTTTTCAGAATATATGAAGTCGACAGAAAAAACTTATGCACATAAGTTTGATTACAACTTTAATGGTTTAGACGTTAGACATTTGGAAACAGTTTGCAACAGTAGTAGTAATAGACAAATAAATCAGATCATTTCAATTGGTGGAGGAATGAGAAGGAAAAATAATAGAATTGTGTGTAAGGCTATAGATAAATTAAATAAAGAATATGGAGCAAACTTAAAGTTTGTTGTTATCGGTCTACCCTATTCAGATAAGGAAGAAATCTGTCAGTATGATTTTGTTGAATATTATGATCATCTACCACACGAAAAAACATTGGAACTATTAAGTGAAAGTCAGATCTACATTCAAAATAGTAGTTTTGAAACATTTGGACTTGGTGTCATTGAAGCACTTCTATGTGGGTGTGACTTACTTATCTCAAAGGCAGTTGGTGTAATTGATATAATAGACACTTTAGATTCTACTGATGTGATTTATAATACTCAAGAAGTAGAGGAAATTGCAAATAAAATTTTAAATGTATTAAAAAATACAAATAATAGAAGGTTAAATGAAGGATTACGGAAAGACCTTATTAATCACGAATCTGCAGCAGAATCATTATATGAAAAAATAAAAGGTCACATTTAATCTATACGGAGTGACAGTATGGGAAGAGAAGCATATTTATTTTCTGGAAAAAAACTTCTATTTTACCTAATAATTCTAGTTACAATGATATTTATTAACAGTTCTTTCTTCTGGATCTATAGCAGTGTTTCTATATATGCAATGACGTTTTTTATTATTATATTGGCACTTTTGAAAAATAAATTTAAGTATATAAATTATTGGACTCATGCATATATATTTGTTTTTTATTGCATGTTAACATTGACCTTCTCTGACGGTTCATTTGGTAGCGTGCTAAACATTATTTGTAATGTATTTATCCTATTAATTTTATGTGAATATAAATTAGATAATTCGAATTTAAAACTAGTATTTTTAAGTTTTCTAATAGTAAATATTTATTGGATTTTTAATTCGGCTGGTTATTATCAGGAATTTTATAATGATAGAACTTTAATTAATAGTAATATTGTAGGAATGGTTATTAGTTATACGGCAATATACTTACGAATTTTTTTGAAGCAAAGAAATATGAAACTTACAAGTTTGTTCTCATATATAATACCAATATTAAGTTTATGGGCAATACTACAATTGGAAGCAAGAGGGAACTTTTTTGCTCTTTTAATTTATTTATTAATAGATAGTTTAATCCCCAAAAGATTATTCAAAAAAGGTAACATTTTATTATTTCTCATTACAGTGATTATCCTGGTTGGTACGGTAATACCATATATATATGTTAATTATATTAATCTTATAAATTTTGATCCATCAATTACATCGAAAGATATTTACACAAGACAATATGTATGGAATTTATTTTTTACGGCGATGAATAATGATTTCCAATCATGGTTATTTGGTGTAGGTTCACAAGCCGATGTGTGGAATACGACGTCTATAAACTTACACAATACCTACCTTGCAATCATAGGAAATTTTGGATTGATAGGTTATTTATTATATTTCTCGCTTTTTTTAAGAATAATAGCAAAAATAACCAAAGGGCCAAATATGTCAACTTTTCAAATTCAGTTAATATTAGGAGTAACATTCCAATTGTTATTGGGTTATGTTGAGGTTGCAATGTTATGGGATGTAATGTATTTTTTTAACTTTCTTTTTATAGGCTTAGCAATTAATGAGAAACAAAAAGTAGAGTGAAAGCTGTTAAAGGATCCTAATTTCCTTACTGGAAGGGTTTTGATTATGAACAAGAATAATGGAAATGAAATAATTAGTATAATAGTTCCAATTTATAATGTAGAAGATTATTTAAAAAGATGTTTAGATAGCATCATTGGTCAAACCTATAAAAGTTTAGAAATCATTTTGGTTAATGATGGTTCTACTGATAGTTCCGGAGAATTATGCGACATTTACAAAAATAAAGATACAAGAATTAAAGTTATCCATAAGAATAATGGAGGAATATCATCAACTAGAAATGCTGGGTTAGAGGCTGCAAGTGGAAAGTACATTGGGTTTATCGATTCTGATGATTGGATCGATTCTGATATGTATCAATCTTTACATGAGTGTTTGGTAAATTCAAATTCCGATATAAGTATATGTGGAGTCAAAGAAGTTAGAAACAATAGTATTATTAAAAGTAATCAAGTTGAAGAAATTGTCACTTTATCTTCACAGGAGGCAATAAAACTTTTGATTGAAGATAAAAAAGTTAAAAGTTTCACTTGGAATAAATTGTATAGAAGAGAAGTGTTTAAAAACATTTATTTTCCTGAAGGAAAAAAGTATGAAGATATATATTTAATGCATACAATTTTTAAAAACGCAGCTACCATTACACTTTTAAATGAAGAAAAGTATTATTATATGAGACGTGATGATTCAATCACAAATGAGAAAACAATAGAAAATAAATATGACTATTATAATGCATATTTAAAACGTTTAAATGATCTTAGAGCAGATTTTAATGATTATTTGCCACAATTATATCAACCAATACTTAACTTGGCTTTGAATATTTTAAGTACTTCTTTAAAAGAGAAAGATATACAAAGAGATATAGCGGACTTTTTAGAAAAGAACGCAAAAGAAATAAGTATGGTTATGCCCAATCTCCCTAAAAAAACTATTGTAATGTATAAAATATTTAAGCTGTCACCAAAAGCATTAAAATTTTCCTATTCTATATACAATAAACTGAAATAGCTAAGTTATAAAATAAATTAATTGCTGCCGATGCTTAAATTATTATAAGGACAATTTCTTGTTATAAAAGATATGTATCAGTAGGTTCAGACAAAGGGTGGTTAAGATTAATATACAAATTTTTGTGAAAAAGTTCGCTAGAAATATTATTTATACCTTAAAGTATAAATTTGTTCAGAAAAAGATTAGATTTGAAAAAGTAAAATCAATTGAAGAGACAATCAATATTATAGTTGATACAGGTGCATCGGTAAGTAGATTTGGTGATGGAGAATTTAAATGGATTGATGGAATTCAGCAAGATTCTTTTCAGAAAGACTCATACGAATTATCTCATAAGTTAAAGGAAGTTCTTGTGAATAAACTTGATAATCATTTGGTTTGTATCACACCTGCTTTTTATGATTTGAGTAATTACGAAAGAGAGTCTAGGAAATATTGGAAAATAACCTTAGCTAAATATGGACTTAAGTGGAGAGAGTACTTAGATAATAATAGAACATATTATAATGCTGATATTAGTAGGCCATATATAAGTCTTGTGGATAAATCTAATACTTATGATCATTTTAATTTATTAAAGAAAATCTGGTCCCAGAGGGAAATCCTTATTGTTGAAGGTGAAAATAGCAGACTCGGGGTTGGAAATGATTTATTTCAAAATTCTTTAAATATTAGTCGTATAATTGCTCCTGCACAAAATGCATTTGATAAATATGATGAGATACTAAAATCAGTGTGTAAATTTAGTAATAATAAGTTAGTATTACTTGCACTTGGTCCAACGGCTACAATACTAGCATACGACTTGGCGAAAAAAGGATTTCAAGCGGTTGATATTGGCCATATTGATATCGAATATGAATGGTTTCTTATGGGAGCTACTAGTAAAGTTCCAGTTAGGGGTAAAGAAGTTAACGAGGTAAAAACAAATGAATTGTTAGAACTTGATGACGACATTAAAGATAAATATTTATCAGAAATAGTAGAATATATAAAGTAAAATTTAGAACTTAAGATAATTGGAATTAATGAAAGGAAAATAATATGAAAAAGGTATCCTTTGTTATTTTACACTATAAATCAGTTGAGGAAACAATCAAATGTATAAATTCAATTATAGCCTTAGATAAATTACATGAAGTTAATATTGTTGTGGTTGATAACGCGTCAAATGATGGAACAGGAGAAAAATTAAAACTATTATATGAACAAAATAATAGTATAAGCGTGATAATTTTAGAAGAAAACCAAGGTTTCTCTAAGGGGAATAATATAGGTTATAAGTTTGCAGTTTCTAACTTTAACCCTGATTATGTAGTTGTTACAAATAATGATGTAATTTTTCCTCAGCATGACTTAATATCAAGAATTGAGTCAATATTTTCACAAACTAATTTTTACGTCTTAGGGCCAGATATTATAAATACAAGGTTGGAAGTTCACCAAAGTCCATTGTCTTTAAAACCTAGGGATTTAGAACAGATTAATAACTGGATTGAACTTAATCTTTATAAGAAGGAAAATATAGATATATTTATAAAGGAATTGAAAAGAAAAGAGTTTAGAAGTTCTAACATGATGAAAACGTTAAGAAAAATAAAGCGGTTGTTCATATCCCCGAAGCCCGAATTAATAAATAGTACAAAAAAGTATGAAGATGTATGTTTATGTGGAGCATGTTTAATATTTTCTAAAAATTTTATTGAAAAACACAGCTCAGTTTTTGAACCTGAAACTTTTTTTTATCATGAAGAAGATATTTTATTTCATAGGTGTATGAAAGAAAAGGAAAAGGTCGTATATGATCCAGATATATATGTATACCATAATGAAAATGCATCTACGAGGAAATCAAAGAAGAAAATGGAAGAACAGGCAAACTTCATCCTTAATAATCTTATTAAATCAGCAAATATATATAAGAGCATCTTAGAAGGGGAAATCAATAAATCTAATAAAGTTCGTGAGGTAGCCAATTGGCAAACAAAGAAAAGTCAATAAAGATAAATATTGCTTTGAACTTGACAAGGAATATAATGAAAATTCTATTTCCGTTAATATCTTTTCCTTATGTATCTAGAGTTTTAGGAGCTGATGGCTTAGGAAAGGTAAGTTTTGCCCAATCTTTCATTGGTTTTTTTACTTTATTTGCAGGTTTGGGGATATTCGCTTATGCCATCAGAGAAGGATCTAAGCTTAAAAATGATAAAGAAAAATTGGGCAAATTTTCTACTGAGATGGTAATTATAAATACTGTTTCAAGTGTTGTTACTTATATTGCTTTCTTTTCTATTTTATTTATACCTGCACTAATGGATGATAGAACTATTCTAATTGTATTTAGTATGACTATTGCGTTTAATGTAATAGGAATAGAATGGCTATATAATATCTTAGAAGAATACAAGTATATTACTATAAGAGCTATAGCTTTCCAAGTTATTTCCATTATTTCAATGTTTTTGTTTGTAAAAACAAAAGATGACTTTTTAATATACGCAAGCATCATAGTCGTTGCAAGTGTCGGATCAAATATTTTAAATTTAATCAATTCAAGGAAATTAGTAAAACTATTTGGATACAATAACTATAATTTTAAGCAGCACTTTAAACCAATATTTATTATATTCGGAACATCAATTGCATCAAGCGTTTATTTGAATTCTGACATTACTATGCTAAGTCTAATGAAAGGTGATACGGCTACTGGATTGTATACGGTCGCAACAAAAATAAAAATAATCTTGGTCACTCTCATTTCTTCTTTAGTTGCAGTATTATTACCTAGACTATCTTATTATGCTAAAACTGGTAAAGTTAACGAATACAATGAGCTTTTTAAAAAAGGGTTTAATCTTATTTTATTAATATCATTTCCCTGTTTTGTAGGTATGTTTATGTTAAGTGAGAACTTGATAAATATTCTTAGTGGTAATGGGTATAACGATGCTATAGTAACGATGAAAATACTTTCTTTTACTTTAGTATTATCAGCAATTAATGGAATAATTGCTTATCATTTATTATTACCGTTTAATCACGAACGGTCTACCTTAATTGCCACTACATTAGGTTGTATTGTAAATTTATTATTGAATGCGATATTTATTCCTATTTACTCTCAGAATGCTGCTGCATTTACTACAATATTAGCGGAGTTTTGTGTTTTAATATACTGTTTAAGACCAGCTACGAAAATAGTAAACTTAAGCAACTTGTTTGGAAATTTATATCAATACCTGATAGCTAGTAGTAGCATAGTTTTAGTGTCTTACCTAGTTAGACGATTATTTAGTAATGACATTTTGGTGTTTTTGATTACGTTTATTGCAAGTTTTGCTATTTACTTTCTTATTCTGTTAATTTTAAAAAATGATTTAGTGATTTACGGGAAGAATTTCTTATATAGAAAAATTAAGAAACAATTAGTATAACAATACTTATAAAATTAGGTGCATTATTATTGTAAAAATATAATCAAGTAGAAAAGGAGATATAATTAAATGAAAGGAATAATTTTAGCAGGAGGTAGCGGTACACGTTTGTATCCTTTAACAATGGTAACTAGTAAACAACTATTACCAGTTTATGATAAACCAATGATTTTCTATCCACTATCAACTTTGATGCTTGCTGGAATTCAGGATATATTGATTATTTCAACCCCAGAAGATACCCCGCGGTTTAAAGCATTACTCGGGGATGGTTCACAATTTGGTTTAAATCTGGAATACAAAGTACAGCCGAGCCCGGATGGATTAGCTCAGGCCTTTTTAATTGGAGAAGAATTTATTGACGGTGATTCTGTTGCCATGATTCTAGGTGATAATATATATTACGGTAGCGGTATGAGGAAAATTCTTCAACATGCAGCAAATAAAGAAAGTGGGGCAACTGTCTTTGGATATCATGTACAAGACCCACAAAGATTTGGTGTAGTTGAGTTTAATCAAGAAGGAAAAGTTATTAGTGTAGAAGAGAAGCCTGAATTTCCGAAATCAAATTATGCAATTACTGGATTGTATTTTTATGATAATCGTGTTGTTGATATTGCAAAGGATATACAGCCATCTGCCCGTGGTGAACTCGAAATCACTTCAATAAATGAATCATATTTAAAACAAGGAGATTTAGAAGTGGAGTTACTAGGAAGAGGGTTTACTTGGTTGGATACTGGTACACATCAAAGTTTAGTTGAGGCAACAAATTTTGTTAAGACAGTAGAGGAACATCAAGGAATTAAGATTGCTGCTCCTGAGGAAGTTGCTTTTATTAATGGTTGGATTTCTAAAGAACAATTATGGGAATGTGGCGAAAAGCTTAGTAAAACTGGATATGGTAAGTATTTAATGAAAGTTGCAAATGGAGAAATACAATACTAAACAATGAGAGAGGAAACAGTATATTGAAACTTACTATAACAAAATTAGATGGTGTTGTTGTTATTGAACCCAAAGTATTTGGTGATAATCGTGGTTGGTTTATGGAAACGTATAATGAGCAGAATTTCATAGAAGCTGGAATAAATTTAAATTTTGTTCAAGATAATCAATCATTTTCAGCAACTAAAGGAACATTACGAGGACTACATTATCAATTAAATCCTAAAGCTCAGACAAAGTTAGTACGTTGTACACAAGGAGCAATTTTTGATGTTGCTGTAGATATTCGAAAAAATAGCCCTACTTTTGGGGAATGGTTTGGAGTTGAATTATCTGCTGAAAACAAAAAACAATTACTTGTTCCAAAAGGATTTGCGCATGCATTTATAACTTTAACAGATAATGTTGAGGTACAGTATAAAGTAGATGAGCTTTATTCACCAGAAAATGATCGAGGTATTATTTGGAATGATCCCGAAATTGGTATTGAGTGGCCTATTGATATTACTCCTATTCTTTCAGAAAAAGATCAAAAAGCACCTCTGTTAAGAGATGCTGAAAATAATTTTAATTATGGAGAGTAGTTTATTATGAGAGTATTAGTAACTGGTAGATTCTTGGTCACAGTGACGCCCCGAATAATCTTGTTTCACATGAATGTTTCATGGGAGGCTGTGTGTGTAATTTTGATTGATATTTGTAAAGGAAGAAGTACAGCAGTTATGTTGTTGTCTTCTTTTTTTTATATTGATTTTGGAAGGGAATTTTATTATTTTGTAGAATATTGGATTGGAATGGTAGATTGTTTTTCTTATCCTCTGTTGGTTGTTCTTGTTCAAAAGAATTTCTTCTATTTTATCCTCTATTGATTTATCTTCCTTTTGTGATCTTTCTCTAATTGTTTCTTCCTGGTTTTTCTAATTCATAGTACTTTAAAACTAAATAGGGTAGTGTCAAAACTTCTATGTGAAGGGCCATTTGACGATAGCCAAATATACCATCTACTTTTTCATGGAGAGTTTTCATTTCTTCCATACTTTCTTTATTAAGTATTTCTCTAGATGAAGGTGTGCGTAACCACTTATAATATGCAGATCTTGCGATTCCCGCAATTTCACAGAGTAAATAAATGCTTAAATCTTCATTCTGGTGAAGCTCTTGAATAGCGACATACTTATCCCCAAAATGAATTTGGCTTATTTTCGCCTCCTTTCGATCTCCTCTAACTTTTTTAAGAATAAGTTCTCTGCACGCAACCGTTCATTTTCTCTTTCTAGCTTCTTCATTTGAAGGTTGATTTTCTCTTCTGGAGTCAAGCTAGCGTCTTCTTTCTTATTACCACGTTTATCTTTTAACGCTTCATCGCCTCCATTTTCATATTTCTTAACCACTGATAGACCTGTTGATAAGAAACTTCATAAGTGTTAGCTGCTTTTTGATAATCTTTTCCGTTCCCCAAGCAATCCCTCACAATGTGTATTCTTTCTTCAAAATTCGTTTTTCTTCCCTTAGTCATAGAGCTCGTCCTTCCTTGTCCCGTAACCTTTAAATCTCTATGACTATTATACCTCTTTATCCATCGTCTGAGGACAGAAGTACTTGATATTTCATACAATCCAACAACCTCACGTATCGAATACTTCCCAGACAAATAATCCCTGATGGCAGCTAACTTCAATTCCTTTGAATACTTTTTCCAAGTAGAAGACTCTTTTAGACCTTCCAAGCCGTACTTATCAAACTTGTGTTTCCAGTCTAAGATTGTTCAACGGTGCACATTATATTTTGCCTCAAGTTCAGATGTTGAATATAGCTCATCTAGGGCCTTTAATATTTCGTATTTTTCTTCTACAGAATAAGATCTTTTGGACATAGAAAATACTCCCCCATAAGTAGTCAGATTTCTATTTTTTAATCTTTCTACCTATAGGGGAGCATATCAATCAGGGAGGTGGGCCATTTTTTGTTTTATGAGAAGGGAAAATTAGTTTCCTTTTGCTCATCACTATAAATCGGTGGTCGGATTTTAAGATTAATAGATTAGTATTATTTGAGATTTTTGTAATAGTACAACTAGTTTATTGAATACCCATTAATAAAAATGAAATGGGTGGTTCAACGTGAACAAGCAGCCAAAGAAGGTTAAACTTTCCCAAATAAGGTTAGAAACAAGTTATCGGAATAGGGAAAAGGACTTGAGTTTAGAATTGAGTATTAGAAGAGATGGTTTGAAAGTACCGTTAATTGTTGAGGAAGAAAGTGAAAACCAATATGTGTTAGTGGATGGTTACCGTCGATTTTATTCCCTTGAGTTTTTAGAAATAGAAGATGCTGAATGTATCGTAGAAGTGGTTACTTCGGAAGAGGAACGAATTGTTAAAAGGTTAGGAATAGAATTACACACAAAGAAGAGGACTTCATACCAGTTGGAAAGAATGGTTAGCCGATTGTTAGAAAATGAAAAGAACGATGCCAAATTGATTGCAAGTCTTTGTAACGTTACAGAAGGGACCATCACCAAATATATTAAAGGTTCCGATGTTAATCCGGATTGGCTAAGGAGAGGAGAACAAACTGGTGCAGGTAGACACGCATTAACTGATATTCATAAATTAAAAATAAATGAAGAAACGAAAAACTATATCGCTGATCAGTATATCGATAGGAAGATCAATAAATCTACTGTTGATGTCATAAAAAAAGCAACGAGTGAAAAAGCATTTAAGGATGTACCTGAAGAACATCTAAAAGAATGTATTGACCAAATTATTGAACAATATACCAAAAACTACGAAACTGTAAAGGAAGTTGTCTGTGAAAGTAGTTTGCGAGCTGGCTACACAAAAAGTAGTCATACATTCATGCATAATATAACTTTAAACTTGTTAGCAAGGATTGAGAAAATCCTTAATAATGCTTACTATGTAAATAATTTATCCACTAAGCAAAAAGACAAATTGACAAATTCACTTCACAATTTACTTCAAACTATAAATCCACCAATAAAATGGTCCGACTTTCCAAAAAATGAACAGTTTAATGAAGTTATAGAAGTCGAGGACGGTGAAAGCTTAGAGCATTAACCAAATTTCAATAATTCTTGGTCACAGTGACACCCCGAATAATCTTGTTTCACAGGGATGTTTCATGGGAGGCTGTGTGTGTGATGGTTATTGATATTTGTAAAGGAAGAAGTACAGCAGTTATGTTGTTGTCTTCTTTTTTTATATTGATTTTGGAAGGAAATTTTATTATTTTGTAGAATATTGGAATAGTAGATTGTTTTTCTTTTCCTCTGTTGGTTGTTCTTGTTCTAAAAGAATTTCTTCTATTTTATCTTCTATTGATTTATCTTCCTTTTGTGATCTTTCTCTAATTGTTTCTTCCTGGTTTTTCTAATTTATAGTACTTTAAAACTAAATAGTTTGGAGGGGTTTGTATGACCGTAAAGGTGTCGAGTGTTGGTTTGAAAGGTTTGGAGGGCTACCGTGTGCAGGTGGAGGTGAGGATATCGCAGGATACGGAGTCTATGGTAATTGTTGGTTTGCCTGATGCTTCTGTTAAGGAGTCTAGGGAGAGGGTATTGGCATCCATTGCTCATTTTGATTTGGATGTAACGGATAAGAAGGTGGTTGTGAATCTATCTCCGTCCGATCAGAAGAAAAATGGTTCGCTGTTTGATCTGGCTATCGCAATTGCTGCTTTGAAGGAACTGAAGAAGGTGAAGAGTGAGATTCCCATTGCTACAGCGTTTATAGGGGCATTGTCACTGGATGGTTCGGTTGTGAGTGGGGAAGGGATACTCCCTGCTATTATTGCGGCTAGGGGGCTTGGGATTAAGCGAGTTTATTTACCTTACGATCCGGTGTTGCCACTCCATATGCTAGAGGATATAGAATGCATGGTGGTGCATCATATTGAGGAAGTCGTTCAACATTTGGAAGGTCAAGAAAGTATTCCGTTTCAAACTCATTTTTCTTCAGAGATTCATCTACCGCCAAATATTGAAACACATCAAAAGGATTTCTGCCATGTGATTGGACATGAGAAAGCGAAAAGAGCATTAGAAATTGCTGCAGCTGGTGAGCATAATTTGCTGATGAGTGGTCCTCCTGGTTGTGGAAAGAGCTTGTTGGCTGAATCCTTTCCCTCCATCTTCCCTTCATTAACGAATCAAGCACAGCTCGAAGTGATGAGTTTGTATCAGCTTGCTGGTGAAAAACGTATTCATGATCAATCTGTACCTTTTAGGCATCCCCACCATTCTGCTTCAGCTGTCGCCATTATTGGTGGTGGCTCGAACCCTCGACCAGGGGAAATTTCGATGGCACACCACGGGATACTTTTTCTTGATGAAATTGCAGAATTCTCCAAAAAAACGCTTGATATGCTCCGTCAACCACTTGAAACGGGTGAAGTAACAATTAGCCGAGTACTTTCTACTGTGACGTATCCGGCTTCCTTTATCCTAGTAGGTGCTATGAACCCTTGTCCTTGTGGATACCTCGGTTCTCTTCATCATTATTGCACTTGTTCCCAAAAGCAAATTCAGGTCTACCGAAATCGGTTATCAGGTCCTATCTATGATCGAATCGATATCCTATTACCCTTACAATCGGTGGATGTTAATCAGCCCTCTTCAACGCAAGAGTCCTCTTGTGATATTCGTAAACGAGTGGAAAAAGCACGCCTGTGCCAGTTTGAACGGTATCAACAAGAAGTATCCAATGCGAAGGTTCCGTTTGAAACTTTGATGGAAACGAGTGTCTTAACAACGGAACAGAAAAAGACACTCACTCAAATTTCTTCTAAGCAAAACTGGAGCAATCGTGTTCAGATTAAAATTATTAGACTCGCAAGGACTATTTCTGATTTAGCAGGAGATGAGAGAATAGCTGACCAAGCCATTTGGGAAGCGATGACCTTAAGACGTCTGGGACAGAATACTCCAATATCAGTTGCGAGGGAGAAATAATGCCTTATAAAAAAAGAGTGTATATACCAGAGCGATTTTATCATATTGTTTCCAGGGGAAATCGGCGTGACCCCTTATTTAGGAATGCCAGTGATTTTCAAGCTTTTCTTCATATCTTAAAGCAACTCTACGAAAAGTATCCCTTTGAAATTGCCTCTTATTGCCTCATGAATAATCATTTCCATTTACAATTGCGTTCTAGTGAAGTAACCATATCAAAGCTAATGGCACTAATCAATAAACGTTATGCCAATTACTATAACACCAAATATCGTTTAACAGGCCATGTCTTTGAAAAACGATTTTTTGACAACCTGATTGAAGACAAAGAAGGAATGTTAGAAGTCAGCCGTTATATTCACCTTAATCCAGTCAAGGCGAGAATGGTTGAGCTGGCAGAATACTATCCGTGGAGTAGCTATCAATTATATAAGTATAGGAATTCCAAAATACCTTGTTTTATGAATATTCATTCTTTACTAGATTATTATGAAGGGACATCGACACAGAAACGGGAAAAGTACTGTAGTAGCGTAATCTTTTATTAATAATAAGGTTGGAAATCAAGTGTAGAATCAGGTGTCAGTCACTAAAAAATACAAATAGCTGTATTCTGTCTTTCTGTGAATGACAATGGGAGGGAGTAGTCACTGTCACCCATTTAATTTAATATATGATAACCAACAAGAAGGATTAAATCTCCTCGTATTAACAAAATGTAAACTTTAGGAGCAAACAAAAGGGCCATGAAGCGGAAAAAGACCTAGCGTGGTTTCTGGAAGAATTAGAATGCATTCAGGATTTTAAGCTGGATAAGGAGCAGATTAAATTTCTGCCAGATATTTACAGTGGAATTGTTGAAAAGGGAGTAATTCACCCGGACGGAAGGATCGTCTATGATTTGAAGTTGGGCACAAAGCTGACTGCTACTGGAAAAAAAGGATGGCGTGGCGGATGAGGATAAAGGCAAGCCACGTAAGAAGAAAAAGTGAATAGGATAAAAATAAAGCACCCACTGAGTTATCGTATTGGTTTTAATACGGCTACTTGGTGGGTTATTGTATTTTTACCACTTTAAATAGAGAACGAACTAATTAAAGGTTAGAAGCAGTTGAAAAAAATATTTATTTGGCGTCCACAAAAAAACATAAAACCATTGTTATGAACGAAGATAATAGGTAATATATATATTAACAACAAAGAGTATCGTCCATAACTTTAAGAATGTAGGTGTTTGTGAATGAGTAGAGGAGAAATGTTAGTCAATATGATTACTTCTTTTAGTAGAAATGACAGAGAGGGCTTCATTGAAGATTGCGAAGAACTGATTGCCTTTGAAGAGAGTAAAAAAAACTACAGATTAGCGACCTTAATGAGAAAAGCATTGGAAGAGGGTGAAAAAAATAATTCTAAAGTAGCTCCCAGTTCATTTGCCATTACTCCAATTGAAACCAATCGTATTAAAAAAAATGTGAGTAATGGTAATGATTTATTGAGTCTGGAGAAATCCTATGTAAATTTATCTTCGATAAAATTACCAAAATCAACGAAGAACCCAATATATTCCTTAGTGGAGCAGTGGAAAAAGCGAGAAAGTTTAGCGCAGTATAATCTGTCGCCCCAAAACAAAGTATTGTTTCATGGGCCACCAGGTACCGGGAAGACATATACAGCCTATGGGATAGCAAATGCATTAGGGTATGATGTTGCGTATATTAGATTCGACTCTTTAGTTTCATCTTATCTAGGGCAGACTGGAGCTAACCTAAAGGAAGTATTTGATTTTTCTAAGAAAAACAGATGTTTACTATTATTAGATGAAATTGATGCTATTGGAAAGAAACGTGATGATCAACAAGAGCTAGGTGAGTTGAAAAGGATTGTTATCTCTCTATTACAAAATTTAGATAAGTTTCCAAATGACTCGTTATTAGTTGCTTGTACCAATCACCCTCATCTATTAGATGCTGCATTATGGAGAAGGTTTGATTCATTAGTTGAATTTAATAACCCTGAAGTTTCGGAAAGATTGTCCATAATAGAAGCACGTTTAGCAGAATTGAATGTCAAATGTGATGAGCACTGGACTAAATTTTGGGCAGACACTTCAAACGGTCTTTCACCCGCGATCTTAGTTCAAATAATTGAGAATGGCGTTAGAAAATGGGCTATCCAGAATGAACAAAATATGAACACTCTCATTACGGCAGAATTAATATACTACTTGAACGTAGAGGATACTTCTGAAAAGGTGCGAGTAAACATTGCGAAAAAATTAAGAAGTCAAAGTAAAATATTTTCATTTGCATATTTAAGTGAATTATTGCGAATTCCCAAATCAACTCTCCACAAAAGAATTAAAGAAGAATTAGATAAGGAGGATTAAAAAATGGCAGATAGACCACATTTTAGAATATCTTCGGACAGTGTTGTAAACCGAAATACTGATTTTGATGGGGGTGGACGATCGTATACAAGAAACGATTATTATTCTCATGGACAATCTTTACTCAAAGGGCTTAGAGCGATAAACCAAAGAATTGAGACTACAAAAGATGTTGTTAAAGATAGGGCTTTCTTAGAAATCAAATTAGCTCCAGGAGAGAAAATTAAAGATAGGTACAAGAATTTACAAAACAATGCGCAAATAACAGTGTTAGATGTGATCAATGAATCTACAGGATATGGATTTATTAAGAAAGACGATATACCATATCTATCGTCTAGACTTCGTCAGTATTCTGAATCAGATGAACATACAGGAAGAAGTTACTTCTCTTTTGTTGAAGAGCTTAACAATATAGACGGTTTTGAGAAATTAAGTCCTCAATTAAGAAAGAAGGTTGAAGGGCAAGCGGAGGAGAAATTTGAAGTTACAATCGAATCTTTTAGTAATCTACCACGTGAAGTATTAGAACTTGGTTTCATAGAACAATGTGGGGAGTTAATAGATAAAAATGGACGAATAAAATCATCATATATCCATACTTCTGGAAGTGTTGTTGTTGAGGTTGAGGCAAATCAGGAAGGTGTTCTTGCATTAGCTCAGAATCTTGATTCTATACGTTCAATGGACGTTTCTCCCAGGGTTGTTTTACCAATGAATCATCCGCATGCAGGAAATATACAAACTTTAAATATAAAGGATATTGAGGGAGACGCTAAAGTGTGTATATTTGATTCTGGAACGGTAGAAGGGAATCGATATTTTGACCCGTTTATAATTAATAGGTTAAATGCTGTACTGGCGGATGGATATAATACCTATCATGGGAGTTTTGTAGCTAGCCGTGCAATATTTAGGGAAAATGTTGATGATCAATTAGCAACTGGTAAACTAACACCTCATGTTAAAGTTTTAGACATTCGTGTTTTTGGTACTGATACAAACGGTGAAACGGTATCATTGAGTGAATCTGAGTTAATTAATGTGATTAGGCAAACAGTAAGGGATTATCATCAAGAAGTTAGGGTGTATAACTTGTCTCTTGGATTTTTAAATCCGGTTACAGACGAAACAACCTTAAGTGATTTACAGGTAACAAGAATAGCAGCAGAATTGGATGCAATAAGTAAGGAAAAAGATGTATTGTTTATTACTTCAGCAGGGAATATCAATTCCTTATATCAAAAAATGATTAATACACCTTATCCTAATTATTTTTCAGATGATGCTACTAGAATACTACCTCCGGGTGAAAATTTCTTAGGAATTACAGTGGGGTCAGTTGCGACTAAGACTGAGAATGGTGCATTGGGCGGGATTAACCATCCTTCTCCCTTCTCAAGAAGAGGGCCAGGATCATTCGGAACTTTAAAACCTGAAATAGTTGTAGACGGTGGAAATGTAACTACAAGTGGGAATCCTGATCAAAGACTGTATTCGGTAGCGCTAGGTGAAAACCCTGGTGACCTTGCCTATAATGTTGGTACAAGTTTTTCAGCCCCATTAGTTTCTTCTTATGCAGCGGAATTATTTGATAAAATTCCAGATGTTTCTGCTAATTTAGTTAAAGGCCTTCTTTTACATTTTTCAAGTCATCCAAATGAAATACAAACATACGGTAGAACTAATAAGCTTGAACATATTGGATTTGGCATTCCTGATATTGAAAATTGTTTAGAATCTTTAAGAAGTAAGGCTACTTACGTATATGAGGGGTCTGTTCCGCAACAAACTTATGTGAAGATTCCGTTTTGGGTACCGTCTATTTTAGCAAATGACACAACAAGAAGTGGTAGAAAAAAACTAAAGTTGCGTGTTACTTTGGTATGGAACCCCATCACAGATAGAAGAAAACAAATGGATTATTCCTTGACTCATCTTAATATGAATCTATTTAAAATTGGTGATGATGGTCAAGAAAAAGAAGTGCAGATCCCGGTATCACAGTTACTTGAGCCTTCATATAAAATGAAATTCTCCCCAACAATAAGGGTTGAGAAGGAGTTTGAAAGAAGTTTTGCGGGTGGACTTTGGTCAATCCAATTACGAATGTCGCATCGTTGGGACGTGCCAGAAGAGTATGAGCAAGACTTTGCCCTGTTAGTATCAGTAGAAGACCCACAGGACACTATAAATGTGTATGAAGAAATTACAAATGAAGTTGGTATTAGGTATCAGCCTTTAATCCGTGTTCGCTAGATGCATTTAATAGAGTTCTAAATTAATAAAATAAAAGGCTGCTTGATAGTGGTCTTTTATTTCTGAATACTTTGATGAAGAGGATGAAATATAACTGGTTGTTTTTATAAGCTGGCCTATTTTTGAAAGTCTATTACCCCTTTATTAGTAATGGGCTTTTATTATACCTTATGGGATTAAAACACTAGAAATTAAATTTGGGTAAAGATGAGTATGGTATAATTTAACTATTATTTTAATGAGTATGGGGACTAGAAAAATGAAGCTTTTTGATGTGTTACCAGACCGATTTTTTTCCTTGTTTACTGGGAGTAATAAAGAAATATATGCTGAAGCAATTCTAGAATTATATGAACAATACAAGATTAACCGCATCGGAATTGACTACGATATAATGAGAGATTTATTGCAAGAGTTGATAGAAGTTAAAGAGGAATCTGGAGTTCAATTCGAGTTAGAAGATGATAGCAATTTAGAATCTAATGAAATAGAAAATATGCATCGGGCTAAAGCGAATGCGCTATTAAGAAAACTATTGTATTTAAAATGGATTGATGTAGAAACCAGGAATAATTTTAAGCAGTATATCATATTACCGCATTACTCTATTCGTATGTTAAGTGTCCTGCATGATCTTTGCCAGGTGAGATCGATAGAATACCAAAGCTATGCGTTAAGTACGTATCAGCTTTTAAGTAACGATGGGATGGAAAGACAACCTAGCATTGCTATTATCGAAGCGGAACGGATTACAGAGCAGTTATTAGAAGAGTTACGTCTGCTGATTAACAATATGAAAAATCATATGGAACAAGTAATAAGTAAACAGTCTCTTCAAGAAGTATTAGATCACCATTTCGATGTATATATGAAGAAAATTGTAGATAAAAGCTATCATAGATTAAAAACGTCCGACCATGTTGCAAGGTATAGAAGTAAGATATTAGAAACGGTGCAAAGGTGGTCTTTAAACCAAGATTTGCTAAACATAGCAATAGAGGATGCTATGAAATCAGAGTTATATAAAAACGAAGATGAAGCGGAGCTTAAAATTAGGCAATCTTTACAATTCATTGAGGAGACCTATGACAGTCTAGATGAATTATATGAACAAATTGATATTAGGCATCATCAATACATTAAATCGTCTTATGACCGTGCTAGGTATTTAACACAACATAATCAAGGGCTGGACCAGCAAATTGCTACCGTCTTAGAAAGTTATGAAAAAACACAAGATTTTTGGGATGAGTTTTTAAGTAACGTTTTTCGACTACATAATGTAGATAATTTATCAGAAAAATCATTGCTTACTCCGCGAAAGAAGAAGGCTACTCATCAAGCACAACCGCACACAGTAGTCCCTATTTCTGATGAAGTAAAAAAGAAAATCAGAGATATTAATATTAAAAGACTTGAGAACGCCATTACTAAGGAAAAGGTTAATACCTTTGTGATGGAACGATTAGGAGATCGTGAGGAAATAGGTATGAGTGAGCTAGCACCCAAAACAGTTGAAGAGTATATCTATTTACCTTTCGTTTATTTATATGGGTATGACCAACATTCGGAGTATAGATTAGTGCGTAACGAAGAAAAAAGAATCTTACATATTGGCGAATATCGTTTTGATGATCGTAAGGTAATACGCAATAGCCAAAGGGAAAGAGGTGTTACCCATGTTTACAAGCATAAGTGAGACGGAGCAAAAAGAGTTACAAGATGTTATAAATAAATTAATTTCTACCAACTTTCTTGTTAAGGAGTTGGATCGTAACTCGTATTATTTAGCAAATCGCCACAAGGAGAAAATGGAAGATTTCTTTCAGTTTTTAGGGTGGGATTTTGTTATTGATGATAGGCATGAAACTATATTTGTATCTTCTCAAAAGGGGAGCCATCGAAAAAGGCTCAGTCGGGAAGAAAGTATATGGATGCTAGTTCTTAGAATTATTTATCAGGATAAAAGAGAAGGGCTTTCATTATCAGAGTTTCCGGTCACAACATTATATGAAATAAGGGCAAAATACGAAACATTTCGCTTACCTAGCTTCACAAAATCTAAAGTAAGTGATCATATACGTTTATGCACTAGCTATCAATTGCTGGACCCAATCGACTCAGACTGGCATTCAGATGATTGTAGATTTCGTATGTTTCATAGTTGGTTACATATAATTGATGGAGAATCCATTCAACAATTAAATCAAAAGATATTGCGTTATGAAGTGGGAACGGGAGAGGAGGATGAAAATGAAATGGATGAAGAAACTGAAGCTGATTAATTGGCATTATTTTAAAGATGAAGAGATTCCGTTTGGGCGTCAAACAATGATAACAGGTAGAAATGCTGCAGGTAAATCAACAATTATTGATGCCTTACAGGTCTTGTTTATTGCGAACTTGAAAATGATACGCTTTAATTCCTCTGCCCACGATGATGCAAAACGCTCCCTAATTAGTTATTTAAGAGGGAAGATAGGTAGTGATGACCAAAGGTATGTCCGAGAAGGTGATTTTACCACTTATCTGATGGCAGAATTCTTTGATGAGAAGAAATTAGATTATTTTGTTGTCGGTGTTGTCATCGATGTTTATCGAGACGATTCAACGGATCAAGAATATTTTATTATTAATAACTGCGAGTTGAAAGATATTGAGTACTTGAAAGAGACAGGCCAATTAAAAAACCGTGATGAATTTCATCGCTATGTAAACAGTTTGAAAAATCGTTCGGTATTAGAGAGAACAAAAGATGGTTACCAAAAAGCGTTATTAAATAGAATGGGTCAAGTGAATCATCGCTTTTTCTCTTCTTTTTCAAAGGCATTGTCCTTTAAGCCAATACATAATGTAAGGGATTTTGTTTACGATTATATTTTGGATAAGAAAGAATTACAGTTGGACATCATGAAAGAAAACTTTGAGGTTCATCAAAAATATAAGCGTGAATTAGATGATTTAAGAAATAGGCAGACCAGATTAATTAAAATTAAAAGTCTATTTGAGCAATATAAGAAATTGTTAGATACTGTAGAGCAACAGGAATATGTAATCAAGAGATTAACGGTCGCTAAGCAGGAAGAAGAACATGAAAAATTAGAAAGTAAAAAACAGCAATTAGATGACAGGATTACAGAGTTAACTAATCAGAAGAACATTACTTCTAATCAACATAACGAGGCAAAAGACAAAAAAGTAGTAGCTTTTCAAAAATGGCAAAATAACCAGGAAAAAAAGAGAGAAGAAGAGTTACATAAAGATATTGATACAACGTTAAAAGAACTAGAAATTTACAAACAAGATTTAGTAAAGTTGATTAACGATTTACAGCAGGAAAGAAATATGATTAACAGGTTAACCAACATATCGGATAATGAATACTGGAAGTGGCAGCTAGGAGAGCAAAACAGTCTGAAAGAGGGTTTGCTACTATTAGAATCAATTTCTAATGGATTAGAGTCATCGACGGTTACAAAAATACCATTAAAACAGCAAAAGTTAAATCAACTTGGTGAAGAATTATCAAAACTTTATAACCGCTTTATTATTGCAAAAAGTGATACAGATAAGAAGATAGATGAATTAAAAGCGAAACGGGTTGAGTTAGTAAATGAAATAAGAAATTTAGAAAATAAGAAAAGAACGTATCCTGCTTCTATTAGTAAGTTAAAAGAACTGTTAGTGCGCAAATTAAATGAAAAATCAGAGGTTTGGATTTTTTGTGAGGAGATGGAAGTTTTAAATGAAGAATGGCGTAATGCCGTTGAGGGTTATTTACACACCCAAAAGTTTGATTTATTAGTAGAACCGGATTACTTTGAAGAAGCTTTATCTATTTATGAAGCTGAAAAGTGGAATCACAAGATAGAGGGTGTCGGTTTAGTAAATACGCAAAAAGAGCGTAAATATCTTGGCTCTTTGAGGCAAGGATCTCTTGCGGAAGAACTAGAAACAGTAAATCCTGTGATTCAAGCTCGTATTGAACACTTGTTAGGGAAAGTAATGAAATCTAACTCTGAAAAAGAGTTAAGTCAACATCAGGCAGGTATAACGAGTAGCTGTATGCTCTATCAAAACCTAGTAGCGAGACAAATTAAGAAAGAAAGATACCAAATACCTTTTATAGGCTCTAAAGCTATACCAAGGCAGATAGAGCTTAAGAAAGAAGAACTTTATAAGACGGAGCAAGATATCAAAAAGTTAGTACAACTGAAATGTCTATATGAAGATTGGGAACAGCAGCTAATTGAAAAACGTAGCTATTATACTCAACTGGGAAAAGAAATTGAATTACCGAATACTATAAAATTATTAGAAGATAATCTAGAAAAGTTTAAAAAAGAATTATCTCAACTAGACCTTAGTAGATTAAAAAAATTAGAGGAAGATTATTTTTACTGGAAGGATCGGGAGGAGAAATTAGAAGAGAAAGTTAGATATCTTATTGGGGAGATCAAAGAGAAAAAAGTAAGATTTAATTTTTTAGAAGATTTGTTAAATCAATCTAAGAGCAACCTGGAAGAATACGAGCAACAAGTTGTTCTTTGGCAGAATGAGAACTCCGAAGAAATGTATCGGATGGCTTTAGAACGTTTAAAAGAAGCAGATAAACAAGAATTACCGCTAGATAAGAAAATAGAAAACTGGGTTAATAACCAAAAAGGTAATCGTACTCAAGCGGATAATAGGTTAAATAAAGATATCAGAAACGAGAAACATGATTATAATGTTAAGCATAATTTTAATGGAGAAGAAGAGGCTCTGCACAATGATGAGTATCAGATGCTCTTAGAGCAAATCGATATTGACATTGATTCCTATCAAGAAAAGCTAAACGAAGCTCTTAAGCAATCTGAAGAAGAGTTTAAATCTCACTTCATCTATAAAATGAAAGAAGCAATAGACGGTGCAAAGAGACAGTTTCAACAACTTAATGATGCACTTAAAAGATTTCCTTTCCACCAAGAAAGTTATCAATTTGAATTTAAACCAAGTGAAAAATATAAAAGGTTCTATGAAATTATCATGGATCCTCAAGTTGTAGAAAAAGGCTCATTATTTGATATACCGGATGATGCAAAAGATCAGTCTTTACATGAACTATTCGAGTTATTAATTAAAGGAGAGATTGGTGACCAGGAGGAATTCTCTGATTATCGTCGTTACCTTGACTTTGACATCATAATTACTACTACAAATAGTAGAATTAGGTTTTCACAAGTGCTTAAAGAAAAATCCGGTGGAGAAACACAAACACCTTTTTATATTGCCATATTATCCTCATTTAATCAGTTATATAGTTCTGATAAAACGATGCGCCTAGTTGTTTTTGATGAAGCGTTTAATAAAATGGACGAAGAAAGAATACAAACAAGCTTACGCTTAATTAAAAATATGAACTTTCAATTAATAGCTGCTGTACCGGATGAGAAGCTGTCAAACATGGCAACAGAAGTTTCAACAATCATCGTAGTTCATAGAGAAGGCTATGAATGCTTTACAGATATGATACATAGAGAGGTGAGTGATAATGACGGAATTGACACAGGAACTAGCAAAAATCAAGGAGTACAAGAGCAAGGTTCTCTCTTTGCTTCTGAAGAAGTATGAAACAAGTAAGGCGTTTAGAACAGGAGAAGTAAGCTTGCAGCGACCTCAGTTTGCGATAAAGAAACTCAATAATTCACTTTCTAAAGATTACTTTGATGAAATGAATTATCGGAAAAGAGAGTGGATTCATCAAGCACTCGCTGAACTTCAAGAGAATGAGATTATTGAAGTCAAATGGCCAAAATTTAAAGAGGGCGAAGAGATTGACAAAGTATATCTTAATTTTGATGCTATCGGTAATGCATATGATATTGCGGAAATTATTCCTAAACAACAGAAGTTGGAAGATATCAAATCAATCCTTAGCCCTTTATCAGAGCATCCATGGCAATGGGTAAGGAATTTCTGGGATTACTATAATGAAGCGTTATCGAAGAATCAAACATCAGGTTTGGAAATCGATAATCCAAAAGGTTATGAGGATTTAGTCAAAACTCTTCTTTTTCTTCCGACAATGGATGAGGGGACGATGAAAAGAGTGCTTAGTCATCAATTGTTTAACGATACTAAGTATATAGAAAAACATGTACAGAGTAGATTAGTTTCTATTTATAAACGTTTTGGTGACATAGAACTTGACACTGATATCGAGTATCTGGATTCAATAGGTATTGTGGAAAACCCTCAAATATCTTTAGTTTCAGGGCCTTTGATATTTAATAGTATAAATTCAAGTGTAGATGTTGCTGAGTTACCTGGGGGAATTGGCCTTTCTTTTGAAACTATTAAAGAGTTAGAAATCAAAGATATAAATGCTAAGGCAATCCTCTTTATTGAAAACTTAACTGCTTATCATGAATTCTTAAATGGGAAAATAGTAGAAGATACTTTAAGCTCTAGTAAATTTACAAACACTGATCATATACTAACCATTTATACAGGTGGATATCCTCATCATGCTTTACGAAAGTTACTATATAAGCTTAAGGGTTTTATACAACAATCAAACAATTCTGTTGAGGTCTATCACTGGGGAGACATAGATTACGGTGGTATATTAATATTTGAACATCTGCGAAGAAATTATTTCTCATATCTAAAGCCTTTATTTATGGACGAGTACACATATAATAAATACCTTGAATATGGCATGCAGTTTTCACCTGAGTATGCCAATAAACTAACAGCACTGTTGAATGATGATAGTTATGATTTATGGCATAAGTTAATCGAAGCTTTGTTAAGAAATAAGATTCGGTTAGAACAAGAAGGCTTAGTAATTAATATGAATATAAAATAAGTATGAAATAGAAGCTCATCACCTTAAAGCGGTGGTGGGCTATTTTTATTTGCCTATTTATATAAATACATCTAACACGCATACTATTCTTACAAAAACATCATTATATGAAGATAAAAAAGGTGAATAAGATACAATATATAGTGTTTTAGGTTAGATATAATTCAATATATAGTTTTCTTGTTATCTAACTAGTATCATGGGGTACTTTTTCTCGACGAGATTGCAGAATTCTTCAAAAAAACGCTTGGTATGCCCCGTCAACTACTCGAACCGGGTGTAGTAACAAAAAGTCGTGCGCATTCTACTTTAACGTATCGATCTTTCTTTATCCTAGTATGTGCTATGAATCCTTGTCCATGTGGATACCTTGGTTCTCTTCATCATTATTGCACTTGTTTCCAAAGGCAAATTCAAGTCTACCGAAATCAGTTGTCAGGTCATATCTATGATCGAATTGATATCCATATACCCTTACAATAGGTGGATGTTAACCAGCCCTCCACAACGCTAGATTTCTTGGAAAGACGTTAATATGTTTGTATAAAAAAATGTTCCTATTACCTTATACTATAAGAAGAGAAAATATCAACCTTTCTTTTTCTATCTAAATAACTCTATCTATCTTCAAATTCCTATCCATTATGTATATAATTACCTTAAGGTAGAATGTGTAATGAAAGACTATTATAGGATTTACAATAGAAAGATATATAAAGGAGTTAACATGGGAAAATACTTCGGAACAGATGGAATTAGAGGAATAGCAAATAAAGAACTAACACCAGAACTAGCATTCAAGGTTGGTAGATATGGTGGCTATGTACTTACTAAAGATCAAGATAAACCCAAAGTAGTAATAGGAAAAGACACACGCATTTCCGGTAGTATGCTAGAATCAGCACTAATGGCTGGAATACTTTCTACTGGAGCTGAAGTGATTCAGCTAGGAGTCATTTCAACTCCAGGAGTAGCTTACTTAACAAAAGAATTAAAAGCACAGGCAGGTGTCATGATTTCTGCTTCTCATAATCCAGTGGAGGATAATGGGATTAAATTCTTTGGTCCTGATGGTTTTAAATTATTAGATCGTCAAGAAGAAGAAATTGAAGGGTTACTTGATCAACAAGAAGACACACTACCAAGGCCAACTGGAACAAATCTTGGACAAGTAATGGTTAATTATGAGTATAAATTTAAGTACTTAACTTACTTAAAAAATACCATAGATGAAGATTTTGAAGGTTTAACAATTGCACTGGATTGTGCAAATGGTTCAACCTCTTCCTTAGCACCACAACTATTTGCAGATTTGGATGCAGAAGTGTTCTCAATTGGGAATGTTCCAAATGGCTATAATATTAATGCTGGGGTAGGCTCAACTCATCCAGAAGCATTATCTGCATTTGTTACAGAAAAAGGTGCAGATATAGGTTTATCTTTTGATGGAGATGGTGATCGTTTAATCGCTATTGACGAAAATGGAGCCATTGTAGATGGAGATATGATCATGTATATTTGTGCGAATTACATGAAGAGTCAAGGAAAGTTAAAGCAGGATACGGTTGTTTCTACTGTTATGAGTAACTTGGGATTTTATAAGGCTTTAGAAAGCCAAGGAATTAACAGTAGCCAAACAAGTGTAGGAGATCGTTATGTAATGGAAGAGATGAGACAATCTGGTTTCAATCTTGGCGGAGAGCAATCTGGTCATATTATATTCCTAGACTATATTACTACAGGAGATGGTATGCTTGCAGGATTGCAGCTTGTTCAAATATTGAAAGCAACAGGCAAGTCCTTATCAGAACTAGCAAGTGAGATGCAGACATATCCTCAAGTTTTAAAAAATGTAAGAGTAACGGATAAAGCTCTTATGAATACAAATGGTCGAATTAAGATTGCTATCCAAGAAGTAGAAGAACAAATGAATGGCAATGGAAGAGTACTTGTTCGTCCGTCTGGTACTGAACCATTAGTTCGAGTAATGGTAGAAGCAGCTACTGAAAAAGAAGCAGAGAATTATGTACAGAAAATTGTAGATATTGTTGAAGAAGAGATAGGTGTTCACACATTGGTTTAATACCAAAAAGGGAAATTAACATAATAGTTGATTTCCCTTTTTAGTAAGGAAGAGTTATTAGAGTAGCAAGAGAATAAAATTTTTAGCATAAGTATTGTTTAAGGTAATAGTGGAATGCCAAAAAATAAATTAATAATGTCTAAGATTAAATAAATAATGCAGATAAACAATATTTTTTGAACAGCATATTAAGAGTTCTTTATCAAGGTGTTAAACCATAATATTTCATAGGTGTTTGTATAATTATTAAATAGGGAAAATGACCATGAACATAAAATTTGGTACATAGAAATATAATAAAAGACTTATATTTTATTGATCAATAATAGGGAAGGATGAATAAGATGAAACATAACTATTTATTCTTTTGTTCAAACTGTGGTATGCCCAATCAGCTAACTCCTTACATCTTACACAACTATATATCATTGAACTCTGTTGAAGTTATCTATTGTAGGAATTGTCAAAGAGAAATAAGAATACCACACTATTTAAAGAAGATTGCTAATGAACTAAAGTAACATCTAATAGAATATGAAATAAATATGTATTTTCTTCCAGTAGATTGCATAGAGGGAAAAATGTGGTAGAATAGTGTTAGTGATAACGAACGTTTTAGTCAGAGGTGAAATACAATTGGGAGAGTTTAATCAGTTGCCCAAATCATTAAAGAAAACTGTACGCTATATATTACAAGATACAGATTTAAGTAAGTTACAAGAAGTAGAGTTGGTATTATTAAAAACAATAAATAAGAGAAAAGAGATTCTTAAAAAAGAATATGTAAAGGGGAAAATGGAGAGCTGAAATGGAAAATCTACAGAATAATGATTTTAAAGATATACTTGTAAATGTGGTGAATGAAGGTAATAAAGGTGCAACCATGCAAGAAATATTGAGATTACTAGAGTTAGAGTTATTAAAATTGAATAGTATTATAAAGAAATAGTCATGTATTTGAAAAATTAGTAATTTTTGAAAGATACACCTTAGATAGACATTCAAGTAGGAGTGGTTTTCGAAAGTTACTAATTTATTAACGTTAATGACGAAAAGTGTTTATACAATTTTTATAGGCTAAAGTGGAAATCCTCATCAACTAGATGGGGATTATTTTTTATGAAAATAATTCTTCTAGGAGAGGCTATCAAAGAAGCTTGAGACTATTGGCGAACAAGGTACTACTTATCTAGCTCTACCTCTTTGTTCAAAGCAATATTAGAGAGCTTCTGTATAGATATTTAACATTAAGATAGATTCTATTGTTTTGTTACACAGTATTCACATCCATTTGGTGTTTAAATGGGTTGCATTTATAAACAATACATACTAAGTTGACAAGTATTACCATGAATAGTATATTAAATTTGATAATTAAATTTAAATTATTTTAAATAATCTTTATTGTAATTAAGGAGGTAATCATTTGAGTGTTATAAAAAAGTATGTAGAAGAACGTATAGCAATGCTAGAACAAGAGAAAATACCAAAGCCAATAAAGTTCTCAGTTTCTATTGAGAATGAAACAAATTTTCGATTGCAATACCTTGCTAAAAAGTTAGAAACGAGTAGAGCGAATTTATCTGCTGATTTTATACAGATGGCTATCATTGAAGCTGAGAAAACATTAGGGATTAATCCATTTGACTTTGAAAGTGCATATGGTAAGGCATATTTAGATAATTGTGGAGGTGCTTTCCATCATGATGATACGGGTTACTACCGAGTTAGTTCTAATGGAGAAAAAACTAAAATAACGGATATGAATAATGAAGGTGAAGTGGATTATAATTCTTTAAAAAACAAGGTTTGAGGTAATCTATTAACACTCTCAATCCAGTACGGATGAAGTATTCTACCTTTATAAATTACATCTAAGACTTGCTCAATAGAAATTGAAGTAATGAAATATACTTAACTATTGTTGGGGGATAGGAAATGAATATTGCATTATTGAATGATAGCGAAATAGATATTGAAAAGTTATGTTTTGAGTATGAAGTACAAGGAATAGATCGTAAGGAGATAA
Source organism: Bacillus sp. B1-b2 (assembly GCF_009183415.1). Classification (GTDB taxonomy): domain Bacteria; phylum Bacillota; class Bacilli; order Bacillales; family Cytobacillaceae; genus Niallia. The sequence continues at coordinate 24,823 of NZ_WEHU01000004.1, read as the reverse complement.
AAAACCATCTAAATGATAAATATCGTCGATTTTCACAAAAAGGGGATTTTCGGTGTGTCTGTTGTAATGAACGAGTAAAAATGGTTCTTTCAGAGGAAAAAGTTTTTTTCTTTCGACATTTTGATAAGAAATCATGTTCGTTTAGTGAGAACCATAAAACATATAAAAATCAGAAAGAAAGCCTAGAAGATAAACCAAAACATAGGGCTGGTAAAGCTATATTAAGAACCTATTTAGAAGGAATATGTAAATTAAAGAATATAATTATTAAGGATGGTTATGGTCATAGAAATACATTATCTTTTGTTCCAGATTTTATTTTAGAATTTCCTAATGGCCAAATGTGGGCAATAGATTACATAACTGGACTTAAAACTGATAGTAAATATGCTAAAAGTTTAGCTAAACGTAGAGACGCATACATAAAGCAGCAATTCACTCCCATATTCTTAATTGATCGCTATTGGATGGCTTATGAACATGATATAAATTATGTATCAATTGTGGAAGGGGAATTATTATGTGTTAAAAAAAGCAAGCAAGACTATTTATGGACAGAATATATAAGTAGGATGGAAAGCCATCTTATTGATGTTTTGTTTGACAATAAACCCTTAAATAGATCAGTAAAGAGTATTGCTTATTTTGCTCCACATGAGCGTGAAATTAGTATTATCCGCTTCTTACATGAAGAAGAACAACAAAGGAAAACAAAAACACTTTATAAGCCAATAACAATACCAATAGACAAAGCTCTGCAGTTTAATAGTACATATTCTGATTTTATTTACAGCGATGAAGATGAAGAAAATTATATGGAAGAATGGAGAAAAGAATTAGAACAGGAATATAACCTACGGGAAAGTATGAGAAAACAACAAGCTGCAGAAAGGAAGAGAAAAGAAGAAAGACAGAAAGAAGAAGATAGAAAAAAAGAAGAGCAAAGGAAGAGAGAAGAAGATAGGAAGTATAGAGAAAATCTTAGAATTGAGGAAGAAGAGAGAAAGAAGACAGAAGAAAAAACAATGGAATATGATGGTAGTATAGAGGATATTCCATTTATAGGTCGAAGTGAAAGACAAATGAATTCTGATTTAAAAAGAGAAATAGCTTCTACTACTAAAGATAACAACTTTAAAGATTCATATCAGTATAAGCAAATGATTCGGCATATGACAAAGTATTTTGAGCAAGAAGATGAGAACAGAACGGAATCGAAAGAGAAAAAAATTATTAGTTGGAGAAATGAAAGAAATAGCTTAATAAAAAGAATACCAACATGGATGCTGGATGAATTATTGAATCATTATGTTAATGGAGAAGGATACTTTATAAATGGACGAATGAAATGGAAGGAAATAGTGCTTCATTCATTTGATATACTTTATGAAGGTAAACTAACGACTCTACAACTGCTGGAAATGATGAAAATAGAAGGAATTAAGTTCGAACAATCTGATAAGGTTATGCTATATCCAGTTAATGAGTATGTTAGGTATATTGGTAGAAAGCTAAAAAGAGAGGTTACTATCTGACTTTTTTTACTGAAGATGATGATTGGCACCTTCTTTATTAGTTCCAGCTGTTATTCATTGCATGGGAGGATGCTTATTTTTTTCCTTTATTGCGCTTCTCTATCGTTTTTCCATTCATTAAAAACACCAGCTTCGATATTAAATGAAAGCTGGTGTAATTGTCTTAACTTTTTTAGAACACAGACTTTTAAATTCATGTTAAATTTCTAAATTTGGGTGGTAGATTATCAATTATTAAATCTAATAATTGATAGATATTATAATTATATCTTGCTGATTAATAAATTGGTTTCTTCACAAGGATACCTGTGGATGATGTATAGGATTTTATACGGATACTTGGTGGGTTGTTTTTAATTGGGATATTGTTAAATTAGGCTAGGCATCAATTGATTTCTTCTCTCGATTATTTGCAATCAAGTAACATATTAAACAAGTGACCAGAAATGGAATGAAGAAGGCTGTAACAGCTAAATGGACAAAAGGTACGGTATCACTATGTGCAAATACTTGTGTAATCTCCTCATTTTCAAACATTTCATTAACAAAATCTAAAGCTAATATATCGACTGATATATAGATACCCACAAGTAATACAGTCAAGAATGCTCCTACGTATTTCATTGTACTTTTAAAAGTAGTGGCATTAGCGTAAAGAGCCATATATAGCCAGGCGATAGGAAATGCGAAAAATGGAACCCACTCTGCATTACTCAGAAATTGTTCAGCAGCTGCTCCGAGAATTAAAGGAACGAATAATAGCCATAAGAATGAGGCCTTTTTATCCTTTTTTGCAACACGTGTAAATTCCAAGAGGAACAAAGCTCCCATAGGATAAATAATAAATTCAGCTAAAGCATGAGAAAAAGGAAGCCATTTTAGTAAGGTCAATGATCCTAAAAAAGTAATAATGCATATACCGATTAACTTTCTTATTGAGTTCTCATAACTAACATTTATCCAAACAAATAGACAACCAAGTATGATTAATAATGGTTCAGCTAGTACGTTTAAGGAAGAAAACTGTTGCGCGAGTAAACCAACTATGATTAATAATCCAAAGATTACTGTAAATAATTGTTTATCAAACCTCATGTTTTTAAAGCGATAGAAATTTTCCATATTCAATCTACCTCCTTTCTAGTAGGGGATTTTTACTAACAAATATATGCTTGACCTACTGATTAATGATTGATTGAAGGGGAATAGTTACAAAAATTTTGTAAATAATTTTTTTAAAAAAGTTGTAAAGTTTGAGTTAGCAATTGCATAAAATATATTAAGGGGAATTTTGTGTAATTTTAATCTGTCACCTTGCATAGTCTGTAGTAAGACTATTGAAAGGTGTTGAATTTGTTATGGGAAAACGTTATTCAAAAAATCAGGAGAAGCACATTAAGGGTTTAATTGACTCCGGTAAACTTAGAAATCACGATGATGTACAACGAGAATCAAAAATATTGACTAAAGTGTGGACTGATCGCACCCAGTGTGGTATAGCAGGAAAGTTGGAACGGATGTTGAAAAAGAGAGGACTAATCACTTTCCCGGATACGCGCCCATGGAATAAACGGGGAGCATAACTAGTAAGCCCATGACCTTAACTGGTGATGGGCTTATTTTGTGTGCCAGGCATGTTCATCAACTAGAAGGTGCAAGTCCGTTATGGGCGTTGGGATATACGAACCATTAGTCGAAGGCAATGGTGTCCATGGTAACACGGAATCTGAAGGAAGCTCTAGATAAATCCTTGGGCTGAGGGACAAGAATCCCATTTGAGGTTTCTATCACAGGATGAGTTTGCAAAACAAAACAAAGTCCAAAATATCCCCAGATGAGATAGGGATAAATGTTGCAGATAGAATGAGGAGACAGTGGATGATCTTACCCTGGGAGATCTCTTAATACCTCGTTAGAGATCCTATTTAGCGATAAATAGCTGAATTAAGAGAAGTCAGCAGATGTTATAGTCCCCATCCTCTAAATGGGGAAGGACGGAATGAAAGAACGAAAGGAGTGACTATGTTAGAGTTATTAATAAAATGAACAAAGACACAGCCAACAATTGATTAGAAAGGACAGTCCGTTCGGAAAACAGGAGTATCTTTTCTGGTGTGGAGTTACTTTATGCAATCTCGATAACATAGAAATAATATGGAAACTAGAAAATATTAATCGAAATGATAACAAACAAGAATAATTTGAATCAGGTTTTTGAAAAGGTAAGAAGAAGTAAAGGAGCAGCTGGAGTCGATGCGAAAGATATAGAAGCTACTCGCCAATATTTAAAAGAAAATGGTTCCGAGGTAATTTAACTGATTAAAGAAGGTAAATACAAACCTAAACCAGTTAGAAGAGTTCAGATTCCCAAATCAAATGGTGGTTTGCACAATCTAGGTATTCCACAGTTATGGATAGAGTCTTTCAACAGGCTATTGTGCAAGTATTAACGCCTATTTTCGACCTGCAATTTAGCCAATTTAGTTACTGTTTTAGACCAAATAAAAGTGCCCATCAAGCTATAGAACAAGCTAGCTAATATATAGAAGACGGGTATAACTATGTGGTAGATATGGATTTAGAGAAATTCTTCAACCGGGTACAACATGATAAATTGATGTCCCTTCTAGCTAAGTCTATTTCCGATAAACCAATTTTAAAGTTAATAAGAAGATACCTTCAAGCAGGTATCATGGAAAATGGGACAGTCACAGTGAACAAAGAAGGAACACCGCAAGGTGGACCATTGAGTCCTCTACTTAGTATTATCATGTTAAATGAATTAGATAAGGAACTGACAAAACGGGAACTCCGTTTTGTCAGGTATGCGAATGATAGTAATATTTATGTTAAATCCCAAAAGGCTAGTGAACGGGTTAAAAGTTGAAAAGACATTGAAAAACAAACTAAAGCTAAAGGTAAATGAGGAAAAGAATGCAGTGAGAAAGCCGAAGGCACGTATATTCTTAGGAATGAGCTTCTATAAAATCTTGGGGGAAACTAAAGTATATCTGCCTAAGACAACCAAGAAAAGACTGGAAGACAAGCTTAAAAGACTAACCAATCGCAATTGGGGAGTAAGTATGGAATACAGAATCAGAAAAATAAACCAACTGATACAGGGATGGGGAAATTACTTTAAGATTGCCAACTTATAAGTCTACTCAAAAGTATTGGATGCACACATCAGACGAAGATTAAGAGCATGTAGATGGAAGAAATAGTTGAAGAAGGCTCGTACCAAATATAAAAACCTCAAAAATCTAGGGATATCAAGAAAGGAATCATGGAAGAATGCAAATTCTAGGAAGAGTTACTGGAAGAATGTCCAATTCCCCATCTTAGATCAAGCTATGAACAATTTATAATGGAGAAACTTGGGTTTAAAATCTTTACTACTAGTAATTTCATAAACTTTTGACCCGTTGTATACCGAACCGTACGTACGGTGGTGTGAGAGGTCGGAGCCGTAAGGCGCCTCCTACTCGATTACTTAATTGATAATAAGAGGTTAAAGTATCTGGGGGAATATCTGAGATTAACATTATTGTCTATTTTTGTCGAAACTATAGACTGATATACCTAAATAATATAATATTATTTCGTTATATACATAAATTTATTTGTGGGGGAAAATCCTAATGGGAGCACTTGGAATTATTTTATTATTGATTGGTGTCTTTGGTTTAGTATTTTTTGCAATTACAGGAATAATATCTACTATTAAAAAAGATGGAGCATCTAAGAAAAAATTTAAATTTGCAGGTGGTTCATTTGCTCTAGTAATTGTTGGTTTTATTGTAATAGGTAGTAGCAGCGATCCAGATGATACTGTTAAAACTACTAGCGCTGAAGAACCTTCTACAGTTCAAACTGAAATGACTGAAGAGGAAAAGACATCTAGCGAAGCTGAGGACAAGCAAAAAGCAGAAGAAGCAAATGCAAAGGCAGAAGAAAATGCTAAACAAAGATATGCTTTGATGGCACAATTATATTTACCAGCACTTACAGATAAAGTTGTTGAATTAAGTGATAGAGGTTTTAATTTTATAGTCGGAAACTATAATTTGTTTCCTGCAATTAGTCAAGAGGATATTGATAAAGCAAAAAGTATTACTGATACTACAATAAGCTCTAAACATTTGAATAAAAATGTAGATCCATATTTAGAAACAATGACTACTTTTGAAGGGTCTGTAGTATCAATTGAGGAATCTACGCAAGATGATGAAACAATTACAATAATTCATTTAATAGATGATGATTTTCAATCATATCAATTATTATTATTTAAGTCTGCTGGAGAAGTTTTTGAAGACGATGTTGTTCGTTTTTGGGGATTACCAGTTGGGGCTTCTTCATTTGAAAATGTATCTGGTGGAACAACTAATGTTCAAGTATTTTTAGGTTCCCACGTTGAGAAACTTTAATATATAAATACAGTACTCGAGTATAATTGTATCCATTGTGATAGGAAATTTAAAAACTCGGCTAAGACTTTGAATATTAATAAAAAAACAGCATTCGGATTTATCTGATGCTGTTTTTGTATGGTCTATATTAGTAAAAGACGGTAAAAGTCAAATATGCTTATCCCTGGAAGCTTGATATGCTATAGAAGGAATATAAATGAATTGGAAAATATTTAAAGTGTAATATAAAAGAAGTGATAATACGTGAGGGTCATGTTAATACACAATTAACTAAGTTAATAGACCTTGGGGAACAGGATGTTAAGTTAATTCAGGAAGATAAAAAGAACATATCCATTATGCAATATAAATCTGAAAATAGGTTTAAGAAATACCAAGATAATTTGAATAAAGTCAGAGAAGAAGCAAAAATAGATTCAGAAAATCTTGGAGAACAGTGGTGGGTTACATAACCTAAAAAATATGCTAGAACAATATCTCAACGATAACTTCATATAAATGGATAATCTCTACACAATGGAGCCCAATTTAATCTGTAGTCTTGATTGCTTGGTCTCCTAATATTTCACACAAGTCTTTAATAGATTAGTGTGATGTGTATCCATAAGGGATTGGTTAGTATTTTCTCTGGAGGAATTGATTGGGAGATGTAAGTGTCCATAGTTGCTAGAAAGCTTAATTCTATTGAAGTTACATTTTTAAACAAAAAGAAATGATATCATAAGGGGAATCATCAGGAATTCAGTCTTATGTAGGAAAATGGTTCCTGTTTGGTGGTTATGGATGGGACTTGATGATCTACCATTCACTAGAAGTACATATTTAGAGTATCAAAAAAGTAATCAATCAAAGCGTAAAATGCTCATTAAGGAAATGTATAATCGCTATCCAATGATACTTAGTTGGGTGTATGCTGGTCATGAAAGAGGTAGTTTTCGATTAAAAGAGGTATATGAGGATTTTGGTTTCATCTTTAAAGAATACGATACTACTATGGTACAACAAAACTATACACATAGGGTTAATCCGAATATGGAAGAACCAAAAACATTCTTAATTGGTATTAGAAAATGGAATGAAAAAGTGCAGTATGCTATTCTAACACCTTTTTTGTCTTACCATCGAATCAATAATAAAGATATAGATGTGATTACTACTTGGGCGGACGCAATTTTAAAAGGTACATATACGGCTTTGTAATAGTCGTATATATGGAAAAGAAGTGATGCTCCACTCGTGAACTAAACTAACAATCCCAAACTTATGGAAACTACGAAAGCAGAAGGAATAAGTTTCAGTAACCTGATAAGCATATGGTTTATCCAGTCAAAGATATTGTTCCATTAATAAAAAGCTAAAGAATGAGATCAAGAGTTAATACAAAAATTGGCAAGGAAGCTGAAGTAATTGTAGTTTCGTTATTTTTGTGCACTACCTTTACATATGAAGGGATTATCTTCAATTTTTGTGACTTATTGTGTTCGTTTTATAAATTTCTACCATAGAATCACCAAACTTACAATTAAGAGTAAATTTAAAAAAAGATCGTACAAGTTAGAACACAAACTGTACGGTCTTCTCCTCTTTCTTATCCCTCCGCATAAAACTTTAACTGTTGGAAGTTAACACGATCGACTTGTGATAATGGATCCATATGATTCATTACACTTTTTACATTACCTTCTGGATCCATATAAGCAAGTTTATTTTGATTTGAGTCATAAAGACTTAAATCTCCATTTATATCCTCTTTTATTATCCCAGTATGTTCTCCATCTTGAATGATATCTATTCCGTTAATAATATTCTCTTTAGTTCCAGCAATTTGATGTCCATTTTCATATGTAGCTGTTGTTTCAGGGAAAACTCCCGACTTTTGAGTAGCAATAAGTTGCCCATTATCATACATATTTTTGTTCCCAAATGTATTTGTTTCTACAGTCATATGTTCTAGATCTCCACCAACAATATTTGAATAATCCATTTAGTTATCCTCCTTCAAAAAAAGTTCTTTTGATAATATTTTACTATTTGATGTAAAAAAAAACCATAAATATAGTAAAATAGTTTAAGAGGGAAGATGGGTTATTATATTATTAAATTCCTAAGAAAGAATAAAGGAAGTAAAAACTTTTATTTTTAATGTTCATGGAGGTATTTATGTCAAATTATATGAATCTTCAAGATTTCGAATATAAAAAACAACAGGCACTTTTCTTTCTACAGGAAGTGTTAGATATAGCAAATGAATTGAAAGTTCGTGAGGTTAGTCAGTATCTAATGGAATCGATACGGCAATTAGAAAACCAATCCTTTACTTTAACTGTAGTTGGTGAATTTTCTCGTGGAAAATCTACTTTTATCAATGCTCTTTTAGGAAAGAATGTTCTTCCTTCAAAAGTAAAACCTACTACAACTATGATTAATCGTATATTTTATGAAGAGACTCCTAGCTTTTCTCTATCTTTTCGAAATCAAGATGAACCAAGAAAGATACTAGAAGAGTCAGATTTTCGTAAACTGTGTGCACCAAGGGAACCAGATGAAGAAGATTTAGAAGATATTCAGCGTTATCAAGAAGAATTACAATACTTTAAAAAGATATCTATGGCTGAAATCGGATATCCAAATCATTTTTGTGAGTCTGGTGTTGAAATTTATGATACACCAGGAACCAATGATATTGATGAAACACGAGAAGAGATTACATTTTCATTTGTTCCAAAATCCGACGCCGTAGTATTTCTATTATCCGCAACTACTCCATTTGGTGCATCTGAAATGGAGTTTCTACAAGATAGAATATTAAGTGAGCATATCAACAAGGTCTTTTTTGTTGTTAATTTTAAAGATCGGTTGTTAAAGACAGAGGATGAAAAAAAAGTAATGAATTATATTCGTGAGAAATTGGAATTATTAATTCCTGAACCGCGTTTATATCTAGTTTCTTCTATGGATGCGTTAACTATCCGACGTCTTGAACAAGGGGAGAATTTCAAGGTAAAGACTCAACGATATAATAAAATGGAGGATACTGGGTTTTTCGAATTGGAAAAAGATTTATACTATTTTTTTCAATTCGAAAAAGGTCATGCTAAATTAGAAAAACCACTAAGAAGGCTTATAAAGAAGATAGATGACCTTCTCACTGATTCCATCGCACTTAGAGTCTCAGCATCTGAAATGGAGATTGAAGAAATTAATCATAAAATAGCAGAATTGGACCCTAAAATTACACAATTTAAATATCATGCACAAGGAATAATTAATCGTCTGCTAGAGAATTTACAGAGTGAAGAAGATGTTTTAATAAGAGAAGTTGAATCGCAATTAAGAGTAATGATAGAATCGATTGTTCTATCTCTAGACACATATAGTGGGAGTCTTGAGGATGCAGAGATTAAAGCATTTCTTAACAAACAGGCAAGTACACAGAAGAATAATATCCAAGTAAACCTAAACCAAATAAAGAGTAAAATCATTGAGGAGCATGTAACAAATGCTTATAAGCTACTAAACTCTGAAGAGCAAGAACTGAACAAAGCTGTGAAAAGCGCTTTTAATTTAGAACTGGAAATGAATCATAATTTCGATCTATCTCTATATGAAAGTAAGGATGACATGTTCGGCTTAGTAATGGGTGCTGCGGGATTTGGTATAGGTGCATTAATTTTTGCTCCTGCTTTAATTGTAATAGGTGGAATTGGTGCAGCTTTAGGTGCATTTTTCTTTGGTGATAGTATTGCAGAAACCGTTACTACTTATCGACGTAACCAAAAAATAAATGAACTAAAAAAACAGGTGAAACAAAGTTTATATGATAGTCGCAGTAACATAACTGGACAATTTAGAGTGGAATGGAAAAATATTATCAATAAAATTGAATTGGTTTTTGAAGAAGAAGTGAATGAGAAAACATTAAATCTTCAAACAGAGCTACATCAAGTTAGATTAGAAAAAGAGGTCGAGAAGAGATCAGTTGAAGAACAAAAGAAATATTTAGAAGACCTAAGTAATCAACTTAAGAAAAATAGAAAAAATGCAATCAACTTAATAAATCAAACAAGGGGAGACATCGATGGATATTTATGAGCAAAAGAGAGAGAGTTTAATGAATCAATGTGAGAACTTACTTGGATTACTAAACAACAGACTACCTAATTCACTTTATCAAAGTACTCTCATTGATTTAATATCAGATCTTCAATCAGATGGACAAATGATCACGATATTAGGAGAGTTCAAACGAGGTAAATCTACCTTGCTGAATGCACTTATTCGAACAGCTTTATTGCCATCTGATGTAACTCCAACTACTGCGACCATTAATGTTATTAAACATACACAAAATCATTCTAAAATGGACATCGTTATGCAAGATGGAAAGGTAATAAGTAAAGAATTAAGTAATGCTGGTTTAAGAAAGTTCACTTTTGAAGAGGGAGAAGATATAAAGCAAATTCATCACATTGATATCGAGATGCCTCTTAACCATTTGTCTGAAAATATCGTTCTTATTGATACACCTGGAGTAGGTGACTTAAACGAACACCGTTTAGATGTAACATATAGTTATGTTCCGAGATCAAGTATAGTTATCTTTGTGTTTGATGCGACAACACCTATTCGAAAAACAGAATTAGACTACCTAAAAGATACTGTTCTCAAGTTGAAATTTGGAGAAATTATCTTTGTTGCTAATTTCATTGACCGACTAGATGAAGAAGAGTGGGAAGAAACAAAGGATTATATGGATTCTCGCTTGCGAAAGATAATGGGAGATGAGCCTTTTAAACTATTCCCTCTTTCCTCTAGAGATGCCTTAGTAAATGATAAGGAACCGGACTTTACTAACTTTACGACCTATCTATTAGACCAACTAAATGATGGGGATGCTTCTCATGCAAAATTGGAGTTCTTCTCTAAAAGGGTTAAAAGTATTTTTAAACAAGTAGAAGAAGAAATCCAAGCAATTGAAGTAATTCGAAATGCGTCCGTAAAGGAACTAGAAGATGCACAAAAACAGTTAGAAACTTTTTCTGATAAAACATCCAATTATCTAGAAACACTTGCAGATTATATTAAAAATAGAGAGGAAGAAATCATTTCACTAACATTTAAATCTATCTCTCATTTAGAAACAGATCTAAAAGAAACAATTCGAGAAAATATATATATATATGAAGGAGCAAAATTTCAATCATTTGTAGAGAAGAATATCCCTTTAATAATAAAGAATAAAAGTAAGCTATGGATTAATCAGTATTCTCCACAAATTGATATACTACTAAAGAAACTAGAACAGGAAATAGTAAAGGGCTTTTCTGCTCTTTTCCAAAAAGAAATGAATGTTTTAAGACTGAAACACTCTTCTGGTCAAATAGAAGGGATTAATACTTCTGTTAAACTGAATTCAGGTTCAGCGGATATGGCCATTAAAAGTGGACTTATTACAGCAGGCGCAGGTACGATTATGGCGATAGTAAGTGGTGGACTATTACTTCCTTTTATTACAATGGCGGGATTTCCTTTTATCAATAAATTATTAGCTGAAAGAAAACTAGAGCAATTAAAGGATGAGGTAACTCCACTTGTTGAGAAAGAGATAAACGGAGTGATTGAAAATATAAGAGCGGCAACACGAACATATATAGAAAGTGAAGTAAATCATCTTCAAGAAAAAGCTTTGAATAGGTTTAAAGAATATGTAGTCTCTTATGAACAAAATTTGGAATATGAAATCAGTAGAAGAGCAAATAAAAAGATGAAAGAGATTTCTTCTATTGAGCTTCAGGATTTGTTATTAATACAGCAATAGTGAGTGATATTTATGAATGAACTTAATCAACTATTTATCGGAAAACAATACTATCAATCATTAAGGAAAAATCAAGATATTATAGAGAATATTCGCTTTCTATCTTCTCAATTAAAGCTGTCAGAGAATATAAGAACAGGGAGAAATAATGACATTCGTTTTGCACAAGCTGAATTATATTGGCTTTTAGAGGACTATGAGGTAGCTATCTACAAGTGGCAGAATATTGATGATCAAAGGCTTCAAGGCTGGGCTCTAAAAAACATAGGGGATGCCTATCAAGAATTGGACAGGGAGGAAGAAGCAGAATCAAGCTATCTATCAGTTCCCCAAGATTCCAGTGCTTTAAATATGGAGACTCTTCTTTCTTTGTACAGCTTATATAAAAATAGTGATCAGACTGAAAAGGCACATCATATCATAAATCAGCTAGTCGCTACTAATTTTTCTTATGGACATGTGTTTGAACTAGCTATACATTTTTATGAACAAGTAGAGGAATATTTCTCTGCTATAGAATTAGTTATTAATCAATTGGAGATAGAGTATCAAGATAGATTATTGCTACTCTTCTATAGATATTTAGAGGATACTAGGGAGAACAAATTTCTTCCTTCTTATTCCATTTCAAAACTATTAATACTTATTTGGAAGAAAGATAAAGAAGCGTTTGATTTGTTATTTCAATCACTAAACAGCTATTATATGGAATCACCTTATTTAATAGACTGGTTTAATAGTTTATATAATGCTGGAGAAATCAATAGTTTCCAACTTATCCAAACAATATTAGATAAACACGAAATAGGATTCAATCATTCCATAGATGAGCTGTTATCAGGATCTCATTCAATGGAAGAGATAAAGCTTATAATAGAAAAACAATTCACAAGGTATTATTTTATTTGTAAGGAATCACCTTTACAAAGTGCACTAGGTGCCTTGTTAAAGGGGTGGGAAGAGATGCACCCTAAGTCTATTAGTAAATCTGTTTTAGAAAAAATAGTAATGAACGATAGAAAAATTTATCAGATAGAAAACCTAATTGATTATTATGCCAATATAAGAGGCTGGTTGGAAAGCAAAGATTTAGCGTATGATTCAAATAGTAGATGGTGGATGGATTACTGGATTATGGATTCGACCAAGAAGGTCATGGTTGCAGGTAGTTTTAGTAATGGCAAATCTAGCTTTATCAACTCTATTTTACAAGAAGAAGTTCTAAGTTCAGATTATTTACCAACAACATCTGCTGTTACAATCATTCGTTATGGGGAAACTAAACAATTGCTTGAATTAAGTGATAAAACCATTACGAAAATGAATTTAGATAACCTTCAATCTAAAACAACCATTAATCATGATAGTTCAAGTGCCTTATCAAATAGCCTTATATCACTTGAGGTGAATTCGTCATCATTGCTTGAAAATCGGATAACTTTGATTGATACGCCGGGATTTAACGACACTAACAATCATGATAATCCAACATACGATTACTTATATTTAGCAGATGAACTTCTTTTTTTATTTAATGCAGAGACACCATATAAAAAGACAGAAAAAGAAGCTTTAATAAAAATGATTGAAAAGCAGCCAGATTTGCCAATTCGCTTTATTTTAAATAAAGCGGATTACCTGGATGAAGAGGAACGAGAAGAAGTAATAGAAGATATTGAACGTAAGCTCATAAAACATATGAACCAAGATACCATTATTATGCCTTATTCCTCTCTATATCCAGATAAGGATGAGCTTAGTACACTAACTGATTATTTTCACAAAATAGAAACGCCATTCTATCAACAGAGAATTTATAAAGTCATCCCTTATTTCAAACAGTTTTTAGATGAATTTCCGATTCATCTTGAAGCAAAAGAGCAAAAGTTAAATAATCTGATACTACTTAAGAAAGAAGAAGTAGAAGGTCTAAAGGAATTAAAAGATAAATTTCTTACCTTCAAAAATAGTAAAATATCACAAGCCACTGATTTATATGCAAAAAATGTTGTAACAAGCATATATGATGTAATAAAAGAACAAACAATGAATGGGTTACAACAGTTTTCGAATAGAATTAATATAAGTACAGATTTAAATACTGTTCACCTTGTATTAGATCAGGAGATAAATGGTTGGCTAGAATCCTACTTAATTCATTCAGTTACTCCATTAATTAACAATAAGTTTGAGGAATGGTTGCAACAAAATGTTCTTTACTTAGAAACCGTTGAAGATACATTTCATCAGTTTAGAGTGGAAATAGAGGATATAATTAACTCTTCTCATGAACACCAGCTACCTTTAAAAAAAGAATTATTCGTAGAAGAGCTGAGAAAGCAATTTCCGATGCTTGTAAGGTCTATTGCGTACAAGCGAATTGATATTTTTAGAAAAATCAATCCACTGAATAATATCTTAAATGGTGTTGGAAGATTATTAGGTGGGAGAAGTCATTCGGCTTCTTTGAAAATTGATCAATACCGAAATTACCTAGAAACAAGATCATATCGAGAAGCAACAAGTCAATATCTCTATAATATTACAAAACCACTTGGAGTCTTTGAAGAAATCATAAGTACAGAATTAGACTATATATTCTCTGAACTAGAGGAGTATATAGAAACAAGAATACAAAATAGTAAAGAAGAAATGATCCAACATGCAATGTTACTAAAAGAACTCTATAATGAAAAAGATAATTACTTTGAGACCATAAAAATTTTCAAGTTGAAAATACGACAATTAGAGATTGATTTCTACGACTCAGAAAAAATGAAGGTCTTTTCAAAAGTTTATTAAGGGAAGAATATTTTGACTGAGTTTATCTAAATGGTTTAATAGAGACAACATACAAAGTAAGTCACTGTTGATCTTGATTTTGAAAAAGACTAAATGACTAAGCTTCTTAGAATATAGAGCTAGTGTCATTTAGTCTTTTGTTATCTCCTAGAAAGGAAAATGTTCAGTATATCCTAGTCTGTTTTTGTATATGCAACTAACTAGACTACCTATTAAAGATAAGAAACAATCAATTCTGCCTTACCAGCTAATTAATATCTCCTTTAATAATGATTCTTTATTTTTCCACATCTAATGCAGGTATTTTCAAAATAACTGTATTTATGTCTTCTTTTAAAAATGCAAATTAGTCTCATTTAATTCACCCCTATTAGTAAAAAAATTATAAAGAACTTGTATTTAAAGTTATTATAAATTTTACCAGGAAAAAGGAGAATTGTTCTTTATGACGAAAAACATTGACATTATTGTTCTTATTTAAGAATAAATAGTGCTAACAGGGGATATAACATTGATTCAAAAGACATAGTTTTAATATGGTCTTATGCAGGGGGGAAATGCTGTTATTTGCGATTTTTTTTGCTCTTTTCATATAGACCTATTCTTGGATTATTTTGTGTTTAAAAAGACTAAATTGCATTAGCTCTATACTCGGGAAGCTAATACCATTTAGTCTTTTATTATTTCAACTATCCAATAGACAGAGATTTATCTAGCCTGTTTTGTTGTCTTGGCTATTGTTTAGACTACCTATTATAGATAAGAAACAATCAATTCCGCCTTACCATCTAATTCATAATCCCCAAATTCACTTGGAAGAAGGAAATGATCACCTTTTTTGAAATCATAGTTCTTACCTTCTTTTTCTAGTGATCCTTCTCCTTCAATAACACTGCATAACAGGAATGGTTTGTCTTGCTCTTTACTAGTTTCACCATCTACTACCCATTTTTGCACACTAAAGTATTCACATTCTACAAATGTAGTTACCTCTAATGCACCTTGTTCTTCTACTACAGGAGTAGTTGCTTCTAAGTTATGAGGAACAGTTGTTACATTAATAGATTGCTCAATATGAAGCTCTCTTGTATTTCCATCTGCATCTAAGCGATCATAATCATATACACGGTAAGTGGTATCAGAATTTTGTTGTGTTTCTAAGATGATAATTCCTTCTCCAATAGCATGGATTGTTCCACTTGGTACAAAGAAGAAGTCTCCTTTTTTCACAGGTACTTTATTTAATAAGTTGTCCCATTTATTTTCTGCAATCATGCTTTCTAATTCTTCTTTAGACTTAGCATGATGACCGAAAATAATTTCTGCTCCTTCTTTACAGTCAATAATATACCAGCATTCTGTTTTCCCTAATTCACCATTCTCGTGAACATTTGCATATTCATCGTTTGGATGAACCTGTACAGAAAGATCTTGGTTTGCATCTAGTATCTTTGTAAGAAGTGGGAAGCGATCGCCTTTCATATTGGCAAAAAGCTCACGATGATTTTCCCAAAGCTCTTCTAGATTTTTACCAGCATACTCCCCATTTTTTACAATACTTTTCCCATTTGGATGTGCAGCAAATGCCCAACATTCTCCTGTTGTTTCTGTTGGAATTTCATATCCAAAGCTTCTAAGTTCTGTTCCTCCCCAAATTCTATCTTTAAATACCGGCTCAAAAAATAATGGTTCTTTCATTCTATGTAAAGTCTCCTTTTACTTAACGTATTTGACTAGTTTATTTTAACATATTTCTCTTCACTGGCTTAATTTCAAAATATGAAAATGATTCATGTAATTCATGATTGTACTATTTTGTACAATCATCTAACGAATTAGTGAGACCTTTATAATGGGATGGAAGTTATTTTGCCATCGGTATTTAAAGAAAATGGTTCTAGATGGATAGTTTGAAGATTTTACGATGTATTTAACTGTTTTGTACTAGTTCTTGAAGATAAGCTAACATTAATAACAACTACTTGAAAGAATTAAGGCTAGAGAATGTTGAACCATCGAATAAGATAGTTTAATGATGACGAGATGAGAATACTAAAGAAGGGAGAAGAGAAATCCTTCTCTCTATTTTAGTTGTCGTATTATGAGCAGCTGTCTAGGGGGTACTAAAGTTTAACATAATATACTTTCAGAAAATGATAATAGTCATAAAGAGAAGTTGGCTTTTAATCTACAAATCCAAAGTCTAACTCTAAGGTTCTAAAAATGGGATTCCCATATATATTAATGGTACCTATTCCAATTGTTGTGGTAGTTTTATCTTTAGGTTCATGAGAATAGGAGTCACTTATATGTAATTTCACCCATTCTTTTGCTTGATCAGGATCAGAAGTTTTATAAGGCATAGCTACTAGTGGTATAAAATACTTTTGAGCGGCTTCAGTAACGAGATCTTCTACTTTAGTTTGATTATAATTAACATAATAACTGCCATCGATATTTGTTTCTATTAATACAATGTCTTCGCTCTCTCTTTTATAGTAAAGATCAACTGTTATCATCAACTCCGTATTGCCAGGCTTAATTTCTCCTCTATAAATATCAGTTGTTTCTCCCCTATATACAGGTGATATAGAAAAACCATTATTAGATAGGTAATCCATAACATAATCAGGTGTCAGTCCTGTTTTAATTTCTTCTACTATTTCTTGCTCATTAGCAGAAGTCGTTGACTCACTGTCATTTGAAACAGATAAAGCTTCGTTAGACTTAGACTCAGTGTCTAGATTGGTTGATAATCCAACCAAAATACCCAAAATTATTACAATGGATAATATGTATGGATTTAATTTCATTACATGTTTCTCCTTTCATACTTTAAGGATATTATTACTGGTTATATTTTACTATATAAATAATAGTGTAGGCTCTAAATTAAGAATATTATAGGAAATATCAATCTTTACATAGAAAAGTTAAAATAGAATTATGGTAAGGACTGAGTAAATTAAAGCAGATAACTCTTAACAAAAGAAAGCAGAAATACTCAGAACATTAGTGAATAAGGGGATTAAATCTGCTAGGATTCGCATAGAAAGATAAACGAAGACTAGATATTGGTTCAGCTTCTCTAATTAATGGGATATATGCGCTTTCCTATTATGGAAAATGGAATATTATGTTTAAAATTGATATCCCAAGTTTAGAGAATTGTGGTATATTTGCAGTAGATATATTTAGGAAAGCAAAAGAGGAGAGACACCTCTTACTGCTTTTATATTTGAAGCTTTTCTGAAAGGCATTAACATTTTCAGCGACCTATTAACAAATGAAATGGTTTGTGGGAATGACATATGCATATTGTTATTTTCCAGGATATCACACTCGAAGTAGTAGTATTGTTAGAAATATTAATGATGTAATTCTTGCAAATTAAATAAAATATCAGGAGCAAATAAGCATGCTTGTTAAGATAAGGGAAATGAAAAGGGCAGGACAAGTAGTCTTAGTATTGGTTTCTATCGCCTTTACTACCTATCAAAAGTTGGTAAACCTTGAACCGTTTTTCACATTAGACTTTTTTATTTTTACTTTATTGGCATGGTTTGTAGGTTGGCAATATGATTTATTGCGTTCCTATGAAAGAAAAGCTCAAGCAAGTAATGAGAGTTATAGATTATTAATTGATTCCCTTCCTGAATCTGTGTTTATACATCAGAATAATAAATTGATATATGTGAATCATGCAGCTATTAAGATGATGGAAGCAAAAAGTCTAGAGGATTTAATCGGTTATTCATTTGGTGATTTTTTAGATGCTGCTTATAAAGATCGCTGGGAAGAAAGAATGAAGATTACAAGTCAGGAAACAAGGCCTTTAACACCAATTGAATATAAGATGAAGCGCTTGGATGGTACCTCTTTCTTTTTTGAATCCTCGTGTTTAGCTGTTGATTTTAACAGGACAAAAACGATTCTTTCTATGGGGAGGGACGTTACTCAGTTAAAAGAGAAAACACAACACTTGATTCAAAAGTCGGAGAAGATGTCATTGATCGGCCAGATGTCAGCGGGAATTGCACATGAGATACGAAACCCACTTACCTCTATTAAAGGATTTATTCAATTGGCCAAAATAGATCGTGAGAAAATCGACTATTTTGATATTGTGTTAGCAGAGATTGAGCGAATTAATAGTATTGTAAGTGAACTATTATTTATCGCCAAACCAGCAGCAGATGTATTTTTAAAGAAGGATATAACAACGATTATTAAAGATGTGATAACTTTAGTAAACGCACAATTTCTTTTAAATAATATACTAATCTACGTCTCGTACGATCAGAAACAATCTATGATTCTTTGTGATGAAAATAGGTTAAAGCAAGTTTTTATTAATTTATTACAAAATGCAATGGAAGCAATGCCGACTGGTGGTACCATCTACATAAAAGTACGTGATCTAGATGATGGGAATATAGCTATTGAGATTATAGACCAAGGAGTAGGAATAGAAGCAGAGCGCATAGACACACTAGGGGAACCATTCTTTACAACAAAAGAAAAAGGAACAGGTCTTGGCTTAATGACATGCTATAAAATCATTGAAAGTCATAATGGTAGGATGAGTTTTTGTAGTGAATTAAATAAAGGGACTACGGTAACAATTCAGTTGCCTCTTGCTTTGCAGAAGCAGTTGTTGGAGGTGTAGAATTAGAAGGGGAACAAGAACTTAAATATTTTGAAGGCCGATCGATGTTGGAGTCTTCTTTTCTGTTAAGTTATGCTATTTTTAGCATTTAAAATGAATAATTAAAACAGAGTAGAATGTATACTTGATTTTTTAAAATAATTTTCATAAAAACTTGATAAATTGGACGGATTATACAAGTTTTTTAATTTCTAAATTAGGTAAATTTTTCTTGATTAATCATTCTTCATCACTAAAGCTGTATAAAAAACGAATGAATATTCCGTTATTATACCATTCTACTTTTTGTCCTTTGTTTTGGATTTGGATAGGTTACTACCACCAAACCCATTATAAAGGCTTTTTTTTATAGAAAATTTTATTTTTGGTAAATTTAATTTCATTAATACATATTCATTATTTTAATCGACGTTAGTGATGCCACAAATAAAATATAGAGGTATAAAAATCTTTTAACTTTAATATATCTTATTGTGAAAGCGCTTCATTGTAGAGTAGTCTGACTTAACGATTAAAAGGTTATCAGAGTATTACAAATCGAATGGGGGCAAGGTTAATGAAGTCACTCAAAAAGGTATTACCGTTTTTTGTCGTTCTTTTGGTTGTTTTTGCTTTTGGATGTTCGAATTCTTCTGGTGGAAAGAAAGAAAGTACAGAAGAGGTGGAATCAGAGGTTACTACGGTTGGTCCTGAGGATGGAAGTAAAATGGACATGTGGTTGTTCGTTGATTTGCATCAACAATTTTATAGTGACATGCTGAATAAATGGAATGAGGAACACCCCGATAAGCAGATTCAAATTAAATTTACAGTATACCCTTATGCAGATATGCATACAAAGCTTACATTAGCTGTTCAATCAGGTGAGGGTATTCCTGACTTAGCGGATGTAGAAATTGGTCAGTTTCCTAACTACTTAGATGGAAAAGTACCGTGGCTACCTTTGAACAGTTATGTAGAGCCATATCAAGCTGATTTGGTACAATCTCGATTAGATGCTTATGAAACAGATGGTAACTATTATGGAGTACCAACACATGTTGGAGCTACTGTTATGTATTATAATACGGAGATTTTATCAAAATATGGAATTGATTATACGCAAATCAAAACATGGGATGATTTTGAAGCAGCAGGTGAAAAATTAAAAGAAGCTTCTAATGGAGAAGTTTATATGACATCTGTTGATACTGGTGGTGCTGACTGGTTAACTTTAGGTATGTCTGAGTTTGGAGAATCGTGGGTGGAAGATCCTGATAATGCAAACGTGGAGTTAGATTCTATTGAATCTATGTTGACTATGCAACAAGGTTGGCTAGACAGTGGTATTGCAGAAGTAACTCCTGGTGGACAAATTGATACAGAGGAAGGCTATGCTACGGTTGCAAAAGGCGAAGTAGCTGCATTCCCTAAAGCTATTTGGTATATGTCTCGCTTTACAGACTATATGCCAGAAATGTCTGGTAAGTTTGCGATTGCTCCTGTTCCTGTATTTGAAGAAGGACAGAAACGCTCAAATGGTGCAGGAGGGACTGGTACAGTCGTTTATCAGGATTCTGAAAATGCAGAACTTGCAGCGGAATTTATGTCTTGGGCAAAATTATCTGAAGAAGGTGGAGTGAAAATTTGGGATATTCTCGGTTTTGATCCCGTTAATACAAAGATTTGGACAAATACAGAAGTGACACATAATCCAGAGAACAAATATGTTCAATACTTCGTGAATAATCCATTTGATACATTGTTAGAAATTCAGGATGAAGTAAATCTTATTAAAACAGTGCCAATAACTACAACCATTAATGAAGTGTTTAATGTAACCACCTTAAATGAAATTTTTGAGAATGGTGCGGATATTAAGCAAGCTCTTGAAGATGCGCAAGCTGAGGTAGATTTTGAACAAGAATAAGTGAAGTATGTAAGATTGCCTTCTAATGGCAATCTTACATGCTCTGGATAGAAAAGGAGAGGAACGAACATGAAAAAGATTCAAACCTTTTTATTCTCTCAGAAAATTGCACCGTATGTGTTTATATTACCGTTTATCGTCAGCTTGTCCTTCTTCTGGATCTACCCCATGTTTTCGACCATTAATATGAGCTTTCATGATATTGGAAATGGATACAGTGAATATATTGGCCTTGCAAACTATGAAAAGCTGATAGGAGATAAGGTATTTCACATTGCTGTAAGAAATAGCGTCATTTATACAGCTCTTACACTCCTTATTTTAATTCCTATTCCAATGCTTTGTGCTTTTTTATTAAATTCAAAGAGTATCGTTGGCAAAAGAATTTATAAATCCATTATCTATTTGCCAGCATTAGTTTCCATCGTCGTCGCAGGTATTTTGTTTCGATATATGTTTAGTGAAATGGATTCAGGTCTCATGAACCAAATCCTGCTTTTTTTTGGCTTTGAGCCACAAGAATGGTTAAAAAATTGGGGTACAGGAATGGCTGCCCTACTTTTACTAGCAACATGGAGATGGATGGGAGTAAATACTTTGTATTTCGAGGCTGGTTTAAGCTCGATAGATGAGGTGCTATATGAATCTGCAAAAGTGGATGGTGCCAATGCATGGCAAAGATTTTGGCATATCACTCTGCCATTGCTAAAACCAACCAGAATATATGTGACAACAATCAGTATATATGCTGGATTAGCCATGTTTCTGGAAAGCTTCATGATTTACGGAAGCAATAATTCTCCTAAGAATATCGGGTTAACGATTGTTGGTTATTTGTATAGACGTGGAATTGAAAAGAATGACTTAGGATATGCCTCTGCAGTTGGTTTAGTATTACTGGTTGTAGCTCTAACCATTAGTATGATCTACTTGTTTTCAAGCGGTATGTTTAAGAAGGAGGCTAAGTAAGTATGAGCAAGAATAATACGAGCCAAGATCCTAGCACATCAGCAGCTGAAAAAATAAAAGAAAAAAAGGATGGCAGAAATCCTTTTGTTAAAGTTTTGATTAACTGTTTCTTTATCTTGATGTGTGCTGGTGTTTCCGTTCCCTTTATATCTGGTTTATTTGCTTCCTTCCGTCCTGGGCAAATGCTAATAAGAAACGGATTGAATCTAAATTTAGATTTCGAAAATTGGTCCTTCACCAATTATAGTTACCTTTTTGATGGAAGCACGGATTATCTGATTTGGTTTAAGAATAGTTTAATCATTACCATTGTATCTGTCATTTTTACACTAATTATTTGTTATTTTGTTGCATATGGCTTTGCTATGTATGATTTTAAGTTTAAAAATTTATTGTTTTTCCTGGTTATTGCGACCATGATGGTCCCTTTTGAAATATTGATGTTGCCACTATATAAGCAAATGATTGGTTTTGGACTAATAGATACCTATGCTGGAGTCATACTGCCAGGGTTAGTGCATGCTTCTACCATCTTTTTCTTTAGGCAATATCTATCAGGCATACCGAAAGAACTGTTAGATGCAGGAAGAATTGATGGCAGCAGTGAATATGGAATTTGCGTAAGAATTGTCATGCCGATTTCTAAACCTGCATTTTCTGCCATGGCTATTCTTAGTTCAATGGGCGCATGGAATAATATGTTGTGGCCATTAATTGTTCTACGTTCACCTGAAAAATTCACCTTGCCTATTGGATTAAATACGTTACTAACTCCTTATGGAAACAATTATGATGTATTAGTTGCAGGATCCATGTTCTCGATTCTTCCTTTATTCATTCTATACTTGATATTTAATAAGTACTTTGTAGAAGGAATGACAGCTGGTGCAGTAAAAGGTTAATGTAAACATGTATGTTTAAGAGGCGGGATAAATAATGAAAATAAGATATGATTCTCCATTTTGGGAGAGAATGAGTAAGTTATATTCTATTATTGTATTAAACTTTCTATGGGTACTTTTTAGTTTACCAATTATTACGGTAGGCCCATCTACCGTTGCATTGCATCGTTGTATGTTTCAGGTGATTAACGGAGAAGAAATAAATGTTATAGGAGAATTCTATCAGTACTTCAAGTTGAATTTTAAAAGAAATATGCTGACAGGTATCATAGTTGTAGGTTTTGGAGTTCTATTACTATCTTCTCAACATTTTTATCTAGAAGTAGCTAATCAAACATCGCAAATGATTTACTATTTCTACCTTTTTTTATCCGTGCTGTTTGTCTTGTTTTTGGTATATGTATTTCCAGTATTAGGATTATTTGAAGGAAGCTTGTTAGAATTATTTAGAACTTCTCTATTTTTAGCGATAAAATATTTACCAATGAGTATCTTGATGGTGGTAATCGACTGCTTGATCATTTACTTATGTCAAATGATGATTCCATTGGCATTAATAAGTGTTGCGCTTATTGTGTTCGTTAATTGCCGAATATTTCTTTGGTGTCAGGCGGCAAAGAAAGAAGGGAAACAATCCTTATCAATATGAGAAGAAGTAAGAAAAAGAAACCATTTTTTTTGGTTTCTTTTGTGGTTTTATCGTTTTAGGCAAGGAGCAGGTGAATCATTACCAAGGCATTTTTTATGGTCGTATCTGATGTTCTTCTCGTTTATATTTTGCTATGGTAAATCACTAGTGTCGCATAAATAAATTCTGAATTTTCAGTTTTACATTTTCCATATTTTTAAGAAAAAATGAAAACACCAAAACTAAGGTAGTAAACATCCATTTTTTTACTATAACCTGTGACTTATCCAACAACGACTGTTACAGCCCTTATGGCACGCACTTTCCTTTGATTTTGCGTAACCAAATGTTTGCGGATTTCCATAAAGCGGCTTTTAAATAGCGGCTAATTTGTAGATAACTTCGATCGCTATTCGTGTTCAACTGGGCCAATACGTTCAAACAGTATACAATCATTGCTATATACACTTGATTGTGTACAGCCTGTTCACTATGACCATAGAACTTTTTGATGTTCAAATGTTGTTTCATCCATTTGAAAAAGAGTTCAATCGCCCAACGTGATTTATAAATTTCGGTGATTTCATCTGCACTTAAATCAAATCGATTCGTTAGTAAGATTAGCTCCTTGCCTTTTGTATCAAGTAATTTTAGTCGACGAAACACGTTTTCTGAGCGATTTTGAGTTGTACCAATCACCACCATTTCATCCGATAAAACCGTGGAATGTGGTGACAGTGTAAATGGTTCAAGTACCCGTACTACGGCATTTTTGCGAAGTCGTGTGACAAAGAAATAGCCCTCATCCGTCATGCGATCAAACCGCTCATAATCCAAGTAGCCTCGGTCGAACACATACATGCATTCTTTGTCGTCAATGAATACCTCTAATTGACCTCGATCGTGTTCGATGGCATTCGTAAGCACTCCTTTATCTGGATAGGAGAAGCCTTTTTCCATGAAAACAAGACGTAAGTGAAGCTTTACACCCGATTTTGTCTTTCGAAACTCTGCCCACGTATGATTGGTTAAATTAAGTGGAAGTGTACTCGAATCAATGATTTTCAGAGGAGTTGAAATCTTTCTTCGTTTTTCAAAATCTGTCTTCTTGTGGATTTGGGCGACCAAATCTAAAAAAATCGTTTGAAAGAACTCCGT
>NZ_WEHU01000039.1 GCF_009183415.1 Bacillus sp. B1-b2 | reverse complement strand
CGCACTAAAACAGACGAATAAGAAAATCAAAAAGTTGATACTAAGTCAACTTGAGCAGTGGATCTCTGGCCTTCCAAGCTATATCAAGTCTTATTTGCCGATTTCACTCTGCGAAAGTTGAGTTAATTATATTTAAGAAAAAGTCACTCGGATTGTTTGAGTGGCTTTTTTGTTATAAAAACTGGTATGCGTAGGGTTCCAAAAAGCTTACAGCGAGGAGGGGAAAAAACTATCCTAGGGTGCAAAAAAATTTAGTTTAGCAACCAGGATTTTTATAATTAGCAAATAAAATAAGCGGAAATTTTCCGGTTAAATCTAGATGGAACCATATTATGAGAATAATAAGCGGAGATATTCCGGTTAAGTAAAGAAAAATCATCTAATTTCACGTATTTTAAGGAATTAGTCGGAAATTCTCTGGCTATTGGAGCTGTTTTTAATGTTTAGTAATGATTAACTGGAAATTCTTCGGCTATTTGTCTGACAGGATGAAGCACAACCTAACTCACCATCCTATAATAGCAGATCCTCACGAGATATAGAAAAATAGAAGAATATAAACATAATCAAAAATAGCTGATATAGTCATATTCTCACGTGCGGTACTTATTGGTGAAAATCCAAAATATATTCACTTTTGCTACTTCATCCTTTCCCATCAAATCTCCTTTTGATAGAATACAAGTATCAATCATCATTTCCTGCTTATCCACATAAACTTAATTTATAAAGGACAACTGGTAATTTAAATTAGGTCGTAGGTCGTAGACAACTTTCCAATTAAAGTCCGTAGTAAAATGGCTAGAGCTTCAGGTAAAATGGATAGTAATAAATGAAACAATTTTTGAATGGATACGTATATAAACTAAACGGAATATAAAGGCAGGAGTCGATTTAGCGTGAATACATTTTTAATGATTCTGGTACGAACAGGTATTGCTTTACCAATAGGTGGTTTAACATGGATTGTTAGCTTACTAGGCTATGATGTTTCGTTTCCCTTATCTGTTGTGTATGGTTTAGGTGCCTCCACTGCATCTTATTTTATTACAGATGGTATCATTAAACATCAAGTGCAAACGAGACAAGGATTATCTAGAAAAGAATATAAGTTTATACAGTCTGAATTAAAAACAGCCAACGAGAAGATTAGCAGATTAAATAAATATGTTTTTTCTATTAGACATTTTTCCTCTTTTAAACAAAGAATAGATTTAATGCGAGTAACAAAGAAGATTTATCGATTAACAAAAGAAGAACCTCGTCGATTTTATAAAGCAGAGAAATTCTACTATTCTCATCTTGACTCACTTGTAGAAATATCGGAAAAGTATGCCATGTTATCTGCACAGCCGCGGAAAAATAAAGCATTACAAGCTACTCTTAATGAAACAAGAAGAACATTAGACCAGCTTTCACGAACAGTAGAAGACGATCTTCATGACATACTATCAGACGATATAGATGATTTGCATTTTGAACTAGATGTAGTAAAGCATATTTCTAAGAAAGACGATAGTGAGACGTTAGATGAAGGCAGGCGGCCAAAATGACAGATGAAACGAAACATAAGTCTCTAATGGATGATTTTTTCTCTAATCCCTTAGCAGAGAGTGACTATAAGGTGTTAGAAAAAGGCGAAACAGTGCAATCTGTTCGCCTTATTGATGTTTTACCACCTGATAAAAAGCATGAAGCCCTTGAGATGGCAAAGAATCTAGATCCAACCAATCACAGAGTTATGATAGCTTATGGAACCCAAGCACAGAAAAAACTGTTACATTTCTCTCATAGTATGATTGAACATGTGCAGCGGGACGATGTTGGCGAGGTAAGTAATGTCATTGGAGACTTAATGCAAAAGTTAAAAGAAATTGATCCAGACGAATTAAGTATAAAAAAACAAGGCTTTTTCCGACGTTTATTCAGTAGAGCTTCTAAAAGTGTTCATGAAATATTATCTAATTATCAAAAGGCGAGTGCGCAAATTGATCGGATGAGTGTTCGATTGGAACGAAGCAAAAATGTTCTTATTGCTGATATTCATTTACTAGAACAGTTGTATGAAAACAACAAGTCTTATTTTCAAGATCTAAATGTGTACATAGCTGCTGCTGAATTAAAGTACGAAGAAATGACGCAGAAAATGATTCCAGAGTTAAAGCGTCAAGCAGAGGAATCAGAAGACAGGATGAAAAAACAAGAAGTGAATGATCTTGTTCATTTTGCAGAGTTGCTGGAAAAAAGAATTTATGATCTAAAAATTAGTAGAGAGATTACGATGCAAACAGCTCCGCAAATTAGGCTAATTCAGCATACTAATCGTACTGTGATTGATAAAATCCAATCCTCTATCATGACAGCTATTCCGTTATGGAGAAATCAAGTTTCCATTGCTCTTACTCTTTTAAGGCAACGATATGCGTTGGAAACAACAAAACAAATGAGTTCCTCTGTCAGAACCATTGATAGTAATGCGAGGGAAATGAATCAACTTGGTGGGTCGAGTGATTTAAGCACATTGGAGATTGAGTCTTTAAGACAAACACAGAATAAATTAATAGATTCATTAGAAGAGACGCTAACTATTCAAGAAGATGGCAGGCAGAAGAGAAGTCAGGCTGAGAAAGAGCTTGTAGTAAGTGAGGATAGTTTGAAGCAATCAATGCATACATCTACAGATATAAAATAAAGGTTCACGAATCATTTTCGTGAACCTTTTTCTTTAGTCTACTAGTTTTCCAAAAGAAATGCGTTTATTTAAGATATACATAATTGGTATACCAATTGCCATTACAACAAATTCACCAATAGCCGTTGTAGCCCAAGTTACTAAAAATGGTAAATCAAGTGCTAGGTGTAGAGCGTATGCAATGATAAACATATTAAAAGTGAAAACTAGTGTATTAATAATCATTCGTGTTACTTCATTCTTCACATATTTACTAACACCAATAGTAATAGCTAGACAGATGATAGAATGTGCAACTCCAAATGTTAAATCGTACAGCTTCATAGTAGATAGGAATAAGTTCGCTAAAAATACGCCCACAACAATTCCGTAAATGTACTTTTTATTAAATACTACTAAATGGTTAAATAACTCAGAAACGCGATACTGAATGCTACCGAATGCAATTGGGGCAATTAGTAGTGTAACAGCAATATAAAGAGCAGCAACTAAGCCATTTACCGCAAGTGTTTTTGTTTTCATACTTTTATTTCTCTCCCTTAGTTTTTTTACGTGGGATGGTTACGAACCACGATTTACACAAACACTAATGTTATAATACCTACTAAACTTTTGTCAATGAGAAAAATCGCAATTTTATACATATGTATGTTGCAAAGGAGAATAATATTTAGTAGTATAATTTTAATTATTAGAAAAGTTCAATTATTCTAATAATAAATTGGGCGTAGTTGTTAATATCGATAAAACAATATACATAGAGAAGCAACTCCTTATAAAGTTTAATCATCATTTAAGGGTTATCTTTGAGGGCTTACAAATAAATATATTCTAAAAAGTAGGGAGAGGGAAAAATGGAAAAGTGGAGTGAGGTACTAAGGAAACTGAAGGGACATTCTCTTGTTAAGGAAGGTTTAGTTTTTTTACAAGAGGATGATAGTAGAACATTAGAAGAGCAAATTGAACTTACGCTTGTTCCTGCTCCTTCCTTTATGGAGGAGAAAAAAGGAAATGTATTTAAAAAGAAACTAAGTGAATATGGACTTCAAGGCATAGAACAAGATTATCATGGAAATGTATATGGAATTCGACATGGTAAGGGAAATGGACCAAGAATATTCGTATGTGCCCACCTAGATACAGTTTTTCCTGAAGGTACACAAATTCAAGCACAATGGAAAGATGGAAAGGTATATGCTCCTGGTATATCAGATGATGGAAGAGGGTTAGCAGCCGTTCTTAGTGTGTTAAGAGCATTTGAAAAAACGAATATCCAAACTGAAGGTGATATTATATTCGGAGCCACAGTGGGAGAAGAAGGGCTAGGAGATTTAAAAGGAGTGAAAGGATTGTTTGCAGATAGAGAAGATATTCAGGCATTTCTTTCCTTAGAGCCGGGTACTCCAGAAGAGATTACATACTTAGGAACAGGAAGTCATCGTTATCACGTAACCTATACAGGTTCAGGAGGTCATAGTTTCGGAGACTTTGGTATCCCTAGTGCTACACATGCATTAGGAAGAGCCATTAGTAAGATAGCCGATATAGAAACTCCTACAGAACCTAAAACAACCTTTACCGTAGGAACAATCACAGGAGGCACTTCTGTTAATACCATTGCCCAAGAAGCTAGTATGATGGTAGATTTGCGTTCAAACGCACAAAGTGAGCTACTAAAGCTAGAAGAAAAGGTAGTAGCTATTTTCAAAGAAGCAGCAGAGGAAGAGAATGATAGATGGGAGAGCTCCAAAACAAAGATAGAAGTAGATATAAAATTAGTAGGAAATCGACCACCTGGAACACAGAGTTCCGAAGCAACGATTGTACAAACAGCTCTAGCAGCAAACAAAGTATTAGGACTAAATCCAGTTCTAGCAGATGCACTAAGCACAGATTCTAATGTTCCTATATCTCTAGGCATACCAGCAGTAACCCTAGGTGCAGGAGGAGAGTGCGGTGGAATACATACTTTAGAAGAATACTTTGATCCCAAAAACGCCTATTTAGGACCTCAAAATTTATTTTTAACCATATTAGGGTTAGTAGGAGTATACGGAGAAACAGAACCATTATTAAAAAAGTAGAATTGTACCCATTTTTTTAAAGGATTATAAAGAAACTCAGAATTATGTTGCAAAAATAGAATTTTTTGCAGGTTGATTGGAGCGGAAGGGGCTCGTCACACTCCACGTGGAAAGCGAACCTACTCAGCGGAAATCAACCTCCCTATTAGAAAGTAATTCTAAAGCGATGGCATCAAGTCATCGCTTTTTTCTTTTTTAAAAAATATTTCTCCCGACTTATTCCTGACACATTCATTTTTTATTCTAGTACTTGTAGAAAGCAATGACAAAAGTAAACAAGCATAAAAATATAAAAAATAGAATGTGAAAGAGGTTGAGAAGGAATATGAAAAAAAGTGTAAAGAGATGGATTGCTAGTGGAATAACAGTTGTAGTAATTGGAACAGGAATTGGATCTTACTTCTATTTTACAAAAGAAGATGTAGAACAAGTTAATGCACAAGCTACAACACAAACAGCTACGGCAGAAGTTGGGAATGTAGAAATTGATATAAGTGGAACAGGGAGTATTGCAACTATTAATAAAGAAACATTAACTACTTCAGGAAATGCAACTGTTGACGAAGTACTAGTAGCAGTAGGAGATGTAGTAGCGGAGGGAGATGAGCTAGTCACTTTTGAAGATGATACACTTGATCCTATTGTTGCTGACTTCTCTGGTGAAATCACTGCATTAAACGTAGAAGCAGATGATAATGTATCCATGGGAACAGAAGTTATTACTGTAACGGATTATAGTAATCTTGAGATGGTAGTTAATGTAGATGAATTAGATATATCGAAAGTAAAAGTTGGACAAGAAGCTACCATATCAGTGAGCGCACTAGAAGATAAAGAATACACAGGAACAGTAACAGCAGTAGCAAAAGAGGCAAGCTCTGAAAACTCAAGTGTCGCAACTTATGCAGTTACAGTGGTTGTTAATGAACCAACAGATCTATTAGTTGGTATGACAGCAGAAGCAACTATCACTACGGAAAGTGCTGAAAATGTTATTACAGTTCCAGTAGAAGCAGTACAAAAAGAAAATGATGAGTACTATGTATTAGTATCTTCTGGCACAGCAACAAATGAAGATGGTTCTACAGAAGCTGCATCAACAAAACAAACAGTTGAAGTAGGCTTAGAAAATGAAGAGGTTGCTGAAATTAAAAGTGGATTAGAGGAAGGCACAACAGTAGTATTACCAACATTTGAATCTTCTAGTGATTCTTCTAGTCAGGAAGGTATGTTCCCGGGTGGAGGTCAAATGCCGAGTGGTGGACAAATGCCTAGCGGTGGACAAGGTGGAGGAATGCCATCAGGTGGAATGGGAGGTAGTAGAAACTAATGATTGAACAAAATACAATTCTTGAAATAAAAAATTTGCAAAAAGAATATACATTGGGTGGAGAAACAGTTAAAGCTTTGGATAATGTTAGTTTCTCTGTTAATAAAGGGGACTTTATTGCCATCATTGGTCCTTCTGGTTCTGGAAAGTCAACGTTAATGAATATGATTGGCTGCCTAGATACCCCTGATTCTGGTGAGTACTACTTAGATGGAGAAAATGTATTTTCTCTAAAAAATAAGCAATTAGCAGAAGTAAGAAATCATAAGATTGGCTTTATCTTTCAACAATTTAATCTATTAACAAAACAGACTGCTTACGAGAATGTGGAGCTCCCGCTTGTTTATAGAGGGATTGGTAGTAAAGAAAGAAAAGAAATAGCTTTAGGTGCATTGAAGAAAGTTGGTTTATATGAAAGAGCAGGACATAGACCGACAGAATTATCAGGTGGACAGCAGCAGCGTGTGGCAATTGCCCGTGCTCTTGCTGGAAATCCTCCTATCCTTCTTGCTGATGAACCTACAGGAGCATTGGACAGTAAAACAGGAGTAGAGGTCATGAACTTGATCAAAGAGCTGAATAGTCAAGGACATACGATTATATTAATTACACATGACTTAGAAATTGCAAGACAAGCGAAAAGAGTCATTCGTATTCAAGATGGTGTATTGGCAGAAGAGAAGGAGGTTGTATTCTCTTGAAATTAGGGCAAGCAGTAAAAATAGCTTTTAAAAATATAACAATGAATAAGTTGCGTGCTATTCTAACAATGCTTGGAATTATTATTGGAGTAGCAGCAGTAATTGCATTAACCTCATTAGGAATGGGAGCCTCTACCTCCGTATCTGATGAAATATCAGGACTAGGAACAACTTCTGTGTCTGTGAGTATATCTGGGAATTCAAGTGACGAAGAAGTAGTTAGCTATGATGAATTAATGGCATTTGAAGACTTATCAGAGGTAGAAGCAGTTTCGCCAACAGTATCTACTTCGAGTACATTAAAGAATGGAACCACATCAAGTGAGGGAGTTTCTGTAACAGGTATTACTACCTCTTATGAAAAAGTAGAGGATATTACGCTTCAATCAGGAAGAAATATTATGGATATTGATTTAGATAACCGTAATAAAGTCGTAGTTCTTGGAGCAAATGTAGCAACAGAATTGTTTGGCTTTACAAATCCCGTTGATCAGACGGTTAAAATTGATGGAACTACTTTTAAAGTAATCGGTGTTTTAGCAGAGCAAGGGGAAGAATTAACTGGATCTGTTGATGATTCTGTACTCATTCCGTTCACAACTGCTCAACGTTTTATCGGTCAAACATATGTGAATTCAGCAACAGTACTAATGACAGATGAGGATTCTGTTGAAATTGGTATGGCTAGAATGGAACAAGAGTTATATAACCAATTTGGTGGGGATGAGACTTCTTATACTGTAAGAAATCAATCAGATGTTTCTGATGCGCTAGATTCGGTTTCTAATACAATGACACTATTACTTGCAGGTATTGCTAGTATTTCCTTAATAGTTGGTGGAATCGGTATTATGAACATTATGCTAGTATCTGTTACAGAAAGAACAAGAGAAATCGGTATAAGAAAAGCAATAGGAGCAAAGAAAAAAGATATTATGCTACAATTCCTAATCGAAGCAGTTGTTCTTAGCGCATTTGGTGGAATTCTTGGTGCTGCTATAGGAATTGGAAGTGCAGAAATATTATCAACCACATTAGATATGACTTCCCAAATTACATGGTGGGTAGTTGGAGGTTCCGTAAGCTTCTCCGTGTTAATTGGAATAATATTCGGTATCTTCCCAGCAAACAAAGCATCAAACCTAAGCCCATTAGATGCATTAAGATATCAATAAAAAAAGAATGGATCAGTCAAAGCAGTTAATTGGCAGAATGAATCTATTAAGATGTTAGCTATTAAAAGTTTCTATATAGCCGATATCCAATAGATTCATGTCAATCAACTGCTACTGATCCTTTTTTATTATAGGTAGCATTTCATTTTTATGTATATAATAAGGGAAGACTGAATTCATAGACTTAATATAAACCTTTAATTAGTGATATAGAATTATGTTGCAAAAAAACATATTTTGCAGGTTGATTGGAGCATAAGGGGTGAGACTCCTACGGATCTGCGAGACAGTCCGAGACCCTGCAGGCCAAAGGGCAGACTGCGGCTCGGCGCGAGCCCAGTGGAAAGCGAACTTAGTCAGCGGAAATCAACCAACCTCATTATAAGAATAACAACCATTTTACACGGATAAAGTTAAGATTTTTTTACTAAAATTCACCAAAAAGAAAAGGGAAAAAGAATGAAAAACATTCTAATCGTAGAAGATGAACTAGCCATTTCAATGGTACTAGGAGCCTATTTAGAAAATGCCGGATATGCTGTTTCCTATGCCTATAACGGAGAAGAAGCAATACAAAAACTAGAAGAGTATATTCCATCTCTCATTCTACTAGACATCATGATGCCCCATATAGATGGGTGGGGAGTTCTACAGCATATTCGAAAGAAATCAGCTTGTCCAGTAATCATGTTAACCGCATTATCCGATACCGATCAAAAGCTAAAAGGCTTTGGAAGCGGAGCAGATGATTACATTACCAAACCCTTTGTAGCAGAAGAAGTAATTGCTAGAGTACAAGCAGTATTAAGAAGATCCCCACAATACCAATTAGATGATGAAATCAAATATTATGGAGATTTAAAAATTAATTACGTATCACATCAAGTTTTTTTAAACGGAATTGAAGTGCTTATTACACCAAGAGATTTATCTGTATTGTTGTTCTTAGCGAGCAATCCAAATCAAACCTTTACAAGAGATCAGCTACTCGACCATGTCTGGGGAAACGATTATGATGGCAGTGATCGGGCAGTTGATTTAGCAATTAAAAGAATAAGGAAATTACTACATGGGTGGGATCCAAAAGATGGAGAGATTAAGACACTACGTGGCCTCGGCTATCAATTCTATATTCAAGAAAGAAAATAAAGAAAAAACACCTCTTCTCTATTATTGGACAAAGAGAT
Organism: Bacillus sp. B1-b2; assembly: GCF_009183415.1. GTDB lineage: Bacteria > Bacillota > Bacilli > Bacillales > Cytobacillaceae > Niallia. The sequence continues at coordinate 26,150 of NZ_WEHU01000039.1, read as the reverse complement.
ACCTACTAACTTTAATTGGTGGGTTACTGATCATCGGGGTAGTTTCTATTATTTGGATTCGTCATAATGCGCTAGAGAATAGGCTAGAATTAACAAAGCTAGTTGCCCAGGAAATAGCAGAGCATGCTAACGAAATGGAAGATACAAATGCGAAGGATATCCGCTTTCCATTTTTACAGGATAGGCAGCAATTTATTAATCCTGGTCAACCATTAGAGGTATATATAAAGGATAATTCTGGAGCTGTTCGTTCTGTGAGCCAGGAACCAAATCCTATGCCAAATTCAGAATTAAACCAAAATGAATCTTTAATAAAATCTCTTCAATTGGAAGAAGAGTTGACTATAAAAAAGGTCACTACATGGAATAACAAAAAAGCCTCGGTTGTAATAGCTCCTATTAAGAACGACGAAGAAAAGGTGACTGGAGCAGTATATATTATTCAACCACATAATGAGTTAAAGCATTTGAATAAAGAAGAATATCAACTGCTAGGTTTGCTGTTAATTAGCCTTGCCATTCTTGGGTGGCTAGTTATTTATTCTTTATCCAAAAAGTTAGCTAAGCCAGTAGAAGAGGTAGCAAATGCAGCACAGCGTTTAATGAACGGAGACTATAGTATTACCTTGAATGATGATGTTCAAGAAAAAGAATTATATCAACTAATTCAATCCTTTAATGAGATGACAAAAAGGCTAGATACATTAGAGAGCTTAAGAACACAGCTATTAGCAGGTGTTACACATGAATTAAAAACACCGATTACTTCTATTAGTGCACTTATACAAGCCGTTAATGATAATGTTATACCAGAAAATCGCAAGAAAGAGTTTCTCACTATGAGTTTAAAGGAATCTGCCAGATTACAAAGTATGGTGGAAGACTTATTGAATTTTAATAGCTTTAGTGCAGGTTCTATTAAGGTCAATAAAGAAGAAACAAATGTTCAAGCAATCTTAAAAGAAATTATCTATCAATGGGAAATCGTACATGGTGATTCATTATCTTCTGTCAGCTTAACCTATGTTAGTTCCGAGAAGGCCCTTTACGCAATGATTGATAGTGTAAGATTTCAGCAAATTCTGGTTAACTTATTAAATAATAGCTTACATGCCATTAAAGGAAAAGAAGAAGCGAAATTAGAGATAAAAGTAAGATATTATCAAAAAAATATCTTAGTAACAGTAGAAGACAATGGTTATGGGATACCTAAAGAAGAACAAGATTTCATTTTCGAAAGGTTCTACCGCGGAAAGAATAAGAAAGATGTGGAGAGAGGCTTAGGATTAGGTTTACCTTATAGCTTACTACTAGCTAAGGCACTTGGAGGAAATCTTTCTTTACAACAGTCTGATGGTTGCTCTACAATGTTTTTATTACAAATACCACTAATCCATAAATATTGAGATTTTCAAGAAGAACAAAGATAGCCTTCTTTTAAAGGAGACTGAAGAAGGGAGCAAGTTTCATTGACTAATCAAGAACAAAAGTACTGTAGAGAATCATTAGTAGTAAAAACAAGCAGAATATTCCCAATTGACACCAATAACCATAACTCACTATTTGGTGGTAAACTGATGAGTTATATTGATGATGTAGCTTCCATTTCTGCTTCTAGACATTCTAGAAGTGATGTAGTAACAGCCTCAACAGACTCTGTAGATTTCTTAATGCCTATCCGTCCAACCGATTCTGTATGTCTTGAATCATATGTGACGCATACAGGTAATTCCTCTATGGAGGTATTTGTGAAGGTCATTGCAGAAAATCTAAAAACAGGAGAGCGAAACTTAGCTGCTACTTCCTTTTTAACATTTGTGTCATTAGATGATGATGGAAAGCCGAGAAGAGTTCCAAAGGTAATTCCTCAATCAGAAGAAGAACAAATGCTATATAATACTGCTGAACAGCGTGTGAAAATTAGAAAAGATCGAAGAGAACATAGCAAAGCCTTTGCAAATGTTATTAGTACAGAAATGCCTTGGTAATAGAGAGAAATGGCTGTGAGGAATACCTCATGGCTTTTTTGTTTTCCTCAATAAATAAAGCCTTCCAAATAATACTCCGAAACGGCAAGCTTCTATCATTTAATAGCAAGCGAAAAATACATAAACATTTGTCCATATAGCATATAAATTTTTTTTAATTTAAGTGGAAATACAATCATATTTCTAAAAAATCCCCTCCATATTCTCCTTCTAATGCAAAACTTTCTAATTCATTGCATCCATAAAAATTGCAATGTTCAATATTTATAGTAAAGAGAAACCTACTATTGTAGCGGAATATTTAAAGAAAATGAATACTTTCATACAAAAAAATAGAGTGTTTACTAAAAATATAGAAGATTAATTCGAAACATGAAATAAATTGTCAAAAAATATTAACTTTTCTGAAAATATAATGTTAAGTAATCTGACAATTTAAAAGACACATGTCCATAGATAGGCTTATAATCCATACATGGAAATAAGGGAGAATGAAATCATTCAAACTACTCCGAGATAAAAAGACAAATTATTAGGGGGCAATCTATGTTATCAAAGAAAGTAATTTCACTAGCTATGACAGCTACTTTAGCACTTGGATTTATGAGTGGATGTGCTTCAAGCTCCAGTTCAGATGGAGACAGTTCAGGTGATAAAAAAGTAATTAAAATTGTGACACAATCACCGCTTTCTGGTGGAAGTGCTACTTTGGGAGAAGCCATTAAATTAGGTGCTCAATTAGCTATTGATCAGCAAAAAGAGAAATTCGCTGATTTAGGCTTTGAATTACAATTAGATGCGCAAGATGACCAAGGAGATCCGAAAAAAGGGGTAGCTAACGCCAACTTAGTAGTGGCTGATCAAGCGGTATTAGGTGTAGTTGGTCACTTAAACTCTGGTGTTTCCATTCCTGCTTCTGAGGTTTATGAGAAAAATAACTTAATAAGTATTTCTCCAGCAAGTACAGCAACAGACTTTACGGATCGTAAGCTGAAAACAGTAAGCCGTGTTGTTGCACGTGATGACTTCCAAGGACCTGCTGGTGCAGAATATGCTATTGAAAAATTAGGAGCACAAAAAATCTTTATTATCCAAGATAAAACTTCCTACGGTTCTGGTTTAGCAGATGCTTTTAGAGCTGCTGCTGAAGAATTAGGAGCTGAAATTGTTGGATATGAAGGAATCACAGTTGGTGAGAAAGACTTTAATGGCGTACTGAACCAAGTTACTTCTAAAGATCCTGATTTAATTTACTTTGGTGGTCTATATGCAGAAGGTGGAATTTTAGTAAAACAAGCACGTGAAAAAGGCTTAGATATCCCATTCATGGGTGGAGATGGATTAGATTCCTCTACATTTGTTGAAATCGCAGGAGAAGCTATTAAGAATACTTTCTTAACTTCTGTTGCTGGTGACACAACAAAAACAGAAGAAGGAACAAAATTTGCTGAAGACTATGAAGCGGCATTCAGCAAATCTATTGAATCCTACTCAGCTTATGCTTATGATGCTGCAGGAGTGTTGCTAGCAGGAATTGAGCAAGCAATCAAAGATAATGACAATAAAATGCCTACACGTGAAGCGGTAACAAGTGTCGTTCGTGCTACACAAGATTACAAAGGGGTAGTAACAGAAGTTGGATTTGATGAGTTAGGTGATAATACATTCGCAAAAATCTTTATTTATAAATTTGATGAAGCAAGCTATCCTGCAACATTGGATGGAGAGATTAGTCAATAAAAGTAAGGTGATGAAAAGGGTATGGTTGGTCCTGTACCCTTTTTGTTTTTATATTAGGTCATCAGCAAATATGTAAATGAAGTGATCGATTCAAACACATATACTTACCAAAATTAATACAAAGTGTGGGGAAGAAGATGCTAACAGAAATACTACAAACATTACCGCAGGTTTTAATTGATGGATTAACATTAGGGGCAGTTTACGCCGTTATTGCATTAGGTTATACCATGGTTTATGGAATTCTTGAGCTCATTAACTTTGCTCATGGGGAAATCTTTATGACAGGGGCATTTATAGGGACTGGTATCTTAATTCTTCTAACAAGTCTTGGCTGGACATCTATGCTTCCAGCAGTTGTATCGTTAATTATTATGCTTCTTATTACTAGCATTGTAACGGGAATGCTCGGTATGGGAATTGAACGAGTAGCTTATCGTCCTTTAAGGAAAGCTCCAAAATTGATTGCATTAATATCTGCAATCGGTATTTCTTTCTTATTACAAGATATCGTTCGTTTTATTACGGAATTATTTAGAGGAAATTATATTCTGACTGCACCAACGTTCTTTTCTAATCAAATCAATATTGGTTCTATCTTAGGTGCTAATGCAGCTAGTTTTAAAAGTTCGTTTTTAGTTGTCATGATTGTTGCAATTATCCTTATGATTGGATTAGATTTCTTTGTGAATAAAACCAAATGGGGAATGGCTATGCGAGCAGTTGCACAGGATCGAGAAACTGCTTCCTTGATGTCCATTAACGTGAATAAAGTAATTTCGGTTACATTCTTTGTTGGTTCTGCACTAGGAGGAGCAACTGGTGTTTTATTTGCTGTTCAATATGGAACAATTGATCCGTATATTGGCTTTATTCTAGGTCTTAAAGCCTTTACTGCTGCGGTATTAGGTGGAATTGGTAATATTCGTGGAGCTATGTTTGGTGGTTTGCTTATTGGATTAATTGAGATGTTTACTGCTGCTAATCTTTCCGTTATTACAGGTGGCTTAATGGGTGCAGAGTATAAAGATGTAGTAGCATTTGCCATTTTAATTATTGTACTGATCTTTAAACCAGAAGGCTTGTTTGGCAAAGCCGTTGCAGAGAAAGTGTAGGTGGAAAGAATGGCAAATTATATAAAAACCATACAAACAAATAAGGTTGCACAGGTAATTTTATTCTTTGTGTATGTATTGGTGACAACTGCTGCACTAGCTCTGTCTCAAAAATCAGTTATTGCTTTTTTACTATTATTACTATCTCTATTAATTCTCTACTATATGAATCTAGGAAAAAAAATGAAATGGATGATTGCATTATTAATATTAGTCGTTATTCTTCCTTTTTCAGCTAGTCAAGGACCTTCCTATCAAGCTTATATGGAAGTTGCCACAATGGTCGGTATTTATGTCTGTATGGCTTTAGGTCTAAATATAGTGGTTGGTCTCGCAGGGTTATTAGATTTAGGATTTGTTGCATTCTTTGCAGTAGGTGCTTATACATATGGTATTTTTGCTTCCGCACAAGCAAGTAATTTTATGCCATTCGGAACATATCCCTTATCAGGTAACAGTTTCTGGATCTTTATTATTCTTGGGTTATTCGTAGCTGCTTTATTTGGGGTACTACTAGGAATACCTGTATTAAGAGTAAAAGGTGACTATTTGGCGATTGTTACATTGGGCTTTGGTGAGATAATCCGTATTGTTTTTAATAACTTAGATAAACCCGTTAACATCACAAATGGTGCAATGGGATTGGCGAGTATTCAGCAGCCTGAAATCTTTGGCATTACCTTGTCACAACCAAATCAATTTTATTATGTGGTTCTTGTTATGTTCATCATTGTCATCTATGCGGTTACAAGGATGGAGCATACGAAGCTTGGTCGTTCTTGGAAAGCTGTTAGGGAGAATGAAATTGCAGCACAAGCAATGGGAATTCCGTTAGTGAAAACTAAATTAACGGCATTTGCTATTGGTGCATCCTTCTCAGGGATGATGGGAGTAGTGTTCGCAGCTAAACAAATGTTCATTGATCCTACGAGTTTTACTTACTTAGAATCTACTACTATTCTTGTGATGGTTATTCTAGGTGGCATGGGAAGTGTTCCTGGTGTTATTTTAGGTGCAGCTGTTGTTACCATTCTGAATTTACAAGTTTTAACAGAGTTAACTGGATGGTTAAGTCAAGTAGCGACGATTCCAAATGCATTATCTCCAGCCAAAATGCAAAGATTCATATTCGGTGCCCTTTTAATTGTAATGACCTTGTATAGACCTCAAGGACTTATCCCTGCAAAGAATAAAAAATTTAATGTGAATAAATTAAAAGAAAGTACAGCTGAAAAGCAGTAGAAATACTAGAATCATGTTCTTTAAGGAGGAGCATCAAGTGAATATACTCGAGGTTAAAGGTTTAACAAAATCATTTGGTGGATTGGTAGCTAACACTGATATTGATATGTTAGTAGAAAAAAACTCTATTACTGCAGTAATTGGACCAAATGGGGCAGGAAAAACAACCTTTTTTAATATGATTACAGGTGTGTATAAGCCTAGCTCAGGAGAAATTTTATTAAATGGCAAGCCAATTGCTGGTTTAAAACCACATGTAGTGGCGAAAAAAGGTATTTCTAGAACTTTTCAGAATATCCGTTTATTTAGTGATATTACTGTATTAGAGAATGTTATGGTTGGTATGCATAATCATTTAAAAGGGAGTTTAATAGGAACACTCCTTCAACTACCAAAGGCTAGGCATGAAGAAGAGGAGGTTATGAAGGAAGCTTATAGATTACTAGAATATGTTGGGCTTAGTGATCAAATCAATGAAGCAGCTAGTAATCTGTCCTATGGTGCACAGAGGAGACTGGAAATTGCTCGAGCGCTAGCTACAAAACCAAGTGTTTTATTATTAGATGAGCCTGCAGCTGGAATGAATCCAAAGGAAACCAGCCTATTAACTGACTTGATTAAGGATATGTGTAAACGATATGATTTGACCATTATTTTAATTGAACATGATATGAAGCTTGTTATGGAGATTTCCAAGCATATTATTGTACTTGATCATGGGGAGAAAATTGCTGAAGGTGGACCTGATGATATTCGCTCCAATCCAAAAGTAATTGAAGCATATTTAGGAAAAGGTGCAGTGTCACTTGGTTAATGGGAGGTAACAGCAATGGAGAAAATACTAGAATTAAATAATATAGAAGCCTCTTATGGAGGAATACAAGCATTAAAAGGAATAAGCTTACATGTAGATAGAGGAGAAATTGTTACCTTAATTGGAAGTAATGGTGCTGGAAAATCCACCACTTTAAAATCAATCAGTGGGCAAGTGCCAGTCAAGAATGGAAGTATCTTATACAAAGGGAAAGATATTACGAATATTGCCGCACATAAAACCGCTGTATTAGGAATATCACAAGTACCGGAAGGACGAAGAATATTTCCAAAACTGACGGTAAAAGAAAATTTATTAATTGGAGCATTTGCTGTAAAAGAGAAGAAGTTAATAGAAGAGAGAATGGAAAAGGCTTTTCGATATTTTCCTAGATTAAAGGAAAGAATGGAGCAACGTGGAGGAACTATGAGTGGGGGAGAACAACAGATGTTGGCGATTGGGCGAGCAATAATGATGCAGCCAGAGGTCCTTATGTTGGATGAGCCTTCTATGGGTCTTGCTCCTATTATTGTCGAGCAGATATTCGAAATTATAAAAGAATTGAATAAAGAAGGAATGACTATTCTTTTAGTAGAACAAAATGCTTTTCAAGCTTTACAGATTGCTAATAGAGGATATGTTATTCAAACAGGTGGAATTGTATTAGAGGGTAAGGGTAAGGAACTAATTACAAATAAACAAGTACAAGAAGCCTATCTAGCTTAGTTAAACAAAAAAAGGAGAAGGCCAAAGTTTAGAATGGTCTTCTCCTTCTTCAGTTATTAATAATTTAAGAATTTAACACAAACTGGTTCTGGAGCATGTATTTCTGATTGTAATAATGTTAATTTACCAGTAGCTGCATCTCTTTCAAATAAAGTAAGTGTATCTGATTGTTCATTAGATGCAACGATAAATTGTTCAGATGGATCTAAAACGAAATCTCTTGGCCAATTACCTTCTGTTGAAGTATGTTCAAGGAAAGTAAGTTGTCCAGTTTCTTCGTTCGCACTAAAGCTAGTAATTGTATTATGCCCACGATTACCTGCATAAACAAATTTACCATCAGAAGAGACATGTATAGCACTTCCTTGGCTATTTTCAGTGAAATCAATCGGTAAAGTAGAGATATATTGTAATTCTTGGAAAGAGCCAGTTTCAGAATTGAAAGAAAGTACGATTACTTCATTGCTTAGCTCAGTCATAACATAAGCGATTTTTCCATTTGGATGGAAAGTAATATGTCTTGGACCACTTCCAGGTTTCACGGAAAGACTGCTCACTTCTTCTAATACTCCATCGCTTAGTTTATAAGTATCCACTCTATCTGTACCCAAATCAACGGATACTGCAAACTGATCATTAGGAGTGAATCCTGAGAAATGCATATGTGGTTTCTCTTGACGAGCTGTATTTGGGCCAGAACCTGTGTGTTGAATAGTTGAAGCGTTTTCTTGTAGAGAACCATCAACAGATACTGGATAAGATTCAGCCGTACCTTTATGGTAGTTAGCAGAAAGAATAACTGTACCTTCTGCATCTACACTAACGTGACAAGGAGATGCACCTTCTGAATATTGAGTATTAAGTAGACTCAATCCACCAGTTGTAGAATCAACAGAATAAGAAGCTACACCGCCTAAAGCGCCTTCTTTTCCAACAGCAAAAAGATACTTATTGTCGTTAGAGATTGTTACATATGTTGGATTTTCAATTTCAGCAGCCACTTCGACAGCCGAAATCTTTTTCTCTTCTGTATCTAGTACAAAAGAATAAACACCTTTACTATCTTTTTTCGTGTATGTACCAACATAACCAATATATTTTGTCATAAACAATTCTCCTTTACAAAATTTGCTTTTTTAAAACCTATAAATAATTATAGCATGTCTGAAAAGAAATAAGGGAGTGATACATCTTATTCTTCAGAAGATTAGTTATATTTTCCCTTTGTAGAAAAAATGAAACGTATTTTTTCTATCATTACAATAATTTAATAAATAAATGCATAAAAAACAAAGAAGAGATCTATACTAACTTTTTCGGAAAAGTATGCATGTATAGACGAAAGGATAGGAAAATGAAAAAAAGAATTTGGTTCAATCAATGGTTTTCAACAGTAGCCCATTTTATTGATATGATTAAATATAACAGTGATGGAATGGAGTTTGAGGTGTATGGAACTTCAACAAATAAAGATGCTGTTTACTTGAGCTATTGTGATGTAGCTTTCATGGAACCGAGTATAAAGGGAATGGAATATGTTCATTACTGTTTAGATTTTTGTCGTACGCATAATATAGATATATTTGTTCCACGGAAGGAAAATGTATTAATTTCCAGACATTTAAAAAAGTTTACTGATATAGGAGTAGAAGTATTGGTATGTCCTGATGCGAACTTAATGGATATGCTTGATGATAAAGAAGGAACATATGAATTAATGAAGAATCATCCTGATTTGAAGAATGTGGTTCATATTCCTGAGTATAGGATTGTAAGAACAGCAGAAGAATTTAAGGAAGCTTATTACCAGCTAAAAGATAAAGGGCATACAGTTTGTTTTAAGCCAGTTATAGGAGAGGGTGGACAAGGCTTTCGGGTTATTCAAGAGCAACTAACTTCTATTCATGATCTTTTTTACGAAGGTGTCTCACATAATATTACATTAGAGCATGCCTATCAAATTCTAATACAGCAGAAAGAGTTTCCTCCACTCATGGTTTTAGAATACTTAGATGGTGTGGAATATAGTATAGATTGTCTTGCTTATGATGGAGAGTTGATGGCAGCTATTCCGAGGAAAAAAGGGCAGGGAAGAGTAAGAGAACTGGAAGAGAATAAAGAACTTATTCACTTGGCAAAAGAGATTAACAAAGCCTTACATATTCCTTATATTTATAATATTCAAGTGCGATATAAAGAGGGAATTCCGAAACTATTAGAAATAAATCCAAGGATGTCAGGTGGTCTTCATTATAGCTGTTTAGCAGGCATTAATTTTCCATATAAAGCCATTAAACTGTTATTAATGAAGAACAAAGCAATCGAATTTGTGAAACCTCAATTTGGTATAAGGTCTAGTTATTTAGAAAAAGAGGTTATTCTAAAGGATTGGAAACAAGAATCAAAAGTAAGGTTGTAACTATAGGAAGAAATGGTTAGTGATGCATGAATAACAGCATTACTAACCATTTCTTTTTGTTCTTTATAAAAAACGAATTATATTGACATTAAGAACAATTTCTTTTATATTTAAAGTAATTAGAGAAAAGTATAGCAAGGTGTTCTTTATTAAGAATTAGTTGGGTGAAAAACATAATTGGTAGTGATCTTATTCTTTGTTGGTTTTCCAATGTTATGTGGATATACATCTTAGAAAATAAACAACAATTGTATAGATAACAGCCTGTCGTTATATATTTTCATATAAAAGTTCTTTATTAAGAACATTTGTAGCTCAGGAGGCAAAGGAAAATGGGGTTCATGCTTAATTTAAAAATCAATCATTACTTACGTCAGGCTAATAAGTATTCAAAGAAATCCAATAGAGCAAAAGGAAGCTTAGAGAGAAACCATTATTTCCAAAAGTACATATATTTTCAAAATAAAGCTCGTGTATTAGAAGAAGGAGCTGCATCGAAGGAAGATTAAAACAGAAGAAATTCTGTTTTTTTTATTTATCTTAAAATATTGGTTGTGGAAAAAACGGTCACTTATTAACGATTATATCCACATAATTATTGTTGGATTATTAGTATTCCACAGGTTTATCCACATTATCAACAGGTAATAGTCTGTTTTATCCACAATTTTGGAAGGGTTTTCTTTTTTGTGCTATGAAAAGAAGGTATCTCGAAGTGAGATACCTCCTAAAATAACTACTGTCTTTCTTTCGTATCTTTTCTATTAGCAGCTCGATCAGCCATTTTAAATTCATGTTGATAGGTCACTGCTTGCATACTAGACAAGTTGGATTTCATTTTATGTTTATTTTTTGCAACCATTAATAATACACCCTTTCTGATTGTCGTCGCTGCTTATTGTTTCCTAAAATTAAACTATGATACATAAAAGTTGCTCAGTGCCTGATCAAGATTAGGATACTTAAACTCATATCCATGTTCTAAAAGAACCTTAGGTGTGACTTTTTGACCTTTTGTGATTAGAATACTCATTTCCCCGAGAGCTTTATGCAAAAGTGGTTCAGGTACTGGAAACCAAAAAGGACGATGAAAAAGGGAGCTAATGGTTTTTCCGAATTCCTTCATTTTAACTGGATTGGGAGAAGTGAAATTAACTGGGCCAGCTATATCTGTACGTTCAATAAGGAAGAGAAAGGCATTTACTACATCCTCGATATGAATCCATGACACCCATTGTTTGCCACTACCTAATCTTCCACCAATGTAAAAACGGAAAGGAAGAACTAGCTTTGGTAGTGCACCTCCTTCCTTAGATAAAATTAAGCCGAAACGACAAAAAACGGTGCGAATGGAATGGTTGGTTGCTTTATCTGCACATGATTCCCATTTTTTCACGGTATTTGCCAAGAAGTCATCAGCTAATTCGCTATCTTCATGAAAGGTAGTTGATTCAGAAGTACCATATACACCGACAGCACTGGCATTAAGTAATAGAGAAGGTTTAACTGGGAGATGTTCTATAATAGATAATAATTCGGTTGTTGCTTGTAATCGGCTACCTACAATCTTTTGCTTTCTTTTTTTGGTCCATCTACCACTATTAAGGGATAGACCTGCTAAGTTAATGACAATGTCAATTGGTGGTAAATCATATGTAGGCAATTTATTATGTAACCACTGTATATATTGAATATTAGATGAGTTTTGTTTTCCCGTGAGATTACGTGTTAAACAATAAATAGTATGTTTTTCTGTTACTAACTTATTTATTAGTGCTTGTCCAACCAATCCTGTTCCGCCTGCAATTAGGAAATTCATATCGAACTCCTCCTTATGCTAAAAGTTATTTTTCATTTTAAACCATTTTTCCTTTAAAACAAACTTTAAGCAGATAGGTAGGAATGGAAATGTAGAAACCCTATATGGTACATTCTAATTAACGATAAAGGTTGCAACTAAAATGGAATAATGATGAGTGGTGATTAGTGTGGAAATAAGTAAAATAACAAGGCAAAAGGAACTAAAGGATCGTTATAATATTTTTACTATTAAGTATGGAAAAGAAGAGTATTTATTTAGTGTGGATGAAGCCATTCTTATTAAGTATGAGCTTCGAAAAGGGATGGAATTAGATACTTTATTAATAAATGAAATTCAGTATAATGATGAAATTAGAAAAGGTTACCATCGTGCAGTTAAATATCTGGCGAGTGTAAAAAGAACAGAAGCAGAAGTAGAGACCTTTTTATCATCTAAGATGGAGAAACCTGCTTTAGTGGCTGAAGTGATGGCAAAGCTCAAGGAAATGAATTTTTTAGATGATGAAGATTATGCATTTTCTTATGTGCGGACACAGCGAAATACAACTACAAAAGGTCCAAAAGTAATTAAGCGTGAATTAAAGGAAAAAGGTATTTCAGCTAATTTAATTCAAGTAGCAATGGAGGAGCTTTCTTATGAGGATCAGATACAATCAGCTAAAAAGATTGCCCTAAAGTTTTTAGATGGTAATAAAAAAGAGTCTTCACGCATTCTTATGCAAAAGCTGGAGCAAACACTTGCTAGAAAAGGCTACCCTTCAGCCATTATCCGAGAAGTGAAAAATGCGCCTGAAGTGCTAGATATGGATAATAATGAGTTAGAAGCTTTAAGAGTACATGGTGACAAAGCAAAAAGAAAGTACGCAAAGTATGAGGGATATGAATTTACTCAGAAAATGAAGCAATTTCTTTATCGTAAAGGATTTTCCATGGAATTAATTGAACAGTATTTAAATGATATAGAAGAATAAACAAATAATCATTTCTGAATCTTATTTTTTGCTCAAATACTAAGATTTGAATAAAATAATAAACAGTGGAAGGAAGGATCGGATGCTTACAAAAAGGTATAGCATGATGACAGAGCATGAATTACGTATGGAAATAGCTTCGTTAAATGACCAAGCAAAAAAGGCAGAGCAGCTCGGAATGGTGAATGAGTATGCTGTATTAGAAAGAAAAGCAGTTCTTGCAAAATCGTATTTGTTAAATCCAGCAGACTTTGTGGTAAATGAACGGTATGAACTAGAAGGCGATCCAGGTGTTCTTTTTCAAATAGAGTATATGAATGGTGTTTTTGCTTGGGGTAGACGGAATGTGGATAATAGTAAAGAAGAAGGAATACCCATATCTCTACTTAAAAAAAGTAAGAGGGAAAGTATCTAGCCGAAAGGGCTCGATACTTTCTCTGTATATATTTTATTTCTTCTTACGATGAGAAGAAGCATGCATTCTTTCTTGAGGGTGTGTGTTAATGGTACCGTCTGCTCTCTTAGAAGCATATTCTGATTTTGCTCTTGGTTCCCCTTCTAACTTGCTTCCATTTAAATTATCTACATTTGCCATTATATTGAACCTCCATTTATTCACTAAGTAAATGTAATAAACGAAGAGATGTTTATTACTAAAGATAGTATTTGTTATTGATGAAAATTTATAAGTAAATCAGATAGAAAGAGGGAGTTATACGATGCATGAGGCACAAAAGAAATTGGTAGACAGATTATTGGAGTTGAATTCGTTTATTTCTGTAGGGCAGGCTCAAACTTGGGTGGAATTGTTATGGGAAGATTTTGAAAGTACATATGCTAAAGCTGGTAGGAAATATCAAGGAGAGGAAGTTGCAGAAAAAGTAGTTAGTCAATGGATTGAAAATTATGGGGAGAAGCTGCATGAGTTTGTGGCGGAGAATCCTAAGTATAAGGATTTTGTGATGGATGATAGGAAGAAGTTGCATTGATGGGTGAGTGCATACTTAATTCCAATATTGGGGTCGCTTTACATGGGGATCGGAGCTTTAGCTACGGTATGCCTTTGGACTTGTTTTGTGGAGGTACATCTTTGGTAGATGTGCCTCTATTTTTAATATAGAAAAGAGTTCTAATTGAAGTTGATAGAGGATTGGCATGTGGAAACTTCTTGATGGTGCTAATGAATATTGATTTGCTGCTCAAATGTCTAGTTTTCAGCAAAGATAAGCGGAGAATTTCCTGTAAGTACTGGTGGAATGATATTATTAGGCTGTCTTAAGCGGAATTTTCCGGTTGAGTAAGGAAAAACCTTTACAATATCATGTGTTTTAGGAAGATAAGCGGAAATATCCGTCTATTGGAACTATTTTTAGTGAAAATTAACTAAATAAGCGGATATCTCAGGTCAAGTAAGGAAAAACCTTCCCATTTTCATGTTATTTAGGAAGATAAGCGGAAATATCCGTCTATTGGAGCTATTATTAATGGTATTTAACTAAATAAGCAGATATCTCCGGTTATTTACTAACATTCTAATTCGCAATTCAGATGTGAAAAGGTACATATAGTCAATGAACGAGTTGGGTTAATAAAGAATTTTGATCCGTGGGTGTGTTAGTACCCCCAGTACTCCAACCCTAGATAAAACCACCCGTAGTACAATCACGGGTGGTACTTTCATTTAGTTTGTTAATATATCTAATTTTTTTCTTAATTTGTCCTCGCTAAATATCCAGCCTGTGTAGGAGGAGGTGATATTTAGGTTTAGGTCTAGGTGGACTACTGCGACGAATGGGTAGTGTCCGTTACTTCGGTAGCGTAGGTCGATGAAGCGTACTTGGTATTGATGTTCTAGTTCTGTTACTTCCCATCTGAATACTGGTGAAAACGATAGAAATGCTGATAGATTATCGTCTTTTTGTGCTGCTGATAGTACTGGTGTTGTAGGTACTGGAATTCTATGGAATTTATCATAGATTTCAATTTCATGCTGATGGGAGCGACCTACGTAAAAGGAATCCTCTGTTTGTACAGCAATTCGCCAATGATTATATCGCATTGTTGGCGAGAGAATAATCTCTGTTGCATCAGGTATCATTTCTCTCACTTGTCTTTTTACTTTTCGTTGTGTAAAGAAGCGAAGAAGGTAATACCCGAATAAGACAAGAAAGAGCGTTAAAAAGGTATATCCTGGATCTGTACCGAAAATCCAGAAAATAATCGCTACAATATGCATGGAAAAGATGATTGGATCAAAGGTGTTAATAATTCCTAAGGCTAGCCATTTATTTGAAAAAGGTCGTAAAGCTTGTGTGCCATATGCATTAAAGATATCAACAAAAACATGAAGAAACACAGCGAAAAAAGTCCAAAGCCATAAGTGAAGCAAATTAGCTTCTGGGAAAAATGGATAAATAACAGCCAGAATTAATATAGGCCATAAAAGTACAGCGGGAATAGAGTGTGTAACTCCTCTGTGATTGCGTATATAAACTGCATTATTTCTTAATTTTAATACGGTATCAATATCTGGTGCCTGTGATCCGATTAAAGTAGTAATCATGACACTTACAGCCGTTGCATGACTACCAGCCACAACAGGGTCTAAGGTGGCGAGACCGCCAATAGCGACACCCATTACGATATGTGTCCCTGTATCCATCGTTATCGAACCTCCCAATTAATTAAAAGGAAATTTGTTCTATATTTACATATTAATTTTCCTTTTCAATTTCTCTTATTACCGCTACACTACATTAGATAGAGAGATATAATGTTTGGGTAGTTTTTTACCGAATAAGTCTATTTAATAATAATATTGCTCTGTGTTCAATTGGACATAAGCATATTTTATGAAGATTTTATGTCGATTATTAGTTCTCTTATATAAAATGAAGCAAATTCCTTTATTTATTCTTAAAAAAGATAGAAAAGCTGTAAGATATAATATTCTATTCCCAGAATTCATTAATAAATAACATCATGGAGGTTTAGAGTGGTACAAGATATAGCTAGCAATGTAGATGTAGAGCAATTTAAAAAGGATTTACTAAATTGGTTTATAGAGGAACAAAGAGACTTACCTTGGAGGAAAGACCAAGATCCTTATAAAGTTTGGGTTTCAGAAATTATGCTTCAACAAACAAAGGTAGATACAGTTATTCCTTACTTTAACCGATTTATTGAGCAATTCCCAACAATAGAGGCTTTATCAGAGGCAGAAGAAGAAAAGGTACTTAAGGCTTGGGAAGGATTAGGTTATTATTCTAGAGCTAGAAATCTACATACTGCCGTAAAAGAAGTTCATGAAACGTATCATGGGAAAGTTCCAAATACTCCAGAAGAGATATCTAAGTTACGCGGAGTAGGACCGTATACTGCTGGAGCCATTTTAAGTATAGCCTATGGAGTTCCTGAACCAGCAGTGGACGGAAATGTTATGAGAGTGCTCTCAAGAATTCTCTCTATTTGGGAAGATATAGCGAAACCAAAAACAAGGAAAACGTTTGAAGAGGCAGTCAGAGTTTTAATATCCCACGAAAATCCATCTTATTTTAACCAAGCACTAATGGAATTAGGAGCATTAATCTGTACGCCAACATCTCCCTCTTGCTTGCTTTGTCCAGTTAGAGAGCATTGTCATGCCTTTCATGAAGGTACCGTTACAGAGCTTCCGGTAAAGACGAAAACGAAAAAGCAGAAGACTCTTCAGCTTGCTGCAGTAGTTTTGACAGATGATAATGGAAGAACTTTAATCCATAAGAGAGCAGATAAAGGTCTTCTCGCCAATCTCTGGGAGTTTCCAAATATCGAGATAGTGCAAACGATAAAAAGTGAAAGAGAACAACTGGAGGAAGCACTGCTTGAAAATTATCAGGCGAAAGTGAAGGTTGGAGAAATGATCACTCGGATTGAGCATGTCTTCTCTCATCTAGTTTGGAATATTAATGTGTACAGTGGAAAGCTTCTAGATTTACAAGAGGAAACAGATGATATAAAGAGAGTGAATTCCGAGGAAATAAAGCCATTTCCTTTCCCTGTTTCCCATCAGAAAATGATTAAGTTTATGCCTGAGATGATAGTAAAGGAAGAGAATTAATACTTTTTTCATAAATAATGTTAGTTTAGACGTTATAATAAAAAAATGAAAAGTCTATTTTACAGTGTTTCAATATGTAAAATAGGCTTGTTTTTATTGGAATTTAAAGTAGATTTTGGATATGTGAAAATATGTAAAAGAGGTGTTATATGTGGCGATAATTTATTCTATTAGTGACATTCATGGATATTATGAAGAAATGATAGATACTTTACATCTCGTTGATTTAGATTCTGATAAGGAAAATCAATTTATTTTGCTAGGAGATTATGTAGATCGTGGTACTGATAGCTGTCAGGTGCTTCATCATATAAAGGAACTAGAAGAGAAATATCCAGGGCAAGTGAAAACTCTACTAGGAAACCATGATAAAATGTTTCTTGACTGGTATACAACATTAGAAGACGAATCACAATGGCTTATGTATGATTTTCAACTACTTACACTTAAAAGCTTCTTTTCAAAAGAGCAATTTGAAAAGATAGAAGATCAACCAGTGATGAGAGAAGGATCATATGTAGATAAAAGTAAATTCTTAGTAAAAAAACTGAACGAAAGACATTCGCAGTTATTAGAGTGGTTTTTAGATAAAGATAAATGTTCTCCCTATTATGAAACGGAAGATCAAATATATGTACATGCAGGTATTTGTGAAGTAGATGAAGAACTTTGGAAGCATGCAACAGAGCCTAATGAATTTTATTGGAAGTACCCTGCTGAAACGGGAGATTTTTATAAAGATATCATTGCAGGTCATGTATCAACTGTTGATGTTTCGAAAGATAATAGCTATCTAGGCAAAGTCTATTGGGATACATATAGTCATTTTTATATTGATGGAGAAACAATGAAGAGTAAGATTATTCCTTTGTTGAAGTATGATACTAGGACAAAGTTGTATTCTAGTTTTGATAAGGAAAGTGATGGGACTTGGTTAGAGTATCCAATTGCGAAGAGATGAATAGGTGATAATGACTAGAAGTACACAGCTGACACATGAAAAGAGTGGATATAGTTTAATTAATATTTGAGCTGGACAAAGAGATAAGGGCTAACCCTTATCTCTCTTAATCATAACTAACCTCTGTTCCATGCGTATAATCAGCTTCATTCCTCTTTAATCCGCCTCTTTTTTCAATCTCTTGAATAATTTCACGATGAATGCTTTGTCCTTCTACATTTAAGTAAGGAGTCATTTGTTGTAGGGAATGATGGAAATACGCTAGTTCACTTTCTCTCCAATCTCCTTTTGTAAGCATGGATAGCTCTGTCATATCTCTTCCAACGTACATATTAGATACCTTCCTTCTCTTAGTTTCTATATGTATTGTGTTAATGTTCATTGCGAACTATACACGAATAGAGGTAAAATGAGGAGTAAACAGATGGGAAAGGAATTCACATAAAATGACAAATAAAGTTGCGTTAGTTACAGGAAGTAGTAGAGGAATAGGAAAGCAAACAGCACTTCGTCTCGCAGAAGCAGGATATGATATTGTTATCAACTATGCAAGAAGCAGAAAAGCGGCAGAAGAAACAGCAGAAGAAATAAAAGCGCTTGGTAGAAAAGTTCTGTTAGTGAAGGCTAATGTAGGTGACGTAGATAAAATTAAAGGAATGTTCCAAGAAATCAAAGCTGAATTTGGACGTTTAGATGTATTCATTAATAATGCAGCTTCTGGGGTACTTCGTCCAATTATGGAATTAGAAGAATCTCACTGGAACTGGACGATGAATATCAATAGTAAAGCACTTTTATTTTGTGCCCAAGAAGCGGCAAAGTTAATGGATAAAGGTGGGAAAATCGTTAGTATTAGCTCACTTGGTGCTATTCGTTATTTAGAAAACTATACAACTGTTGGTGTAAGTAAAGCAGCTGTAGAAGCATTAACACGTTATTTAGCAGTAGAATTAGCTCCACTTAATATTGTGGTAAATGCTGTTTCAGGTGGTGCAGTTGATACAGATGCATTAACACATTTCCCGAATAGAGAAGAACTTCTGCAAGACGCTGCAGATAAGACACCTGCAGGAAGAATGGTCGAAATGGAAGACCTCGTAAATTCTGTTATGTTCTTAGTTAGCGATCAAGCAAGTATGATACGTGGCCAAACGATTATCGTAGATGGCGGAATATCTTTATTAGTATAAGACTTAAAAGAGAGAGAAATCTCTCTTTTTTTACGTGGATTTAAACTGGGAAAAATTGTTATAAAAATTTCTTGGATAGAACGTAACGATACGGGACAAATTAATATTCGTGGAGGTGATATTGATGGCTAAAAAAGCTGGTGTTACTCAAACAGGTACTAACATCCAAGAAGTAAAACAACAAAACGCTGCATCTGC
The DNA here is from genome assembly GCF_009183415.1 of Bacillus sp. B1-b2. GTDB lineage: Bacteria > Bacillota > Bacilli > Bacillales > Cytobacillaceae > Niallia. The sequence continues at coordinate 6,866 of NZ_WEHU01000039.1, read as the reverse complement.
TGGACAACAAGGTCAGTATGGTACTGAATTTGCTAGCGAAACAAGCGTTGAAGAAGTAAAACAACGTAATGCAAAAGCAGAAGCACAAAAAGGTAAAAACTCTAGCAAATAATGCTACAAAGGGCACTTCATTCCGAAAGTGCCCTTTGCTATGTTTTTTTTTGGAACATACTATTATTTATCTTTTTAAATGAGATGAAAATAACCTATTTTTACATACTGCAGTTTATATAACCTTTAAAGAAGATTTTAGATTAAGTAGAAAAAAGAAAATCAATTCCCTCCATTATAAGAAAATTAATCATCAAATTTTTTTATTTAAACTTCGACAAAACCTCTTCTTAGTCTACAGAACTAGTCAAAGGAATAAACTAAAAGAAGAAGAAATAGTAATAGAAGATTCATCAATAAAAACTATATGCTGGGATGTGTTTTTTCATGGATTTATTTAACGGGTTAGTGGGAGAACAAATGCGTACAATGGAAAAACTCTTATATTTACAAAGTGAGTTAGAACGGTGTGAAGAAATTGAAACACAACTTCAAACCTTACAAAAAGAAACAGAATTAAAGGATGTACAGGTAGAAATTGTGAAGATGAAAAGTGAACTAAAAGAGATCCAGCAAATCTTTGAAAACCAAACCGAAAAAGTAATTAAAGTATATCAAGAAAACGAATTAAAATTATCAGCAACCTAATTTAATAAGAGAATATTTAAACCATTGTGTAATTTCAATGGTTCTTTTGTTTTAAATTTTTCCAATAACCGTTATAATAATAGAAAAAGAGGAATCGTACTTTGTTGCCTTATGGAAAGAATAAAGTCGTTTTTATGTAACAGGTTGCAAAGCGTCCGCAAAATGAAAGTAGGGGAGAAGATAATGGGCGTACCTATCGAGGGTGAACCAATACAAATTCATAGTTATAAACATAATGGTCACATCCATCGAATCTGGGACGAAACAACGATACTTAAAGGGACGCAAAATTTAATAATAGGCGGAAATGATCGAACAATTGTTACGGAATCAGACGGGAGAACATGGATCACGCGTGAACCTGCTATTTGCTATTTTCATTCACAACAATGGTTTAATGTCATTGGAATGCTAAGAGAAGATGGTATTCATTATTACTGTAACCTTAGTTCACCATTTATTTATGATGGCGAAGCAGTCAAGTATATCGATTATGATTTGGACATTAAGATTTTCCCTGATATGACATTTAATTTATTGGATGAAGATGAGTATGAACGTCACAGGCAGGAGATGAAGTATCCAGAGGCGATTGATCGTATTCTAAAGTCGCAAGTTAATCAATTAATACAATGGATCCGACAAAGAAAAGGTCCCTTTGCTCCAGATTTTGTTGATTTATGGTATGAAAGATACTTAACGTACAGAAGTTAATAAGAACGACTGAAAAAAGCATGTTGATATTCAGCAGGCTTTTTTCTTTTGACAGGAAAACTATTAGTGATACAATGTTTTGTTGGAACATGTGAGGGGGAATTTTCATGGATAGCATGAAAAGATATATGAGGTTTGTGAGGCCTTATAAGTGGCAGATTATTGGCACGATCTTCATTGGGGTTATTAAATTTGCAATCCCATTATTAATTCCGTTGTTATTGAAATATGTGATTGACGATATTATTAATAACGGAAGTCTAAGTCAAGCAGATAAAAGCAGTCATCTATGGACAATCATGATTGTGATGACAGTCATTTTTATCGTCGTTCGTCCACCAATTGAATATTATCGTCAATATTTTGCACAATGGACATCGAACAAAATATTATATGATATTCGCGATCAGTTATTTGCCCATTTACAGAAACTAAGCTTAAAGTACTATTCCAATACTAGAGCTGGTGAAGTCATATCGCGAGTGATTAATGATGTGGAGCAAACAAAGAATTTTATCCTAACAGGCTTAATGAATTTGTGGCTAGATGCAGTAACAATTTTAATTACAATTGGAATTATGTTTACAATGGATATTAAACTAACACTTGTATCCATTATTCTATTACCGTTCTACGCTTTTTCTGTTAGCTATTTCTTTGGAAATTTACGTACACTAACAAGAGATAGATCGCAAGCATTAGCGGGAGTACAGAGTTTTTTACATGAAAGAGTACAAGGGATGTCTGTTATTAAAAGCTTTGCTACAGAGGATCACGAACAAAAACATTTTCAGCGCTATAATAGTGAGTTCTTAAATAAAGCAGTAGAACATACAAAGTGGAATGCCAAAGCATTTGCAGTGGTTAACACCATTACAGATATATCCCCACTATTTGTGATTGCTTATTCCGGTTATCAAGTACTACAAGGAAATTTATCTCTAGGAACAATGATTGCGTTTTTTGCTTATATTGAAAGATTGTATAATCCATTAAGAAGACTAGTGAATTCTTCCACTACTCTGACACAATCTATTGCTTCTATGGATAGAGTATTTGATTTAGTAGATGAAAAATATGATATTCAAGATAAACCACAAGCTATTCCATGTGAAAATGTGCTAGGAGATATTGCTTTTAGGAACGTTGATTTTGCTTATAACCAAGAAGATCCGAAAGTGCTTAATGATGTTTCCTTACATATTAAAAAGGGAGAAACGATTGCTTTTGTTGGGATGAGTGGTGGAGGAAAATCTTCCTTAATAAGCTTAATTCCTAGGTTCTATGATGTGACAGGTGGAGAAATACTTCTAGATGGAGTGGATATTAGAGATTTTCAAGCCCGCTCTTTACGAGATAAGATAGGGATGGTTTTGCAAGATAATATTTTGTTTAGTGAATCTATTAGAGAGAATATTAAAATAGGAAAGCCTGATGCAACGGAAGAAGAAGTCATTGCAGCTGCTAAGGCTGCGAATGCCCATGATTTTATCACACAACTACCTGAAGGATATGATACCAAGGTAGGAGAAAGAGGAGTGAAACTAAGTGGTGGGCAAAAGCAAAGAGTAGCTATTGCTCGTGTTTTCCTAAAGAATCCACCTATTCTTATATTAGATGAAGCGACCTCTGCGCTTGATTTAGAGAGTGAACAGTCCATTCAAGAATCACTTGGTCTTTTAGCGAAGGATCGAACTACCTTAATTGTGGCACATCGTTTATCAACTATTACACATTCTGATCGAATCGTTTTAATTGAGCATGGAAAAATTGTTGAAGAAGGAAATCATGAGGAGTTAATGAAGCAGCAAGGTCATTACTTTGATTTGTTCCAGATCCAACAGTTAGGAAATTAAAAAGAGGGATAAGTAGTATGAAACCTAACTACTTATCCCTCTTTTTTACTATTCTTCTATGGTTACTTCTGCTTCATGCTTATGGTGTACCTGCATGGAAGTAATTAATGTATCTAAATGCTCTACATGTTCATCATACTCAATAATGGCAGAAATAATCTGCATGATATGGTATTGCATTAATTCTTCTTCATTCTCTTTTGGAATTATTTCCGAATCTTTATAGTGTTCCATCAATTGTTGGAATAAATGTCTACGATCAAGACTTATACTTCCTTCTTCAAAGGTCACACTTGGTTTTACTTTTCCAATAAATTTTAACATCGCATGCTCGTGATGGTGGATAAGACAGTCTAACTGCTGTTGAATATTATTTTGGAACTCTTCTGGCAATGACTTTAAATCATTTTCATAGCGATGCAATTTCTTCAAGGTTTGGAATGACTTCTTTAAGGTAGTAATCATTTGCCTATAAATCACTAATTTTCGTGATTTAAGTAAAGTGGTTTTCTTAAAGTAATTCCGTTCTTCTTTATACAATGTATACAGTTGATCTATCTTCATCATGCGGTCTGACAATTTATCAATATCATTTTTTAAAAGAGCATGCTCTGAGGCATGTCTAATATTTAGGCGAATCCATTTAGTAATTTCTTCACTCATATCTGAAACGTTGTTATATAGTTTATTCTCATACTTTGGAGGTAAGAAAATTAAGTTAACAATGGATGCAGATAATATTCCTAACATAACAGTTGAAAAGCGAATGATAGAAAATGTGATGAAATCATCTGTTGGTGATTCCATAATGGCTATTAATGTAACGGCAGATAGGATGATTGTTTTTTCTAATTTAAGCTTTAAGTTAATGGTGATCACGACAACTGCTGCTAGTCCAATAATAAATACGTTGTTTCCAAAGCTTAATGTGAAGACAACGGCGATAATCGCACCAATTAGGTTACCTTGTATTTGTTCAATGATTGATAAATAAGACCGGTAAACGGTTGGTTGGATAGCAAATATCGCTGAGATACCAGCAAACACTGGTGTTGGTGCGTTTAATAGTTGTGCGAGAAATAAAGCTAATACGATGGCGATTCCTGTTTTCAGAATGCGCGCTCCTAAAGTCATAAAGAGTAATCCTTTCTGTAGCTAATTAAACTATTTTTCTTATACCCATACTTTTTACGAAAAACACGTAAAGTAAACACAATACTGTACTATACAGTGATTAGATGCTCACATCAATAGACTAATGCCTGATTTTTTCTTTTTTCTTAAAAAAGTTGGGGTTTGGACATATTTTTGAAATGTTTTAAAATAATCGAGGAGTTTTTTAGGTTTGGTGGAGTATTTTGTTAGTTCTACTTTTAATGGGAGAAGTTGATTTCCGCTTCAGGGGATCGCTTTTTCACGGGGGAAGCTCTAAGTCTGTAGGGAGTCTCACCTTTCACAATCAATGGTGAGATATTGGGACTTGTCTTACAATAATACGGATTAAAACTACCTTTTTCTTTAATTCTTTATCTTGTTAACAGATTGATTATTCCATCATCAACCATTGTTACGCGACTATTTCAGTTTACTCCTCTATTTTTTATTCCTACATCTGCTATCAAGAGTCTATGCGCAAGTCGTGGGAATAGGTAAAGCATCCATTAGATAATAGCCGGAAAAATCCGCTTAATCCTTTTCTGACGATTAAGTCCGTATAATTGTGTAAAAAGAAAAGGAGTCAAAATAATTCCTCTTGTCTACAATGTTAACAGCGACGAAAACAAGGAGGAGGAACATATTTTGACTCAACTACAGTTTAACCTAAATATCGAAGATTTAAAAGATGCTGTAATGAATTCTGATTTAGGCACAGTTGTTAAAGCATCTGTTGTTCTAGTATTAAATTCAGTGATGGAAAAAGAACGGGATGATTATTTACAAGCTGGAGCTTACGAGCGTACCCCGAACCGTCAGGATTCTCGGAATGGCTACTATGATCGGGGACTCCTCATGAGCATTGGTAAAATAACCTTGAAGGTACCTCGTACACGTAATGGGGAATTTTCACCATCCGTATTCGAAAGATATTCTCGTTGTGACCAAGCTTTTGTCCTTTCTATCCTTGAAATGGTTGTGAATGGGGTATCCACCCGAAAGGTAAATAATATTGTTCAACAGATATGCGGGGAGAATGTTTCAAAATCTTTTGTTTCTTCTTTGTCTGAAAAACTTGATCCAATCGTTAATACATGGGCAAACAGACCTCTTAATACAACATACTACCCCTTCATTTTTGCGGATGCCATGTATATCAAAGTAAGGGAACATCACCGTGTCGTGTCTAAGGCAGTGTATATTGCAACGGCCATTAATGAACATAATGGCCGAGAAATCCTGGGGTTAAAAGTGGATCACTCTGAGAGCTATGAGGCCTGGCAAAGATTTTTTCAGTACTTACAATCACGCGGTCTACAATCTCCAAAATTAATCATATCAGACGCACATAAGGGCTTAAAAAAGGCCATAGCTCAAGAATTTATCGGGACAACCTGGCAACGCTGCACGGTACATTTTAAACGCAATATCTTTAATCAATTGCCAAAAAAAGAGATGGATGAGGTGAAAATTGGCTTAAAGAGAATATTTGAGGCTGTAAAAGTGGAAGATGCCAGGAAATTCAAGGAAGAGTTTATACAGAATTTTGAAAAAAACCCCAAGTTGGAAAAGGCAATAGAAACGTTGGATGATGGCTTCGAAGACGCCATTCAATATTTGAACCACCCAACTAAGTACCACCAATTTATTCGTAGTACAAATTCGTTGGAACGATTAAATCAAGAGGTTAGGAGAAGGGAAAGGGTTATACGAATTTTCCCTCATACTCAATCTGCTTTTAGATTGATAGGAGCAGTATTAATGGACATTGCAGAAGTACAATCAAATAAAAAAATACCAATAGGATGAGTTGTCTTAGGAGTATAGGGTATAGCCTAGTTTTGAATGGACATGGAGCCTCTGCGGGCATGATGTAAAGCCAGGAAGTCAGGAGTTTAACAACCCCTGACTTGCCCGCCAGGCTATCATGCCCGCCCCTCCATGTAAATTCAAAACAGTGTAGTTTATTTATCATAATTTTGATTATGTCGAAGTTTATTGTTGACACTTTTACACAAAATCCAGGACTTGACTTTTCTAACATTAAAAATAGCTAAAAATAGCCGTAGAATTCCGTCTATTTTATCAAAACGCAGGAAATTAGAGGCTTCTTGCCTTAATTAACCGGAAAAATCCGCTTATTATACCTAAATAGAGGCGTGATTCTGTTATTAACCGGAAATGTCCGCTTATTTAATTAGCTATGAAAATTAAGTTGGTGGACCAATTATTTTTTTGAAGAGAATGAACTCGCTTGTAAGCTTTTTGAAACTCTAGGCAAAGTTTAAATAAAAAAAAGAGAGCTTTTTTCAGCTCTCCCAGCTTGTAGAGAAAGTACTATTTTCTCTGCAAGTTTTTTATTTCAGATAGAATTTAATGATTAGAATGGTTATTTAATTCTTCCTTTTCCATGAAAAAAGACTCTCATGCATCTATCCAATC
>NZ_WEHU01000038.1 GCF_009183415.1 Bacillus sp. B1-b2 | reverse complement strand
ATTACAATAATTATAGATACCAATGGAACTTAAAAAAGATGACTCCTGTTCAATACAGAAATCATCTTCTTATGGCAGCATAGGCTTTTTATAAAATGTCCTTTACAAAGGGTACACTTTATTATTCAACTAGGCGTTTTTTTTTCATTTTTTAAAAATTTGATTATATATATGATGTTCCATATGATCCACATAATCTTGTATCAACCACTCAAGTGTTTGAATCTGATTATTTTGAATATCACATGGTATAGTTAATTTCTCCTTAGGAATCATTTCAATAACGGAAACAATTTGTTTATTTAAGGCTTGGAAAAGGATAATTATGTCATTCAATGACTTATTTTGATATGCTTGAATAGCTACCCATTCGTCTTGTTCGTATGGTGTAATCTTATATGTAGGTTTTTCATATTGGATGGTTATAAATCTTTGTAAATTATGGATGGCTGAATCGCAAAGATGGCCAAGTATTTCTTTTTTAGACCATTTGTTGGGAAAGGGTCGCTTAGAAATTTCCTCTTCAGGCATAGTTTGGTATTCTTTAGGAAGTACTTGTATCCAATAGTTTAGTCTATTTAAGATAGATTCCATTTGGTCTCTCCATTCGTTTTTCTCTATATATTCTATAAAATAATGAAAATTCCTTGAACCATTTTAGAATTAATTGCCATATTTCACGATTAACCTTTCCTAATAAGGGAAAAGTAATGACATACAAAATGATAAAGGAGCGATTTCTCATGCAAATTCCAATTGGAGTCTCAAATCGACATATTCATTTAACAAAAGAACATGTATATCAATTATTTGGTGAAGGTTATGAACTAAAGGTGAAGAAAGAACTATCACAACCTGGAGAATTTGCAGCAGAAGAAACCGTAACAATTAAAACAGAGAAATCAGAAATTGCTAAAGTTCGAATCCTAGGTCCGATAAGAAGTTTAACACAAATTGAAATATCTAAAACAGATGCCTTTCATTTAGGGATTAAACCTCCTATTCGTCCATCTGGAAAAATAGAAGGGACGCCAGGAATCACCATAATTGGTCCTAATGGAGAGATTACGGTAGAGGAAGGGGTCATTATAGCAGAGCGACATATTCATATGACTCCGACTGATGCACAAACCTTCGGAGTAGAAGATGGGCAGTATGTAAGTATTAAAGTAGAAGGAGAACGTGAATTAGTTTTTCACCAAGTTTTAATACGTATAAAAGATACGTATGCATTAGATATGCATATTGATACAGATGAAGCAAATGCTGGTGGCTTGAAAACAGGAGATAAAGGTGAATTGTTGAAATAGGATCGTCATCTGCTTTAACTAGTTATAGTTAAGGCAGATATTTATGTTTAAATGGGAAATAGTAGGTAAAAATTACCTAATCAACATGATAAGAAATGAATATCCAAAACAGATAGTAAAGACCAAAAAGGCATTCATAAAAGAAATGAACGCCGATAAACAGAAGGAAAAAACCAAAAGAGGTATGTTTTTCCCACCCAATCACTAATCGATTTCCAAAAAACTACATTTCCATCTCTTCCATATATTATACAATGAGAAATGGTTGCAAAGATGTTAGTCTTGTATATGGGCCTGTTAAGTGAGTTACTAACTTTCTAACAGGAGGTATACAAGATGAATAAATTTATGTTAATGGCAATGACAATAACTTTGGTTATTAATTCATATATAACTGTTCCGACAGTCGTTAAAGCTGCATCTGTACAAGATGAGGGTGCAACAAAGGTTTCCACTAGACAATTTGCTATTGATACAAATAAAGATATATCTAGTTTCAAAGAAGAGCAAGAAATGACAAAAGCAGAAAAAAACTTACTGGCCCGTCTTGTTCATGCAGAAGCAAAAGGAGAGCCGTACGCTGGTAAAGTAGCAGTTGCTGATGTAGTGTTAAATAGAGTAGAAGAGCAAGGTTTCCCTGATACTTTAGAAGAGGTTATCTACCAAAAGAATGCATTTGAGCCTGTGCAAAATGGTTCTATCAACCAGTCTGCTGATCATGATTCAAATAAAGCAGTGGAAGAAGCACTTGAAAACAATAAAGAAAACGAAAATCTATTGTATTTCTATAATCCTGAAACAGCTACAAGTGATTGGATACTAACTCGACAAGTGGTTAAAACAATCGGAAATCATGCCTTTTCAATCTAAGTAATTAACAAAAAGAAGTATAAAGCCTCTGTGCTTATACTTCTTTTTTATATAAATTTTTTTGAAAAAAAGTATGGAGTAAGAAGAGACAACCCCTAATTACCTCGGCAACAGATGTCCGTACCTTCCTCTTAATTCACTGATCCTTTCCAAACGCTGCACACTCTCTTTCTCATTTTTAGCACCAACTGCTAGAATGATATTCTCAATTAAAAAGGTAGGCCCAATCATGGAATGAAATTCTCTAATATCTCCTCTACTTGCGAACAAGACTAGATCGGCTTTAGTAGAAAAGCCAGACACAAGTTGATCTGTAATGATGATGGTTTTATAGCCAATTTGCTTTGCATAATCAAGTAGTACCTGTGCCTCTTTTAATAGACGAATAAACCCAAATACAATAAGTGCATCCTCTTTTGTGAAATGAATAACATCTTCCAGTATTTCACTACCTGCCTTGTTAAGAATACGGATGTCTATTCCATAGCGGGACATACGATATTTCATTAATTCTCCTAATCCTAGAGATGGACCTGGGCAATAGAGGTAAATAGATTTTGCAGAAACCATAGCTTGTATAGCCTTTTGAAACACTTCTTCTTCATATTGTTCAATTGTTTTATAAAGATGATGAGTGGAAGAAGTGAGTGTATGGTAGGGAAATGCTTGAGTATTTTCCACCATGCTAATTCCCTTTTTCATTTTTCCAGCTGGTGATGCTTGAAGCTGTGACACCATACTTGATTTAAATTCTTTCATATTCTTGTATCCAACTGTACGCCAAAATCTGGAGACAGAAGCAATACTTACTTTAACAGCATCTGCCACTTCTTGTTCTGTTGAAAGTAATACCTGCTGTAAATTCTTTTCAATATAGTCCGCTATCTTAAATTGACTTGGTGACATGGCTTCAATGTTCCAATTAAAGGTAAGCACTCTCCCAACTCCTTTCCTATCTATCGAAAAGGATAGCACATCTTTCTTCTAAAAAAATAAGTATGTAAGTTTTTTTACAAAATGTTAGAAAACGATAATAATTTTACAATGCTTTTACTTATCTCCCATATTTTATTAAATTCCTTATCTTATGATAAATATATCAAATACAAGGAGGCAATACGTAATGAGTCAATTAAAAGAGAGATATGTTTTAACACAGTCCCAAAAAATGATGGTGTTTATTTTGTCTATGTCTTTGTATGGGTTGTCAAACATGATTACCGAACTAATACCTTCCGTACAATTTGGTCCTGTTGAATTTTCTGTAGAGTATTTTGCATTTATTCCATTAACGTTATGTATGTTATTCCATCCATTATATGCGGCAATCGGTGCTGCATTAGGAGAAGTAATTTTCGGTGAAATAATGCTAGGGCAATTTGGTGGATTTGGTGAATTAGAAAAGTTTATCTCCTTCTCACTTGCTATGTTTATTGCTGGTTCCCTTGTTCGTGATCCAAAGAATAGAAGGCAAGTTGGGATAGCAGCCATTACAGGGGTTATTATTCATCAAGCAATTAGTTCCATGGTTGATATCGGAAAAGTTTGGATTGGGGTAGAAGAATTAGAAACAGTTCCTGGATTAGCTGAAAGTGTCGTTGCTATTGAAGGCTTCTCTTTTCTAAACGATGTATTATTCTCTGGCATACTCTTTGCTTTATTGCCGACCTTGTACTTAGTACCACGTCTTTATGGGAAAATTGAGCCATTGCTAGGAATGAAGCCACGAGATAATAAAATGAAGTATTCCATGAGGAAAATTATTACTCCAAAGCTAGTGATTACTGGAGTTATTCTTGCCATTGCATCATTCTTCTTTGAATACTTATCAGAAGCGGGCTTTAACTGGGAGTGGGAAGCAGATTTCTTAGAAATGTTTGGAGAATGGTTTATCTGGGTTAGTATTGCTGTAGCATTTGTGATAGCAGCTGTAACCTTATTAATCATGCGTAATAGTAAGAAGAAAAAGGAAGAAGAAAGGATTATTCTATGACTTTGCAAATCAGCATAGACCAAGTAAGTTTTCAATATCCTGGTGTGGAGGAGCCTGTTCTAGATCAAGTGTCACTTAACATACATAAAGGGGAATTTCTTGCCATTATTGGGAGTAACGGGAGTGGGAAGTCCACTCTCTGTAAGCTAATGAATGGTTTGATTCCACATTATTATGTAGGCGAATTTGCAGGAAAGGTAACGGTAAATGGTTTAGTTACTACTGAACATAAAGTAACGGATTTTTCTTCTCATGTAGGGTATGTGTATCAGGATTTTGAAAACCAGCTTGTTAGTCCTCGTGTGTTAGAGGATGCAAGCTTTGCTCCACTTAATTTTGGTTATGCTGATTATAAAGAACGAGGAAGGAAGGCACTTGACCTTGTTGGACTTTATAACCATGATGATGAATTTATTTGGCAGTTAAGTGGTGGCCAAAAGCACCAACTCGCACTTGCTGGAGCACTTTCTCTTGATCCAGATATCTTAATTATTGATGAACCTATAGCTCAGCTTGATCCAGAGCATGCGAAGGACATTTACAATATTTTAAAAAAACTTAATCAAGAGCATGGCAAAACCATTATAGTCATTGAACATCATACTGAATTTATCGCTGAATACTGCAACAAAGTAGTTCTGATGGAAAAGGGGAAAGTTCTTTGGAAAAAAAGTACGAAAGAAGCATTAAGCTCTGTAGATGAATTAATGAAGCATCAAATTTATCCACCACAAGTAACACAAGCTGCTTATAAGTTAAATTCATTTCATAAAGAACTACCAATTACCTTAGAAGAAGCAGAAGAATTCTTTCAACCCTTTCTACATAGCGAGCAGCCAAGGAATATAGCAGCCAATAGCAATGGGAAAAATAATAGAGATACAGTATTGGAAATGGATAAAGTGACATTTTCTCATAAGCTTGTAAATCGGTCTAAGCGAAAAACAGTGAAAGACGTTAGTTTAGCTGTTCATAAAGGTGATTTCATTGCCCTTGTAGGGAATAACGGTGCAGGAAAATCCACCTTAATGCGCTTATTCACGGGTCTTGTGAAACCAGAAGATGGAAATGTTATTGTGGAAGGAATTAATACAAAAAAAGTCTCTCCAGAAAAATTAGCAGATAAAGTAACGTATATTTATCAAAATCCAGAAGAAATGTTTATTGAAGATTGTGTTCGTAAGGATGTAGAGTTTTTCTTGAAAGCTCGTAAAGTTCCTGACTATGAGCAAATCGTTGACAAGGTATTGCAGCAATTTGATTTAAAAGAACTTGAAGATAAAGATAGCCGACTGATGAGCGGGGGACAACAAAGGAGAGCATCTTTAGCCATTGGAGTTGCCATGAATCCCTCTATTATTCTATTAGATGAACCAACTGCCAATTTAGATATTGCAACAAGAAAACATATAGCAAGACTCATTGACTCATTAAAAGAATCTGTAGATGCTGTTATTATCGCTACTCACGATATGCAGCTTGTTGCAGAGTGGGCAAACCGAATTATTGTTCTTCATGAAGGGGAAGTTCTTCATGATGGTAATCGAGAATCAGTTTTTAGTAATCCACTATTATTAAAAAAAGCTGGACTCACCTCTCCTCAGATTCTTGAATTAAGTAGAAGATTAAATAGAGATAACCTTTCTTATTCCGTAGAAGACTTTGTGCAAGAGATGAAAGAAGCGGAGGTTGTGATGAGTGGAGCTTACTAAGAAATTTGTAGAGAAGCTATCAGTGGAACAAGTCAAGATTGAATTGTTAAACACTGCTTATGGAAATAATGAAACATTTTTAGCAAGGCTTGATCCTCGGACACTCTTTATTTGGTATATATATTTTGGGATAGCTCCATGGTTTATTCATCATGTAGGTATATTAATTGGATTATTTGCATTTATGGTTATTACGACGTTTATGTCTAAAGTAACACCACTAGTCATTATTATTCTTTGTTTAGGGTTATTAGGGCAAGGAGGATATCTACTTATCGCCTCTTGGTTTTTTGGTGGAGATATTACGGTCATTATTCCTCTATTAATTTTGACATTAAAGCTGTCTATTATTTCTTTAGCTAGTATTACTGTTTTTTGCTCCATGGATCCTGAAAAACTAAGTAACGGTTTACTTAAAATAGGAGTTCCTGGTCAAGTATCTTTTAGTATTGCCTATGGATATCGAATGCTTCCAAGTTTGCTAGAAGAATATCATCATGTTTTTCTGTCTTTCCGTTTACGTGGTAAAGCTCCTGAAAAGCATGGGATTCTCTATTGGAGAACGATTACTTATTTCGCTAAAATAGCTGTTTTATCTTTTTATCCATTGTTATTAAGTACAGCAAAGCGTGCTAGAACAACAGTGGAAGCTTTAGAAACAAAAGGAAGTTTTTATGCATTTACTCGTCCAGAAGTAAAGAGAATTAAATTAGCTCACCTAACGTTTAAGAAGAAAGATTATTTCTTTCTAGTGATTTCAGCAGTATATGTTTTTGTTGTAAATATGTTAGCTCTACTATTCTAGGAGGTTATACAAAATGAAAATTGATTTCCACAGCCATGTAAAAATCTCAAAAAAATCTGAGTTTATGCCAGAGTATTTTCAAGAAATGATGAAAGAAGCAAAGCTAGCAGGACTAACTGCACTTTGTATGACAGAGCACTTTAATACTAGACGCTTCTTTGATATTTACAATTATTTAGATAGTAATCACCTGTATGAAAATGGATATTATAATATCGATGGTTTTAAGCTTTTTCCAGGAATAGAAGTGGATGTGAAGGAAGTAGGTCATATTCTGTTAGTAGGAGACAGAGAAGATATACGATCTATTAGAACGTTATTAGAACCTCATACTAAGGAAGAAAAATTTGTGCCATTTGATCAACTAATGGATTTGGCTGATTCATATAATGTGTTAAGAATTGGTGCACATGCGTTTAGAGAAAGCACACCGCTTTATCATTTACAAGAAGCACAGTTATTACGATTAGATGCATTAGATTTAAATGGGAAAGATTTATATTCGCAAGGAGTAGAAGCATATGAAGAAAAACTTGTTGCTTTTGCACAAAAGTTAGGACTGCCATATGTGGGAGGTAGTGACACCCATCAGTTTTTACAGTATGGATGTATTCTTAATGAATTAGAACAAGAATGTGAAAATGTACAGGATTTAAAAGCATGTATTCTTTCACGTAATTATCATGTAACAATATCGAAGGATTTACCTTTAAAAGTAAAGGGTGCTACTATTACTAAAAAATGGATGAAAAAAGCATTGAAGGTTGAAAAGCAGATTATAATATAAGAAAGGAGCTTCTTCATAGAAGCTCCTTTCTTATATAGGTGATATTCCTTTCCCACCAATTGTTTCTAATGTCTTTATCCGCTCCATTCCGGTAATAATTGGTTTTGCTTTTTGGATTAATGTTTGTGTTGAGGGAAGACGTAAGGAGGCTTGATGTGCTTCTACATCACTCCATATTTCATACACATATACACAGTCAGGTTCATCTATAGAAGTGCTTACTTGATAATGCTCACATGAAGACAAATCTCTCATGGACTCTGCCGCCTCTAATAATATTTTCACCATAGTGTTTCTTTGTCCTTCTGTGACAGTAAACTTACCGAATAGACCATATTTGCTCATTAACCTCGTAACCTCCTTTAAATATACTTAATAGTATAAGAAGTTCGCTATTATCCTATATAAATCCTTTAATACAATAAGCATGAATGGGTGAGAAATGTAACCACTTGCGTATAAAATTCACAAATTAGTCAAAAGATTATTGCTAAAATGTGAAGTATATCACAAAGTTATACTCAAAAAGAGAAAAGATGATATGATGTAAGTGTAGTAAGAAACATACAAGATCTTGTGAAGTAATGAACAAAAAATATGATTTATAATAAAGGAGCTGGAGTAAAATGTTAGATTTATTAAGAAAAAATAATATCGTAGCAGGTGTCTTAGCAGTATTCCGCATTTATCTTGGTTATCAATTTCTTCATGCAGGGTTTGGCAAAGTAACAGGGGGAGTTTTCGATGCATCTGGATTTCTACAAGGAGCGATTGCATCTAGTACTGGAGATCATCCAGCAGTTCAAGGCTGGTGGGCAGCATTCTTAGAGCACTTTGCATTACCAAATGCTGGTTTATTCACATTCTTAGTACAATGGGGAGAAGTACTTGTAGGTATTGCACTAATACTTGGTTTATTCACAAACTTTGCAACAATAATGGGTATGCTAATGAACTTTGCTTTCCTATTCAGTGGAACAGTTAGTACAAATGCACAAATGGTTCTTCTAGCAATCTTCGTAGTAGTAGCAGGAGCAAATGCAGGTAAATTTGGATTAGATAGATTTGCAATGCCATATATCAAAAACTTTATTGCAAATAAAACAAATAAAACAAATAAAAGTAAAAAAGATCCAGCAGTTGTATAATAGATAAGAGAATCTAGTAAAACCAGACATGTAAAATGTCTGGTTTTACTTTTTTATAAAGAAGAATACAGGGTATTTACTACATATTCATTTCTTGAAAGAAGTAAAGTAGGAAAGAACAGCTACTAAAATCATTAGTAGCTGTTTATATATATAAATAGCTTTTATTAATTGTAATTCAAAACGGAAAGAAAAAAGGAATCAGAAGAAGAATCTACCAAAAAAAAAATATTGGTTTACAATAGGTAATAAAGGAATATCGTTATATTTAATAAAATATCACTCATAAAGATAAAGGAGTACTACTGTGATTGGAACTTTATTTAACTGTTTAACTATCCTGATTGGAAGCACTATTGGTAGCTTTCTTAAAAAAGGAATGAAAGACAAATATCAAGAGATTTTAATGCAAGCAATGGGACTTGCTGCAACAGCACTAGGTATTCATTCAATTGTAAAGTACATGCCAGATAGCAAGTATCCCGTATTATTTATTGTTAGCCTTGCTATTGGAGGACTCATTGGGGAAAAGCTTGATATAGAAACTGGATTTAAAAAAATTGTGGCTAAATTCTCTAAAGGAAACTTAGCAGAAGGACTATCTACTGCTATCCTATTATTCTGTGCAGGTACTTTATCTATTCTAGGACCAATTGAAAGTGCGTTGAAGGGGAATCATACTTTTCTTTTTACCAATGCTATTCTTGATGGAGTAACTTCCATTGTACTTGCATCAACCTTTGGATTTGGTATTGCCGCTTCTGCTATTGTTCTTTTTTTATGGCAGGGATTTTTTTACGTTACAGCTGGTCTTCTTGCTCCATTTTTGACCATAGATCTATTAACAGAGATATCTATAATAGGCGGTGTGCTCATTCTTAGCTCTGGCTTTAGTATCCTTGGGATTAAAAGCTTTAAAACATTAAATTTATTACCGTCTCTTCTTATACCAGTTCTTTGGTTTATTATATTAGAATTTATATAAGACTATTATCATTCCTGATTAAATGTTATATAAAAGGGTAATATACCTGTATAACAAAGATTGAGGTGATGGAAATGTCTAATATGCTAAAGCAAGAAGAACTAGAGCTAGTAAGAGATTTAATTAAGGATGTTGACACAGCCATGCTCACTACGGTAACAGAAGAAGGTCTTGTTTCGCGTCCTATGAAAACACAGGAAGTAGAATTTGATGGTGACTTATGGTTCTTTACGAAGAAAGCAACAGAAAAATACGATGAAATAATGCATGATCAAGATGTGAATGTAGCATATGCAGGTAAATCTTATGTTTCTGTAAGAGGAAAGGCTGAAATTGTTGAGGATTTAGCAAAGAAAAAGGAATTATGGAGTAAGGCATATGAAAAAATTATGCAAACTAACTATGATGATCCAAGTGTTGTCCTAATTAAGGTAAATGCAGAAGCAGCAGAATATTGGGATACAGGAAGTTTTACAAAAAGAATGGCGTTCTTCTATAAGAGAATGACTGGACAAAGTGCAAAATCTACAGATGTTAATGATACAGTTGAACTTAAATAGATAGGAAAGAAGGGGTGTCTGATGGCGGACAACCCTTTTTTTACATTAAAATTCATATTGATAGAAAAGCTTATCCACTTCCATTACAGGGAAATTGGAAGGAAGGTTCTGTCGTTCTATCTTTTTAAACCCATTCTTCTCATAAAAACGATGAGCAGCTTTAAATTCAGGCGTTGTACCTAAATAAATGGCTAAAGTAGAATGACTTTTTGCCCAATTCAAAGCTTGTTGTAATAACAAATGGGCCGTTTTATAATGAGATCCTCGAAAATCCCTATGCACAAACATTTTTCTAAGAGCTACATTATCTTCTCCAATATCTAACAAACTGATCGAACCCACTACTCTATTATTATACAAAGCAACCCAGAAATTTCCCTTTCCTGTTTGATAAAAGCTGCTTATTTGTTGTAGATCTGGCTGATCTTCCTTAGTTATAGATATGTGGTATTCCTTTTGTTGAATAGGTAATATCAAATCAATTACTTCTGTTTCGTAAGATTTATGAAATTCTTCTACTACTATTTTATTATCCACTAGTAAACCTCCTTATTAATACTAGGTTTGTTTCTAATAATTGGAACATAAGTAGAAAGAAAAAGATAGAAATTTTTTATTTCAAAAATTAAATAATTTTAATATTTCGTAAAATGAATTTGAAGTTTGTCTAGCTAAATGGAGATTTATGTTAATGATTGGTAAAAATAGTTCTATTCCACTGAAATTATGATTAAATAGGATTGTAATTCAGAGGAGGAGGGGTCATGCTTGAAGGCAGTTGAAATGCTAGACATATCTAAGTCATATGATAAGCAAAAATCTGTTATTGACCAGATAAGTCTTACGATAGAAAAAGGAGAATTTTTTGTATTAGTAGGACCATCGGGTTCTGGAAAAAGTACCTTACTTAGAATGATTGCTGGTTTAGAAGAAATCTCTGGTGGAGTATTAAAGATGAATGACAAAACAGTAAATCATCTTCCTCCAAAAGACAGAAATTTGTCAATGGTATTTCAGAATTATGCTTTATATCCCCATTTAACAGTAGAACAAAACATCCTCTTTGGTCTACGTGCAAAAAAAGTAGACAAGAAAGAGCAACAAAAAAGATTATTAGAAACAGCCGAAATGATGGGGTTATCAGAGCTGTTAAAGCGGAAACCAAAGGAACTATCTGGAGGTCAAAGACAGCGTGTAGCACTAGCAAGATCAGTGGTCAGTGAAGCTCCAATTTGCTTAATGGACGAGCCTTTATCTAACTTAGATGCAAAGCTCCGCGCCCATATGAGGGTGGAAATTCGTCGTTTACAAAGAAAACTTGGGCTAACCATGATTTATGTCACACATGACCAAGTAGAAGCAATGACGATGGGAGACCGTATCATGGTTCTAAACGAAGGGAAAATTCAACAAATAGGGGAACCAATTACCTTATATAATCAACCAGCTAATCTGTTTGTTGCATCATTTATAGGATCACCCAAAATAAACTTAAGCAAGGCAAAAATCATGGAACAAAAGCTTGTTTTGGATAGTGGGATGCAAATAACAATGGAAAAAAGTGATATTTTACCTGTGCTTCCATATAAAAATTTGACGATTGGTATTCGTTCAGAACACATTCTTCCAGGTAACGAAGAAAATAATAGTCATACGTTAGAAGTAATAAATGTAGAGCACTTAGGAAATGAAACGCTATTAACCTTCGAAGTAGGAGACGAGCTATGGACAGCAAAATGGCTTGGACAGTGGCGTGTGAATGCAGGAGACATGGTCCCTGTCATGATTTCAGCTAAAAATATTAGTTTCTTTGATACAGAAACTGGTGAATTAATTAAACCAGGAGTAGTTAAAAATGAACAAGAGGTTGTTGGCCTATGAATGAAGTAGTCTATCAACAAGATGTTCAATCTTCCATTCATTTTGCTAAGGAAAGAAGAAAACATCGGTTATCTCAATTGATTAAAGGGATACTGTTCCTGTGTCCTTCTATTCTTTTGTTTGGAGTATTTTTATTTTATCCAATGGGAAAAACTATTTATCTAAGTTTTTTCCTCACAAATAACCGTGGAGAGCCTACTGTATTTGTAGGATTAGAGAATTATTTGGATATCTTCCAATCTCCCTTATTTTTACAAAGTTTAAAGTCTACTTTATTTTTTGCTCTTTATACTGTTCCAGGTACTATTATTGTTAGCTTACTTCTTGCTGTAATAGCAAATGAAAAATTAAAAGGAATTGGCATATTTCGCACAATCTTTTCTTCTACCATGGGGATTTCTGTGGCAGCTGCTTCTGTATTTTGGATGTTTTTATTTCACCCTACTATAGGGTGGTTAAATAGACTAGTAGAAGCGCTTGGTATGAATGCAGTTGGCTGGCTAACAGATCCAGATTGGGCCCTATTATCTGTGTCTATTTCTACCATTTGGATGAATATAGGTTTTACCTTTCTCATTTTATTAGGAGGATTACAATCTATTGATTCCTATCTTTATGAAAGTGCAGATATTGATGGTGCAGGTTACTTTTATAAGCTTAGAAGAATCACTATTCCTATGCTATCACCTACCTTATTCTTTGTTTTAACAGTAACCTTAATAAATTCTTTTCAAACATTTGGTCAAGTAGATATGTTAACAAGAGGTGGTCCACAAAATGAAACAAACTTAATCGTCTACTCTATTTACCAGGAAGCATTTATGAACTATCAATTTGGTACTGCAAGTGCACAGGCGATTATTTTATTTCTTATCATCTTAATTCTAACTATCGTGCAATTTAAACTTGGTGAAAGGAAGGTTCATTATCAGTGAGACTTTCTATACCTAAACAACTATTATTCTATTTCTTATTAATTATATTTGCCTTCTTAGTCTTTGCACCAGCGATTATTGCTTTTTTAATGAGTTTCATGTCTTCGCAAGAAATAATGACGGGAAAGATTATTCCAACTGAATTTACATTGGAAAACTATACAAAGGTATTTGAAAGATTTCCACTATTTCAATACTTAATTAATAGTTTTATTGTCTCCATTGTCATTATGCTAGGACAGCTTATTCTTGCTAGTTTAGCTGCATATGCTTTTGTGTTTTTAGAGTTTAAAGGAAGAGACTTTATCTTTTTTCTCTTTATCGCAACAATGATGGTACCTTTTGAGGCATCTATCATTCCTAACTTTCAAACCATTCGTAATCTAGGTTGGCTAGATCATTATAATGGGTTAACGATTCCTTTTTTTGCTACAGCATTTGGAACCTTTCTTTTAAGACAGAATTTTAAACAAATTCCAAATGAATTAAAAGAAGCAAGTGAAATTGCAGGAGTAGGGGACTTTAAATATTATTTAACAGTCGTCCTGCCAATGGCGAAAACAAGCTTGATTACCTTAGGAGTCTATGGGTTTGTCACTTCTTGGAATATGTATCTATGGCCATTATTAACTACTACGAATGATAGTGTTCGAACAGTTCAAATTGGTTTAAGGCAATTGCAATCTCAAGAACAGTTAAATGAGTGGGGAGTTATTATGGCTGGAGCAATTATGGTTGTTTTACCAACACTTATTTTACTCTTTTTAGGACAAAGTAAGCTGCAAAAAGGTTTAACAGAGGGTGCATTAAAGTAAAATTACTTTTTTTATAAATGAAGGGGAGTGTAGGAAATGAGAAAAACGAAGCATATATTTAGTTTGATGATGGTAGCACTAGTCTTGTTTATTGTAGGTTGTAGTAATAACTCAGAATCTAGTGGTAGTGAAACAGAAGAAAGTACAGGACCTCAAACAGTAACTTTTTGGCATGCAATGGGAGGAGCTGCACAGGAAGCATTGAATGGAATAGTGGAAGAGTATAATAGTTCGCAAGATGAAGTGAAAATTAACGCAGAATATCAAGGTACATATGATGAAGCATTAACGAAGTTTAATACAGTGGCAGGTACTGATAGTGCTCCAACCATGATGCAAGTATTTGAAATTGGAACAAAATCAATGATTAATGGTGGATTTATTGAACCAATTCAAACTTTTGTAGATGAAGATAGCTATGATATGAGTGGGTTAGAAGAGAATATTACAAATTACTATAAAATCGATGATACATTCTATTCCATGCCTTTTAACTCGTCTACTCCTGTTATGTACTATAATAAAGATGCATTTAAAGCAGCTGGCTTAGATCCAGAAGTGGCTCCATCAACATTTGAAGATGTAGAAGAAGCTGGGAAGAAAATTGTTGCTTCAAACCCTGAAATGAAAGGATTTGCTCTTCAAGCATACGGTTGGTTATATGAGCAATTATTAGCAAACCAAGGTGCATTATTAATGAATAATGATAATGGTAGAACAGAAACTCCAACAGAAGTGGGCTTTAATGATAAAGAAGGAAAATCTATTTTCAATTGGGTTAAGCAAATGACAGATGATAATACATTCGCTAATTATGGTACAAATGGAGATAATATGGTAGCAGGTTTCTTAGCTGGTGATGTAGCAATGTTTATGCAATCTTCTGCAAGCGCAAGAGATGTTATTGATAACGCACCATTTGAAGTGGGAGTTGCTTTTATTCCACATCCTGAATCTACGGAAAGAGAAGGAGTTGTCATTGGTGGGGCGAGTCTTTGGATGATGAAGGATAAAGAGGAAGCAGAACAAAAAGCAGCTTGGGAATTTATGAAATACTTACAAACACCAGAAGTACAAGCAAAGTGGCATGTAGGAACAGGATACTTTGCTATTAATCCAAGTGCATATGATGAGCAAGAGGTAAAAGATGCATACCAAAAAATGCCTCAATTACAAGTAACAGTAGAACAATTACAATCTACGAAATCGTCTTATGCTACGCAAGGTGCGTTAATGGATATGATTCCAGAAGCACGTCGTATTAGTGAAACAGCATTAGAAACAGTTTACAATGGTGGAGATGTTGATGAAACATACGAAGAAATGGTGAAGCAAATGAATGAAGCAATTCAAACTGCTAATAAAGCTAGAAAGTAAACTTAATAGTTTTTGTATTGGGTAGTTCACCAGAATGATATGTATAAGGTGGTTCCATTACATTTAGAGTAATCTTGGTTTTTAGAGGTGTATGATTTCGTTGGGAGGGGATTATCCGTTAATTCCCTTATAGCGAAATAATTGCCTCTTTAAACCAAGCTGTTTTTGTTTCTAACAGCTTAAACTAAGTGTAAAACTAATTTTTCCTTTATTTGTTTATGTAAATGTTACAAGAGGATAACTAGAAGGGGGAATAAAGATGTATCAAACTAAAATATATGGCCACAGAGGAGCAAAAGGGAATTATCCTGAGAATACTTTATTAAGCTTTAAGCAGGCAATTCAGCAGGGAGTCGATGGAATAGAGTTAGATGTACATTTGACTAAAGATGGTGAAGTGGTTGTCATTCATGATGAAACTTTAAATCGTACAACAGATGGGAATGGGTATATAAAAGATCTCACATTAGAGGAAATAAAAAAATATAGTGCTGGTAGTAAATTTACGGCATTTCCTCATTTTAAGGAAAACTGGATTAATGAATCTGTTCCTACATTAAAAGAAGTGCTAGAAATATTAGTTCCATATAAGGTGGAGTTAAATATTGAATTAAAAACCTATCTATTTCCTTATGAGGGGATAGAAGAAAAGACACTGGCGTTAGTGAAAGAATATGGATGCGACCGCAAAGTAGTTTATTCTTCATTTCACTTACCAACATTATTACGTATGAAGCAGCTAGATTCATCTTCATCGATTGCTTGGCTACTGCATGATGCCATTTCTCATCCTGGGGAATATATGGATAGCTTAAAGTTAGAATCTCTACACTTATATAAAGATCTAGTAATTGAGCACCCGGACGATTTTAAGAATCTACAACATAAGGTAAGAGCATGGACGGTAAACAACCAAGAAGAATTAAAACAATTATTAGATTTTCAAGTAGAAGCGATCATTACAGATTATCCAGAAGTGGCGATTGCTCTTAAACAAGAAAGGGCCGCTTTAGTTGAGTAATGGTTATAGAGCTATGCAACTTTTGAGTTGTATAGCTGTCTTTCTTTTATCTTCTTGTAAACAAAGTATACCTATTGCTTCCATGAATACTTCAATGGAAGAAGAACCTAGAATTATTGCCCACAGGGGAGCAAACGAATGGTTTAATGAAAGTACAATCCCTGCATATGAGATTGCGGCAGAAACGGGTGTGGAATCATTAGAAATTGATTTACGAATGACTAAGGATGGTCATTTAGTTGCCATGCATGATGCCACAATAGATCGTACAACTACTGGTAAAGGGGAAGTTTCTGATTACACGTTAAAGGAATTGAAGTCATTCTCTACTATTGAAAAAAGGAGAGGGCAAATACAAACAGAGGATATTCCTACTTTACAGGAAATACTTGAAACCTTTCAGGATACTCAAAAATATTATTTGGAAACAAGATTAGTAGAAGGAAAGCTTGCGATGGAAGAGAAGCTTATTGCTTTACTGGAAGAGTATAAGCTTATAGATAAGGACTTAATCACGATACAATCTTTTTCTGAATCTAGCCTTGAGAAAATAAAGGAATTATCTCCCAATGTCGAACTTGCTTTGCTTTTTAAGAGAGGTTCTTTTTCCTTAAGAAAAGCAAGGGCAGTTGATTATCCAATCATTGGGATAGAATCAACAGATGTAACAAGAAAAATAGTGGATAAAATCCATCAGCAAGGAAAAGAGGTTCATGTTTTCTTTGTTGATAAGAAAACACAAAAAAAAGAGCAAGAAAGAGTTAGGCGATATGGCGTGGATGGCTATTTTACAGATTATATTCATTATACGAAAGATATTCTAGGTATATGATTAAGGATTGACGTATAAGTCATTCCCTAATCTGCTAGTAAGCTTACATATGTATCTACAGTTAGTTTTTTAAATATGGAAGGTGGTAGTAGTGAAAAATGGTCATAGGCCATTTTAGCGTATGTTAATGCTTTTTCTCTATTTCCGCATTCTTTGTGACAAAGTGCAAGAAATGTATCCTTTAAATAATAAATAGCTAAATCCACAGGATGATTCATATATGCTGGAATAAAAATAGTTTGTAAAATATCAAGAGCTTGTTCATATTTTCTGCCATAAAATAAAGCTTTCCCTTTTTGAAGCATATTCCAGTTATCTCCAGCGATTTTTTCTGGAATACCTGGAACAGGCAAGCAATATCGATCAATAATTATCATTGCTTCCTGAATATTTCCTTCTATATGAAGTAAATATTCTACATAGAGAACGTCACAAAGTTCTATAAATAGTTCATCTTCCATAAATTCGCCGTATTGTTTTAATTTTTTTAGATAATAGTTAAAACGATCACTTTCTTTTCCAAGTAATGCTTCTATTGCAGCAAGCTGATAGATTTTATCTGTTTTATAGTATATTTTTTCTTTTCTAGAAAAGGTTAATGCTCTTTGCATCGCTTCAGAAGTTGCTTTCGTATTACCGAGGGCAGAATAGATTGCTGCTTCATGATAATCTAAGCTTACTTGTGTCATTGGATCAATTTTAATATGTACCGTATTCAAGTGATTTTTTTCTTCTAGAAAGCATTGTAACGTCTCTTGAAAGCGTCGTGTAATAAAATAAGTCATACATTTAAAATGTCCCATTTGTGCTCTGTTAGCAGTAAGGTTTAATGAGTCATAAATGAGTGCTGCTTTGTTCCAATACAGTAACCAATCTTCCTTTTTTAAACAAAATAAACAATAGCTATAGATTTCAAATAGTCGAGCTGATTGGTAGCTATCTGTTAGATTAGAGAGATATGGTTCAACAAGCTCTATTATATTGGTACATGTTTGAATGGTATGATCATTATCCATGTAATTAATAAAAGATTCTTCATAGTTTCTTTCTACTTCATCGAGTACTTTTCTTAATTCTTCAGAACTAACCATCTCTAATAGTTCTGTAATAGCTACGCCTAATCTCTTTGCAATATATTCTAGGCTTTCCATGGAAGGTTTTGCTTTATTATTCTCAATTTGACTAAGCATACCTTTGGTTAATTGATCACCAGCTAATTCTTCAAGTGTCATTTTATTCTTTTTTCTTAATGTTCTTATTCGTTCACCAAGCACGTACATACACTCCTTCTTTAACTAGTTTAATTGTATTAAACTTTTGATTGAAAGGGAAGTTTTATTATGATATGATTTGTTTAATTAAATTAAACTTTTGAGAAAGAGAAGTGATTTCAATGGATGAGAGGTACTTAGAAAAGAGAGCTATTTATCATTTATGGACATTTGTAACAAGTAAATTAATAGCAACAGCAGGAGCACAAGTATATGCATTTGCTGTTAGCTTGTATATATTGCAGGTTACTGGATCATCCATGAGCTTTGCGATTAACCTTGTGTGTAATGTATTACCACGAACGATAGTAGCACCATTTGCAGGATATATTATTGATAAATATCCACGTAAAATGATCGCTATTACTGCACAAACGGTAACAACAATATCCGTTGGTGGGCTATTACTTTATAGCCTAACTGTAGGACTTTCTTTACCTGCTATTTATACTGTGTCATGCATACTTTCTATTTCCTCTATGTTTGCAAGCAATGCTTTTACCTCATCATTGACAGGTTTAATTGATAAAACCCGCATCCAGAAAGCATCATCTTTAAATCAAATAGCCATTTCAATAGCCCAAATTGCAAGTCCTGCTATTGGAGGATTATTATTTGGTTTAGTTTCTATGGCTGTATTTTTAACAATTTATCTTGTAGCATCACTAATTGCCGTATTACTTGATTCCACGATGAATTTTACACTTTTTGAAAAGAAACAAGAAAAAACAGAGAAAAAGGAATCCATCATAGGTAGCTTAAAAGGAGGAATTGGCTATGTGAAAAATCAGCCATTATTACTGATTATGATTGTTCTTTGCTTAATCGTTAATTTTATCTTCACAGCTTTTAATGTTGGTTTTCCATTTATTTTTAATACGGTGCTACAAATGTCTTCTATTCAGTTTGGTATTGTAGAAGGAGCCTTTGCTGTCGGGACACTTTTGCTTTCTGTGTATCTTACTCTTGGTAAGGAATTTAAACAGCCATTCACAATAAGTAAAAGAGGGATTATAGTTACTGGTGTACTTATGATAGTCGCAGCTGTGCCAGTTATCATTACATTGCCAAATATAGCTATTTTCACCTTCTATCTCATCGTCCTGTTCTTATTTGGGGCTGTTAATATCTTAATTAATATACCAATTATGGTACTACTACAAAAGAAAATCGCTAATGAATATAAAGGAAGAGTGTTTACGATAATAGAAACTTTTGCAATGGCGATGATGCCATTAGGTACCTTACTGTTTGGTTTTTTATATGACTTTGTACCAGCTCATTGGATTCTACTAGTAACAGGCTGTATGACTATTCTGTCTGTGTTGATTCTTGCAAGACCATCCATTATGGAAAAAGCAAAAGAGTATCAAGCAGAAATAGA
Source organism: Bacillus sp. B1-b2 (assembly GCF_009183415.1). Classification (GTDB taxonomy): domain Bacteria; phylum Bacillota; class Bacilli; order Bacillales; family Cytobacillaceae; genus Niallia. The sequence goes on along the minus strand of NZ_WEHU01000038.1, from coordinate 18,562 downwards.
AGATTCTAATCAAGGAGTTACTTCTGTTTAAATAGATTCTCCCATTTATTTAATGAATTTTTTGTATTAGATTGCCTAACTTTTTTACCACTAGGGTTGATTATAAAATGATGGTATTAGAAAAGGTTATAGCACTAAGACGAAAAGAATTGGATATACTCATTTGACCTAAGAGCATTATTTTTAGGTCTTTTTCTATTCTCCCAATAATATTATTTACAAAAAATTAATATTCTACATGTAGAATTAATGATAAATTAAGAAGTAAAACAATTTTTAAATATAATTTAAGTTTAATAGTAGATAATGAACATTCTAGTTATAATAGAGGTACTTAAGGATTATATTAGATTAAATACACTGAACATAAAAGCTGAGGTTATTACTTTATGAATAAAATGCTAGTACACAATAGAAAAGAAGAGTTTCGATCGGCAGAGTTGAAGGCTGCCCACTATTTTCATTCCCTTCATAAGCACCTAAAGGAAAAAACATATGTTCAAACATTAACAAGTGATATTCATTCATGGAAAATGAATCATATCCATACCCCTACCATTTTTTCCTATTTTTCACGTAAAAAAAGAAAATCGACCATGGACGGATACCATTCTTATTTGGAATGGTTAAATTATACTGGTAAATTAGATAATTATTTAGATCGTAGTATTTCCTATCTTTTTATGAGGGATTTAGGAAAATCCCTTGCTAATCCTGTCACAGAAAGAAGAATTCAGGATGTGGTAGGAAAGCTTAAAGAACAAATATTAAAGAAAAAAGAAACCAAAACCTCCTTTGACTTTGCAAGCTTTTATGAATTTTCAAGAAAAGAATCCGTTGAACTAACGATGATTTGGATATTTGAGAAAATGAAAAAGATAACAGCGAATATTCCAGATACTATGAGCGTTGAGCATGCACAACGGAAAATTTGGAAAATACTTGCTGGTGTGGTTTTTCATGAGTTAGATGATAGGAAGGGTAAGAATCTTCTTGAAGAAGAGCGAATTCATCGTTTAGAGAGTGCGATGAAACTAGGATTCTATTATGGATTAACATACCCTTTTATTGATGACTTATTTGATGCGAAGGTTCTATCTAAAAAAGAAGAACAACAATATGCTGAATTAATTAGAGAAACGTTAGTTACGGGTGTCGTACCAGAATTAGGAATTTGGGATGGAGAAAATAGAGAACTTATCACCTATATTCATGAAGAATTAAAAGAAGCTTTTGAATATATGAAAAGTCAGCATCAACCCGACTCATGGGATGTATTTTTAGAGCAAGCGTATATCTTTTTTCATTCACAAGAAATAGATCGTCAAAAGGATTTGTCTAACAACAGCTACTCAAATGAAGACATCTATATTCCTGTCATTTTAAAATCTTCTAGTTCACGGTTAATTGTTCGTTCTCTTATTAATGCAGTGGAAGACGAAGGTTTTGATAAACGAACTTTTTATTATGGTATTTATAATCAATTAGCAGACGACTTAGCAGATATGTTTGATGATGAAAAAGATGGTGCTGTTACTCCGTATACCTATTTCTTAAAATATTATGGAGAAAGAGAAGATTTAATTAATCCTTTTGAAATGTATTGGACAGTTATTTCTTATTTACTACATGAGGTCTATCACTCTGATCCAAAAACGCAAGAAGTAATATTAGATCGTGCTATTAACGGTTTGAAGCGACTAAAGGAGAAGTTGGGGGATAAAAAGTATCAATCCTATATGTCTCTTTTTACTACAAATATTCCAAAGTTTAATCAGTTGATACAACAAATGGTTAATAAAGCAGATGATGTTGATTTCTTCGACAAATTGTTGAGAGACCATATGATAACTAGCTTGAAGGAAAGTCGTAAAGAGTTAGAAGATTTTAAGGAAAATGTTACGGCAATCCGAGCTCCAATAAATAAAATGTTGTCTGTTCTTCCAGCAACAACGGAAAAAGAGATTATACTAGAAGCGGCGAACTATAGTTTAGAAGGTGATGGTAAAAGGCTTCGTCCCATCATCACTTGGTTCATGGGAGTTAATGAGTTTGGAATAGATAGTACAGCTATTGTTCCATTATTACGCACTATTGAATATATGCATACAGCTTCGCTTATTTTTGATGACTTACCTTCACAAGATAATGCAAGCTTAAGAAGAGGAAGAAAGACCTTACATGAGAAATATGATGTTGCTACTGCTGAATTAACAGGACTGTTTCTAACACAAAGGGCAATAGAAGAACAAACGAATCTGCAAGGCTTCAGCCCTGCATCAGTAGTGAAGTTAATTAACTATACCTCTACTATGACTGCAGATATGTGTAAAGGACAATTACTAGATTTGAATTCAAAAGGAAAAACGTTATCCCTAGATGAATTAAATACTATCTGTTTATATAAAACGGGGATAGGATTTGAAGCGGCTCTTCTTATGCCTGCAATCCTGGCAAATAAGTCTAAAGAGGAAATGGAGCTTTTGAAGACATTTGCTCATCATGCTGGAATTGCCTTTCAGATTAAAGATGATTTATTAGATGCAGAAGGAAATTCAGAGCTTTTAGGAAAAAAAGCTGGTATGGATGAAGATAATCAAACCTCTACATTTGTAACCGTATTGGGAATTGAAGCAGCTCGTAAAGAAATGTGGGATCACTATTTTTACGCACTAGAAATACTTCCAAAATTAACACTGAAAACGAGCTTCTTAAAGTGTATGTTAGAATATATTGTAAATCGAGATCGGTAAGAGTAGAGGGAGGATGGGATAGAAGTATTCCATCCTATAGATATGTATTTACTCAAATAATATCATAATGGTTATGTGACTTTTAATAGAAGGGAAGAGATTACGATGAGGATAATCTTTTTAGGGGAATATGGAGGATTTCCAGGAGTAAATAGTGCTACTTCTTCTTTTTTAATAGAGGAGGAAGGCTTTACTTTACTTGTAGACTGTGGAAGTGGAGTGCTTTCCAAGCTACAAGAACATATACCTTGGAGTAGCTTAGATGCCTGCATTCTATCACATTACCATCATGATCATGTGGCTGATATTGGGTGTTTGCAATATGCTATGTTAGTTCAGAGTCAATTAGGTAATCGTCATGAAATACTGCCTATATATGGTCACAGTAAAGACTCAAAATTCATGGAACTAGATTTTGAACAATACACAAAGGGCATAGAAATTACTGCAGACTATACAACAAAAATAGGACCGTTTACAATTACCTTTTGTGAAACGACTCATCCAGTATACTGTTTGGCTATGAAATTTCAAACACTTCATTCCGCCATTGTTTATACAGCAGATACAGAGTGGAACGAGCAATTAGTAAGCTTTGCGAGTGGAGCTGATGTTCTCATAAGTGAAGCAAGTATATATAAAGAACAAGAAGGACTGATAAAAGGGCATTTGACTGGTGAGCAAGCTGGGAAATTAGCTCAAGAATCAGGTGTCAAACACCTTTATTTAACCCATCTCCCTCATTATGGAATACATGAAAACTTAGTAAAAGAAGCAAAAACTTACTATAATGGGCCAATTCAGATAGTAAAATCTGGACTTAAAGTGAAAATAGAATAGAACGATAAAGGGTCTCTTCTATTAACATACATATTTCATGTTTACAAATTCATATTCTCCGCCATTTGTATGCTGCATAAAAGTAGTATCTTCTATAAATCCTATTTTTTTATATAGAGAAATGGCTCTTTTATTAAAAGTGGCTACTGCTAGAGAAATAATGCTAGGAGAGAATTTGCTTTTCATATAATTCAGTGCTTGGGATAGAAAGACTACTCCATAACCTTGTCCAGTCAGATCTGGACGTAATCCCAAGCCAATTTCTATTTGTACAACTGTATGTATGTCTACACTAATAAATCCGATAAGCTCCTGGTTACTTATTGCTGCAAAAACAGCTCCTCTTGTAAGAGGGTTAATAAATTCTGCTAAATCCTCTTCATCTGCTTCCATATTATAAAAAGCATAAATGCCCTTATAATGCCATTGATAAGCTATTTGTTCAGCTTGGTATTGTGTAATTGGTAGAAATTGAATATCCATCTCTGACTCCCTTCAAAACTAGTACTAATCATATTATATCTAAAAATTTCAACTAGAGAAAAAATTATTCTATCCGTTATTCAAACAAGTTATACTAAAATTAAGAATAGGGGGAGAGCGTAATGAGTAAATACAAGGAAAACATAGAAGAAATCACTATTAGTGAACTGCAGGAAGCTTTACATAATGGAGAGATTACATCTGTTGAGCTAACGAAGCTATACTTAGATCGCATGAAAGCATACGATAATACATTGAACGCGATAAGAGTTATAAATCCAGATGCTTTAAGCATAGCAGAGGAATTGGATAAAAAAAGAAAACATACTAGTCAAGTAGGGCCACTTTATGGTATCCCTGTTATTATCAAGGATAATATTGATACACATGATAAAATGGCAACAACTGCTGGTTCCATTGCTTTAGAGCAAAACTATGCGCAAGAGGATGCATTTATTGTAAAGAAACTGAGAGATGCTGGTGCAGTAATTTTAGGGAAAGCGAATTTATCTGAGTTTGCTAATTTTATAACAGAATTAAACATGCCTAATGGATATAGCTCACTAGGTGGACAGGTAATGAATCCATATGGTCCTGGTGTATGGGATGTTGGTGGTTCGAGTTCTGGAACTGGTGCAAGTATTGCCGCCAATTTAGCTGTAGCAGGAATTGGAACAGAGACATCAGGTTCTATCCTAAGTCCAGCAAGTAGTAATTCTCTTGTTGGGATAAAACCGACTATTGGTCTTGTTAGTCGTACTGGTATTATCCCGCTTGCTCATAGTCAAGACATTGCTGGACCAATGACTCGAAGTGTAAAAGATGCCGCTATCTTACTGAGTGTAATAGCAGGTGTAGATACAGAGGATGAAACAACATTAGGAAGTGCCAATCAGCCACGGGATTATACTTCCTTTTTAAAGCAGGATGGATTAAAAGGAAAGAAAATCGGAGTAGATTATTCCTTTTTACCAGAAAATCAAGAAGAAGCCGCTATTTTTCAACAGTCCATTGATCTATTAAAGAATCAAGGTGCAATAATAATAGATGTAATCATTCCAAAACAAGAATATGAATCTATCGTTATGTTTCACGAATTTAAATATGGTATTAACAAGTACTTAGGTAATATGTCGAGTGAGGTTCCTGTGCATTCACTTAATGAAGTAATTGCCTTTAACAAGGAGCATACCGATCTAGTAAAATATGGTCAAACCATTTTGGAGCATTGTGAAACATTAAGTGGTGATTTGAATGATGCTACTTATTTAGAGCATCGTGCAAAGGATATTCAATATTCTGCTACGGAAGGGCTAAATGTAACCTTTCAAGAACATGATTTAGATGCATTATTATTTGCAAAATATCTAGGTTGTGAAATGCCAGCAAAAGCAGGTTATCCGTCTGTTACTGTTCCAGCTGGATACACAGAGCAAGGAAAACCAATGGGAATAACCTTTACAGGACTTGCTTATAGTGAGCCTCTTTTAATAGAAATGGCCTATTCCTATGAACAACATACGCTGAAGAGAGTACCGCCAGTTCTTTAGTAGAATAGTTATAAAAGAAAGTCAGTCACTTAAGTGGATGGCTTTTTTCATTTGTCTATGCATTTCTATTTTTCAATAGGATAGTTATAGAGTATAATGAAAACTAGATAAGAAAGCTCTTACATTAATCGGATTAGTGATAAAGGGATATAGACAGGGGAGGATATTACATTGGCATTATCTCATGTGTTAGTTGGCATTATTAAAAGTTTTGAAGAAACAAAAGAAAACCCAAAGGTTCCAGAATTAAAGACACGATATTATAGAAAAACTCGCGACAAAATGATAGAAATTGTTCAACAAACTATTAAGCAAAAGTTACCAAAGTGGAAACTGAAAAAGGTTGATCCGGAACGTGGGGAGATCGTTGTAAGCAAAGGATCAAGTTTAATGATTATTACTGTTTTCAAAATGACTGGTATGCAATCTGCAATTGATGTTTATTGCTCCAAAGATGGATTTTTAGGGGATTTTGGAACAAGCTATACGAATATTCAACAGTTTTTTAAAGCTTTACACACAGAGGTTCAGCCAGAGAAAGGTAATTAAGTAGGAGAAACAAGAAAGCATGTAAACCTGCATTTCTTATGATAGAATTATCTTAAAATTCTAGAAAAAGGAGAACAGGGTGAAACAGAAAGCTTTCTTAGAACTCATTAAAATCCAAGAATCACATATTAAAGACTTAATCACATTATCTACCACTGTTGGCTGGGAATATGATGAGAAAGAAGTAAAAACATTATTATCATCTGGTAAAGTATTTGGTTATGTAACAAAGGAGAATACAGTTATAGCTTGTGCGGCTATTATTCCTTACGAAACGAGACTTGCATCCATTGGAATGGTGATTGTACATCCAGAATATCGTGGGCTAGGGCTTGCGAAGGGATTAGTTCAAACCTGTATGAATCAAGTATCAGATGGAACGACGATTATGTTAATAGCGACAGAGGAAGGACTATCAGTTTATCAGAAGCTTAGATTTAAGGAGTATAGTTATGTATCAAAGCTTGTATGTCCTTACTTTAGTAAACAAGTAGAGAATGAGGATAATAAATGGAACATACAAGTAATGAACCAGGAGGATTTCCAGAAGATAATAGAGTTTGATGAGAAGGCTTTTGGTGATTTCCGCAGTTCATTCCTATTGAATAGATTTAAGCAATCAAGTCTTGCAGTGGTAGTAAAAAGTTCAGAAGGATGCATAGAGGGCTATGCATTCGCGGTTCAACAACCTACTCATCTTGTCATTGGACCAATTGTGGCAACGTCAGATCAGCTTGCATGGGAACTCGTGCAAAAAATTGCTTCTAAAGCAGGCGGTAGTCTAAGGATAGATTTACTTGAAGGTCAAACGATCTTAAAAGAAAAATTATTACAACATGACTTTCATCTAGTGAATGAACCACCCATCATGGTTAAAACGAAAAGTTCTTTTCCTATTCGCAATAATCACTTGTATGCAATTGCTGCACAGGCTTATGGATAACAAAAAAGACTTTACTAGATAAAGGACTGGTGTAAAAATGAATATTAAAATGAAATATGTCATTTTATATGTAAATGATTTTGATAAAACAATGAATTTTTATCATAAAATCCTTGGGTTACCTATTAAAATGCAACAAGGATCATATGTAGAATTTGATACAGGTGCCATTACTTTATCTATTAATACACGTCAAGACGTTACAGAAATAACAGGATTGTCTGTTAGCAATGAAGTTAGTTCTTCTCAAACATTTGAAGTTGGATTTGTGGTAGAAGATGTTGCTACAACCATCGAAGAACTACGTAGCAAAGGAGTTCCAATCATAAAAGAACCCGTAACAAAGCCATGGGGACAAACCGTAGCATACGTAGCCGATCCAGATGGGCACTTTATTGAAATTTGTACTTCTATTGATTGAGTTGGAACAGTATTGACTTAGATTTTTGAAAAAGTGATTTAGAAAGATAAAATATAATTTACATGCAGATGATTGTAGAGGAAAGGGCGAGACTTCTATGGGATCTGAGAGACAAGCAGAGACCCTGCAGGCATTGTAAGCAGACCTCGGCTCAGCGCGAGCCCTGTAACGGAAATCAGCCCCCCTTATTCAGCAGAGTATAGAAAAAATACTAAAGTACAATTTTTTTAAATAATTGAGTGAATCATGACAAAAGGAGCTATCATTATCGATAGCTCTTTTAGTCGTAAATGATAGAAACCTAGCGTAATCGCTTATCATACATAAATTGAATTTGCACGCCAAATGGATCTTCCAAAATACCATAAGCAGGACTAAAACTATTTGCAGCTAAAGGAAGAATGATACTTACTCTAGAATCAGTGAGTAGGTTCTCATAAAATTGTCTTATTTCGTTCTCTACAGCACTTTGAATACATAAAGAAAAATTATTACCAATTACAAATCCTTCACTAACATTCATGTTTTCCTCCGCTATCATCACCTTTGTACGACCAATTAGTAAAACAGAATGAGAAATAAAATTCTTATTTTCAGCTGTAAGTAGGATAGAATCATCTACTTTAGCCATTTCTAGGTACGTTACTCTCATTAATTCCTTCGCATGTAAATGCCTCTTATAAAAGGCAATTGCCTCATCCGCTCTTCCATTCATCGATAAAAAAATAGCTATCTCCAGTGTACTACTCATGTTAATTACTCCTTTAAATATAGATTTGATAATTTCATTTATTGTGATCTCCTATCATTACTTTTAGTATAGAGAATAATAGTATCAAAACATGACACCATTAAAGGAGAAGTTTCTATGAAAAAAACAGAGAGAATTAATGACATGTTAATGTTTTTAAATAATCGAGATGCCTTTCAATTACGCGATCTGATGAATGAATATCAAATTTCTAAAAGTACTGCTCTTCGTGATGTACAATCATTAGAACAGTTAGGCATGCCTATTTATTCAGAAAAAGGGAGGTACGGTAGTTATAAAATTCTAAAAAATAAAATGCTATCTCCCATTATTTTTTCTTTAGACGAAATGTATGCATTATATTTTGCGATGTTAACATTAGGATTTTATCAATCCACTCCCTTTCATTTAAGTGTAGCTAAATTAAATGAGAAATTTGAAAATTGTTTGTCTCCAAACCAAGTAAAAAAGATTCATAGAATGAGAGAAGTTCTTCAATTAGAAGGGAATCACCATCATTATGAAAGTGAATTTTTGGATAAAATTTTAGAAAGTATTCTTGATGAAAATGTTATGGAGATTTTGTACGAGAAAAAGGAAGAGAAAAAAAGATATCTTATACAGTTCTTTAGAATTTCAGCTAAATTTGGTCAATGGTATGTAGCGGGTAGGGAACACAAAACGAATAAATACAGAGTTTTCCGATGTGATCGAATTATTCATATAGAAGAACGGCTAAACCTAGAAAAGTATTCTTTAGAAGAACTAATAAGTACGTTTACTACTTCTTTCACCACAGATAAACCTATCCCTTTTGAAGTAGAAATTGCTCCTGAAGCTATAGATATTTATTACAAAGAAAATTATCCTTCTATGAAAATTGAAATAGCAGATAAGACGGTCATTAGGGGTTTTTACCACCCTAGGGAAGAATCATTTATTGCAGATTATATCGGGAGGTTTGGTTCTTATGTTCGGTGTATAAAGCCTGAACCTCTAAAAACAGCTATTCAAAATAGAATGAGAGAGTTGTTAAAGCACTATGATTCGATGTAAAGTTACGAATTAGTCTAAGTTAGATCTAGAATATCAGAAAAATAAATAAATAATTGTTCCATGCATAAAAGTGAATAAATAACTTCTTTAATCGTAAGGAAAGTTATTGGAAAAAAAGATGTAAGCGATTATAATAGTTATAAGTACATGTAGTATATTTTTTAATATATGTGCGTACAAGTTGATGTTTTAGCAAGAATATACTTATTATATCCAGTTGAAAAGGAGATTTGAAATGGAAAAGAGTTATAAAAGTAATTCATTTGATGACCGTATAATTGCTCATTATCACTTCACAGATACGGACAACATTGGGAAAGATAGTTCTGGAAATGAAAATAATGCAATCGCAGTTGGAATAAAGAAACCGATTATTGAATCAGTAGGTGGAAAAGCAGCTTTAACCCTTTATGGTGGAGATAGTGGAACCTCTTATATGAAACTACCTTCTCAAGTATTGAAGGATGTAAGCGATGAAACTGGTATTACTATTAGTACATGGGTATATTTGAAAAAAGGAACCAATGTATGGGAACGTATATTTGATTTTGGAAAAGGTGCATCTGGGCCATATATGTTTTTAACAAGAAATCTACGTGGTACCTGTTTTGCTGAAGGAGATATTGTTGCTGATACAGGAAGAACATACCCAACAGGAGAATGGCTACATATAGCAATGTCTGTAAAAGGAACAGAAGGTGGTACATTAAGTAGTGCTGGTCCTGTTATTTATGTGAATGGAGAGATTGTAGCAGACGGTTCTATTAGTCAAACTTCCAGTGGTACTTACGCAAGATTTCGCAGATGGTTTGAAACTTTCTCTGATACTTCTAATTACAGTGAGAACTATATTGGAAGATCGCAACATAATGCTGATCCTGATTTTAAAGGTTCTCTTTCTGATTTTCGTATATACAAAGCTGGATTATCACAGGATGATATTATAGAAGTAATGTGTGACTCTCTTACAGATGAAGAAATCATTCAACTTGCAAAAGATAAATACTTAGATTTTCCACTGAAAATAGTGACAAAAGATGTGGAATTACCAACAACCCTAATGGGTGGAAAAGTAAGCGTTTCCTGGGAATCAAGTGAGGAAGCTTTTCTATCAAACAAGGGAGTAGTTGGTGAAACGGAAGAATCAAAAGGTATCATATTAACAGCACTGTTACAAAAAGGAAATGCAGTTACGAAAAAAGAATTCCCTCTATCTATACTACCTAAAGGAGTACCTTCTCATCATATAACCATTGAGGGAAACAAAGAAGTGGTAGATATCAGTGAAATCTTATATGGACTTTTCTATGAAGATATTAATAATGCTGCAGATGGTGGAATTTATGCAGAGCTTGTACAAAATCGTTCCTTTGAATCTTTCGTTTTTGATACATATTCCCATCAATCAGGTGCTTGTGGGTGTTCAACAGGAAGAAATAGAGAGCCTCTGCATGCTTGGTATGGAGACATAGATAAAGTGGAAGTGATGAATAATGGCGGTATAAATGAATTTCTCGGAGTGAATGATCCAGATGTAAACTCTCATTATATTACTGTTAAGGACGGAAGTACGATCATTAATAAAGGATTTAATGATTCCAATCATCATTGTGCTATGTTTATTAAAGAAGGAGATTCCTATGATTTCACTATTTGGGCAAAATCAGAAAGTGGAGGAAGCATCTCTTTACAATTACAGGATTCCGAGGGGAATTCCATTAGTGATACTGTCTCCATTGAGGTAGATGGTGGCAATAAGTGGAAGAAGTATGGAGTAGATGAGGAAATAATTTTAACAGGCACCAAAACAGCACTTGGTCAACTTTTATTATCATTCAATGGTTATATCTCCATTGATATGGTTTCACTTATGCCTAAAGATGTTTGGGGAGCAACGGAGGAAGAGAGATCACAAACTGCACATACTAATTATAAGGGAAATCCAAACTATCGTTTACGTAAAGATCTTGTTCAAGCATTGGTCGATTTACATCCTACATTCTTACGTTTCCCTGGAGGATGCATATCAGAAGGCTCCTATATTTGGGATAATGTGTATGAATGGAAGGATTCAGTTGGGAATGTGGAATTACGGAAAGAAAACTTTAATGTATGGGGTTACATGATGACAATGGGTCTAGGCTATATGGAATACTTCCAATTAGCAGAAGATCTGAATGCAACTCCACTTCCTGTAATGGCTTGTGGCGTACTTTGCCAAGCTAGAAGTGATTATGTCAACCCTGCTGGCGGAGAGTTAAGAGATTACTATGTTAAAAGCTTTACAGATTTAATTGAGTTTGCCATTAGTACTGATTTTGAAGGAAATGAATGGGCTGCATTACGAAGAGATATGGGACACGCGGCACCATTTGATCTTCACTATTTAGGTGTTGGAAATGAAAACTGGGGAACAGAGTTCTATGCAAACTTTGAATACTTTAAGACGGAAATTGATGAGTATATGGATAGACACTACCCAGGCTATGAACTTCATATTATTTCAACAGTAGGAGCACAGGCAGATGATGATGCTTATCAAGAGGGCTGGAAATTTCTAAGCGGAAATATGCAAGGAAGTGCTACCGTTAATTTTACAGATGGTAAGAAAGAAACAGAAGAAACTGTAACATGGTATGAGAAGCAATCTAATTATATGGATACGATTGCAGATGAGCATTATTACCGTTCTAATGAATATTTACTAAATAACGCAGATCGCTATAACTATTATTATCGAGCTTATCATCCAGATGGTAGCTTAAATGAGAGAGAAACATCAAAGGTTTTTGTTGGAGAATTTGCTTCTACTGATAAGAATACGTTGGCGGGAGCTATTGCAGAAGCAGCTATTATGACAAGCTTTGAAAGAAATTCTGATGTAGTAAGGTTAGCTGCATATGCGCCGTTATTTAACAAAGTACTAACAGATGGAACATATCGCTGGACACCAGATTTAATTTGGTTCGACGATGAAACAGTTTGGTTCACTCCAAACTATTATGTGCAACAATTATTCGGTAAATATCTTGGAACAAAGCTGGTGGATACACAATTCTCCACTTACCAAAAGGGAGTATTAACAAATCATACTCCAAGAGGTGGAGTCGAGATAGGAGCAGGTAATGCCGAAATTCATGTCAAATCTCTTCAAGTAATAGATAATGTTAGCGGTACTGTTCTTTTTGAACAAAACTTTACTAGTCCTCTACATTCTGAATGGACTGCCATTCCAGGTTCTGTTGGATATATACTAGATCCAGAAAAAGGACTTATATTATCTGCTCAAGAAGAAGGGTTAAATGGCTTGTATATAAGAAATGAGAGTTGGTCGAATTATACAGTAAAAGTGGAAGCGACCAAAGTAGCAGGAGACGATGGCTTCTATATCGGTGTTGGCTTAACAGATATAACACCAGAGAAAAAAGATGTAATAGAATATGCGATTGGCTATAACGGAAATGCAACGGGAATAAAGGTCTTTAAGAAAGGGATAGAAGCATATAGATTAGGCGATTATTCTTCTAGTACAGCAGCTGGAAACCTACGTGCAGCTAGCTATGAGGAACTTAAAGATGACACTGTTTATACTATTACCGTAAATTATGGCGGAGAAACTAACGATCGTCTTGTCTGTTCTTATACAGATGGTGAAACAACTAGCAAGGTGCTAGACTATAAACTAGAAGCCTATAATGATGATATTTATCATTCTGTGACAACAGACGATCAACATGTTTATGTAAAACTAGTAAATGCAGATTCATTTGAAAAAACAACAGAATTAAAACTAAAGGATTTCCAACTTGCAGAGGTAGGAAAACTTATCACTGTTACAGGAGAAGAATCCCTTCTTTCTGTTCCGAATATTAACAAGAAGAACGCAGAGCTTATTATTCCTTCTGAATCAACTATTAAGGTGGAGGATAATCGAATTGTCTATACTTTAGCAGCGAATTCCGTAAATGTAATGATTTTCGATAAAGAGTAAGAAGAAAGGACATGTTTGGTTGCAAGCATGTCCTTTTTGTTTTTACTTAAGGTTTTGCTTTAACAAAGTTGGGTGTGAGTGGAACGAAATCTAGTATTCCGCAACAAAGCAAGGAGTGAGCGTAACAAAAAGTAGATTTCCGAACAAAGTAAGACGAGAGCAACGAAATCCAGTTCTCCGCAACAAAACAGGGTGTGAACGCAACGAAATCTAGTATTCCGCAACAAAGCAAGGAGTGAACGCAACAAAAAGTAGATTTCCGCAACAAAGTAAGACGAGAGCAACGAAATCCAGTTCTCCGCAACAAAACAGGGTGTGAACGCAACAAAATCTAGTATTCCGCAACAAAACAGGGTGTGAACGCAACAAAAAATAGATTTCCACAACCTATCCCTTAAAAAATTATCACAAAAGAAAGAAAAGTTAGTCATATTCAAAAATACCAAAAATAGGTATAATATAAGCACGAATAAGATCCTAGAAGGTTAGAAAGAAGGCGACGAATGTTTAAAAATGAGGCAGGTCAAATACGATCAGGTTGGTTAATTGGATTAGCTATATTCTCTAGTGTTTTAATACAAAATATATTTGTCCTACCAGGATATCTATATGCAGTTGTAGAGGAAATGACTAACAATCCGAATGGAATAGATGTTGATAATATGATGACCCTATTGGATGATAGACCATGGCTCTATGCTTTAACAAATGTTTTAGGTTACATAGCTGGTATTACAACATTACTATTATTATGGAAATTTGTGAATAAGAAGAAAGTAAAGCAATTAGGTTTTAGTAATACTACGAAAAACTTACTTGTAGGTTTAGTTGTCGGAGCCATTTCAATTGTCCTTATTTTTTTTATTTTATATGTAACAAACAACTTACAATTGGTGAATTCATTTACTAAGCCACAGTTCTCTAATTATACTTTAGCTTTTTTCCTTTTTTTTATTTTCGTTGGTATATCAGAAGAGTTAACCTTTAGAGGATACATCATGTCTACTCTCGCTGATCGAGGTAATTCTAAAAAAGTCATTTATATTGTTTCTGCTCTCGTTTTTGGTATTGCTCATATTGCTAATCCTAATGTCGCTGTACTGGGGATTGTTAATATATTTCTTGTAGGGATCCTTTTTTCTTATATGTATGAAAAAACACAAAGCTTGTGGATGCCGATCGGCTATCATATTACTTGGAACTATTTCCAAGGAAATGTGTTTGGGTTTCCAGTAAGCGGGACAACGCCACATGGAATCTATATGGTAGATGTATCAAAAGGAAATGACTTATTAACTGGTGGTTCATTTGGTCTAGAAGGTGGAATATTAGCTACTTTAATGATTGCATTGGGATATGTATTTACTTACATGTTTACTCGTAATAAAGTAGCTTAATAGAAGTTTATAGGATCTAATAGGATTAAGATAATAAAAGAAGGAATTCATATCTCTTTTCCAAAGATTATCATAGAATAAATTTCTTTTATACGTTATAATAAATCGAATTAACTTAGCTTAATAAAAAAATCCGCGAGTAGCGGTGGAGGTTCTAGCTACCCTCTTTAAAAAACTAAGAAAAACAGTACTGCTTTCTTAGTGGTGCTGTTTTTCTATTTAAAGGAGAATGTAAGACATGAAAAACGATAAAGCGGTTGTTGTGTTTAGTGGTGGTCAAGATAGTACAACTTGTTTGTTTTGGGCAATGCAAAACTTTAAAGAAGTTGTAGCTGTTACTTTTGACTATAACCAAAGACATATTACGGAAATTGATTGTGCAAGAAAAATAACAGAAGAACTTGGGATTAAACATCATATTTTGGATATGTCCCTGCTAAATCAACTTGCACCAAATGCCTTAACAAGAGATGATATTGCAGTGGAGGATGGAAAGGAAGGAGAATTACCTTCTACTTTTGTACCTGGACGCAATTTATTATTTATGTCACTCGCTGGTGTACTTGCTAGTCAAGTAGGAGCAAAGCATATTGTGACAGGGGTTTGTGAAACAGATTTTAGTGGATATCCAGATTGTCGCGATATTTTTATTAAATCCTTAAATGTGACCCTAAACTTATCAATGGATGCTCAATTTGTCATACACACTCCACTTATGTGGTTAAATAAAGAAGAAACTTGGAAACTAGCAGATGAACTTCAAGCCTTTGATTTTGTTCGTGAGAAAACCTTAACTTGCTATAACGGTATTATTGCGGACGGCTGTGGAGATTGTCCAGCATGTAAACTTCGTAAAAAGGGATTAGATGATTATCTAGCTAGTCGCAAGGAGAATCATCATGCTTGAATTCCGCATTGTTGAAAAATTACAGAAATATAAGGAAGACATTACTCAGGAGCAACTTAGATATCACCGAAAACGAGTGATGGTAAGCAAGGAATTTACCTTTGATGCAGCACATCATCTTCATGCATATGAAGGAAAGTGTATGAACTTACACGGCCACACATATAAAGTAGTATTTGGAATAAGTGGATACTTAGATGAACGTGGCTTAATGATAGATTTTGGTGATATTAAAGATGTTTGGAAAAATAAGATTGAAATATATTTAGATCACCGTTATTTAAATGAAACTCTGCCACCGATGAATACAACTGCTGAAAACATGGTTTATTGGATTTTTGAAAAAATGGCAGAAGCATTGTCTAGTTATGAAGAACAAGGTGCTAGAGTAGAATTTGTTCGCCTTTATGAAACTCCTACTAGTTATGCAGAAATGAGAAGGGAGTGGATGATAGGTGAGTAAAGTACCTGTTATGGAGATATTTGGACCAACTATTCAAGGGGAAGGAATGGTTATTGGCCAAAAAACTATGTTTGTTCGCACAGCTGGGTGTGACTATTCTTGTGCCTGGTGTGATTCTGCTTTTACATGGGATGGAACAGGAAAAGATATGATTCAACAAATGACAGCAGAGAAAATTTGGGAAGAGCTCTATGCTTTAGGTGGAGATGGATTTTCTTTTGTAACGATATCTGGTGGAAATCCTGCACTGTTAAAAAACTTACACTTTTTAGTTCAGCTTTTAAAAGAAAAAGATATTAAAATAGGATTGGAAACACAGGGTAGCAAATGGCAAGATTGGTTTTACCATATAGATGATTTAACCATTTCACCTAAACCGCCGAGCTCTAAGATGAATACAGATTTTAATGCGCTAGATTCGATCATTGAAAGATTGACAAATCATGAGCATAAGGGGAATATTAGCTTAAAAGTTGTAGTGTTTTCTGATGAAGATTATGATTATGCTAAAAAAGTCCATACTCGTTATCCAGAGGTTCCATTTTTTCTACAAGTTGGAAATGACGATAATAAAACGACAGAGAATGCACAGCTGATAGAACAGTTGCTTCTAAAGTATGAACGGCTTATTGATAAGACCATGCTTGACAATGATTTTAGAGATGTAAAAGTGCTACCACAGCTTCATACGTATATTTGGGGAAATAAGCGTGGAGTGTAATTAGGGAAGGTATTAGGAGGATTTGTAAATGAGTAAAATGAATATTCCTCAAATAGAGGAAGCAATCCGTTTATTACTAGAAGCGGTAGGAGAAGATCCAAACAGAGAAGGGCTATTAGATACACCAAAACGAGTAGCAAAGATGTACGAAGAAGTATTTTCTGGATTAACAGTAGATCCAAAAGAATACTTTGAAACAGTTTTCCATGAAGAACATGAAGAGCTAGTGTTAGTGAAGGATATTCCGTTTTATTCTATGTGTGAGCATCATTTAGTACCTTTCTATGGAACGGCACATGTAGCCTATATTCCACAAGGAGGGAAAGTAGCTGGCCTAAGCAAGCTAGCAAGAACATTAGAAGCAGTTGCTAAACGCCCACAGCTACAAGAGAGAATTACCTCTACAGTAGCCAATACGATAATGGAAATGTTAGAACCACATGGTGTTATGGTGGTAGTGGAAGCAGAACATATGTGTATGACGATGCGTGGAGTGAAAAAGCCAGGCGCTAAAACAGTTACAACTGCCGTTCGCGGTGTATTTGAAGCAGATAGTAACAAAAGAGCAGAAATCTTTTCATTGATTAAATAAGAAAAAGCCAGTCAAAAACGACTGGCTTTTTTACTTTGTTGAAAAAAGATTGTGTGTTTGTCGAGAACTTGTAAATGTAATTAACTCTTTAAATAAGGTTCTGACTTCCGTTACAGCGGTTCGCTTTCCATGTGTCTTGGAGCTTTAGACGCAGTCTGCCCTTGGACAGCAGGGGCTAAAGCTAGAGCAGATCCTATAAGAGTCTCACCACTTCCACTGCAATCATCTAGATAAAAATTCTATTTTTTCTTTCTAAGTTAATTCTTCATTAAGATTATATCAATAATTCTGACGGAAAAAATTATCACAGCCAATTTGTAGGAATCATTAAAAATAAGCGGATTTCTCCGACTATTTTTCTAAAAGTGGTCTTTTCCAAATTCTCTATGGGGCAAAGCATCCTACATTATTTCATAGCTCTTTCGATTTTCTACTATTCCCTATTGGAATAGGTAAATGCATAAAAAACCCCCTCGTTTATGTAGTGACCCCTAAAAGTTAGAGCTTTACTATTAAGCAGCTAATTGGCTGGTGTGGATACGGTATTGAACCGGACTCATACCTGCCAATTTTTGCTTTATGCGTTTATTATTATAATAAATGATGTATTCATTAATTCTCTTTTCTAATTCCTCATATGAGCAACGTGCTTTTCCATAATACATTTCCTGTTTTAGTAATCCAAAAAAGTTCTCCATAGGTGAATTGTCCAAACAGTTTCCTTTTCGTGACATACTCTGGAACACCTTGTGTTTCTTTAGTTTTTTTATCCAACTTTTATGTTGATAATGCCAGCCTTGATCAGAGTGAATAGTAGTTCTATACTCTGAATCTTTTACTATTTCTAAAGCTTCATCAAGTGGTTTGAGAGCCAATTCTAAGGTTGGACGCATACTTATACCATACGAAAGAATTTCTCCATTGAACATATCCATAATTGGGTTTACATACAATTTCACACCATCTAAGCACTTGAACTCGGTGATATCTGTTGTTAATTTTTGATGACACACATTTGTGTAAAAACGGCGGTTCATACGATTCTTGGCAATCTTACCAATAGCCCCTTTGTAAGAACTGTATTTTCGTGATTTTCTACTAAACTTATTACATTTGAGTCCAAGTTTACTCATAATTCGTTGAAC
>NZ_WEHU01000037.1 GCF_009183415.1 Bacillus sp. B1-b2 | reverse complement strand
AGTATTACTGACAGCCGCCTGTCAAAACATAAAGAAGATTGCCATGCATCTATCCAAGATTGGATAGATGCATGAGAGTCTTTTTTCATGGAAAAGGAAGAATTAAATAACCATTCTAATCATCAAATTCTATCTAAAATAAAAAACTTGCAGAGAAAATAGTACTTTCTCTACAAGCTGAGAAGCCACCATAAATGGGGCTTCTTTACTCTTCCAATTAGCACATATCTTACTCTTCGTCGAATTGGTAAAGTGGAGTACTTAAGTAGCGCTCACCGTTACTTGGAATGATTGCTAATACTTTCTTCCCTTTTCCTAATTCTTTCGCTACCTTTAACGCTGCGTAAATAGCTGCTCCGGAAGAAATTCCTCCTAGAACTCCCTCTTCTTTCCCTGCACGGCGAGCATATTCAAATGCTTGCTCTGTTGATACTTGAATAATCTCTTCATACACTTGATCATCCAAGATATCTGGAACAAAGCCAGCCCCAATTCCTTGAATCTTATGTGGACCAGGTTTTCCACCTGATAAAACCGGTGAATCAGCTGGTTCTACTGCATATATCTTAATATCTTTATACTTCTCTTTTAATACTTCACCAGCACCTGTAATTGTACCGCCTGTTCCGATTCCTGCAATGAATGCGTCTAATCCTTCATCTCCGAATGCAGATACAATCTCTGGCCCTGTAGTTAATTTATGAACCTCTGGATTAGAAAGGTTTTTGAATTGCTGAGGAATAAAGTAACCATGCTCTTTTGCTAATTCTTCTGCTTTTCGAATTGCTCCACCCATTCCTTCAGGTCCAGGAGTTAAAACTAATTCAGCTCCATATGCTTTTAAAAGTCTACGACGCTCTATACTCATGGTCTCAGGCATCACTAAGATTGCTCTATACCCTTTTGCAGCAGCAACCATTGCTAACCCAATACCTGTATTACCACTTGTTGGCTCAATAATAGTGCTACCTTCTTGTAAGTCTCCGCTTTTTTCTGCAGCTTCAATCATAGCAAGTGCAATACGGTCTTTAACACTACTTCCTGGGTTCATATACTCTAATTTCAAGTATACATCCGCACTACCATCATCTACTAAGCGATTTAATTTAACAATTGGAGTCCCGCCGATTAGATCTACAATAGAATTAGCGATTTTTACCATATAATAACTCTCCCTCTCTCTTAATCCGAGTAATTTAATTGGTTTTGTATTATTAATTTACCAAAAACCCTCTGGATTTGTCAATGAAAATGTTTGTATTTTCCAAAAAATCTAACAGCATAAAAAAAGCTACTGATCAGTCATTCTATCCAACAAAAGGAAAGAGTGATTTTCTAGTAGCAAGGCTTTATCTACTATGCTTTCGCTTCTTCTAACAGAGCCTCTAACTCTTCTGAAGTGAATACATATTTTTCATTACAGAAATGACAGTGAGCTTCTGCTTGTCCATCTGTTTTAATCATATCTTCAATTTCCGCTTCCCCTAAGCTAATAATCCCATTAGAGAATCTCTCTTTTGAACAAGTACATGTAAATGATATTGGCATCTTCTCGACTATCTTGACATTATCTTTACCACATAGTTCTTCCAATAATTCCTCTGGAGTCAAACCTTGCTCTATTAATTTAGAAATAGGTGGTATTTCACTTAGGCGCTTCTCAATTTTTGTAATCGTCTCATCATCTACACCTGGCATTAACTGGATAATGAATCCACCCGCTGCTAAAATGGAGTTATCTGGATTAACTAGTACACCAACACCTACAGAGGAAGGTACTTGCTCTGAGTTAAAAAGGTAATACGTAAAATCTTCTCCAAGCTCTCCCGAAACAATCGGAACTTGACCTGTAAAATAGTCTCTCATCCCAATATCTTTTACAACAGATAAAGTTCCTTCTGTACCAACTGCTCTTCTAACATCTAGCTTTCCCTGTTCATTCAAATCAAAATGAGTTTGTGGGTTTGTTACATAACCACGCACTTCTCCTTTAGCATTTCCATCTACCAGAATAAGACCAATAGGGCCTCCTCCGTCTATTTTCACGGTTAATTTCTGCTCACCCTTTAACATTGCACCAAGCATTGCTGTTGCAGTAATAGATCTCCCAAGCGCTGCCGAAGCTGTTGGCCAAGTATAATGTCTTCTTTGAGCTTCCCCTACTGTTTCTGTACTTCTAACTGCATATGCACGGACCTGATCATTATATGCTAAGGCCTTTATTAAATAATCGCTCATACTAATCTCCTTTACTATTTCATCATGGGTATCCTAAAATTTATCCTCATTTACTGTATCACTAACAGAGTTCCTTACTTTATACTATCCTTATTCTTTTTATATATTAGCTGTAGTCCTTTTAATGTAAGGAAAGGATCAATTACATCAATTATATTAGATTCCTTGGCAATTAATTGGGCTAAACCTCCAGTAGCAACCACTTTAGGCTCCACTGCACTCTCTGCCTTCATTCTTTTAACAATACCCTCTACTTGACCAACATATCCAAATAAAATGCCAGATTGCATAGCAGCTACAGTATTCTTTCCAACCACTCCATCTGGTCGCACAATTTCTATACGAGGTAATTTTGCCGCCTTTGAATATAAAGCCTCTGTAGCAATATTTATACCTGGCGCGATAGCCCCACCCATATATTGTTTATGTTCATTTATATAGCAAAATGTTGTAGCTGTCCCAAAGTCTACAATAATAAGGGGACTGTTATATTCATGAATAGCTGCTACAGCATTAACAATACGATCAGCACCAACTTCTTTTGGATTATCATACTTAATATTAAGACCCGTTTTCGTTCCTGGCCCCACTACTAGAGGTTTCAAATCGAAGTATTTAGAACACATTCTCTCTAATGAAAACATAATCGGTGGAACAACAGAAGAAATAACAATCCCATCAATATCCGAAAATGCTAATCCAACATGATCAAATAAAGATTTAATGATCATACCGTACTCATCTTCTGTTTTAAAACGATTTGTCTCAATTCTCCAATGATGTTTTAATTCTTCTTTATCATATACACCTAATACTATATTGGTATTCCCTATATCAAAAACAAAAATCATTTCAGTCACCACTTTTACTGTATTCTTCAGTCCAAATAATATCTACCTAAACACTGGAAATATCATAACATAAACAAGACAAGAGACAAAGTGTAATGCAATCGATAGCTAGACTCTATAGATAAAAAAGGGGAACGTCTTTTAAGACGCACCCCTTTTTAATCAAAGTTATTCTGTTGGATCATCTTTTTTATTGATGTTTACTTTCACTTCATCTGTAGAACTGTCACTATCAGACTTTGTACGATTAGGTAATACACCATCTTTGTACAAGCTATTGATTTGTTCAGCATCCAATGTTTCAATTTCAAGAAGTGTTTCAGCAATTAAGTTCAATTTCTCACGGTTCTCTGTAAGAATTGTCTTCGCTCTTTCATAACAGTCCTTAATTATACGTTGGATTTCTAAATCAATTTCATAAGCGATTGCATCTGAATAGTTTTGTTCATTATTTAGGTCTCTTCCTAGGAAGACTTGACTTTGTACTTGCCCAAATTGTAATGGTCCAAGCTTATCACTCATTCCATATTCAGTTACCATCTTACGCGCAATACTAGTAGCACGTTGGAAGTCATTATGTGCACCTGTACTTACTTCACCAAAAACAATATCCTCTGCTACACGTCCACCTAGTAAACCGGTAATTTTATCTAGAAGCTCTTTTTTTGTCATTAAGAAGCGATCTTCTTTAGGAAGCATTACTGCATAACCACCAGCTTGACCACGAGGCACAATTGTTACTTTGTGTACCATATCTGCTTCATCTAGTACAACACCAATAATGGTATGACCAGCTTCATGATAGGAAACAATATTTCTTTCCTTCTTAGAAACAACTCGACTCTTCTTAGAAGGACCAGCAATAACACGATCTGTTGCCTCATCCATATCTTCCATATCGATTTTCTTCTTATCAG
Source organism: Bacillus sp. B1-b2 (assembly GCF_009183415.1). Lineage (GTDB taxonomy): Bacteria > Bacillota > Bacilli > Bacillales > Cytobacillaceae > Niallia. The sequence goes on along the minus strand of NZ_WEHU01000037.1, from coordinate 34,936 downwards.
ATCTCGCTGCCACAAGTGCCGCTTCATTAAGAAGATTTTCTAAATCAGCACCAGAGAAACCTGGTGTACGTTGAGCAATACTTTTTAAATCTACAGATTCGTCTAATGGCTTATTGCGAGCATGTACTTTTAATACTGCTTCACGGCCATTAACATCTGGTCTGTCAACCGTAATTTGACGGTCAAAACGACCTGGGCGTAATAAAGCAGGGTCTAGAATATCTGGTCGGTTAGTAGCAGCAATAATAATAATACCTTCGTTTGCTCCAAACCCATCCATTTCAACTAGTAATTGGTTTAATGTTTGTTCACGTTCATCGTGACCCCCACCAAGACCAGCACCACGTTGACGACCAACTGCATCAATTTCATCTATAAAGATAATACAAGGAGCATTTTTCTTAGCATTCTCGAATAAATCACGAACACGAGAAGCCCCTACCCCAACGAACATTTCCACAAAGTCAGAACCACTGATAGAGAAGAATGGTACACCAGCTTCACCAGCTACAGCTCTTGCCAATAGTGTTTTACCTGTTCCTGGAGGTCCATTTAATAGAACACCTTTTGGAATTCTAGCACCTAATTCAGCAAATTTACGAGGATCTTTTAAGAATTCTACCACTTCTACTAATTCTTGCTTTTCCTCATCTGCTCCTGCTACATCATTAAAGCGAACTTTTTTCTTTTCCTCACTGTAAAGCTTTGCCTTACTTTTACCGAAATTCATAACTCTTCCACCGCCGCCACCTTGGGCTTGGTTAAGTAAGAAGAAGAATAAGATAAAAATAATCACAAAAGGAATGATAGATGTAAAGAAAGTAATCCATCCACTTGTTTCTTGAGCAGGTTCAACTGTGATTTTTGAACCCTCTTTAGCAGCATTAAAAATAACATCTGCATTTTTTTCATTATTAGTTACATAAGAAACGAATGATTCATTTTCACTATAACCTTCTAATTTACCTCGTAATTCTAGTACACCTCTCTCTGGTTGCTGTGTTATTTCTGTCACATCACCAGCTTCAAGATGATTAATTAATTCTGTATATGTTAAATGCTTGGTAGGCTGGTTGTTTCCATTGAAAAAACTAACCACACCGATTATTACTAAAAATATTAATAAATAGAAAATGGTATTACGAAAAATACGGTTCATCCCTTACCTCCTCCCACGGTAAACAAACTATAAAGTATAGTAACATAGAAAATTGTGTAAATTCAAGGAATTACCCTTTCAGAACGGCTTTTTATTAGCCATTTTCCTTACTCACTTTTGTTTGTATATACTTCTGGTTTTAAAACACCAATATATGGTAGATTACGGTATCTTTCTGCATAATCTAGACCATAACCAACTACAAAAGCATCTGGTACAATAAATCCAACATAGTCAGCCTCTAGGTCTGTTTTTCTTCCAGTTGGCTTATCAAGCAATGTTACAATTTTAATGGATTTAGCTTTACGATAGCGGAATAACTCAACAAGATAGCTTAATGTTAAACCACTATCAATAATATCCTCAATAATTAGGATATCTCTTCCTTCTACTGAAGTATCAAGATCTTTTAAAATCTTCACTTCACCTGAAGAAACAGTTGAATTTCCATAGCTTGATACGTCCATAAAATCCATTTCTAAGTACGTATCCATTCTTTTTAAGAGATCTGCCATAAAAGGCATTGCCCCTTTTAATACACCAATCGCTAGCGGAAACTTATCCTGATATTCCTCTGTAAGCTGAAAAGCCAGATCTTTGATTTTACCTTGAATTTCTTCTTCAGATATTAGTACCTTTTCAATATCTTGTTTCATTTCTTGTGTGCCCCCTAGAAGATCATTGCTTTTTATATGTTATTAATAGATTACTACCACTATTCGTATTACTGTGAGAATGTATCGATTTTTTTAGTCCAGGTACCCAAAGAATATCGCCATTACTATCAGTGATAATCGGCCAACTTTCCCTTTCCTGAATAGGAACCTTCTCATCAATAAAAATACGGCTAACTTTTTTCGAACCTTTCAACCCTTTCCAACTCATTCGATCACCATCTTTTTTAGATCGAACAATTAAAGGAAAGGAAACAGAGGCTAGATCTAAGAGAATGCAATTCCTATTTGTTTCATATTCACTGTTTATATATTCTACCTTAATATTGTACCCATTTGGTAATAATAACTCTCCCATTTTTGATATTTCATAACAAAAGGGTTCATTTGGATTAAAATTAAGCTGGAAATGAAGAAATTGATAAGATTTTTTCACTTTCAGACCATTTGGGAGATCAATATTTCCAGAAGAATGAGGACTTTTAAGTAATTCAATAATTCGCTCAATATGTAATGCGGATAATGAAGCAGGCATCTCTTGATAGAGATAATTTAATATTAGTTGAATACACCTTCTTTGTAAAGGAATAGCTATTGAAAGAAAGGCACTTATATCCATTACTACTTCATTTCCACTTTTTTGTGTTACAAGAAGGGGCAACTTCTCTTCTGCAAGGCTTCTAAGGTACACTTCATCTTCTTCTAACTCTTCACTAAAGCGTTTAAAATGCATCGCAACTTGTTTATTTTCCTTCTTTAAAAAAGGAAGGATATGTTTTCTAAATCTATTACGGCTATAGATACCTTTTTCGTTACTTGGATCTCTTCTAGGTTGAAGGTTATGTATAATACAATATTCCTCAATCTCATCCCTTTCTAAACATAAAAACGGACGTATAATAAAACCTGTACTAAAAGAACGGCTAAAAGGTATGCCTACTCTTGCCTTCCCAGTACTTCCTCTTGTTAACCGCATAAGGATAGTTTCCATTTGATCATCGGCATGATGACCTAAAGCTAAAAAATCCAGCTTATATTCTTTCATCACTCTCTCGTAGAATTGATATCTACATTCTCTTGCAGCCAGTTGAGAGCTAGTCCCAGTCTTTTTTATATACTCAGGAACATTTACTCTTTCCAATAAGAAAGGAATATCTCTTTGCTCACAAAACACCTTTACAAATTCAGCCTCTTGTAATGATTCCTCCCCTCTGAACATATGATCTACATGTCCTGCATAAACCTTAATCTTCCATTCTTCTTCTTTTTCCCATAGAAAATGTAGAAGGGATAAAGAATCTGGACCTCCTGATACTCCTACAAGAATACTACTCCCCAAAAGAGAAACATTTTTACGTGTTAAATAATTTACTACTTTTTCCTCTAACATTTTTATACTTCCTATCATTAAGACTATTCTACTAAATCACATGTTATGTCTATTTACTACCCATGATGATATAGTAAAGAATAACATATTCTTATAAAGAGGTACCTAATTCTATTCTTCATTATGTCCTTAAATCCTTCTTTATTAGAATAATTCTTATGTTAATTGTCCGTAGATGTAGATAAAATAACAAATAGAGATAAGAGCAATAAGGACTAGAGACTCGAGAACACCTGTTTTTTTCTTTTTTTTCACAACCTTACTTCTTGTTTGATTCCCTGGCATAGACGCTGCCTTTTGTGGTTTAGATGGTATATTCGTATTCTTTACTTTCACAGAATGATGATTTGTCCTCTTTATTAACTCTATTCTCATTTCGTCTGCATTCTGGTATTTTCCCGTTAAAGCTTTTATTAAGATAGCTTCATATTTCATTAAATCGTGCTTTTGTCGAACCATTTGTTGTAACTGCTTAATTCCGCCTTCCACTTTATTGAAACGATTTGGATAATAAAGATTAATCATGATCATAGCAGTAGCAAATAAATCATAGGTTGGCTCTGCCTTTCTAGAACCTAGCCCCCAATATCCTCTATCAAAAAACTCCGTATATTCTTTAATGGCTCTTCCTTGTATGGTTGTTCCACCTACATCAATACACCTAATTCTTGTTTTTGGACCAGTTATAATAAGATTCTCTGGCTTTAGATCTCCAAAAACCCAATTATTATCATGGAGATTTTGCAAATCTTTTAGAAGTTGAATAATTAGTACATCTACCCAAGTACTATCCTTTGCTCGCATAAACGTTAATAAGTCTGGGCCATTAATATACTCCATTACATAAAAAGAAATGGTGCCACTTGTCGTAATCCAATCATCTACATCTATTAAAGAAGGTCCAAGGCGATAACCTTGGACCTTTGCAAAGGATTTTAATACATTTACTTCGGAAATAATAGATACGCTGTTGCTACTTAATTTCAATGCAACTTTTCCTCTATGGGATTCCGCTAGAAATACTGTACCGTTTGCTCCAAAACCAAGCTCTTTTAAAATCGTATATTGATTTTTATGCCATTTCCCTGCAATGACAGTGCCTGTATTGATTTTAAATGGACTCTTCATAGTATTCATCATCTCTTGAAACTAAACTTCTTAATGAACGCTTAGTTTTAAAGTAATGTACCGCTTCTTTTAATGCCGGTCCAGTAGGAGTTATACCCCCTGTAGATAATTTCGAAAAGATACTCGTTAATGATTCTAATCTAGGTGTCCAGTCTAGCAATTTTTCGACATCTTTCTTTTTCCCGGGAAATACAAAGACCGCATATCTATTTTCACCCGATCTTGCATTAAGACTAAGAGATAGATCAATTAGAGCCTCTTTCACTGTTGGTAGTTTATGCTTCATACTTGCACTAGTATCAACTAAAATAATTACTTCTAATTCAACAGTCTCACCTAGCTCATCTACAACTTCCATTACTTCTCCACGTTTTTCCGGTGGTAAATCTTCCATTGTTTTGGAAGAACCTAAAATTTGTTGTAGTTCCTTATTCACTACTCCTTGCAGAGTTTGTGTCATTGCCTTCTTCGTTACCATTTGAACGGTTTGGGCTAAGGCTTGCGCATAGACAACTTGACTTACTCCACCGCCGGAGAGCGATATTCCTTCAATTTCCTTCATCCCTTGTTCATCAATAGTATCTTGTTCCGTGACACCAATTACATTTACCGTTATACCTTGTTCATGTGCTAATGCAGCCATAGCAGTAGGGTCTTCCCCTTTATTAGAGCATCCATCTGTAATTAATAAAATTTGTTTTAACGTACCTGTTTTCATAAAAAAACTCCCCTCCATCTTTATGAGTTAGTCCCATTGTCGACGGAAAAGAGAGTTATTATACCTGTTTATCTTAAGTACTGCATAAAAATACTTACATCTCTAATTAGCAACTTGATTAAAGCCTCTCACTGGAATGGAAGTCCATTTTGGAATATTATGATCTATTCTAGCAACAAGTACAGTCATATCATCTTCTATCATCCCAGAACGAGATCTGATAACCTCTTCCATGATAAGATCAGCAATTTCCTGAGGCTTATCTGTTTTCAACTCATGTATCTTTCTCTTCATCCATAAATCAAAATTTTCTACATGCTTTGGTCCTTCAAATACTCCATCACTCATCATAATTAGCAGATCTCCTGCTTTTAATTGCTCACTTACTACATCTACATCGAACTCCTGAAGAATTCCCATTGGCAAGTTACTTGCTTGTATTTTCATTATTTTAGAGCCTCTTTTAATAAAACTTGGGGTAGAGCCAATTTTCAAGAACTTGACTGCAGCATTTTGTAAATCAATCATGGCTAAATCTAATGTCGAATAAATTTCATCTGTCGTTCTTAAGGATAGAATAGAATTAATCGATTTTATTGCGACTTGTTCCTCTATGCCTGATTGTAATATCTTTTGAAGTAATTGTAGTGTTTCTTTACTTTCCACATGAGCTCGTTCTCCATTCCCCATTCCATCACTAATCGCCATAGCATATTTACCCAAACCAAGTTCAATAGTAGAGTAGCTATCTCCAGAGATAAAGCCTCCATCCTTTGCTGCATGTGCGACACCTGTTTCCACCATAAATGCCTTAGCCGAGCGGAAGGTAACATGACTATAATCCTTTGTATAATCTGAAGCTTCCTCTTTGTTTACAATGATGGTTTCACCTAGTATATCTGATAGCATTGGTGCAATTAGTTTCTCGCTCTCACCGTAACTAGTACTATATGGCATCGTTATATCAATATCTACATTCCCTTGCTCTAAGCTATATATTTCAACATTTTCAATATGAATTCCAAATTCCTGAATTGCCTCTAAAATTAGCTCTTCTTGCTTGTGATGATTTTCCCTCTCTCTTTGTATTTCTTTTGCAAAATCACCCATGACCTCTGATACCCCTAGTAATTGATCTGCAACTAACTTTCTACTTTCCTGAACTTGTTTTTTTAGCTTTTGATTTGCTTGATATAGCGTAAGCTCCTGATGGATAGCATCTGTCACTTTTTTGGACCTTGTACAATGCTTATCCCAATCTCTTTGTAAACTAGAAGAAATATTTCCTCCCGTGTCTGCCATTTCAGTCATAATATCTTTCATATAATCATATGTTGTATTAAAGTTACGTGCCCAACAATGTTCCTTTCTGAAGCATGTCTGACACGTTTTCTCTGTAACATTACTTAAGAAATAATCTAGCTCTTTGTTTTCTTCTTCAAATGCTTGGTTAATATTCGGTGCAGAAAAGCTATTAGAAAGTGCTTGGAATACATTAGAAAATTGAGAGACTCTTTGAGCTGTAACATCACGCATTTTTCGCATATATTGTTGTTGTTCCTGTGAATATTCTGATGTTCCTGGAATATGCTTTGCTATTCTAGAAGTTAACGATTTCGGGGTTAGTAAGAACATTAATACAGCTATAGTTGTCTCCATTAATGAAATAGAGAGCACGCCTCCCCCTTCTCCATACATACCAATAAGCAGTGTAGCTATATACAGTCCAATAGCAACGCCAATTTTTCTACCTTCCTTTAACAATCCCCCTAAGAGACCAGAGAATGCTAATAAACTCATATGATAGAAGCTTGATATACTTGCTAAGCTAAATATTAAACCTGTAACTACTCCAACGGTAGATCCAATGGTTGCTCCAGCTATAAAGGAAAAAAGTAGAACTAAATATCGAGACATGATATGTTCTAATGAAAGTCCATATACTGCCCACCCTATAGTGCCTGTCATCACAGATGCCAGCATGATAATAATACAAACAATTTCTTCCGTTTTAAGAGCTTGCCTTCTTTTATTAATAATCAAAAGAGGAATACTTTGCAGAAATATTAAGGTTAATATATACCCAAGACTACCTTCTACTAACGCCATCATACTGCCATATAAATTCAAGCTACCAGCTTTTAAATAACCTTCTACTAAACTTCCTACCAAAACGAGAGCAAATACGAGAATAGGAACAAAATGCTGCTCTTTTTTCCATTTACTAACCATTTTATAACAGATTAAAAAGAAAAAAGATAAAGCAAAACTAGTAACCGCTTCTGTTATTCCGAGGGTTGCAGCTCCTCCTATTAACCCTATTAATGCTAGTGGTGCTTTATCTTTTCTCACTATATATAAACTGGCAAAAAAGGGTAGTGCAAAAGGAGTTAGTGTTCCTAATATTAAAGCTCGTCCAAGTAAAAACCCTATAATTAGCATCAGGTAGCCTTTTACTAGGAAGAATTGTTCCATTCTTGTTATGAATCTATGAAGAAATGCACTAAAGGTATCTCTTGATTTGCCAAAATTAACCTCACCAATCGGATCGATTATATCCCTTTCTACTTTTTCCATAAATTACACTCCCTATTAAGTATCGTTGATGAGTATTATAGAAGGAAATGAATTAAAAGTTTGTCAAAATTACGTAGCCCACCTAACTTTTCGCTCGACTTCTTTCCTTGAATTTTTCAAGCCCTTACAAAATTCGAGTCATTCAAGCGATAAAAAGTCCTCCAGCAATTATCTATAATTGATGATTAGGAGTTTCTCCTTTTACTTCATCATGAAATTTGTCACAAAATAGAATGTTTATTTTTTTATATTCGTATAATTGATTTGCATTCTGGCTATGCCAATGCACTCCTACCTAGCCCCGTTCTACTAGGATATTCATTGTTTATGGAAAGTAGTTCTGTAGAAATTAATAATCATAATGATTGCAATACTATTATCTTCTTCTAAATTCATAAAAACCGTTGACAGTTATAAAATGATTAGGTATTATATAAATTGTCTTGTTAATATTATGGCGGTGTAGCTCAGCTGGCTAGAGCGTACGGTTCATACCCGTGAGGTCGTGGGTTCGACTCCCTCCGCCGCTATCATTAAAAAACACACGTATATATACGTGTGTTTTTTTGTCTCTTTATAAAAAAGAAAAGAATACATAAAAAGCAAGCCAATGTTCGGCTTGCTTAAAAGCTTTAGGGAATATATAAACGATAAACCCTGCTATTTATTAATAAGATTCAGCAGCAAGTTACCCTCGTCTAGCGCCTCTTCCCCCACGTTTAGACTCAGTATTACGTTTCAATGATGTTAATCGGTCCTCACTGTCTTTAAGGAAACGAGCCATTTTGCTTTCAAAGTTCTCTTTCGGAGCACGATTTTCATTTGGTTTTGCATGACGTGGTCTCTGAGAATTCCCACCAGAATAAGGTCTCTGAGAGTTTCCACCAGAATAACCACCTTTCGATTCTCTTCTTTCTCCGCGGTCATATGAAGGTCTTTCCTGTCTTTCAGGTCTATCCTTCGCTTTTTTAATAGAAAGTCCGATTTTACCGTCTTTCTCTACATTAATAACCTTAACTTCGACTTCATCGCCTACTTTTAAGTGCTCATTAATGTCTTTTACGTAATTGTCTGCGACCTCACTAATGTGAACAAGACCCGTTGCGCCTTCTGGAAGTTCTACAAACGCTCCAAAATTAGTAATACCTGTGACTTTTCCTTGTAACTTGCTGCCTACTTCGATTGACATAAAAAAGTTTTGCCTCCTTAAGGATATAAAAAATCATGCTTATACTATATTATACAAAATGAAAAAAAAGGGTGTCAATACAGCTACTGACCTTATTATTTCCCATTCTCACTTTTCTTTCCATTTTCATCATTTGGTATATTAAAAATTATTTCCCCATCTTTAGATAATAATAGGTCTTTTCTAGCTAATTTAGCTAAATACTCTTCATCATTTAACTTAGCAATCTGATCATTTAATTCTACTTCTTTTTTCTCTAAAGCAACCACTTGTTCATCTAAAACTGCTTTCTCCGCTCTTTTTTCTTTTAAAATGGAGCTTTGCGATATGAGTGTGGACACCATCAAGAAGCTAATTATACCAACGCAGATTAAAAAAGTCGTTAACCTACGCAATAATAATTTTTTCTTTCTTGCACCACTAAGAGTCGTATTATCAGGTTGATTAGAAAGTTCAGTCGGAATTGTTGGGACATCTATTTTTCTTATAGCACTCATATTTGGCTCCTTTCTCCGTTACTTTTTCCTTCTATTTTGAAACTGTTGTTTTAAATATTTCTTTCCTTTTGTATAATATCCTGCCAATTTACTAGAAAACCTCTCGACGAATAATTTACCCTTTTTCGGCACAATCAGCCATAGTAATGACAATAGCCACTTTATAGGTAATAATAGTATTTCTAAAACAAATCTTAATACCCGAAATACACCCTTAGCAAGTGCCATTAGTCCCTTTAACAAATAGGTAATTATCGACAAAAGGAGAAGAACTAGCCCTCTAATCGGTTTATAGATTATGTTTACTACTAACTTTACTAATAGACGATAAGCTTGGACACAAAAAGAAATAATTATTTCTAACAAACGGAGGTAAAAAGTTTGAAACAAACTTTTATACATAGCAAAGCCTAATAATATAGCTAATATTAAATAGATCCTAATTTCCCCTTGATTCACTAAGAAAAGGACATAGAACATTAAAAGTGCTTGTAATATCCAAAATAATAAATCGTGGATGAAGACAATACTTCTTTTTCTCTGTGGTCTCTTTAAGAAATGTTGATAGGTTTCTAAGCTTATTCCAAAAAATAAGCCCATGCCAACCATTGCTAGCATGGTTATAAATTGTGTAGATAATGTCATCGGAATATCTTGCTAAAGAAGCCTTTAGCTTTTTCTCCGCTTTGATCATCCACGTAAACTAAATCAAATACTTTTCCTTTTATAGAAACAATTCCTTTTTCTACATCTAGGTTCTTCATTTGAAGATTTTGGCCACGAATAGATAAAAAACCCATAACTGTTTCTAATATAAATTCCTCATTATCAAAGCTTTCTACCTGCTTTACACCAGTTATATCAAGAAGCTTTCTACCTCTCATAATGACATCATGTTCAACTGTAACACTTTTGGTCATATTTGAATCAGTATTCGAATCATAATATTGGCTCATTATTATCCCTCACAATCAATTAGTACAATACTCTACTTGTACCAATTTATGTGAGTTTTCTTCTTTTTAGAACAAGCCTTTTGAGAAAGGAAAAGACTCCAAGTTCTTCCAATATTATTCCCTTTTTACCCTATTTCTTATAGACGTAAACCATTAAGCTAAAGTTTCCTCTTTTACTATGGTATACATATTTGCTGCATCTTCTTTCTTCGTAGAATCCTGTAACATTTCTATTTTAGCAGTTACCATTTTCTGCCCAAAACGTACCTGTAGCTCATCTCCCACCTTTACAGTTGTACTCGCTTTAGCTACCTGCCCGTTTACTAAAATCCTCCCTTGATCTGCTACCTCTTTTGCCAGAGTTCTTCTTTTTATCAATCTGGAAATTTTTAAAAATTTATCTAATCTCATCATAATCTCTCCTTTTTATAACCCTATAGCTTTAGCTTCATTCCACAGCCTATCTAATTCTTCTAGACTCATTTGCTCCATTGTTTTTTCAGCTGCATCGACTTTTTCTTCTATATAGTGAAAGCGACTAATGAACTTTTGGTTTGTTTGAAAAATGGCTAGCTCTGGATTTAATTTATAGAACCTTGCGATATTCACAAGCGAAAATAAAACATCTCCCAGTTCCTTTTCCATATTTTCTGTATGAGAATCCGCTAACTCTTTACTCCATTCCTCTATCTCTTCTCTTACCTTTTCCCATGCTTCTTTTGAATCTGCCCAATCAAACCCAACCTTTGCCGCTTTCTTTTGCAGCTCATATGCTTGCATTAGTTGAGGAAGACTTGAGTTAACACCATCCAACACAGATGTTTTCTCTTGTTTAGCTTCCTTTTGCTTCACTCTTTGCCAATGTCCCATTACATCGTCTACAGTCTCTGCCTTTTCCTCACCAAATACATGTGGGTGTCTTCGGATCATCTTAGCAGATATTCCTTCAATAACATCATCAATTGAAAAATATCCTTCATCTTCACCAATTTGGCTATGAAGCATGACTTGAAGAAGCACATCTCCCAATTCCTCTATGATGTGATCAATATCACCTTCATTTATCGCTTCAATTAACTCAAAGCTTTCCTCTATTAGATAGGGACGTAAGCTTTCGTGTGTTTGTTTTTTATCCCAAGGACAACCCTCTGGCCCTCTAAGCATTGCAATAATTTCGCGTAGCTTAGAAAATTCCTTATTCAATAAACCTTCCTCTTTTACCGGTGGAATATAAACAGAAGTTAAATTATTCAAATGAACCTCTCTATCCAATTCGTGCAGTTCCATTTGTTTAATAACTTCTTGATCACTACCCGCTGCTGTTACTACAGTTACCGGATAATCATATGGTAAAACTTCCATTAAGGTCAGTTTAACTTCTGAAGCGGAAAACATATCGTATACTTGCCCAATAATCATATGATTTTGTACATTTATATCCGATTTATTTAAGGCAGTTCCATCTAGCAATTGAAACCCTTCAATTGGGTCTATTTTAAGTGCTTGAAAAATGCTATCTAAAAAACTCTGTCCTCCGCCTATCTCAATGGTAATTTCACCTTTGAGACTTCTCTCTATCAATAGCTGGACTGTCTTTTCTGCTACTAAAGGGTGACCAGGAACAGCATAAGTTATATCCTTATCACTTGCTTCTTTTATTAATACTTCCACTATCTCTTCATAAACGGCATCAAATTGGTCATGACGTTCATAAATAGAATCAAAAGAGGAGAAAACAATCCCTTCCTCTTCTAGCGTCAATAATACAGGATGATCTTTTGTTCTAACAAATACTGTATCCCTATTCCCTGTCAGATTTCGGTAGACTCCTAAAGGCAACTGATTAATATCTCCTGCGCCTAACCCTATAATAGTAATATGCTTCATAATTTCTTCTCCTTATTTTTCGGTAAAAACCAGGCTAATTTATTTCCAAAAGGTAATAACAATAAATCTTCCTCTTTAAAAACTTTCTGCTTCAGCACAATGAAAACATAAACAAAACCACCTATTATAACTCCTGCTAAGGCTTGAATTGCATCCCGTATGCGTTCATTGTCTATAGCACCTTCTATTAAAGAAGTAGAGAACAAAAGAAACACTTTTAACACAATAAACATAATAATGCCTGCAAATACAATACTAGCTAGCTGTTTATAATCCACTATAGCTATTCTTACTATCCTTTTCAATTTGCTAGACATAAATAATAAAATAATAAGGAGTACAAAAAGAGTGGAATATGCCGCTCCATTTATTCCGAAAATGGATACTAGCCATCCATTAATCATATATTTCAAGATAAAACCTAAAACAATTAGGATAGCTGGATAAATGGAATGCCCTAACCCCTGCAAGATAGCAGTCATAGTAGCAATTAATGCATTAAGAAAGATCACACAGCAAAGAATCCCTAAAACGTCAGACCCATTCTTATTTTCAAAAAGCATACTATTTGTTTGTTTAATGATACTGATTAAACCTACAGCTGCTCCTAGTCCAATGAAAAAGCTTATTAATATAGAGAAGCGAATATTCTTAACTAACCCTACTTTGTCTCCATTTTGCTTATCTTTTGTTATAAGTGGAACAATGGCTAAGGCCATAGATGTTGATATGATTGTTCCAATCTGTATAAGTGGTTGTCCTCTATCGTAAACTCCCTTCAATACTTTAGCAGATTCAGGATTCACCCCAGATTCTAGAAGTAAAGAATAGAGATTCAAAGAGTCAGCTAACTGCAATAAGATAAGTAACATACTACTAATAGAGATGGTTATTCCTTCATATAGAATCCGTCTTTGTAACGCTCTATTCTCTTTATGCATAAACGTCGATAAACGGAAGAAGGATAAAGGGTATCTTGCTTTCTTATAAAACAAAAGTAATATAACAAGGCATAGAGCTCCACCTGTTATGGATCCAAATAATGCCCCTGCACCTATAAAATATAAGGAATAGCCTTGATAGGAAAAAAATATGGCAGCAAATAGAATAGTTCCCACCCTTATGGTTTGTTCTCCTACCTGTGATACTGCTGTGGGCAGCATATTCCCTTCTCCTTGAAAAACACCTCTAATAGTAGCAATGAAAGGAGATAAGAGAAAAGTAAAAGAAATAACCTTTAATAATGGCGAAAGGTGCGGATCTCCCATCCATATTGCTAAATTTTCTGAGCTAAAGAAAAGCATTATAAAGGATAGGAATCCTATGAAAAATAATAAGAAAAAAGAGGAATTCACAAGTTTCTCTATACCAGATTGATTCCCCTCTACTTTCATTTCCATATATAGTTTAGATAATACTACTGGAAAACCGTATGTAGATAAACTAACCACAACCCCATAAAAGGGATAGACCTGTTGATAAATATAGAAACCAGTATCTCCCACAATATTTTGAAATGGTATTCGATAAATGGCACTAAGTATCTTCGTTACTAAGGCAGCTATAGTTAAAATAAATGCGCCTTTAAACCAGACATTAGATGAAATAGTTTTCACATGTCTAGCTCCTTCCATTTATTACTTCGCTTATATTATAGCATATTTCCTAACATGGTTTACCCCTCCTAAAAAGGAAGCATAAGTAGGATAGATATAGTTTTATCCATGAAAAAGAGACAGCCATTAAACTGCCTCTGCTAACATCCTTATTTAATTACATTGATTTACTTATGATTCCATTTGACGAGCTAAAAACCCAGCTGCTGTTTCTACAGCTTTCTTTTCTACATCTCCAAGAGTGCCCTCTTTTGCGAAGATAACTACCGCTCCGATAGGATCTCCATTAGCAATAATTGGACCAATAGTATAACCAGAGATAGATTCTGTACTACCTTCTACAATGGAGAGTTGATCTTGTTGGTTCATTAAAATAGAACCTCTCTCTTCCATTGATTTCTCTACAATCTCACTTATATTTTTATTTAAATAATCTTTTTTTGATACACCTGAAACAGCAATAAAAGAATCTCTATCGCATATTAATACAGCATTTCCTAGACTATCATATAAAGCTTCTGCATATTCTTTAGCGAAATCGCTTAATTCACTAATAGGTGAGTATTTTTTCAAAATTACTTCACCGTCTCGATCAACAAAAATCTCTAATGGGTCGCCTTCACGAATTCTTAATGTTCTTCTAATCTCTTTTGGGATAACGACACGACCCAAATCATCGATACGACGCACTATTCCAGTTGCTTTCATTCCGTGTTGCCTCACTTTCATCAGATGATTTTTTTAAAATGGATGATTACACGAACAGTAGCTTCACTTCCGTTAACATAAATCCTGTCATGTTTTTCTGGATGATATATGCTTTGATACATGTAATGTTCACCATATTTAAGAATAGTATCTTTCATATGTTGAGTTCTATACATGAATCATACAAAATTTTCTCATGGTAGCTTTATTTTCCTTGGTGAATAATTCAATCTTTCCATCATTTATACTTGTAAAATCCCACACTTTTGTTTTATCTATGGGAGTAAAAGTGTAAATATATCTGGAAGATTTATCTATAGTATTTATACCCTTGTACTACTATCATAAACATCTTTCCAACCTTAAGATTAGCTGAAAAGTAGTAAGAAAAGGAGAACTTCGATAGTCTCATAATCAGCTCTTTTCGCTTACTTAGAAATGATTAATGTTATGCTAACGGAAGATTACTTCATTTCATCTTATATGGTTCCTCATTTTTATTCATAACAAAAAACTCCTGCCATTACAGCAGGAGCTTCTTTATTATACAACTTGTTCCGGTTCTTTCACAAAGGTGCTGAAAGCTTCTACCATTTCATAGCAGGCAGAAAGCCATTTTTGTTGCTCTAATCCTTTTACATGGAGAACCATTTTTAGCTTTTTACCATCCATACCAAGACCGATCATTCTACCATATTTCGAGCTTCTCTCGAAGATTTTCTGTCCGTCCATTTTGCTACTTCCTAATTCAGACAACAGAATAAGAATTTCGTCTTTTGTTTGCTTAATTAATTCTATTCCTGCCTGCTTACCATTCACTTTCATTTCTGTAATCTTAAATAAGTAGGCAACTTCCTCTGGATAATCTCCAAAACGATCAACTATTTCTTCTTTTAGTTCTGCAATATCTTCAAATGATGTAATTCCTCTAAATCGTTTGTACATTTCGATTTTTTGTTGTCCATTGTTAATATAGAAATCTGGGATATAAGCATCTATATCTAAATCGATTTCAATAGCTTGTTTTTCAGCTTCATTGAACGTGCCTTGGCGGGCCTCAATTGCTTCTTTCAGCATTTGAGAGTATAGGTCGAATCCTACTGAATCAATAAAGCCATGTTGCTGTGCTCCGAGAAGATTTCCTGCTCCACGAATTGTTAAGTCTCGCATAGCAATTTTAAAGCCTGAACCTAGCTCCGTGAATTCTTTAATAGATTGCAACCTCTTCTCGGCTACCTCTGTGAGCACCTTATCCTTTTTATAAGTGAAATAAGCATATGCTACTCTATTTGATCTACCTACTCTTCCTCTTAATTGATACAGTTGGGAAAGTCCCATTCGGTCAGCATCTTGCACGATTAATGTATTTACGTTTGGAATGTCTACACCTGTTTCAATAATGGTTGTACTGACAAGAACATCATATTCCCCTTCTAGGAAGCTTAGCATCACGGATTCAAGTTCATTCTCTGTCATTTTCCCATGTGCATAAGTAACTCTTGCATCAGGAACGAGCATGGAAATCTCTTCTGCTTTTCTTTCTATATCCTCAACACGGTTATACAAGAAATAAATTTGACCATTTCTAGCTAGTTCTCGTTCTATTGCTTCTCTCACTAATCCACCGTTATATTCCATAACGTATGTTTGAATAGGGAATCGATTCTCTGGTGGTGTTTCAATGACGGAAAGATCACGAACTCCTAGCATGGACATGTGAAGTGTCCTTGGTATTGGAGTTGCAGTTAAGGTTAGAACATCCACATTTGCTTTTAACTGCTTGATTTTCTCTTTATGTGTTACTCCAAATCGTTGCTCCTCATCAATAATTAATAACCCTAAATCTCTATAGGTAATATCCTTAGACAATATACGATGAGTTCCAACGACAATATCTAACGTTCCATTCTTTAAGCCTTTAATCGTGTCATTTTGTTGCTTTCTTGTTTTAAACCTACTTAATAAGCCAATCTCAATCGGATAATCTTGGAACCGCTCTCTTAATGTCTCATAATGCTGTTGAGCTAGAATAGTAGTAGGAACTAAAAATGCTACTTGCTTGCCATCTGCAATCGCCTTAAATGCCGCGCGAATGGCTACTTCTGTCTTGCCGTAACCAACATCACCACATAGTAAACGATCCATTGGTCTTTCCCGTTCCATGTCCTTCTTAATTTCACTAATAGAACGTAATTGGTCTTCGGTTTCTTGATAGGCAAACGATGACTCAAACTCACGCTGCATTTCTCCATCTGGAGAAAAACCATAACCAACAGATGCTTCTCTTTCGGCATACAACTTAATTAAATCATCTGCAATATCTTGTACAGACGATTCTACCTTTTTCTTAACTCTCTTCCAGTCACTTCCACCTAATTTATATATTTTAGGCTCTTTACTTTCTGAACCTACATATTTTTGAATTAAATCAATTTGTTCAACAGGAACATATAATTTATCATTTCCCTGGTATCTCAAATGAAGATAATCTTTATGAACACCATTTATTTGTAAAGTTTCAATACCAAGGTATTTACCAATCCCATGATTAACATGAACAACATAATCTCCAACATTCAGCTCAGAGTAACTCTTAATCCTTTCCGCATTGGAAAGCTTTTGTCTTCTACTCGATAACTTCTTTGTTTTCGTTTTAAAGAGCTCTTCTTCTGTTAATACTGCTAGCTTAAGAATAGGCAATTCAAATCCAGATTGTAAATTCCCCTCCAGTAACTGAATTTTTCCCTCTGAAACCGTTTTGACATTACTTTGTATAATAACATCTATATCATAGTCTTTTAATACTTCCTCTACCTTCTCCAAACGCTCCTTAGTAGGACCTAGCAAAATAACTGTATATTGATTTTTCTTCCATCTATCCATCTCTGTTTTAAGAACATTCATCTGACCATGGAAGTTCTGCATTTGTTTACAGCTTATGTTTATAATATTCTGTGGATTCGTATTAGGAACATGCCTTAAAAACAAGGATAAATAGACGATTGATTGAGTTGCTTGATGTAAGAGATCATGAATACTTTGAGATAAGGTCAAGTCATGAATTATCTCCCCTTCTCCTAATAAGCTTGTATACCAATCTGCCTCTTCCTTTTCTAGAGTTGCATTCATTTCTTGCACTCTACTAATTTCATCTACAAAAAGTAAGCCATTTTTCGGTAAATAATCTATTAAACTGACATGCTTTCCATAAAGAATGGATAAATATTTATATAATTGTTCTGGAGTTTGGCCATTTCTAACTTGCTCTATCTCACGACCAACATTTTGCATTAATAGATTTTTAACATTTTCATCTTTTATCTTCTTTAAACTTAATGCCAAGCCTTCTTCTAATTTACCTATTAACGTTTCAGTATCCTTTTCATCAAATAGAATCTCCGTAGCTGGGCCAATCATTACTACTTCTCTTTTATCTTTTGAGCGTTGGTCTTCTAACGAGAAGGTCCGAATAGAATCTATCTCGGTATCAAATAATTCCACACGAAGAGGTTCTTCCTCTGTTAATGGATATATATCTAAGATACCACCTCTTACACTAAACTCTCCTGGAGATGCTACCATATCAGAACGAGTATATCCTAGATAGACTAACCTTTTTAAAAAACCCTCTAAGTCAATATCCTTTCCTACTTCTAGCACAAGCTGCGCATCCTTCCAATGTTTCTTTGGAGGAAGAAGCTTTCGTAAACCTGCGACTGGTACAATCATGATTCCAGTTTTCTTTTGTGACCAGTGATTCAATACTTCAATTCGCTGTGCCTTTAATTCTGGACTTGCTATACTCAACTCTGCAGCGATCAGTTCATTAGCAGGATATAAAAAAACTTCCTGTTCGCTCACTACATTTGTAATATCATCATAAAGCTTTTGTGCTTGTAATAGATTGTGTGTGACAATCAATAATGGCTTCTTTGTTAATTCATAGATAGAAGTCATATACAAAGTACGTGCTGAATTAGAGAGCCCAGAGACTAATTGCTCTTGTAACCCAGCCTCTAATCCCGAAATGACGTTTTGTATATCCTCTTGTTGTTTAAATTTGTTTTTTAGCCCTAACAAAAAAATTTCCCTCCCATTCAAAAAGCGAAAAAGCACCCATTTATTATGAAAATAATGAGGGCGCAAGCTAGATCTCTTGCTTTATTACCTTTTTCATACCATATCCGTCTAGCTTTATTATTTATCTAAACCATTACTTTTGTTTTTCTTAAAATACTTACATAGTGTTGTTATATACGAGATATCATGCTTATATTCCTGCAATATGAAAAAGAATTCCTATGGAGACGTAAACTTAAAAAATGCTTTGGATTATCTTCCAAAGCTACTATTACTCATCCTAATGACCTTTCACGTTCCTTTTCTAGGATGATTCTCAGAATTTTTTCTTATGGAATTTTTCAAAAGAAATAGATAAGAGAAAATGGCAGATAACATTAACACCCTTCTATGTTATCAGCATTTTATCTTACCTTCTACCTACCATTAGTGAATCAAGTAATCATTCTCATAGTAATCGGGATTCTTCGCGAGAGATTCATGACAATCCTCACAAATAGACTTCACATAAATATCCCCTGCTTGATTGTACTGAATCATATCAGAGCGATCTTCTCCTGTAAGATGTTGAAACCCCAATTGATTTGTATCAACCATATTAGAGTCAATAGATCCTATATGAACCCCACAATGTCTACAACGATAATGAATAGCCATATAAATAGGCCTCCTTACCAGCAATTTTCAAATAGATAATGCTAGTATTAACCTATTCCACTATAAATATAACAAGCTTTAATAGATGATGCTTCCTTATTGAATATTATATTTATTCATTACTTGTAAAAAAGGTGACTGCGTCCATTCTGCACATGCATCAGCGCATTTTTTTATAATGTCTTCTAGTATCTCTGTTTCTTCCTTAGTAAATCTGCCTAAAACATAATCTGTGACTTTCATGCCATTTTTCGGGCGATCTACTCCTACTCTTATACGGTTAAACTTTTCTGTCCCAGTATGTTGAATAGTAGATTTTATTCCATTATGCCCACCAGAGCTACCTTTTTGGCGTAAACGTATTTTTCCTACTGGCAAGTCTAAATCATCATAAATAACAACTAGATCATCTATATTTATTTCATAGTAATCCATAATAGGACGAATAGATTCTCCTGATAGATTCATATATGTAAGTGGTTTTAATAAGATAACCTTTTCACCTGAAATGGTACCTATACCAAAACTACCTTTAAATTTCGATTTATCCAGCGGAATGCTATAAGCTTCTGATAAATAATCGATTATTTCAAAGCCTATATTATGTCTCGTTTTATCAAACTGCTTACCTGGATTTCCAAGACCTACGATTAACTTCATTATTATCACCCTTTATTCTTATAATACATACAGAAAGAAAGGTTTGACCAATAGAATCACTTATCGGACAAACCTTCCTTTTGTCTATTTTTGAGATAGTACTAATTCTGTCTTTATCATCATGTAACTATATTATACAACAAAGGGAGCATTTTGAATGGAATATTAATCTTTTGTTGTGTCAGGCTCTGTTTCTCTACCTTCGACGTTATCAGGCATTCCTTCCTCTTGCTGTTCCCCAGTACTAATTTCTTCCTCTTGTCTTGGTGCTAAAATAGACGCAATTACTTCTTCCTTATCGTGGTTAATTTCTATTTTAGCATAACCTTTGATATCTCCAACAGTAATTGTTTCTCCAACTTGAAGTTCACTAATATCAATATCGATACTTTGTGGGAAGTCAGTCGGCTTTGCAGTTACAGTAACTTCATGCAATGCTTGTTGAAGCACGCCACCATCTTTCACTCCACTAGCATCTCCAGTTAATGCTACTTTAACAGCAGCACTCATTTCCTTAGATAAATCTACTGCGATAAAATCCACATGAAGGATATTACGTTTAATTGGATCTGAATGATATTCATTTAGAACGACATTATGTGTTTTACCATCAACATCTAGAGATATAACGCCGTTTCTTCCAGCCTCTTTCATTACTTTTAAAAAGTTAGCTTCACTTAAAGAAATAGCTGTATTTTCTACTGCTGACCCATAAACAATCCCAGGAATGTCACCACTATTTCTTAATTTAGTTAAAGTAGAATGTTTTTCTGTATTTCGTTTATTTGCTTGTAATGTTGTTGTCATAGTATCACCTTCCATTTTTTATTCCAAAATAGTCTCTTATATAAAAAATGCCCTAAACTGCCACAATTTAAACATAGAGTCTTAAGAATAAAGAAAGAAGGGTAATCTTGTTTAGCTAGAATCCCTTTTATTACAATTGGTATTAGAAAGAAATATGCCCATACATTGCTCTTATGGAACTGCGATTAAAAAGTAATAGTCGCCTATCTTAAAAGATAGACGACTACGTATTAGAGATATTAATCGAATAAGAAACTTACAGATTGGTCTTGATGAACACGTAATATTGCTTCTCCTAAAAGATCAGCAACAGATAATTGAATAACATTATCAGAAAGCTTTTCTTCCGCTAGCTCAATAGAGTTCGTTACTACTAATTCTTTAATTTTAGAATTTTTAATTCTATCCATTGCAGGACCTGACAGTACTGGATGTGTACAACATGCATAAACTTCTTTTGCGCCGTTCTCTGCAAGTGCATTTGCTCCAAGTGTGATAGTTCCTGCTGTATCAATGATATCATCTATAAGAATAGCAATTTTCCCTTCAATATTCCCTACGATATTCATGACTTCTGCCACATTTGGCTTTGGTCTTCTTTTATCAATGATAGCAATAGGTGCTTTCAAACGCTCAGCGAGCTTTCTTGCTCTCGTTACCCCACCGTGATCTGGAGAAACAATAACAATATCTCCATCAAATTCACGTTGACTGAAATAATTTCCTAGAATTGGAACACCCATTAAATGATCGATTGGAATGTCGAAGAACCCTTGAATTTGAGGTGCATGTAGATCTAGTGTAATAACTCTTGTAGCACCAGCTGTCTCTAATAGATTTGCAACTAGCTTAGCTGTGATTGGTTCACGAGCTCTTGCTTTTCTATCTTGTCTAGCATAACCATAATAAGGGATTACTAAGTTGATGGTCTTAGCTGATGCACGCTTTAAAGCATCAATCATAATTAATAATTCCATTATATGTTCATTAACAGGAGCACTTGTAGATTGAATAATATATACATCACAACCACGAATACTTTCTTCTATGTTAATTTGTATTTCCCCATCACTAAAACGTGTTACAGAACATTTACCTAATTCCACTCCGATAGAAGCTGCGATTTCTTGCGCTAGGGCTGGATTTGAGTTTAAACTGAATACTTTTAAATTTGGATCTAAATTCTTAACTGGCATGCTGAACCTCCACTGGCTTTCTTCCAATAGTTTTTAGATGACCCATCAGAAAAAAGGAAACCATTTTTATTCTTCTTACTTAGTAATCTTCTCAAGGTTATTTTCTTTTGTAATTTTCTTTATTGATTTGACGAGCACGCGCTATTGATAACGCGTCAGATGGAACATCATCTGTAATAGTAGACCCTGCTGCAACATAGGCACCCTTACCAATATGAACTGGAGCAATTAGGTTAGAGTTACAACCAATAAAAGCACCATCTTCAATGGTTGTTAAGAATTTGTTTTCTCCATCATAATTAACTGTAATGGTTCCACAACCAATATTTACATCGCTACCTACTTTTGCATCTCCAATATAGCTTAAATGGGATGCTTTACTTCCTTTACCCATTTCTGCTTTTTTAATCTCAACAAAATTGCCAATCTTCACTTCATCATCAATAACAGAAGCAGGTCTGATATGAGCAAATGGTCCTATATTAACATGAGAACCAATTCTACTATCACTTGCTACAGATTGCTTAATAGCCGTATTATCTCCAACTAAACAATTATTTATTTCTGTATTTGGCCCAATAATACAATTTGATTCGATAGTCGTCATACCTGCTAAAGTTGAACCAGGTAATATAACTGTATCTTCCTTAATCGTTACGCTTGCTTCAATATAAGTGTTTAGAGGATCAATAATCGTTACTCCATTACGCATATGAAACTCATTGATTCGCTTTCTCATAATTGCTTCTGCCTCTGATAAAGCAACACGATCATTCACACCAATCGTTTCATTGAAATCCTCAGTTTGATAGGCAGTTACTACTTCGCCTTTCTTTTTTAGAATTTCAATTACATCTGGTAGATAATATTCTCCTTGTACATTTTCATTTGATACTTGATTAAGCGCCTCAAATAATAATGCATTATCAAATAAATACGTACCAGTATTAATTTCTGTAATTTTTCTTTCCGCTTCTGTAGCATCTTTATGCTCCACAATTTTTTCTACTACTCCAGATTGATTTCGAATAACTCTTCCATAGCCATCTGGTTTATCTGTTTTTGCTGTTAAGATAGTAGCTTTAGCATTACTTTTTTCATGATGTAAGAAAAGAGCTTCTATCGTTTCACTTGTAATGAGTGGTGTATCTCCACAAGCAACTAATGTTACTCCTTCTTTTCCACTAAGTAAGTCCTTTGCCTGTATAACTGCATGTGCTGTACCAAGCTGTTCTTCTTGATTTACATAATGAACATCACTACCAAGCTGTGCCTTCACCATTTCCGATCCAAAGCCAATTACTGCTATTATTTGGCTCACTTGTAATTTCGCCACTTGATCTACAACATGTTGAACCATCGGTTTGCCGCAAACAGGATGAAGTACTTTATATAACTTAGACTTCATTCTTGTTCCTTGTCCTGCGGCTAAAATCACTGCGTAACGAGTTGTCATTCATAGGCCTCCAATGTGCTTTTTATCCACTAAAAAATATATATCAAATACCCGCTAATTTCAAGGAAGGATTCACGATTTATGTATACTTCTGAAGATTTTTTAAATTAAACAGGCTATTTGGATAAATTGTTCTTACGCGTTGGCAATGAATGAGGTATTCATTGCCCTAAAAAAAGGAAATCTGATTTACCTATTATCATCTATGAGGATTAGAGAATGGAAATGCTTCTATGTTATATCATACTAAATATGAGGATAGTTTTCATTAGAAAATATAGGGATAGTATCTGGAACAAAAAAAAAGAGCCATACTCTCTTGAAGTAGGCTCTAGCTGCAGATTATTTTAAGAAGCCCCTGCTTCTTCAAACTCAACTTCTAATTCACCCAAGCGGTGGTATTCTGCTAAAACAGCTTCTTGGATTTTACCTCTTGTCCCAGAGTTAATAGGATGTGCGATATCTCTAAATTCTCCATCTGGAGTTCTTTTACTCGGCATCGCAACAAATAAACCATTATTTCCATCTATTACTCTAATATCGTGAACAACAAATTCATTATCTAGTGTAATAGAGGCAATAGCTCTCATTCGTCCATCTGTATTAACTCGGCGTAGTCTTACATCAGTTACTTCCATTCTGTTCACCACCTTTACTAGAAGATAAAATCTAGTTAATTAATTCAACAGAATTTTCGTAACTCCTTCTTTATAGATGAATTTTTTTAGAATATTTAGGATAAATTGCTGAAATTTGCTTAAAAATACCTTTTTTGTGGTATTTATTTACATAATGCAATAACTTCTATTTCAATTAATACATCTTTTGGTAGTCTTGCTACTTCTACGCAAGAACGAGCTGGCTTATGAGTAGAGAAATATTCTCCATATACTTCATTGATCGCTTGGAAATCGTCCATGTTTTTTATGAAAACAGTTGCTTTCACTACTGTGTCAAAAGTTGCACCTGCACTTTCCAAAACAGCCTGAAGGTTTTTAAACACTTGATGGGTTTGTTCTTGTACATTCCCTTCAAGAAGTGTTCCTTCCGCAGTTAGAGGAATTTGCCCAGAACTGTAAAACATATTATTCACTACTATACCTTGAGAATATGGTCCTATTGCTGCTGGTGCTTGATTTGTTTGAACAACTTTCATTTTCGTTTCCTCCTACCATTTATTTTTTGTCAAAGTAATTACCATTTCTAACAGATATGGTTTTTTCCTTCACATCTACACCAGATAATTTAACTAACGAAAGATAATCATCTACTAATCTTTCTTCTGCTTCTTCCGCTTCGACTAAGACTGCAATTCCTGCAACTACCGCATTAAATTCTTCTAGTAAACTAATCATACCATTAATGGTACCGCCAGCCTTCATAAAATCATCCACGATTAAAACTTTAGATCCTTCATCCAAACTTCTCTTTGATAAAAGCATTGTTTGGATTCTCTTAGTGGAACCTGAAACATAGTTAATGCTTACTGTTGAGCCCTCTGTTACTTTACTATCTCTTCTTACCATTACAACAGGGACGTTTAAATACATTCCTACAGCATAAGCTAAAGGAATACCTTTCGTTGCTACTGTCATGACGACATCTATTTCTGTATCTGAAAATGCGGATGCAAAAAGCTTCCCTACTTTTTGAACAATAGAAGTGTTTCCAAGTATATCATTCATAAATAAGTATCCACCTGGTAAGAGTCTTTCAGGGCTTTTAATTAGCTCACATAACTCATCTACAAATGGACTAGCCTCTTCATCACTAACTTTCACTTGATACTTTACTCCACCTGCAGCTCCAGGCAATGTATGTAGTGTCCCAATACCTCTTTGCTCAAACGTTTCCTTAATAATAGCCAAATCCTCACTAATAGAGGACTTGGCTGATTCATACTTGTCTGCAAAGTAAGATAACGAGACTAATTGCCTAGGATGCTCCAGTAAATAATTCGTCATGTCTATTAAACGCTCACTACGACGAAATTTCATAACCGAACCTCCAAAATCCGAATATTTACGGATAATTTTACATTATTATACGGATTTAATCAAGGGTATGTCGCTGTCCAATCATTCGAACGGCAAAAACTTGATCACAAAACCCTCTTAATCCGTTATAGACACGATTCATTCTAGAATCATGCTGTATTAATCCAAAGACAGTTGGACCACTCCCACTCATTAAAACAGCATCTGCTCCAAATTTATTAATCTGATCTTTTATTTGAGCAACTTCTGGATATAGTTTCAAAGTCACATTCTCTAATACATTTCCTACACTATTACACATAAGATCATAATCCTTTGAATGAATAGACTCAATCATACTTTTTGTATGAGGATGCGCAATGGTCTCCACATTTAACCTTTTATAAATATCAGCAGTAGAAACACCAATAAATGGCTTCGCTAAGATCACCCAGCATACAGGTGGGGCTGGTAGCTCTTGAATAACTTCTCCTCGACCTGTAGCGAGAGCGGTTCCACCATACACACAAAAAGATACATCAGATCCTATCTCTGCCCCAATGACTGCTAATTCATCTAAAGACAACCCTAAATTCCATAATTTATTTAAGCCTCTTAGTACTGCTGCCGCATCACTACTTCCACCTGCAAGTCCAGCAGCAACAGGAATATTTTTCTCAATTTTAATAGATACGCCTTCTTGTACATTAAATTTTTCTTTTAGAAGCTTTGCAGCCTGATAAGCAAGATTTCTTTGGTCATCAGGAACAAATCTATTAAGAGAAATAATCTGTATTCGGTCGCTATCTAGTAGCGTCAATTCAATTCTGTCAGCTAAATCTATCGTCGTCATAATCATCTCTACTTCATGATAACCATCTGGTCTTTTATGTAGTACATCTAATGATAAATTGATTTTAGCTGGTGCTTTAACTAAAAGCTTCAACATTTCCACCCACTTACATTCTTCTTTTACTTGAGAATGGATAAGTTTCCATTCTTCTATTCCTCTATTCCTCTATATGGATATAGTGATTTTACCATAAAATATGTTTGCACATACAAAAGAGATTGATTTTCTATGTAATATAATATCGATTTAATAGTAAGTTCGTTTCTTTTTTGAAAAAAAGGACCTATTATTAGCTCCTAGTATCTATACTACCTTTTTTATAGTATAGAGAAACTAATAATAGATCCATCCTTTTACCGTGAGTAACTCCATTATGATTCATTACAACAAGATGGACGTAAAGTGTCTTAATAAATATCTTTATTTAGAATCAAGAAGACTCTGTTCCGCTATTTCAATGGCGCGTTTCACCATATTCCCTGCGTCTTTTGCTCGAATTCCTCCCCAGCCCTCTTTCTGGACTACGTCATAGAAACCCAATTCCTTTGCTAGCTCTTCTTTAAATCCTTCAGACATTATTCCTCTTCGTCTACTCAAAGTGATTCTCTCCTTTCATCACTCACGGTAGATTTAGTATTTATCTAATTCATTTTTTTCATGTTATCTATTTGTTGCCAATAAAAGCAATTCATTATACATAGAATATTACTTTTTTCCATAAAAATAAGCAGTAAACAAATTGTTCACTGCTACTTATAGCCATAAGCAATATATAGTTAACTTAGAGCAACTTGTCCTGATGTATCTTCAAAGAAGGTAATTTGAACCGTTTCTGTTAAAACATCCGCATAGCTGTATGATACACGTTCAAATGCATTTTCATCCTGATCTAATTCCACTACAAATACGGATGGATAAGTCTCTGCTAGTACTCCTTGGCGCTCAATAGTCTTACGACGACCGCCATTTGCCTTCAGCATAAGTCTTTTTCCTAAATTTGAATCAAGAGCTTTTTTAATATCTGATAATGTTTTCGCCATTCGGTCCACCTCACTGTGTAAAGTATATCACACTGACACAACAGAGTCAAACAAAAATATAAATTATAACAATCTTTTTTAGAAGTTGTCAATAGATTTTATTCTTATTTTTCTCCGATTTTTCAACAAATTTAGTATATCCTCTACTTTTATAAATATGTAAAAAGTTTTTAATTTTCATATCTTTTCGTTTTTCATAGCAGCTTGTCTCCAAAAACAACAAAAAAACAGGTATTCTATGTCACCTGTTGCAATCTTAATATTTGTATCTTACGCTTTATTTTCATTTAACTAGTCAAATGGAAAAGCACAGTTTCCAACAGATAAATTATATCTCCTCTGGGTTGCTAGTGTGATATGGCATACCGGTTCTAAGGACACCCTTTGTCTCTATCCCACCAAGCCCCTTCTCACCAGTTAAAGTATTTCTTAGAACATCCCAAACATTTACCCGATCCATAAATGGAGTGAAGCTAATCTTGGCAACAATATATACTGGGTCTAGTGCATGTATATTGACTCTAGAAGGGGAGCTAGCGAAATTAGAACCTGCATATATAAGGGATTCAAAATGGGACTGACACGCACCTGCAAAAATCACCAGTTGATCTAAATGAGGCACTTTTCTCCTTGCTTCCCTTACAGCCTGAACAAAATATTTGGAGTGTCTATATGCATTAATATCTTTTTTATCACCGAGTGCTTTTGAATAGGCGTCATGACCAGTAATTACAAGAATATCTGGTCTATAATAATCAAGAAGAGCACTTATTCTAGTCGGCATTTCTTTCTCATTGCAGTGAACTCCATTGACTGGTATACCAATTTTCTCATATAAAGCTAGGCATTTTTTTAAATAATTCGGGTCACCATCTAAATGAAGAACCTTACCTGGTAGTTGAAAATAGTTGGATGGTTTACTATATGCATCAGTAGCCTGGTATTCTTGCTTTCTTTTTAACAAATTAACGTCTTGACGAAATAATTGTAGTGATTGCTCTTCTAATAATTGTACCTCTTGTGTAATCTTTCGCTTCATCGGTTGATTAATAACCAATAAATCGTCAAAAGGAGCATCTGCTATAAGGCGAAAGTCTTCTCCATACAGCACTGCTATCTTCTTTCCATTTTCTTCTTTAACGTCAATAATTCTAAATAATATATCACAGTTATAGGATTCTCTTCCGACAATATCCATCTTGTTTATATTCACTGGTGTCACCCCAATTAACCAAAAAACTAATCTTTGGTGGATTGTATTCCAACTTATCTTAAATAAAATATGCATACACCTAATAAGTTGTGAAGAGCGAATGCCAACATATAAACGAAAAGAGGATGCATAAATACATCCTCTAAACCCTACCTATCCCTATTGTAATCCATTCAACTTATTATATAAACAATCACTTAAGAGGCCAAACTCCTCAATAGAAAGAGATTCTCCTCTTCTATTCGGCTCTATGTTTGCTTCTTGTAGCGCTTCAATTATTAAATCCTTGTGTTCTTTTCCGCCTTCTAATTGACTTGATAAATTATTTAAGATGGTTTTTCTTCTTTGTGCAAAACTTGCTCTTGTCACTTTAAAGAAGAATTCTTCGCTCTTAACGATTACAGAAGGCGTTTCTCTTATTGTTAACCTAATCACCGCAGAATCCACATTAGGTTGTGGAACAAATACTGTTTTTGGAACAATCATCACTACTTCTGGTTTTGTATAGTATTGGATAGCTATAGATAAAGAGCCATACTCTTTCGTACCTGGCTTAGCCGATATTCTCTCCGCTACTTCTTTCTGAAGCATAACTACAATTCCTCTAAGCGGCAGTTTGTCTTCTAGTATTTTCATGATGATAGGGGTTGTCACATAGTAAGGTAAGTTAGCAACTAACATAATATCCTTAATATCTGCAAATTCTTCCTCTAACATTTCTTTTACATTTGCCTTTAATATATCTTGATGAATTACCTTTGTATTGGGATAAGGAGATAAGGTATCGTTTAAGATTGGTAAAAGTCGCTGATCAATTTCAAACGCCACTACCTTTTTACTTCTTTTTGCCAGTTGCTCCGTCAATGCCCCAATCCCTGGTCCCACTTCTATTGCTCCTGATTCCTCTGTGAGATCAGCGTGATCAACAATATTACGCAAGATATTTGTATCAATTAAGAAATTTTGACCTAAACTTTTCTTAAAAGAGAATCCATATTTATCTAAAATGGCTTTTGTTCTAGCTGGTGTCGCTATGTCTTTATACATTTCCTTCCTCCTGGCGTATTTCTTTTATAGCAATCGCAAATGCTTCTTTTGTTATCTGGAACATAGTAAGCCGTTTATGAAGCTGCTTTCCATTGGTATAACCGATTCTAAGCAATTTTCCTAGTTGCTCTCTCCGCTCCTTTGAACCTGCACCGCCAATTAACCCCGCATCTATTAAATCTTCTTTTGTAATGTCCACTTCCACTATTTCCTGCATCAGATGTGCATCTTTTAATGCCGCTCTTATTGCCTCTATAGAAGCATGCTCTACGCCTACTCCCTTACCGTGCTTATGAATAGCTTGATCCTTTGGAATAAAGGCATGTTTACATTCAGGGACATATTTTTCTATAGCATGGCGTATTTTTTGTCCTGGATAGTCTGGATCAGTCAGAACGATTACACCTCTCGTAGCCTGAGCTAGTTTTATCTTTTCTAATGTTTCTATATTAATGGCAGACCCATTTGTTTCAATTGTATCTGCATCAACTGCTCTTTTTACCGCAGTTGTGTCATCTCTACCTTCCACTACTATTATTTCTTTGAGTTTCATGAAGCCTCCAAAAAAAATTTAAAATTTGAAAAAAAAATGAAACATAATTGTAACATGAATCGTCTATATATACAGAGTATCATAACTAATTTCTTTTCTTATTATAGCTTAACTTTCTTTTTAAACAAATAAGTCAAGAAACGAGTAATAATAAAAAAAAGACAGAGGTTAAATCCCCTGTCCTGTCAATTAGTCGATAATCTTAATCTTTACCTGTCTATTGCCCCAACGATAAGCTTCAGCAGTGGTTGGGAAGAATACGTCAATTTTTTTCCCTTTAATACTACCGCCTGTATCTGCAGCAATGGCATAGCCATAACCCTCTACATATACTTTAGTACCTAAAGGGATGAAACTAGGGTCGACAGCAATTACTTTTGCATTTGGGTTAGCTTTCAGATCAATACCTGTGGCAGTCCGTCCAGAACAACCGTTACAACTTGCCGTATAGGCAGTAGAATTAACATGTACCTCTTTCCCGCTTTCTTCCCCGCGGGATGCAAGCTGTACATCCGTCTTCGTTCCAACAGTAACTACTTTATCTTGTTTTTCCGTTACTGTTTTCTCACTAAGTAGCTTTCTAGAAACTTCATTACCGTTTTCCTTTGTTACTTCAAACTCTTTGGAAACTAAGCCTTCTTTTCCTTCTTGGACTACTTGCTCTGTCCCTTCAGGTAGGCTGCTATCCTTTTGAGTAATAACGGCATAATTAATCGGTTGTTCCACTACATCGGTGACCTTTTCTATTCGTGTAATATTTACAACGGCATTTGCTTTCACTTTCTCTTTTAGATCTGGTTCAACTCGGTCTAATTGTGCAAGTGATATCTCTTGTTTGTTTAAAAAGTCAGCGACCGTAGTCGAAGTGGACCATACTTGTGTTTCCTGTCCTGCGTCTACAAGTGTTATTGGAAATGCGGTATGTACGACAATATCCATGTTATGTTTAATGCTAGAATCTAGTTTTTGGTTGATCTGATCATGCTCGTTCAAAGATACTTTTTGCTCTTCTAAAAACTCTTTAACAGTTCCTACTGTTGTCCAAACCGTTTTCTTCTCGTCGTCT
The DNA here is from genome assembly GCF_009183415.1 of Bacillus sp. B1-b2. Classification (GTDB taxonomy): domain Bacteria; phylum Bacillota; class Bacilli; order Bacillales; family Cytobacillaceae; genus Niallia. The sequence goes on along the minus strand of NZ_WEHU01000037.1, from coordinate 3,833 downwards.
TTTTGCCATTCAACCTGTTTTGCTTTCTTCCAGACAACCTCTAGGTCATCCGTAATCTCTGTGTTCAACGAGGGAAACACATAATCTTCTGAGCTAACAGCAATATCCAAATCATCTAATAATTCTTGTATAGTAGATGAGTGCGTCTCGATGATTTGCTTCTTGCCATCTAAGGTTAATGCCACTGAAGTCTTCGTCGTTTCATAAATAATAAACGTTAAAGCACTTGCGAAAACTATGAAACTCGCAATAAAAATGGGCATTTTCTTCTTGCTCAAAGATTTAGAAAACAGGTTTTTCATGTTTTGGATTACGATGAAAAACGCCTCCTTTTCTCTCGGAGTGATTATATAGAGTATCATGTCTGCTGTCAACCCTTAAGAATCTTTGAACGTATTTCTTATTATGCAAAAAAAGCGGGAGAAAGGAAAGAAAGAAATATCGACATAATTAGTCTATGAGAAAAGAAAGCAATGTAGAACGTTTAAGAACAAAGGGTTTTTAGGACAAACTCTATCCCCATTCGACACAAACCCTTATCATTTTATGCCGAATAATTTTTTTGCATTATCTGTTGTTTTTTTTGCCACTTCCTCATAAGAAATTCCTTTTATTTTTGCTATCTCTTCTGCCACTAATTTCACATAGCTTGGTTCATTTCTTTTCCCTCTGAAAGGAGTTGGAGCTAGATATGGACAGTCTGTTTCAATAAGCAAATGATCTAAGGAAATGGCTTCTGCCACCTCTTTAGGTTTTCGGGCATTTTTAAAAGTAACCGTTCCTCCAAGAGATATGTAAAAATTCATTTTTATACATTCCAATGCAGTTTCAACACTTCCTCCATAACAATGCATAATCCCTCCAACCTCTTCTGCTGCTTCCTCTTTTAGAATTTCCACTATATCAGCAGTTGCTTCACGATTATGAATAATTATAGGTAATTTTACTTTTTTAGCCAACCGAATTTGCTTTCTGAATACTTCCTTTTGTACATCCTTTGGAGACTTATCCCAATGATAGTCTAAACCCATTTCTCCTATTGCAATAACTTTAGGATGTTTAGCTAACTCCTCAATCCACGTTAAATCATCTTCCACCATATCAATAGCATCAACAGGGTGCCATCCTATACTTGCATAAACAAAATCATACTGCTCCACTAATTCCATCGCTCTTTTTATAGTTGGATGATCAAAGCCCACAACGACCATCTTTTCCATTCCCGCATCCAATGCTCGACTAATAACATCCTCTATATCCTCATTAAATTCCGTTGCATTAATATGTGTATGAGTATCAAATAACATCTTACCCATCCTTTCTTATAACTGACTTTACTAAATTCTATTTTGCTACCTCTTATAGAAAGGGAATTTGAATAGAGAAAAACATAGAGTCGTCTTCCATTTAAATCACCAAAGACGGCTCCATGTTTTTCTGTTTAAACCTTATTTTACCTTTGCACCTAATGGTAATGATTCATCTACAGTTGCAAGTGATAATACACCATCTTGGCTGCCTGCTAATATCATCCCTTGAGATAGCTCTCCTCTTAGCTTAACTGGCTTTAAGTTAGTAACACAAATTACTCTTCTACCTACTAATTCCTCTGGAGAATAGTATTTCGCAATTCCAGAGACAACCTGTCTTTGTTCATACCCAAGGTCTAATTGCAGCTTCAATAATTTATCCGCCTTTTTAATCGGCTCCACTTGAAGTACTTTTGCGACCCTTAAATCAATTTTCATGAAATCATCAATAGAGATTTCTTCTGATTCAGGAGCTTCTACTTTTACTTCTTCCTTCTTAGCCTCTTGTTTTACTGGACCTTGCATTTCTAATTTTATAAATTCTACTTCTTCTTTCATATCTAATCGCGGAAAAATTGGTTCTCCTTTTTCTACAACCTTATCGGATGGAAGCAACCCAAATTCTTTTAAGCTATCCCAATTTTTCAAAGATTCTTCTTGAATATTTAACTGGTCAAAAATTCGATTTGGTGTTTCTGTTAAGAAAGGCTTAATTAAAATAGCAATTCTTCTTAAAGATTCCGCTAAGTGCACCATTACAGTAGCTAGCTCTTCCGTTTTTCCCTCTTTTGCTAATACCCAAGGCTGAGTCTCATCAATATATTTGTTATTTCTACTAATCAACTGCCAAAGTGTTGTTAAAACAACAGAGAATTCCATCTTCTCCATGTGTTCTTTATACTTTTCAACAGTGTCTTTATGTGATTGAACAAGTGATTGCTCATATACTCCTTCTGAGCCTTTATAGACAGGAATCATTCCATCAAAGTACTTGTTAATCATTGCAATAGTACGATTTAACAGATTTCCTAAATCATTAGCTAAGTCAAAGTTTACTCTTTCTACAAAAGCTTCTGGAGTAAAGACACCATCAGATCCAAACGGAACTTCTCGTAATAAATAATAACGTAATGCATCTAAACCGTAACGATCAATTAACGTGACAGGATTTACAACATTTCCTTTAGACTTAGACATTTTTCCATCTTTCATTAAGATCCATCCATGTGCAAATACCTTCTTAGGAAGAGGCAGATCTAATGCCATTAACATGATCGGCCAATAGATGGTATGGAAACGCACAATTTCCTTCCCAACTAAATGTACATTTGCTGGCCAAAATTTGTTATATAGCGACTCATCCTCTGATCCATACCCAAGTGCAGTAATATAATTGGATAGGGCATCAATCCATACATAAACAACATGCTTTGGATCACCAGGAACCTTTATCCCCCAGTCAAAAGTAGTTCTTGAAACAGCAAGATCTTCTAATCCTGGTTTAATGAAATTATTTATCATTTCATTTTTACGAGATTCAGGTTGGATAAACTCAGGATTTTGCTCATAGAATGCTAATAATCGGTCTGCATACTTACTCATTTTGAAAAAGTATGATTCTTCTTTTACAAGCTCTACTGCATGTCCACTATCAGGGCTTTTTCCACCAATTATTTTTCCATTTTCATCATGAATAGGGTCAACTAGCTGTAATTCCGTATAATAGGTTTCATCGGAAACAGAATACCACCCTTGATATTCATCTAAATAGATATCTCCTTGATCTAACAACTTTTTAAACATTTTTTCAACAACTGCTGTATGTCTTTTTTCTGTTGTACGGATAAAATCATCATAGGAAATATCCATCTTATCCCACAACTCTTTTATGCCAGCAACTATTTCATCTACATACTCAATAGGGGTAATTCCTTTTTCTTCTGCTTTACGTTGAATTTTCTGTCCATGCTCATCTGTACCAGTTAAGTAACGAACCTCATACCCTCTCATGCGCTTATAGCGAGCCATTGCATCTCCAGCTACTGTTGTATAGGCATGACCAATATGTAGATTACCGCTTGGATAATAAATAGGTGTTGTAATATAAAATGTTTTCTCTTGTTTTTTCACTTATTTTCCTCCTATATAAATTAGTAAAATATGTAACTTTTCTTATAATAACCGATATTACTATTGTAACCATTCTTCCTTGTTATCGAAACAAAAAAATTGGAAGAATACAGCTTAAACATTGCCATTTTACCAATTGCCCCATCAAAATATACCTAAAAAGATGTATTCCTGCAACTGACTACCACTTAACTGCTCTTTTTCCTTTATGTGTTGGATTTTGTCGAAAATAGAACAAAATATAACAGGAAATTATACCCACTACTTTAGAATTCTGGTCTTCTGTCAAGAAAGTAGACACAAAAAAATGAGATATTTTTCTTCTCCAGCTACTACCGCACTTCGTTTGGTGGGGTGTTAGAAAGAATCACTCAAAAATCATGACTGATCCTT
>NZ_WEHU01000036.1 GCF_009183415.1 Bacillus sp. B1-b2 | reverse complement strand
AATTGTTTAGATACCTTTTCTTATGAGACACCCAAAATAATTTTGTAATTAGTTTATTTTGTCACAGGAATTTAAACGTTGGAAATGGATCGAAAAACAAAAATGGAGGTCCGTTTTACATTTATTCCATTTAAACCTAAAATCTTACATAATTCTGCTGTAGCTGACTAAGTATATTTGATGTTAAAAAGACTCCAACAGGGGGCAAGGTACCACTAATTACGGGATATCCGGTAAGAGCTCTATCGGTTGTAGCAATCCATGTTCCGTATTCGCCTGCTTGTAAAGAAGGAGGTTTCATAATAAATCGTCCATTTAAAATAAAATGTCGAATTCTAATTGTAGCATCATCAATGATAGTTAATGTACCGGAGAACATAGCATAAGGTGAATCAAATCTTATCTGTTTAGTATTCTCATCCCAATATCCACTAATAGGAATAGGTGTACCACGAAAATTAACCGTACCAATTACCCTGTTATCTGTAATAGAGTTAATGTTGAGTACGCCCCAAACGATTGGTTTACCAGCTATAGCAGCATGGATACCCCATACTGATGGGAATGGAATACTAACCATTGTTTGCTGTGCAGTTTGCAATACTAATCTCCCCCTAAATTTAAAGTTTATGTTCTGAAGAATAAAGGATTAGATATCTTATTTACTACCCTATATAAAGGACCAATCCAGTATATGCACCACAAGCTGAATATGTTTACTTTTAACGGTTAGAAGCTCATCCTTTCGTTGAAAAATGCAGCTCATTCAAAAAATAGTTGTTAACTTTTAAGAAATCACTCGTGATGGAATCAAAAATCACGTGACAAAAAGTTATTTATTCAACTATATGGCCTTTTCTGGAATATGGGGTAAGGAAGGACTATTTGTTCTCTTCTGATAGCTTTCTATATAATGAAGCTCTAGACACATTTGTAATTTCGCAAATTTGATTTACAGTCATATTTCCTTCTTTATATAGCTTAACTGCATAATTCATTCCTGCGTGATTTTTATGATATTTCTTTAACCGACCTTTAAACTTTCCTTCTTTCTTAGCCAACTCAATCCCTTCACGTTGTCGCATACGAATAAGATCTCGCTCTAATTGGTTAACACCAGCCATTACTGTAATTAAGAATTGGCTGTATGGATTATCATCTGATAAATCTAGCCATGTATCTTTTAGTGATTTTAAGCTTGCTTTTTTTTTCCGTATGTTATCGATTAATTCAAATAGGTCTTGTGTGCTACGAGTAATTCGAGTTAAGTCTGTAACATAAATGATGTCATCTTCCTGTAGATCCTCTAACATTTTTTGAAGTTGCTCGCGATCCTTTGTTGCTCCAGAAACTTTTTCTTCGTATATAATATCCATTCCAATTTCATTTAGCTGCTCAAATTGCCTTGAAGGATTTTGGCTGGTCGAACTAACACGTATATAACCGATTTTCCGCAAAATATCACCTCGTTTTTGAGACAAGTCTTATGAGACGCTCTTAACTATGATTGTCACTTTAGACGTTATTTTGCACCAATTTTAATCGCTATTTTGCATTATAAGTAATAAAAAAGTTATCTTAAAATGATAGCTGATAAGTTAAAATAAAGTTCTTCAACTTAAAATTAAGTGGTTAAAACAACAGTTATGATATTCCATTAAAGGGCCAGATTGTTGAGGAACGTTTTCAAGTAAATAGATTATTCTAGTATGAATATACGCATGAAATGCTCCTTTCCTGCATATACCGTAGTGATATGAAGAGGAGAGGATGAAATGGTACAACCTTTAGATCCTAAAAGGATTCCTAAATTCGTAAATCAACTCGTTATCCCACCGGTATATATGCCTACTATTCTTAGACAGCCAATATCTGGTGAAGTGATCGGGCATGCGTATAAAATTGAAGCAAGTGAATTCCAGCAGCAAATCTTACCGCCTGGATTCGGTACCACGAAAGTTTTTGGTTACAGTGGTATGATACAGGACCCGTACACGGGAAGAGCGGTTTACTATAAAAGTGCTCCAGGTTCCACATTTGAAGCCATTCGAGGAATTCCTGTACATGTTCAATGGATAAACAACATTACTGGTCCCCATTTTCTTCCGGTTGATCCGACACTCGATTGGGCAAATCCAAATTCCATGTCAGTTCCTCTACCACCATTTCCATCATTTCCACCAGGATTTCCCCTAGCACAGCAACCAGTACCTATTGTCCCTCATTTGCACGGAGGAGAGCATCCATCTTATTTTGACGGTTATCCTGATGCTTGGTTTACTGCAGATGGAAGGACCGGTATGGCTTTCATAACTAATACCTATACATTCCCCAATGTACAACAGCCTACAGCTCTTTGGTATCATGACCATACCATGGGAATGACTCGATTGAATAATTACGCCGGGCTTACAGGGTTCTATTTGCTCCGTGATATGAATGACCCCATTGTCCCGTTTCTTCCTAGTAGAGAAAATGAGATTCCACTCAACATTCAGGACCGATCTTTTAATACTGATGGTTCTCTTTTCTATGATCATATGGGGGCTAACCCAAGTATTCATCCTTATGTGGTACCAGAGTTTTTGGAAACACGATAATGGTGAATGGTAAGGTGTGGCCGAACCTTAATGTCAAACCTCAACAATACCGTTTTCGTGTTCTGAATGGTTCAAATGCTCGTTTTTATCGTTTACAGCTTTCCAATAAACAGAAATTTATCCAGATTGGCACCGATGGAGGTTATTTACCTCAAGCTGTAGAACTTTCCTCACTTTTGATTTCACCGGCAGAACGAGCAGATATCCTTATTGATTTCTCTACTTTAGCTCCTGGTACAACCGTTATTTTAACGAATACTGCTAACGCCCCGTTCCCTGATGGAACACCGGCAGACCCACAAACTGTTGGTCAAATTATGCAATTTACAGTCATAAATGAAACTGTCTTACCGCCAAAGAAATTGCCACCTGTTCTTAACAGCATTCCTCAATTAAAGCCAACAAAAACGAGAACTTTGACTTTATTCGAACTGGAGGGTCCTAATGGTCCCTTGAAAGTTACGTTAGATGGCCAACTGTGGGGTAATCCCGTTTCTGAGCTGCCTCAGGCAGGAACGACAGAAGATTGGCAAGTTGTTAACCTTACCGATGACACCCATCCAATCCATCTTCATCTCGTTCAGTTCCTGCTCGTTAGCCGCCAGAAATTCCATTCTGACGCTTATTTGAAAGACTGGATGCAACTAAATCAAACGACGCCTCCTAGCACCCCACCTTATTTTGTTAAGCCTAAGACACCACCAATAGACGCATATTTACAAGGTCAACCTATTGCACCTCCACTCAATGAGAAAGGGTGGAAGGATACCATACAAATGAATGCGGGAGAAGTGACAACGATAAGAGTTCGGTTTACTTCCCAGGATGGCAGTCCCTTTCCATTCGACCCTAGCCTTGGGCCTGGATATGTATGGCATTGCCATATGCTTGAACACGAGGATAATGAAATGATGAGACCGTTAAAGGTATTGCCTTAAAGATCTAAAAAAATAAACATGGTCAAAATAAATTTTGTTCTTTGGCAAAGTAAGGTGAACTCGAAATATAAGTTATTCCGCTAGCTTACCAAAAGTAATTCCTGTAACTATTTAAGTAATAAATACCCAAAAAGGAGATAGAACTAGATTCGATATCCATATTTTATCTCCTTTATTATCCAAGCTAAATACGCTTTTCCATTACAATGTAAACTATATATTCAAAATTACTTACTTTGGCCTAAAGCTGAAATGATGGAACCGATGGCTTGGATCCAACTTCCGACCACATTCAGTTCTTGCCCCTCCCTGTTCCTTAGTTCGTTGATACCTGAAAGTGCTTGTAATGCATTACCAATTGCTTGTAGAAGGTTTCCATATATGCTGTAAAGCTCTTTTACAGTAGGTTCACGGCCTAGAGCATCAGCAAGAGATACTCCACCACCAACTGCTTGAAGTAAATTTCCTTTTATGTTTAATTCCTTTTTTGTTTTTTCGCTAAAATTTATTAATATCCCTACAATGACCGTTGAATTTCCTATTGCCTGAATTTCGTTGCCTATCTTTTCAAGGGTAAAGTTTTTTTCACTATCTGCTACTAATGAATTTCCGGTTGCTTGTAATACATTTCCCCATAGATTTAAATCTCCAAGCAGAGTATCGGAAATATTTTTGGAAGGTGTAGCTCCGATAGCTGAAAGGGTTGTTCCAATCGCTTGGACCCAAGAACCAAACGTTGCTTTCAGTTCATTATCCATAACTTGAACACCTTCTTTTAATTATTGTAAACATTTATAGGTTGCTTTGTTACAGATGTATCCAAAATTAGATAAATGGCAAAAAAAATAGTTTGTTGTAGGGAGAAAAATTTGGGGGTGTTTATGTATAGAAGTTAAGTTATTCAGCAATCGGGCGCTTTTCATGAGTAAAAAAAGCCTAATTTCTCACTTACAACACCGAGAAATTAGGCTTTTTTTATATTTGAATTTCCTTAATGTTGTAAATCCGCATTTCCTGACGCTACTACTATTAAATAGTTTAAGAACCCGTAGATTTCTATTCTGCGAGCTCCTTTTTAATCCTATAAACAGTTGATCGAGTAATGGCATTTTTTTCTGCGATTTGCTTAATTGGGGTTCCGGATTTCAACATTCTTACGACTTCTTGATAGACTAATCGCTTTTGTGGATTCTTTGCATTAGGTGAATAAAGTAACGGACGCCCTTTGTAAACTCCTTTTTCTTTGGCAATTTTTATACCTTGGGCTTGACGACGTTTACTTTCTGTCCGTTCCATTTCTGCAACCATCGCCAAAATCTGAACAATCAAATCTTTCATAAATCGGTCCAACAAGGGGTTTCCAATAGCTTCAGCTAAGATAGGCATACTCGTCACGATCAAACCTGCATTTTTATTTTTTAAAGTAGTAACCGTTTCAATAATCTCATTGTAGTTCCTTCCTAGTCGATCAATTGCTTCAACCATGAAATAATCTCCTTCACGAACAAAATCAAGAGCTTTTTGGAATTGCTCTCGATTATTTACTGCAGCACCAGATTTCTTCTCTGTAAATATTTTTTCTGCGCCAAAACTTTTCAAGTTTTCAATTTGCCGTTCCAAATTTTGATCTTCAGTAGAAACTCTAGCATAAGCAACTTTCATTTCGTAATTTTCTCCTTTTACAAATCTATTTAATAGACACCCTAATCATACACTTAAAACCTAATCTTAACAATAATGCTTAAGTGGTTGTTTAAGGTTTACCCTAAATAGACATTGAATAAAAAATATGAAACAATGGACAGGAATCCAAAAAAAGGGAGTGACAAAAGACAATGCAAAAAATAAATTCTTTAACTCAATGTACAGAAATACAACTAGAGGAAGCACACAGAAAATATTTAATTATCTATCCATATTTACAAAAGCCAAAATATTTAGAAAAGATTAGCGTTGAGGAAAACATTTCAATTCGCACTTTGCGTTATTGGATTCAGAAATATCAAGAACTAGGTTTAAGAGGACTGGTTCGAATGAAAAGAACTGATAAGAGCAAAGTGAAAGTTGACCTAGCAATCCAAGACCAAGTAAAAAAATATTCTTGTCCAACAAAGGTATTTCAATTACTTCCATTTACCGAAGAACACTAGCTTGGTGTGAAGATAATGATTTACAATCTCTACGAACTACGCAATTAATTGCTAATTGAAATTCCTTTATTTTTCTATTTTATTCAAGGTAAGTAATATTCAAAGGAAATGTATTACTACAGAACCTAAAGCATAGGTTTAATGTAAACCTTTCTAACAATGTCAGATAAAGGGGGCAATTATATGAATAATACCAATTCAAAGTCAGAACAAAGTGATCAATCGCCAATAAGTTCTAGCCTTAGACTTGCCCTAATAACTGCTATTCTTACTACTATTGAAGAAGGCATTGCAACTATAGAAGCGATAACAGTTATAGATGAGGAAATCATTAATTCAGAAAAAGAAAAACAAGATCAAAAAGAATTAGATGAAAAGTTTGAAAAGATGCAGCAGCAAATTGACAAATTAACAACTGAATTAACAAAAGTAACAAAAAAGGAAATGGGAACAAACAGAAAGCAGTAGGTTTTTATCACAAGATAGCAAGGAGTACTAATAATCAAATTATTAAAGGGGTACGACCGAGATACATGTAAAAAAGGGTCATAGTATGGTATTGTTTACCATTTATAACCCTTTCTTGCTCTTTACTTTCTTATATACTATACAGGAATATCTCCCTCGATTGGTTGTGGAATATTTTCTAAATCGATCATATAGTCTCCGAAACGTTTTATATGCCTAGTCAGATAAGGGCTAAGCATGACAATATCTTCTTTTGAAAATACATAGCCTTCTTTAGAAAGTTCCCACAAAATAAGTGTTATATCACATACATTTTGGAATATTACTGCGTTGGCAACTAAATCATTATATTTAATTCGCTTTTCTTGTTCTTCTGGATCATTTTCTGAAATGATCCCATCGCCACCAAAAAATAGCCATTTGGAAAAGCCGTTATATGCTTCGACTTTGTTTGTACTAGCACCAATTTGCTCTCTTAGTTTTATATCAGAAATATATTTAAGCAAAAATACAGTTCTTACAATCCTTCCTAATTCCCTAAAAGCTTGATATAATCGGTTTTTTCTACTATAGTTACTTAGTTTTCTAAGTAGTGTAGAGGGTAATATTTTACCAGCTTTTATAGAAAGAACCACTTGGAGCAGATCTTGCCAGTGTGTTTCAATTAGGTCCCAGTCAACGGTATCACTAAACAACTGATCAATGTGGTGATATTTTGTGTCCTTATCAGCCCTGTAAAATTTTAAATCCTTCCAATTTCGAATACGAGGCATTAAATTAATCCCCAATAAATGTGCAAGTGCAAAAACAGGCGTTGATTGACCTTGCGTATCAGCATGTAACGTATCGGGCTGAATGTCTGATTTATTTTTCAGCAAACCATCAATAATATAAACTGCTTCCCAAACTCCACATGGAATGAAGTGACTAAAGAGTGCAATATAAGTATCTGAAACATGATGATATGCAATCCCCCCATAACCTCCGTATCGAATGTGGTATTCAGAGATTAAGTTTTCTTCGTAGAGATCAAATTTTGTTCCATCTGCAGCAGCCGTTTTTCCATCACCCCATAGTCTAGGCAAACTAAATTGATTGTATTGATTTAAAATATTACGAATAGCTTCGTCTATTTTAGATGCATTAATATGTCGCCGATTTACAAATGAAATCATGTGTGGGGTTACTGCTTTTTTCATGTGCTTAGAAGTCTGTGTTGGTCCTAAATTACATCCGTATCCAAAAGAAGTAATGATATAACGTTCCATTGCATTTTCAAGCTTAGGATCTGAACCAGATAATGGTCCAAAATGCCGTGTCCAATTTGTCCAATGTTCTACATTACAAAGAATATCTAAGACATTTCGTTCAGGTAAACGTTGAGAAATAACTACCTCTAACGCCTTACTTGTCTGAGGTTGTTCTTTTCTCATTATTTTTCTCAACGTTGGTTCTCCATTTTCATTAATGATTACCTGGCCGTTATCAGGGTAGTTTAAATCTACTTTTTGTGCAGTATCTCCTAGCCAGAGCTTTAATTGTTGAACAAAATCCCCTGAATTTGAAGAAAAGCCAAGTTCCTTACAGTATTCATCTACCATAGGTTTACACTCATCCCAAGAAAGGAGCTGTTCACGGTAATCAGCAAAATTCTCTGATCCTTTTACACAAAGGTCTCCCGTTTTTAAATCGCTTGCAAGATAGGAAAAAATACAGATTTCAAGGTGTTTACGATGGATTAAGTTATTTTCTTTAGGTACATAAATCGTTTTTTTCCACTGTTCACTAGCAAATGAAAGATCCAAATCTATTTGTAGATTTTCAATTTTTCGGTTCTCATTATCACGTAAAAATTGTAAAGCTTCTAAAAGTGATTGATCCTGTGTGGTTGAATTAATTTCAATCATACTAATCAATCTAAAAAGAGTTTTCCTGTGGCTTTTATAGAACTTCCATAAAAGAGGAAGGTAGTTATTGCCATTATATGATGAAATTGATTCACAATCTTCTTTTAATGCGTCGATACCACCTCTTCTCCCTAATAACTCCCTTATTTTCTGACCAGTCAAGGTATCGTTCTCATTTATACTTGTGGCATTTAAGACTTCCGCCAAAACAGATATAAGATTTTCAGTTTTTGATCTATGTTTTTCTCGAAGAAGTTCTAGCTCCTCTTTGCCTTTGTTATGTATAGTTCTGACTCTTTTGAGAAACATCTCTACCAAACTATCTATAGCTGAAATTTTTGAGCGATAAATCATACAAAGTAGCAGCATATATCTTTTAGCTAAATTAAAGTCTTTTAATTCTGATGCATCAAGCGCTTTTGCTTCTAAAGCGAAGTGTTTAATTTTTAAATTTGGAATATCCTCTAGTAAGCTATCAATTTCTTCTATAAAATCAGTTAACAGAAGTAACCTATTTTGTATTTCTTTCATATGCGAAAGTGTTGCGCTTTTTGGAATTTCTTTTAATAAGTTATATTCAGAAGTCCGATTATCATTTTTAGTAACTAGTAATTGATCTAATTTTCGCTCAATTTCAGGAGTCAATTTTGAAAATACTGAATTAAATAACTGGTGATTCACTAATGTTCTTATACGACGAGCCAATCGATCTAATGTACTAAAAGCAGGTAATTCACACCTTTCTTTTATTAATATTTCAATGGATACGTTGATAAGATCGGCTGGATTGTCCATTACCTGTGTAGCCTTATAAATTGAAGTAGTTGCAATATGTAAGGCTTCTTTTCCATAAGGACGTACATTGAGGTAATCTCTAATTGCTTTTTGATGTCGGTAAATTGATTTACTATTGTAATTCGGTTCAACACTAGCAGAGAGATTCAAACAGGTCCGAATATGAATCATGATCTCTACAGGAATATCTTTCGGTAGAGGAAAGTAACCAAGTCGTTGGAAAGACTTTAACATAACTAATAGACTTAGAACTGAAACAGGTCCTCTAGCAACTTTATGCGCAAATTGGTTTTCTTCAGGTGTAGGGGAGTAAACATCACGAAGTTCTTTTGAAGTAGGACGTTTTTTAAATCTTGGATAAGCCGTACGTTCTATAGATGCCAAATTACCAACTCCATTCAAATTAAGTTGGGGGTGGTGACAGAGTAGCTGCCCTAGTCCGTCACATAATTCCCTAAAAATATAAGAGATTTTTAATTTGCTTCTCTAGTTTTCTTTTATTAATCGCTCGATATAATGATCCCTGTGAAAGTCCTGTACCTTCTACAATTTCTTTTACCGAGTATTCTTTACTGTCATACATCCTCAAGGCTATTTCAATTTTCCCTTGATCCACTTTAGGCCTTCCTAGTTTTTTTCCTCTTCTTTTACTCGCTTCTAACCCTTCTTTAACTCTTTCTACAATTAAATTTCTTTCTAACTCTGCGATGACACACATCATTTGAAACATGGCTTTTCCTGTTGATGTTCTTGTATCCATGTTCTCCTTAATAGAAACGAACTTTACACCAGTATCCTCGAATTGCTGAATAATAGAAAGAATATCAAGTGTTTTTCTCCCTAAGCGTGAAATACTTTCTACTACAACGGTATCACCTTTCCTTATTACATCTAGCAATGAGTTAAGTCCATCTCTATCCTTTGTAGTCCCAGTAAATTTCTCTTGAACCATTTTTTCACAGCCGTACTCAGAAAGTAATATAATTTGTCGGTCTAAATTTTGGTCAACTGTCGAAACTCGAGCATAACCGATTATCATAAAGAAGCCTCCTGCACAATTTAATAATCTAATTGTACAAGAGACATCATTTTTGTAAAAGTATTTGGTAAAACTTTTGGTAATTATTTTTGGTAACCTATAAAATTAGTAAAATCAAGCATCAGTATTTCTCATAAATATTGTTACAAAAAATATGGTTTTTGGTAACAATCTTTTTATTAATACAAAACCAATCAGATATAATTATTTTGATAAACGCTCCATGAGAGTAGCTTTTTCTGCTTCAAAACCAGGTTTGTCAAGTAAAGCAAACATATTCTTCTTGTATGCTTCGACTCCAGGCTGGTCAAATGGGTTAACTCCTAATAGATGGCCACTAATCCCACATGCCTTCTCAAAAAAGTAAACCATCTCACCGTAAGTGTATTCATTCATTTCATCCAGTTCAATCACGAGATTAGGTACTTCTCCATCTATATGGGCCATAAGGGTACCCTGAAATGCACTTTTGTTGACTTCATCCATCGTCTTACCTGCCAGGAAGTTTAATCCATCAATATTTTCTGGATCCTCCTGAATAGTCACTTCAATTCGAGGTTTCTTAATCTGTAAAACCGTTTCTAAAAGGTTTCGTCGACCTTCTTGTACATATTGCCCCATGGAATGCAAATCCGTTGAAAAATCAACGGAAGCAGGGAATAGCCCCTTTTGATCTTTTCCTTCACTTTCCCCAAACAGCTGCTTCCACCATTCCGATACGTAGTGAAGGGAGGGCTCATAGTTAACAAGCACTTCAATTGCTTTTCCCTTATTGTAGAGTACATTTCGGACCGCAGCATACTGATAGCTCTCATTTGTCAATAAATCAGGATTGTTGTATTTACGGGCTGCTGCTGCTGCCCCTTCCATCATATGATCAATATCAAGTCCTGCTACGGCAATTGGTAAGAGACCAACTGCTGTTAGCACAGAATACCTTCCACCAACATCATCCGGAATAACGAACGTTTCATATCCTTCTTCGTCCGCAAGCTTTTTTAATGCGCCTTTTTTCTGATCTGTAGTAGCAAAAATACGTTTTCTCGCCTCTTCTTTTCCGTATTTTTTCTCCATATAGTCACGGAAAATACGGAAAGCAAGGGCTGGCTCTGTCGTTGTTCCTGATTTAGAAATGACGTTAACAGAGATATCTTTCCCCTCTAATAGTTCAAATAAATGAGATATATAAGTAGAACTGATATTCTGACCGGCAAAATAAACATGTGTCTTATTGTTCATCTGGTTATGAAAGCTATGGGACAGAGATTCTATAGCCGATCTTGCCCCCAGGTACGAACCACCAATACCAATTACAACCATTGCGTCTGAATGTTTCTTGATTCTTTCAGCAGCTTGTTTAATTCTTTCAAATTCACTCTTATCATAGTTTAGTGGCAAATCGACCCAACCAAGATAATCAGAGCCGGGGCCTGTTTTTTCATGTAGCATTTTATGAGCCACTTTTACAAATTCACTTAGATTATCTACTTCACTCTTTTTCATAAATGCTAATGCATTGGAGTAATCAAACGAAATAGTCATACATTACTTCCCCTTTCAATCAAATTTAGCTTAGCTGCTTCAATCGGAGATCCTTCTCCGTAAAAAAGATCTCTCGGCATAGTAAAACGTTTCATGTTAGTGCATTCTCCTTTTCTACAGTATATAAGGGAAGTTTTTAAAAACACATTTAAACTCCCCCTTTTCAATTTTGAAAAATCCTTAGTGGGACCGTGTAATTATCAATAGCGTACATTAAAAGATAGTTAGTATTAAGAAAACTCAATGGTCCCTCTCTACATCGGCACTTAGTATGTCTTCTGTTTTGATTTCAAGTAATATTTCCAAGAATCTTATCGTTCCTAATACTTTTCGAGTGTCTCCCTCATTTTGAACATTCTCCATTTTCTTTTGTTGGATCAGTTCACTTATTACTTGCTTGAAAGCATTGGTTTTTATAAGCCATTCTCCAACCAGTAGCTTAGTTGAGTCTCTCTCGTGTTCGGTTTTGACAGCAAATAAACTTTCGGTATCTGTCTCTCTTAACGTGATTGAATTAAAATCTTCGCTCATTTGAATCCGAAAATAATTCCTTTCACTATCATAGTATTTTCCGTCCCTTAGAAGAAAATACTCTATCCCTAATACTATTTCATAAAAGGGCTCATTATCTGATGGAGAATGGAGTTCTTTTACTTCGATATTCTTCACCATGTCTAAATAGGTTTCTAAACCATATTGTGTGTTAATGATTTTTGCATCCAATACGTTCATGATGTCACACCTCAATATTGTTTTATTTTTTTGGCTCTGTTAAACTTGTCTGTTGGCTCCAGGTGCTCGCTTTCCGCGGGCGAGCCGGGAGCCTCCTCGGCGCTGTGCGGCTGCGGGGTCTCCCTTGTCCTGTTTTTCCCACAGGACGTTGAATCATCATCCGTGAATAGGCACCGCACGAGAAAATGTGAATGCATTTTCGAGGAGTCTCGCTCCTTCCGCTTCAATCAACATAGTTAGCACTATCAACGACTTAAGTAAATCTACCAATTTTTGGGATATACCAAACTAAAAATCCAATGAATTTCCGGCTCATTTTAACGAAAGACATATACAGCAGATGACTTTATGATTTTTCCACAGCATGTCCGCCAAATTCATTACGAAGGGAAGCTACCACTTTACCTGTAAATGTATCATTGTCTAATGAACGGTAACGCATTAGTAAAGACATAGCGATAACAGGGGTAGCTGTTTGAAGATCCAAAGCGGTTTCAACTGTCCATTTCCCTTCCCCAGAAGAATGCATAATGCCCTTAATTTCATCTAATTTTGCATCTTTAGAAAATGCGCGTTCTGTCAATTCCATGAGCCATGAGCGGATGACAGAACCGTTATTCCACACCCGTGCCACTTTTTCATAGTCAAAATCGAAATCGCTTTTTTCCAGGACTTCGAATCCTTCACCAATGGCGGCCATCATTCCGTATTCTATTCCATTGTGGACCATTTTTAAGAAGTGGCCACTACCAGATTTCCCAGCATATAAATACCCATTATCTACAGCTGTATCTCTAAAAATCGGCTCGACAATGCTCCATGCTTCAGGATCTCCACCAATCATATAACAAGCACCATAGCGAGCACCTTCCATCCCCCCAGAAGTACCGGCATCCATAAAGCTCACTCCAACTTTCTTCAACTGTTCGTAACGACGAATGGATTCCTTATAATGCGAATTACCAGCTTCAATGACGATATCTCCTTCACTTAGAAATGGTGTGATTTCACTAATAACTGAATCAACGACGGAGTGTGGGACCATTATCCAAACAACTCGTGGCTTTTCTAATGATTGAACAAGATCTTGTAAACTGGATGCTCCTTCAACTCCATATTTTTTAATTTCTTCAATAGTATTTGTATTTAGATCAAACGCCATTACACGGTGTTTATTGTCAATTAAGTTTTTTCCTAAGTTCATACCCATTTTCCCTAATCCAATTAATCCTACTTTCACTTGAGTTTCCTCCTTTAAATTACAAAAAATAGCGTGTATTATTATGCTACCCATTTGTTGTTCTTCATGGTCTCCTTATGGAACCATAAGGATTCAACAAATACTTTAAGTTCCTTGGGTAAATCGCGTAACAATTATCTGTCAAATCCAACCTCGGTTTGCTCTCTTCATACCAATAGCCTTCCAGGGAGGTGCGGATTAAACTCCCCCCCTGGTTTCCCACCATTTAAAACCATCCTCCTCCAATAATTGCGAAGCAGCTTGTGGCCCCATCGAACCGGCTTGATATAGGTGGAGTGGAAGGGCATTTTCCTCAAACGCCTCTAAAACGGGCTGTACCCATTTCCAAGATAATTCAACTTCGTCCCAATGAGCAAAGAAGGTAGAGTCCCCACGCAGAGCATCGAATATTAAGAGTTCATAAGCTTCTGGTATGTCTTTTGTACTTGCTGAGAAGTCAACAATTATCGGCTCCAAATTTCCATTTGTTAAATTTTTGCTATTTAATTGCATCGACACACCCTCATTTGGACTTACTTTGATAACTAATAGATTGGGTTCTGCAAATTGATTCTCGTTAGTATACACATTTTTCGTTGGATTCTTGAATTCAATCACAATCCGCGTCGACTTTTCCTTCATTCTTTTTCCTGTCCGGATATAAAATGGCACCCCATCCCAGAATGAACTATCAATCCATAAACGAGCAGCCACAAATGTATCGTTTGTGGAAGAAGCATTCACTCCAGGTTCTTCTAAATATCCGACTACAGGTTTACCCTTTATTTCCCCCGGTCCATATTGACCACGAACAACGTGGATACCTACAGTATCTTTCTGTACAGGCCGAAGAGAGTCCATAACTTTTCTTTTCACTGTACGGATATCGTTCGTGCTCATCTGTTTTGGCTGATGCATGGCCGTCATCATCAACAGCTGCATCATATGATTTTGGACCATATCACGAATAGCCCCTGCTTTTTCATAATAACTAGCTCTCTCTTCTACACCAACCGTTTCACTAGCCGTTATTTGCACATTGGCAATATACCGATTGTTCCATAGTGATTGCAGCACAGGGTTGGCAAATTCTAAAGCTTCAAGGTTTTGAACCATCGGTTTTCCAAGATAATGGTCAATCCTGAAAATTTCGTCTTCTTCAAAAGCTTTGCTTAGTTTTTCATTTAAATCTTGAGCAGATTTTAAATCACGCCCAAATGGTTTTTCGATCATTAATCGTTTCCATCCTTTTGTCGAGCCTAATCCACTCTCCTTGATGTTCAAAGCAATTACATCAAAGAATTCAGGAGCAACAGAAAGATAAAACATTCGATTCTCTTCAATACTCTGGTCTTTTTCATTTTGTTGAACGACTTCAACTAACTTCTTATACCCTTCAGCATTCGTGAAATCTAACTGGCAATAACGAAATGCCTTTACAAACTCTTGTTTTTCGGATTTATCATTTATCAAGTGTCTAGAAAAAGTGTATAGCGAGTCTGTTACATGGTTTTGAAAATCAACATCAGACATTTCGTCTATTCCTACACCAATGATCAAAAAAGAATCTGGTAATTTTTGATTCAAATATAAATTAAACAAGGCAGGGTAGATTTTTCGCTTAGCTAAATCCCCAGTTGCCCCAAATAAGACAAACGTCATAGAATCCACTTTTCATTCCTCCACTTTTTCAAAGCATTTTCAAATAGAAAAATGTCTGATTTTCTTCGTTTTCCCTACAAAACAACAAGGATTTTCGCTATTGCGTTATCCTACTTTTGGATGTAAGTTTCGTTTATTTCTCCCAGCTTGTCCGGTAATAATGATATCTCTTAATTGAGAATGTCCACATTTTGGACAGGTTTCATTATTTATGGTGATGATTAGACATCTTTCACAAACTTTTCGCTGCTTAGTTTTGAACCTTTCCATGCGGATCTCTCCTTTCGTAAAAAGCAACAACATGTATAAATTATTAAATGAAGTTTCACTTCATCTCACCATGCTTGTAGCAGTATTCCCTTAAGGTTTGGTAGTATTCTTTAAGCTCGCTATTACTTGAGCAAAATCAGTATATTACGTATGTTATATTTTTGAAAGTACGCACTTTATTAACATATAGATACATTGGTATAACATAGTGTTAAAAATAATACTATAAACTTGAATCCAATACCAAGAGTGAAAAGCCAAGGACAGCGATTATACAAGATTCGCTGCCCTTGGCTTTTTAGTAACTGATTCTTTTATTAAATGTTGTGTTTAAATGTTGTGTTTTTTCAACCTTTTAAATACGTAGAGATATAAAAAAACACGGACAGCATCTTTATTAAGATAGCTAACCGTGGTTTGTTAGTATATGAACTTTTTTACACTTTTTCGAACCCCTAGGAGAAACACTTTTTTCTACTGAATAGACGATTTGTTTTCTGTTTCTTTTTCCAATACATTCTCAATATAATCTTTACCCCAGTCATACATAGCATCCAGAATAGGCATCAGACTTCTTCCATACTCAGTGAGTGAGTATTCAACTTTTGGTGGAACGACAGGATAGACTTCACGATGAACAATCAAATGGTCTTCAAGTTCGCGCAATTGATTAACAAGCATTCTTTGAGTGATACCCGGCATGAGGGCCTTTAGTTCACCAAAACGTTTGGTTCCTTCTTTTCCTAGATGCCACAATACCAACATTTTCCATTTTCCACCAATAATCGAAAGAGTCAATTCTTTTTCACAATTAAACACTTTTTCCCCAAGATTCGGCATTCATTTCACCTCCAACCCTTATTATGTCCCATAGTATACTTTTTGTTACTATATGATAAAAAAGTGCATACTTTTAATTTAGTAACATACCCAGTATACTGAGTATCATACCGTTAGTAAATAGCTATCAATTGGATACAATAACACTGTGCAAAAGAAAGCTATACGGCACAATATACTATTATATAAGGAGCGAGTAATAAATGAAATTACAATTAGCATTAGATCTTGTAGATATTCCAGGAGCCATTGAATTGGTGAAAGAAGTAGAAAATCATATAGATGTTGTAGAAATCGGCACGCCGGTTGTGATTAATGAAGGCCTTAAAGCAGTAAAGGAAGTGAAAGCTGCCTTCCCTAACTTAACTGTATTAGCTGACCTTAAAATCATGGATGCAGCTGGATATGAAGTTAGCCAAGCATCTGCAGCAGGCGCTGACATCATCACCATTCTTGGTACAGCTGAAGACGAGTCCATTAAAGGTGCTGTAGAAGAAGCAAAAAAACAAGGTAAACAAATCCTTGCTGATATGATCGCAGTTAAAGACATTGAAGGTCGTGCGAAAGAACTGGATGAACTAGGAGTAGATTATATCTGCGTTCACACAGGTTATGACCTTCAAGCTGTAGGAAAAAATTCTTTCGAAGACCTTGCAACCATTAAGAGCGTTGTAAAAAATGCGAAAACTGCTATTGCAGGCGGAATCAAATTAGAAACACTTCCAGATGTGATTAAAGTACAACCAGATCTTGTCATCGTAGGTGGCGGTATCACAAGCAAAGACGATAAAAAAGCAGTTGCAGCTAAAATGCAAGAATTAATTAAACAAGGTTAATTATAACTATGAAAACTACTCAATATTTAGCTGAAGTCGTTCAAGAATTAAGTCGGACAGTCGACTTAATCTCTGACGAAGAAGCAGAGAAGTTGGTTAATAAGATTCTGGAATCCAAAAAAATCTTTGTTGCAGGTGCGGGCAGATCTGGATTTATGGGCAAATCTTTCGTGATGAGAATGATGCACATGGGGATCGATGCTTATGTAGTCGGTGAAACTGTAACAGCAAATTTAGAAAAAGGTGATTTGTTGATCATCGGTTCAGGTTCAGGTGAAACGAAAACCTTGGTTTCAATCGCTGAAAAAGCAAAAAGTTTAGGTGGGACGGTCGCAGCTGTAACGATTTCCCCTGACTCCACGATTGGAAAATTAGCTGATATTATCATTAAATTGCCTGGATCACCGAAAGATCAATCTGAAAGTGAATACAAGACCATACAACCAATGGGGTCACTTTTTGAGCAAACGATGTTATTATTTTATGATGCATTGATCTTGCGTTTTATGGAAAAAAAAGGCTTAGACTCTACTAAAATGTACGGCAAACATGCCAATCTCGAATAGAGTACACTTTAAAAAATATGGAAACATCGTAAAGACCGCATTTATTTCTTTTATGAATTGCGGTCTTTACTGCATATTACAAATAACACAGTCCATACAGGAAAGAAAAAATAGCCTCTGATTCAGTCCCTTCTATGGCCGGATCAGAGATCATTATTGGGTGGGGCACAGCCAAGAATTTAGCCATCACTCACAGTATGAGCCCTATTTGGGTTATCACCAATATTTCACTGGTAGGCCCCATGTCTATATAAGTTTTTTTATGGGAAAATAAAATCCTATTGGCGATGAAAAACGCTTCATAAGTGTAGTAAACAAAACTCTTCGTTTTATAAAACAAAGGAATGAGGTTGAATAAATGGTTCGATTCGGCGTAATCGGTACTAATTGGATTACAGAAAGATTACTTGAAGCAGCAAATGATGTAGAAGATTTTAAACTAACTGCTGTTTATTCTCGCACGATTAGTAGAGCAGAAGAATTTGCAAGTAAATATGGAGTAACAAAAATATTTACAAACCTAAAAGAAATGGCAGTTAGTCAAGAAATTGACGCGGTGTACATTGCTACTCCCAATTCATATCACGCAGAACAAGCTATTTTATTTTTGCAAAATGGCAAACATGTGTTATGTGAAAAGCCACTGGCTGTTAATGCAACCGAAGTAGCGAGGATGATTCAAGCCTCAAAAGATCATAACGCCCTATTAATGGAAGCAATGAAATCAACATTACTTCCAAACTTCAAGGTCATTCAAGATAATTTACATAAAATTGGTCCTATCCGTAGATACTTTGCAAGCTATTGTCAGTATTCATCTCGTTATGATAAATACAAAGAAGGAATTGTCCTTAATGCCTTCAATCCAGAGTTTGCGAACGGTTCATTAATGGACCTTGGTGTCTATTGTTTGTATCCACTTATTACATTATTTGGTGAACCAAAAGAAGTGAAGGCAACTGGCATTATGCTTGATTCGGGTGTGGATGGTGAAGGTAGCGTCATCTTAAAATATGATGATAAAGATGCGATTGTGATGTATTCCAAAATAACGAACTCTTATTTACCAAGCGAAATTCAAGGCGAAAAAGGAAGTATCATGATTGATAAGATTCATACGGCTGAAAAAGTAGAAATTCACTACACTGACGGCACGGTTGAACAATTAACAGTCGACCAATCTCATCCAGCTATGTATTACGAAGTGAAAGAATTTATTGAATTAATCAACCGAGGAAAAACAGAGTCTGATACTAACTCATATAAAAATTCATACACCACGATACAAGTGTTGGATAAAGTGAGAGATGAAATAGGTCTTGTATATCAAAGTGATCATAAGTGAAAAAACACAAAAACCCCTACAGCGACTTGTATTATTCTCTTGAGAAATTACGAATCTGGCCTGTTTGTCGAAGAATAAAAGAAATCGTTTTAGAACTTACCTAAACTATTTTGCATCCATTCTTTTTTATAAGAGCATTATAGCATTTTCTACCCGGCTAACAAATTTTAAAGGACTTTTGCTTATTATGCAAAGGTTCAATGCTCATTTTTTAAGATGTGTTTCTTCTTTAATTTGTGATTTAGTTTAAGTATTCCTTAATAGGAGTAGCAACAATGACACTACCCCTATTAGGATCCTACCAACAACCGCACTTTTCTGACCCCACCCTACCCTACAGAGTAAAAAGGGTTGTAAATGTAAAAAAAATCCATGCTATGACCCTTTTTTACAAGTACCTCGGTCGTACCCCTTAAAGGTGCATTTACACAAGCTTCAGCCGACGAACAAAATTATGCAGTTTGATTTTTATATTTTATGAATGATCATTAATTTTGTAGAAGCCGGCAATCTCGTCGGTTTTTTTACTGAACATTTTGTGTCCGAAGCGCCGCCGATCAGTAGCGCTTCTTGTGTCTACTACGCATTATTTCTTGTTATGTATAATGAAAAATCTATTCAACAAATCGGGCGAAATAGTGGAAGAACTCTTTGTTTTTAAACGACTTTATTGTTATTTATTTTGAGATAAATGGGTACAGGATGAAGAAAGTTAAACAACTATTTTTTAACACCGTTCTACATTTAGAACGGTGTTATCTGTGTTTAAAGTATTAAGATTCAACAACTTGATTGTAAATGAACAGATGTGCAAAATAGCACTTAAAATAAGCGCAAATTACCTCCTAAAGTGACAGCAAGGGCAATGGCTGAAAAGAAACTGTTTAATACTGTTAGTCAATCTCTTACAAATGAACAAAAAGGAAAGCTTGAAGAGATCATTACTTCGCAGCATCCATCCGAATCCAATAAAACGATATTGGGTTGGTTAAAGGAACCGCCGGGTCATCCTTCACCCGAAACATTTCTAAAAGTAATAGAACGACTCGAATACATACGAGGAATGGAATTAGAAACGGTACAAATTAGTCATTTGCATCGCAATCGCCTGTTACAACTATCTCGCTTAGGCTCAAGATATGAGCCATATGCATTCCGTGACTTTCAAGAAAATAAGCGATATTCGATATTAACCGTCTATTTATTACATCTTACTCAAGAGTTAACGGATAAAGCTTTTGAAATTCATGATAGACAAATACTTAGTCTGTTATCAAAAGGCCGTAAGGCTCAAGAGGAAATTCAGAAACAAAACGGTAAAAAGCTGAATGAGAAAGTTATACACTTTACGAACATCGGACAAGCTTTAATCAAAGCAAAAAAGGAAAAATTAGACGTTTTTGAGGTTTTAGAATCCGTTATCGAATGGAATTCTTTTGTCTCTTCGGTCGAAGAAGCTCAGGAGCTTGCACGCCCTGCCGACTATGATTATTTAGACTTACTGCAAAAACGATTTTATTCACTTAGAAAATATACGCCAACGCTATTAAGGGTATTGGAATTTCATTCTACAAAAGCAAATGAACCACTTTTACAAGCTGTTGAGATTATCCGTGGAATGAACGAATCCGGAAAGCGAAAAGTGCCTAATGACTCACCTGTGGATTTTATTTCAAAACGTTGGAAAAAGCATTTATACGAGGATGATGGTACAACAATCAATCGTCATTACTATGAAATGGCTGTTTTAACAGAACTTCGGGAGCATGTTAGGGCAGGAGATGTTTCCATTGTTGGCAGCAGACAATATAGAGACTTTGAAGAATATTTGTTTTCAGAAGATACATGGAATCAAACGAAGGAGAATACAAGATTATCAGTTAGTTTATCATTCGAGGATTATATGACGGAGAGAACCAGCAGCCTAAAGGTTAAAGTGGTTAGCTACCAATTCCAACAAGTTAGACGGGGTTTCTCTTGAAAAAGGAAAGCTGTCAATTGCACGCTTAGAAAAAGATGTTCCAGAAGAAGCAAAAAAATTTAGTGCAAGCCTGTATCAGATGCTACCAAGAATAAAATTAACCGATTTACTGATGGATATTGCTTATATAACAGGATTTCATGAGCAATTTATTCATGCTTCCAATAATCGAAAACCGGATAAAGAAGAAACAATTATTATTATGGCTGCTCTTTTAGGAATGGGAATGAATATTGGTTTAAGCAAAATGGCTGAAGCAACACCCGGACTTACATATAAGCAATTGGCCAATGTATCACAATGGCGCATGTATGAAGATGCAATGAATAAAGCCCAAGCCGTATTAGTAAATTTTCATCACAAATTGCAATTGTCTTCTTATTGGGGAGACGGTACAACATCCTCGTCCGATGGTATGAGAATGCAGATAGGCGTTTCATCGCTACATGCAGATGCAAACCCACATTATGGAACTAGAAAAGGAGCCACCATCTATCGTTTTACAAGTGATCAATTTTCTTCTTATTACACAAAGATTATTCATACTAATTCAATGGATGCGATTCATGTTTTGGATGGTTTGTTACACCATGAGACGGATCTAAATATAGTAGAGCATTATACAGACACGGCTGGTTACACAGACCAAATATTCGGACTGACCCATTTATTAGGATTTAAATTTGCTCCAAGAATACGAGATTTATCAGACTCGAAATTATTTACAATAGATAAGGCAAGTGAGTATCCAAAATTAGAAGTCATTTTACGTGGACAAATAAATACAAAGGTCATTAAAGAGAATTATGAGGATGTTTTGCGATTAGCTCATTCTATAAGGGAAGGAACAGTTTCAGCATCCCTTATTATGGGGAAATTAGGTTCTTATTCAAGACAAAACAGCTTGGCTACAGCCTTACGTGAGATGGGCCGAATAGAAAAAACGATCTTTATTTTGAATTATATTTCGGATGAATCATTAAGAAGAAAAATACAAAAAGGATTGAATAAAGGAGAAGCCATGAATGGACTGGCAAGAGCTATTTTCTTCGGAAAACAAGGCGAGCTTAGGGAACGAACCATACAGCATCAATTGCAAAGGGCCAGTGCCTTAAACATCATTATCAATGCCATCAGTATCTGGAATACTTTACATCTAACAAAGGCAGTTGAATATCAAAAACGGTCAGGTAGTTTTAATGAAGAATTATTGCACCATATGTCACCTCTAGGTTGGGAACATATTAATTTACTTGGAGAATACCATTTTAATTCGGAGAAAATGGTCTCGTTAGATTCTTTAAGACCATTGAAACTTTCTTAACGTTGTTAAAACTGGGGGAATCGTCTTGAAAATGGGCTTAGCGTTGTAAATTCGCATTTTCCTGACGCTACCCCCAAATGAGGATTTATATAAAGAAGTAACGTTCGCTGCATTGTCTTCAATAACAGCTAAAGGAGGCTTTCTCGAGTTAGAATCCCATCTTGGGTCTAAAGAAAGGTCACAGCTTTTTGGATATGAGGTTAAAACTAATGACACTGAGGAGAGCTAATTAGGCTCTCCTTTTTCTGTAATAGGATGCTTTTCTAAAACTGACTCAGCTTATCCCTTAAATGAATAATTACATAGTAAATGGGAAAAATATATTTGTTAAAAATAACTAAGGAGATGATACAAATGGCATTAATACCTTATGATCCATTTAGACAATTAACTAACATTAGGAGAGATTTTGACAGATTATTCAATGATTTCCCTTTTCATTTAGACAATGAAATGAATCAATTGGGGAATATAAGAGTGGATGTTCATGAAACAGATAAAGAGGTAGTAGCAACTTGTGACATTCCAGGCTTACAGAGTAAAGAAGATGTAAACATTGATATTGAAAATAATGTATTGAGAATTAGTGGCTCAATTAACAGAACTAATGAGATTAAAGAAGAGAATATGCATAGGAGAGAAAGATACACAGGTAGCTTTCACAGAGCTATTACACTACCAACTCCTGTTTCTGAGGAAGGTATAAAGGCTTCTTATAAGGATGGTGTACTAGAAGTTATCATGCCTAAACAAACTCAAACAAATAAAAAGAGAATTGATGTGGATTTCCATTAAAAATGAGCAGTTTGCTACCTGTTATGAAAGAGTTTGGCAGGGATTACTTACAGGAAATTGCTGAGGAACAACCTGACCTAGTTGATTTGCTAATTTTAAGCTGCCATTTACCTCAGGCAAAGAAAAAAATTATTTTAAATGAGCTGACTAATAATATTAAAAATTCCTACCAGGGGCTGTCCGAAAAGTCCCTAAAATAAGGCAAGAGGAGAAAAAGGCTCGTTTTTCTCCTCTTGCTTTTCTATTCTGTTGTTTTATTTTTGAAAGTAGCTGGCGGATGCCCGCTACTTTCAATAGGTTGTGGGCCAATGCCACAATCCCAAACTCGGCATGAACCTTATCGAGCCCCCGCAACGAAAACCTGCGGAACGACCGATTGCCCTTAATATGACCAAACGCACTTTCTACTTCGATTTTCCGTCGAGCGTAGATTGCGGTCTTCTCTTCACATTCAAGGGCTGTTTTCGCTTTGGTTTTCATTTCTTCAAAAATCGTATTCCAGTGAATTTGCCGATTTCCCTTGGCTTTTGTGCACTGGGCCTTCAAGGGACAATCTGTACAGTCTTCGCATTCATAGATTTTGAAACTTTGTTCATAACCGTAGCGATTTTTTTTGGTTTGATATTTTTTAAAGAGAACCTTCCTTCCATTTGGGCAAATAAAATAATCGTCTTGTTCCATATAAGTCCAGTTTTTAGCGTTTTTGATATCATTTTTGAATTTACGTGTTTGTTCATGGAGGTAGGAACCATAAGGAATAAGAAAATCAAAACGTAGCTCTTTTTCTTCTCCTACCGCATAAACATAATTTTCTTCGCTTCCGTAACCTGCATCGGCAATGACGGTTTTAGGCATCGGTAATGATGTAGAGGCGAGCTTTTCCATATGTGGAATAAAACAACGTGTGTCAGTTGGGCGTTGATGAATCGAGTAGAATAGGATAAATTGATTTTCTGTCCCCATTTGAACATTGTATCCTGGTTTTAGCTGACCGTTTTTCATAGGATCTTCTTTCATTCGCATAAAGGTGCCATCTTTGTCCGTTTTTGAATAACTGTTTCGTTCGCCAAAGATTTCGTTCTGTTCCTTATATTTGGCAAGTCGCTCGATGAAATCCTGTCGGATTAACTTCACTGACTTCTTTAATGTACTACGTTCTTTTCGCTTTTCTTTACGGATGTGTGTACAAGATTCTATTTCGATTTCCTCTGTTAACGTTTCTACTTTCTCCTCGAGTTTCTCCGCTACACTTTCTAGAGTAGGTATCGTGTGGTCTTCGTTGAGAAGAACTTCTCCTTGGATCATACCAGCTTCCAATTGGGTTAGTTCCTGAATATGTTGAAGGGTTTCTTGAATTTTTTCTTTTAATTTAGCTTCAAATTTCTCGGTTGATTTCTTCCATACAAAAGTATACTTATTGGCATTGGCCTCGATTTTGGTCCCATCCAAAAAGTAGTTTTCCATTGTGATGTAGTTTTCTTCTATTAGTTTTAGAATCATCACTTCAAATAGCTCGTCTATCAAAACATTCAACCGTACTCCTCTAAACTCATTAATGGTACGGAAATCAGGTTGTTGCATCGCAGCTAGCCACATCGCTGGGATGTTTTCTGTAATCAGCTTTTCGATCCCACGGCAAGAATAAATTTTTTGAGAATAGCCAAATAGAATGATTTTAAGCATCATTTTAGGATGATAAGAGCTTCGTCCTCCACCTTTATAATGGGAGAATAGAATTTTGTCCGAAACAGCCTCTACCATTTCATCTATCACACGGGCCACATGATGAGCTGGAATGAAGGATTCTAAATCAAAAATTGCTTGGATTTGACGGTTGTTGTAAGGTTTGAACGTTGGGGATAATTGCCTTTTATTGTTTTTTTTCTCCATCTCATTCCCTTCTAGAACTGGAAGTAATGTCATTTGCGTGTTATAATTTTCAGTAGTAATCATTTGATTGCACAAAAAAATCATCCTTTCTTTTAATGTTGTGTGGTAACTTCATTTTACTAAAAAGGATGTTTTTTTTGTGCATTTTTTTAGAAAAAAGATAAAAAAAGGGGTCCGAAAAATTAGCTTTTACTCACTTTTCGGACAACCCCTTTTCTTTTGTAAGCCCAAACTATAAAAAATAAGCATACCTTAACCGTACGCATCATAAATCACCGTATATCATGATTTTTTTAATCAGATATACGGTGATTTCATTTTATCTGCCACATTCTGCTTGAATCATTTTTGACCAAGGCATATATTGATTTAAAATTTCCGAATGTGGATAGATATCAAGATTCGGAAAATCTGTCAGTAACTTCAAGAGATAACGATAGAAATCCACTCCGTTTGCTTTTGCCATTTCTGCGATACTTAAACAGATGGCGTTGGCTTTTGCACCAACTTCACTGACGGAAAAGAGCCAGTTTTTTCTTTTATGTGTTTAAGTACATAAAAGGAAAAACTGGATTTTTGCAAACACTCCGAAAGGAGCGAAGGCTAGTGCTGTGACTTATAGTATTGTAGAAACAGCCAAAGAAAATGGGCTTAATCCTTATCAATACTTGATGTACATTTTCGAGAAGCTTCCCAATGAGATGCGAGTAATGAGAACGCCATTGATCGGATTTTTAAAGCCTGATTTTCTACTTCTGTCAAAAATGTCTCGTCATATTCAAATTCCTGTACCTCCGATAAATATCTTATATTTTTTGCTGCTTCAA
This sequence comes from Bacillus sp. B1-b2, assembly GCF_009183415.1. GTDB lineage: Bacteria > Bacillota > Bacilli > Bacillales > Cytobacillaceae > Niallia. The sequence goes on along the minus strand of NZ_WEHU01000036.1, from coordinate 15,960 downwards.
TTCCTCGCCTACGCAAGGATTTCGATTTTACCAAATCACAATAATAAATGGTATTCGCTGTAGTTGGTACTGAGCCAGCTAATTGAGTAAGATAGGTTACGCCGCCCACATCCTCCAGTATCCCTTTTTGATTTAGTTGTTCGGAAACAGTGACCACATCAATATCTTTATAGCCACCCTTTATACTCTTTAATTCTGGTTTTAATTCTTCCTCTGGAATAAGTAATGATAAGGTTTTGAATAGTTTGTCATCACCTTTGTTGCTTAACTCTGCTGCTAATTTATTTACATACCAATTAGGTGCTCCTGTCGCAATTAATCATATCGGCACATGTTTCAACAGATTTTTCAAAGCGATAAATAAATACAACTTCAATATATCTTTGTCCATCTTTCGAGTGCGGCTTAATGACTTCTAATTTTTGAAATAGGCCCGAGATTTACTGGTGTTCCATATAATTATAAATTGTTATACACAACTTCCAGTAGCTTGATAATATTGTCTTGACGTTGAAACAGTTCGTCCTGACGTTGAAATAGTTTGTCAAGAGTTTTCGTTATACTTTGAATGGCATTACCTGTGCCATAAAGTTTATTCTTGAACTCTACAAGCCCTTGCTTTATCTTTTCAATTTTATTGTCAATTACATCGGCGTATGCGAGCCATAGTATAAATTCGTACATAAAAGGATTAGATTAGTCATTCCTAGGTCCAGTTTAAAAAATTAGGTATTGCTAGGCCTAGTTTCGTATTGCAAAAAATGTGCTATTGCCGTTTATTATTTTCAGGATAGTATTTAACAACAAGAGTCAAATTGAACAGTTGTTTTTCAGTCTTTTTTCATATCGAGAAACATATACTCAGTAAGAATGACTTTAGAATAGGAGGATCTAAATGACAAACAACAACCTGTTAAGCTTTTATGATCCATATGTTTATCAGACATTAACAACCATTGTTGGTAAAATTGTTACTGTTCAAACCATAAGAGGTAGCGTTCGTGGCTCCTTGAAAAATGTATTGCCAGATCACATTGTTGTCGAATCTAACGGAACTCCCTTTTTTATTCGTACCCAGCAAATTATTTGGGTTTTTCCTGGTTAACAAAAAGGAAGTGGAGGGGAAATAATGTTTAAAAGAATAAATAAATTGGCAATTGAACTTCCTATACCCGCACACGGCGATATGAATGCTGCAGCAGCAGTACAAGAACTCTTGGGTGGCAAGTTTGGGGAGATGTCTACCTTAAATAACTATATGTTTCAGTCTTTTAACTTCAGAAATAAAAAAAAGCTAAAACCATTCTATGAGTTAGTGGCAAGCATTACAGCAGAAGAATTTGGTCATGTAGAACTTGTTTCTAATACGATTAATTTGTTATCGGTAGGTAATACTTTTCCAGGGAATCCGGATATCACTCCACTTCAAAATGGGAAGGATGCGAGAAACACCCACCATTTTATTTCTACAGCTCAAACGGCTATACCAGGTGATTCAATGGGAAGACCTTGGACTGGTGATAATGTTTTTAATAGTGGAAATCTGGTTTTAGATTTAACACATAACTTTTTTCTAGAGATTGGTGCACGTACACATAAAATGAGAGTTTATGAGATGACTGATAACCCAGTTGCTAGAACCATGATTGGGTATTTACTTGTTCGTGGAGGAACACATATCCTCGCCTATGCGAAAGCAATCGAAATTGCTACAGGGGTAGACTTGACGAAAATGCTTCCAGTTCCAAATCTTGATAACTCAAAATTTGATTATGCCAGACCGTTCATAGAAAAAGGCTTAAGCAATGTGCTATTCACATGGAGCGAAACAGAATACAGGGATATCGGAATGATTTGGAAAGGAACAAATCCGGAAAATGGGCAACCACTTGAAGTGAAAATTGGTACTCCTGAAGGCGGACCAATTCCAAACTTAGAGGAGTTACCTGAAGAATTTGCTCCTGGTATTACTAGGGACGATTATGAATTAATCAAAAAACGTCTAATGGAAAATTTATAATAGATTTTTTGTAGGAAAGTTTTTCAACGACCTGGAGGATTTGAAGCAACTATAAGAGGATATTTTTACCAAGAAGCTAGAGAAACAGAAATTAGGTTAGCAAGGAGACTAATTAAAGGAGAACGATTTCATCCAGCGACATACTCATTATGGTTCTTTAAACCAGAAGGTAGTTGCCCTGCACAATGGTATAATCAATGGAATGCTGGGCGCTATAAATCACACTGTTTTTACTCTCCTACAGAATCATCCTGCCCCGATGTTTATCGAACATAATAGGTTAATATATAATCTTTAAATAAATTTACACTTACAAATGAACAAGTTATGTATGGGGGTACCCCTTAATAAAAAAGAAATCCTTAATGCCACAAAAACATTTTATGGAAAACCAAAGCTTTTCTATCATGATGGAGGAATTATTGATATTACCCAAAATATACGGGATGATTATTATGATGTAACGGTCCAAATTACTACGTTTGAAGGAGCACATAATCCACCATATGGATTTGATACAATCACTTTAAGGATTCAAAGTTTCGAAGTGATAAACTATGAACACAAAGATGTATCGAATATCGGAAAGATACCATTGAATACACTAAAAACATCAACCTACTTAACTACACAGCACTTGATTAATGGGGAAAGCAATTTTGGCTTGGAGGTATTGATATTTCCAAGCCCATTTCTTATTTATCAATCTGGCACTCAACTTCTGTTCCATCTAGAAAAGTTACAATCACTTTTTCCTCTTTATACACCGTCATCTTTTCTACTAGTTTTAAGAATAAATTCATATAGAAAAGCAGGGCCTGACCCCCAGTGCGCTAACGCTTTAGTACGATGGGGGTCAGGCCCTTAATTCCCAAAACTATTTTACTTTCTGTATTTCTTTTTCTGTGATGTAATCGTCTACAGGATTGGTAGCTTCATATAGGGGTAGCGTCAGGAAAATGCGGATTTACAACGTTAAGGATATCAAAATATAAAAAGTCTAATTTCTCGGTGTTATAAGTGAAAAATTAGGCTTTAGTTACTTCATTAAAGCGCTTGATTGTTGAAGACTAAAGTTTATATTCATCAAGAAAATTGATGTGCTCTTATCCTAACAAATTTTATTTAGGACTTACATGTATGCCTTCACTCTCTCGCCAATCTGCATAGAGTATACGCTTTACATTATTATATCCATTAGTAGTTAATTGGTTATCTAACCACTGTTGATCAAATCCGAGTTCATGTAAATTATCCCATAAAATTTCCCCATCTATAATTAACGATGTTGGGACGTCTACTGGACTTTCTGGAAGATTGAGATCTTGCTTGTCTGGTTTTTGATACTTGGAATTTAATAATAGTGTTGTGTAAATAACTATTTATAAAGAGTAAAAAATGAACAAACGCCAACACCTTGAACTTAGGGTTTGGCGTTTTCTCTATACGAATTACAAATAGGCCATTGACCCCTCTCTATTTGGGATGGCTAGACTTCCATTTTATAGTCTAATAAAATTTTCCTTAAATCCTGTCTCGGTATTTCCAAATTAATTGTCACCTGTATAAGTTCGTCCTCTTTATCACTTTCCCGATCCGACAATTCGATTTCGCGATCAGATTGAGTGGACAACTCCACACCTTCCCTCACATCGGAATTAACGTCTTCTTTACCACTTATTGATTCTCCATACAACATTTCCCACTGTTCATATAAGTTTTTTGCTGTGTGATATTCATCAAGATCAGCTTCTGTATCTATCTGTAATTTTTCTTTCAACCCACGACATGACTCTTCCCATTCCTCTAAGGTCTTCAAATCAAATAATTTTGAAAACCTTGGTTTCATTCTTTCCCAATGCAAATAAATGTTATCACACCATTCCAGCAACTCTTCACGATATTGTATTTCTTCTACTTCTTCCATTCCTCTTCATCTCCCGACCATAATTTTCATCCATAATATTCAAAAAACAATCGACATGTTTAAAAATACAAATAGGTAAATTTCGTTAATGCTTCTGGTTATGAAAAGGTAAGTGGCCCCCGGTAATTGATAATAGACTTATCAAAAGTAAATTATTCAAAATGACACAAACCTTTTATTAAAGCATCCTTGTTAATGATTTTTACCTATTTGATATTAACAATTTCATCATATGCTCCGCGATTGTCCAATGACTAGACAGTTGCCTAATTGTTATTAATTGGAATTACTTGGTCAATAATCATTGCTTTTAAAATTCCAAGTGCAAAGGCTTGTAGTTATTCCACCAGATGAAATAGTTATAGCCGAAAGAAAGAAAGTTTATGTTGAAACGAATAAACCCCCAAGACAAATAACAAAAACAGCCATAATGAGAATGATGATCCCAACATTAATTTTAATGAATTCAGAAAAGTACTGGGCTAATAAATCTGTTCCACCTGTGCTTGTCTCGAAGCGAAGCATAAGACCAATGCCAAAACCAATGAATACACCACCTGTAAATGAACTAAGAATTGGTGAAAATTTTATAGGAACTTGATTAACGTTATGAAAAAGGTCAATAAAAAATGATGATAAAAGCATACCGTGCAAACTATTAAAAAAATATGAACGATACTTAAACCAAGCTAGAGCAAAAATGGGGATGCTCAATACCATTATCGTGAACCCGGCGTTTGTATTTAATAAATAACTAATAATTAAACCTAGGCCAATAATTCCGCCATCTAAAACTTTGTTTGGTAATAAAAAAGTATTTATTCCCAACGCTATTGACATGCTGCCTACAAGAATAGCAACTGCTTTCAAAAAATATGGCATTTATTAAGAACTCTCCTGTCTAAATGGACGTGTTCTATGTATATGCCCAAAACGTTAGCATTATAGACAACTTTTACTTCACTGAATATAACTTCTGAAGTGCAAGTAGACGCAACATAAGCGCAAAAAAACGATAACTAATAACCCTAGCCCTTGTAGGTCAAGTAACCCTGTTTAAAGGAAAATGTCTATTAATGATACAAAAAACTACCCGAGGTGAGGCAGTTTTTGCAGATAGACATTAAATTTATTCAATTATAATATATGTTTTTTGCAATATAGGTGCATTCCCAGTTTACTCCCCTTTATTTTACACTAGGCGATAACATAAATACGATTTTGATACTTCTGCTCTTTCCCTACTAACGAATAGGTATCACGACTTCCTTCTAGAGTATTTACATCATTTGTAGCAGAATATTTAGTTGAAAAAATTTCCTAGCGTTTTTAAATTTAACGGCTGAAGAAAAACTTTCTATATATACATATACCCGAATCAATTTAAAAAAAATATTTTTCCAAAGATTTTATTTTCAAGATTCGACTTAATGATATTATATAAAAAAATGGTACTACTTTTTTGTTATGTGTCTTAAGATCATCCAAGATAGCGAAATAAACCATTATCCTTTTAAAATAGGCATCATTTTAACAATAGCTTCTTGTAGTTTTTCACTATTTTTACTATACATTTGCTTAGCTTCTTTTGATTCGGTTCCAAGAGCAAATAGTTCTAAGTCTGCTTGACATTTTTTCAAGGTTGAAAGAATTAAGGGTCTTTCTTGTGGGGGTGCGACTTGTAATTTATCGTCAAACAGATCAATCGTTAACTCTCCGTAAGAATTAATCTGTCCGAGAAATACATTTTCAACCGTAACCCCTAATTTTTCTAACTCAGTGTGTAGCCAAGCTCGATTTCGTCCAATTGTAGCTAGCGGTTCGTCAAATAAGACACCATCCATAATGACAGTCTGTGGTTCTTTAATGGAAGGAACAAATAAGTTTAAATCTTTTGCTGTTAATGGTTGGTTCTCTTTTTTCAACATAACGGATAAATCTCCTGTTGCCTCTAGCACTGCAAATTCTACATCAGACACCTGAAAGACATCCTTTCTGCGAAGTAGTTCTAACAGTTCATCTGTTGTATATCTTTCCTTTTTTAAATTATCTTCCATGATTTTACCATCTTTGATAAATACAGTTGATTTCCCTTCTATAAAATTGCGAAAACCTTTACTTCTTAATGAAATTAAACCAGCAAAAAAGGGAATAGCAGCAAAAATGAAGATTCCAATAATTCCATGAAATATACTTCGTTCAAGTCCCATAGCTACTTCTGCACCAATACTTCCAATAGAAATACCAGTGACATATTCAAAGAAAGTTAGTTCAGAAATTTGCTTTTTCCCTAACCATTTTGTGATTAAAAATAAAACAGCAACAAATAATGCTGAGCGTACAGCTATATCTAACCATTCAGGCACCGCTTATACCCCCTGTAAATATAGTTTTCTAGAAACCTTTGTACTGAAATTCCTCTCCTTCTAGTTCTCCTACTCTTTTTTTTAAATCTTTTGTTACTTCGTGTACGACCATCATAACCTCATGCAAAGTTCTTTTCGATTCATCATCAAAAGTCCGTAAGGCTAAACTTGAGAGACTTGCTTCTACTCCCTTTAGACTGGCAAAACACTGTTTAACATCTGATCCTACTGTCATCCTAAGTCTCCTTATCCTTTTGGTTTAAAAAGTAAAGCTCCTATCATGCCGAAAACAATGGCTGCTGAAATACCGGAACTAGTTACTTCAAAAATTCCTGTCAGTACACCAACTAACCCATGTTTTTCTGCTTCCTGCATCGCACCATGAACAAGCGAATTCCCAAAACTTGTAATCGGAACGGTGGCCCCTGCCCCAGCAAAATCAATCAACGGTTCATATAAACCAAACCCATCTAAAATTGCCCCCACTACTACAAGGGTACTTAACGTATGTCCCGGTGTAAGTTTAAAAACATCAAACATTATCTGCCCAATCACACAAATCAAACCACCTACTGTGAATGCCCAAAAATAGGTCATATCATTGTTCACCTCCATATTCAATCGATACCGCATGTGCAATACAAGGAATCGTTTCATTTTGCTGAAAAGAAAGAGGAGATAATAAAGCACCTGTTGCAACGACTAACATTCTTTTGAATTCACCTTTTTTCATCCGGTTTAACAGATGACCATAAACTACCGTTGCTGAGCATCCTGCTCCACTTGCTCCTGCAAGAACCGGTTGCCCCTCCCTATAAATCATAAGGCCACAATCTTGGTATTGCTCTTTACGAATAGGAATTCCATGCTCTTTAAATAGATCCAAAGAAACTTCATGCCCAATTTTCCCAAGGTCTCCTGTAACAATTAAGTCATAATAAGACGGATCGACGTTTCGTTCTTTTAAATGCGCTTCAATGGTATCAACTGCAGCAGGAGCCATAGCCCCTCCCATATTAAAAGGATCGGTTAGACCCATATCAATTACACGACCTATTGTGGCAGAAGTGACACGAGGCCCATCCCCAGAATCACTTAAAAGGGCTACACCGGCGCCAGTAACTGTCCATTGTGCCGTAGGAGGTTTTTGTCCACCATACTCTGTAGGATACCGAAATTGTTTTTCAACAGCTGTATCATGACTGGAAGCTCCTGTTAACAAATATTTAGCCCCTTTTGTATTAACGATATAAGCACCTAGAGCCAATCCTTCCATAGACGTAGAGCAGGCACCGAATAAACCAAAATACGGAGATCCAATTGTTCGACTGGCAAAACTTGTCGGAGTTATCTGGTTGATCAGATCCCCAGCTAGGATAAATTGAACTTGATCTTTTTGGATGCCCCCTTTTTCCATGGCTTTTTGACAGGCTTCTTCAAAAAGGACTTTATGTGCCTTTTCATAGGAATCCTGTCCAAGCCATAAATCAGCATGAAGGAGATCGAAATCTTCTGCGATCGCTCCGTTTGCTTCAAATGGTCCTCCAACTGTTCCAGTAGAAAGTATCACAGGTTTGTGTTCAAAGATCCATGTACGATGACCTGCAAGCATTATAAACCACCCCACTGGATTAAAATGGTCTTGATGAGGGCAATGACAAAAGCAGAAAAAACACCAAATAAAATAACCGCCCCTGCTAATTTAAACATGTTGCCGCCTACGCCCAGTACAAATCCTTCGGAACGATGCTCAATGGCAGGTGATATGACCGCATTGCCAAAACCAGTTACGGGTACAGCTGTTCCAGCCCCTCCAAATTGGGCCATTCGATCATATACACCAAAACCAGTAAGAAGCATCGTAATAAAAATTAACGTACCCACTGTCGGATTTCCGGCCGTTTGCTCAGTAAAATCAAAAAAATAAATGTAAAAGTCAGAAATACACTGACCGATCAGACAGATAAGTCCACCAGTTATAAAGGCCTTTATACAATTTTTAACAACCGGTCTTTTAATCTCTCGTTGTTTTTGCAATTTTTGGTATTCCTGTTGCACAGGAGTGAGTTGTTTCTTTTGATTATTAGACATAACTCGTTCCTTTCTCTTTATGTTTGTTCCTTCATAAGACTTTTCAGTTTATTTAAATCCTTTTTTAAGTTTTTCTCATTCGTATCGTTTTTTTTCAGTCTCTGTTCTATGTTTTCAAGTTCCCAGAACATTTTTTTATCACTCGAAACAAATACTTTATGATCGGGATACATTTTTTTTAAGTCAGATTTAACTGACTTCTCGATATTTTTTAATCGGAAACGGTTGAAATTTCCGACTTTTATCGCTACTAAAAGCTCATTATCTGTATTCACAGCCTTTACATCCGAAATTTCTTCCTTAGTGATAATCTTTTCTTTAGCATGATTGGCAACAGATTGATCAATTGGTTTACTTGTATGTACTTGTGAAATACTCAAATCATTATTATTATCTAACTGATTTTGGTTCCCGTTACACCCTGAACCCATTCCGATAAGGATTAAAATGAAAAATAATATTTTCACTTTCATGAAATCACCTCCATGTTTTACCAGTATAGGGATGCAAAAGGTTGGCCTTTCAACCAACCTTTTCGCCATACTCATTATTGTTGTTTGTATTGAGGTTCTTCTTGTTCGATTTGTTGAACACGTGGTTCAACATTATCAATAACGGATTGGGTTTGTGTAGCAGCATCTTGATAAAGTTTCTTAGCTTGTTGATTATCCGTACTGAGAGCAAATGTTTCAAAGCTAGCTTGAGCGCTTTTTAATCCAGCTAAAGCTGTTTTAACGTCATTTATGACTGTCATGAATAACACCTCCTATGATTTGACAGTAATATGGTGCTAAATAAAATATAAATTTATTCATTTATTTTTAAAATTTAAATATGAAATATTTTAAGGTTTTTGGTAAATCAAGCTTTTTTAAAAAAGTGATTAAAGTTCAGTTGATTTATTCATGGGTTACTGTGAGTTTTAGTCCAAACATAGACATATATGCTTTTTGTTTTGGAAATGGAGTAATAGTTGCAGGTTTGTGTTATTAAATTATTTAACATAAGAAAGTGGAAAATTATCAAAGGAGAATAGGAAGTATGTATAAAGATTATAGTGAAATGGTTTTAGGACCAAAACCACGAGCTAGACAAAAGAATTTTTTTGGAAGTTTAGAGGATAGTTTTAAAAATCCTATTATACATAAGGAAATTCATCGCGATAAAGTTTATGTTCCCTTAGATCTAAGTAGGGTTTGGGACAGGATACATTAAAATAAGCATTTTCATTTGTATAGCAACTTCTAGGCTTAGTGACAGGGTTGCTGCTCTAGACCGCAAAGTAGAGTTTTCACCCTCTATTCAATAGATTACACTCAAAATAGTGATTATTCTAATGTTAGGGGAAGGATATTTATGAAACGAAATTGGAATGAAGATGAGCTGCTAGAACATTTTGTAGTAGTATCAATTGAAAGAAAACTGATTGGTAATAAAACAGGGGCAAGTCGTTTAGGATTTGCAGTATTATTAAAGTACTTTCAACAAGAGGCTAGATTTCCTTCTAAGAAACAAGATATTCCCAAAGTGGTAGTTGAATTTATAGCACAGCAATTGGGGTTATCTTCAGTGCTCTTTGTGGAATATCGTTGGGGCGCAGATGAAAGAAACTTTACTTATTATCGAAAACAAATTCGAGAATTCTTCGGTTTTCGAGAACTTACAGCAAAAGATAACGAACTTTTGACAGAGTGGTTACACGGTCAAGTTCAATTTACTCATGATATCGACTACTTAAAAAATCAGGCATATAGCTTATTTCGTAAGTGGAAAGTCGAACCTCCTTCGATTGGAAGCTTGAATCGGATGATTGATTCTGCCATTGACACTTTTGAAAAGAATTTATATCAATCGACTTATCATCAGCTGTCTCCTAGGACTTGTTCTCGATTAGATGCATTACTGGAATCTCATGCGGATGAGGAATCGGAAGAAGGTTTTGAAGAAGAGTTTCATGAGAAAGTGGAATCTGACATTTTAACTTTTCGGCACCTTTTATCTTCTCCTCGTAAACCAAGTGTAAGCACCATGGAAATGGAAGTTAAAAAACTATTAGCGATCAAGCATCTACACATTCCTCCAGGATTATTTCATCATTTGACTCCGAAATTAGTAAAGAAATATCGACTTCGTGCAGCTACGGAGACCTTAACGGAATTGCGTGCACACCCAGCACCCATTCGTTATACTCTACTTGCCATCTTATTTTCGCATCGTCATGGGGAAGTCATTGATTATTTAGCTGATTTATTGGATGAAATTACGCTTAAGTTCGGAAATAAGGCCAAGAATACAACCCGAAAAGAAGCAGTAAAGGAATTAGAAAGAATCCAAGGGAAAAATAAACATATTGTCAACTTATTAAAAGCGACGGTAGATCATCCAGAAGGCGTTATTCAAGATACTCTATTCCCTATTGTCAGTCCTTCCACGATTCAAGATATTATAAAAGATATGACAAAAAATAATCGGGAATACAAAGAAAAAATCTATACAAAGATGCATGCCTCTTATCGCGGATATTATCGACATGCTTTCTCTAATATTTTAATGAATCTTACCTTTCGGTCCAACAATAAATTTCATCAACCTGTGATTGAAGCCATTCAACTCATTCGAGAATATGGAGAAAGTGGGCAACGTTTTTTCGCTGCTGGAGATGAAGTGCCTATTGAAGGCGTAATTCAGCCCAAATGGAAAGATGTCATTATCGAGATAGACAGCAAAGGCATAGAGAGAGTGAATCGAATCAATTATGAAATTGCAGTGATCCAATCGCTTCGTACTCGTCTTCGTTGTAAAGAAATTTGGATTGAGGGTGCTGATCGATATCGAAACCCAGATGAAGATCTCCCCCAAGATTTTGAAGAGCACAAGGAAGAATATTTTCAAGCACTGAAAGCACCACTTGATGTAGAGCCTTTTATCGAAGATATTATACAGTTGATGAAAGATAAGCTCCAATTACTAAATCAAGGGTTAGAGGTTCAAAGTAACGAACAAGTCGCGATTACTACTAGAAATAACAAGGGGTGGATTCGAGTCACTCCACTTGAAAAGCAAATTGAACCCCCACATGTGATGAGGATTAAACAGGAGATTAAGAATCGTTGGTCTGATATCAACCTATTGGATTTATTAAAAGAAACAGATTTTCATACGGAGTTTACCCAGCATTTTAAGACCACTGCTGATAGCGAGATTTTAGATCGAGAAACCATCCAACGACGGCTTCTTCTCAGTTTATTTGGATTAGGAACGAATACAGGTTTGAAAGCTGTTTCTGCTGGAAACCACCTAGATGGTTATCGGGAGCTTCGGTATATCCGTCAAAAATTTATTCATAAAGATCATTTACGAAAAGCCAATGCAGAGGTTACCAATCATATTATCTACCATCGGCAGAAAGAAGTATGGGGAGAAGCTACTACTGCATGTGCTTCCGATTCAAAACATTTTGGATCTTGGGATCAGAACCTCCTTTCCGAATGGCATCCTCGTTATAAGAGGCAGGGGGTTATGATTTATTGGCATACGGATCGAAAATCGGCATGTATTTATTCTCAGCTTAAGTCCTGTCTCTCTTCCGAAGTGGCCGCGATGATAGAAGGGGTCCTTCGTCACTGCACAGATATGAAAATCGATCGAAATTATGTCGATACACACGGACAAAGTGTGGTTGCTTTTGCTTTTTGTCATCTGCTTGGTTTTAAGCTGATGCCACGTTTCAAAAATATAGGTTCTCAAAAGTTATATCGTCCAGAAGCTGGCATGAATGATGAATATCCTCACCTGCAACCGGTTTTAAGTAGACCAATTAACTGGGATCTTATTGGACAACAGTATGAACAAATCATTAAGTATGCAACTGCTCTACGTTTGGGTACTGCTTCTGCCGAATCCATATTAAAGCGATTTACTAGGGATACAAAACATCCAACATATCTAGCTTTATGTGAATTAGGGAAAGCGATTAAAACGATCTTTTTATGTGATTATTTACACTATGAAGAGATTCGCAGGGAGATCCATGAAGGATTAAATACAGTGGAACAATGGAACTCGGTGAACACCTATATTTTTTATGGAAAAAATAGTGAAATTCGTTCCAATTCTATAGAAGATCATGAGGTGTCTGCCTTATCACTTCAATTGCTGCAAAATTGCTTAGTCTATATGAATACCTTAATGGTACAAGAAGTACTTTATGACAACAACCAATATTGGTTGGAGAAAATGACTCCAGAAGATTTTAGGGGATTAACACCTTTATTTTATCATCATGTCAATCCATACGGAACTTTTGAACTCAATATGAATCAGCGAATACCTATTAAGTTGAAAGTGTCGTAGTTTTGATCATTTTGATCGGTGACAAAAACCAGCTAATATCCCGTCAAGATATTAGCTGGTCTTTTGTAATGAACACTTAGATGCGGAAAGAGCGCAATCCTTACTCCAGAAAAGCGCCCGTTGAAGACTAAAGTTTATATTCACCAAGAAAATTGATATGCTCTTATCCTAACAAATTTTATTTAGGACTTACATGTATGCCTTCACTCTCTCGCCAATCTGCGTAGAGTATACGCTTTACATTATCATATCCATTGGTAGTTAATTGGTTATCTAACCACTGTTGATCAAATCCGAGTTCATGTAAATTATCCCATAAAATTTCCCCATCTATAATTAACGATGTTGGGAGGTCTACTGGACTTTCTGGAAGATTGAGATCTTGCTTGTCTGGTTTTTGATACTTGGATTTTAGTAATAAACTTAATTGCCCATTAGCTTCCAATATACCGTATTTGACTTCGCGAACTGAAAAGACATTATTTTGACGGAGTATACTCAATACTTGATTTACATCCAATTTGTTCTTTGTAAGTAACTTTCTGTCCATAACACCATCTCGAATGATTATGTTAGGATTGCCTAATAAGAGAGAACGTGTCGATTTATTTTTTAGAGTCATAAACTCTATTCCCAACATAAGAAACGTCCACAATCCGATGGCGTTATTTATGATACGGTTCTGCGTCCTTCATTATTTGGTAAAGCATTCTTTAAAGACAAAGCACTGTCTTCTAAAAACCAGAAGACAATGCGCTTTATTTCCTTTCTGTTTGATTCAACTTCAATTTTCTTAATAAGTGATTTTATTAAGATTTTCTTATTTTCATTGCTTGCACCAGTAAATAAAGCGTTGAAGTTTTCTAGGGCCTCTTTTACAATCTTTTCATCAACAGAGTAGGATGAAGTAACTTTACCGTACTTTTCTTCTAAATCGCTGACAATACCCTGTAATCGATCTACTTCATCCTCAATTTTCCCAGATAACCTTCCGTATGCTTTTGCAGTAATTTCTTTATTGCGATATTCTTCGTCAATAGCGTCCAATTCCTTCTCTTTTACTCTCAATTCCTTTTTATAAGCAACTATTTGCTCTTGAAGTTTGTCTGTATCTGTATGTTTTTCTTTATTTATTTTATCGATAATGTCATTTACGATTCCAGATTTAGAGATTAGACCATTAATATAAGATAAAACTTGTTCTTCGATCAGTTCTTTCTTAACTAAATTGGAGCGGCAGACATCTTTACCCTTTGTATGATAGTTTTGACACATGTAATAAAAATGATATCCTGAACCATTTCTTTTCTTTGACTTACTCATAACAGTTCCAGCCCCGCAGGTGGGACAACGTAATATCCCTGAAAGTATAAACTCACTCTTAATATTTTTGGTATTTGTAGAAGCGTCTCTGTTTACCTTATTAACTTCTTGTACCCTATTCCATAAACCTAATTCGATTATTGCCTCATGTACACCTTCGGCACTGATTGGATCTGTCTTCCCACTTCTCCGTTTCTTTTCCCACTCTCTATGAGTTCCCCAATTTAATTGACCAATATAAGTTCTATTTTCCAAAATTGTTTTTACAGCATTTATACTAAAACTGTTATTTTTCTTAGATTTTTTTCCCTCACTATTTAGTACATTTGTAATCGCTTTGTACCCATAGCCGTTTGCCCTTAATTGAAAAATCTGTTTAACTATTTCACATTCTTCCTCATTAATTACTAAACTTTTCTCTACTACATCGTATCCTAAAATGATACCACCGTTCCACATACCTGATTTTGCACGTTTTTCCATGCCACTTGACACACGCTCTATAATTAGTGACCTTTCATACTCAGCAAAAGTACCTAGCATAGAAATAAACATATAACCGTTGGCATTACTACTATCTATATCACAAGTAGATACTAATAGTTTCATATTTCTTGGATGGAGTTCATTATCAATTAAATCTAAAACATCCCTGTTCTTCCTTGAGATCCGGTCCACTTTCCATACTAAAATCGCATCAAAATCACCATTTCTCATATCAGAAAATAACCTTTGAATTTCAGGTCTGTTGAAATTTTTACCTGAATAGCCACCATCAGTGTACACACCTACTATTTTATACCCTTTCCTTTCGGCATATGCCCTTAACTCATCTTCTTGCCCTTCCAATGAAAAACCTGTTCTTTTTTGCTCCTCAGTACTCACCCTTTTGTAAATCACAACTCTTAATTTTTTATTGTTTTCCATATATATCTCTCCCCTCATTCAAATCACTTTTACTTACAAAATTATTCATAGTATCGTTACCATAAGATTTAATAACTTGACATCGTATCTTTTTCATAATTTCAACGGGATTTGTTTTTTTCTATTTTTCTTCATATCCAATCCTCATATAAATTACAGGTTTCTTTTTTGAATTTTTCACTTATGATATCCCCCTTTAAGATTTGGGCAAGCAGCAGCTTGCCCATGTTCACATTGAATTATAGCGTCGTTACTTTACTTCTTTTTTAGATAATGAATAATTTAAAATAAGTTCCGCAAGAACTGATACTAGTTCTCTTTTTTTCAATTCTTCTTCACTAGGAATATGAAACTTTTCCTTATCACTTTTCAATTCTTTTGTTGTTTTCTTGTCCATTATAGATTCCTCCCTTTTTCAGGAAGGGTTATAGTGTGAAGTAAATATTATAGAGACACCCTCCTACTGTTAATATTGAAATTGATTATAGTTGCTTATAGAAACTAATTAACCTTACCCCTCAGAAACCATATCGGGAAAATATTTGTCTATTAATTCGTATTCTGAACGTTTTTCTAGCCAGTTGTATGTTTGAAGTGAATTTAGAAGAATAATAGTTTCTATTCCCCAAGTATTTCTACCATCTGTTTCACTGTAGCAAGTAAGTGGTCCACCCTCTACATGTAAAAAGAACTGTCCTATTTTAGTTACATATAGATCTTCATAGATATGATTAAAGTCACCTCTTGTAAGCCCATTACTATACTCAGCAATTAGTGTCGCTGTTTCTGTATTATAAATTTTTTTATTGATTATTTTTTTCATTAAACCATCTCCTCGTATAGTAAGTTTATAGTCCTCTTTCGAGGTAATTTCCAATTAAAATATTGTTCTTTGATAATTCTATAGATGTTAGTTCAGATAGTGGGGGGCTAGCCCCCCACTATCTGAAAAA
>NZ_WEHU01000035.1 GCF_009183415.1 Bacillus sp. B1-b2 | reverse complement strand
ACTATACCAAAGATCGAGGTGTTTTTTCATTTTTTAATAACATTGTCAAGCCATATATTTAATAGACCTTAAAAACAATACAACCAACGATTAGCACTTATTTTTCTGGTGCGAAAGTTGAGTTATAGATAAATCAAATTTCTAACCCTTGGTTATAGGTAGTAATTAACAGAAGACTAGACTTTCTCTATTTGGTATAATTATCCCATTAATTTGAATTATTTGGATGGTGCGTTATGGAAGACCGAGACAATAATAATGTGGGCATACGGGCAGATGAGGAAAGATATCGTATGTTAGTAGAGCATGTAAGTGATTGGATATGGGAAGTGGACGAAAATGGTGTATATACATATGCTAGTCCTAGAATTCTGGATATATTAGGATATCCTCCATCGGAAGTTATAGGAAAGACGCCTTTTGATTTAATGGAGCCAGAAGAAGCAAAACGTATAGCACCCGTTTTTGAGTATCATCTTTCTAATAAACTACCCATTAAAAGTCTAGAAAATATAAACCTTCATCGTGATGGGTATGAAGTAATATTAGAAACTAGTGGTTCTCCTATCATAAATGATGAAGGGAGATGTATTGGCTATAGAGGAATAGACAGAGATATTACGTTAAGAAAACAGAGTGAGAGAAGACAGCAACAACTGTTAGATATCATAGAAGCTTCCCCTGACTTTATTGCCACAATAGACACTACTGGTAAGAGCTTATATTATAATCCTGCTGCTCGAAGAATGCTAGGCATTCAAGAAGAGACACTTAAGGAAGAAGCCAGCCTAAGGTGGGTAACAGACATCATTAAAACAGAGGGAATTCCTATTGCTATAGAGAAGGGGCATTGGAAAGGGGAATCTACCATTCAAAGAAAGGATGGAGAAGAAATTCCTGTTTCACAGATGATTGTAGCTCATAAATCAGACAATGGTGTTATCGAGTTTATATCCACCATTGCTCATGATATTACAGAAAGAAAAGAATTGGAAAAAGTAGTTTATAACCAAGCGTATTACGATACATTAACAAACTTACCAAATAGAAGATCTCTCCAAGAGAAATTGATTTCCATAACAAATCATCTTTCCGAAGATAGCAAAGTGGCAGTATTGTTTATGGACTTAGATAACTTTAAGACAATTAATGATAACCTAGGGCATGAAGTTGGAGATCAAATACTTGCTATAACAGCTAATAAGCTGAGAAACTGCGTAGAAAATTCAGAGTTTGTTTGTCGTTATGGTGGTGATGAGTTTATTATCATTCTTGAAAATATCCATACGGAATCGGAAATACTAGAAAAAGCAAATAGCATAGTGAAGACCTTCCAAGAACCTTTTCTGTTTCAAGGTCATTCTCTACATGTAACAGGAAGTATAGGGATAAGTGTTTATCCAGATGATGGTTTGAATCTAGCAGAATTAATGAAGAAAGCAGATAATGCGATGTATCAGATAAAACGAGAAGGTAAAAATAATTTCTTAAGAGAATAGTATGGTTAATTAGAGTCCTTTATTAATAGATTGTGATGGGTAATTTCCTTTTCTAATCTATAAGTATGGGGCTTTTTTGTATTAATGGGTCTGTCCTTTTGTTCTTTGCATACTATTAAAATGATTCATCCTTTTTTTATCACTTGTGTTAGTATTTTTTGTTCTTAAAAAAGTAACAATGGTACGTTATTCTAAAGTTGGGTGGTGGGCCATGAGAATAAAAAAATTAATTCAACTCCTTCATTCTACTGAGCAACCAATAAGTAAAAATGTTTTAATGGGAAAAATGGGGTTGGCAGAGAGCTCCATTCGTAAGTTAGTTCGCGATACAAATGAAGTAGGCAATAAGAATGGTTTTGGCATTGAGATGGTACGAGGAAAAGGATATATTCTTCACGTGAAGTCACAAGCACTCTATGACAAATATAATGTTGATTCTGATGGTTGTTGCGATATTTATAACCGTGAGCAAAGAACACATATGATTCTTGCCTATATTCTACAAGCAAATGAGTTTGTTGCCATTGATACTATTGCGGAAAGCTTAGAAATCAGTCGTAATACGATTATAAAAGACCTGAATCAAGTAGAAGAATTACTTTATGAATACCATCTTAAATTAGTACGCAAACCTCATTATGGAATTCGAGTGCAAGGAGAAGAAGGAGATTACAGAAGGGCTATTTCTAAGTTGGTTTGGAGAGAAGATTATCTGCTTCCGACAAGTGCATTTAATGAGTTTAGGAAGACCTTTCCTTTTGAAGAATTACGAGATTTACTGAAGGAAGGATTATTGTCAGCTGATTTAATGGTGAATGCAGTAGCATTGGATAATATAGCGAGACATATAAGGATTCTTGTTTATCGTGCTAGGAGAAAAAATTTCATTTCATCAGAACAACAATATCCATCCGAACATGAAGAAATCTATATCCAAGTAGCCGAGAGGATCAGTGATTGGATCGGTATAAATTATAATATTCCACTACCCAAATCAGAAGTTTTGTTTTTAGCGGCACATATTGCTGGTAAGACTTCCTTAGAAAACATAGAACCAGAAGAGAAGGAAATATTCTCAGAGAAATTAAGAGCAATTCTACGAGAATTAGATGAAGAGTTTCTTACTGAATTTGTAAAAGATTCTGTATTGCACAATGATTTATTGCTCCATATGCTTCCACTCATGAAACGATTGTATTACAATATGCAGTTAGAAAATCCATTAATTGATGAAATTTATAGTAAATATGCAAATGTCTTTGTTATTGCCTTTCGATTCAGTGAACTGATTGAGAAAGAATATGGATTCATTCTTTCAAGAGATGAAGCTGGTTATGTAGCAATTCATTTTGCAGCACATCTTGAGAGAAGAAAGAGAATGACGTTAGAAAGATATAAAAGAATTGCAGTGATATGTGAAACAGGTGGTGGAAGCTCTCAACTTCTTCGCCTAAAATTAGAATCCGTATTTCGAAATGCTTATATTGTGACAACATCCACTAACAATCTGCAACAATTTAAAGAGCAATTACCAGAATTGTTTCTAAGTACCATCCCACTAAAAGAGAGTTTTGAAGGAGTACCTATTATTCAAATCAAACATTTATTAGATGATGAAGAAATTAGAAGAATAAAAGAGAGGATTTCTTTGGAAAGAAGCATTTCTGTTAAGCAACTAACTGTTCCAATGGTTAAGGATTTATTTAAGGAAAATCTTTTTAAAGTTACAAGGGAAAAGGATTACTTGCAACTATTAAGAAAATCGTCAGAGGAAATGGTTCAAAAAGGCTTTGCAATAGAAGGGTTTGTTGAATCGGTACTTGAAAGAGAGAATAAGTTTTCCACTGTATATAATCATGGTATAGCTGGCCCACACCCCATGAAGCTAGAGGGATTAAAGGATTGTATTAGTATTACTATTTTAGACAAACCAATTGAGTGGCAAGATAAACGAATTGAAATAATATTTTTAATTAATTTAAGAGCAGGTCATTTATTTTTACATCGAGAGATAAGTAGATTATTGTTGCAAATAATTGAAAACACTTCCCTTAGGAAGAGACTTACTCAAGCTAAGAATTATAGAGAGTTTATGTTAGAGTTACAAGTGCTTTTGTGAAGAGGGAGTGAGTTCATTGAAGAATGAAAGAGAGATTATGCAGATTATTACTACAGGTGGAGATGCACGAGCTAATTATCTAAAAGCATTAGCAGAAGCAAGAGAAGGAAATTGGGAGAAAGTTGATTCTATTTTATTACATGCAAATGATAGTCTAAATCTTGCACATAATGTGCAAACTAGCTTAATTCAAAGTGAGATAAGAGGGGAAGAGGTAGAAATAAGTCTACTGATGGTTCATGCTCAAGATCATTTAATGAATGCCATTACGGTAAAAGAGCTTGTATGTGAAATGATTAAATATATGAAACAACAAAACGGTTAAGGAGTGGATAAGGATGGCGAAGAAGATATTATTAGCATGTGCTGGTGGTTTTTCAACAAGTATGTTAGTAGAGAGAATGAAGGATGCTGCAATAGCCAAGGGATTAGAAGTATTAATTGATGCTTGTGGTGAATCAAAGGTGCAAGAAAACCTACCTGCTGATATTGTGATTCTAGGTCCCCAAATGGGTCATAAAGAAAGAGATGTGAAAGACATTGTGGGGCCAGATATACCTGTTACAACCATTGATATGATGGATTATGGAATGATGGATGGAGAGAAAGTTTTATCTAAAGCACTTGAATTAATGACTAGTTAAGGGGGGATTAACAATGGATAATAATTCAATTTGGCGTACAAGAGTGCAGAACTTTGCTGGTGTGCTTCAACGTAATAAGTATGTTAATACCGTCTCAAATGGGCTAGCTGCTGGATTATCCGTCATTCTTGTTGGAGCTATTTTTACCTTAATTAACACTATTAATATACCTGCCTATCAAAATTTTCTTGAAACCACAAATTTGAAAGCGTTAACATCTATTCCTCCTATGATTACGATTGATATTTTATCTCTATATGTGGTGTTTGGTGTTGGATATACAATGGCTACACAATTTAAACAAGATGGTTTTTCAGCAGGGCTAATCGCATTAATGAGCTTCCTTGCAGTAACTCCTGTTGGACTGTTAGATGATGGTGCTACGCGTGCACTAAGCTTTCAATGGTTAGGATCCACTGGATTATTTGTAGCAATGTTAATAGGAATTGGGGTAGGAAGGCTCTATGTACTAATACTGGAGAAAGGGTTTTATGTTCGAATGCCAAAAGGAGTTCCTCCTACAATAACAAAATCTTTTGCTGCAATGACACCAGCCTTTATTATTATCTTTCTTGTGTTAGCAATTAGAGGGATTTTTAATGCAACTTCTTATGGGAATATTCATGAATTTATTTATACCGTTTTACAAGTGCCATTATTGGCTTTAGGTGGTAGTTGGTGGGCTTATTTAATCATTACTGTAGTCATAAGCTTGCTATGGTTCTTCGGTATTCACGGTGCGATGGTTGCTATAGGTGTTATGGCACCTATTTGGACAGCATTAAATTTAGAAAATTTATCAGCATTCCAAGCAGGGGAGCCACTTCCGCATTTATTTCCAGGTTCATCGTTCTTTATGACTTATACAGCATTAGGTGGGTCTGGTGCAACCATTGGTTTGGTTATTGCCATGGTAAGAGCCAGATCTAAACGGTATAAAACATTGGGAAAATTAGCCATTGTACCTAGTGCAGCAAATATTAATGAACCTGTTATTTTTGGTACACCAATGGTGCTAAATCCTAAATTATTTATCCCATTTATGCTTGCTCCCATTGTGGTAACAGGAATTGCCATGATTGCTACGGCTATTGGTTTAGTACCACCGTTAATCGGAATTGGCGCACCACTTGGAACACCAATTTTAATTAATGGATTTCTAGAAGGTGGATGGCGTGTCGCAGCTCTACAAGCAGTTTTAGTAGTGATAAGCTTTATTATGTACTTTCCATTCTTCCGATCACTCGATAAGGATGCTTGGAAGAATGAACAAGAATTAGAGGAAGAGGAAAGAAAAGCTGTTGAATAATAGCTGTTAAGAGGCTTAGTGTTCTAAGCCTCTTCCGTATTATAAATATAGTAGGCTTGGTTTACATTAACTCTTATCCATTGGAAAGATTAATTGAATAGAGGTACCTAGATTAGGCTCAGACTCTACTTGGATTATACCTTGGTGCGCTTGTGCAATGGCATTTGCTATACTCATTCCTAGCCCGCTTCCATCTGTCCATTCTTCACTTCGTGTACCTCGGTAATAGCGAGTAAAAAGATTTTTCTTGGTTAGCTCATCCATTCCAATTCCATCATCTTCTACAATCAATAGAATTCCCATTTTCTCTATAGTTGCTTTTATTGTCACCTTTGTATCTTCAGGATTATGTTTAACAGCATTAATAATAAGATTATCTAATAATCTTTCCAGCCATTGCCCATTTCCTTTGATAGGTAAAGGGAAGTCTGGAATATGTACTTGTATATGTTTATATTCTATATATTTCTCTGTACAGTTCTTGATAACACTACGAAGATCAATGGTAGAAAACTCAATCGGTAGCTCTTTTTGCTTGAGTTGAGAGATGAGAGAGAAATCTTGAATAAGTTCTAACATATAATCACTTTTTTTACGAATGGTTTCTCCAATATCCATTAGCTCTGCTTCATTCCATTTATAATGAGAGCTTTCTAATAAATGGCCGTATCCTTGTATGGTAGAAAGTGGTGTTCGTAAATCGTGTGAAATACCAGCCATCCACTCTTCTCGTCTTTGTTCCAATAATGCCCTTTCTTTCTCCAAGGATGCTAGTTGCTCTGCCATATCATAAAACTCTTGAATGACTTCTTTGTATAGTCGATATCTTCTTTTCATCTTATTCTTTTTATTGAATAGCTGTTTTTTCTCTCTGTCTGTAAAAACTTTATCGTATTCACCATTCCTCATTCTATCTAGCCAACTAATAAATAATAATAGTGGTTGACCATATCGAATAGCATGCCAAACAGAGAGTAGAATGAGCGTAAATAAAATAACTCCACCTATTACAGATAACACAATGAGGATTTCTTGTAGTATGGTATAGCTTAGCTGCTCGTTTTCAAAAGGAGTATGCAAAATCCATGTAGTATTTCCAGCTTGTTTTACATGTATGTAATCTCCATAACTATAGGGTTCCTTCAACTGAGCTGTAATGAGCAGCTCATTATATTGCAAAGGCTGTGTACTCTCCCCTATTCGTCTTATCACTTTTCCATCACTATTAATAATGTCTAAAAAATATCCATCTAGTTGTTCTAACTGCTTGGTTAGATTAGTCGCATCTTCCTCTTGGATGAGACCATTATGATTGTATTGTTCATACCATTCCACTAATTGTTTCTGTATCTCATCTTGATATCCAAGAATAAAGTAATAAGGGCGATTCTTATAAAAGGAATCGAAATATGTAGCAATATCGTAGTTTCCATACTTCTGTTTATCCTCTATTTCCATAATTTGATTAATAGAATAATGGTTAGGAATTTGTGAAGGCACATTTATTTTATGTATGACTTCACCATGTTTATTGACAATTTGTAGCCACATTTTTCTTTCTTTTAAGGAATCAATCCAATATTGCCGAACTTTAGTATGAGACTCTTCTACCATTGTTTCCGTTGCAATTGCTTCTAAAAACCCATTAGGATATGTATGGTTAACTTCTTTGTTTGCTTCCATTCTAAATAGAAAAAATATGGTAGCTAACAAAACGGTTGTCACTAGCAAGACCATAAAGATGAATTGTAGCGAAAAGTGAAATGCGATTCTCCGCTTAATGGATTTCATGACTTTCCTCCATCACTAGCTTGTAACCCAAGCCTCTAACTGTAACAAGAAACTGAGGATTGCTAGGATCAGGCTCAATTCGTTCCCGTAGTCGTCTAATATGCACCATAATGGTATTATCATCAACGATGTGATCTATGCCCCAAACGGCTTCAAATAAATCACTTTTTGTAAAAACATGATTTGGGTGTTTGCATAAATAGACTAGTAATCGAAAGACAAGTGCTGGACAATTTATTACCTTCCCATTCACTTTCAATTCCTTTGTTACTTCATTAACTTGGAAATAACCAAAATCATAAATAAAAGGCTGCAGTTTACTTTCTGTGTTACTAGAAGATACCGCATTTCTTCTCTGAACAGCTTTTATTCTTGCTACAATTTCAAGTGGATTAAATGGTTTGGTAACATAATCATCCCCACCCATTGCAAAGCCAGTCAATACATCAAAATCAGTCGTTCGTGCTGTTAAATATAAAATATAAGCATTTCCTTTTTCACGGATTTTGGGTCCTAAATCAAAACCACTGCCATCTGGGAGCATCACATCAAGGATAATAAAATCAAATGGATGAGTCTCTATTAGTTCGAGTGTCTGTTTCACCGTCTGTGCTGTTTTTATATTTTTATAGCCTTCTTTTTTTAATACTGTTTCCATCATGGAAACAATGGAGCGTTCATCATCTACTAATAAGATGTTTAAATTTACCATTAAATTCACCTCTCAACTATCCTAACATAGCTACCTTACTTTAACCTTACCAATCTGTAAAAATTGTAATCTATTGGTAAATAAAGAAATGTTCTACAGTAAGCTGAATAGTGTAAAGTGAAAATATATTAGAACAAAGGGGTAAGATAGTTTATGAATAATAGGGTTGTTGTGGTAGATGCTCTAAGGGGCTTAAGCTTGTTTGGGATTCTGGCAGCAAACATGTTGATTTTTCAATATGGTATATATGGAAAAGATGAAATGGCTCATTATTCTATATCCAACTTCGATCATATAACACATATCGTGTTAAAAGTATTAATTGAATCGAGTTTTATGCCAATCTTTGCGTTTTTGTTTGGTTATGGAATGATAAAAATGAAAGAGAGTTTAGAAAATAAGGGTTTACCAGTTAAGCGTTACTTAGCAAGGCGTTTTTTGCTGTTGCTAATATTAGGAATTTTACATAGTACCCTTCTTTGGGAAGGAGACATCCTAACTGCTTATGGTATGACAGGTTTTGTTTTACTTTTATATCTAAACCGAAAAGTTAAAACACTTTATATATGGGGAATCATTTTAATTTCTTTTATAAGTATTCTAAGCTATGGACCATTAGATGTAGCTACTACACAAGAAGAGAAAAGTGTTATGGCTGATTATGTTACAACTACTCTTGATGTTTACCAAAATGGCTCTTACACAGAAATATTATCGCACCGAATGAACGAAGATCCTCTAACAGAGCTAATGACAGAAGGAGCAATGCTATTTATACTTATCCTTACACCATTTGTAACATTACCAATGTTCTTATTTGGTATGATTGCAGCGAAGCAAAAGTGGTTTACTAAAATAAGAGAGGCTTCTTACTCGAAGAAGTGGAAAAACTTAGGGCTGATTTTTATAGTTAGTGGGATTGTTCTTAAGATGATGCCTTTTCTACTTCCGAGCCTTGGCATAAGTGGTGTTGGATATGCATTGGGAGGGCCAGTACTTGCTTTTGGATATATCTTTCTGTTCTCTCTATTGCTACAAAACAAAGAAAACTCTTTGGTTCAAGGTTTTATCTCTGTCGGAAGATTATCTTTAACAAATTATTTATTACAAACTATTATTTGTACCTCGATATTTTACGGATATGGAATAGGCTTATTCGGAAAACTAGGTGTTCTCGCAGGGATCGGTTTAACGATACTCGTTTATAGTGCTCAATTAGTTGGAAGTATCTTTTATCTAAAGTTTTTTAAAACAGGACCATTTGAGAAAGTTTTGCGTGTTTGGACATATTTAAAGTGGGGTGCTGGAACAGGTTACTTGTCACCACGTGAAAAGATAGATAAGAAAGTTGGATAAACACTTAAAAGGGAATTGTCTAAAATGGGCAGTTTCCTTTTATTTCCTATTAAAAATAACTTTCAAGACTCATTTGTATGGAAAGTTAAGATACGAATCATCCATCCTTAATCTATGAAATATAATTATCCAAATTTTTGAAGAAACTCAACAGCTATCGACAAAAAATGACATCTTCTCTATAATAATATAGTACGATATCATCAGGAGATTAGTACTATTTTTTCAACTATATGAAAAAGGCAAACTTATCGAAAGGTAAGGACGCAAAGCTACGAGTCTAAAATCCATTTGGATATGATAGTCGGGTTGCCAACAACCACAATCAGTGTTATTTGGCTATCCATATGTAGGATAGCTTTTTATTTTGGCTCCAAGAAAAAACGTACAAAACATCACAGATTTAGTATAGAAGCTTTGAGAGAGGGAGACTAGGGATGATAGTAGTAGATAAAAAGAAGTATAAAATGGCCATCAATGAAAATGCAAAAGAAGTGCAGGTTCAAGTACATGGTTTAATGAGGGCAGAAGATGCAGAAGGATATATGGTGGACTTACAAGAAACAATTAATAAGGTTAATAGACAAGATTATACATTTGTTGTTGATGGTACTCACCAAACACCAGTACCTTCAAAAGTAGTTCCACAATTAGAGCAAACCATGCAATTTTATTCTACACTAGGTTTTAAGGACGTTCTTGTAGTAAAGCCATCTTCTAAAATTGCTCAAGTTCAAATTAGAAATGCCTTAGAAAGAATCGAGTTCACTGGTACCTTTATTGATCGAGTTAACCATTCTATGTAAAGTCCTTTTGGAGAAAGCATAGATACTGAAATTTATAATTTGGAAGGATGATAACAAGTGAAGGATACGCTAGAGTTATACACATATGAAATTATAAATAAAGAACAAATAGAATTATTAGAGAAAGCAGCTGAATGTTTGGCTCGTACTTTTATTGGTGTGGATGTATCAGGGAAATGGGTTCAAGAGCCAATGGTTGGCTTATTAAATATCCAATATGAAGATTTTTACCATTTTACAAAGGATTATTTAGAAGCTACAGTGGAGCAAGGGTACTGTGCAGTGGCGATAGATTCTAATGATAAGGTTGTAGGTGTACTAGCTGGTGATACCAATGCTCCAGAAATTATTGGAGAAGATGTTTTTGAAGGGTCTTTCTCTGATATGAATGTGATTTTACATGTTTTAGAAGATGTGGATAAACGCTTCTTAGAAGACTATCAAAAACGAAATGAAAAAGAACTGGAAAATGGAGAAATCCTACACCTTTTCATGTTAGGTGTTATTGCTGATCAAGAACGTCATGAAATTATTAAGGAATTAGGAAGTCTGCTTATCTTGAAAGCTACTGCCGATGGATTAAAGGCTGTAGTTGGAGAAGCAACTAATCCAAAATCTATGCGCGTAATGGAAAAATACCATGGTATGAATAAATATGTGGATTTAGATGGTAATTTCATTGTTCATAAATATCAGGATAATAGTAAGTTAAATGGTATTTCCTCAAGTTTAGCAGATGGAACATATATCATTATAAAAGAACTTTAAAAACTCAATAAAAATTAGAGGTAGGAGATAAGTTTATCATGGAAGCTATATTGCTAGGTTTAATTGTGATTCTATTAGGATCGACCGTATTTTTTGCTATACGATATTTTTCACTTAAAAAACGCTCTCATATTAATAATGAAATATTAAATGGAATGAAGGAATTATCGGCAGGGAATATTGTAGGAGAAGTGGAAGAAAGAAATGCAGATCATGCTGCGTTCAATCAGCTTATTGGATATGTAAGTAATGTTAGAGAGAAATTTAATACATTTGCAAAGCATGTACATGAAGCAGGTGGCAATCTTTCTGATAGCGGAGAGTATGTATCTGAGAAAGCGGATATCGTAAGAGCTGCAATTGACGAGGTAGGCAGAGGCTTACAGAAGCAATTAATAGCAACGGAAGAAAGCTCTTTTTCGATGGAAGATATGTCTAAAGCAATTGAGGATTTATCTATCCGATCAAACCAAATTTCGGAGCAGTCTAATACAACATTAGAATTAACACAAGAAGGCAACGACAAGTTGAAGGACTCCCTAGAGAAGATGGAGAAGTTTAATCAAACCATTAACACAACCAATAATTCCATTATGAAGCTTGGCGAGAAGTCTCAAGAAATTGGAACCATCGTTAAAGTCATTACAGGAATTTCGGAGCAAATTAACCTACTTGCATTAAATGCAGCAATTGAGGCTGCTCGTGCAGGAGAGCATGGAAAAGGATTTGCTGTTGTTGCAGATGAGGTTAGAAAATTAGCAGAACAATCACGTCAATCTTCTTCAGAAGTGTCGAATATTGTGAAAAATATTCAAGAAGAAACCGATGTAGTTGTAAGTTCTATGAAACAGGGAACAGAAGAATTTGCAGATACCAATGCTACCATTGTAGAAGTAGGAAGTATGTTTGAGAAAATTCTATCTACAACGGAGATTATTGCTGAAAATAACGCAAATTCTTCTGCAAGTTCAGAAGAATTATCATCAAGCTCTCAAGTTATTATGTCAACCATTAAAGAGATAGCTGCTATTTCGCGAGAATCAGTGGAAATGTTTGAAGAGCTTATTGAAATTAGTGATGATGAACTAAATATGATGAACATTCTTGTTCAAGAAGCAAATAAGCTTGTAGATTTAAAGAATGATGTAGATAAATTGTTACTAGTTTGGAATCATGGTGTGGAAGAAGAGGCTAGTGTAGCAAAAGAAGATAATAAATAAAGATTTTTAGGTTGAAATACAATATATTTTGGTGATTCACTTTGTGTTTCAAATAGAGTATGAAACAAAACAAAAGCTTCTCAAGAGTAGTAGAAACTCTGAGAAGCTTTTCGTTTACCCTCATGTAAGGACTTTCCTTTATGCTAATATATTCATTTATTATTAGACATATTATTCTAATAGTTCTTTTTTAGTTGGTATCAATGAAAGGATACATAACAGGAATGATAGCACTACCATTAAGATAATTCCTATAATTACTTCTGTCTGAATTGGAATAACTTGAGCAGCAACCCCCATTATACTAGTCAGAATGTTTAATAGAATAGATTGAACGAGATCATATACGCTTATGACCCGTCCCATGCTACTTACTTGGTATATTGTTTTGAGTAAAGGTAAGCAACCCCCCCCCCGTATTATCAGGTACAAATACTATACCCAAGCTCTATAACGGGAGCTCCCGTCCAACTATCTCCTAATAGGTTCCAATTGGATACTCTGAGGCTTGCTTCAATAAAGCATCTTACTCCTTTTCACCAAACGGATCTTCTCTTCATCGTACTTAAATATTATTTATATAATACAGAATATTCCATAAAAAAGTAAAAGGAATTAATAAGTAGATAAGGGTGAATGTTTATCCAAATCTCACCGTAAAAGTAGTCATTTCATTAGGATTACTCTTCACACTAATTTTCCCTTTATGCTTTTCTACAATTGATTTTGCAATAGAAAGTCCTAGACCATAGCCACCATACTTACGAGATCGGGATGGATCATTTCGATAGAAACGATCAAATATTTTTTCCAGATGTTCTTTAGATATCCCTGTTCCGGTATTAGTTATCTCTAGTATTACCTCGTTATGTCGTTTTCTTAATTCTAATGTTATTAAGCCTTGAGTATTAGTATATTTAATGGCGTTATCAAGCAAAATCATGACTAATTGCTTCATCTGCTCTACATTACCAGTGGTAGTTATGTTGGGTTCAATCTGATAGTCAAGATTTACTTGCTTTTCATAAATGACTCCTTCCATTGTGAGAATAACGCTTTCTACTGCATGGCTAATATTAAAAGGAGCAAAGATAATATCTGTATGTTTATCGTCCATTTCAGCAAGATAAAGTAAATCGTTTGTAAGTAATTTCATTCTTTCTGTTTCTGTTTTTATATGTTCCACCCATTTTAATTGGTTAACAATTAAATCTTCTTTATTACTTAAGAGTACATCTGTGTTTGTATGGATAACAGATAGTGGTGTCTTTAATTCATGAGAGGCGTCAGAAATAAATTGTTTTTGCTTCTCAAACGCTTCCTTGACTGGTTTAATATAACGATTTGCTAGAAGTTTTGTTAGGAAGAAGATGAGTATTAACATAATTATTCCAACAATGACAAAAGCATAAAGAAGATTATTCACTACTTTCAATTCGGAAGTGACGTCAAGAGCATAAATAGAATAACCAGATGAATTCTGCTCAACCTTATAAGCCCAGTTAATATCATCTAGTTTTAGCCGTCCATGTAAGGAATTAGTACTAGAAATGTCATCTACAACAAGTTCAAAGAATGTATGATCTAGATCTAACTTGGATTCTGTAGATAATATATTCCATTGTAAATCTGTTCTTAATGCAAAGCATGGTAATAGTTCATCCTTGGTGTAACCTTTACTCTGGGAATCTTTGGGTGGTGATTGTTTTTCTTTCTTGTGATAATAATCCGATACTATTTCAAGATTAATATCAATGTCACTTTCTACTTTTTGACAAGTGATAAAATAGATAGAAACAAATGCTACTATCATAATAAAAAGAATAGTAGCCATATTAATAATCAATAATCGATTACGAAGTTTGGTGAACATCTGATATCACCTCCACCATGTAACCAACCCCTCTAATTGTTTTAATTTGAACAGTTGAATGTAAGAATACTAGTTTTTTTCTTAAAAAAGAAATATATACTTCTACATTATTATGCTCAACGTCTGAGTCAAGTCCCCATAATTTTTCAATAATTTGTTCTTTAGATGTTACCGTGTTTTTTCTAATGAGTAGTAGCTCTAATAGTTTGCCTTCTTTTAGTATTAGCTTCAATTCTTTCTCTTTACATGAAAGCATAAGAGTAGACATGGTTAACTCTAAATCACCGAATTTTAAGGAATCATCTGGAACTACTTCATTATTTCGCCTTAAAGCTGCTCTAATTCTTGCTAAGAGCTCGTCTGTAGAAAAGGGTTTGGCCATATAATCATCTGCTCCATTATCAAGACCAGATACTTTGTCAGAAATGTCACCTTTTGCAGAAAGGAGAATTACAGGTGTTGCAATGCCTTTTTCACGAATTGCTCGTAAAATTGTTATTCCGTCTATTTCAGGTAGCATAATGTCGAGAAGAAGTAGGTCATAAATGCCAGTGAGGATATAGTCCAACCCAGTTTCTCCGTCATTTACTATGTCAACGTAATAATGGTTTTTCATTAGTATTTGAGCTAATGCTTCTGCAAGCCCCATTTCATCCTCTACTATTAAAATCCTCATTATGCCTCTCCTTATCATTACAAATAGTGGTTATTTGTTTCATTTTTGTTAATCATATCACTTTTATTTGAAAATATTCTATTATTCATTCTCATTTAAGATTCATTTAAGGTTCGGTTTATAAGATGTTTTTAACAAAAGGAAGGAGAAGATAGGAGGTTGTTGTTTCAGTTGTCTTATATATAAGCGTATGTTTAGTTGAAAATTTGATAGAAAAATAACAATATAAAGGAGCGTATACATTTGAAGAAAAAATATATAATCTCACTAGCAGCTGTTGTTGCCGTATTAATTGGAGTAGGTGGATATGTCTTCCTTGGTGATTATATGGGAAATAATGTGGAAATTAATTCAGTAATTGATCAAACCGAAGAAGTATCTTCATCAGGTTCTAATAATAATGATTCGAGTGGGGAGCCTGTAGCAGTTGATGATCTTAATGGGAACTGGGAAATAGCTAATGAATCAAGTGTCTATTGGTCTGTAACAACATCAAAGGAAACAGTTAACTTTGTGAATGAAGAGGTAACAGGTAATTGGACAGTAGATGTTAATAACCCAACTTCTATGACTGGTGAAGGTATTGTAGATATGACTGCATTAGATTCGGGAAATAGCCAAAGAGATGATCATGTAAAAGAAGGAGCAGAATACCTGGATGTTACAGAGTATCCAGAGGCTACCTTTACAACAACATCTTTTTCAGAATTATCAGCAGAATGGACGGAGGGAAGTGTAGTTCCTATAACAATAGATGGAACCCTAACGATTAAGGGGATGGAAAAGGATGTTCAATTTGAATCAGAAGCAGTATATCAAAATGGACAACTATTATTATCAGGCACTACAGTGGTAACCTTTGCTGACTTTGGAATGGAAAATCCACACTCCGTTGCTCTAGAAACAGAAAATGACCTTACTGTTCAACTAGAACTTGTTTTAGAAAAGGCATAAAACAGAAAGAAAAGTCTATCCTTGAGTTACTTGTTTTATAAATAACAAGGGGTAGTAATAAAATCACCTTTGTTGTCTAGGTGGTTTTTTTCTTTTTAGTAAAATGTAGTCATAGAAATGAGCTATGAAAAAAATCAAAATGATTTGCATATATCCACTGAGTTTTGGGATAAGCTAAGCAAAAAAGGATGCTCATTATACATGCCTAACTATTTGCCATATTTAATTCTTATACTTGTGAGTATATTCATACTCACATATACAATCATAAACCAACGACAGTTTGGCGTTTTTGTGCTATTAATTTCTTTTTCAGGAATGGTGTATGTAGCGGAATTCTTTGTGATGGTAATAGGAAATTGTTATTATTATAAACCTGAAATTTTGTCCGTCCCATATTATGACAATATATTAGGTGCCATTGTCTCCAACCTATTTATTCTTCCTGCATTAGGAGTTTTTGCTGCTTACTATAAATTACGACTTAAGTGGATTATTCTCTTTGCCATAACACTAGTAGGAGTAGAACTTGCTTTTGAAGCAATGAATATTTACTACACAAACTGGTGGAGAAGTGAATTTACTTTCATTGCTGTTATCCTTTTCATCTTTTTGTGTAAGTTCTTTATGCGGGTACTACAGAGAGGTAGCAGTTGGGCTCGTTTTATCATGCTTTGGATGCATATCTGGTGCTGCGCTGGTACAGTTATGTATATAATGTCCGTTGTTAATATTCGTCATTATGAATATGGTTTTTTTGAAGATATATACCATGATGATATTTTTCTTTCTGCAAGCCTAGGCTTTATAAAAGGATTGATATATGTCGTATGTCTTGTGAACTTTAATAAGTTTAGATGGCGTATGCTGGCTCCTATTATGATATTTGTTTTGGATTTGCCCTTATATCACTTTGGGGTACTTGTTGTTAATATTCCATTTTGGATATATACCATTCTGTACGTTTCACTGGCAACCATATTGCTAGTATGGACTCAATATGCATACTCTTATCTTATGAAGCTTGCCACTCCTCCTACATAAAAAAGGTCAATATATATAAAATTACTGACTACTAGGTATACACCTAGGATGAACAAAATAAATATCCTATGAAGACTATATAATGAGGGAGGCGTTTTATGGGATATTATATTTCGGTAGATACTGGTGTTGATCTTTATGTAGAGGATCTTAATCCTAGCGGTAGTAAAACAATTGTGTTTTTACATGGTTGGCCATTAAGTCATAAACAGTTTGAATATCAATTCAATATTCTTCCGGCAAAGGGATATCGTTGTATTGGTATTGATTGGAGAGGTTTTGGGAATTCTGATAAGCCTTTTGGTGGATATACGTTAAGTAGGTTAGCGGATGATATTCGCATGGTAGTAGATAAACTTCAGCTGACTAATTTTTCCCTATTAGGTCATTCTACTGGTGGTGCAATAGCAATTCGTTATATGTCCAGACATAATAGTTATGGAGTTTCAAAGCTTATTCTTGTAGATGCTGCTGCGCCGACAGG
The DNA here is from genome assembly GCF_009183415.1 of Bacillus sp. B1-b2. GTDB lineage: Bacteria > Bacillota > Bacilli > Bacillales > Cytobacillaceae > Niallia. The sequence goes on along the minus strand of NZ_WEHU01000035.1, from coordinate 26,508 downwards.
GTTTACAGCGGAAACAGCACACACCTTTCTAATGGACTCCTTAAATGATCGTCCTAAGATGATGCAAAATGTAATGGATAGTTTCTTCTTTCAATATGTAACTCGTCCTTTTTCTGATTGGTTTATGCAGATGGGGTTAGAAGCAGCAGGGTGGTCAACTGCAGCGATTATTACCTTGTTAAAGGAATTTAACTTAAATCCGGATTTTTCTAGTATTATGGCTCCTACACTCATTATTCATGGAGTTCATGATAAGGTGATACCTTTTTCGCAAGCAGAAGATATGAATAAGAAAATACAGCATTCACAATTAATTCCTTTTCACTATAGTGGTCACGGATCTTTCTGGGATGAAAGGGAGAGATTTAATCAAGTGATATGTCAGTATGTTTAGTAGCGTGCCTGCTAGTTAATAGAAAAACGAAAATCCACCTGTCAAATACAGGTGGATTTTAGTATGCTAGGGAGGGAATCCTTATACTATTTTCCTTAGTTTAGATCTCTAGAAATCTCATCTTTAACTGTAACCCCGTTAGCTTCTAATTCTGCAATTTTCTCTGCAAATTGAGGTAAATGCTTTTTATGTGCAACTAATAGTTCATCTAGTACTTTTCTTGCCGTATCTCCACTAGGGATTAATGGGTTAATGGTAAAGGCTTGTAGTGCTAATCCATAATCACCAGTCACGGCAGCTTCTTCTACACATAACTCCATATTCTTCATTACTTGTAACCAACCTCTTTCAGCAGGATGGAAAGATCCAAATGCAATTGGTCTTGCTCCAGCAGAGCCGATATATGCTGATACTTCTACTACATCATCTGGAGCTAAATCTGGGATTGCCCCATTATTCTTAGTAGAAACAACGATATGTGTATTTTTATTCGCATAGATAGAAGCAATAGTCTCACAAGCAGCATCTGAATAATGAGCTCCACCGCGCTTAGATAGTTGTTCTGGTTTATGATCTAAGTTAGGATCTTTGTACAGTTCAAACAGCTCTGACTCTGTTTGTTTTACTTGTTGAGCTCTTGTGCCTTTATTAGGATCGTTATATTCTTCTAACATATGCTCTAACATTTCTTCTGATCTATAGTAATAACGGTGATATCCGCAAGGAATCATATTCATTCGTTTTAATTGTTCTTTGTAGAAAGGGATATCATGGATATTAGTAGGAATACCAGATTCTCCATCATATAATTTATCGATAATTTCTGAAGTTACATCATTGCCTTTTAAGTCCTGTACTTTATGCCAGTGGAAATGGTTTAAGCCAGCAAAAGAGTATATAAGCTCATCTAATGTTTTATCAATTAATTCCGGCTCAGCCATCATAGCATTTACTGGAACATTACATAAACCGATAACTCTTTCCCATTTACCATAGCGGATAATAGCGTCTGTAACCATTCCACTTGGATTAGTGAAATTAATTAGCCAAGCATTAGGGCATAGTTCTTTCATATCCTCTACAATACTTAAAATAACAGGAATAGTTCGGAATGCTTTTAAGATACCTCCAGCACCATTTGTTTCTTGACCTACCATTCCATAAGATAACGGAATTCTCTCATCCTTAATTCTAGCATCTAATAGACCGATTCGAAATTGAGTAGTAACAAAGTCAGCATCCTTTAAAGCTTCACGACGATCTAGTGTTAAATGAACTTTTACGTCATAAGGAGAAGCATCCCACATTCTTTGAGCCATAGTCCCAACTGTTTCGAGCTTATCCTTTCCTTCTTCAATATCAACTAACCACATTTCTCTTATTGGTAATTCATCATATCTTTTAATAAAACCTTCCATTAATTCAGGAGTGTAGCTGCTACCTCCACCGATAGTTACAATTTTTACACCTTGAGTCATGTTATCTGCTCCTATTCTATTAATATTTAGAATTCCCTAAGGAAAAGGGAGAGTATCACTAATATTTTTTTACAAAAATATGAACGTGAATGTAAATTTTTTATTAAGAAGTTAAAAAGAAGATTTATGAAGATTTTTCTCTCTATGTCTTACATAATCAGTATAAAACAAAGAAAAAAATATTCAATACACAAGAGTGGAAAACGTTTTCTATTTACAAATTCGTTTGCTATTTCAGTGAAAATTTGTAAATATTGTTTACAAATATCGCTAATACAGTATGTGATGGAAAAGCTGTGCATAAAAAAAGAGAAGTAGATAAACTTCTCTTCTCATCTTCTACATTCTGTATTCATATGTTCTCTTGTTCTTCTTCTTGCATAACAACATTGGAAGTTTTTCGATGATCAAAAAACTTGGAGTACTTCGTTTTATATTTTAGGTTGTTATCATAATCTTGGGAGAATACGCAAGAGTATAGAACATCTAATAAAAAGCAAATAGAATTATTGGTACTGAATTGGGCAATTTTCGAATATAGTTTTTCTCTTGTTGTAATGCGCAAGATGCAATCTGCAAATTTTGTAATGGTGTTTTCGCCTATACTTGTCATCGCAATAATAGGTATCTTATTTTTCTTTAAAAAAGGTATTAGACGAATGATGGTCTCGGTTTCTCCACTGTAAGAAATAATAATGGCACATGTATTCTGATTGGAGTTTACAGCATCAAAATGGGGATCCACTTCACAAAGGGTAACATACTTTCCAATTCGATTCATTTTTAATTTAAAATCATGACAAATCAATAAATTGTGGTTCATGGAAAATATTTTAATATGCTCCGCTTTCTGTAACATATTCGTTGCCTTTTGTAAGTCATCATTATTAATTAAAGATAAAGTATCACTAATGGTGGTCTGATTCAGTAAAGCCATTTTATTAGCAACAGTCATAATATTATCCTGTTCTTCAAATGGATAATTTGCATCAATTGATGAAAAATGACTATTAATATATTCTATCTCAGCAAGAAATTTTTCTTTTAATTCTAACCACCCTTTGTATCCAAGCTTTTTTGCAATTCTAATTAAGATAGATGGGTGAGTGTATGTATCATTAGATATCTGTTTGGTTGTTTTATCTTTAATATTTTCTCTCTGTTCGAATAAGTATTCAATGATGGCTTTTTCAGAAGAAGAAAATATATCTTCCTTCATTTTTTCTGTTAGTAACATGTAAGTTCACCTCTACTAAATCACCGTTATGGCTGTCTCACTATCAATTTTTCACTAAATTTTCCCTTATTTTATACTACAGGTAAGATGAAGAGATGTAAAATGATACTCATTGGTGCACTATTCGCTAGAGTTAGGGTTACTTTTGTTGGGGGCTAATAATTGCTAAGACAGTGGAAAAGGAAGAGATAATGTAAAGGAGAAGAAAAGGCATGACTTCTGAGTGGAAGTCATGCCTTACATTTAGATTTGAAATCTCGCCTTAGATACTACTGTCTTCTTTTTCAACTGGATTTTCTTCATAGGATACCCAATCACTATAACTACCTGCGTATAGTTTTACGTTTTGAAAACCAGCCATCTTTAAAGCTATGTAGTTAGGAGTAGCCGTCACCCCAGAGCCACAATAAACGATAATAGGGTCCTCTGTATTTAATTCAGCAAATCTCTTTTTTTGTTCCTCACTATTTTTAAATATGCCTTTTGATAATCCCTCTTCAAAGAACTTGTTTATCGCACCTGGAATATGTCCTGCTACTCGATCCAATGGTTCTACTTTACCTAAATAGCGCTCTTGCGCTCTAGAATCTATTAATATAGGCAATTTCTTTTTATTATCTACAATATCTTTCACTTCAGTGTATGATGCCAACATGTCTTCTTGTAGTTTTATTTCATAACTTGTTCCTTGCCTTTTAGGAATTTCTTGTGTCACGGGGTAGCCAGCCTCAATCCAACCGTTAAACCCTTCGTTTAATATATAAATCTTTTCATGACCGATATAGGAAAGCAGCCACCAAAATCGGGAAGCATACTGACTAATACCACTATCATAAGCAATGACTGTTTTACTTGGATTAATACCAGATGCTTCAATCTTGGATTGAAAGTCTTTCATATCTGGTAGTGGATGTCTTCCACCATGAGTGGAAACAGGCGCGGATAATTGCTTATGGAGATCAAAGTAATAAGCTCCTTCTATATGACTCTCTTGATAAAGCTTCTCTCCTATGGCTGGATTTGCTAAATCAAACCGACAATCCACAATGACAACATCTTCATCTTGCATATGCTCCAATAGCCACTTTTTGTCTACAACATACTTCATATAGATTACCTCCTAGATTTTTTTTGAAAAAATAATAGGGTCAATCAAAAATATAAAACTTGGTATAAAGGATTCTGGTATTACCCTTATTGTAGAGTGAATCTCTTGAAAAAGTAAAATGTTTTCATATGAAAAAATATATTGAATAAAATTTATAATATCCCTTTTTATCACTAGTGCCGTTTAACAAGGGGTTGTAATCCATTTTTTTTTAAAGCCGTGTTTATGTGCTTTCTCATTATAGCAAGCATTCTAACTCCTTAAACTTTACAAATCAAAATAGTAGAGTGATGTATCTATTAAATAAATTCCTACTAGAAAGTGAGCCAATAAAGCTAGAAAGCTTAGAAGATGAACTATTTGTCTCAAAACCAAAGATACAGAGTGATTTGAAGATGGTTCGTAAAATCTTAGATCAATATTCATTACGATTAGTGACGAGGCCACACTATGGAACAAAAGTGGAAGGAGAAGAATATAGAAAACGACTTTGCTTTTCCAAATACCTACTAAGTCGTAATGATTCTTTGAACTTTGTTGTACCTAGTACTCCTATGGTAGATTTTCTTTGGTCAAAAAGGTTTGAGGAAAAGGAATAACAGCATGAAGTATAGAATGCTTAAAAAGTGGTAAATTAGTTCCATCTTTCATGAAGTATTAATAATTAGCAATGGGAGAGAATGATGTTATGGATCGGAAGGTTGGAAGGATAGTAGGTTTATTATCCCTACTACCTGTATTAATTAGCATTATCACTTTTTTTATCATGAGAGGACCTAATGTCGATATCTATCTCATGATTATTATTCACAGTATTTTATCTTTTGTTGGGATTGTACTTGCCATCATATCCTTGGTTAAGAAGCAGATTCTCTTGTTTTTCCTGGGGTTATTAGGAAATGGACTGGTTTTAGTATTTGCTTTTTTCCTTTTGCTAGCAATGGGAATTGGTGAACCGTAATATTGTTTTTTATAAATAATAAAGGAGTTGGATGAAATGAAAAAAGCTACTCCATTCTTAATGTTTCAAGGTGGGAAAGCAGAAGAAGCCATGAATTATTACAGTAACATTATGCAAGATGCTAACATTACAAGTATTGTAAGATATGGAGCAGATGAAGGAGGAGACGAGGGTACGGTTATGCAGGCTACTTTTGTTGTTAAAGAACAAGAATTTATGTGCATAGATAGTAATCTAAAACATGAATTTACCTTTACTCCTTCTTTTTCTATCTTTATAGATTGTGATACAGAAGAAGAAGTAGATGAGCTTTATGACAAGCTATTAGACGGTGGACAAGCACTTATGCCGATTGGAGATTATGGTTTCAGTAAGAAATTTGGTTGGATAAATGACAAGTTTGGAGTGTCATGGCAATTAAATCTTCCGTTGTAGACCTTACTGCCTAACTTGTAGCAGAAACCAACCATTTTATATAAAGGAAATTCTTATTCTTTATATGTATAGCCAAATATATAAGAAAAAGTGCACATGAATTGTGTGCTTTTTTATTTAATGAAAAAGTTTAGACTTGGGATAATCTCTCTTGTGTGCTGATTTTTATTAGTACTAACCAAAAGCCAATAACTTTCACTAGAGTATTTAATTATTAATTTATCTGGTATTATTTTTGGACGGAATAAGACTATTTTTTAGCTCGGAAGCTTGATTTGTTAATAAGTATTTAGTGTTTAAAAGTTCTTATAAAACATCGTAACAAAATGGAGAAGGAAGCTGTTATTATTTAGTTTAAACAAAGAAACCAGTTAAAAGGGGAAGGAAGAAAAACAATGTGGTGAATGCACAAACAGATCGTTTACATGAGGATGATTATTCCTCAGAGAAACAAAAATCTTTATACAAACGTACTTTATTCATTATAAGTATATCTCAAGTATTTGGGGGAGCAGGTCTAGCTGCAGGTGTTACGGTAGGAGCGCTTCTTGCGCAACAAATGCTAGGTACAGATGCTTTTGCTGGAGTTCCATCTGCTTTGTTTACATTAGGTTCAGCAGGAGCAGCACTAATGGTGGGGAGACTTTCACAACGTTATGGCCGACGTATAGGTCTATCAACTGGTTTTATGCTGGGGGGAATTGGTGCGATAGGTGTTATTGCATCAGCCATGATTAATAGCATTATTTTATTATTAATCTCTCTACTCATATATGGAGCAGGATCAGCAACAAACTTACAAGCAAGATACGCTGGTACAGATTTAGCGACAAATAAGCAGCGGGCAACTGCTATTAGTATAACAATGGGGTTTACTACATTTGGAGCAGTAGCAGGGCCAAATTTAGTAAATGTGCTAGGTGATTTTGCTGTTTCTATTCATGTCCCCGCATTAACTGGTCCATTTATATTAGCAGCAGCTGCATATATATTAGCTGGAGTTGTTTTATTCGTTTTGCTACGTCCAAATCCATTAATTATTGCTAGAAGGATAGAAGCAGCTAGCGTCAAAGTGGAACACAAAGAACTTGTAGTGGCTACAAACGATACTTACAATAACAAGGGAGTAGTGGTTGGTGCAACCATTATGGTTCTTACTCAAATTGTAATGGTTGCCATTATGACAATGACACCTGTGCATATGAGTCATCATGGACATGGACTAGGCGCTGTAGGTTTAGTAATTGGATTCCATATAGGAGCCATGTATTTACCATCCCTTATTACAGGTATTCTTGTTGATAAATTAGGTCGTATCGCAATGGGAATTGCTTCAGGAATTACATTACTGTTAGCGGGCTTAATCTCCGCTTTCGCTCCAGGAGATTCTATGATTCTTCTAGTAATAGCTCTCATGTTACTTGGATTAGGATGGAATTTTGGCTTAATAAGTGGTACAGCTCTTATTGTGGACTCAACGGAAACTTCTACAAGAGCTAAAACACAAGGAACAGTTGATGTTCTAATTGCTTTATCAGGAGCTGCAGGTGGAGCCATGTCTGGTATGATTGTAGCTGGTTCAAGTTTTGCTACTTTATCCTTAGCAGGAGGAATACTATCTTTATTATTAATACCAGTAATAATATGGGCTGCCCGTGAGGCAAAGCAAAAATAAAAAAGCAGTTGTTGCAAGCGAACAATTGCTTTTTAAAACGGGATTGAAACATTAAGAAAAGAAAAGAAAAGAAGAAAGAAGATATCTAATCAACTATTGTTTAATCCAACAGAAAATATAAGTGAAGAAGGGTATGTGTGAAAGTGAAATGTCAGGTTATCTTAATTAGCTATCTGATTAAAAGATCTTAGATATAGACTATTATTCACTGGTAATTTATCTAGGGTCTTTTAGTTACATAGTAAATATAGTGAAATTTCATACATAATTAAAATTAAATAAATGATTTACATTACTTATGTTGCATGCAATAGAGGTAGTATACCTGTAATAAGTGAAACGTTACTTAAAGGAAATAACGTTTAAGACTCTCTGATCAAAGAAGAGATGAAATAAAATCTTGTACCAGCCTTAAATAGTCAATCATATTCAACTAATGAATAATAATTAAAAGGAATTGTATACATTTACAGGACAAGAAAGATAGCAACGCCATCATTCCTCAAGTAAAAGTGACAACACTCCTAATAAAAAACCTTACTAGAAACGAATCTAGTAAGGTTTTTCCCATCAACTTCCCTTCACCGAAGAAGTTTTCTTATTTCTTATCTTGATAAGAATTGTAACGAAGATAATCACTATTAAAATTACTGCTACTGGTAATAGATACTGAGAGGCGATAGGGCCAACTTTATCCCAATTTTCCCCGAGTTTTCTGCCTAAGTAAATATATAGAGTAGTAATAGGTAACATGGCTAGAAATGTATATAAGCTAAATTTCCATACATTCATTTTACTAATACCACATGGAATAGAAATGGCTGTTCTAATACCAGGAATAAATCTACCTATAAAGGCAACACTTGCTCCGTATTTTCTAAAAAAATGATCGGAAGCGTCAATATGCTGTTCCTTTACAAAGAAGTATTTCCCATACTTAAGTATTAAAGGTCTACCCCCATATCTCCCAAGTGCATAGAGAGTTAAAGGACCTGTTGTACCACCAAGTGTTCCTGCAAGTACAGCCAGTAGGAAATTCATGTCCCCTTGAAAAACCCAGTACCCAGCCATTGGCAAAACTATCTCAGCAGGAACAGTTTCAATGGTTAAAGCTAAGATAATCCCAAAATAGGAAAATTGTTTTAAAAATTCTATGAAATGAATAATCATCTCTTCCATCCATATGACCTTCCTTTCTTTTATAAATAATAGTTTCTCCCTTATTTAAAAGTTGGAAGGTTATTGTTGACGTCTTTTTCTATAAAAAACCTCTCCATAAAACCATTTACTCCAAAACTTCCATCTCATTATTTCTAATGCTAGGTGTATGATGGCAAGATAAGAAATGTATAACAAGATTTGGTGAAATAGGGTTATCTCTTTAAAATACGTATTAAATTCTCCATGATACCAGAAAAGAATAAGTGCTAGAATTACTAGCCTTAAAAAGGTACGGGATATTTGTTTTTTTCCTTTGAAGTTCATTTGAAATTCCTCTTTCTTGTGTTGTTATCCTTAGATGTTTTTGAAGGAAGAAGGCTCTTTATTTTAAAACTTAGTCATTTTCTCCATGATGATGTTAATAGCAATAGCGTCATCCAGATACCCAATTGGTAGTAGATAATCTGGAATAACATCTAAAGTACTAACAAAATAAAGAAGTCCGCTTCCAATTAATAAAAGCTGAGTAGTACTCCCTTTGTTAGATTTGAGTCTCTTATATAAGGAATCTAACTGTTGCATAAAAGGTCCTTGGCTTCCTAATAGCGTAACTTTCTTCTTAAATTGAATTAATAAATCCTTAGGATCTTCTAGAGTACTATATCTTTTGGCGTATCTGTTTAATTGTGTTTCTACCTCTTCTACATGAAAGTCCCTACTATAAACTCCAGAGGATCTAATCATGTCTTGAATGGCATTAATCTTAGCAGAGAAACCATCTTCCTCAGAATCTAAGGAATCATTGGTATATCCAGCAGCTGTAAATAACGTATAGATTGGAATATGTAGATAATTAGAAAATGCTTGTAAATGCTTTGGTGTTGCTTTTCTATTTCCATTTATAATTCTTGAAATGGTAGATTTATTAATATTAGTCTCTACACTTAATTTACTCATCGATATATTTTTATTTGCTAGAGTAGTTTTTAATAGATGCCCAAGTTCATTTTCATCTATGTTATTATGCGTCATTTACCTGTCAACCCTTCTCCTTTTTTAACAAATTGAAATATACTACACTGTTGACAAAATGTCAACGACTATACTATGCTGTTACTAGTATGTTCACAAACTAGCAAAATAAGTAAATAGTAACCTCTCTTGCTTTAAATCGATCTTTTTAAATAACTAAGGGCTATACATAAACGGAGCTATACATATTTGAAGGGAATTTAGGATGTAGAAACAACATAATGTAGGATGGGTTTATTAAAAGATTGTGAAGGAGAAATGTATGGAATGGATTTTGATTTAGTTTTAATAATAAAAATGATTATTATTGGATTAGTGCAAGGTTTTACAGAACCTATACCAGTTTCATCAAGTGGACACGTGATGATAGCAAGTGAGATTTTAGGTTTAGGAGAGCAGGGTTTTACCTTTGCTATTCTTACTAACACTGCTTCCTTGCTTGCGATTTTATTTGTATACAGAAAAGATATTGCGAGATTAGCAGTTAACTCTATTCAGTATGTAAGAACAAAAAATGATGATTTGAAAAGTGATTTTCGTTTTGTGTGCTATATCATTATAGGGACTATTCCAGCAGGTATATTAGGTGTATTGCTAAGTGACGTTATTGCTGAAAGCGTGAGTATGACTACAATTGCATGTATGCTCTTTGTTACGGGAATTGCTTTATGGTTTATTCGTAACCTAAGAGGAGTAAAGGATGAAAAAAGTATGAGTGCAAAAGATGCTCTCTTTGTAGGATTAGGACAGGCAGTTGCCTTAATGCCAGGCATAAGTCGTTCAGGAGCAACTATCATTTCAGCGATAGTAATAGGAATTAAACAAGAAACAGCTCTTCGCTTCTCCTTTATGCTGTATATTCCAGTAAGTCTTGGTGGAGTGATCCTTGGTCTTTCAGACTTTATAGAGGAACCGAATAAAATGGATTTATTCCTTCCTTATTTATCTGCTTTTATTGCAACACTTATAATGAGTTATATAGCAATGAAGTGGTTTATGGGAATAATGAAAAACGGAAAGTTAGTGTACTTTACCTATTACTGCTTTATAGTAGGAATTTTAATACTACTGTTTTTTTAAATGATAACAAATATATTAATTGTTAAGCTGCTACTTGGATAGCGGCTTTTTCTGCTTATCGCCTTACTCAAGTACTGAAGTAGAATCCTTTCATTATAGAACTGAACCTGAAGCGAGCAATGTTTTTTTACCTTTCGCAACTTAGTTTTCTTTTTCTATAACTTATAAAAACAGACAAAAAGGTTTCTGTAGACTCACACGAATCTGACTTGTTACTATTAGATTTATGGTTAACAAGGAGTGATGAAATGGAAGAACAAAAATATAAAAATCTAAAGCTAGGAGAACGTGGGGCGATTATCAGTATTATTGCCTATCTAGCTTTATCTATATTGAAGTTATTAGTGGGTTACTGGAGTGACTCTGCAGCTTTGAAAGCTGATGGTTGGAATAATACTACTGATATAGTTGCTTCTATTGCAGTTTTAATTGGTTTGCGACTTGCCCAAAGACCACCTGACAACGATCATAAATATGGTCATTGGAAAAGTGAAGGCATTGCTTCTATGTTAGCTTCCTTTATTATGATGGTAGTCGGCTTGCAGGTCTTATACGGAGCAGGATCTTCATTAATCAAAGGTAGTAGTGAATCCCCTGATATAGTGGCGGCATTTGTAGGGTTATTCTCCGCACTCGTAATGTATTTTGTTTACCGTTATAATAAAAAATTAGCTTTGAAAATTAAAAGCAGTGCTGTTATGTCAGCAGCGAAAGATAATATCTCAGATGCTTGGGTAAGTATAGGGGCGGCTATAGGGATTTTTGGTTCCCAATTAAATATGCCTTGGCTAGATCCTATCACTGCATTCATCGTTGGAGTTCTAATATGTAAAACAGCTTTTGAGATTTTTAAACAAGCAACACATGAACTTTCTGATGGATTTGATGAGGCCAAGTTAGCACTATATAAAAAGGTTATATTAAATGTGGATGGGGTAAAAGGGATTAAAGAAATAAAGGGAAGATATTATGGAAATAACGAGGTCGTCGATGTGGAAGTGCTTGTCCATTCTTCCTTGAACATAACTAAAGCTCATGATATTGCAGACTCTATTGAGCGTACGTTGATCCAGCATTATGGGGTTTATGATGTGCATATTCATGTAGAGCCGAATAAATAAGAAGTAGAAGGCAGAAGCTAATGAGTGGGAGTGGCTTTCTGTCTTTTGATAGTTATTAAATGAAATGGAACATGCCTTAATGTATGTAAGTTAGAAAGTACTGTAACCTTTTCTTATATAGTTGTATAATATAAATATGAGTATATGTTCATATATTGATTATGTGGGTATATATAAAATAAACACATTTATTTTAAAGAGGTAGTCTATAATCAGGATATTTAAAGGAGGAAATTGGGATGGGACATAATCATAGCCATAGTCACGCAGGTGAAGGGAATAAAAAGGTACTTTTGCTTTCCTTTATTATTATTACAACATATATGATCATAGAAGCAATAGGGGGATTTCTGACCAATAGTTTAGCATTAATATCAGATGCTGGCCATATGTTAAGTGATTCTATTTCGTTAATGATTGCTTTAATAGCTTTTAAATTAAGTGAGAGAGCAGCTAGTCATAGTAAAACGTTTGGTTATAAACGCTTTGAGATACTAGCTGCGGTACTAAATGGGGTTATGCTTGTTCTTATTTCTCTTTATATTTTGTTTGAAGCTATTCAGCGTTTTACAAATCCACCAGAGGTAGCAACAACAGGTATGCTTTCTATTAGTATTATTGGATTGCTTGTTAATATAGTGGTAGCTTGGTTGATGATGCGAAATGGAGATACAGAACATAATCTAAATATGCGTGGAGCATTCTTACACGTGATTAGTGATATGCTTGGCTCTGTTGGTGCTATTATAGCAGCTATTCTTATTATGTACTTTGGTTGGGGGTGGGCAGATCCACTTGCAAGTGTCATTGTGGCTATCCTTATTTTAAGAAGTGGTTATTATGTAACAAGAGATGCGATACACGTTTTAATGGAGGGAACTCCTACTAATATAGATATAAAGGAAATAATTGCAGTAATAGAGGGAACCAAGGGAATACACGCCATTCACGATTTACACATTTGGTCAATTACAAGTGGATTAAATGCTCTTTCCTGTCATGCTGTTGTGGATAGCCATATTAGTATTGCAGAAAGTGAGACTATCTTGCGAGATCTAGAGCATGTGCTTGAACACAAAGGAATTACGCATGTTACTATCCAGATGGAGACAATGCAACATAAGCATGATAAGGAAGTATTATGCCAAATAAAAAGTGAACCAAATCATGAACACCATCATCATCATTAAAGATAAAAACAGTTAATGGATAGAGCAACAAAATAAAAAAACCATTATAATAAGATGAAAGGGGGTGCTTACAGTTGGATAATCAAAAACGATTGTCTGATACTTCTACGACTCATGCAAAGCCTTTTATTAGAGCAGCGATACTTTGCGTGGGGCAAGACAGTTCATTTATCGCTAATAATCTTTTCTAATAGTATGGCTTTGCCCTTATTTGAAAAATTAAAATAAGGAGCGGGCGAAGATGAAATATACAAATGCCAATCAAGTTTTACCAGTAGAGTTGATATTAGAAATACAAAAATACGTTCAAGGAGAGACCCTATACATTCCTAAGCAAGAAAGTGAGTATGAGAAATGGGGATCTTCAAGTGGAATTAGAAAGACATTAGATCGGCGTAATGCCTCTATAATAGATTTATTTCATAGTGGGGAAAGTATAGAGCAATTGGCCACAAAGTATTATCTTTCAATGGAAACAATTAAAAAAATTGTTTACTCTAATAAGAAATAAGGACAAAGCACTGATACACTATAATCGTCATCAGTGCTTTTTTGTATGTAAAGAACAATTCTAACTCAAGGTTACCATAGAGTACAGTTCCTTTTTTGTATTACAATAATGGAAAAAGAAGAGGTAAGGAATGGAGAGTAAGAATGAAATTAATAAAAAATGAGCAACTCAATTTTATTAAAAAACAACTAGAATTAATAAAAGACAGTCAAAAAAAGAATGTACCACCTACCATATTAAAGGCTACTATTGATTTAGCAAATGCTAAAATGATGAATCTTTTTCCGAATGCATCTCCTGAATTATTAGAGTTAATAGAAGTCAAAGAGCGTATGTCAGATAAGGAGTATGAGCATTACATTCAAAAACTGACTGCTTATTTGATGCCTTTTCCTGAAATTACAGAGCAAGAAATAAAGAAAATATTTCCTAAAAAGAAAAAGCTAAAGTTGCCTGAACTAGCAGATATTGATCTTCATACAGTAACCTATTTAAGCTGGAAAGATATACGGGCAAATAAAAAGTACGTTGTCTATGAGCTTGATGGAGAATTGGTAGGGATAGAAGGGGAAATGACACCAAGTAGTAAGAAAAATCTCTGCTCCTTCTGTAACACATTTGGAGAAGTTGCCTATTTTTCAACAGTGACAAAAGCAAGAAAAGTAAATAATCCCGATTATTATAAATCCATAGGGAATCTGGTTTGTATAGATAGTAAGGAATGTAATCAAAAAATAATAGATACAGCCTATTTACAGGCATTTTTTATGGAGGCGTTGAAGAAATAAAAAAGATCAATTGGCAGTGAATGAGAATAGTAAATGAAATACGTAAAACTCTGGGTGTTCATTTACTCAGAGTTTTTTATATTCCTTGCAATTTCGGTACAACTCAGTGAGATGTAGTAAAGTTTGTTTCCGTGTATTCTGGATATTTTTTTGTTTGAGGAAAGCCGAATTTGCTGCATTTAATTATAGTTTTCTCTTTTTTTAAAATAAAAATAATAAAAAACAGTATTTTTTTATTGTAAAACAATAAAAACTTGTTATAATCTAGATATATTAATTAGTGAGGTGCAGATGATGGAAAAAGGTTCAACCTTGTTTTTGAAGTTAGCTTTAATTGTTATAGGGCTACCTATTCTTGCTCTATGTATATTCTTAGTTCCTGAAATAGCAAATTTTGCAGAAGAATTATATCCAGATTTCACTTTTATAAAATATTTAGTGTATATGGACTTTTATTTAGCGGCAATTCCTTTTTACTTTGCTTTGTATCAAGCATTTAAGTTACTAAATTATATCGATCATGATTTAGCATTCTCGGAATTATCGGTAAGAGCATTAAAGACTATTAAATTTTGTGCTGTTACAATAAGTGGCTTATTTGTTTTAGGACTGCCGATCTTCTATCTAGTAGCAGAAAGAGATGATGCCCCAGGTATTATACTAATTGGGATGCTATTGATTTTTGCTCCACTTGTAGTTGCTGTATTTGCAGCGGTTCTTCAAAGGCTACTTAAAGATGCAATAGATATAAAATCTGAAAATGATTTAACGGTCTGAGGTGAGTAGAATGGCTATTATTATTAATATTGATGTGATGTTAGCAAAGAGAAAAATGAGTGTAACAGAGCTTTCTGAAAAGGTTGGTATTACTATGGCTAATCTTTCTATTTTGAAGAATGGAAAAGCAAAAGCAGTAAGACTTTCAACATTAGAAGCTATATGTAAAGCTTTAGATTGTCAGCCAGGAGATATCTTAGAGTATAGACAAGAAGATGAGAATGAATAAAACAAAAAGGTTCTGAAGCTTACTACTTCAGAACCTTTTTGTTTTATTCTCCATTTCCAGCAAATGCCTCTGGAATCATTGTAAATCCTTCAATTACAGTATCCTCTTCTACCTCAATCATCAAGTAGCGCTTTCCAGCCAACTCCACTTGTTTTACATATCTTAAGTCTGGTGGGCTAATGGATATATTGGCAATTTTAGTGCTGATTTTGATAGATTTAGAAGTGAATTTTGGCAAAATATTGCTAGCTTTTAGTTCATAATTCTCGTCATCAATAATCTTTTTAAAAGCAAATTCTACTTTTTCTGGATTAATATCTTCAATCCCACTCATTTTCAAGACTTGTTCTACATCTTTTGAATCTAACTTAGGCGGTTCTTCTTCTTCATTCTCAACGATCATTCTATTTATTTCTTCGTATACATTAGAAAGAGTAGAGGTGTTTAATTGATCACCCGTTACATCTTTAATGATCTCTTCAAATACGATTTTATCATCTTGAGCTGTCATAATTTCTTCCCCATTTAATACATCCTCAATAAAGGAATAATCAGGCTCATGCGCTTTACCAGCAGCATAAAGAATGTGGTTAACATCTGCTGCGTTATCTGTGAAACAAGGAAAAAGGAAGCCACCCATCGGTGATTGAAGATTAATAATTGGATCAACAACGATATTATATTTAAACTCTCTTTCTACATAGTCGAATAAAAGCTCTTTTTTTGGTTCCTGTGTATTATTAATAGTAGATAGAATGAAAGGATGTGAAAAAACAGTATCACGACCGCTTTCTTCTGTCTCTTCGCTACGTCGCTTCACTGGTTTTAAGTATTCTCCGCGAATGAAAGTAACCACAATATCCTTTTCATATTGTCTAATTGCTAGCATTTTCTCCACTATTTTTAACATCTGGTCTTTCCATTCATCCACCTCATTGCTTAATAAGCCTTGATGTAGAATGAGCTGACTACTGTTTTCCGCATCTCTTTGAAACTTTAGTTCAAAAAGTTTTTCATCTAATTGACCAGCAAGCATTTTTTTAAAGCTATTCAAAAAAAGCTCCTGTTGATCTTGATCAAGCAAACCAAAAGGCTGGCTTTGGTAGTGATATATCTCTGATGTTTCTTTCATAATATAAACATTAAAAATATCAGAGATTCTTAATAAATCATTGTTTATCTTAAACTGTTTACGAACATTAGCAATATCTTTCTTATTCATGAATTTAGCACCCCTAAGCTACCTCGTTTTGATACTCTATGAAAATTAATATACATTTTTAGCTCCCTATATTTTAGCATAATTTTCTAAAAGACATTAAGCAGTTGAATAAGCAAGTTGTTTAGTTAGCAAGCTGGATGGGAATAAGAATGGACAAATAGGGAAGGGATTATAGATAACTGCTCTCTATCAATTAGTAAATAGTGCAATTAGGTCGGAAAACAGGAAGGAGATAAAATGAGATATCAAACTAAAAAAATCACAGTTTCTAGAAGTATTGGTTATGGTTTAACAGATATTATGGGTGGTGGAGCATTTACGATTATATCTGCCTGGCTGTTGTTCTATTATACAACTTTTGTTGGTTTATCTCCTGTAGAAGGTGCTTCCATTATTGCCATAGCGCGTATAGTGGATGCGGTCGCAAGCCTAGCTATCGGCAGTATTACAGATAACTTTTTTCAATTTAAAGTGGGGAGAAAATTTGGGAGACGCCGCTTCTTTCTATTAATTGGTTCTCCATTAATGTTTACATATATCTTGCTTTGGGTCACAGGAATGAATTATTGGTATTATTTGCTTAGTTATTTATTATTCGAAATAGTAATGGCTTTAGTATTAATACCATGGGAAACACTTCCGTCTGAAATGACGAAGGATTATAATGATCGAACAAAACTTTCAACTGCAAGAATGTTTATGTCAGGGATAGGTGTCTTTTTAGCCACTTTTGTTCCTGGTAGATTAATTGCTTTCTTTGGAGAAGATAGTGCATATGCTTACTTTATTAATGCTGTCTTTTTTGCGATATTGTTTGCGATTTGTATAATTATTTCCTATAAAGTGACGTGGGAAAAGAAATTAACACCAGAGGAAGAAAGAGACTTACTAGCTAAGATGCAAGTGACTAAAAAGAAAAGCATACCAGAATATTATGCTACCTTTATAAATGTCTTGAAGGATTATGTATCTACTTTAAAAATTAAAAGTTTTCGCAAGCATTTACTAATTTATCTCCTATCTTTTACAGCTAAGGATGTATTTAACGCAGTTTTTATATATTTCTGTGTCTTTGCACTAAGTATTTCTTCTTCATTAGCTGGAGATATGCTATCACTAAGCATAATTGGAATACCCATTACACTATTAGCTGGATACTTAATGATTAAAGTTGGTCCAAGTCATTTATATAAGATTGCTTATGGCATTATGATTGTTTGCTTACTAGCTTTTTATGGCATTTATGTTACCAGGCCAGAATCAATCATTATCTACATGTTTGCTATTTCTGCTTTATATCAAATTGGAAGAGCCATTTTAGATTTCACTCCTTGGAATGTCTTTCCGTTTATTCCAGATATCGATGAGATTGTAACAAGACAAAGGAGAGAAGGGCTATTTGCAGCAGTTATGACCTTTGCAAGAAAAAGCACGGTTGCATTAGCTACATTTGTTGTAGGAATTGTATTACAATGGGGAGGTTTTGTTTCAGGAGAAACGACACAATCTTCGCAGGCTATACAAACCATCGTATTTACACTAGTTTTTGGTTCATCCATTCTATTATTTGCAGCATTATTTGTAGTTTTTAGCTTTAAATTAAATAAGAAGAATCACCAAATACTAGTTAATGAGATAACTAGACTAAAAGGAAATGGGATGAAAAAGAATGTTGATCCAAGGACGAAAGAAGTAGTGGAAGAGCTAACTGGAATTAAGTATGAGGATGTTTGGAAGGATTCTATAGAAAGAGAGAGTAAATCTGTTAGTTAAGAAGACAATGATTAAATAAAGGCTATATTCTACTATAATAATAGTAAAGGGATAAGTGAATAGTTAAGCATAAAAACCAATCTATCTAATGAAGGATAGATTGGTTTTTAATAGTCTAATAATTTTTAAAAATAAACTTATTTCATAATATTTTTTGTTATACTACTATTTGGAGAGTAGGGAATTTTATGAAAATAGTAAAAACAGAGAAATCCTATTCTTCACAATCAAATAAAGTATGGAGGGATATTGATAGTAGTAGTTGATAGGAAAATGTAATGTGCTAGTTTAACAGAGATTTACAAGGAATTCATAATAGGTTAATAGAGTTTATCTATACTACAGTAGTATTCTTGTCGAAATGTGTACAATTTTTTTATTTAACATTAATTAAGGGGGAAACATCTTAATGAAAGTTGGAAAGCGTTTTAAATTTCTTACTAGTCTTGTCACTACTTTAGCAATCTCAGCATCGGTTATCGCACCATCTAGTACATATGCAGAGCCAGTTGATAATAACTTCTCACTTACTATTATGCATATGAATGATACTCATGCACATGCAGATAAATTACCAAATATGCTAACTGCTATCAATGAAGTTCGTGCTGTAGATCCAAATGCGTTATTATTCAATGCTGGAGATGTATTCTCAGGTACTCTATACTTTAATCAATTTAAAGGGGAAGCTGATTTAAAGCTTCTAAATTTGATGAATATTGATGCTATGATCTTCGGTAACCATGAGTTTGATTTAGGTTCAAGTGAAAATGGACATGAATCATTATCTAAGTTTGTTAAGGAAGCTAATTTCCCATTTCTTGCGACAAATGTAGATTTTTCTGGTGATAGTTTCATGAACCCATTGGTAAGTGATACTTTTACAGAAGCAGCAGAAGACAGCAAAGTATATGATGGTATGGTGAAAGTAATAGATGGTGAGAAAGTTGGTATCTTTGGTTTAACAACAGAAGATACTGCTAATATCTCAAGTCCAGTAAATGTTAAATTTTTAGATTACATAACAGAAGCTCAAAAGGCAGTCGATGCTTTTGAAGAAATGGGTGTAAATAAAATTATTGCAGTATCCCATCTTGGTTATGACAGTAACCCTGCTCTAGGAAATGATTTAGAATTAGCTAAATATGTGGATGGTATTGACGTAATCGTTGGTGGGCATTCTCATACACAATTAAACGAGCCAGTAAAGGTCACTCAAGATGAAACTGGTACAGAAAAAGATCCAACAATCGTTGTTCAAGCTTATCAATATGCTACTTTATTAGGGGAATTAAAAGTTGAATTTGATGCAAATGGTGTAGTAGTAGAAGAAGTTGGTCAACTAATAGATCTTACGAAGAAAGCAGCAGATCAAGAAGCTCTTAATGTACTAGCTCCTTATCAATCTGATGTAGATGCGATTTCTAAGCAAGAATCTGGTGCAATTGCACAAAAGACCATCACAAATCCACGTTTAACTGATAGTACAGTTAGTGTTCGTGCAAATGAAACAGAATTAGGAAATCTTGTTACAGATGCCATGCTTACAAAAGCAAAAGAAAAAAATCCAAATGTTGTAATTGCTGTGCAAAATGGTGGTGGAATCCGTGCTGCAATAGCAGAAGGACCAATTACTACGGGAGAAATTATTGCAGTACTTCCTTTTGGTAATGATCCAGCAGTAGTTGAATTAACAGGAGCAGAAATTAAACAGCTTCTAGAGCACAGTGTACGTTTAGCTCCACAGGAAAGCGGTGGATTCTTACAAGTTGCAGGTATGAAGTTCACGTATGACAGCACAAAAGAAGCTGGCTCACGTGTAGTATCTATGCAAGTAAAAGTAAATGATAAATATGAAGAAATTAATGCAGACCAAAAATATTTAGTTACAACAAATAACTATACCGCAAAAGGCGGAGATGGTTTCGAAGTATTTGCTAAAGCGTATCAAGAAGGAAGAGTTCAAGATTTAGGAGAAATTGACTGGGTACAATTCCGTGATTATATGGTTGAAAATTTAGGTGGAGAAGTAAATCCAACACTTGAAGGCCGTATTGTTGATTTACTTGGAGCAGAGCCAACACCTGAAACACCAGAGGATCCTGCTGATGACGATCAAGATGATACAAATCCAACACCGCCAGTAGATCAAGATGGAGATACTTCAGGTAATGATAATGGTGGAAATAACACTGGAAATGGTACTAATAACGGAACAAATAATGATTCTACTAACAATAATACAACTAACAATGGTTCTACTAACGATAACACTAATAAAAACCAAAACACAAATACAGGAAAAGTATCTGGATCAGATACTGCAACTAAAACAACTACAGTAGGAAATGCACTTCCTAATACAGCTACAAACATGTATACAATGCTTGTGGTTGGAGCAGTTCTTTTAGTTGCTGGTTTAGGAGTTGTATTATATAGAAAGAAAGTAAGACATTCTTAATATATGGGAGATTAGCAATAGCTATTCTTTTGTAAAAGGGCCAATGCTTTGAAGCATTGGCCCTTTTATATACCATGGTTTAAAGAGGTATCGTTATTGGTTTCTACCTTTTTTTGTTATAGATTCAATATCCCCTTCAGCTAACGTATCACTCACTTGCTCATGAGTAGTTGCTAGCCCAGAAGAGAGTTGATCCTTTTTTTCATAATCACTTGGTTGATAAACACGTCCAGCAATTTCTGTGCTTTCTTCAGAATTCTTTTTTGTCATGATTACACATCCTTTAAAATAATAAGCTACAGACGTAGTGTTTTCCATTTTTTGAAAAAATACTCATTCGAATAAAAAAAAGCAGAAATCCGATGAAATGGATTCTGCCTTCTTCTTCTTATTATAGTTCTTGCCCATTTGTAGCAATTACATTTTTGTACCAGTGGAAAGATTTCTTTTTCTTACGTTCTAATGTTCCACTACCATCATCATGCTTATCTACATAGATATAGCCATAACGCTTAGACATTTCCCCAGTAGAAGCACTTACTAGGTCAATACAACCCCATGAAGTGTAACCCATTAGTTCTACTCCATCTTCAATAGCTTCACCCATTGCATCAATGTGCTTACGTAAGTAGTCGATACGATAGTCATCATTAATACTCCCATCTTCTTCTACTTTGTCATATGCACCAAGACCATTTTCTACAACGAATAATGGAACACGGTAACGATCATACATTTGGTTAAGTGAAATTCTTAGACCAGTAGGATCAATTTCCCAGCCCCAATCACTTGCTTCTAAGAATGGATTTTTAATTCCAGCAATAATGTTACCAGATGCTTGCTCTTCTGGAGTTTTTACTTTTTTCTCTGTACGAGACATATAGTAACTGAAAGAGATAAAGTCAACTGGATATTGTTTAAGAATATCTAAATCGCCTTCTTCCATAGCAATAGAAATGCCATTTTCTTTAAAGAAGCGTTTAGAGAAAGCAGGATACTCACCGCGAACCTGAACATCACCACAAATGTAGTTGAATACTTGCTCTTCTTTAAATGCATATAGAAGATTCTCAGGATTACAGTCAGCAGAATATACAGGAGCATAAATTAACATACAGCCAATTTGTGCATCTGGAATAATTTCATGACATGCTTTAACCGCTAAGCTACTTGCTACAAATTGATGGTGAAGTCCTTGGAAGCTTTCTTGCAATTTTACTTCTTCAGAAGCAGGAGAGAAACCAAGACCTAAAATTGGGTGAGCCGTTGCTCCGTTGATTTCATTAAAAGTTAACCAATACTTAACTTTGTCTTTGTAACGATTGAATAGAGTAGTTGCATATGTTTCAAAGAAACCAACTACTTCACGGCTTCTCCAACCACCGTATTCCGTAATTAAATATAGAGGAATTTCATAGTGAGAAATAGTCACTACTGGCTCAATATTGTGCTTACGGCACTCGTCAAATACACGATCATAGAAAGCTAAACCTTCTTCATTCGGTTCTGTTTCATTTCCTTTTGGGAAAATACGAGACCAAGCAATAGACATACGATATGCTTTAAAGCCCATTTCTGCAAAAAGTGCGATATCTTCTTTATAACGGTGGTAGAAATTAATTCCATCGTGGTTAGGATAAGTATAATTCTCTTTATCAATCTTAAAGTCAAATCCAGGATTTGTTATTACTTTTAAACGAACTTTCCCACCTGGCATAACATCTGCTAAGTTCATGCCTTTGCCGCCTTCAAGGTATGCTCCTTCTAGCTGGTTTGCAGCAGTTGCTCCACCCCATAAGAAGTTTTCTGGAAACTGATAAGTAGTTTTACTCATAATATAATCTCCTCTCTATTATATGGTTACGCTAATTTAGGCAATAAAAAAAACCTAAATTACATAAGCATAGAAGTAGCCCCTTAGCTTACGTAATTTAGGTTTTGCCTGCATAACCAGTAACAACCCTAAAGTGTTGTTTTATTATTTAAGTTAACTATATCATTATTTTCTCTGACATACAAGAAATTTGCAAGCGCTATTTTTAACAGGAAATAATTTTAGAAATATTTTTTTGAAAGCGTTGACAAGAAAATATTTACATGATAAATTACAACTAACAAATAAACAAACACAAGGTTCCGTGATGGAATGTTACCTTAAGTGGGCATAACCTGAACTGACTATAAAACACATGCTACAATTGCATGTATTTTAGTCGGGTCAGGTTTTTTATTTGTTAAAAACGCACTTATACTAAAAAACTTCATAATAGAAGGAAGGGTCAAAAATGAAATATGAGCAATTAGCAAAAGATATTATTGCCAATGTAGGTGGAAAAGAAAACGTTTCCAGTGTTGTTCACTGTATTACCCGTCTTCGATTTAAATTAAAAGATGAAAGTAAAGCAAATACGGAAGTACTTAAAAATATGGATGATGTTGTAACTGTTATGAAAAGCGGTGGACAATATCAAGTAGTTATTGGGAACCATGTTCCAGATGTTTATAAAGCAGTTGTTTCTGTTGGTGGTTTTCAAAATCAGCAGCCAGTCGAGGAAAATGAAGGACCAAAAGGATCACTATTTAACCGATTTATTGATATGATTTCTAGTATTTTCACACCAGTTCTAGGTGTATTAGCGGCATCAGGAATGATTAAAGGTTTCAATGCTTTGTTTGTATCACTAGGCTGGTTAACGAATACTTCTGGTACTTATCAAATATTGAATGCTACAGGTGACGCATTATTTTACTTCCTACCAATATTCTTAGGATACACAGCTATTAAAAAGTTTGGAGGTACACCGTTTATTGGTATGGCGATAGGGTCCGCTTTAGTATATCCGACTTTATCAGGATTAACAGCTGGAGATCCTCTATATACACTATTTGCAGGTACTATGTTTGAATCACCTATTCATATTACTTTCTTAGGAATTCCAGTTATTTTAATGTCTTATTCATCCACTGTTATACCAATTATTCTTTCTGCATTTGTTGCTTCTAAAGTGGAGAAGTGGTTAAAGTCCGTTATTCCAGATGTAGTAAAAACATTTGTAGTACCACTATTAACTTTATTAATTGTTGTACCAGCTACATTTCTAGTAATTGGACCAATTGCAACATGGGCAAGTACATTAATTGGTCAAGGTTCTTTATTCTTATATAACTTGAGTCCGGTAGTAGCAGGTTTAATCCTAGGTGGTATCTGGCAAGTACTAGTTATCTTTGGATTACATTGGGGTCTTGTGCCAATTGCTATTAACAACGTTGCTACATTAGGCTATGACACAATCTTAGCTCCAATATTTGCTGCATCCTTTGCACAAACTGGTGCTGTTTTAGCAATCTTAATTAAGACAAGAAATCAAAAACTAAAAACATTAAGTTATCCATCATTTATTTCTGGTATTTTTGGTGTAACAGAGCCAGCTATTTACGGTATAACATTGCCACTGAAAAAACCATTTATTATGAGCTGTATCGGTGCAGCAGTTGGTGGAGCAATCGCTGGATTTACTGAAGTGAAGGGTTATATCATTGGAGGTTTAGGAATCTTTGGTGTTCCGTCTTATATTAGTCCAGATGGTATTGATATGAGTTTATGGGGAGCTGTAATCTCTATAATTGCAGGTTTCGTTGTAGGTTTTATCTTAACACTAATTTTTGGTGGTATTAACAAAGAAAAAGCGCAATCTGATAAAGACAAAGCATCTAATCAAGTTGCAGCAACAAAATTAGAGCAAGAAGTAGTAGTAAGTCCTTTAAAAGGAGAAGTTAAGGCATTATCTGAAGTGAAAGATGAAGCATTCTCATCTGGTGCACTTGGTCATGGGGTGGCAATTGAACCAAGTGAAGGTAGATTACTTGCTCCTGTATCAGGGACTGTTTCTGCATTATTCCCTACTAAGCATGCTATTGGAATTACAACAGATTCTGGAGCAGATATCTTAATTCATATTGGAATGGATACTGTTCAATTAGAAGGAAAGCACTTTACTGTTCATACTACACAAGGTGCTTATGTAGAAAAAGGTCAATTGCTTATAGAGTTTGATATAGCGGAAATTAAAAAGGCTGGAAAACCTTTAACAACACCAGTTATTATTACAAACTATAAAGATTACACAGTTAATTTAACAAATAAAAAACATGTTATAACAGGAGATTCCCTATTCAGTTTAGAATCAAAATAAGGAAGTACTAACAGCAAGGTTGCAAACATGTTTAAAGACAAAGCGTTAACTTTAGACCGTTTCAACCTTGCTACATAAAAGATAGGAAAGGAATGATTAATGTAATGGCTTTTCCAAAAGGATTCTTATGGGGCGGTGCTATTGCTGCTAATCAAGCAGAAGGTGCTTATTTAGAAGGTGGAAAGGGATTAACAACCGTTGATCTATTACCTACAGGAAAGAAAAGATTTGATATTATGCTAGGGGATTTACCATCCTATGAGCCGTTAGAAGGAGAGTTTTATCCTTCTCATGAGGCAATTGGTTTTTATCATCGATATAAAGAGGATATTGCGCTATTTGCAGAAATGGGCTTTAAATCCTTACGCTTATCTATTTCTTGGGCAAGGATTTTTCCAAACGGAGATGATGCTACGCCGAACGAAGAAGGATTAAAATTCTATGATGATCTTTTTGATGAACTATTAAAACATGGAATTGAACCTGTTGTAACTATCGCGCATTTCGATGTACCGGTTAATCTAGTGAAAAATTATGGCAGCTGGAAAAGTCGTAAACTTGTAGGTTTCTTTGAAACTTATGCTAAAACCCTATTTACTAGATATAAGGACAAGGTTAAATATTGGATGACTTTCAATGAAATCAATATGCTGTTACACCTACCATATGTAGGAGCAGGGCTTATATTTGAAGAAGGGGAAGATCAAGTTAAAGTGAAGTATCAAGCAGCTCACCATCAATTACTGGCAAGTAGTTTAGCTGTAAAAGCAGCACGAGAAATTAATCCAGATATGAAAGTTGGTTGTATGCTAGCAGCTGGACAAACTTATCCTTATACATGTAACCCAGATGATGTATTTGATGCAATGGAAAAGGATAGAGATAACTTCTTCTTTATTGATGTTCAATCTCGTGGGAAATACCCAGGCTATGCAAAGAGATTTTTTGAGGATAATGATTTATCTATTGAGATGGAAGAGCAAGACGAAGAATTATTAGCTACTTATACAGTTGATTATATTGGCTTTAGCTACTATGCTAGTCGCACAACAAGTACAGATCCAGAAATTAATAAACAAACTTCAGGAAATGTATTTGGTTCTATCGAAAACCCATACCTAGATAAATCAGAGTGGGGCTGGACTATAGATCCTAAAGGATTCCGAATTACTGCTAACCAATTGTATGATCGTTATCAAAAGCCTCTTTTTGTAGTAGAAAATGGCTTAGGTGCAGTTGATGTACTAGGTGAAGATAATGAAGTGAATGATGATTATCGAATTGCGTACATGCAAGCCCATGTGAGAGAAATGGGAGAAGCAATTAAAGATGGTGTAGAGATTATTGGGTATACAAGCTGGGGACCGATTGATATCGTAAGTGCTTCTACAGGTGAAATGAAGAAAAGATATGGTTATATTTATGTAGACAAAGATAATGAAGGCAATGGATCTCTTCAAAGATATAAGAAAAAAAGCTTTGATTGGTATAAAGAAGTTATTGCAACAAACGGAGAAAATGCATAAGAAGAAATAGGAAAGTTGGAAATCAACTTTCCTTCTTTGTGCGACGGGCAGTCGCTCCTTTTTGCTTTAAAGCATGAATTTACTGTTATAGGTTGGGCGATGTTACTTCGGTAATAACAAGCCCCGAATCCTGGAAGGTATGATTCTCTCGGAGGT
>NZ_WEHU01000034.1 GCF_009183415.1 Bacillus sp. B1-b2 | reverse complement strand
TCACCTCCGAGAGAATCATACCTTCCAGGATTCGGGGCTTGTTATTACCGAAGTAACATCGCCCAACCTATAACAGTAAATTCATGCTTTAAAGCAAAAAGGAGCGACTGCCCGTCGCACAAAAAGGCTTCCCGTATCATTGGGAAGCCGTCTAGTGTTTGTCTTTTAAATTCTGGCCAAGATCGTAAGTTGTGACAATAGAGTAAACCCCTGAAACACCTATGAAAAAACCAGATGTTCTTATTGTTATTTATGTTTTTATGTAGTTAGGAGAAAGATCAACAACTATAAATGAGGCTTTCTCCTTTTAGTCTATTCTTTAACTTTTAATAGTCTTAAACTATTTAGGGTAACAAGGAGTGTAGCTCCCATATCCGCAAAAATCGCTAACCATAGGGTTAACCAACCGGGGATGATTAAAAGTAATGCTACCGCCTTAATGGCTAAAGAGAAGGTGATATTTTGCTTAATAATCGTTAAAGCCTTCCGACTTAATTTGATTGTATATGGTAATTTGGATAAATCATCAGACATTAACGCAATATCCGCTGTTTCTAACGCTGTATCTGTTCCAGCGCCACCCATCGCAACCCCAACGGTTGATGCTGCAAGTGCTGGTGCATCATTAACACCATCTCCAACCATCGCGACACTTTGGTGCTTTTCACGGAGCTGTTTAATATACGTTAACTTATCCTCCGGCAACAAATCTGCCTTGATGTCGGACACTCCTACTTCATTTCCGATAGCTTGTGCTGTTCGGTGGTTATCACCTGTAAGCATCACTGTTTTTTCAATACCAATTTCATGAAGTCTTCGAATAACTTCTTTAGATGACTCTCTCATTTCGTCAGCTACAGCAATCAACGAAAGAATCTCCTGTTCTGTACCTAGCACCATTACGGTTTTTCCTTGTGTTTGCAAGGAAGTTATCTGTTCGTTTAAATCTTTTTTAATGCTTTGATGTAATTCTTCAAATAGGTTCGGACTACCGACGTAATATATAACCCCATTCACGCTGGCTTTTACGCCTTTACCAGTAATTGATTGGAAGTCATCAACGGCTACCTTGTTAAAATCGGATCCATCTTCCTCTGCTTTTCGCATAATCGCTGATGCAAGCGGGTGCTGTGATCCTTTCTCAATTGCAGCAGTTATGTTCATTAATTCCTTTTCATTACGTCCAAACGAGATTACATCGGTTACTGCAGGGATCCCTTTTGTTAATGTTCCTGTTTTATCAAAAGCGATAACTTTTAAAGCTCCTGCTTCTTCTAGATGAATTCCACCTTTAATTAACACACCATTTTTAGCAGCGTTACCTATTGCTGTAACAATGGAAACAGGTGTTGAAATGACCAATGCACATGGACAACCAACTACTAACACAGCTAATCCCTGATAAATCCACTCGCTCCAGTCTCCCCCAAAAAGCAATGGAGGAACGATAGCGATCATAAATGCCAATAGGATAATGAAAGGTGTATAATATTTCGCGAATCGGTCCACAAAAGCTTGAGATGGCGCTCTCTCTGCTTGAGCTTCTTCAACCAAGTGAATTATTTTAGAAAGAGTTGTATCTTCAACACGCTTAGTCACTTCTACTTCGAGCAATCCTTCTTCGTTCAAAGTTCCTGCGAAAACTTCGTCCTTGACTGCTTTTGCCACAGGAACACTTTCACCTGTTATGGCGGCCTGATTCAATGTGGATGTACCTTTTACTACAACTCCGTCCATTGCTAACTTTTGACCCGGCTTAACAATCATGATGTCTCCGACTTGAATATCTTCCACATGGACCATCATTTCTTCGTTCCCTCGTCGAATCAGGGCTTCTTTTGGAGCTATATCCATTAGTGATTGAATGGATTGACGGGCTTTATCCATCGAATAACGCTCCAATGCCTCACTTACCGCAAACAGAATAACAACTGTCGCTCCTTCTCCCCATTCCCCTATAGCTGCTGCTCCTATAATCGCAACTGTCATTAGGGTGTTCATATCAAACTTTAATCGAACTAAATTTTTTAGTCCTTTAATAAATAGGGAATATCCGCCAATAAGAATGGAAGCTGCATATCCAATTGTAGGAACAATATGCTCTTCACCATTTTGTTCAGCAAGGAACCAGCTAATAATTAAAAGCACTGCTGATATATATACTTTAATGTTTTCTTTTTGTCTCCAAAAAGGTTCACGTTCTATCACTTGTTCCTTTTCATCTCGAACTCTTAGGTTTTCAAAAGCACCTGCCTTCTCAAGTTCTTCGATGGTGGCACTTCCTGAAACTGTAAGTTTAGAAGCACCAAAGTTAACTTTAGCATCAGAAACACCATACAGGTGTTTTACGTTCGTTTCGAACGTTTTTGCACAGTCTGCTCAGGTGAATCCTTGTATGCGATAGGTCTTTGTCTCTTGTTCTTTGGACTTGGCTAGTTGTTCAGACATTGACTGTAGCCTCCTGTTTGTTTGATAATGCAATGGAAATTAGTTGCTTGATTTGTTCATTTTCTAACGAGTAAAAAGCTAATTTACCCTCTTTTCTATACTTCAGAAGCCCTTGTTTATGAAGACTTCGTAGGTGGTGAGAAGCGGTGGCGACTGAAGAACCAATGATATTAGCTATATCACATACACATAGTTCCCCATCTTGGCACAATGAAAAGGCAATTTTTGCTCTATTTTCATCTGCTAGCGCTTTAAATAACTGGGCAACACTAGATAGATCTACTTGTTGTAATTTCCCCTGTATCCGGTTCACTTTTTGTTCGTCAAAACAATAAATTTCACAAGTGTCCTTTTGACTCATATAATCACTTCCTTCAAAATTTTTATTAATTTTATTATACCCCTTTTTACTGATACTCAAAAGTATATTTGATTGATGTTAATTTTTCTTTAGCCCTTTGTAACAATTCCTAACAGTTTATCTCAATCGATGCCATGAAAAAAGACCCAACGCAAATTGCGTTGAGCTAATTATACTTATTGCGACATGTAACGTTTTATACCAGATGGAGAAACCCTTTTTATTATTTCGTATTAAGAGATGTGTATGCTGCCATCAGTTTATTTAAATAAATTAGAAAGAGCGGTAAAAGTTTCATTCTCTAACATAATATATATTCCTAATCCTATAAACACAATTGGAATAATCCAGCGGCCGTATTTCTCAAGTGTTT
Source organism: Bacillus sp. B1-b2 (assembly GCF_009183415.1). Classification (GTDB taxonomy): domain Bacteria; phylum Bacillota; class Bacilli; order Bacillales; family Cytobacillaceae; genus Niallia. The sequence continues at coordinate 40,709 of NZ_WEHU01000034.1, read as the reverse complement.
CAGAAACATATCTGAATCTGGCCAAACGATAGCCGATTAAACACCAGACCGCCACCATAATAAAGAAGGTAACAACCGTAATAACCAGTTCATTCGTGTTCAAAGTAGAAAAGAACGGAACGTAAATTCCGATGTTGTCTCCACCATTGGCAAATGTGATAAAGGCTACACTTAAATAGAATTTATTGAATTTGTTTAAACTGGAAAGAATGGCACCTTCATCTTCTTCTTCACCTTTTATAAACAGTTTAATCCCTAAATAAATTGGGATTAGTCCCAGTAAACCTACCCACTGATCAGGAATGAGAGTTACACCAAATGTCGCTAAGAGACTGATTAGAACTAAAAGTGCAAAACCTAAATATTGTCCAATGACTATATCTCTAGGGTAAATACGGTTTCCATTAGTCTGCATGTTAACCGCTCTGCCGTTACTCGCTTTCGCCTGTGTCCTTGCCTGAGAGAACAACAACATTAGAATAAAAATGTCATCGATATTAGTTGCGATAAACGCCCCTAAAGCCGAAATTATGGTCAAAATTAAATTCATTTGTGTCAACCCCTTTATAGTGTTCGTAAACAATCAAACGCAAGATTGAATATTATAGCATTTCCATTTCATAAACATAATTAATCATTTCTAATCAGTTTATTTTTCAGGTAAGCATATTAACAAATCTATTTAATAAACCTAATGTAACGTCGGAGCTAATTGTTCAAATATCCAATGAAGCATATAATATAATAAAATTCCTACAAAAAAGAAAGGAATCACTGATCTGTCTTCAGTCGCACTTACAACGGGTAGCAAATCAGCTGTAGCGATATATAGAAAAATACCAGCTGTAATGGAGAGGGCTATAGCAAGAATACTACTATCTACCAAAAAGAATTGAGTAAAATACAAAGCCGCAAATGCACCCATGATAGTTGAAATACCCAATAACACAGATGCACCTATCGCCTTCTTCCTGCTTTTTAAATTTGCAAATACAATTGATGAAATCGTCAATCCGTCAGGGATCTTATGTAGCAAAACTGCAATTAATACAACAAATCCTATTCTTTCATCTATTTTGAAACTGGCAACGATAGATACACCATCAAAAAAAGTATGGACCAACATGCCCATTAAAGCACCCAGCGTTGTGGTCTGTGAATGAGAATGTTTGTGAGTCTCTTCTCCAAAATGAAAATGAGGTGCAAGAAACTGCTGGAACAAAAAAATTAAACAAAATCCTAAAACAATATATATGGGACTTGATTCATATAACTCTATTGCTTCAGGTATTAAATCCATAATAGCAATTGTGAAAAGTATTCCAGCGCTTAACGCCATTAAGGCATTAAGGCCCCTTCTAGACCAGTTTTTTTTAAGAAATATTACAAATCCACCTAAGATGTTAGCAAAAGCCGCCGTTTACACGTAGAACAATATGTCCATTCGTTTTCACTCCAAAAAACTTGAAAAATTCAACCTGCACTATAAAGTGCAGGTTGAATTTCATTACACTATACTTATTTCTTATTCAGCATGTGAATAGCATGTCCCATTACACCTTCAGCTGCTTCCATCAATGGTTCAGGCAGAGTTGGATGGGCATGAATTGTAAGGCTAAGATCTTCGGCAGTTGCACCAGACTCAATGGCAAAGACCGCTTCAGCAATAAGTGATGACACTTCTGGCCCAACCATCTGTACGCCTAATACCCTTTTGGTGTTCTTTTCGGCCACAACCTGCACAAAACCATCTGCATCTGATACAGATAATGCCCTTCCGTTTGCTTGGAATGGGAAGCGGCTGGAAACCGTTTGATACCCTTGTTCCTTCGCTTCCTTCTCCGTTAATCCAGTGTAAGCTACTTCAGGATCACTGAAAATAACAAAAGGCATGGCTTGAAAATCTATCACACTTTTTTGACCGCTGATCACCTCTGCAGCTACTTTCCCTTCGTAGCTGGCTTTATGGGCAAGGAGAAAACCTCCAGCACAGTCACCTATTGCATATACATGTTCAACGTTTGTTTGACATTTATCATTTATCTTAATAAATCCACGTTCGTCTAATTCTACCCCGATATTTTCCAAACCAATTTTTCCAGTATTCGGTTTTCTTCCTATGGAAACTAGGCAATAATCTCCAGTAATCATCTCTTCCTTTCCGTCAACCTGTACACGTACCTTTACTTCATCACCTGTATTTTCTCCACCTTGGACTAGTGCGTTCGTCATGACTGTGATGTCGAGTCCCTTCAAATGCCGTTTCACCACATTAGTAAGCATAGGGTCGGTACCGGGAAGAATCGTATCCGATCCCTCTAGAATGGTCACTTTTGCCCCGAACTTGGCAAAAGCTGTACCCAACTCCAAGCCAATGTATCCACCGCCGACAACCACTAAATGTTTCGGCACTTCTTGCAGCATCAGTGCCTCAGTTGAAGAGATGATTCTTTTCTTATCAAATGGCATACTTTTTAATTCGAAAGGCAAGGACCCTATTGCAAGGATTAAATCATTGTAAGAATAAAACTGTTCTTCATTCCCCGTATTAATTCTTACAGTTTGATTTTCAGTAAGATATGCTTCTCCACTGATGACTTCTACTCCATTACCTTTTAGCAACGTACGAACCCCATTTGTCAGCTTGCTTACGATCCCGTCCTTCCACTTCACTACTTCTGGCATATCTACTTGAACTTCACCAGAAACTTTTATTCCCATTGTATTTGCATGTTGAATGTGTTTGACTCGTTCAGACGCGCTAATAAGTGCTTTTGAAGGAATACACCCACGGTTAAGGCAAACTCCGCCTAGTTCTGCTTTATCGACTAAAACCACTTTTTTTCCTAACTGTGCCGCACGTATGGCTGACACGTAACCTCCAGAGCCTGCACCAATAACTAACAAGTCCACTTCTTTTTTTACATCTGCAGTCATTTCTGTTTCCTCCCTTGGTGATGAAAAATTAATGATCTTCCAGTTGTAGAGAAACTACCTAATATTCTAATGCTTGTTTTAATATGCTGGACATATAACTTATACCCTATGTAATGTTTGTTATTTACACCAAACGCAAAAATTTACATACATTTGGAAAATTGGGCTTTCCACTCCTATTTAGGGAAAGCCCATTTCCTATTACTCTTTTACTCTCATAAGTCTTAATCCATTTAACGCTACAAGCAGGGTTGCCCCCATATCCGAAAGGATGGCAATCCAAAGCGTTAACCAACCCGGAATGACCAATAGCAGGGCAATTAATTTAATAGCAATTGCAAAGGTAATGTTAGACTTGATTATATTTAGCGCTTTCCGGCTTAGTTTCACAGTAAATGGAAGTTTTCTTAAATCATCTCCCATAAGAGCAACGTCTGCCGTTTCCAGTGCAGTATCTGTACCTGCTCCACCCATTGCAATCCCAACAGTAGAGGCTGCTAACGCAGGGGCATCATTGACACCATCTCCAACCATAGCTACTTTGTTGTACTCGGATCTCAATTGTTTAATATAATCCAATTTGTCCTGCGGCATCAGTTCTGCCTGAATATCCGATACTCCAACATGACCGCCAATAGCATTTGCAGTACCTTTATTATCACCTGTAAGCATTATGGTCTTTTTGATTCCAAGTTGATGCAATTTCTGAATAACTTCTTTACTTGATTCACGTACTTCATCAGCTACCGCAATAACAGCTAGTATTTCTTTTTCAGTTCCAACCACCATAGCTGTCTTGCCTTGATTTTGAAGAGTCGTAACATTTTGTTCTAAGTTCTTATTGAAATTAGAAGTTGATAATTCTTTAAAGAGTTTCGGGCTACCGATATAGTAAGTAATCCCGTTTACATTACCTTTTATACCCTTACCAGTAATAGAAGAGAAGTCCTCTACCAGTACGTCTGAATAATTAATATTTTCCTCTTCTGCTCTTTTCATGATGGCAGATGCAAGAGGGTGTTGGGAACGATACTCTAATGCAGTAATAACAGAGAGCAATTCTTTTTCATTTGTCTGCTTGTTCAACACATTAAAATCAGTTACAACTGGGACACCTTTTGTTAGTGTTCCCGTTTTATCGAAGGCAATGGCCTTTAAGGCACCCATTTCTTCTAAATAAACTCCACCTTTTATTAGAACACCCTTTTTCGCCGCATTCCCGATTGCTGACACAATGGAAATCGGAGTGGAAATAACCAGAGCGCACGGACAACCAACAACAAGTACAGATAGCCCTTGATAAACCCATGTTTCCCAACTTCCGTCAAAGAAAAGTGGAGGAACAACAGCCACTAAAGCGGCAATGATCATAATGATTGGCGTATAATACTTCGCGAATTTTTCGACAAACGCTTGAGATGGAGCGCGTTCTCCTTGTGCTTCCTCTACAAGATGTATAATTTTAGAAATCGTTGTATCTTCAACTAGTTTTGTTATTTTTACTTCAAGCAATCCTTCTTCATTTAACGTTCCTGCAAACACTTCATCATCCACCGTTTTGGCAACAGGGACGGACTCACCTGTAATAGCTGCCTGATTGACGGCAGAGTAGCCACTTACGACCACACCATCCATCGCAATCTTTTGACCGGGCTTCACGATCATAATGTCACCAACGGCGATGTCATCAACATGAATCATCATTTCTTGTCCGTTTCTTCTTACAAGCGCCTCTTTAGGGGCAATGTCCATCAAGGACCGAATCGATTGTCTTGCTTTATCCATAGAGAATCGTTCTAGAGCTTCACTGATTGCAAAGAGAATCACAACAATGGAAACTTCTGCCCATTCTCCAATGATTGCTCCACCTATAACAGCTACCGTCATAAGGGTTTTCATGTCAAATTCAAAACGAAGCAAGTTTTGCAAACCGACTTTAAAGAGCGATAATCCTCCGATTAACATGGATACTACAAATGATAATGTAGTAATGAGGTTCTCTTCCCCATTCACAAACTCTGACAGGTAACCAAAGACAATGAACAAGGATGCATAGAGTAAAGTACTGTGCTTTTTATAAAACGGTACTTTTTCTTCTTTAATAAACTCCTTGCTTTCATTAATCCCTTTTGTAGCTTGCCGCACAGATTTTTCAGGAGACACTTTAAGGTTCTCAAAAGCCCCGGCTTTTTCCAGTTCCTCAATCGTTGCTTCTCCGTAAACGGAAATTTTTGATGCTCCAAAATTCACTTGTGCATCCTGAACGCCCGGAATTTGCTTTACATTTTTTTCAAACTTTCCTGCACAGTTCGCGCACGAGAATCCCTCAACACGATATACATTTTTGACCTCTTCAACCTCATGCGAAGATTGCCGTTTAGGTTTTTCCGGAGCCACTTTAAGATTCTCAAAAGCTCCGGCTTTTTCCAATTCCTCAACCGTTGCTTCTCCGTAAACGGAAATTTTTGATGCTCCAAAATTCACTTGTGCATCCTGAACGCCCGGAAGCTTTTTCACATTTTTCTCAAACTTCCCTGCACAATTCGCGCATGAAAATCCCTCAACACGGTATACTTTTTTGTCCTCTAACGGTTTTGCTGCTTCACCCAACTTTAACAACCTCCTTTTGATGTGCAAAAGCCATTTTTATCAGTTGCCTTACATGATCGTCATCCAAGGCGTAATAAACCAATTTCCCTTTCTTGCGATACTTAGCTAATCCAAGGTTATTGAGCAGCCTCAAGTGATGAGACGTTGCGGCAGTCGTAGCACCAACAATATTCGCTACATCACAGACACACAATTCCTCTTCCAAGGATAGAGCATAGGCAATTTTAATCCTTGTATCATCTGATAATGCTTTAAATATTTGAGCCACATCTAAAGTATTGTGCATTAACAATTCGCCTTTAACTCTTGAAACCTTCTCTTCGTCAATACACGTTATTTCACATGCATCTTTTTTCACTTATTCCACCCCTTTTAATCAATCAAACATTCATTTGAATAATATTATATTTCCTTAAACGAAGATAGTCAAACAAATATTTGAATGAATATCAAAAAAATATTCAAATGATTGTTTGAATAAAGTATATACCTAACTAAAATAAATAGTCAAATGATTGTTTGAATATATTGACTAGCTGAAAACTTTACCTCATTCTGAGAAGGAAACACAAGGTACGAATACGCATAAAGGAACATATGTAAATCTTGATAACATCAATAAATGTTACGATTGTATTTGGTATTAGATACTACGACAACAAGATTGGTTTAATCCTACAATCATCATAAGATACGACAAAATCTGTCAATATTATTTGAATATAGATAATACATCACCTATACTATAATTGAACTGTTAATCTAATATATATTTGAATAAGGGTGAGATAATTTGAAGAGAAAAAGGTTGGTTTTACGCACTGGAATCCTTTTACTGCTTTTAGCAGCCGTTGGGTATACTTTGTATGCTAATTTTACGAAGGATAACACAACAATCAAAGTTGGGTCTTCAGCTCCCGATTTTGTTCTAGAAACTTTAGATGGCAAAGAAATGAAGCTTTCAGACTTGAAAGGAAAAGGAGTTTTCTTAAACTTCTGGGGTACATGGTGCAAGCCATGTGAGAAAGAAATGCCTTATATGGAGACCGAATATCAAAATTTCAAAGATAAAAATATTGAGATTTTAGCCGTAAACATATCAGAAAGCAACCTTGTTGTTTCTAGTTTTGTTGAAAGGCACAATTTAACCTTTCCCATTTTAATGGATCGTAAAAGCCAAGTAACAGATGTTTATAAAATAGGACCTATCCCTACAACGTATTTAATCGATGAAAAAGGGAAGATACAAAAGGTTATTACTGGCGCGATGACTCAAGGTGACGTAAGGGAACATTTAAATTCCATAGTTCCTAAGTAAAACGGGAAGATGTACTCAAAACACAGGACAGGATGGGGAAAAGCTTAATGGAAGAGTTAAATATTGCTTTAGCATTTTTTGCAGGATTATTGTCATTTTTATCTCCTTGTTCTTTACCGTTATACCCAGCCTTTCTTTCATATATTACGGGTATTTCCCTCAACGATTTAAAAAAGGAAAGATCGATATTTAAAAGGACGGCAATGTTACATACCCTATTGTTTCTTCTAGGATTTTCAATCATTTTCATGGCATTGGGATGGTCTAGCTCGTTGGTAGGGACATTCTTCATAGAAAATAAAGAATTATTAAGGCAAATAGGAGCTATTATTATCTTCTTCTTTGGGTTAATTATGACTGGCTTAATAAAAGTAGACTTTCTTCTTGGAGAGAAAAAGTTTCAATTTAAGAACCGGCCTGCAGGGTATTTTGGATCAATCCTAATAGGTATGGGGTTTGCCGCTGGGTGGACACCTTGTACTGGTCCAATACTTGCTGGTGTAATAGCCCTTAGCATTTCTAATCCCGGCCAAGGATTAATTTATATGTCCTTTTATTGTTTGGGCTTCGCAGTCCCCTTTGTAATCATGTCCTTGTTCATTGATAAACTCACATTCATTAAAAGACACACCCAGATCATGATGAAAATTGGCGGGTTCATAATGCTTTTCATGGGCATATTTTTATATTTCAACTGGTTAACAAAGATCATCTCTTTTTTGACAAACAATTTTTTCGGAGGATTTACCGGTTTTTAAATGAACAAAATGTAGTTCGACAAGCTAAAGTGGCTGTCTGAATACATTATTACCGAAAAATGAGAAAGAATGTATAAATTAATGATTAGCAAGATTCTTTTCAGTTATCATTAAATTCAATTCTATAAGTTTAATTCGAAATATAATTTAATAGAAAGAGGAAAAAAACATTGAAAAAGGTAATCTTTCCCCTTCTTACTTCAGCTATACTCTTAATAGGCTGTGCCTCTGAAAAAGGTGAAGAAAATAAATCTGCCGATGAACGCACAGAGAAGCCCCCGACTCTACAATATAAAGTTGGGAGTAATGATTGGTCTGCCGTCACTTCTGTCAGTGACAATCCAGACATATTAGAGGCGTATCAATTTGCTGTTGAGCATCCAGATGTACTAAATTATATGCCATGTTATTGCGGTTGTTATGAAGAAGATGGCCATACAAGCAATACAAACTGCTTTGTTGAAAAGGTAGACAACAAAATGGTGACCTTGGACACAATGGGCTTTGGCTGACAAGTCTGTGTAGACATAGCCCGTGAGGCTAAATCAGAGTTCGAAAAAGGGACACCATTAAAGGAAATTAGGGATAATATTGATAAAGAATATAAAGAAACTGGAAGTCCTTCCACACCCACACCCATGCCAAAAGGCTAATGAAGAAAGCATCAGTAATCTGATGCTTTTTTTGATAGATTAACTTATAAAGGTATTTTTCCACTAGTTTAATATTTCTTTGCTTTAAAGTACGTTCCGATTTAAATCACTATTCGGATCAAAGAATATCAAACCAAATTTTCACTGCTGTAGCCGTAATTAATACGGATAATATGATTTGAAGAATTTTTGTATTCATCTTTTTCCCTGTCATTGCACCAAGAGGTGAAGCAATCAAACTAGCAATAACCATTATTAAAGCAGGATAATAATCAACTTGCCCCGTTGTAATTTTCCCAACTGTTGCACCTATGGATGAAATAAAGGTAATCGCTAATGAGGAAGCAATCGTCATCCTTGTTGGAATTTTTAAAACCACTAGCATAATCGGTACCAGTAAGAATGCACCGGCCGCCCCAACAATACCAGATCCTACACCGACAATTAACGCTATCGATGCTGATAGCCACTTGTTAAACTTTACTTGATCTAGAGGAATATCATCGACTCCTTTTTTCGGTAAAAACATCATGACAGCTGCTAGTAAGGCCAATACCCCATAGACTATATTGATTCCGTCCTCTGTCATCACCTTTGAACCGAAACCACCGATGAAACTGCCTAATAAAATACTGGCACCCATATAGCCAATTAGGGTTTTATTCAAATATCCGCCTTTCCGATATGCCCAAACTCCCCCAATTGTAGCGAAAAAGACTTGGACTGCACTTATTCCTGAAACTTCATGAGCGCTAAAAGTAGCTATTCCAAATAAGGGCGGAATGTATAAAAGCATTGGATATTTAATTATCGAGCCACCTATTCCCAACATCCCTGAGATGTATGAGCCTATGAATCCAATTAAGAAAATGGTAATGATAAACGCAATGTCCATGTGTAGTGCCTCCTTAGAGAAAGAAAAGGGAACCATTCGCGGTTCCCTATTTTTATTACCCTTTTTTAATCCAGAATTTAATTACTCCATTTTCTTCTATTGTTTCTAACAACTCATGCCCACCAGAATTTGACCAAGCAGCTAAATCTGCTTTAGCACCTTTATCTGTGGCGTGTATTTCTAACACTTGACCAGATTGCAAGTCATCAATTGCTTTCTTTGTCTTAACAATCGGCATAGGACAAGCTAGGCCCTTTGCATCTAACACTTTATCTGAATTCATTTTTCATCTCTCCTATATTTGTAGTATCTTCCCAATAATTATTTTTAATTAGTAGGTTTTATCGCACCGCACAACGGTTTGGCCCAATTTCCATCTCACGTTGTTTTTCTTTATCAGGAGCTATCTTACCCATATTTGTTTCACGGATTTCTTGATAGGAATTTGGCTGGGCAGGTAAGTTTTCTGTAACCATTTTTCTGAACTCTGCTTCATCTGCAATATTTAATCCATGATTTTCAGAGAAAAGCTTTCCTAACTTTCCAGCCACACTGCCATCCTCATTCAATTCTTCAATAATCATAAAGTGAGCAGGCAGAACGATTAACTCTTCTGATAAGTCTCTGTAACGGTTATATAGAGTCTCTCTCAAGTCTCCAACCCAGTCCTCTGCCAATCCTGCTAAATCTGGTCTGCCAATTGAATCAATGAATAGGATATCTCCAGAAAGTAAGTACTTTTCATCGACTACAAATGAAGTGGATCCAATTGTGTGACCCGGAGAATAAAGAGCCTGAATGGTAATGGTTGTATTACCGACAGTCACAACGTTACCACCCTCCAATGGCTTGTATGCAAAGGTAACGTCCGCTGCATCTTTTGGAGGTAACCAGTATGTTGCATTCGTTTTTTCTGTAATAGTTCTTCCGCCAGAGATGTGATCAGCGTGTAAATGCGTATCAAATACATGCGTGATTTTTGCGCCGATGCTTTCTGCAAAGTCTAAATAAACGTCAGTCATTCGTGTTGAATCAATAATGGCTGCCTCACCATTAGAAGCTACCATATAAGACAAGCAGCCTTTACCAAGGCGTAGGAACTGATATATTTCACCGCCATCATTTAAATCCCCTACTTTTACTGGCTCCAAATGTTCACTCCATGATTTCATCCCGCCCTTTAGGTAAGAAACCGCAATGCCAGCATCTGATAACATTTCAGCGACCATGATGGATGAGCCTTCCTTCGCACACACGACTAAAACATCTTTATTAGTTGGAATTTTATCTATTATTTCTTCTACCCCATCAAGTAGGTCGAAATAAGGGATGTTCAAGAATTCGAATTTTACACCTTCAATTTTCCAATCATTAAAATCACTTTGATTACGGACATCGAGAATATATAATTCTTCTTTATTTATAACTTTCTTTGCAACTTCTTTAGCTGTCATTTGCTTAACCAACATTTTTATACCCCCTATAGTATTTTATCAGCTAAAATTTTTTAAAAGATTTAAAATGTTAATGTCACGTGAGCGTCTTTTGCGAATTCTAAGAATGTTACAGCTCCACCAACTTCAATTCCATCTACAAAAGCTTCTTTTTCTAAACCCATAACATCCATTGTCATTTGACATCCGATAAACTTGACTCCCATTTCCTGTGCCATTGAAAGTAACTCTGGAATAGAAGGTACATTTGCCTTTGTAAATCCTTCAGCAAAATGCTCCTTACCTTCCGGCATCGGAAGTTGTTTATTCGCTTCTTTATGAATCAAGTTTAATCCTTCAAATGTGAAGAAAATGGCTACCTCCTGATCAGTTGCAGCTGCTGCCGTTGCAATGTTAAATACTTTATACGCTTCAAATAATCCACCGTTACTAGCGATAATAGCTACTCTAGTCATGTTCATTGTCCTCCACTTGTATCAGTTTCGTTATTTGCCCTAATTATTAATCATTTAAAAATGGACATCTACAAATTTGCAAAGTTCTTAGATTCATTTTCTTTTTTTCTAGGATGGCAACATGAACATTTACATCCGCCGTTATTTTCAGTATTAACAAGTTTCTTATTCATTTTTTATAACCATCCGTTCTAAAATATTTGTATTTATTTTTGCTCTACTGACTTTTCTGTAACTCCATTCCATTCACTCATCCCCGGCACAACATTAATCACCTGTTTAAAACCTGCAGCTGTTAGTTTTTGTGCGGCTAAATCACTTCGGCTACCAGTACGGCAAACTACAAAAATCTCAGTCTCTTTATCTAATTCTCTTAAACGTTCATCTAATTCTCCAAGAGGAAGGGACTTAGCATTTGGAATGTGGTTAAAAGCATATTCTGCAGATTCTCGCACATCTAGTACAAGCAAATTTTGATTTTCTTTGATTTTTTGTTGTAATTCTTCATTGGCAATGACATTCGGATGCTTCTTTTCTGCTTTTTCTTCTCCACTAGCTTTGCGAAGATAATGCTTTAGTACTGCCCCTTCTTCGATTGTACCCAAATATTGATGACCCGTACTTTCCGCCCATGCTTTCATATCAGCAGTAGATCCTATATCAGTTGCTTGCACTTCCATTACTTCGCCCGGTTCTAAGACGTTCATTGCCTTCTTTGTTTTAACAATTGGCATTGGACAAGCTAAACCTTTTGCATCTAATACGGAATTGGTTTGAATCATTTTATTTCCTCCTTGTTTTCATACCATATGGGGTATTTCTTGATATAAAAAATTATTCAGTTGGACCTTTATACTCAAGCATTCCGCCGGTCATATTAATTACTTTAAACCCACGATCTTCAAGAAGTTTTGCAGCCTTTGAACTTCTTCCACCGGAACGGCATACCGTAATGTACTCTTTTGTTTTATCTAAATCCTGCAAGCGAAATTCTAATAATCCTAATGGAATATGAATCGCAGTTGGTATCTTTGCAGTTTTCACCTCGTCTACCTCACGCACATCTATAATATTAATGGGTGACTTTTCCTTTACCAATGTTTCCACTTCTGTTGGCAAAATTTCTTTCATGGTTAGCAACTCCTTTTTATAAACGCCAAGCGCCTATACCGCCTTTTACATTGGTTATACTTTTAAATCCGAGTTTCTTCAAAAGCTTACTGGCCTTGCTGCTTCTCATTCCACTTTGACAGATCACAAATACCTCTTTGTCTTTTGAAAGTTCATTCGCCCTTTTATGAAGTTCGAATAATGGAATGTTTTTAAACCCGTTAATATGATTCACCTTGAACTCGCTAGGGGTTCGTACATCAATAAACTGCTTCTTCTTGTCCTTGCTATTTAATTCAAATTTCAGCTCAGAAGTAGTAATGTTTTTAATCCCTCTGGCTGGCACAAAACGCTGATAAACGAACCAAGCTATAGTGCCGATTATTAGGACATTTAGTAAAGTATCCACCATATTATGCCTAAACCCCTTACTCTTTATTTGTCTAATCTTTAGTTTATTCTTATATGAATAAGTTTACGTTTCCCTCTTGTGCATCCGCTAAATAGGCAGCTACGCCGGCATATTCAATTCCGTCTAATAGTTCCTCTTGCTGTAAGCCCAATAAATCCATTGTCATCGTACATGCAATGAGTTTAACTTCTTGTTCTTGCGCCATCTCTATTAATTGAGGAAGTGTCATTGCATTATGCTTTTTAATTACTTGCTTGATCATTTTAGGACCCATTCCGGCTAAGTTCATTTTGGATAGACCCATTTTATCGGCACCTCTAGGCATCATTTTCGCAAACATCTTTTCAAGGAATCCCTTGTTTAAGGTCAATGGCTCTTCCTTTCTTAAAGCATTTAATCCCCAGAATGTATGGAAAATCGTAACCTCATGATCATAGGCTGCAGCTCCGTTTGCAATGATATAAGCGGCCATTGCTTTATCATAGTCTCCACTAAATAATATAATCGTCGTTTTTTTCTTTTGTTCAGCCATGTAATATTCCCTCCTTAATCTCTTTAAACATATACGGGTATAGGTATATAGTTTATTAAAAAAATAGCGTTTCTCAATTCAGGAAACAAACACTGGGACATTCTTTTCCATCCAATACTTTAGTTACATTCATTCACTGTTCCCTATAATACATATACCTGTATGGGTATATGTTATGCTAAAAGTTAAAGTTCGTCAACTCACAAATATTGGCCAGTTGAAGAACTTTTCTTATCGACTTTTTATTAATAGCTCTACTGCTTCTTTAACTAGGTGTTCAGTACCTTCGCCTTTCTCAACATTTTCACGAACACACTGCTCTAAATTGGTGCTGACAATAACACCCATCGTTCTATCTATTGCATTACGTGCAGCTGATAATTGATTGACAATTTCTCTGCAATCTTTTCCCTGTTCCATCATGCTTAGTACACCTTTTATCTGTCCTTCAATCCGCTTTAAACGGTTTACTACATTCTTATCGTACTCCATGCTGCTCTAACCCACCTTTCTGTTTACAAGGACAATCAGCGATTTCATAACTGATTACGGTAAATCCTTTTCTAATTAAGAAACGCATGCCCATGTTCAACTCTAGTCTATCAGAAGCGATTAAATGAATATTACCATTTGGAATTTCATTATTAAAACGTCTCAAATATGCGTAAGGAATATGCAAAGAATCCTGAGTTAAATCATTCCCTGCTTCATTATAATCCCTGATATCTAATGTTATGGTGTTTTTGTCCATGAAAGCACCTTCTATACAAGGAACATCTTTCACGGGAACATAGCGTTTATAAATAATAATTGCTATTAGTAAAGATAATACAAGCAATAAAAGAATCATGTCAACCACCTTTATATCTGTTTACTGTCTTATAGTATACCTATAGGGGTATGATGTCAAGTGTGTTAAAAACATGATTGAATAAAAAGGGAAACCATAAGTGGTTCCCCCTCTATACTTCACTATCTAATTGCACAACGATTAGGTCCAATCTCCATTTCCCTTTGTTGTTCATCTTCAGGATTCATATTCCCCATATTTGTTTTGCGTATTTCCTCGTAGGAATTTGGCTGTGGAGGTAAATTTTCAGTTACAGTTTTAATGAATTCCTCACTACTTTGAATATTCAAACCATGATTTTGTTCATATAAAACACCGAGTTCCTTTGAAATGCTTCCATCAGCATTCATTTCTTTTATACCCATAAAGTGTGCTGGCAGGACTATCAATTCAGTTGATAGCTCCTTATAACGATGATACAGGGTTTCTCTCAAATCCTTGACCCAATCTTCTGCTTCTCCCGCTAAATCTGGACGACCAATGGAATCAATAAACAAGATATCTCCTGTCAATAAATATTGATTGTCAATTATAAAAGAGGTACTCCCAATTGTGTGTCCCGGTGAATAAATAGCCTGAATAGTAATATTAGCTACCTTTATTTCGTTTCCGTCCTCAATTGGAACATACTTAAAGGTAATATCATTAGCATCTTTTTGTGGAAGATAATAAGTAGCCCCGAACTTCTCTTCAAGTTATAAGCCTCCAGATATGTGATCAGCATGAAGATGTGTATCAATAACATTCTTAATTGTAATATCATTATCTTTACAAAACTGTTCGTACGTTCCAGTCATACGATTAGGATCAATAATGATGCCTTCTCCATTTGATTCGATTATGTACGATAAACATCCTTTTCCTAAACGGACAAACTGATAGACTGTACCGCCACTTTTAAGACCACCAATCTTTATTGGCTGAAGATATTCACTCCATACTCTCATTCCACCTTCAATCGAATAAACGTCTTTAACCCCTGCTTTTACTAACTCTTCAGCCGCCTTTTTTGATGAATTGCCCCTAGCACAAACAGTATAAATTGGCTTGTCTGTAGGGAGTTTACTAATAACGGAATCTACTCCATCATTTAAAGGTGCATTGATCACTGTTGTGTTCCTGCCTTCAATTTTCCATTCATCAAAATCGCCTGTCTTTCTTACATCTATAATAAAAATTTCTTCATTGTTTATTACCTTTTGGGCAATATCTTTTACAGAAATCGTTTTAAACGTCATTGGATGCCCCTCCTGCTTGCGAAATAAAAATTATCTTGAGTGACTATAAAATGATCAATTTCAAGAACATGGTGTGTATTAAGATGAATTAAAAAGCAAGTAAAATTAATTGTCTCTCTATTTACTTAAACAAGGGATGGTCTGGTCATATGAAATGTTAAGCTAATCTAACCTTGGTTATTTCAAATCTGCTTTTAGGCAGGGTTGGCATTCTCACTAAGCTAATGCTCAAATCTTGACCGTCGGCCACTTCATAATGTATATGGTTCGTCAGAAAATCCATGCTCGCCTTTATGGCCTCAATTGTAATCCATTCACCGGGACAACGATGTCCTTTAACGTGGTCGCCACCCCCTTGGGGTATAAAATCAAATAGACTACCATTCCATTCACTGAATCGCTCCGGCCAGAATTCATTTGGCCTTTCCCATAGGCGTGTATCGTGATTGGTTCCATAAACATCAAGTAGTACCAGATCTCCTTTATTGAAGTTGTATCCTTTCCAAATAAAGTCACTACGCACTCTTGCACCTAAAAACGGGCCAAAAGGGTAATATCGGCGTATTTCCTGTACAAACATTTCAATATAATCCCCTTTATCGGATTGCAATTTCTTCCGGCATTCCGGATATTCATACAAAGCTAATGCCCCAAAAGTAATGTATGTAGCAATAGCAACGATTGGTCTTAATACATTAATCAATTCCACCGCAGCCATTTGTGTATCAAGAGGTTTATCGTCAAGTTCACGGTGCCATGCCATAGCATACAATGCTGTACCTTCAGGTGAATTTAACTCACCGGACCGGACTTTTTCAATGATCTCAGTAATCCACTTTTCTGCTCTTGAACGCGCTCTTTTCCCCTGCCAGTGTCTTGGTCCCACAGCTCCAAATGCATCTATCATCGCACCGAAGTCGGTTGCCCTATGCTTTACTTCTTCTTCCCGCAGCGGAACCCCGGCCCACTGGCATGCTACCCGGCACAATATTTCCTGCGATTCATCGAATAGTACCACTTTATTCATATTTCCCCATTTATTCATTCTAGCCTGCCATTGCTCTGAAGTAAGATTAGAAAGCAATTTCAGCTTCTCAGGTGTCATTAGCGACATAAACAGAAGTTTCCTGTGCTTATGTGCATCACCATCCATTGCTTGTATTGCATTTTCTCCAAACAATGTTTTTTGGACTCTTTTAGGAGCTGCCCCCTTACGCTGAAACCGTTCGGTATCATAAAAAACCTTTCCAGCTTCCTCACCACTCATGCAAATGACCTTCTCACCTAACAAACATGTTTGAAAAATGTCTGACTGGTAACGGCGACATCTATTTTGAATAAACATATATCCTTCAAACAAGAGAGCAAGACTACTATCTAAGCTTTTATCAACGGGGATTTGTCCTTTCAACTTCATAAAATTTACAATCTCCTTTAATAAGATTTCCGTGTAGCTATGTATTTTTTTCGTCAATCGAAGTATCGGAAAAACGTAAGTTACGTGTGTTTCTTGCCGAACTTGTGAAATTCAAACTCAAAAATTATTTTATCCTCCATTGTTTTTATTTTTATATTCTTAACTTACCCTAGCAAAAAGTCATTAAAACGAAAGTTAGAATATTCTTTTGTCATAGTATGACTAGTTTTGCATTGGGTAATTCATATTGAGGAAACCTTTTTCATTAACTAACATTAATATTTTTATTAACTTTAATATCATCCTATATTAATGGAAATCGAATTAAACATTCGGAACCTCACTTGTAACATCTACATTTAAAAATCAGCAGGAAATCATGGCCCATAATACACAAATAGCGTAAACAAAAAGGCAATACAAAGAAAGGATTAAGACCGAAGCCATTAACAAAAAGATAATATCTCAACTACATAATTAATCAATAGCGGATTTTTCAAGGGGTAGAATCTTTTACAAAATCGCAATACAAAATAAAAAGCATACCAAAGGTATGCTAGTAATACTAAATTAGTTCTTTCTAACAAAAAACAGAATCTTATTAAAGGAAAGACACAAAAATATCGCTTACTTGTTATGCGTAAGAATGTAAACCAGCAATAACTAGATTTACTGCCACTAGATTAAACATAATGATGGCAAAACCAACTACCGCAAGCCATGCAGATCTCTCACCATGCCACCCCTTAGATAAACGCAAATGTAAAAATGCTGCATAAAACAACCAAGTAATGAGCGCCCATACTTCTTTAGGATCCCATCCCCAAAATCTTGTCCACGCTACCTGCGCCCAGATCATCGCAAATATTAGAGCGCCTAATGTGAAAACTGGAAAGCCAATTGTCACAGAACGATAACCGATTTCATCTAAGAGTTCAGGTTTCACATTATTCATCAATGGTTTTAAGGCCGCACCTAAGCGTTTTCGCAAAATAAGTCGGACTGCACCATATAAGAAGAATCCACTAAATAATGACCATACTAGGGTATTTAATTTCTTTGCATTAATAATTGCGGGAACATCCAAAATTGGATTAAATTGTCCCTCCGTTTTCAATTCCCCTTTATGCGGGCCAACTAAGGCTGGCATCTGAAATGTTTCTTCCACTTGTTGACCATTCTTATCCAACCATGAGAACTTCGCTTCATAATCCAATAGATTAAATGAAGTTGTAGCGAAAACGAATCCCATTACACTTATCAAGCAGAATAAGACAAACTCTAACCAAAACGTTTTCTTTCCTGCCTTCGTCTGGTCAGTCACTTTTATAAGATAAATAAGACCTGCTACAAAGCTTATAGCCAGAATGGCTTCGCCAAGAGCAGCTGTAGTAACGTGTATATGAAGCCAATCGCTTTGCAGAGCTGGAATAAGGGGTGAAATATCTCTAGGGAACATGCTTCCATATGCGATAATGAGAATTGCAACTGGAAGTGTAAACAATCCCAGTATACTAACTTTATACATTGAATAAATGATGAGGAACGCACCGACTAGCACCATGCCAAAGAAGGTGATAAACTCAAATAAATTACTTACGGGCGCATGACCAGCAGCAATCCATCTAGTAATAAAATACCCAACTTGAGTAATAAAACCAACTATTGTTATTATGAACCCTATTTTTGCCCAACGGTTGATAATAGTTAAGCTCCCCTTTTCACGGATTGCACCGCCAAAGAACAAAGTAGCAACAAGGTATAATATAAAGGCGATATATAATAAATTGCTGCTTAAACTCGCAAAATCCATTTTAGTCCTCCTTTAGTTCGCTACTTTCTCCTTATGTATCTGATCTTCAGGATCGGAGAAGGTGGTCCCTTTTAACACAAAATTTAATTCTTGTTTAAATCCGTACCAATTTTTATTCGTATGCCCGGCAATCCAAAGGTCACGACCCACACGTTGAACCCAAACTCGTCGATGGTTCCAATACATCCCCTGTATAACACCGATCATAAAGATCGCACCACCAAGTCCGAGTATCCACAATGTAAAGTCCTTACGTACCGTCAACCCAGTTACATTCAATGTTTCAGCTGCAACAAACTTCATTTTATATTTCGTGCTACCCAATGGCTCTAATGTTTGTTGAATTGCCACGAAGCTTACTTCTCCTTTAGGCCGGTCCGGTGCAAACATTTTGAATATAAATGCCGGATTATTCGGAATTCTCGATTTTGTACTTGGTTGCCCCTTATCATCGTATATAAAATCGGGAAAATAACTTAATAGTTCAACACGATACCCCCTGCCCAATTCATATTGTGATTTAGGGTTTTGTAAGTTGATATTCACTACACCATAATTCTCTTTCGAATGCTTATCTATTAAGTTAAAAGACATCGCACTTAGTTCATTCGGTTTATAATCTACTTGGTAAAGCGCATAGTGATTGTATTTCAACGGCTCATTTACACGAATCTCATAATCTTTTATTTTCTTTAATTCTGTTTCAATACCCGGTAAAGACTCACCATTTCGTTCATATAATGTTACATTCGCCTGAAAATTTTTAACAATCTTATTGTCTCCAACACTATTTATTGCACCTTCAAATACCTCGTTTTCTTTGCTTTTATCATACGTTTCTACTATAAACTGTTTATTTTTAAGGTAATATTCCCCATCCGTTCCCGGAATAGCTTTTGTCTCACCATCCCGGAGCCAAAGCACTTCATCTACGTACATCCCCGGTACAAAACGCAACATTGCGCCAATCAGAAAGATAATCAACCCCACATGATTGACATAAGGCCCCCATCTGGAAAATCTACCTTTTTCAGCCAAAATGTTGCCGTTTTCTTCTCTGACTTTATACCTTCGTTTTACGAGTGAATTCCTAATGACATCCAACTCTTTCTCAGACCATCGGGGATAAGCACCAAATAAACGCTGTCGCTTTAAAAAAATCTCGTTACGTTTAACTCCTTGTCTCTTTAAAGCGCGGTAGAGTGGGAAAAACCGGTCCACACTCGCTATAACGAGAGATATTGCAATGGATGCGATTAAAATGATATACCACCATGACCCATATAGATTATGAAATCCTAATTCATAATAAAGCCGTCCAGTCCATCCGTATTCATCTTCGTAGTATTCTGAAGCCGCAAAATTAGGTGGTATGTACATTTCTTGAGGGTATATTGTTCCGAGAGCAGAGGCAACAAGTGTTATACCGATAAGCCAAACGCCAACTTTCACAGAAGAAAAAAAGTTCCAAATCTTATCAACTATCGTTTTATTATATGTCTGGGATCTCCTAGCACTCCCTTCATACCTCATTTCAAGTAAGTTCTTCGTGTTTTCAGTATTTACAGGTCTACCGCATGACTCACAAAGTATGGTGCCATATGGATTCATATGATTACACTCGCATTTTTCTTGTTTCATTACAGAGACTCCTTATCTTGACTTTGATACCCCAATCAATCTGAAATTATCCCTTGTTTCTTATAATGAGAGACAATTAAATAACCAATTGTTATCATCTAACTACCTCTCCAAATGCAAATCACCCCTTATTAATTCAAATATGGATTTGAACGTTGACATTTACTATTTATGATTATAATCTAAGTGTATATATTATTCAAACGAATATATGAATGACATGAGGGTGAGGTGTATAAAGATTCTCAAAACCATTTATCTGTCTATTTTATTGTCTAAAACAAGTATAAGTACTGAGACGAATCCTAATTTCAAATTGAAATATGTGTAATTCATCTACTCTCATAATATCTTTTTACATTTACCATTGAGGTGAAAGTCGTGTATTGGATCATTCTAATAGTTGCCGTAATAGATCAACTAGCAAAATACTTGATACGTAATACGATGGACTATGGCCAAAGCATTTCTATCATTGATAAAGTTTTTTACCTAACATCCCATCGGAATCCGGGTGCTGCTTGGGGAATATTTTCAGGTCAAAAATGGTTCCTAATTATCATTGCATTTATCGCAATATTTGGCGCGATTATGTATGCTCGCAAAGTCACAGATAAGTTGACCCGCATAGCGATTGGTTTGTTTATCGGAGGTGCTATGGGGAACGTAATAGACCGGTTGTTCTTTGGGGAAGTGACTGATATGTTCGATTTCCGATTAATCAATTACCCAATTTTTAATACAGCTGATACATTTTTAGTTAGTGGGGCGATCTTACTCATTATAAGTACTTACAGAGAAGCTAAATTTGAAAAAAACAGTCCTAGTTAGAGAGGATGGATTTAAATACTGCTGCCTCTCTCACCGGAAGCAATGCAGAAACTAAAAAAGATGAAAAAAGACTTAAACTCTTTCCTGATACTGAATACACACTTGAAGAAAAAGTGAAATTGCTATTTTTTCTATAGTGAAAGATTCCTAAGTAGAAAACAGTTGCTAAGTTCGGTTCGAGCAAAAACTGTTGAATAGGACAATATTAAAGATTGGCAACCATAACTTTATAGATTGGACTATTAAAACCTTCATTTTTAACTGAAGGTTTAATAGTCCAAAAATTTATATGAATAATCCATAATAAATTCGTTACCGTCTTATTTAGCAGCCCTTACAACTGCCTATTACGCAGCCTAAAAGCAAAAATAATACTTCAATAATACGAAAGATTTATCAATATTTATTTTGCGCACCTTTTCTTTCCAATTCATATAATCTCCGATCTAAGACTTGAAGCTTTTGCAAAATTTCTTGCTGAATTAAAAGATTTTGATGCATCATTTTTCTCATGTCATTCATAAATTTCAATCCAGATAAAGAATCAATTCATTGTTTTTCTGATGTATAAAACAACTATTTCTACACCTTAAAATAGCTGAATATTCAAATAGTAATCTATATTTTAAGATAATAATTCAAGCTGCCACGTGTTTCGTCGTGTCATTCTTATCAACTTATATTCTATCATAGAACAATTGTTCCTATTTAAGAAAATATATTTATGTTAGTGAGCAAGGTTGCTTATTATTAGTTCTTACAGAGAAGCTAAACTGGAAAAACTACTCTCTAATAAAAAAACACCCATTTTTGATGGATGTTTTTTTACAGCACATAAACTGTAATTATAATAATTTTATTTAGAAGAAATTAGAATCATTATTTAGTATTAAAGGGTTATCTTAAATTCCCTTCCATGTCCTTTTAAATGACATGATGCTGATCAAATTGCACCAATCACCTGTGACTTTCAAGTATATGACCCCACTCTGTTTCATCGCTCTGTGACTACCTTTGAACATGCACCATATCTAACAAATTATGACTTTCGATAACACTCCGCTACCGCAAATACCATTTGTTTTAACACTTTATTGCCTTTTTCCAATTCATCTTTAAACCATTTCTTTTTTTCATCTATATTCATATGCACAAGTGGTGAATGGATAACTACAGTAGTGTTCCCGTATTTGAATTCCTTCAACTGTGAATCCCCCCTTGATTCATCTGTATGCGGATGATCAGGATGGACAACCCTCTTTTCTAACAATTAAAACCCCTCCGGCTAAATTATTTGAAATATTTTAGCAGGCACTTTTTCATATTATTAGTCTTATATGAAAATAGTTATATATATTTGTGATTTTTTTCGTGTAATGTTCGTTGTATAATTGGTTAGAGGTGAATTCAATGCAAAGACCGACTCAATTAGATGTATATATCTATCTACGCAAAAGCAGAAAAGATATTGAAGAAGAACGAAAGGCGATAGCTGAAAATAAAACTTATGACACACTTACTCGCCATAGAGATACACTTATGGCCATTGTAAAAAAGGAAAATCATAATGTAATTGGTATTTTTGAAGAAGTAGTATCAGGGGAATCTATATATGAACGGCCTGAAATGCAAAAACTCCTACGCTTAATAGATGAAGTGCATTGTGATGCAGTCTTAGTAATGGACTTGGATCGATTAGGCCGTGGAGATATGTACGATCAAGGAATGTTGGATAGAGCTTTCCGATTTTCTGGGACAAAGATTATAACACCAACAGAGATTCATGATCCTGAAGATGAAACATGGGAACTTGTTTTCAGTATAAAATCTCTAATTGCACGAGAAGAATTAAAAGCAATCACAAAACGCCTTCAAAGGGGAAGGCATACCTCTGCAGCAGCAGGAAAATCTATCTCAAAAAAACCTCCATATGGGTACAAAAGATTGGAAAACCTAAAATTAGAACCTGATTCTGAAACTGATTGGGTTGTAAAAAAAATGTTCGAAATGATGCGAGATGGACATGGAAGACAAGCAATAGCAGCTGAACTGGATAAACTAGGTGTTCAACCACCAGACAAAGAGTCTGACTTCTGGTCTCCTTCCAGTATTACTGCAATTGTAAAAAATGAAGTTTATATGGGACATATCATTTGGGGGAAATTTAAGAGTGCAAAAAGAAATGGGGGAAATTCCCGAAAAAAGATGCCGCGGGATAAATGGACCATAACAGAAAATGCTCATCCACCAATAGTTTCTCCAGAACTCTGGGAGGCAGCCAATAGCGCACATACAGGCAGATGGAGACCTTCTACCGTTCAGACGAAAACCCTCTCTAATCCACTAGCAGGAATCCTTAAATGTCAGGTATGTGGATATACGATGTGGTACCAGCCCAGAAAAAATAGGCCTAACCACATGATTCGTTGCCCTAATCCTAAATGTAAAGGTGTGCAAAAAGGGGCTATATTATCTCTTGTGGAGCAACGTATTATTCAAGGCTTAGAGGAAATCATAGGACATTTTGAAGTTGAAGAAGGCATGATTGAAAAAAAAGAAGAAAGCTCGACTATAACCATAAAAGAAAAAGTAAAAGCTAACAAAGAAAAAGAGTTAGAAAAATTATACCTTCGACAAGATAATATTCATACGTATCGAGAAACTGGCGAATATACTATGGATGTATTTTTAGAACGCTCGCAAATGGTTGCAAACCTTATAAAACAGACAAAAAATGAAATTAGCATTCTAGAAGAAGAAATAGAAAAAGCAAAATTTCACGAACAGAACATAAATCAATATATACCAACAGTAAAAAAGGTGTTGGATGCGTATAAAGACACAGATGACATTGAAAAGAAAAATCGCTTGTTAAAAACAGTACTTGAGAAAGTAACATATTTAAGGGAAAAAGAGTGGACCCAAAAAGACCAGTTTAAGATTGAATTATATCCTAAGATTTAAGGGTTTAATATAAAAGACGATATAAGAGGGACAACATTTGTTGCCCCTCTTTATCTTAAAAATTCCTTGCTGTGTTGTTCAAAGTTATGATAATACTCTATGTATGAATGAATTATAAAGATTTAGATTCTACTCCAGCATCTACTAACAACTGATATAATGAAGAAATAACGGTCCGAGATTGATTAGTCGTTTTTAACTCCTTAAAGTGCATGATTTCTCTAGTTTCACTGAACGTAAAATACACTTCATTTTTCGCCCTAGATAAAGCAACAAAGAACGCCCTTATATCTGACTCAGATTGATTCTTAAAACTCCAAAAGGCATTGTCTTCTAAACCTAAAAAGAACACAGAATCATACTCTAACCCCTTACTCTTATGTATCGTCATAACAGGGATGCTAAATTCCCCTATGAAATCCAAAATCGCTTTATCCCAAGTTTGGTGATCCACATAGGATTGTGTGATTTTTTTGGCAGCATTTTCTCTTGTTTTCGCTAATAAATCACCCATTGAATATTTTGAGTAAAGATTCTTTATCTTAATCAAACCAAAAAAGTTTACTACTGTGTCTATGAGTTCAGTTATAAAGTTTAGCTGTTTTGTAGGATCTTCTGGGGTCTTCTTCATCCTTTCCCTTAGTTCTTCAATAAAACTTTGTAACCCCTTTTCCATTCGCCACATTTTATCGATTTCTTCATTAGAATCAATTCCATTTAATTCAATAATAAATCTTATTATATTTTGCCAATTTTCGGGTGTGTTTTTAAATGCTGCAATTTTAAGTGTGTTGATAATCAATTGAACATATTCTTCTGATAATAAATCTTGAAATTCCTTCTCAATACGGGATTGAATGCCTACATTTTTCAATTCATGAATTAACTGCTTTGCATAAATATCTTCTTGCTGTTTTACAAGAATACATACATCGCGAGGCTTTACTTTTTTTAATTTTTTTTGCAATATATTTGAAATGTATTTTGCCTCTTGAATATGATCGTTAAATGACCATACCTCACATATTCCTCCTTTAGCGGACCATTTATCTGAGGATTTTACAACCGACGAATTTTCATTTATGGCCTGAGACAAGACATTTTGAATTTCTACAAGCCTTGGCGCAGAACGGTGGTTTAATATCAAATTGTACTTGGCGGAACCAAAGTCATTAGTAAAATCTTTAAATGAATCAACCATAGCACCCGCCCATCCCATGATTCTCTGCTTATCATCACCTACTGCTGTTAACACAGAATTTGACCCCAAGAAAGCTGTTTTTAATAAATCATATTGCACATAAGTTGTGTCCTGAAATTCATCTAGAAAAACGTGGCTGTATGTTTTTCTTAAAGCATTTTTAATTAATGGATTTTCGTTTAAAATCAGTTCTGTTAATCTAGCAATCATAGGAAATGTAAGCGAGCTTTTTAATGATCCTTTTCCTTTGACCATAATCTCCCATAATCTAGTGCTAAGCCAACTGTATAAATCATTAGGTTCTTCAAAAACAGGCAAAGACTGATTAATTAATCTGTTGAATAATTTAGGATAATGTATCTCATGTTGCCAATTAGGATGATTGGGATGGCGTTCAGTTATAAAACCTTGCGCAATATCCTTTATGTCCCTTTCGAAAAATATAAGATTGTAATCGGCAGACGGTTGATATTTATAAGGAAGTGCTAATCTGAATCTATCCAGCAGTGATTTAGCAAACGAATCAAATGTCCTAGATTCGAATCGCTTTGCTAAGTCCTTTCCTACTCTTTTTTCGACTCGGTTTTGTAAATTATCAGCCGCATCTACCTTAAAACTTATTGCTAATATTTTTTTTGGTTCCTGACAAATATTAGTTTCTAATAAATAAGATGCTCTTTGAGCTAATAACTCGGTTTTTCCTGATCCCGGTCCTGCAACAACTAATGTGTGTCCAATACTTTTAACAGCTTGGTCGGCAGCATCTTCTAAAATCATTCCATTAGAAGGCTGCCAAACTGTTTTATTCACCACTTATATCACCTATATTCTTATTAAATGTTTAATTCTGTTTATTAAATTTTCAAATACATCTGGAAAATTATTCAATAACTCTGAATCAGTAATATAGGTCAATGCCTCAATATGTGTACTAGGTTTTCCTCTACCAAGAAAAAGCGAATTATACCACGCCATGAGTTCGTGTTGTTGTTCATTGTATGTGTGTCCAGTAGCTTTTTCATTCTTTAAAGTAGCTTGGATTGAACTTTTAATTTTCTGTTGATATTCATCCGGTTTAGTATCCTTATCGGGTAACCTTGGTCCATTGCTCATTGTACTTTTATAGCTCGCCGGAAAATTCTCCAGCATCAGAAAATCTAAATCTAAAGGACTGGAAAAGAACACGTTATATTTTTCGCCTTGTAATTTTTCAATCCATGTTTTCATTATGGAGATTGACTCTTCATCCAATTCCCAACCTAACATTTCCTCAAATTCTTGCTGTGTCATAACTGTATCCATAGAGTCACTTTCGACTTGTAATAACTCGTCTCTGTTATGTCCATTATTGATTAATTCTTGTAAAACATATTTAATTCTTCCCCATCCACCTCCACCTCGTTCACGGTCTAAATCAAGTAAAGTGATATGGGGTATATCTAATTGATTTAGTAATTTCCACATATGATTTACATGTCTTCCTCCTAACGGAACTACTGATATGCCAGCTTCATATGACGAAATTTCTTTAACTTTTAACAGTTTTGGAATAATAATTTCTTCAGTATCCCCTTCGCCTAAGATCACAAGCTTAGCAAAATAAATTTCAGGATAAGCCATTACAGCCTCTTTGATATATTTAAAAGCATCTGATTCTTTACTGGGAAGTTGTATCTTTTTTGCTATTGTATATCCAACTGTTTTATCTATTCGAAGGTGACAAATATCTTCTGGTGAAACACGTTTTATAATTGATTCACTATGGGAGGTTAAAAAAACCTGTGCATTATCCTTCTCAGAAATTTCATTTAAATTCTCCACTACTTTCCCTAATAAATGAGGGGAAATATGGTTTTCAGGTTCTTCAATTGCCAAAATAGTAAGAGCAGCAGTCGGCTTATCCGTAATTTGTTGTTCAACTTCTAACAGAGAAGATACAAGTGACAAATAAAACAAAGATCGCAATCCATCGCCTAACTTATCAATTGTATATGAACTCGTTTCCTGCGTAGGTGAAAATTGAACTTCAAGCTTTTTTAGTATAGAATCCAATGTTGTGCTATTGAATTCCAAATTTGCATCTTGATAACGAAGATCACTATGATATTTTCTCCACTGTTCGCTAACTATTGTTTTTATTTCACCAACACCCTCAATACTCCCAAACAGCTCATCAACAGGCTTCATTTCTGATTTAATTTGCTGATCCATATCTTCTGGCCAATTAATAGTTTGTAAAATTCTCCATAGAATGGTTCCTGAAGCATTCTTTAACTGTGCTAATGGTTCCCTTATAGCAGGAACATAAATCATCTTGATTTGTGAGCGTTGGTGTGGAGAAACCGGTGAAATTGATTCTTCATTTATCTCTTCTCCTTCGGGGACAGTGATGAAGAAAAGTTTCTGTTCAATTTCTCCTTCCGGTGTCGATCCTGCAAACCACTTACCCTCTAATCTCATTCTTACGTAAGGGTGTTCTTTCGGAGAATTTATCGTAAAATGTGAGAAAAATGGAGGAACGCTTTTATTACCGATATCTTGTTGAGAATCTGTTAATTCAGGAAATGCAATTTTAACTTCTATGTATAAACTCATTTCTTTAACGGAATCAGGTTGAGAAGAGGGGGCGCTATGGAAATCTCCTTTTACCAGCGTACGTTCGTTTTGTGTTATACCGAACAACTTTTGTAAGGCTTGAAGTGTAGCAGTTTTACCTGAACTATTACTACCCACAAAGGTGCTAATATTGGATAAATTAATGATTGTTTCTGTATCTCCAAACGATCTAAAATTTTTAATTTTAAGTTGTTGTATGATCATATTTTAGTCCTCCTATTAAAACGTAAATTACACAATATCTTAAAAAATAGTGTACTCAGCTTAAATGATAATCAAACCAACATATGTCCTCGGCTTTTTCCTGTTATTTCTACTTTAGAATAGTTTAATAGATAAAAAAAGGTATTTTTCCTGATTTTTCGCAAAAGAAGAACAAAAAAATAGAGTCAGGAACTTTTAGGTTCCTGCATTCTGCACTAATGCTACTCCTGTAAAGTAGCGTACCGAACGAAAACTAATAAAGGTGGTGAAGCCACATTTATTTCTCTTTAATTATTGGAATGTATCTTTACTAATTTCTAGACCAGAACAGTTATTGAAATGTAAGCATTTTGCAAAATCATCATATTTGTTCTTCATCCTTAGTATCATAAAAACCAAAAAAAGGACACACATATTGATGTGAGTCCTTGTATCCTCAATTAAAATCCTTGTTAACTTGTTGGTTAATGGACTTTCTCGTTTTTCCCCATTACACTTACATCAAAATGATTTTTATTTTCCGGAGCAAAAAATAATTTTAAAGCGTTAAAGACATCTGCTTTACTTTTCAGTATATAGTACCTAAACTTCTCATTTTTAATGTTTCTGTAAGATCCAAAAAGGGTAGAGGGTATACGATTGTATTGATTTACCTCTCCATAGCCAAACATATTAGATACTTCCATTAACTCTTCTACTAGCTTGACACATCTTGCATTATCCGACGTTAAATTATCTCCATCAGAAAAGTGGAATGGATAAATATTAAACCTTTCTGGGTCATACTTATTATCAATTAGTTCTAATGCTTTTCTATAGACAGAAGAACATATGGTTCCTCCACTTTCTCCTTTAGAAAAGAAATCTTCCTCTGAAACTACTTTTGCCTCCGTATGATGGGCGATAAACTCAATCTCTACTGTTTCATATTTTGTACGCAGGAATCTAGTCATCCAAAAGAAAAAGCTTCTTGCCATATACTTTTCCCATAAGCCCATAGAGCCACTTGTATCCATCATTGCAAGAACAACTGCTTTTGATTCAGGTTTTTGGATTTCATTCCATGTCTTGAATTTTAAATCTTCCGGATAAATAGGGTGAAAGGCAGGTTTACCTGACATAGCATTTCTTTTAAAGGCAGAGATCATTGTTTTCTTCTTATCAATATTTCCCATTAAGCCTACTTTTCTTATATCATTAAACTCAATGTTTTCTACTACTATTTGATCTTGTTCTTTTTTCTTTAAATTCGGCAGTTCTAATTGTTTGAATAGAGCCTCTTCCAGTTCCATCAAAGATACTTCTGCTTCGAAGTAATCTTCGCCTGCTTGATCTCCTGCGCCTTGCCCTTTCCCTGGGCCTTTTTGAGTTCCAGATCCATCACGTGCGACCACATCGCCAACCTGACTATCTCCATCTCCTTGCCCTACATGCTTATTCTTATCATAATTATATCGAATTTTGTATTCATCTAGTGAACGAATAGGAATTTTTACTACTTCTCTGCCGTTTGACATAACAATGTTTTCTTCTGTTATTAAATCAGGAAGGTTATTTTTAATTGCTTCTTGCACTTTTTCCTGATGTCGTTGCTGGTCGTCATGGCCTTTACGATGGAGGGACCAATTCTCTTGAGATATTACAAACTGATGTTGATTTTGTTTTTCGGTCATTCTTTCCCCTCCTAAAAAATTTCTAGATTTTATTCACCAATAATCTTCTTGATGCATACACTAATTTGGGTAATACTATACCTAAATAAAGTGATTACTCTATCATATGCAAAAACAACAAATAATTTACTAATAATTTAGATAATCAAGCTTTTTAGGCACATAGATGGAAACTACCATTCTTATGGAAAAAAAGGAACAGACATAAATGCCCGTTCCACCTTGACCAGTTTCTTTTATCGATTTAATAAGCTACCTACATAACGTAATAATTCATTTGCTGAGGTGGAATTGTAGCCATGCTCATCAACAAGCCTTGCAACTACTTCATTCACTTTCTTCAACTGCTGCTCATCTGGAGTTTTTGTAGAAGTCGTAATCTTCACTACATCTTTTAGATCAGCAAATAATTTCTTTTGAATAGCTTCACGTAAACGATCATGTGAGTTGTAATCAAATCTCTTTCCTTTTCTTGCATATGCAGAAATACGAATGAGTATTTCTTCACGGAATGATTTTTTCGCATTTTCAGAAATACCAATTTGCTCCTCAATAGAACGCATTAATTTTTCATCTGGATTAATTGGCTCTCCTGTTAATGGATCTCGCAATTTATTTTTATTACAATAAGCTTCTACATTATCCAAATAATTATCCATCAATGTTTTTGCAGACTCTTCATAAGAATAAACGAACGCTTTTTGTACTTCCTTCTTAGCAATTTCATCATATTCTTTTCGAGCAAGGGAAATGCAATTTAAGTATTTTTCTTTTAACTCATTCGTAATAGAAGAATGCTGATCTAATCCTTCTTTTAAGGAAAGAAGAACATCTAAAGCATTAATGCTCGTAACATCCTTGCGAATAATGGTTGATGAAATACGATTAATCACATAACGAGGGTCAATACCACTCATTCCTTCATCACCATATTCATTTTGCAATTCTTTAAGATCAGCAGAACTAAAGCCTTCCACATTCTCTCCATCATACAGACGCATTTTTTTCACTAAATCAATATCACCTTTTTTCGGTTCTTTTAATCTAGTCAAAATCGTGAAGATTGCTGCGATTTTTAATGTATGTGGAGCAATATGAACATCAGAAACATCACTTTCGCGAATCATTTTTTCATAGATTCTTTCTTCTTCTGTTGCTTTTAGATTATATGGAACTGGCATAACAATAATACGCGAATGCAAGGCTTCATTCTTTTTATTCGAGATAAAGGAGCGATACTCCGTTTCATTTGTATGTGCCACAATTAACTCATCAGCAGAGATAAGAGCAAATCTTCCTGCTTTAAAGTTTCCTTCTTGTGTTAGTGATAATAAATGCCAAAGGAATTTTTCATCACATTTTAACATCTCCTGAAATTCCATCATCCCTCGGTTTGCCTTATTTAATTCCCCGTCAAAACGATAGGCACGTGGATCTGATTCTGAACCATATTCAGCAATAGTAGAGAAATCAATACTACCTGTTAAGTCAGCAATATCCTGAGATTTGGGATCAGAAGGGCTAAAGGTTCCAATACCTGTTCGCTTATCTTCAGAAAAGAATACTCTTTCTACTACAACCTCTTCAATCTTGCCACCATACTCTTCTTGTAATCTCATCAAGTTCAAAGGAGATAGATTACCTTCAATACGAATTCCATATTCATCATAAAAATCTTTTCTTAGACTATGTGGAATCATATGAAGCGGATCTTCATGCATTGGGCATCCTTTAATAGCATAAACAGCACCTTTATCTGTATACGTGTATGCTTCAAGACCTCTTTTTAACATGGTTACTAAAGTTGATTTACCACCACTTACTGGTCCCATAAGAAGGAGAATACGTTTTCTAACATCTAGTCTTTTGGCAGCAGGATGAAAATATTCTTCTACTAATCTCTCTAAAGGCTCTTCTAGACCAAATAACTGATCGGAGAAAAAATTATATTCTTTTTTCCCATTTACTTCATCAATACCAGCATCTTTAATCATATTGTATACTCTAGAATGCGCAGATTGCGCTACCCAAGGTTTTTCCCTTAAAATCTCTAAATATTCGCCAAATGTCCCTTCCCACTTCAACAACTCTTCTTCTTGTCTATACATCTCGATTTTCTTTAATATATTCATATGGACCTCCCCTGTCACTTTATCAGAGACGATTAATTTATTGTATGCTACAGCATATATGAACATGCTTAAAAAGTCTGAATTGTTTATTGGAAGAAAAATACTTTTACAGTATAGCCCCCTTTTAGAGGAATACATTCTTTCCTTCTGTTGGTGATTATTTTTGTGAGTATATGAGCGAAGGTGTGTTTAATAGAATTTGTTTGATTGGTAATAATGCATAAGTAAAAAGCGGGGGATATGAAGAATGAACGACCTTCTTTTGGCCTTGACTGGTATTCGGGCTTTCATTTCATAAATGAACGACCTTTTTGGGGACGAAACTGAAATTCGGGCTTTCATCTCATAAATGAACGACCTTTTTGGGGACGAAACTGGTATTCGGGCTTTCATTTCATGAATGAACGACCTTTTTGGGGACGAAACTGAAATTCGGGCTTTCATCTCATAAATGAACGACCTTTTTGGGGACGAAACTGGTATTCGGGCTTTCATTTCATGAATGAACGACCTTTTTGGGGACGAAACTGGAATTTTGGCCTTCATCTCATAAATGAACGACCTTTCTGGGGGCGAAACTGGTATTCGGGCCTTCATTTCATAAATGAACGACCAAAAATGAATACGTAAAAGAAAAAGAGTAAATTGGTACATGCTTAAACAGTCACAATCGTACATGGTTCCTTGATATTTATAGTAATGATTAAAAAACTAATTATTGTTGTTAATAAGTTACTCTATAAACCACTTCATAGACATTCCCATTTAAAAGCGTTTCTTTGCTCTCCTCTTAGAACCATTTTCTTTACTTCTATTCCTTCAAGTGGTTCTTTCCTTTTCCTTTAGAACCTCAAAATTCCAAGACATCTCCTTCCCAAAATCCGCACAAAAAATGCAGCTCTCAGCATATGCCAAGAACCACATTCTAAGTTATCTTAAATCAAATTTCTTCTTTGTTACAAAATCCTTCATATATAAACGTGACTTTTGGTCAAGCATCCCCACCATTTGAGAAGTCCAAGTATCAGCACGTTTTCCAGCTGTTCTTTCCTTGTAATATTCAGAGATTTGCGCATTGTATTCTAAAAGCTCTTTTTTATATTGTTCCTTATCCTGCTCATACTCATCTTCATGATAAATATGGTGAAATGGAGCTCTTGGTTTCTTATCCGTTTGCTGATCTGGATATCCTACAACTAATGCAAATAGTGGAATAACATGATCAGGTGTTTTTAGTAGTTCACTTACTTCATTTAAATTATTGCGAATTCCACCTATATAACAAATTCCAAGACCCATGGATTCTGCTGCTATGGATGCATTTTGAGCTGCTAGTGCCGCATCAATTAAGCTCACCATAAATTTCTCCGTACTCTCAAGCGTTTCAGAAATGTTCTTTCCTTCCATCTCTGCTGCCACCTCATGACGATATAAATCTGCACAAAAAACAAACGTATGTCCATTATTTTCAACATAACTTTGGTTCCCAGCTAATTCAGCTAATTTCTTCTTTTTCTCTGGATTACTGACACCAATAATGCTATAGGCTTGAATGAAACTAGAAGTTGACGCACTTTGCGCAGCCTCTACTATCTGATGAATTTGCTCTTGTGTTAGAGATTGCTCTGTAAATTTTCTTACAGAACGATGATTTAATATCGTTTCTATCGTTTGATTCATATAAACAGCACCTCTTTAGAATAGTGAATATATGTTTATGATATACCAATCCACAAAAAATCCATAAGAATTAGCTTTTTTTCATAAAAAAAGAAGTATATTCTTTAACAAATATACTCCCCAACCCTTAATATTGCTTTTTCAAATCACTAAAGTCTTGCTGTCTTAATGCTTCGTATACAAGAATAGCTGCCGTGTTAGATAAATTCAATGAACGGATATTATCCGTCATTGGTATGCGCAATGCACGGTCTAAGTTATTTTGAATCAATTCATCTGGAAGACCAGTTGTTTCTCTTCCAAAGATAAAATAGTGGTCTTTCTCAGGGTCACTATAATCAAAGGAAGAGTAAGTAATCTTTCCAAATTTCGTAATATAATAGAACTCTCCACCTTCATTAGCACTAAAAAAATCTTCTAATGAATCATGGTAACGAATATCTACGAATTCCCAATAATCAAGTCCTGCCCGTTTAAGCATCTTATCATCAGTGGAAAAACCTAAAGGTCTAATTAAATGTAAAACAGTATCTGTTCCAGCACATGTTCTTGCGATATTACCTGTGTTGGAAGGGATTTGCGGTTGATATAATACAATGTGAATTGCCAAGTCTAGTCACCTCTAACGATTTCTTCCGTATCATTATACACCTAGGTTGTTAAAAAAGCGAAAGAGACTTTTTATCCGTCAATAATAGTAAAAAATTTATATTTAATATTAGGCGTATAAGCAGTGGAATCTTCATATGCCCAATACCTCATTCTACTATTATAAGTATGCGCGTTAACAAGTGGTTCACCATTAGCATCCTTTCCTGTGACAATAGTAGTATGGTTCCACTTTCCATCCCCTTCGAAGTCATAACAAATGACATCTCCTAGCTTTAATTCCATTGCAGTCTTAACTTCTTTTGCACGAAGTCCTGCTGTTGAAGAGGCTAGATACCTAGGAAAAGCATTAGCTACAGACCAACTGTAACTCCAATTATTATTTTGCATCCACCAGCCCTTGTTTCGATTAGGATATCCTCGCATCGGCGCTCCACCTTCATGGACACATTGAGAGATATAGTTGGTACAGTCCACTTCAAACTGCTTATACTTGGGATTATAGCTATTCCACCATTTCTCCGCATACTGAACTGCCTTTGTTCGATCATACTTATAGCGACTCCAGGATTCATTTGTATCTCTAAATTCTTCTGTTATCGGGATACTTTGATCTCGATCAAAATAATTAGGCTGTAGTTCGATATCTTCAATAAGTACTCCTTTATAAAAGATCCCTTTCCTCTTTTCTACCTCTTCCTCTACAAAGAAAAGCTCTCCTTGCTTAATAAAATATTGAAGATGTACACAATAAATGAGCTCCTCAGATTCTTCTTCCATTAGTTTTTTGCTTTCAACATTGCCTTTGGCTTTTACATGAACAATTTCTGCATTTCTTCTTTCAAATAACTGCTTCTTTCGATCTATTTTCTCATCTACTGAACTCGTTCTTTCCTTAGAAACACATTGTTGTATTCTTTTTTCGACTATCTCCATTAATTGTTGTTTCATGTTATCAACTCCCTTCCTTAATAACTATGAGATGGAAGGAAATAATTGCACAAAAAAAAGAAGGAAAAATTCCTTCTTAAGCTAAACGTTGTAAGGCATCTTGTATCTCTTGCAATACTTCATTATCTTCTTCTTTCTTAATAGCTACCTCTAATGCAGTTTTAGAGTCTTCTCCTCCAAGTTTACCAAGTGCCCATGCTGCTGTTCCGCGGATAACTGGTCTTGAATCTTTTTGCATAACAGTAATCAAGTCACCAACTGCCCCAACCTCTTTAAAATGAGCAAGTGCAATAATAGCATTTCGTTGAATAGGCTTTTTCCCGCGCCAAGAACCAGAAATATATCCATACTTCTCTTTAAACTCTTTATTGCTAATAAATAATAAAGGCTGTAATAGCGGTTTCGCAATTTCTGGGTCTGGTTCCATTTCTGGATGATTATGAAAATCCATTCCTTTATTTTTCGGACAAATGGTTTGACATGTATCACAACCGTATATACGATTTCCAAGTTTCTCCCTAAATTCCTCTGCTAAAAAGCCCTTTGTTTGCGTTTGAAAAGCAATACATCTTTGAGCATTTAATTGTCCACCCTGTATTAATGCTCCTGTAGGACAAACTTCAATACATTTATTGCATGTACCACATTGGTCTTCCATAGGTGTATCTGGATCAAGAGGTAAGTTTGTAATCATTTCTCCTAAATATACATAAGAACCGAATTCAGGAGTAATGATGGCACAGTTCTTACCTGACCAACCAATTCCAGATCGTTGGGCAACCGCACGATCTACTAATTCTCCAGTGTCTACCATTGATTTACAAAGTGCATCTGGAATTCTATTTTTAATATATTCTTCAAGCTTCTTCAAACGATCATTTAATACTACATGGTAATCTGTTCCCCATGATGCTCGGCAGAAAATCCCTCTTCTAGCACCCTTTTTGCTAACCACTCTATCTTTCATCTTAGAAGGATAAGCTAAGGCAATAGAAATGATAGACTTAGGTTGATCCATCAGGAGGGAGGGATTTACCCTTTTCTCAATGTCTTTTTCTTCAAAACCAGATTGATAGTTTAATTCTTGCTGTTGTATTAATCTAACTTTCATTTCTTCAAATGTACTAGCGGTTGTAAATCCTATTTTATCAATACCTATTGTTTTACTGTATGCTATTATATCTTCTTTTAATTGTTGATAATTCATGGAGTCTCCCCCTTTTCTCTCAAGTCGACCATAATGAATGCTAGTTTAGCTTAACAAACATTGGTTTTAAACGATTTTTACGCTAAAATATAGAATAACATAAAAAGAGTCTATATTGGAGGTGAATATATTGGATATTTCAATCTCAGAAGATTTAAAAAAGTTAATACCAGATTTTAAAATTGGTTTTATCCAATATAAAGGCATAGAAGTGGGAACTTCTCCCCAAATGGTAAAAGGGCGTCTACAGCTATTTCAGGAATCCATTTTCTTTGACTTAGAAGAAAAAAATGTTACAGATGTTGCCTCTATTAAAGAATGGCGTGAAATCTTTAAGAAAACAGGAAAGGATCCTAATCGCTATCGTCATTCTGCCGAAGCATTGTTTAGAAGAGTAAAAAAACAAAATTACTTACAGCCAATTAATAGTAGTATAGATTTAAATAATTTCTTTTCCCTACAATATGGTATTCCGATCGGTTCTTATGATTCTAGTCAGCTTGAAGGAAAAATAAACATTCGCATTGGAGAAGCAGATGAGTATTATAATGGTCTAAATGGTCGCAGTAATTCCCTTGAACATTTAATCATTTCAGAGGATGTAAAAGGCCCTTTTGGAAGTCCATTTGTAGATTCGGATAGAGCACCTGTTCAGTTGACAACAAATGCCGCTATTCAAACTGTTTATCTGCAACCATCTATTTCTAAGGACACCGCAGAAAAGATGGTAGAATCCTTAAAAAATATGTTTGTACAAATTCATGGTGGGGAGGCAAGATTTTCTATTGTGGAATAGGTACCATGTTTTTTTGCTACTGTGAAGCACCTGATCAGATAAATAGTCGCAGAAATCCTCTTATTTTCGTTACTAACATGAAAAACATCTACAATAGACGGAGGATTTCCGCCTATTTCCTTAAAACACATGAAATCGGAGTATTTTTCCTTACTTAGCCGGAAAACTCCGCTTATTTCCCTTATAAGTAAGAGATTATCTACATTTAACCGGAAATCTCCGGTTATTTTTGCAGATTACTGCGGATTTAATGGTGAACCAAAATTATTTTAGCATTAGAGGAAGATTTATATTTATAAATAAAAAAACATGGAGACATCTCCATGTTTTTTTCGTAAAATATAAAACGCAATGCTTCGTTCTTCTAAGTGATACGAAACACTGCGTTGTGACTTATGTATGGAGCGGGTGATGGGAATCGAACCCACGACATCAGCTTGGAAGGCTGAGGTTTTACCATTAAACTACACCCGCATATTTCTTAACAATTTCTTAAAGTATCTTTAACACGTTTTTTATTATATATTCACATTCGTAAAAAAGCAACTATTTTCGACAAATTTCTTTATATCTTTTTTTCTCTTAACCTCACGATATTCAGTTTATGAAATGTTCTTATAATTATGACTATTATACAAAATAATTTTAAAAAAGTCAGCATCTTTAGAGATACTGACTCACTAATTAACTTATTAAAAAATAGATTTTCTTTCCTTCCAAGCAAATCCTGATACAATCACAATAAAAATCCCCATCATTATAGCATACCCTGTTACAGCTCCTGCAACCCCAATGGTTTGTGTAATAAACCCAAGCCCAATCACAGGTAGACTTACACCTAAATAAGTAATCACAAAAAAGAAAGAAACAATATTGCCTTTCATTTGAGTTGGAGCCACTTCGTTTACTAATGCTAAGCTACCTGCATATGCTGGGCCATTACCTGCTCCTATCAAAACAGCAGAAAGTAATAACAGTGTTAAAGATTGTGCATAAATTGTAATAACTAATAAGAAAAGTCCTAAAGCTAGAAAAACATATCCCACTGTCATCAGCTTCTTTAAAGAGAGCTGCTTTAATAAAATCTGGTTCGCAGCTGCCGCAATAAGTCCTAAAGCTACCACAATTCCAGAGATAGTAAGACTATTTAACTCCGTAAAACTAGATAAGTTTGATGGAATAATAGACATAAACATACTGATGATGGACCATGCAAGAAAAGAAGTAAAAGATGCCACAATAAACGGCTTTACTATTGCTTTTGGTACATATGGTTTCTTTAACTGTACTGGTTTTAAGCCTGGTCTTATATTTTCATTCAAGAAGAATAATGCGAAGAAGCACGGAATGATTAATAATAAGTGTACATAATAAGAAAGTCTTAAAGGAATTGGAGCAAAATCTCCTAATAATCCAGAAAGAATCGGACCAAGAGCATTGCCTAGAGTTACAGCAAGCGCACAAATTAAGGCTGTTTTCTTTGTGTTCCTTCTA
Organism: Bacillus sp. B1-b2; assembly: GCF_009183415.1. Classification (GTDB taxonomy): domain Bacteria; phylum Bacillota; class Bacilli; order Bacillales; family Cytobacillaceae; genus Niallia. Next base: position 2,258 of record NZ_WEHU01000034.1, on the reverse strand, counting down.
TCATCTAGCTCCGTTAAGGCAGCTACAGCAACTCCATTTAATATTCCAACAGATAATCCTTGAAACAATCTTCCTATAAGGAGCATCTCTATCCCATTTGCAATGGTAAAGCATGCTGTTCCAACAAGAGAGAAAAATATTCCCGGAATTATTACCTTTTTTCGCCCAATCTGATCAGATAATTGTCCTGCAATAATAATGGCTGGAATAACAGTGAAAGCATAAATGGCAAACACTAAAGAAATCATCCCAGAGGTTAGTCCCCATTCCACTCTGTAAAGTGAATATAAGGAAGCTGGAATATTGGTTCCAAATAAGGTTAAAAATAAACTACACGCAACAAACCAATAAGAGGCTTTCCTACTTAATGTTTTCTGCTGTTGTAATACTTGAATCGTATCCGCTCGTTGTTGCAGTCTTTGTTGAAATGAAGATCGTTGTATGGTATCAGCATCAACCTCTACAACATCCATTAAACCTTGTAATCCAATGATTAGACTTTTTACCTGCTTTTCTTCAGCAGAACTTGCTATTTGAATTCTTGTTGTTTCTTCTTGTTTATATTTTTTGGTTTTTATACTCTCAATGTTCACATCATGAGAACCAAATAAATTCGATATTCGAGCCAGAACTCCTGGCTGATCATTAACTAGCATGGAAATTCGATATGCTGATGACATGAAGCTCTCAACTCCCTAAGTATATTCTCTATTTCTATTTTATGATTGAATAAATATAAAGTCTATACATTTGTTAGAAAATATAACACGAAATATTCGACAGAATATTCCATGCTAATTTCCCCTTACTGCTACAAGCTTTTTTGAAGGAGTTATAATAGTGCTCAATTTATATTTAACTGTATTTTCAGAAAAATCTTGCATATTATTTGCATATTTTTTAATATCTATTTATTTACTTCGAGGAGTACATACACCATGATTCGTGAACAAAATATGAAATCTTTTAGATATTGTGTATATTTTCACAATATATTATTGATTTCGTGACAAATCAGGTTCATAATATGGGTTAGAAACATGAAGGTAGTGTTTAAGGAGGTATTACTCATGGAAGGTGCATCACTTAATGAGGTAGAAAAACTGGCTTTAAAAAAATTGAAGATATTTAAAAAAAGTAAATTTCTATTATTTATGCGTGCAGTTTTAGCTAGTATGTTTATTGGATTTGGTGTCATTGTTGCTTTTAAGACTGGAAACTTTTTTTATTCTGTTGGTTCTCCTTTTGCTTATCCAATGGGAGCTTTAGTGTTCGGTGCAGCCATTATTCTTATCGCCTATGGTGGAGGAGATTTATTTACAGGGAATACTTTTTATTATACGTATGCAGCACTAAGAAAGAAAATCATGTGGTCTGATGTTTTTAAAGTATGGGGTACTAGTTATGCAGGCAATATTGTTGGAGCAATCTTTTTTGCAATCTTTATTCTTTTAACTGGTCTTTTTAAATCTCCTTCTGTTAACGAATTCTTACTTCATGCTGCTGAAGGAAAATTAGAAGCACCCATAAGTGAACTATTCTTTAGAGGGATTTTGTGTAACTGGCTTGTGTGTTTAGCATTCTTTATCCCTATGTCTATGAAAGAAAATACAGCTAAAATTGCTGTTATGGTTTTATTAGTATTTTGTTTCTTTATCTCTGGTTATGAACATAGTATTGCTAACATGGTTACATTTTCTATTTCCTATGTACTAGACCAAAATCCAGCTGTCACTATTCCAGCTATTATTCGAAACCTAATTCCAGTAACACTTGGAAACCTTGTAGGTGGTGTTGGCTTTATGGGCTTTATGTATTATTATGTGAACAAGCCTTTCTTAGATGAAGAAGAAGGAAAATAATTGTTAAATGAATAGAGACCTTCCTATATTGAAGGTCTCATACTGTTGAAAAACAAAATTGTCTATGGACAATTTTGTGAAAATAGAGTTAAATCCTTACGTATCATAATGGAAAACGAGGGATTTTTTGATGTACTTCACCTATTTAAATAGGGAAATAGTAGAAAATCGAAAGAGATATGAAATAATGTGTGCTGCTTCGTACCATAGAGAATATGAAAAAGACCACTTTTAGAAAAATAGTCGTAGAAATTCCCTTATTTTCGTTACTTCTAGAGTTAGTCTAAAAAGTGGACACGTATAAATGAGAATTTATTATAATAAAACTATCATTTAAAAGGACGTGTTCAAAATATGGGAAAGCACTTTTCACAAGAGTATAAAGAATATGTATCT
>NZ_WEHU01000033.1 GCF_009183415.1 Bacillus sp. B1-b2 | reverse complement strand
TTGGATAGATGCATGAGAGTCTTTTTTCATGGAAAAGGAAGAATTAAATAACCATTCTAATCATTAAATTCTATCTGAAATAAAAAACTTGCAGAGAAAATAGTACTTTCTCTACAAGCTGAGTGGAGTAGTTAACTCCACTTCTTTGGCTTGATCTAATTGGTTCTAAACAAAACTTCTTATATTTTAAATTTCTTCACTATTTCTAATAAATCCTCTGCCAAAACAGATAATGATTTTGCAGATAAACTAATCTCTTCCATTGTTGCTAATTGTTCTTCTGACACAGCAGCAACTTCTTCTGCACCTTGAGAATTTTCATTAGCGTAAGAGGAAATTTCATTAGCTGCTGCAGATACTTCCATTAAACTTGCTGAAATTTCTTGAACGGTTGCAGCCATCTTTTCCATCTCTGGAACAGTCTCTTTCGTACTTCCTATAATTTGCACAAACTTGTCTGCTGTCTCTTCTGAAATCGATAATCCAGCTTCCGCATTATTCGAAACATCCTCCATCAATTGAACAGATGACTTCGTATCCTTTTGGATATCGTTAATAATATTGGCAATCATTTTTGCTGAACCTTGAGATTGCTCTGCTAATTTGCGCACTTCATTTGCTACAACAGAAAAACCTTTACCATGCTCTCCTGCTCTGGCCGCTTCAATAGCTGCATTTAGAGCTAATAAATTGGTTTGATCACTAATTGCTTGAATAACTTCTATAATCTTTCCTATTTCTTTAGAACGATGGTACAAACTATCAATCACTTCTTTAGATTGTTGTATAGAAGCATGAATAAATCGCATCTGCTCTAAATTATTATCAACAAAGATTTGGCCTTCTTCTGCTCTAGCAGTTGTCACTTTTGAAAGTTCAACAACCGTTGTTGATTTATTAGCAATCTGGATGACTCCTTGTAATACTTCATCTACCGACTTTGTATTTGTTCCTATTTTACCTGTGATTCCTTCTGCTCCAGCTGCAATATGTTGAACAGAAATAGACATTTCCTTCGATGCTTCTGCAGACTGTTCAGCACTAGCAGTTAGCTGTTCTGAAGATATAGTTACTTTCTCCATGGAAAGATTTAATTGCTGAATAATACTTCGTAAACTTCCTTGCATAGTGACAAAGCTATACGTCAAATCTCCAATTTCATCATTTGCTAATACTTTAATATTCTCTGTTAAATCTCCAGTACTTACTCTCTCAGCACTTTTTGCTAATGTTCTTATTGGATTAATAATAGACCGTACGATTAAGAAAATTAAGAGCCCTCCTATAATAATAGAAATTCCTAATACTAGTAAACTGTTATGTACAATTGTAGAGGATGCCTCTTCAATTTCTCCTTCATCCATAATCCCTATAATTTTCCATCCAGTCATTTTTTCTGTTTCATAGAGTGCTACTTTACTTGTATCATTTGCAGTAAACCCAACTTCTCCATCTGTATTACTATATATTTCTTTCATCCACGCAGAATCTTTACTATCTTTCCCTAAGTCTATATCTTTTGGTTGATAAATATAATTACTTGCTGCATCTAAGAATAATATATATCCATTTTGACCCACTTTTGTTCCTCTTACTAAGTCAGTCAATGCTGTAATTTTGATATCAATTGCAATAACTCCACTTCGATCTGCAGTCATTCCTGCAAGAGTTACAATAGTATTTCCTATTCGTTCATCAATCCGTGGTTGTAAAAGGATGATTTCTCCTTCTTTTTCCATTGCTTCTGTATACCAAGGCTGTTCTCGACCATCAAAATTTGTTGGCAATCCTTGATTGGCATTCAAGAAGCTTTCTCCATCTTCTCTAATATAATAAACATTTAGAATATCTTGATTCTGATCTAAGTATTGATTAAAGATATTTCGAATTCTCTCTGGTTCACTATCTAACATTTGAGAATTAACATTATTTGCTAAATACGTAACATCCTGGCTTTTTTGCCAAGTAAGTGCTCCAACTTCCTGATTAATAAAATGCACACTTTGTAAAGCAGAGTCTTTCATATTATTGGAAATGATGGTGCTAGCTGTATTATTGGAAAAGAGTGCTATAATCATGCTTGGCAGTAATAATATGAAAAAAAATGAAATAATTAATTTTGTTCTAATGGTAAGTGATTTTGTTTTTTTCTTTACTCTATCTTTTCCTTTACCTTTAGGTATCTTAGTAACAATATTCTTCATTTGGACAACTTTCTTCATTTTGGTTACACTATTCTTCCATTTAAGTCTAATCCCTTTTATCCCTACCATAGTTCTACTCCTTTAGCACTATTATAACTCCTATTATCGACTATTTTTATACATCTAGCACTATTAAGGGAATAATCTTTACTATAATTTTACAAAGCATAAATAATTGAAAATACTATCATGGAATAATATTCGAATAATTCCGTAAAGTAGGTAAGGATCCATATTTAGTTGCTACTTCTTCTCCTAGTCGATTTGCAGCAGCTATATATTTTCTCCACTCCCTTACGTTTTTTGGTACACCGTTTTTATATAAATGGAAAAGGATAGTTGCCATAAATGCATCTCCTGCTCCATTGGTATCTTTAACTACAACCTTTTGTGCAGGAACATATATTTCTTCCTCTCTCCATATCCCTAATGCACCAAGGTTTCCCATTGTTATTAACTTAAAAGGGACTTCAAATTCTTTAAGCATTTCTATATTTTCTTCGAAGTTAGTTTTTTGAAAGAGAAATGTTAGTTCTTCCATCGATAACTTAAAAACATCTACAAATGGAATAAATTTCAAAATGGTTTTTCTACATTCATCTGCACTTTTCCATCTTTGCAACCGAATATTTGCATCAAATGCAACTAACGAGCCTTTTTCCTTAGCGATTGTAATGGCCTTTTTAGTTGCTTCTTGTGCCTTAGGGTGGAAAAGAGTACCAGAACCAAAATAAAAAATCTTTTTATCGTCAAATGCTTCCTCTGTAAGATCTTCTGACAGAATGACTTCTTCTGGCGTTTCATTTTCGTATGAATGGAACTGTCTTTCTCCATCTTTATCCAAATGAACAAATACCTTTGAAATCATTTTAGTATTGGATTCAATTGAGTAATATAAATTCAAGCCTTCCTTTGCCATCTCATTTTTAACGAATATACTATCCCTTTCTATTCCTAACTTTGTTAAATAATAGCTAGGCACACCAAATCTGCTCAAATGTACCGCGACATTTACTGTGGCTCCTCCAAGCTTTTGATTATATTTATCATTGTTTTTAGTAATGGAAACATAATCAATGAAAGCATCTCCTATAGTTAATATTCCTTGATGATTCCTCATTGCCATCAGCACCTTTAACTTATTCTTATTATTTCCCTATCTAATTGTATAAAAAAAATTGAAACTTGCTAGTGTATATTTTCGTTATATGTATGATTTCTAATTGTATCAGTAGCAAAAACGATTTTGGGGACTTTTACTGCTTTTTTACAGAATCATTTATTGCCCTTTATTGTAACCATGTCTATTCAATAAAGAACGATTAAAACGAAATAACTTTAGCTTAAGATAATTTGAAAATGATAGTTTAGGTTTTCATAAAAATTTGATATGATAGCCTAGTGCGTGTCTAAAATCATAAACAACAATATAAATAGATTATAGGAGTGGAAACTTTGGAAAATTTATGGGAATTAATAGTTGCCTTTATACTAGGCATTGTAGAAGGGTTAACGGAATTTGCACCAGTATCTTCTACTGGACACATGATTATAGTGGACGATTTATGGCTAAAATCTGGCGAAATTTTTTCTACCGAGGTAGCAAATACCTTCAAAGTAGTAATTCAGTTAGGTTCTATTCTTGCGGTTGTTATTATTTTTAAAGATCGATTCTTAAACATTCTTGGTTTAAAAAAGAGCATTAACGGAGAAAAAGTACAAGGACATCGTTTAAGCTTAGTACAAATTCTTATTGGATTAATTCCTGCTGGAGTGTTAGGACTATTATTCGATGATTATATTGATGAACATTTATTTAACTTCCATACTGTTGCATATGCTCTTATTGTAGGAGCAATCTTAATGATTGTAGCTGACTATACACAAAAAAGAAGAAAACCAACAACCTTGTCACTTGATAAAATTACGAATAAACAGGCTTTCTTGATTGGTTTATTCCAATGTATTGCTCTATGGCCAGGGTTTTCAAGATCAGGAGCTACCATCTCTGGTGGTGTACTAATGGGATTAAGTCACCGAGTTGCGGCAGACTTCACCTTTATCATGGCTGTTCCAATTATGGCTGGAGCAAGTTTCATTTCCTTATTAAATAACTGGGAATACATCACAACAGATGCCCTACCATTTTTCATTGTTGGATTTATTAGTGCCTTTATTTTTGCACTTATCTCTATCCGTTTCTTCTTAAAATTAATTGATCGAATTAAGCTAGTACCATTTGCAATCTATCGAATCATTATTGCTATCATTATTATGATTGTATTCTTTTAATAGGAAAAGAGTTGTCACATTATTAGAGGCAACTCTTTTTTTTCCGTTTAAAGCATTTTATATTACTATTGAAGAAAAAGGATAAATCCGCTTAAAGCAGATTTATCCTTTTTTTACTCTTTAATTCGTTTAAATGGCCACCAGTTAGCTTCCCCAAAGTTCTTTACTAGAACTGGTATGAGCAATGGTAAGATAATAAAAGCATATAAAAATAATCCGACAAGAACAATACTTGCTATCTGTAATAATGAAAGCATTCCAGATGGCATCATAGCAGCAAATGTCCCACCTAAAATAATGGCTGCTGAAACGATAACTGTACCCATCTTTTTCATCGCTTCAAGCATAGCATCCTTTATAGTAAGATCCCTATATTCATTAAAACGATCCATTAAGAAAATACTATAGTCGACCCCTAATGCAACAAGAATGACAAAACCAAAGAATGGTACAGCCCAGCTAATTCCTGTGTAGTTGAAAATATTCACATAAATAGCTTCATTTATGCCTAGCGCTGTATAGAAGGTTAAGATTAATGACCCAATAATATAAGCTGGCATAATGATTGATCGGAACAAGAATATTAGTACAATCGAAATTCCGATAAGCATCCATATAACGGTATTCGTATAATCCGCATTTGATACTGCACTTAAATCAGCATTTGTACTAGTTATACCTGATACTGCTACCTCAGCATTTTCAAGCTTCGTTCCTTTCGTAGCTTGAGTGACTGTTTCTTTTATATTTTTGATTTGATCAATTGCTTCATTAGAATATGGATTATCTGCGAAAATCACATCAAACGTCATAATTTTACGATCTGGTGATAGATACGTATCTAATGACTGTTTAAAGTCATCACTACTTAATACTTCCTCTGGTATATAGAAATTACTTGCCTCGTTTTGAGAAAGCCCAGATAAGTAATCAGTAGCTGATCCTAATCCGTCAGAGACTTGATCTAGCCCCTCAGCACTTTGATTCAAGCCGTCTGTTAACTGCCCAAGCTGGCCACTAATATCACCAAATCCATCGAGAAGCTGCTTTTGTCCATCATTAATACTTGTTAAACCATTTGTTAACTTCGGCATATTATCAACAATCTGACCTTGACCATCTGCTAGTTGGTTTAATCCTTTTTGTTGTTGGTCAATACCTGAAATTAGTTGATTTATACTTTCAGAAATGATACCTTGTTGCTCAATAATCACTTGATATTGAGTATTTATCCCGTCTAAAGTACCACTAAAAATCGGCAATTTTTGCTGTGCTTCTAATATACTAGATTTGATTAATTCGTAACTTTTGTTTGATGAAATACCATTATACGTATTTTCCAATTCATTAAAGTTGTCTTGTGTAATCTGATTTAACTTGCCTAAAGTTTCATCCAACTGCGATTTTACATTCTGATAATTTCCAAGTAATGCTTTATGTCCTTCAAGTGCATGTTCTGCCCCACTTTTCATTTGAGCTAAACCAGCTTTTATTTCATCAGAACCAGCGGAACCTGCACGAATACCTTGTTCTATCTTCTCAAGGTTTGTTTGAATTTCCCCTAGGCCAGACTTTACATCATTAGTCCCTTTAATTAGATCATTTATACCATCTGAAGCATCATTTAATTGAGGTTCAGAGTCTTTTAGTTGACTACCCGCATCATTAAGCCCTTTGCTAATTTGATCTAATCCTTCTTTCCCTTGATCTAATCCCTCTTCTAAGGTTTCAGCCTGTTTAGAAATATACAGATCTTGAATTGGTTCCCCTGTAGGTCTTGTAACAGAGCGAACATTATCCACTAAATCCACTTTCTCTAGCTCACTTGAAATGGAATCTGCCAATGCTAAATACTCCATTGTATTTAAATTATCGTCATTTTTTATCACGACAGTAGTTGGCATGGATTCACCAGGACCAAAGCTATCCGCTATAGCATTAAATGCCTTTATAGATGGTGCATCATCACTAATTTCATCTAAAGAGTTAAAGGAAAGTTCTCCATCATATGTTACTAAGAATGGAACACATATACATGCAACAATAGCTAAAGCGATGATTGGTCGTTTTAATGAAAATCGACCAACAGTTTCCCATAACTTACTATCTCCATGCTCTAATGCCCCTTTTGATGGCCAGAACATCTTCTTACCAAGGAATAACATAAAGATTGGAACTACAGTAAACAAAGCAATTAATAGAATAGCAACACCTACTGCAACGGCAGACGCAGATTTATATAAGGTGAACTGAGAAAAGCCTATTGCTGCAAAGCCAATCATCACGGCAACTCCACTAAAGAATACCGTTCTACCTGCGTTTTTGTATGTTTCAATAATGGCATCCCATATTGATTCCCTATGCATCATCTCTTCTTTAAATCTACTTAGTAAAAGAATGCAGTAATCTGTACCAATACCAAATAAAATAGCAACTAAAAAGATTTGTGTATAGGTTGAAATAGGGAAATCTAACTGGTCTACTAGAATGGATACAATGGACTGTGAAGCCAAGTATGTTACACCAACTGTAACCAATGGAATTAACGGTGCAACAACCGACCTAAATACAATTAATAATACTGCCAAAATAAAAACAACTGTTATGCCTTCTGTTTTCTTTAGTCCCTCTTGTGAACTGTTGACTAAATCCTGATCAATCATCCAGTTACTAGTATAATAATGATCAACATCAAATTCTTTAATTGTGTCATATAGAAGGTCACTTAGTTCATCTGCTTCTCTATCATTCCAACTAACTGTTAATGAATTTAATATGGTTTTCCCATCATCAGAAACTAACTGATCTTTTAAATTCTCATCTGTGAAATAAGATAATATTTCCGTTATACCTAGTTCTTCCTTCTTTGCTTCTAATTTCTCTATTGCCTTCTTTGCTTCTAACAATTCTTTTTCACTAAGCTTCTTATCATCATGGAAAACTAGTGCAACGGTAGACTGTTCTCCCACATCTTCCTGACTTTCCACTTCTTCCATTATCTCTGCTGCTTTTGTAGAAGAATATCCATCTGGAACTGTAATTTGCCCTTTCTCTTTTACTAAGTCAGCCATATTAGGAGCAATGAAAAATAATCCTATGATAACAATAACCCACGCAATAAGAACTAGCCATTTCCCTTTTAAAATAGCATTCACTGTTTTGCCTCCATTCTCAATTCTTATCTCCTTCAATTAAGCGGTCTAACTTAGCATACGTTTCTAAAAAATGTTCAATTTCCGCTTGATCAAACTTTGTGATTACAGATTCTATAATATGTTGAATCTTTTTCTCCATTTCAATAAAAATGATCTTTCCTGCAGTTGTCAAACTTAGATATACAACTCTACGATCCTTCACATCTCGATTCCTTAGTACCCAACCTTTTTCTACTAATCGATTAATAATTGGTGTAATCGCACTCTTCTTCACACCAAAACAAAATGCAAGCTCCGTAGAAGTACAATTCTCCTTTTGATTGATGTGACGCATGGTAAAATGCTGCTCTGTTGTAAGCACTTCACCAATCTCTTGTCGAATCAGTTGATCAAATTTTCGATTGACAGAAAAATTAATACTCACATAACGATCAATAATTTCATTAATATCTTTTTGTTTAATAATCCTCACCCTCGTATAATTAAATAAATAAAGTTAAACACCTTAACTATTAAATAGTTTAACTTTCATCCTATTTTTTTGTCAATATTAAGTTAGATTGAGTTTATTTTTTCCATATTACTTTGAACTATTCTTCTAGGATGATTATGCTATAATGGTGGTAAAAATGAACGGAGAATCACAAATATCATGTTTAATATATCAATGAAGAATACATTAATGGACAGTCTAGGAATTGTTATTAAAGAAGTAAAAGAAGATGGCACATGTATTGCTAGTATGCCTGTAGATGAGAGGACAAGGCAGCCATTTGGTTTTTTACATGGTGGAGCTTCTGTTGCATTAGCAGAAACAACAGCAAGTATAGGTGCAGCTAGTCTTATTAATCATGAAACTCATCTTGTTTTTGGACAAGAAATAAACGCAAACCATCTTCGTTCCGTGCGTGATGGCATCGTAACCGCAACTGCATCTGTTCTGCACAAAGGCAATTCAACTATGGTGTATGAAATAAAAATAGAGAATGAAGCAAATAAACTCGTTTGTATTTCTCGATGTACGTTAGCAGTTCAAGCCAAAAGAAGTTGAAAAAAATCACTACTAAACACTTGGTGTTTTCGTAGTGATTTTCTCATTAACAGCTATATAATCTTGCTTCGTATGGTTTTAAAATAATGGATGTAGTAGCTTCATGGGCCTGAACAGAATAATTTGCTAATAGCAAGTTATCACTTCCAAGCTCTACTAAACGATTTTGAAATGTAGCTTCCTCTAGGGACAAGTTTACAATTATCGCCATTTTCTTGTCACCAAAGCTTCTAGTATAAGCAAATACTTGCTTATTCTCTTCATCAATTAAATCAAATGTTCCGTAAGTTAAAAGAGGTGCTGATTTTTTCAACTCGATCATCTTCTTATAAAAGTGATAAATAGAATCTACATCCAGCTTCTGCTTCTCTACATTAATCTCAGTATAGTTTGGATTCATTCCTATCCATGGTGTAGCTGTAGAAAATCCAGCATATGCTTCACTAGACCATTGCATCGGAGTCCTTGAATTATCGCGGCTTGTTGACCAAATATCCTCCATAATCTCTTTATGACTAATTCCTTCTTCTCTTTTTAGCTTATAAGAATTCTTTGTTGCCACATCATCATATTCTTCTATTGTCGCAAATTGAACATTTGTCATTCCGATTTCTTGGCCTTGGTAAATAAAAGGTGTTCCTTGCATGAAGAAGTACATCATACCTAATGCTTTAGAGCTTTGCTTCCAATATTCTTTATCATTTCCCCAGGTAGAAACTGTTCTAGCCTTATCATGGTTTTCAATAAATAACGCGTTCCACCCTTTATTTTCTAATCCTTTTTGCCATTTATTAAGAACTTGTTTGAGCATTAGGACGTCTACCCCATAGCTTTTCTCGTTATCCCATAAATCTAGATGCTCAAACTGAAAAACCATATTGAACTTCCCTTTAGTCTCACCAACCCATAGTTCGGCTTCTTCAATTTTTACACCATTTGCTTCTCCAACCGTCATAATATCATACTTAGAAAAAGTTTCTTTTTTCAATTCCTCTAAGAAAGGCTGAATTCCTTCTACATTCATGTGCTTGTCAAAGGAAGGAACAAAGTCTAAATCTAAAGGGTTATCCATATCCTTAAGGCCTTCTTCTTTCTTAATATGGCTAATTGCGTCAATTCTGAAGCCATCAATTCCTTTATCAAGCCACCAATTAATCATATTGTAAAGAGCAGATCTTACCTCTTGATTCTCCCAATTCAAATCTGGCTGTCTTTCCGAGAAGATATGCATAAAGTACTGATCTGTTGTCTCGTCATACTTCCATGCAGAACCTCCAAAAATACTTTCCCAATTGTTTGGTTCTTTTCCTTTCACTCCATCTCTCCAAATATACCAATCCCTTTTTGGATTATTCTTAGACGAACGAGATTCCAAGAACCATTTATGCTCATCACTCGTGTGGTTAATGACTAAATCAATAATTAGTTTCATTCCTCTCTGATGTACCTCGTATAAAAGTAAATCAAAGTCGTCCATTGTCCCGAATTCATCCATAATATCTTGATAGTCACTGATATCATATCCATTATCATCATTTGGAGATTTATACATTGGACATATCCATATACAATCAATTCCTAATTCTTTTAAATAATCTAATTTGGAAATGATTCCTTTAAGATCTCCTATTCCATCTCCATTAGAATCCATAAAACTTCTTGGGTAAATTTGATAAGCTACTGCTTCTTTCCACCATTTTTGATTCACTAATCTCTTCCTCTCTACACTTTGTTCTTTCTTTCATACCACATAACCAATGAAGTTACACTGAAATGACACCACATGAACTTCTTTCTATCATTTTTGCCGGAACAGTAATTCTTTTTGTTAAAGATTGCGGAAATTTTATTTCCTCAAGCAAACATTTAGTAGCTTCTACTCCTAGTTGAAAAATATTAATATCTACAGAAGTCAAGGAAGGCTTCATATATTTTCCTGTGGGAATATTATTAAATGCGACTATAGATAAGTCATCTGGCACAGAGATTTGCAACTCTTCTGCATAGCTTAAGAGTTCAATTGCAATAAAATCATCAGAAACAACAAATGCAGTAGGAGCCACTTCTTGTTTTAACAATTCTAAAATTTTCTCTTTAACCTGACCATTTAACTCTTTATCATAGACAATAAAATTCTTTTGAAACTCTATCCCATTTTCCTTTAAAGCCTGCTTATAACCCGATAATCGGTCAATAGTAAAAACCATTTCCATGTTAGCACCTATAAACGCAATGGAACGGTGTCCAAGACCAATTAAATATTCCGTAATTTCTTTCGTTATATAAACATTATCATTATCCACATAAGAAATTCTTTCAGCATTCTGAAAGGGTCTTCCTATAACAGTAAACGGGAACTTATTCTGAAGTAAATAATCCATAATTTGATCATTGGTTTTACTATAAAGAAGAATAATACCATCTACTCTTTTTCCTTGTACCATCTCAATTACTTCTTGTAGAATTTCTTCTTCTGTCGCACCAGTAGTCAAATAAATGCCAAATTGGCTTTTTCTTGCTTCTAAGCAAATTCCCCTTAATACTTCAGGAAAGAAAGGATTTTCTAGAACTCTTTCAGTGGAATTTGGCATAATGATACCAATTGTTTTCGTGCTCTTTACTACCAGACTTCTTGCTTGAAGATTAGGATGATACCCTAATTCCTCCATTGCTTCTCGAACTTTACGTTTGGTTTCATCACTTATTTTAGGATGATTGGCAAGAACTCTAGAAACAGTGGAAGGAGAAACATTTGCTAATTTCCCTACATCTTTTATTGTTACTCCCATACTTACTTACTCCTCTATCAATTCTCTTTTAAATATAGTAAACGTTATCATTTTTATCGAAAAAAATTTACACCCTAGTGCAAACGATTGCACCATAATACATAAAATATATCATAGTAATGCTTTATTTTCAAGAAGAAAAAAACTCCCTCTTAAAAGGAAGCTTTTTACTCTACCATATTATTTATCTAGATTTTAAATTTCTCTGACTGATTCTTTAATTGCTCTGAGATTCTCTTAATATTTTCCATGCTATGGGCTAACTGTTTATATATGTTCGTTTGCTGCATAATTGATGCATTCATTTGCATAGAGCTGGCTGCATTTTCTTGTAAGCTACCTGATAGGTTCAACATATTATTCTGCATCTCTGTTGTAATGAAAGTTTGTGTCTGTGCTGCATTAGTCATTTTATTTAATCCATCTGACATTGTATTTATATAATAAAGTATAGATTGAAATTCTTCGGCTGTCTTCTCAACCTTCTGAGAAGTAACTCGAATATTCTCTTGCTCTTCCATAATCAGTGTATCTGTTTCTTTCATTTTGTTCTGAATTTGGTTAACTATTTGTTTAATTTGTTCCGCTGATTTTCTACTTTCTTCTGAGAGTTTTTTCACTTCACTTGCTACCACCGCAAACCCATTTCCAGCCACACCAGCTCTTGCTGCTTCTATTGATGCATTCAAAGCTAATAGATTAGTTTGTTCCGTGATATCTGTAATAATGGAAACAATATGCCCTACTTCTTGTGAAGAAAGTTTTAAATCGTTCATAGCAGTCATTACCTTAGATGAATTTTCTTTTACAGCATTAATAGAGTTTACCGCATCATTAACAACAACTTCTCCCGTAGATGCCGCACGTAAAACCATCGACCTTTTTTCACTAACTATTTGTGAATCTTTGTCAATTTGTTTAGCTTGATTCGATATTTCTTGTATACTTATCAATGCTTTTTCTGAAACAACAGCACTTGCTTGTATATTATCATTCGCATCATTGACAGTACTAGATACCATATTCATCGTATTATTTGACTCTTCTAATGCAGCTAATACTTGTTTTGTAGAGTCATTAATGATAAAAGTTTGATGAACCATATCTTGAATTAGCGCACTTATTTGTTGAATAAATTTATTAAACCATTTGGACATTTTTCCTATTTCATCTTCGCTCTTAACTTCTAAACGCTTTGTTAAATCACCATCTTCTTCCGCAATCCGTTTTAACATTTCAGATGTCTTTTTTATGTTTGTGATCACATTATTATTAATAATCCAAATGATAAAAATAGACATAATTATACCTATTATGGTTCCCCATATTAACTCAATCAGTGTCCATTTTTGGATAGAGTCTACATTTTTTTCTCTTTCTTCTAATTGCTTCTGCTCTATTTCGACAATTTCCTGGGAAATGGTTTGTATGTTGCTCTCGTTTTGCATTTCTTCATTTACAGAAGTCATTTCAGATCCTTCTGGTCTTTCGTTTCTCATAATTAATTGCTGAATCTCATTTTGTTCTAATTGACTATTGGTTAAAATAATTTCCTCTATATCAGAAATTTGTTGATCTGCTAATTCTTCTATCTCTTTTATCAACTGTTGTTGCTTTACATTACTACTAGTATTTTCTTTTACTTGTTCAAGCTGGCTATTAAATTCTTCTTGCACCTTTGTTAAGGTATCACTAGGAGCATCAGTAGAATCACTAATGGAAAATCCGACTGTCATTGGCAAATTTTCAAACGAGTCTAATATAGAGATGACTTCCCATGACTTTCTATCGAGATTATTAGACTCTATTAGCCTAGTTATATTAATAAATGCCATTGTTGACACAACAATAAATACAATAATAATAGCTAAAAACGCTGAAATCATTTTATTACGAATGCTTAATCTTTTATACATGTTTTTCCCCTTTTTCGCTCTATGTATTTTAAGTATCATCCCACTTCCTAGGAAGGAAGAACTATTCTACTTCGCTTAGTTTAGTAGATAAATATGAACAAAGTATGACGAAAATATGAATTCTCTACTAAATAAAGTGAAAGAACAAAACTGATGGAAAATGAGAATTCAAAAAGAAGAGAAGTGTAGTAACACTCCTCTTCTTTTTCTTACATATTAAACTCTTTCTGCATAAATAATATAGCGCTCTGGTGCATTTCCGATGTAACTAAATGGGTAACAGGTTGTAAGGATAAGTTCTTCTTTCGTATTATCTAGTGTAATAATAGTTCTATCATCGGCATCAACTATTTTAGTAGATGTAATTTTATAAGAGAATTCACCATGAGGTAATACAATTCTTAGCTCATCCCCAATGGCTAATTCACCAGCTCTTCTAAAAACAGTATCTCGATGACCTGACAATACAATTTGTCCATTTTCATCTGGATAGTAACTACCCTTATAATGGCCTACCCCTTTTTCTAAATCATCTGGATCTGTGCCTTCTACAATAGGTAATGTGCCATCAATCTTGTCTATTTCAAGTAATCCAACAGCATCACCAATTGGTGGGACTATACGCTCGCTATCTTTATCTACCCACTCTTCAATATCATGACTTTGAATAGCTTTCTCCGCTTCGTTTTTAGAATTTTCTGTCTGAGCTTTCGTATCCACAATACTAAAAACTCCATATCCAATAAAAAGCACTCCTCCTACAATAAGTAGGAGGGCTAACCATTTTGTTAATTTCATATTAACCTTATGCCTTTCTTCTATTATTTAGATAGAAAACTGCGAAACCAATAATCATCAATCCTAATCCTACTATGATTAAATTGTAAGTCATTGAAGCAGTATTTGGCAATAATTTTCCTTCTTTAGTAGAAGAATTGTCTTTTGTAGTTGTTTTACTTCCAGTACCAGATTTTGTATCTTCTTTAGATTGGTCATTATTAGTACTTGGAGTTTTAGTTTCATCATTTTGTTGTTCATTTCCATTTCCTGGAGCAACAGTTTCATTGCCTGCTTGGTCATTTCCAGCTCCAGGTGTTTCCGTTTCATTACCAGGCTTCTCATTTTCATCTCCAGGTACTTCTATTTCATCACCGGGATTAGTTGTATCACTTGTTACTTGTGAAATACGTCCTTCTGCAATACTTGTTACAGGACCATTAATAGACTTAATATAATCTACAGTAGCTTGTAGATCTTCTGGTCCTTGTACAGGGTTTTCTCCATACTTATTTAAAAGATACTTATCTGAACTATGTGGATACATATAGTTGTTTACAGTCACTGTATATGTTTTGCTTAAATCCACTTTAGTACCATCTGGCAATAATAGGTCCACTACTTGACCAAAATCACCTAATGATGCATCCCAAGTATATTTAAATCCAGCAATACTGACATCTGGACCATATGAGCTAAATTGAGTGTTAAGGATTTCTTTTAACTCTTGTCCAGTTACTTCCACTTTTACAAGTGTATTATTAAATGGTTGGATGTTAAATAATTCTTGCCAAGTGATATCACCTTGGTTTAAATCATCACGTATTCCTCCACCATTCATTAATGCAAAATCACTTTCCATAATTGCTTTCATTCCATCAGCAATTAAGTTTCCAAGAGCGTTATCACCAATTTCTCCTTTTTGTGCATATCCACCAGTTAAATCGGTAGCAGCATAGCCAACTACTTCATTTAACTTTGGTCCGACTTGAGTTAAATACTTGTCTAGAATAGCACCTACTTCTGGGTCAGGAGTTACTCCCTCTTGTACAACATCAACAATTTGTGCTGTTTTTTCAGAGAAATCTTTTGTAACTGGATCTAATGTAAAGTCAATGTCTGAATATGCTTTTGCATATTCCCATGCCTGTACAATTAGTTTGCCGTCTACCATTCCATTTAGTTTTACATGATTATGTGCAGCATAGATAATATCTACAGCATCGTTTACGTTATTAGCAATATCAGCAATATTTCCAGTAATTTCATCTGATCCTTCTGCTTGGTCACCTGGAACATGGGAAACTACTACAATTGCTTCAATTCCTTGTTTTTGTAATTCAGGTACATACTTATTAATAGCTTCTACTTCGTCTGTAAAGACAACATTCTCATTTCCAGTAGAAATAATCATGTTTGGTGTTTCTACTGTCGCTACCCCGATAAATCCAACTTTTACTCCATCAACTTCCTTAATAGTATATGGATCTACTACTAATTCACCTGAATCCTTATATTCCGCGTTTGCTGCAACAACAGGGAAATTCATACCATCATAGCCCGCTGTCCCGTTTTGATGCTCTCCACCATTAATCATGCGAAGCATTTCGTCTACACCTTCATCAAATTCGTGGTTTCCTAGTGTTCCTACATCAAATCCTAAAGATTCCATAATTTCTACAGTAGGCTCATCTTGCAATAGAGCAGATACAGGTGAACTTCCACCAATCATATCCCCAGCATGAATTAATAGGGTATTAGGATTTTTTTCTTCAGCATCTCTTAAATAAGTAGCTAAATAATCTGCTCTTCCGTATTTTATTCCATTAACTGTACCAGTAACATCAATTTTTCCATGTAAGTCATTTACACCAAGTAGTTGACCTGATATAGGTTTTAGAGGCTCTGCATTAAGCTCTTTAATTCGACCAGTATTATAAGAAATTGGTCCTTTAAAGTTTTTCACAAACTCTACAGTTGCCGATAAATCTTCTCCACCTTGTACTGGGTTTTCACCAAGTCTTTGCAATAGATACTTATCAGAAGCATGCTCGGACATATAGTTATTCACAGTAACTGTATAATTACCATTTCGATCAATTTTCTCCCCATTTGGTAAGAAAATATCAACTACTTGACCAAAGCTTCCTAGGTTCTTATCCCAAGTATAACTAAATCCACCAATACTAACATCTGGTCCATAGCTACTGAATTGACTATTTAGAATTGCTTCTAAATCACTACCACTGATTTCTAATTTAACAAGTGTATTATTAAATGGTTGGATGTTGAATAAATCATTCCAAGTAATTTCTCCTGCTGGAAGACTTTCACGAATCCCTCCACCATTCATTAAAGCAAAGTCACTATCCATTGCTTGTCTCATACCATCAGCAATTAGGTTACCTACAGGATTATCTCCTTCAGCATCCTTTGTAGCATAGCCACCTCCCATATCTGTTGCAGCAAAACCTAAAACTTCATTTAATTTTGGTCCTACTTGTTCTTCATATTTTGCTAAAATAGCAGCAACTTCTGGATCTGGCGTAACACCTGTTTGCACTACATCCACAATCTCAGCTGATTTCTTAACAATATCTCCAGTTGTAGGATCGATTTCTAATTCAACATCTGCAAATGCTTTACCATATTCTCCAGCTTGTACAATTAATTTATTGTCAACAATTGCGTCAATGTTAACATGATTATGTGCTGCGAAGATTACATCTACTGCATCATCAACAGAATTTGCAATAGTTACAATATCACCTGTTGCACTTTCACCTGATTGATCTCCAGGAACATGTGCAAGAACAATGATTGCTTCTACGCCTTGTGTTTGTAATTCTGGTACAAACTTATTAATAGCAGTTGCTTCATCTGTAAAGCGAACATTTTCATTTCCTTTCGTAATAATCATGTTTGGAGTGTCTGTTGTTGCCACCCCGATAAATCCAACTTTAACTCCTTCTACTTCCTTAACTGTGTAAGGATCTAGAACTAGTTCACCTGAATCTTTATATTGAACATTTGCAGCAACCATTGGAAAATCAATTCCATCATAGTTTACTGTTCCGTTCTGATGATTTCCACCATTAATCAAGCGAAGCATTTCATCTACGCCTTCATCAAATTCATGGTTTCCAACAGTACCTACATCGAAACCAATAGATTCCATCATTTCTACCGTTGGTTCATCTTGTAATAATGCAGAAAGTGGAGAGCTTCCTCCAACCATATCACCCGCATGGACAATTAAAGTATTAGGATTAGTTTTTTCGCGCTCTTTTAAATAAGTAGCAAGGTAATCCATTCTACCAATCTTATTTGTTTTTGTTTCATCATCATATTGCTCCGTTACTTTACCATGTAAGTCATTAACACTTAAAAGTTGTAATTTAATAGTATCTTTTATTTCTCCACCAGTAGCTGATGTGTAGCCATTCTTCTCCGCTTCTTCAGCATTTGAGAAGAAAATACGGTTTTCTACAGGAACTTCTTCATACTTAGCTGGTTCAACATATTTCTTTGTTTCTGAATTACCAACATATCTTAATAAACCTTTTCCTTGCTCTCTTGCTCTAAAAACAAAAGGTAACTCCATAAGAGGATTTTCTTCATTCCAAATCCCTAACTTGTTATCCTTCGCTTCTTTTACTGCTTGTTGATAGATTTGATACTCCTCTTCATCTCCTACTGGCCATAGGAAATAAGAAGATGCATACCCCTGTCTAACCATCTCTAGGTTTGTATTTAAATTATCTTCTTTTCTAATAATTTGTGCTAATAAGCGACCGTAATCATCTGTAGCTTCTTCGCCTACTTTTACAATAACCTTATCACCTGGTTGTAATAAAGAATTTAAATATGCTTTCGCTTTATTACCATGCTCTAATTGACTTTCATCCGCCGCATTTTTCGGAGAATGGTATGTTTCTGGAGTATCCATATTTACAAAACGAACCTTTGTTGCTCCTAAAACAGGGGATTCTAGATGAATAGTATCTCCGTCTACTACACTAGCAACAGTAGATTCATATTCTCCTACTGATGTTGGAGGTGTAGGTTGGCTATCTGCTAGTTTAATATCACTAGCCTTTCTTGGGAATAGTTGATATGTGTTATATTGACTTAGAACACCAGTAATTTCATACCATTTACCTGTTTCTAAGCTTGTGATAGCATCTGTACTTTCCATCACACGAATGGTAGTTCCATTGAAATCCCCATCTATAACAGCTACATTATAACCGCCTCCAGCTGGAGTTTCTGGGATAGATTGTACATATGCATTAACTGTTACTAGTTGACCTTCTTTTGGTTCTGCAACACTGCTATTATTCATATCTGCTAGATTAATAGCAATTGGTGCTGGTACTTCATTTTCTTCTGAGATAACTTGAATAGCATTTTCTTTTGGTTCAACTTCTAGTAAACCTTTATATTCTTTAATAACACCAGAAACTTTTACTTTCATTCCTTCCTTTAAATCAGGAAATCCAGTTGTGCTTTGGGAGAAAATATTAATACCTGCATCAGCATCCTGAATATAGGTGGATAATTTTCCGCCACCGATACTACTATTATCTGCTGTAACAATCCCTTCCACCGTTACTTCTAATCCAAGCTTCGTTCTTGCTTCCTTAATAGATATTGTTCCAGATGGGTCTGTAGATGGCTCTTCGCTACCACTATCTTTTCCATATGTCTTGTTACCTAACTTATGCTTACCTAAATCGGAGAAATAGTCTTGATCATATGTATCCCATTCAATAGTAGGATCAAAGCTATCCATTCCAGTGTGACCTGTAGTGATAGAGCTTTTACGTACAAGTGTATGGTCTTTTGCTGCACCATTACCCCATTCTTCCTGTACACCCACTTTACCAAATACATCGATAACTTCATCGTTTTTCTTTAGAACAATGGTATCATCACCATTGTAATTTACCACTCCACTAGTAATATCTGCCTTTTCTTTAATCGTTGCATTGGCAGATGCATGTGCAATGATATACATATCTCCTTGAGCAAGAGTTCCTTCTAATTGAAGTTGTGTATTAACATCTGTTTTACCATTCGCATACAGCTCAAGTTTGTATGATGATAAATCTAGATCTTTTCCTGTTCCATTGAATAATTCAATTGCTTTATTATTGGAACTTCCTTCTATGTACTCTGAGATGATTAAATCTGATATGGTTAGTTCTGCAGCATGTGCTGATGTTGGTGCAAGAGCACTAAAAATGTTCGGAAAAACTAATGTGAATATTAATAATATTACAAAAAATTTACTTTTTACGACACCTTTCACCCTTCTTCCTCCTTATATTTTAGTAAATTACTATTATAAGATAACTTATGTTTGTTAAATCTAAACTATTATTTTGTAAACTTTTTAATAGATTAACTAGACCTAGTTATTTCCCAATGAATAACTGTCATACTATGAGAATAAATCACTATATTAATGAAAATTATTTCCAATACCTCATCTATTAGAATAATAGTTTCCCCTTAAACTCAGACATAAAAAAAATCACAAATTCATCAGATTACTACTTTAATCGCTAGTATCTCATCGAATTTGTGAGGTATAATTATTTTCATTTGTTATTATTATTTACTAATTTATGCTGATTTTTCTGCGATTCTAGAAGCATGATTTCCAATTCTGACTAGATTATTAATAATATCTAAAAATAGAATTCCTGCGTCTCCACTACATTTTCTTTCATTTAATCTCTGTATATGTCGACTATTAAATAGTTTCTCCATCTTTTCCATCTCTTGTTCATTTCGAAGTGCCTTCCTAGCACAATCCGCATTTTTAGCAAAAAAGCCATCATAAGCAAACTGAAGAGTTTCCACAGCTAATCGATACATTTCATCCACTTCCATTTTAGCCTCTATAGAAAAAGCCACATCGTTATTTATTTTATATTCAGCTAATTCAACAATATTCTCCATATGATCACCAATTCGTTCTATATCTCTAGTTGCATTGACGATCAAAGCAAATTCCCTTTGTTCTTCAGGGGTAAATGGATTAGACGATAACTCTACTAAATATTTTGTTAGCTCTCGATCTAATATATTGATTCCTTCTTCAAACCGTAAAGATTGAACCTTATATTGTTTTTCTCCTGATTGTAAATATATATAGGCAACTTCTAGCCCTTTAAGCGAAAAATCTTTCATTCTTTTCAATTCTTCTACTGTTTGCTCTAATGCAAGTGTTGGAGCCTGATTTAAGTACCCTTCATCTAAGTATTGAGGCTTTACAATAATATGCTCGTTCTCACCAGGTAATAATTTAGATAAGAGGCGAATAAGAGTGATAACAAAAGGAAAAAGAACAATAACATTAATCACATTAAAGAGACAATGCGCAAAAGCAACTGTTATCCCTGCATCAAGTCCCATGAATGTCTTACAAAAAATAATAAAGCTAGTAAATGGTACAAGAACAATTAATATGAATAGCGTTCCAATAATATTAAAGATAACATGGAATAAAGCTGTTCTCTTCGCAGCAATAGAAGCTCCTATCGAAGCAATAATAGCTGTAACTGTTGTCCCGATATTCGCTCCAAATAGTATAGGTAAAGAAGCATCTAAAGAGATAGAATTTGTAGATAATAAATTCTGTAATATTTCTATTGTTGCACCAGAACTCTGAATGGTAATGGTCAATAATATGCCGAAAGTAACCCCTAAAATGGTATTACTACTCATATTCATTGTTAAGTCTTGAAACACCTCTAGGGAACGAAGAGGATACATTCCGCTACTCATTAGTGATAATCCGTAAAACAATGCTCCAAAGCCAAAAATGACTTTCCCTAATGAATTTATTGCTTGTTTCTTAAAGAGAAACATAAAGATTGCACCTAATGTAATAATAGGAAGAGAATAATCTCCTATTTCTATCCCAACAATTAGTACACTTACTGCAGTGCCAATGTTTGCACCCATAATAACTGGAATGGATTGACGGAGGGTCATAAACCCACCACTAACCAAACCAATTGTTAGTGCCGTAATACCCGTGCTTGATTGAATTAAAATAGTTACAATGATTCCAACTAGTAAACCTAGAAAAGGATTGGTTGTTAATCGATCAATACTATCTCTTAAGCGCTCTCCAGCAGCAGAGCGCAAGCCATTTACCATATATCTTATCCCAAAAAGAAAAATCCCTAATCCTCCAAGAAATTGAAAGATCATTTCTTGATATTGTACTTCCAAAGACTAGTCCCCCTAATGCCGCTTTTAAGATCTTTCCACCGTAATCATAACAATATACGACATAATTCTACATTAACACCGCATATCCTTTACACGAACTTAACACAATCCTATACATATTTTACAATATTTTTGGCCATTTAGAAAAAAATTCTCAAAAGTTTCATAAATTTACCGTTTTATTAATGTTACTATAGAAACAGATTTTATTCTCACTTATTCTCTAGATAGGAATTAAGGAGATTTTTATACGATGAATATTCGAAAGCCTATTCCTTCTTTATCCTCAAATTCTGTAACACTCGCAGCTTTATTGGGAATAGTTGGTGGTTTTTTAGATGCTTATACTTTTATTAGTAGAGACGGTGTCTTTGCTAATGCGCAAACGGGGAATATCGTCTTGTTTGCCGTTCATTCCGTTAGTGGTGAATGGAGGGAATCTATTCACTATATACCACCCATCATGGCCTTTATCCTTGGTGTACTCCTATCTGAGGTAGTCAAGATTCCTTCCATTCGAGAAATTGTGTTTAGTTATCGACGATCTATTTTGATTTTAGAATGTATCGTCTTGTTTATTGTAGGATTTATGCCTTCAAGTGTCCCAAATATTATCGTTACTACTTGTATTTCTTTTGTATCTTCCTTACAAATCTCAACCTTTAATAAACTAGATAAATGGGCATATAATTCTACTATGACAACAGGAAATTTACGAACAGCTACGCAGGCAGCATATGCTGCATTTGTCGAACATAACCCTGAAGCAAAAATTCAATTTAAAGAATTCACGCTAATTATTGGCTCTTTCCTATTCGGTGCACTATTAGGTACTCTTGCTACTTCTTATTTCGGTAACAAGGCAATCTGGTTATCTTCTATTATTTTACTTATTTCACTTATTCTCTATCATAAAGATAGAGGATATATCCGTAAGAAATTACTGAATACAAAAGAAGAAAGTTAACAATAGAAGTAGATGAATTTCTAACAAACTATAAAAATAGGATTAGAAGCCACATTCTTATTGGATCCACAATTAATCATTCCGAACTATTAGGCGATAGAATTAGAATTGCACTTAATAGTTCGGATCTTCACTTTTAGCTTGTTAACCATTCATAAAGCTCTTCCCATTGCTTCTCCAATTGTTCCTTTTCTAAGTAAACTTCTTGAAGAACCTCTAAATCTAGATTTTCCATTAATTTCTTTTCTAACTCAGTAATTCTCTCTTCTACTCTTCCTATTTCTTTTTTCCATACTGCTTGGTTATATAAGCTATCTTTAGCAGGCTTCAACGTGGAAGTATTGTTTGATACTTTAGCAACAGGTTTGCTTTCAACTTTGACCAACCCTCTTTGTTCCAATTTCTTCTTTTTGGCATCATCATAATTCCCTTCAAAAAATAGGATTTGTTGAGAATCAATCCAATATATCTTTGAAAAGAGTTTATTTAAAAGATATCGATCATGAGAAACAGCTAGAATGGTCCCATCAAATTCTTCTAATGCTTCCTCTAATACCTCCCTTGAATCAATATCAAGATGATTCGTTGGTTCATCTAAAATTAGCAAATTGATTTCTTGATACATTAGCTGTGCTAATCGGAGACGCATTCTCTCTCCTCCGCTTAAGTTCATTACTTTTTGGAAAACAGAGTGTCCATAAAATAAAAACTTTGCAAGAATATTTCTAGCCTCTCCCTCCGTTACACTTACTTCCTCTCGAAAAGCATCTATTACAGTATCTCCTTTCATATCTACTAATACATCCTGAGATAAGTATCCAACTTTCACATTACTACCTATTTTAATGTCTCCACTATCTGCACTTTGTTGTTGAAGAATCATCTTTATTAAAGTAGATTTTCCTGTGCCATTTTCTCCAATAATCGCAGCTCGGTCTTTGAAGACAACATGCATATTTACATGGTGAAATAAGTGTTGCTTTCCAAAACTTTTACAAACATCATTTAGGGCAATAACATCTTTTCCACTTCGATCACTTGCCTCCATCTCAAAACCCATTTTCTTTCTATTTATCATAGGACGAGTCAATTTTTCCATTCTTTCTAACGCTCTCTCCATATTTCTCGCCCTTTTATGAAGCCCTTCATTTGGTGGGTTAGCCCGATTCGCCCATTCTCTAAGACGCTTTATTGCTTCTTTCATTTTCTTTATTTTCTTTTGCTGCTCTTCATATGCTTGAAACTCTCTTAAAAGCCTCTCTTCTTTTTCTTTTGTGTATTGAGTAAAGTTTCCATAATAAGTAGTTAACTCTCCTTCTTCTAAATCCACCACTTTGTTAATGACTTCATCTAGAAAATATCGATCATGAGATACTAGCAAAACGGTGCCTTTATAATTACTTAAGAACTCTCCAAGCCACTCTACTGCCATTAAATCTAAATGATTCGTTGGTTCATCTAATAATAATAAATCGGGCTCTTGTAAAAGGATGATTCCAAGACCTATTTTCGTTTTTTCACCACCACTAAGATTTCCGTATTCTTTCTCTAATAAGCTTTGAATATTTAGCCCATACACTATTTTTTCAAGCTTTGCTTCTACTTCATATCCACCTGCATGCTGATATTGATCTTGTGCTTTTCCGTATTCTTCTATAAGAGATTGAAGCTTTTCTTCCGCTAATTCCTTCCCCATTTCTTTTTCTAATTCTTTCATTTTTTCTTCTAAGATATTGAATTCGTGAAAAGCAGTTCTTAAAACCTCTTTTACTTTCAATCCCTTCCCGTATTCAGGAATTTGTTCCAGATAGCCAATTTTCGCTCCCCTTTTCCAATGTATTTTCCCTAAATCAGGAGATTCTTTTCCTGCTAGTAATCGAAAAAGCGTACTTTTGCCGCTACCATTTCTTCCTACTAACCCGATTCTTTCTTTTTCTTTTATCTCCAGTGAAATCTCTTCAAATATGGTATTGCCACCATACATTTTACTAACTTGGTTGACACTACAAATAATCATGTTTTCCGACTCCTTTATAAACCGATTATCTCTATGCCACACCTTGTATGAGACGTGTTTATAAAAATACTATTTATTTAACGATAAAAGGGAAGTAACATTCCCCTTATCCTACTCTAAAAATGCTTTCATCTTTGTGTTCAAATGTATATATATAAAATAACCATGGAGAAATAAACTCCATGGCATCTAATTTTTGTGTATGATACTGATTACAGTAACTTTTTACACATACAAAAAGGAGCGCATGAAAAATGCACTCCTTAAACCGTCCATATAGATGTGGGTAAGAGATGTTTTCATCGTTTTAGTTTTGCTATTAAGTTGTTAAAAAAGGGCAGACTTATCCCGTTAACAACAAATACCGCAAATTTTGCACGGTTAATATAAAGATTTTCAATCATATAACCTTGCACTAAAACAGTAGAACTTAACATACTCTTCCACCTCCATCCTTTTATATTACTAACAATTATAACTGTCCTTTTGTAAATATTCAAGAAATTTAAGATTTTTCGAATAAAACGGATTATTCAACTCAATCCAGGCTGAATTGGATATAAATTTCCTTCTAACGCAAAGGAAATTCTCCCCGTTTCTTCCGATACAACAAGAATCATGGCATCCGATACTTCACTTAATCCAATAGCTGCTCGATGTCTTGTGCCTAACTTCTCTTTTTCTTTTCCATTATAATAAAGTGAAGTAGGGAAAATATTACCCGCTGAAATAATCGTATCCTTTTCTATAATGATTCCACCGTCATGAAGTGGATTTCCAGGGTAAAAAACAGCTTCTAACAAGGAAGAAGATAACTTAGCATGTAAGGGTATTCCAGAATGCACTAAACTTTCAATAGGATTCTCTCTCTTTACAGCAATTAATGCCCCATGTCGTTTCTCTGATAATTGCTGACAGGCAGTTGTTAATGTATCCATAAATTCAGTATAGGGTTCTAGATAAAGTTGCAAATAATAGGTTGCTGTTCTGTTATGAATATGTTTAAAAAGTTTATTCAGCTCTTCGAATTCATGTAAAATGCAACAATCCTTTTCCTTCACAGAAAGTTGCAATTTCGCGATATTATTCTGTAAATGCTCTAACTGCACTTCCATTTCCCTACTAATGTCCGATGGTAATCGCTCATTAGTCATGTATTACCACATCCTTTTTTGTTACTGTTCCCACTACCAACGAATGCTATGCTCCATAGACTCACACTATTAGCTGTACCAATCTGCATGTTCCATATGAAGAAATGGTAAATCTGTATCAACTTTCCCTTCTATTTTTTGCATAGAAAAATTATTTCCCTCCAACCATTTAGAAAAATTAAGTTCAATAGGTTTTTGATCCCCACCAAGTACAAACCAAGCCTTCAATTCTTTTGGAAAGTAAGCAGAAGTATGGATAGTACCGGCCCAGCTTTCATATAGCGTAGAAAATACTCCTGATTGACTCCCATTCAGAAGCCTAAATGCTTCTTCTCCATTTAAACCTAGGTGTTGATGCTGATTTATAATATCTAACCTTCTCTTGGAATCATCTAAAACATGACGGTTCTCCTCCATCATGATGGCAAAATGATTCGTACATGCAAAATCTTTTCTAACCTCCACTCTTCTAGGAGAAGTTTCTACTATATACGGAGTTTCACATGTCGTATCAAATAGAACATAGCTAAAAGAATGTCTATGTGGTATCTCTTTTAATAGTGCAATCGCTTCTTCCGTATTGGCACACAGCTCAAGAAGTAATCGACCAATCATATTACAAACAAATCCATCTCCAGGACGCTTTCTGTTCATAAAATTGTAGCCCATTGCTAAACCCTTCTCATTCATTCCATCCATCCTTCCTGTACAGCGTTGGCTTGGACCTATCATTGCATATCCCCCATCTGTAGGCTGAAAAATGGTATATCTTCCATCATAAGTTTTAGGGTGATAATCATAATTACGAATTAGATAATCTTTTCCAACATAAATAGAACAGCCTGACTGATCAATATTTAGGCGGTAGCCACAGAATTCTAGTAAGACACGCTCCATTGGCCATTTTAATGCATCTCTAAAACCAATTAATTCTTCCCATATAAGTGGAGCAAACTGTTGAAAAGCCTTTTTCGTATCTTCTACATCAATAGAGAACTTGGGTTTTCTTATTTTCCACTGATTCTCTCTGTTCTTTACTAAATAGGAATCCTTTAGTATTTCTCCTTGTTTAAAGCCAAATTCATAATGTGTTCCCCTGAATTGAATGATATCTGCAAAAACATTTTTCATTATATGGAATCCCCCATTTTTTAACATTATTACAAGAATACTTGGATTACGTCAAAAAGGAAAGAAATCTGAGCCCACTATTAACCTCATTAAAGTCGCATGTGGTATTAGAAAATGGAAAATGGCAGACTAATATCCAGAAAATACAATCAGACATTCGGAATAACAGATATTAGAGGTGATTAAAAAACAAGGTGCTAAAAGCAACTTGTTTTTTAATGTAGAGTAAATTTCCGCAATCCCTTAACCTTACTTAAGTACTTTACGAATAAGTTTTTCTTTCTTATCTGTATAAGGAGGAAAAATGAATGGAAGCTGAAAACGAGTACTTTTTCTTAAAATACTACGTTGATGTGAAAAGGTTAGAAAGCTATGTTTACCATGATATGCTCCTATTCCAGAAGCACCAACTCCTCCAAAGGGTAAATCTGGATGAACAATATGGGTCAATACATCATTCACACAAACTCCACCAGACGAAATGGTTTCTAGTACTTTTTGTTCTATCTTTTTATTATTTGTAAACACATATAACGCAAGTGGCTTATCCAATTTCTTAACAGAAATTATGGCCTCATCAAGTTCTTTATAAGAAAGTATCGGTAAAATTGGCCCAAATATTTCTTCCTGCATGGAGCTTGAGTCCCAACTTGCATCTAATAGTGTTGGTTCTATATAACGAGATTCTTTTGAACTTTTACCACCATACAATATTTGCTCTTTATCTTTCTCTAATAAAGTACATAAGCGATTAAAATGCTTGTCACTCACAATCCTACCTAAGTCCTTGCTAGTTTCAGGATTCTCTCCAAAAAATTCTTCGATAGCTTTGCGTAGTTCTTTTACTAGAAGATCTTTCACGGATTCTTGTACCATAATATAATCAGGTGCTACACAGGTTTGACCAGCATTAATGGTTTTACCCCAAATAATACGTTTAGCTGCCACCTCTAGATTAGCGCTTTGGTCTATAATAACTGGGCTTTTTCCACCTAGCTCCAGTGTTACCGGTGTTAAGTGTTTAGCTGCTGCTTCCATTACTACTTTACCAATTCCTGTACTTCCAGTAAAAAATATATAATCAAAGGCTTCCTTTAATAAAGCTTGGTTTATTTCCACTCCACCCTCTACAGAAAAAATATATGCTGGAGGAAAGGTGTCATTTATTATTTCCGTTATCACACTAGATACATTAGGCGTAAGCTCTGACGGCTTTATAACAGCACAATTGCCTGCTGCAATTGCTCCAATTAATGGTTCCATTACTAATTGAAATGGATAATTAAAAGGTCCTATGATTAGAACTGTTCCATACGGCTCATAACAAACAGTTCCCTTTGATGGAAATAAGCTTAATGTACTTCTTACCTTTTTAGCTTTTGTCCATTTATGTAAATGCTTTATTGCATACGTTATATTGCTTAAAACAAACCCTACTTCTGTCGTATATGCTTCAAAGGATTGTTTCCCTAAGTCTTTTTTTAATGCTTCTAACACTGCATGCTCATACTTTACAATACTCTTCTTTAATTGCTCTAATTGTTTTAATCTAAAATCTACTGATTTCGTTTCTTGTGTATGGAAAAATTCTTGGGATTGTACAACTATTTCATGTATATTCACGTATTTTTCCTTCTCTCTATCATTTATTTAACAGATTTTTATAAGCTATGGTGAATAACGTGTAATACTTGCTTCAAATCCTCTAAAGGAATTTGTCCTGGAGCAGATGCAGATTTTGCTGCTCCAAAGGTAATACTAGAACCAAATAATTCGCCTGAAAGTCTGCTTATAGAACCTTTACCTCCCATAGACATCGTAACAATTGGGCAATCAACCGAGCTTCTTCCCTCTAGAGTTGCCTCAAGTAATAGTAAAACATCTTTTTCCGACTTCGGCATTACTGCAATCTTAGGGATATCTGCTCCTAACTGTTCAGCCATTTTTAACCGATGAAGTATCTCTTCCTTGGTAGGAGTTTTTGCAAAGTCATGGTTAGAGATAATAACAACTACTTGATTTCCCTTTGCATATTTTACCATTTCCACTACTTCATTTTTTTCTTGGAATAATTCAATATCAAGCAAATCTATATAATTAGACCTTATAGCATGTTTGTATAACGTAACATACTCATCTATCGTAATATCCTTTTCTCCGCCTTCATTTGCTGTACGAAATGTAAATAGGAGAGGTGTGTTTCCAATAACTTCCCTTATCTCCTTCAAGGCAGAATCAACATCATCTAAATTTAAACACTGATCAAAAAAATCTACACGCCATTCCACTAGATCAACGTTTACGTTATTTAGGTAGAATGCCTCTTCTTTAATCTCAGTAAGTGTTTTTCCAATTAAAGATACGCAAATTTTTGGAAGGCCTTCTCCAATTTTCACATCTCTCACTTTTACAATTTCCGCCATGTGATCCTCCTTATAAATACTAGTTCTTGTCCGTAATCTTTTGCACAATGTAATCTGCTAATTCTTCTGATTCTTTAAGATCTGTAACTACTTTTATATGGTTTTGTGCATATATATTTTTTCTAGCATTAAATAATTGTTGAATATCTATTTCTGATTTCCCCTGTAATACTGGTCTACTAGGAATTAACAAAGGAATTCTTTCTTTCCAGCAGGAAAAGGACATACTTAAATAAATAACCAAACAATTCTCTAAACAAACTTGTCTAATCTCTTCTTGTAGAAAAGCCCCTCCACCTAAAGAGAGAACTTTTCTAGGTTGTTTTGATAAGGATACTATTAAATTTTTTTCCTTTTCACGAAAAGTACTTTCCCCATACTTTTTAAATATATCTGCTACTGCCATTCCATATTCTTTTTCGATTTCATAATCTACATCAATAAAATCTCGATCTAACCTTCTAGCTACTGTTTTTCCAATAGTTGTTTTACCAACACCCATGAAGCCAATAAAAACAATACTTTTATCTTGCAGAGAAATATCTTTATCCAAAAAGTCCACTCCCTATAACCCACTTTATTCGACTAAATAATATACCAATTATAAAATAGATAACCCTTATATCCTAGCAAATTCTTTGGTATAGTAAATTCTTTCTTAACATATAATTCAATGAAAAAACTATTTACATATTCTCAAGTAATGCACCTTTCTTATCCATTAGCTATCTATTCCCCTCATTCTATCTAATCCTTAACAGCACCCAATCTCTTGCTATAACAGCTTTTATTCCTCTTTTTTTTGACAAATCTCTCTAATTATCATTCTTTTTATTTATAATAATTATAAAATAGTATTGATTTTTTAATTAAAGATGATATTATAATAGACATATAACAAACAAGAAAACTATGAGGTGATTTTTTATATGTCAAATAATCGATTAACAACCAGCTGGGGAGCACCTGTTGGTGATAACCAAAATTCTATGACTGCAGGATATCGTGGACCTACATTAATTCAGGATGTACACTTACTGGAAAAATTAGCTCATTTTAATAGAGAACGTGTACCTGAACGTGTTGTTCATGCTAAAGGTGCAGGAGCACATGGATATTTTGAAGTAACAAATGATTTAACAAAATACACAAAAGCTAATTTCTTATCAGAAGTAGGAAAAAGAACTCCTATGTTTATTCGTTTTTCTACAGTTGCTGGTGAATTAGGTTCTGCTGATACTGTTCGTGATCCACGTGGATTTGCTGTGAAATTTTATACAGAAGAAGGAAACTACGATATTGTAGGGAATAACACACCTGTATTCTTTATTCGTGATGCTATTAAGTTCCCTGATTTTATTCATACACAGAAAAGAGATCCAAGAACTCATTTGAAAAATCCAACTGCTGTATGGGATTTCTGGTCTCATTCTCCAGAATCTCTACATCAAGTAACTATTTTAATGTCTGACCGTGGAATTCCTGCAACATTGCGTCATATGCATGGGTTTGGAAGCCATACATTTAAATGGGTAAATGAAGATGGAGATGGAGTTTGGGTAAAATACCACTTTAAAACAGAACAAGGAGTTAAAAACCTTGATGTTGATTTAGCAGGTCAAATCGCTGGTGACAACCCTGATTATCATACAGAGGATTTGTTTAGAGCAATTGAAAATGGTGAATATCCTTCATGGAAATTATCTGTACAGATCATGCCTTTAGAGGATGCGGACACATACAAATGGGATCCATTTGATGTAACAAAAGTATGGTCTCAAAAAGATTATCCATTAATTGAAGTTGGTCGTATGGTACTTGATCGTAATCCAGAAAACTATTTTGCAGAAGTAGAACAAGCAACCTTCTCTCCTGGAACATTAGTACCTGGTGTAGAGGTATCACCAGATAAAATGCTTCAAGGTCGCCTATTTGCATATAGTGATGCTCATCGCTATCGTGTAGGTGCTAACCATAATGCACTACCAATTAATCGACCGAAATGCCCTGTTCATAATAATCAACGTGATGGCCAAATGCGTTTCGATGGAAATGGTGGAGGTTCCGTTTATTATGAGCCTAATAGTTTTGGAGGCCCAACAGAGGCTCCTGAAGCTAAAACTACTGCTTTTGCAGTAAGTGGAGTTGCAGATAGTGTAGCATATGACCATAACGATCATTACACTCAAGCTGGTGATTTATATCGCTTACTATCCACAGAAGAGCGCGAGAGATTAGTTGCTAATATCGTTGGATCTATGAAGCTAGTACAATTAGAAGAAATTAAATTACGTCAAATCGCTCACTTCTATAAAGCTGATCCTGAGTATGGAACAAAGATTGCTGAAGGTTTAGGACTTAGCGTTCCTGAAGAAGTAAAATAATACATTCTACTAAAGGTAGGTAGCTCTCCAAAAGGAGTTACCTACCTTTTTTCATTGAATCTTACCATTTGATATCTTTAGGGAAAAACGATACCCTTATGATAGAAACTTAAATTCATTAATGAGGTGAAAGAGATGACTTTAACAGTTAACAGTACGAAAAAACTAAGTAATGGTGTAGAAATCCCCTACTTAGGATACGGTGTCTTTCTAGTAAAAGACGAAGAGGAATGTGAAAGAAGTGTAGTTACCGCCATTAAAAATGGCTACCGCTCCATTGATACAGCGACTAGATATGAAAATGAAGAATATGTAGGAAAGGCTATTAAGACTGCTGGTATTCCTAGAGAAGAATTATTTATTACGACAAAAGTTTGGGTCACTGACCACGGCTATGAAGAAACAAAGAAAGCTTTTCAAGAATCATTAAGGAAACTGCAGTTAGATTACTTAGACTTATATCTTATTCATTGGGCTGCTCCTGGTATAGAAGAAACATGGCGTGCAATGGAGGACTTATACGAAGAAGGATTAATTCGTGCGATTGGCGTATGTAATTTTCAAATCCATCATCTTGAACAGTTAAATAAAACCGCACGCATTAAACCTATGATTAACCAAGTAGAAACACATCCTCTCTTTCAACAAGAAGAATTACGTACATATATGTTACAACATCAAATCGCACATGAAGCATGGGCTCCACTAGGACAAGGTAGAAATGGTTTATTTGAATTACCCGCTCTAAAAGAAATTGCTCAAAAGCATCAAAAAACAGTGGCGCAAGTTATTTTAAGATGGCATTTAGAAAGAGACACCATTATCATACCTAAATCAGTTCATGAACATCGTATGATTGAAAATGCTGCTCTTTTCGACTTTCAATTAGATAAGGAAGATATA
Source organism: Bacillus sp. B1-b2 (assembly GCF_009183415.1). Taxonomy (GTDB): domain Bacteria; phylum Bacillota; class Bacilli; order Bacillales; family Cytobacillaceae; genus Niallia. Next base: position 13,963 of record NZ_WEHU01000033.1, on the reverse strand, counting down.
AATATAATCACTTCTATTGATACGAACGAAAGAAGCTTTGGCAACCCAGATGATCAAGAAAAATTTAAAGCCATGCAAGAAGCAGCAAAGATTCAATAATTCTATGGAAAGAAGCTAAGAATAAAATATTCTTAGCTTCTTTTTATAACCTAATACCATTTTACCTCTTTACTTAAGACTTCTTATTAGCAGAAGTCCATTGATTATCGGTAGCAGTTTTGTTTTGCTTTTTACTTGTTACCTCATTGTTTGTTCCTGCCCATTGATTGTTTACTTCTGATTTTTTTTGTTTTGTCATCTTCATCTACCTCCGAAAAAAGTTCTTTTCCTTTCCGTACCTTTCTAGTATGAGATAAAGCTGGTTATATTATGATGATTAAATCAAAAGGTATTATTTACTTTATAGTAATCCTATTAAATCTTTACTCTTTGTAAACGAAGTGCATTTAATACAACAGATACGGAACTAAAAGCCATAGCAGCACCCGCAAGCCATGGAGCTAGTAATCCTAGAGCTGCAAGAGGAATACCAAGGACGTTATAACCAAAAGCCCAGAAAAGATTTTGCTTGATATTAACTATCGTCTTCTGACTTAATAAGATACTATCTGCTATAGCATGTAAATCTCCTCTTATTAACGTAATATCTGCTGCTTCCATAGCAATATCAGTTCCTGTACCTATTGCCATGCCAATATCTGCAATTGCAAGCGCAGGAGCATCGTTAATACCATCTCCTACCATTGCTACTTTCCTTCCTTGTGATTGAAGCTTTTTCACCTCTTCAGCTTTATGTTCTGGAAGAACTTCAGCTATGACAGTATCAATTCCAGCTTCTTTTGCAATTGCTTTTGCCGTTTGAATATTATCACCTGTTATCATGACTATATTTAAGCCCATATTTTTTAATCTTTTGATAGCCACTCTAGATGTTTCTTTAATGGAATCAGCTACTGCCACCATACCTGCATATTTCTTGTCTATACTAACAAGCATTGCTGTCTTCCCTTGTTGTTCTATCTCTTCCATCTTTGGTATAACTTTTTTTATTTCTATAGAATGAGAAAGCATCAATCCTCTAGTTCCTACCATAACTTCCTTGCCATTTACATTAGCTTTAATGCCATGCCCAGGAATAGCTTCAAACTGGTCTGCTTCTGGCCATTCTATACCTCTTGCTTTAATTCCATCAAGCATGCCTTGAGCGAGAGGGTGCTCTGAATTTTTCTCGGCAGAAGCCACATAAGTTAAAAATTCTCTTTCCTCCCAATCAGTGAATACATCCGTAAGAGTTGGTTTTCCATTCGTAACAGTTCCAGTTTTATCTAACAATATGGTATCTAGCTTATGAGTTAGCTCTAAATGCTCTCCACCTTTAAACAGTATTCCATATTCTGCTGCTCTTCCTGATCCTGCCATAATAGATGTTGGTGTAGCAAGACCTAATGCACATGGACAGGCAATAACCAATACAGCTATCAGTTTTTCAAGACTTTCTGCAAAGTTATATGGGGTAAGGAAGAAATACCAAATGAGAAATGTTAATAAAGCGATACTAACTACTATTGGAACAAAAATTCCAGAAATTTTATCTGCTAAACGTTGAATGGGTGCTTTAGTTCCTTGTGCTTCTTCTACAACCCTTATAATTTGCGCAAGAGCAGTGTCTTTTCCTATCTTTTGCGCTTTTATTTGCAAATGACCATTTTTATTAATAGTCGCTCCAATGGCAACATCCCCTATTTTCTTATCCACCGGAATACTTTCACCTGTCAGCATCGATTCATCCATTGCTGATTGTCCTCTCACAATCACACCATCAACAGGTATTCTTTCACCAGGTTTTACAATCAATGTATCTCCTACTACTACTTCTTCTATTGGTAGTTCCAGTTCTTTCCCATGTCTTATAACCATTGCTTTTTTTGCTTGTAATCCCATTAGCTTTTTAATGGCATCCGATGATTTTCCTTTTGCTTTCGTTTCAAATAGTTTTCCTAATAAAATCAATGTTATTAGAATAGCACTGGTCTCGAAATATAAACCTACTGAATGAGTGGAATGATTTATGGATTGAAAAGCTAAATATACACTATAAAAATAAGCAGCGGATGTTCCTAATGCAACAAGGACATCCATATTAGCACTTGCATTTCTCAGTGCTTTGTAAGCTCCCACATAGAATTGCCAACCTATAATAAATTGTACAGGTGTTGCAAGTGCCATCTGCATCCAAGGATTCATTAATATATCGGGAACATAGAGAAAAGAAGTAAAAGAAAAATGCCCTACCATCGTCCATAGAAGGGGTAAAGAAAGGATTAAAGACAAGAAAAATTTTATCTGTTGCTTCTTCTGTTCTTTCTCTCTTTTATTTCCTTCCTTTTGATCTGTTTTAATAAAAGCCCCATACCCTAATTTTTCAATCCTCCCTACTATTTGCTTAGAAGAAACTAATGATGGATTGAACACTATAGTTGCTTTTTCTAATGCAAGATTCACGGTTGCAGTATCAATTCCTGACATTTTATTTAGACCTTTTTCAATACGACTTGCACATGTTGCACACGTCATTCCTGTTACATCTAATTCTACCTTCTCTTTTAAGACACCATATCCTAATTCTTCTACTTTTCCTTGAATATCCTCTATCTTAACTTGATCTTCTTTATATTTTACAGTTGCTTTTTCTAAGGCTACATTTACAGTTGTTTCAGTCACACCGTTCATTTTATTAAGTCCCGCTTCTATGCGGTTTGCACATGCTGCACAAGTCATTCCTACAATCTCAAAGCTTTGCTCTTTCATCTTTGAACTTTGTTTTAAGACTCTTTCCTCTGACATAGCATTCACAACTCCTTATACCTATATGGGGTATATTTATTTGAAAAAAAATGTGCAAGCTTATGCACATTTTTTGAATAACCAAACGAGAAAACTACAAGATTTCTAAAATTAGCAGTATGGAAAGAAACTTTAATTTCCTAAAGGAAACTTTTCTGCTATTCCATCTGTAACTTTCCTATTCTCCATACACTTGCTTATTTATATTTAACTTCGTAACCTTGATCCTCGATAGCTTCTTTAATCGAAGCTATTACTACTTTACTTGCATCAAATTCCACATCTACTAAACCTTCGCCTAAGTTTACTTTTACTTCAGACACACCTGCAAGTTCCCCTACACTACCTTCTACTGCTTTTACACAATGATTACAAGACATACCTTCTACTTTTAAAGTTGCTTTTTCCATATTAATCACTCCTACTTTTTCATTAATTTTTGGATTGTTACAAGTACTTCATCTAAAACTTCCATATCCCCTTCTTGAATCCGATCTACTACACAGTTTTTCAAATGACCTTCTAATAAGATCTTTGCTACACTGTTTAGAGCAGATTGTGTGGCAGAAATTTGTGTGATTACATCATCACAATAAGTGTCTTTATCTATTAGCCCTTTAATACCTCTTATTTGACCTTCAATTCGATTTAAGCGAGATACTAAATTTTGCTTTACTTTATCTGAATGATGACTTTTCCTCTCATTAGGTTGAATATGGCAAGCTAATTCTAAATTATTATCTTCCAACCGTGCACCCCCATACTAATGAATATTTATAGTATACCCCTGTAAGGTATATTTGTCTACTGCCATATATTCCATTTCATAAATTTCCTGTTTATCCCTAATATAGCCAGAATATGATATATTATTTACATGAAGAATATTTCACAAATTACCCGTCTATCTTTAAGAGAACAAATTTATGACCAATTGAAAGCAGCTATTATTCAATTAGAACTAAAGCCTGGTGAAAGAATTAATGATAAGTTACTAGCAGAACAGTTTGGTGTGAGTAGAACTCCTGTAAGAGAAGCTCTGAAAAAATTGGAGGATGATGGACTCATTGTAACTTCTCCTGGATCTGAAACTACCGTTAGCCTTATTGATCAAGCTCAAGCACAGCATGCATTTGTCATTGTTGCCTCGCTTCATGCTTTGGCTGCAAAGCTTGCTGCACCACACTTAACAGAGCAGCATGTCCGTTTCATGCAGGAGTATAATAAGGAGCTATTAGAAGCAGTTCAACGTAAGGACAGACTTAATGCGATTAAAAGTGATGACCAATTTCACTATGTCATTTTAGAAGCAGCAAATAATCCTGAAATAATCACTACTTTAAATGGACTTTTACCAAAAATTAGAAGACTTGAATTATTAAAATTTAATTCGCTAGATGGATTATCCTCTGTGGAGCAGCATAATAGCATAATAGATTATATCCTATCGGGGAAAAAAGAAGAGTTACCAACTTTATTAGAAAAAAATTGGTTAAGCTTAGCACACTATCTTACAGAGAATAAGGAATTAAAGGATGAATAGGGAGTATACCATCTCAACATCCCCTATTCTATCCTCCACTCTGGTACTTATTAATCCTTATTGAGTATATACCATAATAGCATCTCTTAAAAATAAAGCAGCTCCTGCCTTTTTCTTATCATAATAAGCAGTAAAACGCTCGTCTTCTACATACATGCCTGCAAGACCCGCATGCGCTTCTTTACTATAATTCTGCCATGTAAAAGATAACCACTGTTTATGCAAGTCAGCCGCTTTCTGAGCAAGTGGTGATGCAGGATTACGAGTTTCCATTGCCTCTATTAGCACGGCAAAGAGCGTATTTTCTATTTCTGTCATCTTCAAGTAATCTTCTTCAGACATATTCATTAATTTTGCATTCGATTGATTAATGGTCTCTTCTCCATATTTTTCTCTAATCTCTTTTCCATATTTCTCCTCATTTTCCTCTATTAAACTTTGCTTAAACCCTTTAAACTTATCTTTATTAGTCATCCTATTTCTCCCCTCTACTGTATCTATTGAATTTCTTACATTTGTTATTAATTGATCTAGCTGTGCTCTTTTTTCTAGAAGTTTTTGATAATGCTCCTTTAATGCAATCTTTACGTTAAATGATGGTGAATAAATAATCTTTTTAATCTCTTCTAATGATACCCCTAGTTCGCGATAAAAAAGAATCTGTTGTAATGTGTCTACTTCTTGCTGACCATATATACGGTAGCCCGACGAATTAATTCTTGCGGGCTTCAATAGCTCAATTTCATCATAATAGCGTATAGTTCTTGTACTGATGCTAGCTAAATTCCCCAATTCTTGAATGGTATATTCCATTTTCCCACCTCCTACCCCTTTAGCATAAACGTTTACGTTACGTTAATGTAAAGAGGTTTCTATCATGATTTTTGATTAAATCGAAAAACATGTTGAATCTCAAAAAACTGTTTACATTCTTCAAAAAAAAACAATCATTACCAAATAGTAATGATTGCTTTTTATTCTTTATCTACTTAAATTAACTGTTGTTACTTCAAACTTGTCATATCGATGGCGAGAAAAAGAATACTCAAATGGTACTCCGTTATTTAAATAACCAACATGTTCGACTTCTAAAATAGGATCATCTTCCTTACACTCCAAATGTTCCATATCTAGTTCTGTTGATTTACAGGCTCTAATTTTGCGATGAGATCCTGCAATGGTTAATCCTAAAGTTTTTGTTATATGCTCATAAACCGAACCATAAAGCACATTGTCATTTAATCCTGTAATGACAGTAGTCGGCATATAGGTTATCTCTAAAACATAAGGCTCGTCCTTCACACTACGTAAACGAATTAAGTAATAGACAGGTGTTTTCACATCTATCGCTAAATGCGCTGCTACTTCGTCTGATGGAAAATGAACCTCAAACTTAATAATTTTACTATCAATCTTCTCTCCTTGAAGTAGCTTAGATAAGCCTGTAATTTCATTTGTTAAGACATTCACTCTGCTTGCATGTAACGCTGATTGAACAATGAAAGTTCCATGTCCTCTTTTTCGATAAAGAAGGCCTTCCATTACTAGTTTATCTAATGCCCTTTTCATTGTCATTCTACTGCAAGAGAACTCTTTCGATAAAGAGATTTCATCAGGTATAGGTTGTTCCAAAGAATAAAAATTCTCTTTAATTCTTCGTTTTACTTCTATAGCAATAGCTTCATATTTATTCATATCTGAACCACCCTTATTCTGTCAAAAATATCATCAAATCATGTAAATGGTTGCAACCCTTTTCTATGCATTACCTTATAACATTTAATTATAAACATATATATTTAAAAGTCTATACTTTACCAATAGACATATTTGGAAACCAGTTTATTTTATAATCATTTACAATAAATTAGTATATACAATTACAGTCACTTACCAAATTCCTTAAACAAGCAACTTAATTAACAGGAATTATTTTTATTACAGTGGGAAAGCTACAAAAAAAGAAAGGGAAGCTATTTATGATTATGGAAAGATGGATACTGGTCGCTATCATCATCATATCTTTACTACTTGTGTGGAAACTAATCCCAAAAGACAAAATGAGGGATGCTTGCTTACTATTTCTGTCTCTTCAAATGATTACTTGGCCAGCAGGACTACTCGTTGTCGAAATGGAGTGGATTAATTACCCTATTCAACTCTTTCCCAATGTAAATGAATATAATCAGAGTAGTTTTTTCTTTGAATTCTTTCTATTCCCTATTATTTCCACCTTCTTTAGTCTTTATCATCCTAAAAGAATAGGCTTCAGCCTTCTCTATTATGTTTGTTTTACTGGATTCTTCACATCTTTGGAGGCTCTTTTAGAGCATACTACTAAGTTAGTGGACTATCATCAGTGGAAGTGGTACTGGACCTTTGTATCTGTAAACATCGCACTGTTTCTTAATCATCGTTACTACCTTTGGTTTAAAAAGGATTTAAAAAAGGTTGTGAATCATGAATAAAGATATTATTATTCTCACTTGCTCGTGGATGATTGCTTTGTTTTCTCTATTATTTCTTGTACCTAAAAGAAGTAGAAAATATGCGCATATTACTTTTCTATTTGGACAGGCTATTGCATGGGTATTTGAATATCTTCAGTTAGTGTTTGGATGGATAGAATTTCCCTTTCGTGAGTTTAAGTATGCTACAAAAATGAGTTTTTCACTTCACTATTTGTTTTTTCCTACAATAGGAGTTTTCTTCAATCTTTGGTATCCAGTAAATACTAATTTGCTATTTAAGTTTGGATACTACTTGATATTTTCCATAGGTATAGCCACTTATATATTAGTATTAGGTATTACTAGCGATTTATATAAGATCTTGCATTGGAATTGGTTTCTTGGAGTACTATCCGATTTCATTGTCCTATTTCTTATTAGAAGATTTACTTACTGGTTTAGAAAAGGGTTGAAAACACCTTCTTAACCCTTCTGTATTTAAGATTCAACAAAAAAGAAGTAATAGGCTTGGCACTATCACTTCTTTCTCCCCTTAATTATTCTTGTCTGGTATAGCACAGCCATCATCTGTACAAATCATTTCTTCATTAGTATCCCCACTCGCTAAATCTTGAAAGGGAGTGATAGTTTGATTTTCTTCCTGCCATACTTGCTGCAGGGCACGTAAGAATGTATCAGTTGGTTGGGCTCCTGAGATGGAATATTTTTGATTAATAACAAAAAAAGGCACTCCTGTTACTCCAATTTGACTAGCAATAGACTCATCTATTCTTACATCGTTCGCATACATAGTCTTATCTTGAAGTACGTTTCGTTGTGCTTCTTCCTCTAACCCTACAGATTTACCAATTTCAATTAGTGTATCTTGGTCACTAACTAACATTGATTCAGTAAAGTATGCATTCAACAATTTCTCTGTTAATTGTTTTTCTTTGCCAACTGTTGCAGCGTATTTAGTTAAGCGGTGAGCATCGAATGTATTTGTAGGTTTCATCTCATCAAAATTAAATGTTAAGCCAACACTTGCTGCTTGCATTCCAACATTCTCATTTGCTCTTTTTGCTTCTTCTACACTCATGCGATATTTTACTGCTAAAGCTTCATGGATACTTTGACCAGAGTAAAGGTTTGCATTTGGATCTAATTCAAAACTTTTAAACTCCACCTCTACTTTATCTCTGTGAGGGAATTGTGCTAAAGCCTCTTCTAATCGACGTTTCCCAATATAACAAAATGGACAAACATAATCTGACCATACTTCAATTTTCATCTTTACACCATCCTTTTTTTCATCCTATTTATCCTAGCATATAAGCAGAGATTATACTTATAATTTGCTCTCCTACTTTATGTAATTCAAATAAAAAACTCCCATACAGGAGTTTTTCATCTTATTTAAAAATTTTCACACGATCTTCTAATGGTTTAAATTCTTTGTCGCCTGGTTCTGCTGTTGGTTTACCAAAAGGCATTTGTGCAATAAGCTTCCATGTAGAAGGTAAGCTCCATTCTTCTTGTACTGATTCATCAATAATAGGATTGTAGTGTTGTAAAGATGCACCAAATCCAACTTCCTCTAAAGCTGTCCAAATTACTAGTTGATGCATAGCGTTTGTTTGGTTTGCCCATACAGGAAAGTTTTCTGCATATAATGCAAAGTTCTTCTGTAACCCTTCAATGACTTCTTGGTCTTCAAAAAATAAAACAGTACCATAACCAGCTTTAAAGGAGTTTAGCTTTTCCTCTGTTGAAGCAAAGTTTTCTTCTGGTACAATCTTGCGAAGCTCTCTTGCTGTAATATTCCAAACTTTATCATGTTCTTCATTCAATAATAAAACAACACGTGTACTTTGAGCGTTAAAAGAAGATGGTGTGTGTAGAACAGCTTCATTGATGATCTCTTGAATTTTCTCATCTGCTACTACCTGTTCTTTACTAATACCATAGTAAGAACGTCTTTTCTTTATTGCTTCAAAAAATGCACTCATCTAAAAAAACCTCCATTTTGTTTGTTTACTTTACTATAATACCCATTTCCAAAATAAAGATACTTCTTTTTTACTTTTCATATAAAATGGTTTGGTTAATCACAAATTTAAAAAAGAGTAGAGCAAACATCTACTCTACTCTTATGTAGTCATATTCTTATCCGCGAATTGTTTTTAAAGCAGTACTCCAAGAAACCACTTGATCAAGCATAGCATTTACATTATCTAAATGAAGGGAAGCTGGCTTAAATTCAGATCCATTAACAAAATCAGTAAATAAAGAAAGGGTTGGATGAACACGAACATCAGCAATTTGAAGTTCACCTAAGATTCCTCGTAAATGTTCAGCAGCACGTGCTCCACCTGTAGAACCATAGCTTACAATACCTGCTGCTTTATTGTTCCAAGCTTCTCGTGCTAAATCTAATGCATTTTTTAGAGCTCCCGTAATACTATGGTTGTATTCTGCAACAATGAAAACAAATCCATCTAAACTAGCAAGCTTTTCATTCCATGCAGCAATATTTTCTGCTCCTTCTGTAGCTCCTAAGAATGGTAACTTATAATCTGCAATATCAACAATTTCATATTGTGCATCTCCGCGTTTATCCGCGATTTCTTTTACCCAAGTACCTACCTGTGGACTAACTCTTCCTGGTCTCGTGCTTCCTAAAATAATACCGATTTTCATTTTGCTTCCCTCCAGAATATTCTAAATTCGCATTACAATATTATCCTAATACCGAGATAATTTAATTGCAAGAATTTTGACTTACTTTAAACTAAAAAGTTATGAAAAATAAGTGACTATCACACATACTTAGAATATTGTTAACAATCTATGTAAGCTACGATGCTATAATTCGTTAGTTAGCGTGCTTGGAAATTCTATTATTTAATAACGCCTTATTACAAACAATCTAATAGAATATACCTGCTAGCTATTATTCCTAAGTCCGTTATTCCTTTTATAATTTTCTCTTCTGGCATATAAGAATAATTTAATCTGCAATGATTTCGCTCTGGATTATTAGAGAAGAAGCTCTCCCCTGGAACATATGCAACTTTTGCTTCTGGTAAGCTATGCTTCTGCATAAGTTCTGCTGTATCAACTTGCTGAGGAAACGTAAGCCAAGTAAATAGGCCTCCTTTAGACTTGGTAAAAGTTATTTCTTTCGGAAAAGTATTTTCTAATATCTGAAACATAATTTCTTTTTTCCTTTTATAAGTAGAGCGAATGTTTTCAATATGTGCATCTAAGTCATATTTCTCCATATATCTATTAACTACATACATATTTAATGTAGAGTTTTGAGTATCAGAAGCCATTTTTAATAAGCTTAATTTTTCTGCTAAATCACTTTCTGCTATTAACCAACCTAGTCGGAGTCCTGGGCTAAGTATCTTAGAAAAGCTACCAATATGAATAACTCGTCCTTCTGTATCTAAGCTTTTTATAGAAGGAATATGTTCTCCCTCATATCTTATTTCACGATATGGGCTATCCTCTATTATCATAACATTATAGGTATTAGCCAATTCCACTAGTTTCTTTCTACGTTCGAAACTCATTGTTACACCAGTGGGGTTTTGAAATTCTGGAACTGTATAAATTAGTTTAACGTTTGAATAATTAGTTAATACCTCTTCCAATTCCTCCATAATCATTCCTTCTTCGTCCATTGAGACACCTATATATTCAGGTTCGTATGGATTAAAAGCAGCCAGTGCACCTAAAAAAGTAGGGTTTTCCGTTATAATTATATCCCCTCTATCAACAAATGCTTTTGCAGCTAAATCTAATCCTTGTTGTCCTCCTTGAATAATAAATAAGTTTTCTAGCTTACATTCAATACCGATTTTTCTTACTCTATCTACTAGTTTTTCTCTTAATTCTAATAACCCTTCAGTACCCGTATATTGCAATGCTAACTTTCCTTGTTGCTGTAATACCTCATCGTATATTGTTCTTAATTGGTTAACTGGGAATAATTCTGGATCTGGATAACCACCACCAAAGGAAATCACATTGGGATCTGCACCTAATTTTAATAGCTCTCTAATAGCAGAGGGCTTTACTCTTTCCATTCTATTTGCAAATTGATATTTCATTTTCTTCCCCCTTTTCTTTATACTATCAATAGAATAATTATACATTTTTCTAAATTCCTTAATCTAACTTTTTGTTTAGGAAAAGGTCATTATAGTACTAAGGCTGTTACTCCCTATAGTAAAATTTTTTTCAACATTCATTTAATATCATTCCGAACTAATAAATGTTTTTTCGTTTATACTACTTTCTCATTTCGGACAATTTCCTCTATTCATTTATGAAGGCGGATAAAATACATTATGATGGAAACATTATAGGTATTGGAAACCATTATTTTGGTTTAGGAGGATTATAGTTATAATGAAAAACTGGAAAATGTTAATATTACTCTTTGGCCCTTGGCTAACTTTTTTTGTTTTAGGGAAGCAATCATTTAAAAAGTATCTACCCACTTCTGTTTTCAGTTCCTTATTAATTGCTATAATTAGTGAATTTGCTAAAAGCTATAAGTGGTGGAAGGTAAAAACTCCTTTAGTTCCTAAATTGGCTACTGATCTTACTTTTGTTTTTGGATTATTTCTTCCTTTAAATCAATGGATATTTAAGTTAACATACCAAAAATTATGGCTATATGTTGTTAGTAATATTGTTTCTGACTATCTGTTTGCATACCCTTTAACTACACTAGCTGAAAAATTTAATATATATAAAATGAAAAATATGAGTAGAATGCAGTTGTTTTTTCTTAGTTTATTTGTTGCTTTCCTAAATTATTTGTATCAAAGATTTATCATTGATTCCTTACCTACAAATAGAAAAGAGAAATCTCTGGTATAAAGGGATTTCTCTTTTTTCTAATTAAAACGTTTCATAGCAAATAGTCCTATATCTGCTTTTGTTTTTCTATCTATAACTAACTCACTTAAAATCTTTCCTATTGCACTACTAAATTTAAAACCATGCCCAGAAAAACCCGCAGCGATTGCTACGTTAGGGTATTTTGGATGTAAATCTACTATAAAATCTTCATCTGGTGTTAATGTATATGTACATGTTTTTCCATACAAAAGCTCTTTTGTGAAAGGCATGTAATTACTTAAAAATTGAGTTAGATCTGCTTGATCTTCCCTCACTTCTTCAAAAGGAGCCATTTCTTGATCTGGATTAATGGTATTCCCACCATCATGTCTTCCTAATTTTAGGCCGGCCCTTTGAATGCTTGGAAACCCATAATATTGACCATTGGAGGTTTCAAACGAGAAAGCTGGAAAATTCTCTTCTCCGTATAACTCTTCATCAACGCCAAACCAAGCAAATGTTTTTCGTACTGGGGTGAGAGGCAATTCCAAGTCTATCATGGATAGTAATTGATTGGACCATGCACCTACGGCAATAATTAACGATTTAGCAGTAAAAGAATGAGATTCTGTTGAAACAGTAGCTCTTTCTTCCGTTACAGATAAAGAAGTGACCCTACTATTTGTTCTCAATGTTGCTCCATTTGTGATTGCCAATTCACGATATGCCTTTAGACAGTCTTCACAACGCAGAACACCAGATGTGGATTCATAGCAACCGATAAAATCAGTTGGTATCTCCATACCTGGCCAACGTTCCTTAATAGCTTCAGCATTCATCACCTCTATTGGTAGAGAAAATCGTTTAGAGCTCGAAATAATATTTTGCATAAAGTTAGAAGATTCTTTCCCTACATTTAATACCCCTGTTTTCAAAAACAGCTGTTTACCTGTCTCTTTTTCTAATTCATACCATAACTTTTGTGACTGTAGTGCTAAAGGAACATACTCTTCCCCTTCCCCATAGGCATGTCTAATAATTCTTGTTTCTCCATGATGACTTCCCTTATCATGGGGAGGATTATTAGAGTCTAGTAAAAGTACTTTCTTTCCTGCTAGTGATAAATAGTAGCCTGCTGCCATTCCCATAGAACCTGCTCCAACTATTATTACATCATAGTCCATCCTTTTCTCCTACCTCTCTGCGATTCAATTTTCCTTCCCTAATCAATAGAACTGAATGAATATTGTGGAAGGATAATGTGAATATGTGTGCCTTCTGGACAACTATTCACTACTTTAATCTCTCCCCGATGTTCTAATACGATGTTTTTAACGAATGGCAATCCTAGTCCTAATCCCTCTTTCTTGGTGGAATGAAAGGGATTAAAGATACCTTCCCAGTGCTCTTGTTTAATCCCCTTACCCGTATCATAAAAATCAATCAATATTCTATCCATTTGAATATCTGTTTGAATGGTAATTTTTCGTTTATCACTTATCCTATCAATTGCCTCCGCACTATTTTTTATTAAGTTCACGAATACTTGCTTTAGATAGGTATCATTAGCATAGGTTTTTAACGATTTGTATTTACTATTAAATTCAATATCCACATCATTGTACTTTGTAAATTCCCTTGATAAATAGATAGCATCATTCATCACATCATTTAAATCTACTATTTTAAATTCTACCGATTTACTCTTCATATATTTAGAATAATTCAATAGAAGATCATTAAGCTGAACAGATGCATCAAAGATCATTCCATTCATTCTAGTAGCATCTGGTGATAACGGATATTCACTTAATAATTTGGAATACCCATTAACAATTTGTAATGTATTTTTTACTTCGTGCACTAAGCTTGCTGTCAGACTTCCAGCATTATCTAATTTTTTTTGATGCTCAATTAAGCGATTATAATTGACTGTCATCACCGTATGCATTCTCACAAAAGAAAATACGATAATAACAGAGAAAATGATTACACCCAAACTACTAAACAACGCTCCTGTACCAGGAAGGAAATTGATATATCCTGTAATAAACAATAAGAATGTGCATAATGAAAAAGTGGATAAGAAGTCTTTTAAATAAACATTTTCAATTTGTCTTGAAATAATAAAAGCTAAAATAACCACTAATGTCGCATAAATAAGTTTTGAATTTTCTGTTTTTGTTTTTCCCTCAAAAAGAGAAAGAACGAAAACATTAAAACGAAGGTAGTAAACATCCATTTTTTTACTATAACTTTTGACGAG
>NZ_WEHU01000032.1:46561-48371 GCF_009183415.1 Bacillus sp. B1-b2 | reverse complement strand
ATTGTGGATTTGGATAGGTTACTACCACCAAACCATTATAAAGGATTTTTTTATGGAAAAATTAAGTTGCAGAAAATTCAGTTTTATAATTTGTGTTGAATTATTTTAGTGCGACACTAGTGAGAAAAAATAATTAAAAAAGAAGCGTAACCTATTTACCCATGTTAAGAAGGATTATAGGTTACGCTTTATTAATATTCTTAGTAGATAGAATTGAATAAATTAGAAAATTCTAGCAAAAACAGATAGGGTAATGATTTGAATACTACTGGTATACAGGAATTTCTAAGTAAAGTGTGAATGGTTTAATATTATAGACTTCATTTAAAACATTACTTAAAGTTCTTACTTGCTTAGAAGCCCATCCTATATCAGTAGCATATTGATGCTGTGGTTTATTTTTTTTCTCCATAGCTTCTGGATTCCAACGCATTTCATATAGCGTATTTTGAAGGTACTCACCACGCAAATAACCCTCGCCAATAAAAGCAGCGCCACCTATGATAGCAGCTTCAGGTGTAAACCAGCCTTCACTATAAGCTCTTTTAGAACCATTTTCGATTGCTACACCATCATTAGCGCCAATTCCGTACATGTTATATACTTTTTTTCCATTGTACTCTATACCATTTGCAAGTTCAGAAGTACCATTTCCAGTTTCTAAAATAGCATGAGCCATTAAATAAATCTCATTAACACCAAATTGTGATCCTGCTTGAACAAATGCCTCTCCTTTACCCTCTAATATACCTTTTCCTTTGAGATATTGATTTAATACATCTGCAGATATACCAGTTGGTTTTCCTAAATTCATAAATTGAAATCTTTGTACAGCATCATTAGCAAAATTAGCTGGATTTAGATAAGTTTCTACATCTGATGAACGAGCATTACGCCATGTATACGTTATGCGGTACCAATTATCACTGTCTTCTAAAATAGATAATTCGGTATCTTTTTTAACTGTTCCATACAGAAAGCTACTTGCATTTTTTTCAGCGTATACATTTGAATCAGCATTAACAAGTCTAACTTTAGAGTTGCTTTTACCTGCCAATGTACTATGAATATAGAGGGTTTCGTACTTAGTTCCATCTTTATATTTTATCTTCCACCATTTAGTACTTCCAGAAGATGAATCACCCATAATATTATCATCTAATACAATAAATTCAGCATAGCGTTTTACAGAAGCATAAATATTACTAGTATCAGTTAATGTTGGAGATGTTCTTAAGTTAACTTCACTTCCAGCAACATAGCCTCTATCGTAGACACTTACATGTTCTTTACTAACATATGCTGGTGAATTTTTGTATAAATCCGTTTGTGGAGCAGCTGTCATTTGCATGGATACCGCATTAGCTAATGTAAGGTTATAATTATTATAAGAGATAATCGGTGCATTCTTAAAAGAGTCATTTTCATTTACAGCTTCGCCTTGATTCTTAGGAACTAACTTAATCATGACAGCTTCCACTTGTTTAGCACCATTTTCTGTACCAGCTTTCATACCATTTTTAGCCCAACCTAACCATCCATAATCTTGCGAATGTACACGGTAATAGACATCATAATGGTTGTTCATTTCACCCGTTAAGCTAATTTGAATTGCTTCGACACGCTTACTTTCCCCAGGTTTCCCACTAATGGCACCGTCAGAGACAGAATCTAGCCAACTATAGTTTTCAACATGGGTTTTGTAAGAAATACCACCAGAATAAGGAGCGTTTTTTAGCGCAACACTTAAGGCTTCAACGCGTTTGTTTTGCCCCGTTGTACCAGAGACAGCTCCGTCCTTCACCGTATT
>NZ_WEHU01000032.1:0-46464 GCF_009183415.1 Bacillus sp. B1-b2 | reverse complement strand
AATAGGTGATAGCTAGTTCGGTTGATTCTGAAACAAAGGGACGACTTGTGGAACCAGGAGCAGCACTTCCCTTTCCAACTAAGCGAATCTCAATTGCTTCTATCCGCATAGAAAGTCCTTGAGTCCCAGCAGATTGTCCATTTTTAGCCCAATCTAGCCATCCATAATTTTCTGAATGAACACGGTAATAGACATCGTAATAGTTGTTCATTTCTCCCGTTAAGCTAATTTGAATTGCTTCAACCTGCTTACTTTCCCCAGGTTTCCCGCTAATAGCACCATTTGAGACAGAATCTAGCCAACTATAATTTTCAACATGGGTTTTGTAAGAAATACCACCAGAATAAGGAGCGTTTTTTAGCGCAACACTTAAGGCTTCAACGCGTTTGTTTTGCCCCGTTGTACCAGATGGAACGCCATCGTTTACGTAATTTAACCATCCATGGTCTTGAACATGAGTAGAATAAGAGACAGATGGTGTTGCATTAGCGTAAACCTTGTCCAAATGCGAATAAAATGTAAGACCTAAAATTAACAATAGAAAAGTATAGAATATCTTCCTTTTATTCATGGTTGTTTTATCATAACCTCCAGTATATAGAATTTTAGAATATTGAATGAAAGAATAGAGAACATATTCTTTCATTCAATATTCTATCTATTATTCTAGCATACTGAACAAAAAAAAAATTAAGAAAAATTTTCTATATTACAAGATGAATAGTTAGATGTTAGAGATAACTTTCTAATAGCAGTGTTAAATGAATTTTGAAGATTCCATTAAAGAGGAGTAAACTTGTAAAACCCTATAACTAGAACTAGTTAGTTTCAGACAGTGTGAAAATAAACAAATTGGTTCCTCATTCACTATTAAAGTAGGAGACTCAATCCATTTAAAAAATATGAGGTTTAGTCGCTTTCTGTAAAATAAATAATTTTAGTCAGAAGCAAATAACTTCTCAAGCCCATAGATCAACTGTCCTTTACATCTAGGAAAAGAGTGGTAATATTAACAGCTTATTCGACAAGAGAGGTTCATTTCATGGTGTGAATAAAAAGTTGCAATTTACTTAATTTTGATTATTGTATGAAAATAAGTTTTATGAGGATATCATAATTAGTCTTCTAATCTAGAAAAGGGTTGCTTAAAATCAATAATAATTAATTTTAATAGAGGCAGATTCTAAAGTGAATCTATTAAACATGGAGGAAATAGATGTGATTTTATATGTCTGATAGATGTTCTAAAAAGGCCAGAGCATCTATTTGAGTGAGTGTGGAAATGCTCTGGTTAATAAAATCCATCCATAAAAGCATTATAACTTCTAAAACTTAAATAAAGCTTAAACTTTGCATTTAACTATTATCTTCTAACTTGTTTTCCAGAGCTAATGGCAAACAGCTAATAAAAAAATATATAAACATTCTTGAAGGTTATGAATCATCATTCAGGCAAACTAAATTAATTTATTTGCACTAGTTAAATTATTTTGAGGTACTTATAGTACTTCATGGGTTTAAAAAAATCATAAAAATAATTGTTCTATTTTTAATTTATATATTCAAGTCTTACTACTATTAGTTTGGATCAATAGGTTTTTGCTGTGGTATGTAGAGATGTCATTCAGTAACTTAATCTATCTAAAACGATCTATTGTATCGTTCAACTGATATACTTCTAAACTATATGTTTGCTAGACACAAACAGCCAATCAAGCTCTATACCATTATTAAGACCAGTAATTGCTTATAGAGTCTTTACAGTGAATGGATTATCTTATTTTATAGTATTGGCTACAAAATAAAGATAGCTAATTATATAGAAAGATCAATAATAATATTGGACATATTTTGCTCGCGTTAGCGATATAAGATGAAATATTAAAAGTGATGAATTTGCGTTTTTAGGTAAATATGGATAATTATACCTCTTTATTTAGATGTATCTGCATTTTATAGGATTTAAAAAGGAGAAAATAGTTTTATTGATATCTGCAAGACTTGCTCAACTACAATATAAGTATGGGAATTGAAAATTCGGGTATAAATGATACTATGTGAAGGAATGGAAGGTAATAGTAGAATATATATGAGATTAAATACAAGATGATATCGCATAACTTTAACGATTATGGTATATATGGATGCATAGGAGAAGAAGTGAAAAAGAAGAGAAGAAAGTATGATAGGGCTAATAGGATTTGCTAGTATAAAGTAGAATTACATTATATTATATATTGTCATAAAAAGTAGTTATTTATGGATAAATATTATGAATAATAATAGAGAACTAAACTGTAAGATTTTTTAGGAGAAAATGGTTAATTTCCCGGGAAACTTGTCGCTATTTCTGTCTTCATATTTATTGCTGCTAGAATTGACATCATTATGACTACAAAAGTGGAATAGTTTTAGAAAATCTAGGTAGTTATTTATATAGAAATTAATAATGAAAGAATGAATAAAGTCGAATATCCTAAGCAATCCATTTTGCATAGAATACAACTAAGCTAAAATAGGGTTGGTGAATATGAATAATCATACCAAAGAAATACTAGGATCTGTTTTATCAGCAATTGGAACAATAGAAGCAGCGATTGGAAGTACACCTATACCAAGAATAAATGAACATTTAAGCATGGATTTAAGACTGACAGGCAATGTATTGCAAGCTACAGGTAGTGCTTTATCTGCTGATGGGCAGGGGACCTTCTCTTTAGAAATGTTTGGTGATGAGATACAGGCAGTAGGAAATTCAAGTGTCATAACAGGATTACTAATAAATAATAAAAGTATAAACAGTCAAAAAATTATTATTGATGGAAATTGGCTCCAAGCACTTGGAAGTTTTGTAGGATTAGCAGATGAATCTTTTGATTCTACTGCTTCAGGTAGAATAGAGAATGTTATTGGAGGATTTCTTCAAGGAATTGGAAACTCCATGCAGGCAGTTGGAGGAGTGGATCAATTAAAAAATGGATCGCAACCTACTCTTCATTCTGTTGGAGTGATTGGTTCTTGGATACAGGCAACTGGTTCTGTTATTTCTTTAATAGGACAAATAAAGGAAGAAAAGGAAGAAATAAAAAAAGGAATAAATGAGTAAAGTCTTTGCACCAATATAGGCAAATTGCATAAATTAAAGCATAAATACGAAAGGGGAATATTTGTTATGTATTATCCACCTTATTATACTTATAATGCTTTGAATACAGATCCACAACAAAATAGAATAATTCTTACTCCTATTGGAGGAGGCTCTACACCTAACTTTCCGCCATTTGGAGGGGGATCGACACCTAGTTTTCCACCACTTGGAGGGGGCTTTCCACCAAACTTTAACGGACCACAAGGGGGACCTCCATCTCCACCACCATTTGACGGACCTGGAGGGATGGGTGGAGAACAAGGACCACCGACATCACCGCCACCAGCTTTTACTCCACAACTTAATCAATCAAGTGCAAATTTACTTTCTGTTGAATCTGGTTCTATGAGACCATGCTTATATCGTTATACCTATGTTTGGTTAAACAATGGACGTGGGTTCTGGTTCTACCCAACTTTTATAGGAAGAAATTCAGTTGCTGGATATCGTTGGAGAGGTAATCGTTGGTCTTACTATGGAACAGACACAAATCGAATTCGTTCATTCCAATGTAATTGATAGGGTAAAAGCCTTGCTTGATAAAATATCATGCAAGGCTTTTTATATTAATTGTTCTATATATTGAATATCTAGGTATTATGTATAGATAGGTTTGTTCTGCTATATTTGTGGTTTGAGAGGAAAATGAAGTTGACTGCTTGTGATAAAGATGATAACATGTTCTTAAATAAGAACGAAACTAACGAAATATAGAGAACATCTCTGAAGCTTTTTCATTTGCTTGGTTGTTCTTTTTAAAGAACATATATATTACAAACGAAGATTTATAAAAAGAAAGTTGGTGGATATGGTGTCACTAGTAGTAGAAGAGGAAAAAGGAAGTATATCGTTTTTTAGTGTGCCTGGTGTAAAAAAATCGTATATGAAGCCTAGAATTGTTGCCTTAATTCCTGCTCATAATGAAGAGAAATCAATTAAGGATTGTTTAGCAGGTCTAAATGATCAGCTCTTACCAAAAGGAGTAGAATTAGATGTTTATGTAATTGCTGATAATTGTACCGATCGAACAGAAGAGAAAGCGATACAAGCAGGAGAAGAGTATGGATTAAATTTAAAGGTGATTATTACAGAAGGAAATAAGCTTCGTAAGGTAGGTGCTTTAAATACTGGGTGGAAGCTTTTATATGGTGATTTACTCGATATATATGAGAAGCAATTAACAGAATCACAAATGTTATATAAACAAAGCATTAAAGCTGTTTTAGGGATGGACGCGGATAGTAGATTAGCCCCGAATTGTTTAAAGTACCTTTGGGAAGGGCTAATGAGTGGAAGAAATATTGGTGGAGTAATGGCAAAGTATACCATGCGTATGCCAAAAAAGAAAAGTCAACTTAGTAAAAATGATGTCTATTATGAAGAAAAACTTGCTAGTGGAGAGTACGGTGGCCCTATTAGTAGATGGTGGACACACCAACAGAAACAAGACATGGCTAGTTGGCTACTGGATTTACAATATCATGGTGGAAGTACGTATGTATTAGGTGGGCAAGCAACTTTATTCCGCCCAGAAGCATTAGAGGAAGTGGTAAATCATAATAAATTAGATGGCCCATGGCAAAATGATAGTGATGTAGAGGACATGCTTCTTACATGGCAATTGCAGAAATCTGGATGGAAAACATTAATTAGTCCTAAAGGTAGATGTTTTGTGGATGCTATGCGCTCCTATCATACTTTCCGCGAACAAAGAAATAAATGGAATTCAGGAACAGTAGAATTATTAACGAATAGAGACTTAACTATTCAAACAAGACATAAGGGGAAAATATGGCGTAACCAATTCAAATTATTATCTGATTTAGTAGTACGTGTCCTGTTTGTTCTGCTCTTATCTGTAGCCGTTGCGACAGATCAATACTATTGGTCTTGGGTCTGGGTTATTCCAATCGCACTGGCATCATTTTTAAATATTATCCTGGCAATAAAAACACCCATGCATCGAACGACAGATGTAATCCTTGCAGCTCTTTTAATTAGTCCAGAAATCTATTTATGGGTCAATTTAATGACATTTAGTCAAGTGTGGCTAGGTAAGCTTTCTTCCAATAAAAAAGATGGATGGGCTAATCAATATGCGGCAGAAGCAGGAAAAACACGAAGTAAATTGTCTCAAGGCATACTAATCGCAATCATATTTATTTTATTAATAGGCTATTTATGTTTTCATTATCGCGATGTCTTAACAAGTCAATCTATAAGAGAAGCTATTAATCCATATTTAATGGCAGGTTGGATTACTCTAACCTACTTAACAATCATTAAATCACTCATGATGATTTATCAGATTTGGACATTAAGAGGAAGACATACTGCATAATATAAGGAAGCTTCTACAAGCTAAAGGTGAAGAGCCATGGTTGTAGAAGCTTCTTTTTTGTTGATCCTTCCTTCAAATGTTTAAAAAGAATAGAAAAAAAGGAAAAAGGAAATATTATGACTTTTAGGATACTTTAAGTTAGGAGTGAGTAACTATGTGGAATGCTGCTTTGTGGGGTGGTATTTCTGGTTCGGCTGTATTACTTGGAGCTTTGGCAGCCATGTTTCTGTCTATAAAAAAAAGATACATCGGATTTATTATGGCATTTGGAACTGGGGTATTAATAGGTGCAACTACATATGAACTATTAGAAGAGTCTGTAGAATCTGGTGGAATAGTGTCTACTTCTATTGGTTTTTTGTGTGGTGCTATTCTCTTTACAATCATGGATGGAATTATTACTCGAAAAGGAGCAAATGACCGCAAAAGATCTTCTCAAAACGCAGAAAGTTCTAACCAAAGTGGAATAGCTATCTTTATTGGAACGGTAATGGATGCCATTCCAGAATCTATCATGATTGGAGCAAGCTTAATTAGTCAAAATAGTGTAAGCTTTTTACTAGTTGTTGCTATTTTTATAAGTAATATACCAGAGGGATTATCAAGTACAGTTGGATTAATAAAGAGTAAATATACAAAAAAGAAAATTTTATTCTTATGGATAGCCGTTCTAGCTATATCCGCTTTGAGTTCTTTATCTGGATATGTATTTTTAGATCATGCTTCAGAAGAGTTGATGGCAGGAATAGCTGCCTTTGCAGGTGGTGGAATTATTGCAATGGTTGGTTCGACCATGTTACCAGAAGCTTTTGAAGAAGGTGGATCTATTACTGGACTGATTACTGCATTAGGATTATTAACCTCTTTACTATTAAATACTTTTAGCTAAAGTTATGCTAGTTCCTTATAATGAGAGTGATATATAAAGAAAGTGAGAGGGTGTTAGATATGAAAATTGGTTGGATTGGGTTAGGAAATATGGGTATTCCTATGTCCATAAATTTATTGAAAGCAGGATATGAGCTAAGCTTTTACAATCGTACGGCAGAAAAAGGAGAAGAATTAATTGCTTTAGGCGGTAAACGTACACAATCAATTCATGAGCTAGTGAAAGAAAGTGATGTTATTTTCACCATGGTGGCAGATGATAATGCAGTCAAAAGTATTTATGTAGAAAATAATATATGGAGCCATGAGGTGAAAGGCAAGATTTTTATTGATATGAGTACAGTGTCACCAGAGACTTCCAAAGAAGTATTTCAGTTAGCTCAAAAGCATGGTGCTTTCTTTTTAGATTCTCCCGTTTCAGGTAGTATTCAGCCGGCTAAGGAAGGGAACTTGATTGTATTAGTAGGTGGAGAAGAGTCTGTATATAAGAAAGTGGAATCCATTTTTGCGCCATTAAGTAAGCTTTCTCTCTATTTAGGAAAGTCAGGATCTGGAAGCAATGCAAAGCTTGCTATTAATTTACTGTTAGGAATAACCGTACAAGGAATTGCAGAATCTTTATTATTTGCAGAGAAACAAGGAATTCAAGTTGAAGATATGTTAACGATTATTAATGAAAGTGCAGTAGGTACTGCTATTTCTAAAATGAAAACTCCAGCTATTTTACATAATGACTTTCCCCCTGCTTTTGCGTTAAAGCATATGGCAAAAGATTTACGATTAGCTAATGATACAAGTAATTTACTACCATTGGGGAATGCTGCAAACGATTCGTACCAAGAAGCATTTGAAAACGGATTAGGGGAATTGGATGTTATGGCTATTTTAAAAGGATTACAAGATGGAGAATAAACGTAGTTAAGAGAGAAGAGTGAATGTACTCTTCTCTCTCTTTTTTTTACGGAAATTGGTAGTAGAAAGAGATGGCAATCTGCTATAGTAAAGGAAGAAACCGTTAACATTACGGATACAATAATTTAGAAATATTGGTGAGGAATATGAAAGATCTTATTTATCGATTATTAGATTTTATCAACAATCATAAAACGAAGGATACAAATTACTTTATTGCTTTATTTTTATTAAAAGATGTTTATCAGATTGCTTCTATGAATATTACGGTACTTGCTGAGTCTTGTTATACTTCGCCAGCAGCTGTGACAAGATTTTGTAAGAGAATAGGCTATTCTTCTTTTCAAGAGTTTAAAGAAATGGCCAAAATAGAACACATTACTATTCCCACTGATGTTCAAATGGATGTGTCTTTACCAGC
The DNA here is from genome assembly GCF_009183415.1 of Bacillus sp. B1-b2. GTDB lineage: Bacteria > Bacillota > Bacilli > Bacillales > Cytobacillaceae > Niallia. The sequence goes on along the minus strand of NZ_WEHU01000032.1, from coordinate 38,754 downwards.
AATAGAAAAGGGGAATATTTTGCAACATAAGCTTTATCATAAAATGGTAGACTGGCTAGATAGTGTAGAAAGTAACATACAGGTTTCAGAGGCTCAACATATATTAAAGCTTATTAATGAGTCAGAAAAGGTTTCCTTTTTTGGAACACAGCTATCCCAGGCTATCGCTCAGGATTTTCAATATCGATTAGCAAAGCTGGGGAAATTCGTTCAAGCATTTTCTGATATTCAAGAACAGCTTGCAGATGCCTTAGAATTAGATGAACATTCAGTTGCTATAGTAACAAGTCCTTCAGGAAGATTTGTGGAGGATAATTCAGATTTAATGAGAGTACTAAGAACATGTCAGGCTAAAGTATTTGTCCTTACACATAATGAAGATATTTCTTCCTATAGTAACTGGGAAATAATTCGATTGCAGGGAAGGTCGTATGATCGTACTGGTTTTTCATCAGAACGTTTTTCTCTTATGTATTTCTTTGATTTTGCTATTGCCTATTATCAGCAATTGTATCCACTTGAATAGTTGTTTGTAACGTTACTTCTATGAAAATGGGGTAATTTGTATCTTTTGACGGTGCTATTATTCACTGATACTATGGTTACGAGGTGATATATAGATGGATAAAAAATTTAAAGCATTAGTAGTAGATCTTCAGGATAATCAATTTTCTTTAGAGATAATGGATAGAACGATAGACGAATTATCTTCTGGTGAGGTACTAATAAAAGTTGCATACTCAGGCATTAACTATAAAGATGGCTTAGCAACAACACCAGATGGAAAAATTGTTCGTTCTTTTCCTCATATTCCAGGTATTGATCTAGCTGGAGAAGTAGTTGCTTCTACTGATCATCGATATAATGAGGGTGATCTAGTGATTGCAACTAGTTATGAAATCGGGGTCTCACATTCAGGAGGGTATAGTGAATATGCTCGCATTCCAGCCGATTGGATCGTTCCATTACCAGAGGGATTAACATTAAAAGAAGCCATGATATTTGGAACGGCGGGATTTACAGCTGCATTATCTGTTCAAAGATTGCAAGATAATGGTTTAAACCAAACAGATGGACAAGTTCTAGTCACTGGAGCGACAGGTGGAGTTGGTAGCTTTGGGGTTGCTATGTTAGCAAATCTTGGTTTTGAGGTAGTAGCTAGCACTGGAAAGGAAAGTGCGACAGAATATTTAACTAACATTGGTGCAACTTCCGTAATCAGTAGGGAAGAAGTATATAACGGAAAAGCTAGAGCACTAGATAAGCAGGTATGGTCAGGTGCAATTGATCCAGTTGGTGGAGAGTCATTAGCAGCTATACTTTCCAAAATAAATTATGGTGGCTCTGTAGCAGTTAGTGGTTTAACAGGTGGAGGTTCCTTACCAACAACGGTATTCCCCTTTATTTTAAGAGGTGTGAATCTACTAGGAATTGATTCCGTTTATTGCCCAATGCAAGAAAGAAATAAGATTTGGGGACGAATGGCAACGGATCTGAAGCCTAAAGATATGTCTCCTTTTATTTATAAAGAGGTTAAGTTACAAGACTTACCAAATGTACTTCCTAGTATTTTGAAGGGTGAAATGATAGGGAGAGTAATTGTTTCAATAGACTAATAAATATATCAAAATGGCAAATATTTTCTCTTTGGAACATTTTTGTAGTAGAATATAGTTAAAAAGAACTATCAGATAAAGGCAAACCCTTCGAAAGAGAGGGACGCAAAGTTACAGATCTAAGGCATAGCTAGGGCTAGGATGGCTGGACTACCAAGATAGCTGAGAAGGAGAGACTAATAGAATGAGCATTAAATCCATTATTTGTCTAATCCGAGGACAGCATAAATTTAGCTATTATTCTAATGTATGTGTTCGATGTGGAAAAAGCAAGCAAGAAAAACAATAAGCTTTTATGATGAAGAACTGGATTCTATTAAATCTAGTTCTTTTTTTTAAAGGATTTAGGAAAGGAACGTGTAATTTGAATGGAGTCAAATATTTATAAAGAACGAAGGGAATCGCCTGAGTTGCTCATCTATAAATCATTAATGAATCGAATGAAATTAACAGATAAAGAGAAACAATATGGTGAGTATTTGGTGAAAGGATATGAAGGAGAGAAGCAATTGGATTATTTTACAGAAGCATTAACTAGCAATTGTATGATTCTGAATGATTTATTCTTAGAAGTGGACAGAAGGGTTTTCCAGCTAGATACCACTATAATCACAGCAGAACAAATATTTATTTTGAAGTGAAAAATTATGTTGGTGACTATTATGATGAAAAGGAAAGAATATATCATATAAATAACAAAGAAATCATGAATCCTTCTTATCAAATAATCCGAAGTGCAGGATTATTAAGACAGTTTTTACAAAATATAGATTTGTCAATTCCCCCTATTACTTCCAAAATTGTATTTATCGATCCCTCATTCATGCTATATAATGCTCCAATTGAAGGACCAGTTATTTTTCCAAATCAAATAGAAAAAAAGCTACCATTATTGATTTATTCTAATAAAGTAGTAGGCTCCCAACACAAATTGATTGCTGAGAAGCTACTAGCTGCTCATAAGGATTATTCTCCATATAGTAAAATTCCTAACTACACATATGAACAATTAAGAATGGGATTAATATGTAAAGAATGTCGTTCATTTCAGTTAGAGCTAGAAGAAAGGAATTTACTGTGTAGGAAATGTGGGAAAAGAGAATGTTTAGAGCATGCTATTATTCGCATGGTAGAAGAATTTAAAGTACTGTTTCCAAATGAAAAGGTTACTACCTCTGTAATAAGTGAGTGGATACAGCACATTGTTTCATATAAGGTGATAAAAAGAATACTAAAAAAGCATTATACTTTTGTTGAATGTAATCGTTGGTCTTACTATAAATAGGTTTTAAATAAATTTAGGAGGAGAGACATAGGTTTCTCTTCCTGTATTTGTTAGAAGAGAGGAACTCAATTAAAGCCCGAGTACCATCAATAAAGGAGGAAGAGGGAAGAGGGGAACCGAATCAAAGCCCAAATATCATCGAAAAAGGCAGAAGAGGGAAGAGAGAACATGGATCAAAGCCCGAATATCATTAAAAAAGGAGGAGGAGGGAAGAGAGAACGTGGATCAAAGCCCGAATACCGTCAAAAAAGGCAGAAAAGGAAAGAGAGAATCCCGATCCCTACACATGCTAGGACCAGAACAGAAATATTTCACCATTTGTATGAAAAGTCTACTAAAGTCGGTTATGAAAAAAACGGTGTTCCTGTATAATACATATATTAGAATGCTTTTATGAGGATAAATGTTAATTTATTTACGACAATTTTATTATCGTGTAAAATTTACATTAAATGACATAGATTTGATTAGGGAGTAGAGGGGGAGAAAAGATATGGGAAAAAGCCTTATTCAGCAACAATTATATCAAAAAGAAAGCAAAGGACTTTTTCTTTCTAGTGATGGTTCTGATGTTAGTGCTGTTTCACCTCGTTTAGATCAACGCTTTGTTCAAAAATACCTGCATCCCATTTGTACCTATTCAATACCAAATGAGTTAAAGAGAAGCGGAGAACGGGATAAGAAACAATATCCTAACCTTTTCACCATGATACAGCCTGAAACAGGTGATTTAGTAGTAGGACAAGCAAGCTTTATACCAGCAGAAAATATGAAGCAAAAAAGTAGTTACCTTGTACATAACTTTATTGTTCCTGCAGCCCGCAAAGAGGAATGGATAGAAAAGCCATCTCAGATCTTTCAGATTGATAGTTTTATTGATTTGCCTGACACGGAAACTAGAAGTGAAGTATTAGAGGAAAAAGAGCAAATTTCTTATAGAACAGAAAACATATTTATGCGAAAGCAAGAACTTTTCCATGTATTGCAAATTGAGGAGGAAAAGTTTAAACAGTTACTATATGCAAGTATTGTAGCAGTGGAAAGTAATAAACGAATCTATATTACTTTTCAATCGGCACTTGAAGATCAAAAAAAGTATGCTATGTGGCTTTTGGAACTGTTATATACATATCTTCCATATGAGACTAGACGTAATATTGGTGTTACAACCTTTCATAATGAGCCGATTGTGAAGGAAAATATTCATATCATGTTTGTAGAGCCAGGAAGTATACGTTTACGTAATCGAGCGGTAGAAGAGCAATTTGTTTTTGATTTCTCCACACATAAGCAAAGTGGGATTAATGTGGATGTTAATCAATTGGAATTCTTGAATTATGCTTATAGTGCTTTACAAACAGCTTCAGATTTAGGTGAGTTTTTCATTTATTGTGAAAGAGCTCTTAAGGGCTTACCTAAGCAAAAGAAGCTGGAGATGGAAACATATAACGAATTATTCCTACTATTTTATTTGGAGAAGCTAGATTATTATTACTATGACTTAGATAAGGTAGCTATTATCAAAACACTACATACCTACTTAGAGAGTAATCATCGCGAAAAAGAAGAATTAGTTCAACTGTTTTCCAAATTACTTCAGCGTGAAGAGCGAATGAAGGATGCTACAACTGTTTTGGATTATCTTTGGCATGTATTAGAAATTCAAAGAATAGTAGGACAGGTTAATGTTTTAGAATTTGTAGTAAAAACAATTGTTTACTATGAAGGTGAAGCAATCTGTAAAGAGATTTGGGATTTGTTAGAAGGTTATGCTGAAACGTATTATCAAGTTCTTTCCTATATAGGAGATATTTTTTCTTATGGTGAGATTATCGATGAATATTTAAAACAAAAATTCAGCTTACATCATGATCTTGATACTATCTTACATAATATTAATACCTTATTAAGTGCAAATCCATCATTAGAACATAATGTATTCTTTTTAAAATGGACGAAGAATAGATTAGTAAACGAAGTGAAAAAAAGTAGTAAGCCTATGACCATTGTGGCTAAAATGGATCAGTTTTTCCACCAGTCTATTCTTTTTCATTCTTATAAACGAAGTGTTCTTCCAGAGGTTAAAGGGCATTTATTAATACAAGTACAACTAGAGCGAATTACAATGGAAGAAGTTCAACATTTTGGTGCCTTATTTTTAAGAGAAAAAGACGATAATAACTTTGCGATAAAAGGCTGGGAAAAGGAAAAGTATGAGATTTTAGAAGTTCTCCATTCTTTTTTCTATTCACCAATTGAACAAGTAAGTGCTTTATTTCGTATGGTGACAATGCCTATTAAAGGGAAAGCTAGTGAATTAGCACTTGAACTAATGAAAGAGAATGGATTATTTCAGCCTTATGAACGCTTTCTTCTGCTATTTCCAGGAGGAATGGAGGGCGTAGAGCACAGACAAGTTTTTTCTTACTTAGCTATATATGGTACAGCAGAGGAAATGACTACATATATTAAGTGGTCTTATAAACAATTTGCTACAAATAGTAGGTATAACCATGCATTATTAGACTACTTAGTATCTGATCGTAATTCGGTCTGGAAAAAGAAAGAAATACAAAAAGAATTAAAGAAAGTTCGATCTCAGTCCTTTAGGAAATTATTGAAGAAGGTAAGAGAACAAACATCTAGCCCTACGGTTAGGTTTGTTAGAAAATATGGCATTGTACTATGCATTTTTTTAATTGTCTTAGCTGGTGGATACTTTTATCTTAATATGTAATGTAGACTTGTTCACCTTTGTTTAGTTATTTTATACAAAGGTGAACCTTATTTTTAGAATTAAATTTCAGAATTTTCTAATATAATTATTAAATAATCTATTAAAGCTTTGTCGAAGGAGATTAAATATTATGTTAGAATTCGATTCGTTATATAACCCATATCCATCCAGAAGAAGTACTGTTTATGCAAACAAAGGGATGGTAGCAACCTCTCATCCACTTGCTGCTCAAGTGGGAATAGATATGATAAAGAGAGGAGGGAACGCCGTAGATGCAGCTATTGCCACAGCTGCCTGCTTAACCGTTGTAGAGCCGACATCTAATGGAATAGGAGGAGATGCCTTTGCCATTGTGTGGATAAACAATAAGCTTCATGGATTAAATTCTAGTGGGCCTTCTCCAAATAGTATATCGATTGAAGCGGTGAAGGCAGAGGGATATACAGAGATGCCAAAATACGGATTAACGCCAGTTACTGTTCCTGGAACTCCAGCAGCATGGGTCGAGCTTTCTAAACGATTTGGGAAATTACCCTTAACGGAAGTATTGAAGCCTGCCATTCAATATGCTGAAGAAGGGTATCCTATTTCTCCAACTTTAGGTCACTTTTGGCAGAAAGCTTTTGATACTTTTAAACAAGCTTGTAAGGGAGAAGTATTTCAACATTGGTTTGAAACATTTGCTCCAGAGGGAAGAGCTCCTGCAATCGGGGAGATATGGAAATCTAAATATCATGCTAAAACACTACAAGCCATTGCAGATACAAATGGAGAGGCATTTTATAACGGAGAGATTGCTGACCGTATAGATGCATTTTCAAAACAATACGGAGGATATTTGCGTAAAGAGGATTTAGCGGCATATACTCCTGAATGGGTGGATCCTATTTCCGTACATTACAAAGGATATGATGTTTGGGAAATTCCACCTAATGGGCAAGGTCTAATAGCCTTAATGGCTCTAAATACATTGAAAAATGATCATTATTTAGCAAAAGACCTTCCTGAAACCTATCACTTGCAAATGGAAGCATTGAAGCTTGCGTTTACAGATGGCTTAACATACATTACGGAACAACAAAGAATGAATACAAAGGTGGAAGAGCTTTTATCCGATACATATGCAAAGTTAAGAAGATCATTAATTGGTAATTATGCAATAGAACCATCAGCAGGAGAGCCACCTAAAGGAGGAACTGTTTATTTAGCAACAGCAGATACAGAGGGAAATATGGTTTCTTATATTCAAAGTAATTATATGGGTTTTGGCTCTGGGGTTGTAGTGCCAGAAACAGGTATTGCTCTACAAAATAGAGGTCACGGATTTAAGCTTGATCCAACACATGAAAATGCACTAGAGCCAAACAAGAAAACCTATCATACTATTATCCCAGGTTTCTTGACAAAAGATAATCAAGCAGTTGGACCCTTTGGCGTAATGGGTGGTTTCATGCAACCACAAGGACATTTACAAGTAGTAATGAACTTAATTGATTTCGGCTTAAATCCTCAAATGGCATTAGATGCACCCAGATGGCAATGGATGGAGAAGAAGATTTTTCAACTAGAACCAGGTTTTCCAGAGCATATTGCACATGCACTGGCAAGAAAGGGGCATGACATTAGATGGGCATTAGACTCTGGTAGTTTTGGTCGGGGGCAGATTATCATTCGTAGCAAAAATGGTGTTCTTGCAGGAGGGACGGAATCTCGAACAGATGGAAGTATTGCTTCCTTTTAATAGTAGTAAAAATAACTGCTTCTTCAAAAGAAGTGGTTATTTTTTGATTAAAAGAGACAATAGGAAGGATAAGCAGATAAAAAGAAATGAACCTATAATTCTGATATGATAAATAGGAATAAATAAGAAGAAGGAAGTGTTAAGATGCTCTATATAAATGGAGGTTGGTGTGAGGCTATCTCAAAGGAAACGTATCCAGTCTATAATCCTGCAAATAGAGAGATGGTTAAAATGGTGGCAAAGGGAAGTAAGGATGATGCCTTTCTTGCGATTGATGCTGCTCAGAACGCATTTTCTTCTTGGTCTAAGAGAACGGCTAAAGAAAGATTTCATTATATGAGGCAAGCTGCAGATTTATTTCGGAAAAGAATAGATTATCTTGCAGCCTTAATTACGACAGAAATGGGAAAACCACTAGCGGAAGCAAAAGGGGAAATAGAGCTTGCTGCAAATTATTTAGAATGGTATGCAGAGGAAGGAAAACGTATCTATGGTGATACTATTCCTGCAAGCTCCAAGACAAAGCGAATTATTGTGCTACGGCAACCAGTAGGTGTTGTGGCCGCTATAACTCCATGGAATTTTCCTATCGCCATGCTAGCGAGAAAAATAGCACCTGCTTTAGCTGCAGGTTGTACGGTTGTTTTAAAACCAGCAGAATCTACACCATTAACAGCAATAGAGGTACTAAAAATTTTTGATGAAATTCATTTACCTAAGGGTGTATTAAATTTAGTGCATGGTAATGCGCCAGCAATTGGTGATGCAATGATGGAGAGTAAGGATGTTAGAAAAATTACTTTTACAGGCTCTACAAAAGTAGGGAAAGAATTAGCTGCAAAAGCAGCAGATACTATGAAGAAAATTTCGATGGAACTTGGTGGACATGCTCCGTTTATTGTGTTTGAAGATGCAAATCTTGAAAAAGCGGCAGATGGTGTTATAACGAGTAAGTTTAGAAATGCTGGTCAGACATGTGTATGTACAAATCGAATTTATGTACAAAAAAATGTAGTGAAGCCCTTTTCTAAGATTTTAGCAGAAAAAATGAAAGGGTTAGTAGTTGGTAACGGATTAGATTCTGAAGTAACCATTGGTCCACTTATTAATGAAGCAGCTGTTGATAAAACAAAAGAGCATATAAAAGATGCCATGCAAAAAGGAGCAGCTATCCTTTCTGGCGGAAACAAGCCTAGTGAGCAATCTCTACAGAATGGACATTTTTTTGAACCTACCATTTTACTTAATGCTACACATGAAATGAAAATTGCTATGGAAGAGACTTTTGGTCCTGTTGCACCTATTTTTGAATTTGATACAGAAGAAGAGGTTATTCAGTTTGCGAATTCAACAGAGTATGGGTTAGCAGCCTATTTCTATACAAACGATTTATCGAGAGTGTTTCGAGTGGCAGAAGGATTAGAATATGGAATTGTCGGTATTAATGATCCACTTCCAACCACTGAGCAGGCTCCATTTGGTGGTATAAAAGAATCAGGTGTTGGAAGAGAAGGTGGAAAGTACGGGATTGAAGATTATTTAGAGTATAAGTACTTATCTTTAGAGTTGAACCTATAAACATAAACTAAATAATGTTTTACCTTTAACCATAGGAATCAAAGGGGAATTTAATCTCTTTGGTTCCTATGGTTTTTTTGTGCTTTCCTGCTACTATCATCTAACCATTATATTAAAGAGGGCAGATGATTCTTCTCTCTTATTAAGCAAATAGCTAGAAGATAGAAGTTTTAAAATGGACGGATATAGAACAAAGTAAGGTGAATAATAGGAGGTAAGCTCCTTCTCTTTATAGAGATGGAAGAAAGGAAGATGTTCATGAATGATATAGAGTGGGATCCTCATAGTAGTGCACTAATCATAGTAGATGTGCAAAATGATTATTGCCATAAAGATGGAAACATGGCGAAGCAGGATCTAGATGTATCTATGGTAAGTGAAATGATGCCAAATTTAAAGAACATGATTTCTTCGTTAAAGGAGTTATCTGTACCCATAATTTATGTGAAAACCATACATGAGGATTGCACTGATTCTAAAACATGGTTAAAGCGATTAAAAGGGAAAAGTGGAAAAGATTTATGCAGGAAGAATACATGGGGAGCCGAGTTTTTTGAGTTATCCCCAAATGATACGGATATCATTGTAGTAAAACATCGTTATAGTGCTTTTATTAATACAAGATTAGATTCCATTTTACGGTCATTAAAGATAGAAACTTTGCTAATGGCAGGTGTGAGCACGAATATTTGTGTGGAATCTACAGCGAGAGACGGCTTTATGATGGATTATGATATTATCTTACTCTCTGAGTGCACAGCTGCTTTTTCAAAAGAAGCACATGAAATGACTTTACAGACTATTGATCAGTTTTTTGGATCTGTCGCAACGAATAATGAGGTTCTTCAATCAATATATGTGTAATCCTATTAATGAAATAAAGGAAGCAAGGCAACGGATTTTACTCTTAAAGGATGATAGAAAATGAAAAAGGCGAAATTTAATAATTTTATATCATCTACTGAGGAGATTAGGGAAAGTAAGTCGCAATCTATCCTTCTTTTACTATCTGTATGTACGGGGGCATTTTTATCCCATTTCTCTGCAGGCTTCGTAAATATTGCACTTTCTGATATTGCCATTGATTATGCAACAAATCTAACCACCACACAATGGATTGTAAATGGTTATTTACTTTCTATTATGCTACTTTTGCCTTTAATGGGGAAGCTTTCAGATCAATATGGGAAGAAAAAGATACATAATTTGGGATATCTTTTTTTTGCTGCAGGGGCTTGTGCATCAGCCATTTCGCCGAATATTCTCTTTTTAATAGTAGCTAGAATTTTACAGGGAAGTGGTGCAGCTATGCTTCAAGCAGTCAATATGGCCATTGTAACAGATGCCTACCCAAAGGAGCATCGAGGGAAGGCATTAGGGATTATTAGTACTTCAGTTGGAATTGGGGCTTTACTTGGGCCATCTGTTGGTGGCTTCGTAATGGAGTATTCCTCCTGGCACCTTTTATTCTGGACAGTAGTCCCAATAAGTGTGGGGGCATATTTTCTTGCACAGAAATATATTCCAAAAGATAAAACTTTTCAAAGCTCTACTTTGGATGTAATGGGGAGTTTATTATTTGGAATTGCCACTGTTTCTTTTGTGTTTGTTCTTAACACCATTGGAAAAGGTGAACTGCACTTTTATTTAATCATTCTTATGCTAATAAGTTTAAGTAGTTTTATCTGTTTTTTCTTCCATACTAAAAGGGTGCAAAATCCATTCATAGAACCAACCATATTTGTTTCCTCTATTGTAAGAGCAGGCGGGCTTATTTTAATAGTAAGTTATGGTGCAACCTTTGCATCAACTGTGATCCTTCCTTTTTATTTAAGAGGAGTATTAGGGTATTCCGCAGAAGAAGCAGGCTTGCTTTTAATGTGCTATCCCTTATTTCTTGCCATAGTAGGACCGATTAGTGGTTCCCTATCCGATCGATATGGCGGTGTTAAAGTCGTATTTGGGGGTGTTGGAATACTATCTCTTACTATGCTAGCATTAAGTTTTTTAACTGCTCATACTTCCCTTTTCATGCTTCTTTTCCTGTTTAGTTTATTAGGATTTGCAATGGGATTGCTAACATCCCCAAATTACAGCATTATGATGTTGTATACGCCAGTTGCCTATTTAGGAATGATGAGTAGTACCATTGCGCTCTTAAGAAATATTGGGATGATAATTGGTACAGCCTTAGCCATTTCGTTTATGAATGCTTGGTTGGAGGGGACGATTAGCCAATGGATGCAACATACATCATCGGCTGAAGTAAACGCTGCATTACTTGGTTTTCATTACTTGTTTCTTCTGCTATCTTTCCTCTTATTATTAGTAGGTGTATATTTCTTTTTCACTCTGCATAGAAGTAAGGAAGGGAAATAAAAGGAATATATGAAATTAGTTTTTCTTTCCTTTAAATGAAATATCACTTTCCTATTTCTTACATTTTATGAGCGACACTTTCACCTTTATCCATTGTTTAAAGAGTAGGAATGTTTCTTGAAAGAAAGGGGTATATAGTAATATAGCGAGCCAGAGAGGTGAGTGGATATTATGATAAACCCAAGCTTAACCATGTACTATTTTGAACCAAATGGTTATATACCTAATCATCCATCTTTACCTGCTTTACATTATAAACAAGCAGTAGATAGTAAGGAAAAGGATTTAGAGTCTATTTTTCAAAAAAATGGTTGGACTAATACGTGGAGAGGTGGAATTTATGCATTTCATCACTATCATAGCAATACACATGAAGTACTCGGTGTTGGAAATGGTTCAGGCTTATTGATGATTGGAGGAGAAGGCGGGTCCAAGATTTTGGTTAATACTGGAGATGTCTTGATCTTACCTGCTGGAACAGGGCATAAAAGTATATCTGTTTCTCCTGATTTTGAAGTGGTAGGTGCTTATCCGAATGGTGTAGACTACAATATGAAAAAGGATGCTAAAGAAGATAGTGAAGAAGTAGAAGAAGACATCCTTCATGTTGACTTCCCAGAATTAGATCCCATTTATGGGAAAGACGGTCCTCTGTTTAAATTGTGGAAACGATAGAAAAGGTATATAATTTCTTTATGCTAATCCTACTATTTCAGGAAATAAGATATATGGTAATAGTAGGATTGGTTCCGAAATCACTTTACTTATATACATATTTTAGGTAATGTAAGGGTATAAATTTGAGAAATCAAAAGGTAGGGGAATAAAGACGATGGTCTATAAAGAAATTGTTGAAAAATGGACAAGTTTTGCAGGTCTTGAAGCAAACTTAAAAGCACAATTAACAGAATTACAAACATCGGAAAAATTACTAGAAGATAGTTTCTATAAACATTTGGAGTTCGGGACTGGGGGAATGCGAGGAGAGCTTGGACCTGGTATTAACCGAATGAATATTTATACAGTAAGAAAAGCTGCTCAAGGTTTGGGTAAATACATATTAGAGCAAGGCGAAGAAGCGATGAATAGAGGAGTTGCAGTTGCTTATGATTCCCGTCATCAATCACCAGAATTTGCATTAGAAGTAGCAAAAGTGGTAGGAAAACTTGGAATTAAAGCATATGTTTTTGAAGAGCTTCGTCCAACACCAGTACTATCTTTCGCTGTTCGTCATCTAAATACTTTTGCGGGAGTAGTGATTACAGCAAGTCATAACCCTCCAGAATACAATGGCTTTAAAGCATATGGAGAAGATGGTGGACAACTTCCTCCCGAAGCTGCAGATACGATTATTAAATATGTTAATGCAGTAGAAGATGAATTAACAATAGAAGTATTAGAGGAAAGTGATTTATTAGAAAAAGGGTTATTAACTTATATTGGAGAAGCTGTTGATCATGCTTATGTAGAACAGCTAAAAACAATTCAATTGAATCGACTTCCAGAAGCGACGGATTTAAAGATTGTTTTCACTCCATTACACGGAACAGGAAACAAACCAGTTAGAGCAGGCTTACAAGCTTTCGGATTTGAGAATGTTACGGTTGTAAAAGAACAAGAGCTACCAGACGCTAATTTCTCTACTGTTTCTTCACCAAATCCTGAAGAACATGCTGCTTTTGAAATTGCGATTCGTTATGGAAAAGAGTTGGATGCAGATATCCTTTTAGGAACAGATCCAGATGCTGATAGACTTGGTGTAGCAGTAAAAGATTTAAATGGAGAGTACACGGTATTAACAGGTAATCAATTAGGTGCTTTAATGCTTGAGTATTTACTATCAGAGAAAAAAGTGAAAGGCAGCTTACCAGATAATGGTGTGGTTATTAAAACAATCGTTACTTCTGAAATAGGACGTACTATTGCTAAGTCTTATGGAGTTCCTACTATTGATACTTTAACTGGCTTCAAATTCATTGGAGAAAAGATTCTAGAATTTGAACAAACAAAAGAGCATACATTCCTTTTTGGTTATGAAGAAAGCTATGGCTACTTAATTGGTGATTTTGTTCGTGATAAAGATGCTGTTCAATCTGCTATTTTTGCTGCAGAAGTTGCTGCTTACTACAAAGCAAAAGGTTTAACATTATATGAAGGTTTATTAGAAATTTTTGAGAAATATGGTTTCTATCAAGAAGGTCTAGAGTCCTTAACGCTTAAAGGTAAAGATGGTGCAGAGCAAATTTCCTATATCATGGATACATTCCGTAGCACACCGATTCAAGAAGTGAATGGATTAAAGGTGACAGTAGTAGAAGATTATTTAACAAGCATAAAGGTAGAAGGATTGACAGAAAGCTTAATCGAACTTCCTAAGTCTAATGTTATTAAATACTATCTAGAAGATGGTTCATGGTTCTGCTTACGTCCATCTGGAACAGAGCCGAAAGCAAAATTCTATTTCAGTGTAACTAGTACTTCTCTTGAAGAAAGCACAGCAAAATTACATGCTTTAAAAACAGGAGTAATGGAACAAGTGAATAGAGTAATTGAAGGTTATGGTAAATAAGATATCCGTAGATTATGAAAAGAGGCTAGTACATAAGTATTTTAGCCAATAATAAATCCGAACTATTAGAAGTCATTTTTTCTAGTAGTTCGGATTTTTTTATTCCTGTTGAATATTAAATTTTAAGATTAATGGAACGGACTTGTTTTACTTTATAACCTAGATATTTTCAATAAGTTATTATTCGTCATTAAGAAGGAGTCATTTTTATGTCCCAACCTCTTTAACTAGTAGGTACATCTATCGTCATAGAATATAGGCTCAGTGCTTTATATTTTTTGAAATTAGCCCAAACTTTATATTTCACATGCATTTTACCTTGAAACTTTAAGAATCACCTAGGTGAAAAATGAAGTTTCACCCTCTTTTCTGCTTGAAACTTAAGATATCGAGATTTTTCAAGTAAATTCTTATATAGTATGATAAGACTAATTCTTGAGGAAGGAGGGTAGGTATGATTAATCAAGTTACATTAGTAGGTCGACTGACGAGAGATCCTGAGCTTAAATTGACACAAGAGGGAACTTCTTTAGTAAATGTTGTATTAGCTGTTAATCGCAACTTCAAAAATCAATCTGGTGAATATGAGACAGACTTTGTTTCTTGTACCTTTTGGAGAAAGGTTGCAGAAATTACAGCACAGTATTGTAGAAAGGGTTCTCTTGTTGGAATAATGGGCAGAATTCAATCTCGAAGCTATGATAATCAAGAGGGAAAGAGAGTGTATGTAACCGAAGTTATTGCTGAATCTGTTCGTTTTCTTGACCAAAAAAAGACTGAACAAACTGTTCCTTAAGGAGATGTCAACATTGAATAATGTGCCAGATCTAATGGTAACATTAATAAAAATGCAAGCAAAGAATAATGAAAAGCTAGATCAATGTACACAAAGAATTAAACAATTAGAACATATTATTTATACACAAAGCTTCGTACATCCCCCTACTACACCATAAGAATACAATCTCTATACATTACTCACACCACTAAATACCATCCGTTTAAATAATCTTTTTAAACAAACCATTCCACTTAATAAAGAAATTCACAAGTATCCTCGTATTATTCCTCTTTTTTTAAAGTACCTATATGGTACTTTTTTTGCTTGGATATAAATAAAAACCATCATGATAATGATGGCTCAAATTCTATGTATACCTATCGTTGTAGCTATATTATTTCGAGCCAAGAATGGTTAACAAAGAACGAATCTCTTCTTGGGAAAAACCTTGATTCTTTGCCTCCATAATTAATTCAAGCCAATCAGAGTCTATTTGCTTAGAAGAAGTATCTGGTGTTGGTAACAAATTAATCACTTTAATAAACCTCCTTATAGAATATAAGGTGGCTCAGCCATCATAGTAAGAGTTCTACCTTAGATCTGAAGCTTTGCGTCCCATCTTTTCAAATGGTTTGCCTTTATCTTGGATTATTTGATTGATATACCTATTTTATCATTATTTTCAAAAAAATGAAAACCATTTTCATTCCCTATAATTCGACAATTAATCCTATTTACATAGTATTTAACATAACTAATATTCATTTGTTAAGATAGACTGCTTTTATTATAATAAAATTGCAAATAGTCCAAGACCCAATATGCTGTTAGTTGGAGTTGGATGTTGAATTTCTAAATACAGCTTTGTGTTTATTTGAATAGAGAAATATTTACAATAAATGTGATAGACTAGATACGATTAATAAATATTTGTTTTTATAAAAGGAGATTATATATGATTTTAGTAGTAGGTGGAGCTGGATATATTGGTAGTCATCTAGTAAAGGAATTAGTAGAAAAGGAAGAAGTAATTGTATTAGATAATCTTGCTACTGGTCATAAAGAAGCAGTAGATTCTCGTGCGGTATTTGTACAAGGTGATTTAGGAAATACTGCAGATTTAGAAACAATATTTCAAAAATATCCAATTAAAGCAGTAATGCATTTTGCAGCATATAGTTTAGTTGGAGAGTCTGTTCAAGATCCAGCTAAGTATTATGATAATAATGTAGCAAATACGCTAACTTTATTAAATGTCATGCTTAAATATAAGGTGAAGAACTTCATTTTTTCTTCTACTGCAGCGACTTATGGTATTCCAGAAGAGGATATCATTCTAGAAACGTCTAACACACAACCAATTAATCCATACGGTAAATCAAAACTAATGGTTGAGAATATACTAGCAGACTTTCATCATGCATATGGCTTAAATTATGTAGCGTTACGCTACTTTAATGCGGCTGGTGCTCATGTTACAGGTGAAATTGGGGAACAGCATGATCCAGAAACACATTTAATTCCTATTATCTTACAACATCTATTAGGAGAAAGAGCATCTATTTCTGTATTTGGAACAGATTATCCAACAGAAGATGGAACTTGTATTCGTGACTATATCCATGTAACAGATCTAGCAGAAGCTCATATAAAAGCATTAGAAGCACTATTAGCAGGAGAAAAAGAAGCAGAAACATATAATCTAGGAAATGGTGTTGGCTACTCTGTTAAAGAAGTTATTGAAACTTGTGAAAAAGTGACAGATAGAAAAGCAAATGTTGTTTTTGCTGATAGAAGAGCAGGAGATCCTGCAAGATTGATAGCTTCTTCAGAGAAAATATACAAAGAATTAGGCTGGAAAGCAGAAAGAGATTTAGAAACAATTATTAAGAGTGCTTGGAACTGGCATAGTAAATAAGCAGTATTTAGCGGAGAGTCTTGATTCTTCGCTTTTTTATGGATGAAGGAGGTAATATTGTGTTAAAAGTCAATGATATACATCATATCGCTATTATTTGTAGTAATTATGAAGTTTCAAAGCATTTTTATGTGAATCTACTTGGGTTTAAACCGCTTCTAGAAGTATATCGTGAAGATAGAGATTCCTATAAGCTCGACCTTATGTTGAATGATGTTTATAAAATAGAATTATTTTCTTTCCCTAATCCTAAGCAAAGGCCGAGTCATCCTGAAGCCTGCGGTTTACGCCATTTAGCATTAGAAGTCAATGATATGATAGAAGCTGTTCAATGGTTAGAATCTAACAATATTATAGTAGAGGATATAAGGATTGATCCCTTTACAGAGAAACGATATACCTTTTTTGCAGATCCTGATGGTTTACCAATAGAATTATATGAAGCTTAATGAGCCTGTATCTTTCCTTTTAATTGAGTCAGGCTGGAAACGGTTTGTAAGATAAATTGTTTATCTTGGGCACTTAGTAATTTCCAGCTACCAGCTTTTATTTTCATATACAGCCACCCTTTCTAATGTTTGTACTATATGTATACCGCATTTTCCCTCTTTGAAAACAACCAAAATTCTTACAATTGCTGACAATAGATTGCGGTAAAAGTCGATAGGTGGGATATTATAGTTGCGTGATTGCTAAGTAAAAAAGAGGAGGATTTATGGCAAGAATCTCACTCGTTGTGAAATGAATGAAGCTAAGATTGATTAAATTGCTTTAGTGGGTTAGGGAACTCATACAATTATAAAAAAAGGTAATGGCTATGCCATTACCTTAAAAATATTCCTACACAAACTGCTACATTATTTAGCAGGAATTTCATTTAGTATAAGTTTTTTTATTGGATGTTTAATTGATCTTTCATTTCTGTTTGGATACGTGTTTTCTCTGCATCATCAACTATTAAATAGTAAATTCCATCTATTCTTTGACCAGTACCCTCTATGGTTAATTGATCAATTGTTTTTGCAACAGAGCGATAATTTGCTTGAATACTAACCATCTCGTTGAATGTGATATCTGTTTTAACATTGTTACCTAAAGCATCAAATATGTCATCAAAGTTTTTTAAGGAATTAAGACTTGCACCCTCATTGATTACTGCTTGAATGATAGAGCGTTGTCTTAGCTGTCTTCCGAAGTCACCTCTAGGATCTTCATAACGCATTCTGGAGAATTTTAAAGCTTTATCTCCGTTTAATGTCAATTGACCTTTCGGGAAGTGAACACCTTCATAAGTGAAATCTAAATCGTTATCTACTGTAACACCGCCAACTGCATCAACAATTTGTGAAAAACCTTCCATATTCACTTGTATATAATAATCAATTGGGATGTCTAAGAAATTCTCAACCGTATCAAGTGCCATCGCTACTCCACCGAATGCATAAGCATGGTTAATCTTATCTGTTGTTCCATGTCCGACAATTTCTGTTCTTGTATCTCTAGGAATACTTAACATCTTAACTGATTCTTTCTCCGGATTAACAGATAAAACAATCATGGTATCAGAACGGCCAGAATCCCCATCTCTTTCATCTACTCCTAACATGAGAACAGAGAATGGTTCTTGTTTCTTTAACTCAAGAGTGTCTGTTCTTTCTTTTGTTGGTGTTCTTTCTACTTCTTGGTGCATCGTGTCTACTGCACTAGATAAAGAATTATAAACGACACCTACATAAACACCGACTGCAATTATTAATAATAATAAAACAAGACCTACTATACGAAGGCCTTTTCTTTTCTTACGTTTAGGCTTTTCAGATCGCATTTTGACAAATACCTCCATATCTCAACAAATATTCAATATAATAAAGAATAGCAGAAATTCGTATAGAATTATATGCTTTTTTAAAAAACTGGGATAAAATGATAAATATAGTGATACCTCTACTAATAGTAGGATTAGTTATCAAGATCCATGTTATACATCTTGTATAACGATTTAAAAAAGAAAGAGGTTTTTATGAAAAAAATAAGTTTGTTAGCACCAGTAATCCTTCTTATGGTCATTATTTTTAGCTTTTCTTCTCAACCATATAAGGATCAAGATATTACGCCATGGTTTAGTTTTTTAGATGATTCCAAGTTCGCTATACAATTACTATCATGGATTTCCTTCCAATATGGTGGCAGCGAAGTGAGTATAGCGGAAAAAGGAGTATCACATTTCTTAGAATTCTTCATAAGAAAGGGAGCTCATTTTACTATTTATTTCTTACTTGCCTACTTTACGGTTCGCGCTTTTAAAGGATTATTTTCTAAAAGAAGAAGTTTAATAATACCTATTAGTTATTTATTTGTCGTACTATATGCTATATCTGATGAAATTCATCAGGGCTTTACTGGTGGGAGAACTCCATTAGTTAGCGATGTTATTCTTGATAGTATAGGTTGCGCGTTTGGAGTTATTTGTTTTTTCCTTTTACATCAAAAACTGATTCATTTCTTCAAAAGAGTTTTTTAGTGTTTTCCTCCTTCCTATAATAGGTAGACTATAAATGGAATTCTAAGTAATAGACGACAAAAGAAGGAAAAAGGTTGCATAAATTACATATCTGGAGGTTAGTGATGAATAAAATAAGAAAAGCTATTATTCCCGCTGCTGGTCTTGGTACAAGATTTTTACCTGCAACAAAAGCAATGCCAAAAGAAATGCTACCTATTGTGGACAAACCTACTATACAATACATTGTGGAAGAAGCAGTTGCCTCAGGAATTGAGGATATTATCATTGTGACAGGAAAAGGAAAAAGGGCTATTGAAGATCACTTTGACCATTCATGGGAGCTAGAAGAAAATTTAGTTGCAAAAGAGAAATTTGATCTTTTAAAAAAAGTGAAGGAATCTTCTAATGTAGATATTCACTATATACGGCAAAAAGAGCCAAAAGGCTTAGGGCATGCAGTTTGGTGTGCTAGAAACTTTATTGGCAATGAACCGTTTGCTGTACTATTAGGGGATGATATTGTTGATAGTGAAGAACCTTGTTTAGGTCAAATGATCACAGAATACAATCAAACCTTATCTTCTATTATTGGAGTACAAGTAGTTCCTGAGCATGAAACACATCGATATGGAGTAATAGATCCAGTAGAAGGAAATGGGCGTAGATTTCAAGTGAAGCAGTTTGTGGAGAAGCCTGCACAAGGTACAGCTCCTTCTAACTTAGCGATTATTGGAAGATATATTTTCACACCAGAAATATTCCGTTTTTTAAATGAGCAAGAAATTGGTGCTGGTGGCGAAATTCAGCTAACAGATGCTATTGAAAAGCTGAATAAAATACAACGAGTATTTGCATACCAATTCGAAGGAAATCGCTATGATGTAGGAGAACAGCTAGGCTTTATTCAAACAACGATTGAAATGGCCTTAAAAAGAAGTGATTTAAAAGAGCCATTAAGCAAGTATATTAAAGAAATTGCTAAAACCTTAGAGTGAGACATTTTAAGAAATGGTTGTGACATCAATTAATAGATTAGTTTTTTAATACTGGGCAATGAAGAAACCCAAACTAATACGAATTTGAATTCGTGTAGTTTGGGTTTCTTTTAAGTACTATGCACTCATTCATCCACTTTTTCTTTATATCAGAGATGAAGGGGTGATATCTAAATATATGTTTCTAAATACAAAGTATCTTCTTCCTTAATAGTACCTTGTCCGTTAGTCAGGTCTGTAATCCATGCTTTGAAAGTGTCTACCTGGTTAAGCACGACAAAAACATGTACTTTCACATTTTCTACATATTCAATATCTTTGATTTGGTAGATCGATGAGCGTAATTCATTTTCCAATTTGCCTAGGAGAGTGTAGTCAATGGAAATACTTAAAAGATTCATTAATGTTCTTTCTATTATTCCTACAGAATTCAACCCTTCAGAGGTAGATTTTCCATATGCTCGAATTAAACCACCTGCACCTAATTTAATTCCTCCAAAATACCTCGTAACAACTACTGTAGTATCTTTTAGGTTTCTCTTCTTTAATACTTCTAAGATTGGTACACCAGCCGTTCCACTTGGTTCTCCATCATCATTAGCTTTTTGTATTTGATCCTGTTCACCTATTAAGTATGCAGAGCAATTATGGGTAGCATCTTTGTGTTTCTTTTTGATTTCTCCAATAAATGCTTGTGCAGCTTCTTCTGTTTCTGTTCTTGCAATATGTGCAATAAAACGTGATTTTTGAATAATTAACTCGGATTCTCCATAGTTTGGCACAGTGAAATAAGAAGGCAGCAATGAATTGGCCCCTTTCTTTTTATGTTTTTAGTTCTTATTGATCAATGGGTAGGGTATCTCTATTTTCTATAATTCTGTGGAGCAATCGTGTTTATATAGCATTCTTACTATTTTTATAAAGAAAAGAATTTGAAACATTTTTCCTTAATTCGTAAATTGTTTGTCGCATTTTGAATAATCATATGTACGCCAAGAGTCATCTATTATTATAATTCGACAGAGATTGCTCTTCAATGAAAGGGCTCTTTGTAATCAAATCTTAATATAGTGCCATATGTATCGTGATATAATAAGTAAAACTCCATGCGCGAAAAGACCTCCTACAATAGGAATGGGATAAATATCATGGAGTAAATATTTAATTGTTCAGTATCTTGCAATCCTTTATATAAAGGTATTCTCGTTTTTTTTCTTTTCCTTTATAATATAAAATAATATATAGGTACAAAAAGACTTAATAGATATATTATCCTATTTATATATTTAGAATTTTGGATACAATGAATCATAAGTCATGTTTTCTAAAATAAAATATGTGTCTATTTAACGATTTTAATTTATTTTTTGATGAAAATATACAAGTTATGTAATTTCAAGCTAAAATAATAATGATACAAGAAGGGTTTTAGCCTTTTTGGAGGAATTTATATATGGTAATAAGGAAATTTGACACTAAAACTCTAGATTATATTGTAGAACAAATGATTCAAACAGTTGGTTCGAGTAAGGACGAAATCTTTCGAATTGGAGAACAATGTCGACAAGATTATGAAACCATTACAGATGAATTAAAAGAAATAAGAGAACTTGTTATACAAACAATTGATGAGGGGGACAAGCTGGAGGTTCAGGCAAAGTTTGCAAGAAAACGGTTATCTGAAGTCAGTCGTCATTTTAATGAGTATTCAGAAGCAGAAGTCCGTGAAGCTTATGAAAAAGCACATACCTTGCAGATGGATTTAAGTATGAACCGCCATTTGGAGAAGCAATATCGTGAGCGTAGAGATGATTTAGAGCGCAGGTTGTTAGGTTTAGATGAAACCATTCAGCGAGCAGATCACCTTGTCACTCAAATCTCCGTTGTCATGAATTATTTGGTAAGTGACCTAAAGCAGGTTGGAGAAGTATTGGAAGATGCCAAGCAAAAACAAGATTTCGGACTAAGAATAATTGGTGCACAAGAGGATGAGAAAAAACGCCTCTCAAGAGAGATTCATGATGGACCAGCTCAAATGATGGCAAATGTTATGATGAGATCTGACTTGGTAGAAAGAATTTATAAAGAACATGGTGCAGATCAAGCTTTTGAAGAAATAAGAAACTTAAAAGTCATGGTTCGAAATGCATTATATGAGGTTCGACGAATTATTTATGATTTAAGACCAATGGCTTTAGATGATTTGGGACTTATTCCTACTTTGAAAAAATATCTGCAAACAACAGAAGAATATCATCAATCAACCAAGATAGACTTTACTTTCTTGGGAAAAGAAGTAAGATTACCAAGTGAATACGAAGTAGCACTATTTCGATTAATTCAAGAATCTGTTCAAAATGCTTTCAAACATGCCAATGCTACTACCATAACAGTGAAAATTGAACTTATGAGAGATCAAGTAATTGTAATGGTAAAGGACAATGGAAAAGGATTCGATAAAGAACAACGTAAAGAAGAATCCTTTGGTCTGATTGGCATGCGAGAAAGAGTAGAATTACTAGATGGCGAATTAACCATTGATACGAAGTTAGGCGTTGGTACAATTATTATGATTAATGTGCCTATACGAAAATAAAGAGAAGGATAAGGGGAGGCGGAGTAAATGACTACGAAAATAGTTATTATAGATGATCACCAACTATTTAGAGAAGGTGTAAAGAGAATTTTAGATTTTGAAGCAAGCTTTGAGGTAGTGGCTGAAGGAGATGACGGTACCCAAGCGATTCAGCTGATAGAAAATTATCAGCCAGATGTAACTATTATGGATATTAATATGCCTACCATTAATGGGGTAGAAGCAACTAGGCAGTTACTAGAAAAATTCCCTAATACAAAAGTTATTATTCTATCTATTCATGATGATGAAAATTATGTAACACATGCCCTGAAAACTGGTGCAAGTGGCTACTTATTAAAAGAAATGGATGCAGATGCATTAGTAGAGGCAGTAAAGGTTGTGGCAGATGGAGGTTCCTACTTACATCCTAAAATTACGCATAATCTAGTAAATGAATATCGTCGATTAGCTTTAGAGGAATCAGGAGCAACAGATCATTATTCACAAACTGTCGAAATTCGCAGACCTCTTCATTTATTAACTCGTCGTGAGTGTGAAGTGCTACAATTGCTAGCTGATGGGAAAAGTAATCGTGGTATTGGAGAAGCGCTATTCATCAGTGAGAAAACAGTAAAGAACCATGTAAGTAATATTTTACAAAAGATGAATGTAAATGATCGTACTCAAGCAGTAGTAGTGGCTATTAAAAATGGTTGGGTAGAAGTGCGCTAATATATATATTTTAGGAACAAGGATATTGACCTAGTTAAATATCCTTGTTTTCATTTTTAATGGTTGAAAAATTAGGGATTTTGTCGAAAATAGTTGTTTAGACCTATTAATTTATGTATTATAATTGCTTATATAAGATAAATGCATACTTTGATAGGAGATCGTATATTATGAATGGAATCGTTCTACTTTCAGATTCGATACTACTAAATGCTTATCATCAAGCAATTCAATTAAAGTTAGATCGTGAGTTTATTGAATTACTTATGGCGGAAATAAATAGAAGAAACATTCATGTACAAACATAATGGGCTATGGAAGAAATCTGTCGATAAAATTCCTTTGCCCTTTTTTTATTTTACCTATTAAATCAAGCTAATTGTGCATTATAATAGAATCAGTATTATATAATAGAATAAAGTCTTTTGTGGATAAAAAGAAAGATAAGGAAGGTATATTATTGAATGAAAACAGCTATTGTCACAGATAGTACAGCTTATATTCCTAAGGAAATGAGAACGAAATATGACATACATATGATTCCTCTAACCGTGATATTAGGGAATGAAGTGTATGAAGAAGAAGTTGACTTGAACGCATCCCAATTTTACGAAGAAATAAAAACGAGAGATTTACCAACCACATCTCAGCCTCCAATAGGTAAGTTTGTTGAACTATTCGAAAATCTTTCCCATACATATGATGAAGTAATCAGTATACACCTATCAAGTGGAATTAGTGGTACCTACCAAGGAGCAGTTTCTGCAGGTGAAATGGTAGAAGGTATTGAGGTCTACGCTTTTGATACAGAAGTTAGTTGTATGGTGCAAGGCTTTTATGCGATAGAAGCAGCAAAGATGGTCCAAGAAGGAATGAATGCGAAGGAAATCATGCCTCTGTTAGCAGAATTAAAAGAAACTAGTCATGCCTATTTTATGGTAGATGATTTATCCAACTTACAGCGAGGTGGAAGACTTTCAAGTGCACAAGCATTGATCGGAAGCTTACTTCAAGTAAAGCCACTTTTACATTTTGAGGATAAAGTGATCGTTCCATTCGAAAAAATTCGTACACGAAAAAAAGCCATGAAGCGAATTGTAGAGTTATTAGCAGAAGCTACCAACGGAGAAGCATACCAAGCTGTTGTTATCCATGCGAACCGTGAACTAGAAGCAGAAGAATGGAAAGTAGAGCTAGAGAAAGAATTACCTAATATTGAGTTTATGATTAGTTACTTTGGTGCAGTTATAGGAACACATCTAGGCGAAGGCGCAATGGGCCTTGGGTGGATGAAGAAGAGAACCTGATTCCTGGTATGGGGATTGGGTTTTTTTGTTTTTTTTTGGTGGGGGGGGTGAGTGGTGTTCTGCAACAATAAGAGAGGAAAACGCAACAAAATGGGAATAAGCGCAACAAAGTTAGGCGTGAACGCAACAAAGAATGGAGATTGTGAAACAAAATAGGATGGGGGAAGATGCAGGAGATTGAATATGTAGTGTGAATACTAGAGGAAAAGTGGTTTCGCAACAAAAAGGGAGGAGAACGCAACAAAATGGCGATAAGCGCAACAAAGATAAGGATGAACGCAACAAAAATGATTTTTGCGCAACAAAGTAAAGCGATTGCGCAACCAAACAGGTTTGGGGAAGATGCAGAAGCTTGAATATATAGTGTGAATACTAGAGGAAATGTGGTTTCGCAACAAAAAGGGAGGAGAACGCAACAAAATGACGATAAGCGCAACAAAAATAAGGGTGAACGCAACAAAAATGATTTTTGCGCAACAAAGTAAAGCGATTGCGCAACAAAACAGGTTTGGGGAAGGTGCAGGAGCTTGAATATGTAGTGTGGATAGTAGAGGAAAAGTGGTTTCGCAACAAAAAGGGAGGAGAACGCAACAAAATGACGATAAGCGCAACAAAAGTAAGGGTGAACGCAACAAAAATGATTTTTGCGCAACAAAGTAAAGCGATTGCGCAACAAAACGGGTTTGGGAAAGATGCAGGAGCTTGAATACTTATAGTGAAAGGGAGAAAAACAATCAGGTAAAGAAATTCAAAATAAAAATACGTAATGAATTCCTTCAAATAAGAAGGAAAAATGTCACTTATTGAAGAATTTTATCAAAAACAAGAAAGGAAGGTGAATTATTTGATTATAAAACCGATAGAATATCCACAAAGAGCTCTTCAATTAGAGGCATTAATTTCAAGATTAAAAGTAAATCATGAAAGTATGGCTTTCATAAAGCATGATTATCAACTTATTATGGCTGGATTTCGTGGAGAAATGGCTGTGGATTATCCATTGAGTTTTCTACGAGAAGAAGAATATATTATCATGCATGATTTAAGGTTATGGAACGGCAAGTACTTCTTTCAAATAGACATTCTTATTCTGCATGCTAAATATATTTTGATTCTAGAAGTGAAGAACATGGTAGGTGAAATACTAATAGAGACAGATTTGCACCAAATGATACAAGTGAAAGATGATGAAAAAACAGCATATGCTGACCCACTTCTACAAGTAAGTAGGTTGAAAAGTCAATTGCATAGTGTGTTAGAGAATGCTCACTTTCATAATATCCCCATATTTACCCTTGTTGTATTTAGTAATACAAAATCCATTATCCGTATCCCTCCTGCACAACTAAATCTTCTGAAAAATAAAATTGTGCACAAAGAATTTCTTCCTGAACTCATTCCTAATGTAACAAGCTCTCAAGATTCTGCAAATGTTATAATGTCTCCAAATCAAATGAAGAAAATATCTAAGTATTTAATAAAGAAACATACTCCTTTTGATTCAGTAATATTGGAAAAATATCATATTAAGAAAGAGGATATAATAACAGGAATTATTTGTGGAAAATGTAGTGAGTTTGCCATGAAAAAGCTTCGTACATATTGGTTCTGCCAAAAATGTCATAATAAAACGAATGATGCTATATTTTCTGCTTTAAGGGATTATTATTTTCTTTTTGGGGAGGAAATCAATAATGAACAATTAAGATTTTTTCTCCATTTAGACTCTAAATTTGTTGCTTCACGAATTCTTAAGAGTTTACCTTTCAAAAGAAGTGGAAAGGGAAAATCCACAGTCCATCACCTAACACCCAAACTATTCAAAGAGGTGAACTAATGCTTTTTCAACATAACAATATCCATCTAATCCCTACCATTAACAAATCAGTGAATGCCCTCCGTATCTCAGACATCCCCAAAAATCAACTCACCACTCCAACTCTAAATCCATCATATGCCTTTAATAAAAACCTTCAACTCTCCCTACAAGGAAAAAAACTTCTCATTGACGAACTATCCTTTTCACTAGATGAAATCCAGGAACATTATTTAAACGGGTACTGCGCATATACACCAGGAATAGAAGAAAACACATGTAAAAGATGCGGAAATGACAATAAATCATTATTCGCAAGCTTTCCTTGTGCGAGATGTGGAAAAGAATGTTCCTATTGTAGAAACTGCATTATGATGGGCAGAATAAGTGAATGCACACCTCTCATTAGTTGGACTGGACCAGAAGTAGTCCAAGATACTAACAAAGTACAATTAAATTGGAATGGTACACTTTCAAAAGGTCAAAAAATTGCTTCAGACAAAATGGAAGAAATCATTGCCGAACAATCAGAGCTCCTTATTTGGGCAGTATGTGGAGCCGGGAAAACAGAAGTGCTTTTTAAAGGAATTGAACAAGCTCTACAACAAAATCAACGTATTTGTATTGCCACTCCGAGAACAGATGTAGTGCTTGAACTTGCGCCGAGACTTCAAGAAGTATTCCCAGAAATAAAAGTACTACCTGTTTATGGTGGAAGTGAGGATAGGCATTTATACAGCCCTCTTACTATTAGCACTACACATCAGCTATATCGATTTCACCAGGCATTTGACTTGGTTATACTTGATGAGATGGATGCTTTTCCGTATTCCTATGATCTTACCCTGCAAAGAGCTGTTCAAAAGGCGCGTAAGATTAATTCTACTCTTATTTATTTAACAGCAACTCCAGATAAGGAATGGCAAGAAAAGTGTAAAAACCAAGTCATCCAATATGTAACCATTCCTGCAAGATTTCACCAATATCCTCTTCCAGTTCCAGAGTTCAAATGGTGTGGTAATTGGGAAAAAACATTAAAGAAAAACAAACTTCCACCATCTATTGAAAAGTGGCTAAGACAACATGTGGACTCAGATAAACCACTGCTGCTTTTCGTACCTAAAATTACACATATGGAAAAATTAAAAAATCTCATCCAACCTATTATTCACTCTCTAGAAACAGTGCATGCAGAAGACGATGATAGGAAAGTGAAGGTTCAGAAAATGCGTGATAAACAATTGAAGCTATTAATAACAACTACTATTTTAGAACGAGGTGTTACTTTTCCGAATGTAGAGGTTGCTGTTTTAGGTGCAGAAAATAAAATTTTTACAGAAAGTGCCTTAGTGCAGATAGCTGGCAGGGTTGGAAGAAAGAAAGATTATCCTAATGGAAACATCCTATTTTTTCATCATGGAAAAACAGTCAGTATGGTAAAAGCGAAAGAACAAATTGAAAAAAGTAATAAGGAAGCAAGAGTACGAGGTTTGTTGAGATGAATTGTGTTTTTTGCTTAAAGCAGCTAATTCCTGAAATCAACTGGACATACTTATTATCCAAAGAGCCAATTTGTCACATATGTGAAGAGTGTAAGGAGAAGTTAGAAATCATTTCTGGTGAAGTCTGTGCTATTTGTGGGCGATCAGTAGAAAGTTTAAATGAAAAAACTTGTTCTGATTGTTACAGATGGGAACAACAAAAAACTTGGAAAGGAGTACTTGAAAAAAATACCGCTTTATTTCACTATAATCCATTTCTGAAGGATATTATTGCCCAATTTAAATATAGAGGGGATTATCATGTTGCTGCCGCATTCTCTTTATTTATTCCAAAGAATGTAGCGAAAAATAAAATCGCAGTGCCGATACCCTTAAGTACGGAGCGTTTGTATGAAAGAGGATTTAATCAAGCGGAAGCCATTCTTCATTATGCCAACATCCCATACATTCCATGTCTATCAAGAACCCATGGAGAAAAGCAATCCAAGAAAACAAGACAACAACGATTGCAATCAGAAAATATTTTCTCATTGAAAGGGAAAGATAGGATAAATACTCAAGATATTCTTTTAATAGACGATATATATACTACTGGAGCAACGTTGCGTCATGCAGCAAAATTATTAAAGGAAGCTGGAGCACATTCAGTCTCTTCCTTTACAATTGCACGATGAATAAGGAGTGATTCTAATGGCGGAGTTTGGTAATTGTCCTAGATGTGGAGATATATATGTATTAAATAATGTTCGAGAGATTTGTCCAAACTGTTATAAAAAGGAAGAATCTGACTACGAAAAAGTGTATCAGTTTATTCGTAAGAAACACAATAGAACGGCCCAAATGGATGAGGTTGTAGAAGTAACGGGTGTTGATCGATCTACTATATATAAATTTATAAAAAAAGGAAGAATTAAAATTGCCCAATTCCCTAATCTTGGATATCCTTGTGCGAAATGCGGTACAATAATTCGTGAAGGCAATCTTTGTAATCCTTGCTTAACAGGAATACAAAAAGACTTAAAGAACATAGAAAAAGAAGATAGACAAAAAGAACTAAATAATAAAAGTGCTACTTATTATACAACGGAAAAACCATAACAAGGGGAATACTTTTTTCCCCTCTTCTAAATATCTTCTCTACCATCTCCACTAGGAAAATGTTCACAAATTAAAGTTTTTTAATTAGTAAATTTGACGTATTTTAAGAAAATCAAAAGGAAATGCTTAAAGATATCGCTAATCATCCGATACTAGGTGTAGAAAAGATTTTCGTACGGAAAAAGAAAGTGAGGAATACAGGATGAAAATTAATAACTTTGGAACACAAGGCATTAATCCATATAAAAAAGTAAACAAAGTAGATCAAACGAATAAATCAGAAGGAACAAAAGGGACTGATAAAGTAGAGATTTCTTCTGTAGCAAAAGAATTGCAACAAGTCTCTCAAGTATCTGGTGCTCGCACAGAAAAAATTGAAGCATTGAAAAAACAAATTCAAAGTGGAACATATGAAGTAAATGCACAAGATGTAGCAAAAAGCATTATCAATTTCTACGCAAAATAATTCATTATTAGAAAAGGAGGGCTATCATGTCGGCAACGTTATTAATTCAAACATTAGACAAATTAGTAAAATTACATCTAAGTTTACATGAAGTAACAAAGAAGAAAACAGAAATTATTAAGGTTGGCGATATGGAAGCTCTTGAACAGATAATGAAGGACGAGCAAGCTCATATTATGAGCATCCAAAAGCTCGAGGAAGCAAGAATGACTATCTCGAAGCGAATTGCACCACATTTTGATAACCCTACTGTTACGGAATGCTTATCATTCCTAAACCAAATGGATGCGAAACAAGTTTCGGACATTGCGGCACACTTAAAGAACATTATAATAGAATTGAAAGAAACCAATATACTAAATCAACAGCTATTAATGCAGTCGATGCAATTTGTTAATGTTTCCTTAAATCTATTAAAGCCAGCACCAAAAAGCATCAATTATGGGAAACCAGCAGGTAGCAATCAAAACGTGCAAAATTATGGAAAACAACGAACTAGCTTATTAAATATAAAGGCATAATGGGGGATTAGAAAATGGGTTCAACTTTTATGGGACTAGAGACTGCAAGGCGTGGGATGGTTGCCCAGCAAGGTGCTCTATATACAACGGGTAACAATATCGCTAATGCGAATACACTTGGCTACACTCGACAAAGAGTAGACCTTCAGCAAACAGAAAGCTTTCCTTCTGTTGGAACAAATGCTCCGAAAATACCAGGGCAAATGGGAACAGGTGTAGAAGCGGGTGCTGTTGTCCGAGTAAGAGAAACATTTTTAGATACTCAATATCGCTCTGAATCTAGTAAGCTAGGATATTGGGAAAATCGTGCAAGTGCATTAGGTGATTTAGAAACTATTATGAATGAGCCTTCTGAATCTGGATTATCTGCATCTATGGATTCTTTCTGGGAGTCACTACAAGATATGGCAGTAGATCCACAGAACTCAGGAGCAAGAGCAGTTGTTCGTCAACGTGGTATTGCTGTCGCAGAAACATTTAATTATTTATATGATACGGTTTCTGCACAAAAAGCAGATGCTCAAAATGAAGTGAATGTTTCAGAAAAAGCAATCAACACCTTATTATCTCAACTAGATCAAGTAAACAAGCAAATTGGTGCTATTGAGCCAAATGGTTACTTACCAAATGATTTATATGATCAAAGAGATACCATCTTAGATGATTTATCTCAATATGCAAGAATTAAAGTAAGTTATGAAAAATCAGGTGGTAATGCTTTAGCTCAATCAGAGGGAAAGGCAGTTGTTTCTCTAGTAGATGACAACGGCAATGAACTAGGAAATTTAGTAGATACAAATGGTTATAAAGAAGTAAAAGTAAACAGCAATACAGAAAATACTGGTGTTCAATCCATCTCTATTGGAGATACAACAATTGATATTAATAACTTTGAATCTACTGGTAAATTAAAGAGTGTAGTAGAATCGTACGGATATGAGAATGAAAATGGCGATCTTAAAGGTACTTTCAATGATATGCTTTCAGAGTTAGATAACCTAGCTTATACATTCGCAACAGAATTTAACAAAGTTCATGAAGAAGGTATGAGCCCGAATGAAATTAAGAATGGTAATCAAGCCATTTCCTTCTTCGCTGATAATGAAAGTGCAGATGGAAGTATATCGGATAGAAAAGGTTTTGCAAGTAGAATGACTGTTTCACAGGATATTCGAAGTAGTTTAGATAATATTGCAAATGCAAATCCTACAAATCCTACTGTCGGTGATGCTTCTTATGTTAGTAAATTAGCAGAAATCATTAATAATGATTATGATTATGGGTTAAGTTCTGAGCAATCTTATTTTCGTAACTACTTTGAAGGAGTTATTGGAAGTATGGCTGTAAGCTCTCAAGAAGCAACAAAAATGGCAACTAACGCAACTGCTCTTCAACAAACAGTAGATAACAGAAGAATGAGTACAAGCTCTGTATCTTTAGATGAAGAAATGACAAATATGATTCAATACCAACAAGCATACAATGCAGCAGCAAGAATGATTTCTATCACAGATGAAATGTTAGATACAATTATTAACGGCATGGGTGTCGGGAGATAGGTGATTAAATAATGCGTGTAACACAGTCGATGGTTTCTTCAAATTCATTACGTAATATAAGCAATAGTTATAATAAATTAGCTTCATTGAATAACCAAGTAGCAACTGGGAAGAAAATTACGAAGCCTTCTGATGATCCAGTTGTAGCAATGAAAGGCATGTATTTTCGTTCTAACTTGAATTCAGTAGAACAGTATAAGCGCAATCTTTCAGAATTGCATTTGTGGATGGATAACTCGGAAGCAGGGATTGAACAGGCTACGAGTGGTCTTGAACGGGTACGTGAGCTATCGTTGCAAGGGAAAAATGATACGAATAGTGAAGATGAAAGAGCAGCCATATCTAAAGAAATTTCCCAAATTAAAGATGATTTAGTCAATGTGGCTAATACAAAGATAAATGGGAGATATATTTTCCATGGCACGGATGTATCCAATCCTGTAGTCTCAAGTGGTTCACCACCACAGGTAGCCGCAAATATTAATGATCCTTCAATTGATAATTATAATGTGGAAGTATCTCAAGGAATTACGATGAAAGCAAATATCAGTCCAAGTACTTTTAACCAAGAAACCTTTGACGTTTTACAAGAAATTGAAGATAAAATGGCAAATAATGATACAGAAGGTATGGATGAATTATTAGAGAGATTAGATAATGTTATTAATTCTATTAACTCTGAAAGAGCTGATCTTGGAGCTAAATCCAATCGTTTGGAAATGGTAGAGTCAAGAATTGATGCCCAGGAAGTTATGGCAAATAAGGTATTATCTGATAATGAAGATGTGGATATGGAACTGGCGATTACTCAGTTATCTGTTCAGGAAAGTGTGCATAATGCCGCGCTTAGTGTTGGAGCTAGGTTGATACAGACTTCGTTAATTGATTTCTTGAGATAAGCAGCTATTAAAGTTGGCTATTGATTTCTCTGAAGGTGTTTGTTATCTGCAGTTAAGGAGCCCTTTCGTGTCTACACTCTCTCTAACTTGAGTAGCCATACACTTTTCATTACAATTAACAAGGCTAACAGTAAGTTATTTTCTATAAGTATTCTAAATAGGAGGAGGCAAGCCTGACCGACTTGGTCTGATGGTTTGGCTCTTTTTTTCTAAATATGATTATTTAAGGATGTGAAGATGGAATGTTTCCGCAAATTAGATTGCAATCTTCTCCTGCTAAGATTGATATTCAAGTGCTAAGAGGATCGTTAGAGATAGAACCACAACATATAAAAATGGAACTGGAACAGCCAAAAGCTGAATTAACAATAGATAAACGACCATCGAAATTGACTATTGATCAAACGAAGGCTAGAGAGGATGTCGGTTATAAAAGTGTGCCTCGAATAGTGGAGGATGCTGCTGCAGAAGGGAAACGTGCGGTGCTTGAGGGAATTGGGAGACGTGGAAGAGATCGAAATGAACTTTTGCAAATTCAAAATGATGGTAATCCTATTGCAGCTCAAGCTAAAAGAAATAGTCAAGGAGAACCAAAACAATTTGGAATAGGGTGGATACCTTCCCCAAACAGTGTGCAGATCGATTATGATCCTGGAGATGTGACGATATCAGTAGAAACTAAAAAGCCGATTATTAGCAGTACAACAAATAATCCACAAAATACTTTTACACCATCCAAAGTGAATGTTCAATTGGCACAATATTCATCTTTAGAAATAGATTTTGAAAATTTAAAGTATGTTGGGGTAAACTATGAACAATACATATAAAGGAATGATGTGAATTGAAAATTATTACTAAGTATCATGGGGAAAGAGAATTTGAGGAAAAAGAAATAATTATTTTTCCACAAGCTATTCCAGGATTTCCAGATGAAAAGAAATTTATTGTATTGTCGCTAGATGAAGAAGGCGAATTTTTAGTACTTCAATCTGTTTCTAATACCCAACTTGCTTTTATTATGACAAATCCTTTTAATTTCATTAAAGAGTATGACTTTACATTAGAGAATCATGTGGTGGAACTACTAGAAATAGAATCAGATAAAAATGTGTTGATATTTACTATATTAACGGTTAAAGATCCATTTGATAAAACAACAGCTAATTTACAGGCACCGATTGTGATAAACAGTAAAAAAAATATTGCGAAACAAGTGATTTTGAATCATCAAGATTATCATACCAAGCACCTACTTTTTCAAAAAGTAAAGTCTTCAAGGGTGAAAGGGTGATTAGATGTTAGTACTCACTAGAAAAAATGGTGAAGTAATTAAAATTGGGGATGAAATAGAGATCACTGTTATTGCATTAAAAGGTGATCAAGTGAAGATAGGGATAAATGCTCCTAAAAATGTGGATGTTTATCGTAAAGAAGTATATGAGCAAATAATTGCCGAGAATCAAGAAGCTTCTGCAGATGTGTCGGAGGTTATGGGATTTATTAAAGGAGCAAAGAAAGACTAAGGGAAAAACAAACAAGTAAATACTGTATGTAGCAGCGTAGCTAATATTTTGCTACGCTTTTTATTTTATTATGGTTTTTGCCTATGTGTATTCTAGTTTTCTTTTATTCTAAAAAAAATAAAAAAAAAGATAAAAAACTATTAAAACTTTTAGAGGTAAGACGATATATAAAGTAAGAGAGGGAAGGGCGGCCGACCTTCCTAACTCCTAACAAAAAATTATATGTTCACAAGGATGTGAACACTCAAATTCAGGGAGGAACATAAAAATGAGAATCAATCATAATATTGCAGCACTTAACACGTATCGTCAGTTGGGTAGTGCAAATGAAGCACAAGGTAAGTCAATGGAGAAATTATCTTCAGGTCTTCGTATTAACAAAGCTGGGGATGATGCAGCAGGTCTAGCAATCTCTGAAAAAATGCGTGGACAGATTCGTGGATTGGATATGGCTTCTAAGAATGCACAAGACGGTATTTCTTTAATTTCAACTGCTGAAGGTGCATTAAATGAAACTCACTCAATTTTACAACGTATGCGTGAATTATCAGTTCAATCTTCTAATGATACCAATACTTTAGATGACCGTAAAGAAATTCAAAAAGAAGTTGACCAATTAAAATCAGAAGTAGATAGAATCGGTAACAACACAGAATTTAACACTAAAAAACTTATTAATGGTGGTGCCTCTGTTAGTGGTACAGTGGCTGATACTGACGCTGGTGATGCTGCAAAAATTAGTATAGTTGGTGGTACTGGTGAAACTACTGCAGGGGCTGCAATAGCTATGAGTGCTTCAACAGTAGCCACTGCAGCTACAGATGCTACAACTGCAACATTTGCGCTTTCTACAACAGCCTTAGGTTCAGCTTCATCAATAACTATTAATGGTACGAAGTTTGATTTTGCAGCTACAGACACGGTTCAAAATGCTTTAGATGCTATCAACAATGCTGGCGTTGGAGTTAAAGCTACTCACACCGATGGTGCAGGAATCACTTTAGCTACTGAAGACAAAGGTAGTGCAGCAAAATTCACAGTAAATGCTGTAGGTGGTGCATTAGCTGGTTTAGCAACATCAAGTGGTACAGATGCTACTGTTACTGCTGCTTCAGGCTTTACAAGCTATAAAGCAGAAGGGGATACTGTAACTATTCTAGATGGTGCTGCAAAAGGTTTAGAATTAAAAATTAATGGGGCTTTAGATAACACAGCTAATACTACTGTTACTGTGACATCAAATGGCACTTTAAATTTACAAATTGGTGCAAATGAAAACCAAGAAATGAATATTTCTATTAAAGATATGAGAGCATCAGCTTTAGGTATTAGTGGTATTGATGTAACTACTCAAACAGGTGCATCTTCAGCGATTAGTACATTGGATAAAGCTATCCAAACTGTATCAGCTGAACGTTCTAAACTTGGTGCTTATTCAAACCGCTTAGACCAGACAATTAACAACTTAGGTACATCTTCTGAAAACCTAACTGCTGCGGAATCTCGTATCCGTGACGTAGATTATGCTTTAGCTGCATAAGCAGTGACAAGCACAGTCGTCCTAGCTGGTAACGGCTAGTGATTATAATCGGGTGAATTGCTGGAAAACCCTTAGAGCTTTTCTTACCACAACGCAGTTGGAAACGACAAGCGTGATGGTTTGAAAAAAGAAAAGATTGGGCAATCAGCAGCCAAGCTCCTGTCTTGAAAGAGTGGAGAAGGTTCAACGACTAGGATAGACCATCTAAGGCAAAAGCTATGGTGATGAAATCCATAGGTGAAACAATATACATCAGTATTGTGAATCCGAAGTGCCCGACCCCTACTAGATTGCTAGAGGGTGAAGATATAGTCTAGTCATTTATGAAAATAAATGTTCGCACGATGGCGAAAGAAATGATGAACCAAACGAAGAATTCTATTCTTTCTCAAGCAGCACAAGCAATGTTGGCTCAATCGAATCAATTGCCGCAAGGAGTATTGCAACTTCTTCGATAATTGAAAGAGGGCGTCTTACTTGGCAACGGGTAAGAGTATAACTGGGTGAATTGCTGGAACTTCCTAAAGCTTCATCAACCACAACGTAATTAGAAATGATAGGCGTGAAGGTTTGAAAATGATGAAGATATTACAATGGATAATCAGCAGCCAAGCTCCTGTGAGGAAACTCTGGAGAAGGTTCAACGACTAGGGAATACGGTCTAAGGCAAATGCTATGACTATGAATCTCGTAGAATAGCAAAAGCTGTTCGAAGTGCCCAGCTCCTAATAAATTTAGGATGAAGATATAGTCTATTCTATGATCGAAAGACATAGTCGCAAAGCAAGCGAATCAACAACCACAAGGGGTTTTACAACTTCTTCGTTAATTTTAATATACCTGAAGGAGGCTCTAGTTATACTAGGGTCTCTTTCTTTTAAATTAATTTAATATGATCTCTAAATTTCTATTTTTCCATCAATTTTGCCCTCTAGAATAGACTCCAATAACTCCATTAATAATATTGTAATTTGTAGCATTTATCTTCATCATCCATCGTCTGAAATATATTGAATGACACTTAATTAATTGGAATAGCAGGGGGACAGGTATCATAAACTTTACTATTAGATACTTAAGGGGGATTATTTTTATGACCACTAACACTTCTTGTCCTCATTGTTATACGGGGAAAAAGCCTATATTAGAAAGGGAGGATGAAATCGATAAATTAATGGATACTCGAGGATTAAGTTTTTATGAGGCTATGCTAAGAGTAGGTGATTATATTATATGTCCACATTGTAAGGGGACAGGTGAAAAACAGGGAATGTAAGAAGAAGTTTTAGATATGACGCTACGTTGCTCCTTGTCCTCTTTGGGGAAAGTCGAGAAAGTCGATTGTGCCCCGAAAGTCTAGTTGCTCGTAAGAGATACTAAAGTAACAAAGCAATCTTCTAATGTGCAACTAGTAATGACTGAATATTCAGATATATATTATATTCATAGAATGTACATTTGTTCTATGAACACTAGATGTTCAAGAAACAAGCGACCTGAACCTCTACTTCAATCTTCGGAGTAGGGGCTATTTCTATTTAGGAGGAGTTTAGTATGAATTATTACGAAGCATCAGAATTAAAACAATTGGAGCTATTAGAAGGGAGAATTGAAATTATGAAGAAACAACCTGCCAAACGAGTGAACATCGTAAGTCTAAAGCTAGTAAGAGAATCTAGTATTCTGTACAAACAAAGGAGAATCACTTCCCCTGATGATGCGTATAAGCTTTTAAGAGATTTTCTAGTGGATTCAGATAGGGAAAGATTTGTTGTTGTGTGCTTGGACACTAAGAACCAACCGACTGCCATCAACATTTGTCATGTCGGTAGTTTAAATGCAAGCCTAGTACATCCTAGGGAGGTAATGAAGGCAGCCATTCTATCTAATGCAGCATCTATTCTAGTTGGACATAATCATCCTTCACAGGACCCAACACCAAGCAGAGAAGATTGTGAGGTAACTAAACGATTAGTTAAGGCAGGTAAGATAATTGGCATTGATGTCCTTGATCATATTGTCGTTTGCGAGGATAAATTTGTCTCATTAAAAGAAAAAGGCTATGTATGAAAGGGGGTGAAAAAGATGAAGGAATTAGATTGGTTTTTAAAAATGTTAGAAGATGAGTTTCAAGTAGCAGTAGACCTCAATCAAATCAGCTATGAAGGTAATGAGCTTTACCTAGATGAAATTGATGAGTCTTTAATCCCTTTTGAAATGTTAGAAGGACTACCTAAATCACTTCTTTTTGAAACAATGATGTTTGAAAGTGAAGAGCAAATAGAATGGATTGGCATGGTAGCAATAGATTTAGAAACAAGGGAATGGTACTTGCAAGTGATTTTAAAGGACGGGGTACCTGTGTTAAGAAAAAGGATAGAAAAGGAGAATGGTTGATCATGACAAGATACAACAAAATCATCATAAATGGTGAGATAACATACAGAGGGTTTAATGAGGCAACAGGGTTTTACGATAATGAAGTGTTAACTGAGGAAGAATTGATTGAAGAATTGCTTGGAGAAGTAGTGGAAGATGTCATTGAAATTGATAAAGGACAAATTGAAAGAGCTATTTCCTGCATTCCAACTATTCATCAAAGGGAAATGGTCCAAAACTATCTAGATTATCTTGAATGTCTAGTCGAGTCTATGGAATAAACTCACGACATTTCTTCACGAAAACTTACGACATAACTAAATAAGAAAAAGTAAAGGAATGTAAAACCCAATAATGCCATATAAATCAGTCCATTTTTGGTAGGGAAACCTCACGTCATAATTATATAACTGTCGTGAGCTGACTTGAAAGGAGGTGAAAAGGATGCTGGAGAAAATCATCGTACCTGTAATCATTGCAGTAGCTACTGAAATTGTGAAAGAGGTCACGAAAAAATAAGTGTCCGTTCGTTTAGCAAAATGAGAGGAGTGAAAGTGTGAAAATCTATCCATGCTCATGTCATCAACCATGTACCAGTTGTACCATTAAAAACAATCATGATCTTTCACTCACACCCCCTCATGAAAAAGGGGGTTATTTTTTTGTGAATTGACCATAACTGATACTACACAAACAGATAAGTACGTGGGTTTTAATGGTGGGTTAAAC
>NZ_WEHU01000031.1 GCF_009183415.1 Bacillus sp. B1-b2 | reverse complement strand
AAGTCCGCTCGACTTGCATGTATTAGGCACGCCGCCAGCGTTCGTCCTGAGCCAGGATCAAACTCTCCAATAAAGAGTAAGATTAGCTCATTGCTAAACTCTAGCTTTTGTATTACTTGTTTCGTTCATTTAAGAACGACTATTGTTGACGTTTATTGTTCAGTTTTCAAAGAGCAAATACTTATTAGAGACAACTTTTATATATTAACATTTGTTCTTATATATGTCAATCTCTTTTTATATTTTTTTATCAGCAACTTGCTGACTTGTATTATTATAGCAACGATTAAATATTATTGCAACAACTTTTTTAATATATTTTAAAATAAAAAAAGACGGCTTCCTGTACAAGCAAGCTGCCTTTACTATTTATACGAATGTGGATAAATTTAGTATCTAATTACTTCTTCTATAAACAGATGTCTATTTCTTTCTAATTCTAATATATTATCATTATCTAGTATTTTCACTAAAGGTCTTACAGAGTTAGCTTCCATAAACATTATTTCTGCTTTCTCTCCATTTGATAGTTTAACAATGCTTCCCGTGGTAAATTGCATAATAGCACTACATAATGTTTGAACAACAATTAAATCAAATTTCCCAAAATGATCCTGTTGAATCTTTTCTATTACTCTAAAAGGAGATTGCTTCTTTCTATATAAGCGTTCTGAGGTCATCGCATGAAAAGTGTCTGCAACTGCTATAATCTTTGCAAATGAATGAATCATATTATCTACATTCCCTAAAGGATAACCACTTCCATCTATTCTCTCATGATGTTGAAAGATAGCTAGTCTTGTTTCCTTTTTTAAGAGTGAATGTTCAGGAATCATACTCAAACTATATTTAGTATGATTTTTCACTTCGTTAAATTCTTCTTCTGTTAAAGGTTCTGATTTATGTAGCAAGCGCCCATTGATTTTTGCCATTCCTGCATCGCTTAAACAACCAGCTAATGCTACTTGAACGATATTTCCATAAGAATAATCCATTTTTTTTGCAATTAATGCACTTATAATAGCGACAGCTACCGAATGTTGATAGATATACTCCATTTTATTAGATAGGTGATAGAGAGAGACTAATTCCTTTGAAAGCTCATCTAAATCCTCTAACAAGGGTAATAGTAGATTTCGGACATTACTTATATCTACCGGCAATCCAGATTGCCAAGAGATAAATTCCTTCTTATACAACTGAACAGAATGAAGAAACTTCTCAAAGAAGGGAGTTTTTGTTTCATTTGTTGCTGCAACTGGTAGCTCCATAGATTTTACAAACTGAGAACCATCAATAAGTGTATTTTCTATTACCAATTGATCAATTAAGAATGCTTTTAAAAATTCTATATGCTCACTATTAATTACTGTATTAGCCTTCATTATGGGTCTATTTGTTGATTTGAAAATATCTTCAGCTAAAATGCAGCCAGGCTTTAAATCTGCAATATGAATATCCATTTACATCCACCTTTTTGATTTTCGGACTTTTTTACTATTTTAATGCATTTAATTTGAAAAGTTAACCATTATTATAATCTAAAAGTACTTTTTCATTTAAATCATCTATAGGTATTACTAATCAAAAAGAAGGCTATCAGATAATTTTCTGATAGCCTTCTTTTTATTCCTCTGTAGTTTGCTCTTCTTCTAGAGAGTTTGATTCAGTTGATTCTACATCCTCTTCAGAATCATCTTCTTTTTCTACCTTAGCTACGGTAGCTACAAACTCTTCTTCTTTTTCATTCAGTTTAATTAATCTAACACCTTGCGTGCTTCTTCCCATTGAAGAAATATCGCCTACTGCCATTCTAATTAAAACTCCACCCGTGGTGATAATCATTAAGTCTTCTTCGCCTGTCACTGCTTTCATGGAAACAAGTTCACCATTCTTATCCGTGACATTGCAGGTCTTAATACCTTTACCGCCCCTACCTTGCACTCTATATTCTTCAGCTGATGTTCTTTTTCCATAACCGTACTTAGTAACAACTAGAACTTCCGTATTCTCTTCTAATACTTCCATTCCAATTACTTCATCACCTTCTGATAA
The DNA here is from genome assembly GCF_009183415.1 of Bacillus sp. B1-b2. Taxonomy (GTDB): domain Bacteria; phylum Bacillota; class Bacilli; order Bacillales; family Cytobacillaceae; genus Niallia. Next base: position 47,253 of record NZ_WEHU01000031.1, on the reverse strand, counting down.
TGTAATTCCTTTTACACCAGTAGCTGTTCTACCCATAGAGCGTACATCTGTCTCTGGGAATCGGATAAGTAGACCTTTCTTAGTTCCAATAATAATCTCTTTTGATCCATCTGTTAACCGAACGGAGATTAATTCATCTCCCTCTCTTAAATTAACAGCAATTAATCCATTGTTTCTTATATTGGCAAAAGAAGAAAGAGGAGAACGCTTAGATACCCCTTCTTTAGTTGTAAAGAATAAAGACCAATCATCTACAAACTCAGAAACAGGAATGATAGCATTTACCCATTCATCCTTTTCTACACCAAGAAGGTTAATAATTGGAATACCTTTTGCAGTACGACTGAATTCTGGTATCTCATACCCTTTTAATCGATATACCTTTCCTTTATTGGTGAAGAAAAGAATAGTATCGTGAGTAGACGTGTAGCTTAGCTGTTCTACAAAATCGTCTTCATTAGTACCCATACCTTGGATTCCTCTTCCACCACGTTTCTGAGCACGATAAGTAGATGCTGGTAATCTCTTGATATACCCATTATGCGTTAAGGTAATAATGATATTCTCTTGTGGGATTAGATCCTCATCCTCAATCATTTCCAGACCACCTGCAACAATTTCTGTGCGGCGTTTATCATTAAATCTTTCTTTCAATTCTAGTAATTCTTCTCGGATGATTTCCAATATTTTCTCTTCATCTGCTAGAATTGCCTTTAGTTCAGAAATCAACTTAATAAGTTCTTGATATTCTTCTTCAATTTTTTCTCTTTCTAATCCAGTTAATCTTTGAAGACGCATATCAAGAATTGCTTGAGCTTGTTTTTCTGATAAATTAAAGTTAGTCATTAATCCTTCACGCGCAATATCAGTTGTACGTGAACTACGAATTAATTTGATCACTTCGTCTAAATGATCTAAGGCAATACGTAAACCTTCTAAGATATGAGCTCTTGCTTCTGCTTTTCTTAATTCAAATTCTGTTCTTCTACGAATAATTACTTTCTGATGATCTAAATAATAAGCTAGACATTGTTTTAAGTTTAGAACCTTAGGTTGTCCATCTACTAATGCTAATAAGTTTATACCAAAGCTTGTTTGCATAGCTGTATGTTTATATAAGTTATTTAATAAAACATTGGCATTAGCATCTTTTCGAACTTCCATAACGATTCGCATTCCGTTACGATCTGATTCATCTCTTAAATCAGTAATACCATCTATCTTCTTATCGCGAACTAATTCAGCAATACGTTCTACTAGTCTTGCTTTATTTACTTGATAAGGAATTTCTTTAACAATAATAACTTCCTTACCATTAGGTTTAACTTCAACCTCTACTCTAGCGCGAAGAATAATAGATCCTCGTCCTGTTTCATAAGCTTTTCTAATGCCGCTTTTGCCAAGAATCATTCCATATGTAGGAAAGTCAGGTCCTGGGATGATTTCCATTAGTTCTTGAATAGTAATATCCTCATTCTTACTAATCGCAAGAACACCGTCAATTATTTCTCCTAGTTGGTGAGGAGGAATATTTGTTGCCATACCTACTGCTATTCCGCTTGTACCATTAACAAGTAAGTTTGGGAATCGAGAAGGCAAGACTACTGGTTCTTTCTCTTCTCCATCAAAGTTAGGCTTATAGTCAATCGTATCTTTATTAATATCTCTTAATAGTTCCATAGCAATCTTGGACATTCTTGCTTCTGTGTAACGCATAGCTGCTGCTGAGTCACCATCAACAGAACCAAAGTTACCATGTCCATCCACTAACATGTAGCGATAGTTAAAATATTGTGCCATACGTACCATTGTTTCATAAACAGCACTATCACCATGAGGGTGATACTTACCAATTACTTCTCCAACAATACGAGCAGACTTTTTGAATGGCTTATCAGAGTGCATACCTAAATCATGCATCGCATATAAAATACGTCTGTGTACTGGTTTTAATCCATCTCTTACATCCGGTAGAGCACGAGATACAATAACACTCATTGCGTAATCTAAAAAAGAATCACGCATTTCTTTACTAATATTTCTATCTTGAATTTGAGAATTCGGCATATCCGCCATGGTAAGGAAACCTCCTTAAGAAATAACCATACCTAGTTACCTTAGAAGGAACTAGGTTTATTTCTTATAAATTATGGACACTTGTTTTAAAAAAGAGAAGTACGATACTTCTCAACATTTATTTAATTAAATATCCAGATTTTTAACATATGTCGCATTTTCTTCAATAAAGTTTCTGCGTGGTTCTACTTTGTCACCCATCAACATTTCGAACGTTTCATCTGCCTCAATCGCATCATCTAAACTAACCTGAAGTAAGATTCTTGTCTCAGGATCCATTGTTGTATCCCATAACTGATCTGCATTCATTTCTCCTAATCCCTTATAACGTTGTACGTTCGGTTTTGGATTAGCAGGTAGTGAGCTTAATACATTTTGAAGTTGTTTATCACTATATGCATATTCTAATTTTTTTCCTTGCTTAATACTAAATAAAGGAGGCTGAGCAATATAGATATAACCTGCTTCTACTATCTTTCTCATATATCGATAGAAGAAGGTTAATAATAAAGTACGAATATGCGCACCATCAACATCCGCATCTGTCATAATAACGATTTTATGATATCGAGCTTTTGAAATATCATAATCATCACCTATTCCAGTCCCAATAGCAGTTATCATAGAACGTACTTCGTTATTAGAAAGGATTCTATCTAGCCTCGCCTTTTCAACATTAAGTATTTTCCCTCTAAGAGGTAGTATTGCTTGGAAATGACGATCTCTTCCTGATTTAGCTGATCCTCCTGCTGAGTCTCCCTCTACAATAAATAATTCACTGATTGATGGATCTTTAGAAGAACAATCTGCTAATTTACCTGGCAAACTAGAAACCTCTAATGCACTCTTACGACGAGTTAACTCACGTGCTTTTTTAGCAGCTATTCGTGCTCTTAATGCCATCTGCCCTTTTTCTACGATTTTACGAGCGACAGTAGGATTTTCTAATAAAAACTTATCTAGGTGTTCTGAAAATATGGTATCTGTAATAGCACGTACTTCTGAATTACCTAATTTAGTTTTCGTTTGTCCTTCAAATTGAGGATCAGGATGCTTAATGGATACGATTGCTACAATTCCTTCTCTTACATCCTCACCAGAAAGATTTGTCTCTGAATCTTTTACTAAGCCATTTTTTCTTGAATAATCATTTACGACTCTAGTTAATGCTGTTTTAAAGCCAGATTCATGCGTTCCACCTTCATGAGTATTAATATTATTCGCAAATGAGAAAATATTACCTGTATATCCATCATTATATTGAAAAGAGATTTCAACCGTAATACCGTCTTTTTCTCCTTCAATATAAATTGGCTCCTCGAAAAGAACTTCCTTATTACGGTTTAAATGCTCCACATAAGACTTTATTCCACCCTCATAGTGGTATTCTTTTCGTCTTTCCATTCCTTCTCGTGTATCTTCTATGGTAATACGAATGTTTCGATTTAAGAAAGCAAGCTCTCTAATCCTATTAGCTAGTGTTTCGTATTCATATTCTAGTGTTTCTTTAAATATCTCCGCATCTGGCTTAAAGTGAGTAATAGTACCAGTTTTATCTGATTCACCAATAATTTCTAAATCGGCAGCTGGTACCCCTTTTTGATATTTTTGATAATACACATTGCCATCACGGTGAACAAAAACCTCTAACTCTGTTGAAAGAGCATTTACAACAGATGCACCAACACCATGTAGACCACCAGATACTTTATATCCTCCACCACCGAACTTTCCGCCAGCATGGAGCACTGTCATAATAACTTCAACAGCTGGTCTTCCCATCTTCTCATGTATACCAACAGGAATCCCACGACCATTATCTTTCACTGTAATACTATTATCTTTTTCGATAATCACATTGATTTCATCACAGAAACCAGCTAATGCTTCATCAATACTGTTATCAACTATTTCCCAAACTAAATGATGTAATCCTCTTCCACTAGTTGATCCAATATACATACCAGGTCTTTTGCGAACTGCTTCTAAGCCTTCTAAAACTTGTATCTGACTTTCATCATAAGATTGTTGTTCAACAGGATTTTGTTCCATTGACATATAATTCACCTAACTTTCCATTTACATCAAATTTTTAACAGAATTCATTTTTCACTAGTATTCATGATCCATTAATTGCATGGATCGTTTTTTTAACGTATTAGAAGCTATAGGAGATAAATATATGGTATCTTTTGTAATCACAATGGATTTATAAATAGAACCTTTTATATTAGAAATCAATTTCTTCTGTTTTTCCATAAATTCTAGTGAAATAGGGGAAGCCTCTACCGTTTGTTTATCTAAAATAGTAATGATATCTGTGCTTCTTATAAGAATATTTTCACCAATATGAACGTACATTCTCTCACCTCAGAAGGAATTTAATGGCCCATCTTAATCGTCCCCGAATCCACTTGAAACGTTGTTGCTTCCTTTAATGTTTGATGATCTATACCGTCTATATTGGTAGTTGTCACAAATGTTTGCACTTTTCCTTGAATCGTATGGAGAAGGTGAGATTGGCGGTAATCATCTAGCTCTGAAAGAACATCATCCAGAAGAAGAATGGGGTATTCTCTAATTTCCGAATGTATCAATTCGATTTCAGCCATTTTGATGGATAGCGCTGTAGTTCTTTGTTGTCCCTGAGACCCAAATGTTTGAACATCTTTTCCATTCACATAGAACAGCACATCATCTCGATGAGGGCCAAACATCGTCACACCTCTATCTATTTCCCTTTTTTTCAATGCTTGGAATTTATCTTCGAATATACTTTTCATTTTCGACAATTCCTGTTCTTCTGATACATCTACAGATGGCTTATAGCGAATATCAAGAGTTTCTAAACCTCTCGATATTCCTTGGTGAATGGGAATTGCCCAACTTTGTAATAAACGGAGAAATTCAAATCGTTTTGCCACAATTTTAACGGCTAGCTCAATAAATTGTTCCGTCAATATTTCAAGCATCGTTTCATCTTTATTTTTACTCAATTGCATTTGTTTAAGAAAACTATTACGCTGATGTAATATCTTTTGATACTGTCCCATATCATGTAAATAGATAGGTGAAATCTGTCCAATCTCCATATCAATAAATCTTCTTCTAACTTGAGGGCTTCCTTTTACTAGATTTAAATCTTCTGGAGCAAACATCACTACATTCATATTCCCTATATACTGACTTAATTTCCGCTGCTCAATATGATTATATCTAGCCTTTTTACCTTTTTTGGACACAACTAACTGCATGGGTACTTTCCCATGTGTTTTCACTAATGTACCCTCTATTTTAGCATAATCTGTATCCCATTTAATAAGATCTTTATCGTTAGAAGTACGATGTGATTTAGCCATTGCTAAAACATAGATAGATTCCATCACATTGGTTTTTCCTTGAGCATTTTCTCCAAGGATGACATTCACCTTATTTTCAAATGAGATTTCTAACTCCTCATAATTTCGGTAATTTCTCAAAAGTAACTTATCAATATACATCCCTGAGTTCACCCTTTTTATAAAACCGTGTATGTGCCAAATGAAGGAATCGTTATGGAATCACCGCTTCTTAACTTACGTCCTCTACGCTGATCTTGCTCACCATTTATGAACACCTCATGTTCACTTAAAAACCATTTAGCCATTCCACCTGATTGTATTATTTCTGCCACTTTCAGAAATTGACCTAAGGTAATATACTCCGTCTTAATCTTAATTTGATTATCCATTTCTTCACTCTTTCAAGTTTAATCGTATCTTTCTATTTTACTAAATAATTTGTAGAAGCACAAAGAAAAGTGAAATATTTCTACTTTCTCCAAAGGAAATCCATAAAAAACTGCGAAATCTAATCCTTTTTTTATAAACCTCCTTGTATTTTTATTCAAACACCCTAGGTGAAAAAGAAAAGGTGTTCTTTAATCAGAACACCTTTTCCACTTTCTAATAAGTTCTTACTGGTAAAATTAATTGTAAGGTGGAATCATCATTCGTAGGATGAAGAACAAAAGGTCTCATTGCTCCTGTAAAACTAATTTTAACTTCCGATCCTTCCAACACTTTCAATGCATCCATCATATATTTAGCACTAAAAGATATTTTCAGTTCCTCTCCAACGATTGATTCACTCACTAATTCCTCAACTACTTTTCCTATTTCAGGAGTAAAAGAGGATAATTCCACTACATTTTCTCCAACAGTAGAAAACTTAACTACATTGTTTCTGCCTTCACGAGCTAATAAAGAAGCACGATCAATGGATTGAAGAAACTCTTTCGAATTCACAACAATATCTGTTTTGCTTTCATTTGGAATCAGTCTGTTAGTATCAGGGTAGTTTCCCTCTAATAATCTAGAGAAGAAAAGAATATGCTTTGTTTTAAATAATATTTGATTTTGAGTTACCACTATTTCTACATATTCATCATGATCATCTAAAATTCTATTTAATTCATTTAAACTTTTTCCTGGAATAACAATATTAAAGGACTGTTCTAATGTCGTTTCTAACTTAGCTTTTCTTAGTGCTAGTCGATGACTATCTGTTGCAATACAGATTAAATCATCATTTTCCACCTTCCAGTTTACACCTGTCAACACAGGGCGTGTTTCTGAGGTGGACACTGCAAATACTGTTTGTTTAATAAGATTCTTCAGTAAGTCTGCTGGAATCTTAAATAAGTTCTGTTCAGATAACTCAGGTAAATGAGGATATTCTTCAGAATCTAGTCCATTTAGATTGAATTCTGATTTTCCAGAGCGAATAACCGTTTGTAAATTGTCTACTTCTATTTCTACTTGGCTTGTAGGTAGTTTTTTTACGATTTCACTAAAAAACTTAGCTTGTAAAACAATAGATCCCGGTTTTTTTATTTCCACTATTTCCAGATCATTTTCTTCTTTAGGAATAAAAGATTCAATAGATATATCTGAATCAGATCCTGTTAATGTTACGCCTTCTTCACTAGCTACTATTTTTATTCCAGTTAAAATAGGGATTGTTGTTCTACTAGTAATAGCTTTCATAACATCTTGAACGCTTTGAACAAGATGCTCTTTTTGGATGATGAATTTCATGACTAATCCTCCGTAAAAAAGTTTTAATTGATAGGTTCTAAATGCTTATTATTAATAATATATTTCTTTTAAAAAATAGTAGTATAAGTAGTAGGTCCTGTTAGTATGTGGATAAGTGAGTTTTAATAAGGAAACACAGTCTATCCACATGTGGATAGACTGTGTTTAAGTATATAAAAGTTATACACATAATTCAACTATAGTTGTATATAAGATAATTGGCTATACCTTTAACAATTCATTGATTTCTTTGAGTTGCTTTTGTAAGTTGGAATCACTAACAAGCAGCTTAGATATTTTCTCATGTGCATGTATAACAGTAGTATGGTCTCTTCCACCAAATTCTTCTCCTATTTTAGGTAAGGAAAAGTCTGTTAATTCTCGAGACAAATACATAGCAATTTGTCTAGGAAAAGCAATAGATTTCGTTCGTTTTTTGGCTTTAAAGTCTTCTAACTTTATGCTAAATAGTTCTCCGACTACTTTTTGTATATCATGAATAGTAATAACTTTTGGTTTAGAGCTTGGAACAATATCTTTAAGTGCCTCAGCTGCTAAATCAGCATTGATATCTTTATTGATTAAGGATGAATAGGCTACTACTCGAATAAGTGCTCCTTCTAATTCACGAATATTTGAATCAATTTGATTAGCGATATAAAGCATCACTTCGTTAGGAATATCTAATCCATCTGCTTTCGCTTTTTTTCTTAAAATAGCAATTCTCGTTTCTAGATCAGGAGGAGTAATGTCTGTAATTAATCCCCATTCAAAACGAGAACGTAAACGGTCTTCTAAAGTTGGAATTTCCTTAGGTGGTCGATCACTGGATATAATAATTTGCTTGCTTTCTTCATGAAGAGTATTAAAAGTATGGAAAAATTCTTCTTGTGTCGATTCTTTTCCAGCGAGGAATTGAATATCATCTATTAGAAGAACATCTACATTTCTATACTTATCTCTGAATTCCGCACCCTTATTATCACGAATGCTATTGATAAATTCATTCGTAAATTTCTCAGATGATAAATAAACCACCTTTGCTGTAGGGTTATGGTCTAGAACATAGTGCCCAATTGCATGCATTAAGTGGGTTTTTCCAAGTCCAACTCCTCCATAAATAAATAGAGGGTTATATGCTTTTGCTGGAGCTTCTGCAACTGCAAGTGATGCTGCATGAGCAAATCGGTTTCCAGAACCTATTACGAAAGTATCAAATGTATATTTTGAATTTAAAATGGTTTGTTCTACTACTTCATCATCTTTAATTTTTTTATTTTTCGCAGAAATCTGTTGATCAAACTCTTCCTCTTTTTGATTTTGAGGGATGATGAATTTCACCATAAGTTCCTCACCAGTGATTTCATAAAGAATTCCTGAAATAAGTTGGGAATATCTTTCTTCTAACCAATCACGAGCAAATTCATTTGGTGCTGTAATAATTAATAGATCTCCTTGTAATGAATGAGCTTTTGTTGCTTTAAGCCAAGTATCATAACTAGGCTTACTAATTTTTTCCTCAATATTACGAAGAGCATTGTTCCAGAGATCGGTAATGTTTTTCAATTAGCTTCGCCTCCTTTACCAAAGATTTTTTTAGGTTAAATAATTCTTTTTAACGTGCAGAATAAAAAGATGTCCATGCCCAAAATAGTGGGGGTATAGACATTTTTTGCACTTTATTTCGACATAAATGTTAAATGAAATTTTTATTTTTTCTAATCGATATTATTGTGCCTAAACCTAAATTGAAGATACGTATATCAAAATAGGTAGAAATAAAATACGTTATCTAAAAATAGATGTGGAAAAATATATAATAAGGAAGATAAGTGGTATTTCGACAGTATCCACTAATTGTGGACAACTCTGTCCAGATAGTTAGAATAAGATGTCCACAGTTTATCCACAGTCTGTGGATATTGAAGTTATGCACATAATTTATTCAAATGTGAAAACAAAACTATAATATCAAAAAACAGCAATAACTGCAATGCTTTTTAATATCTTATCCACAAGCTAATTAACTTGTTAGTAAAAAATGTCCACAGGGTTTTAGTTTGTTGAAAAGTTGTCAGTAACAGTTGTGGATAGAATATTTACGTCGAAATTTATCCACAATCGTCGAAAAAATGGTAAAATGTTATGATAAAAGTAAGTTATTATAAGGAATTAGGGGTATAATAAACGGACGAGGATAAAGTTTAGAGGAGCGATTATTTTTTATTTAGAAGAAGATCTAAGAAAAAAGGATACTAACTACTAGATAGATTTTAAAAAGAAAATTAAATGATAGTTGACAATTAATTACCTATGTTTATATAATTGTAAGGACTGTCTGTAACAGCTATTCCTCAGGGAGGTGTCATATACAATGAAAAGAACTTTTCAACCAAATAAACGTAAAAGAAGTAAAGTTCACGGATTCCGTAGCCGTATGAGTAGTGCAAATGGACGTAACGTCTTAGCACGTCGTCGACGCAAAGGAAGAAAAGTATTATCAGCTTAGGCCACTGAAACGTCAGTGGTCTTTTTTCAATTATAGAAAAAAAGATTAAAAAACTTAAAAAGGTGCTTGAATGAAGAATGCCAATTTTAGTTTTGGTCAATAAATAGTAGTGGTAATTCACTACTTGCATGGAAAGAAACTAGTGGCTAACTTTTATTCATTAAATAATTCCCCTTCTCTCTATTATGAAAATAGGACTAATTTCTTCAGGTTATTATATTGGTTTAAAGCTATTTCCTGTGATTAATGAAAAGTCAGCCAATAACTTGAGGGATCTGAAGGAGTAAAAAATTTGAGAAAAGAATTTAGAATAAAAAAGAACAAAGAATTTCAGCTAGTTTTTAAAAAAGGACAATCTTTTGCTAATCGGCAGTTTGTTATTTATAAGCTAGCAAAAAAAGAGCAATCGCATTTTCGAATAGGTTTATCTGTTAGCAAGAAGATTGGAAATGCAGTAATGAGAAATCAAGTGAAACGATATATTAGACAGGCATTTCTAGAATTAGAAGGTCAATTAGAGCATACATTTGATTATGTTATTATTGCTAGAAAACCGGTTTCAGATATGGAATTTGAAGAGTTAAAGAAGAGTTTAGAACATATATTAAAGATTGCTAAGGTACTATCAAGAAAGAATTAATAGGAAAATATGTTTAAGCGTTTCCTAACATCAGAATATCAGTTACAATAATAGAAAGAGATTCTTTTAATATAAAATCTTGTATCACAGGAGGATTTGCAGCTTGAAAAAGAAATTATTATTGGTAGTCGGTCTCATTTTTTTGATGACTATTCTAGCTGGCTGTTCAGAATTCAATCAGCCAATCACCTCTAAGAGTGAAGGTTTTTGGAATGAATGGATTGTTTACCCATTATCACAATTAATTATTAAAACAGCAGAGTTTGCAAGCGGTAGCTATGGTATATCTATTATCATTGTTACAATACTAGTTCGCCTAGTTATTCTGCCACTTATGATTAAACAAACGAAAAATGCGAAAGCAATGCAAGCTATTCAGCCAAAAATGAAAGAGTTGCAACAAAAATATAGTTCTAAAGATCAAAAGACTCAACAAAAGCTTCAAGAAGAAACAATGAAGCTATTCCAAGAGAATAAAGTAAATCCATTAGCAGGTTGTTTTCCATTAATTGTACAAATGCCAATCCTAATCGGATTCTACCATGCTATTTCTAGAACAAGAGAAATCGCTTCTCATGATTTCTTATGGTTTAGTTTAGGTGAAGCTGATCCTTATTATTTACTACCGATTATTGCAGGTATTACGACATTTATTCAAACCAAGATGACAATGGCAGGTACTCCTGCAAATCCACAAATGCAAATGATGGTTTGGATTATGCCAATTATGATTCTTGTATTTGCCATTAACTTCCCAGCTGCATTATCTCTTTATTGGGTAGTTGGTAATATTTTCACTATTATCCAAACATACTTTATTAAAGGACCTGAAATTAAACAGGCAGCTCAAACAAGTAAGGCAGGAGGAGCGAAAAAGTGAAAGAAGTTACTGCCGTAGGACAAAATGTCGATGCAGCAGTGGAGTCAGCTTTAGCTCAGTTAAAAACAACAAGAAATCAAGTTGAAATCATTGTTGTTGATGAAGGAAAAAAAGGTTTTTTGGGATTTGGTGCTCGTTTTGCAAAAGTAATAGTAAAGAGAAAAATAGATCCAGTAGAATTTGTTAAACACTTTCTAGTAGATGTTTGTGAAAAAATGGGGATTCAAGTTCACATAGAAATTCAGACCAATGGTAGAAATATTCTATATGAGCTGTCTGGAGACAAAATAGCACTCTTAATAGGAAAACGTGGTCAGACCCTTAACTCCCTTCAATATTTAGCACAATTAGTGATTAACAAGGAAGCAAGAGAATACTATAACATTACCTTAGATGCAGAAGGTTATCGGGAGCGAAGAAAGCAAGCTCTTATACAGCTTGCTGAAAGAATTGCTCATAAAGTAGTAAAACTAGGAAAAGAAATACCACTAGAACCGATGCCATCGAATGAGAGAAAAACGATTCATTCTGCGTTGGTTCGTTTTAAAGGCGTTAGAACATATTCGTCAGGCGAGGACGTTAAGCGTCATATTATTATCGCACCATTCATTCAAAAAGGTAAAATAATAAAGGAAAGACAATAAAACGGAATGAAGCTCTAGTTTAGCTAGATGCTTCATTCCGTTTTTTTTACCGATTTTTATTACGGTCATTTCAATTAAGGGCAGTCTCAGACTCTTTTTTGACAAGAAATAATTTTTTTCTTTGTTAAGATAATATATTTCTTTTTCGTTTTATTGTTATTCACATGTGGATAAGATAAAATAAAAGGAAATAGACAAGTATGTTGTGGATAATTGCGCGGATTTTTTTCTTTTTTTAAACTTGTGGATATGTTAATCTAATCTATTGTAGTCATGTCAAAGATGCTTACGAAAGTTATATATAGATATTTGGAAGAAACTCGAGGTGAATAGAATGGATTTAGATACGATTGCCGCAATATCGACTCCAATGGGTGAGGGAGCGATAGCAATTGTTCGTATGAGTGGGCCAGATTCAGTTCAAATTGCAGATAAACTGTTTAAAAGCATAAATCAAAAAAAATTGAGTGAAGTAGCAACTCATACGATTCACTATGGTCATATAGTTGATCCAGCAACACAAGAAGTGGTAGAAGAAGTAATGATTTCAGTGATGAGAGGGCCAAGAACATTTACAAAAGAAGATGTTATTGAAATCAATTGTCATGGAGGCATTGCTTCAGTAAATCGTTTATTACAACTAACAATCATCCATGGTGCAAGAATTGCTGAACCAGGAGAGTTTACAAAAAGAGCTTTCCTTAATGGAAGAATAGATCTCTCTCAAGCAGAGGGAGTAATGGACTTAATAAGAGCCAAGACAGATCGTGCAATGAATGTGGCTTTAGGTCAAATGGAAGGTAGATTGTCTAAATTAGTTAGACATTTGCGCCAAGAAATATTAGAAACATTAGCACAAGTAGAGGTTAACATTGATTATCCTGAATACGATGATGTAGAAGAAATGACACAGAGCTTAATGCTGGAGAAATCTATCTATATTCGTGATGAAATAAATAAATTATTGCAGACATCTCAGCAAGGAAAGATTTTGCGAGAAGGTTTAGCAACAGTAATAGTAGGAAGACCAAATGTAGGGAAGTCTTCTCTTTTAAATAGTCTAGTACAAGAGAATAAAGCTATTGTTACAGATATTGCTGGAACTACTAGAGATGTTATTGAAGAATATGTAAATGTGAGAGGAGTTCCGCTTCGTTTATTAGACACAGCAGGAATTCGAGAAACAGAAGATATAGTTGAACAAATCGGTGTGGAAAAATCTCGAAAAGTATTAAAAGAAGCAGATTTAATATTATTAGTATTAAACTCCGCAGAAGAATTAACGATAGAGGATAGAAACATATTTAAAGCAGCAGAGGGTATGGACTTTATAGTCATTGTTAATAAAACAGATTTGCCACAACAAATTGATTTAGAGCAAGTAAAGCAATTGGCAGGAAATCGAAAAATTATCACTACATCATTATTAGAGGATAAAGGCATTGATCTTCTAGAAGAGGCTATCGCTTCCTTATTTTTCGAAGGAACAATTGAGTCTAGTGATATGACATATGTTTCTAACTCAAGACATATCTCTTTATTACATCAAGCTTTAGGCTCTATAAGTGAAGCTATTGAGGGTGCAGAAAATGGTACGCCAATTGACATAGTTCAAATTGATTTAACAAGAACATGGGAACTACTTGGTGAAATTATTGGTGATAGTGTTCATGAAAGTTTAATTGACCAGTTATTTTCACAGTTCTGTTTAGGAAAATAAGAAAGTACGGAATTTAGGATAAAAGGAGGCATCATGATGCATTATGAAGCGGGAAAATTTGACGTTATCGTTATTGGGGCAGGACATGCTGGCTGTGAAGCGGGACTTGCAGCAGCTCGCGTTGGCGCAAAAACGTTAATGCTAACCATAAATTTAGATATGGTTGCTTTTATGCCATGTAATCCGTCTGTCGGTGGACCAGCAAAAGGAATAGTTGTAAGGGAAATCGACGCTCTAGGCGGAGAAATGGGAAAGAATATTGATAAAACATATATTCAAATGAGGATGTTGAATACAGGAAAAGGCCCTGCAGTTCGTGCCCTTAGAGCACAGGCTGATAAATATTTATATCAACACGAAATGAAAAAGACGTTAGAAAATGAATCTAATTTAACTTTAATACAAGGAATGGTAGAAGAATTAATTGTAGAGGACCAAGTGGTAAAAGGTGTTGTCACAAAAACAGGTGCAATATACCGTGCTAATACTGTGGTTATTACAACAGGCACATACCTACGTGGAGAAATTATTTTAGGGGAACTAAAATATTCAAGCGGTCCTAATAATCAGCAGCCATCTGTCCGATTATCAGAACATTTACAAGAACTAGGTTTTGATTTAGTACGTTTTAAAACGGGTACACCACCACGGGTAAACAGTCATTCAATTGATTACAGTAAAACAGAAATTCAACCAGGTGATGATGTCCCAAGATCCTTTTCTTATGAAACAACGAATTATATTACAGAACAGCTACCATGTTGGTTAACATATACAAATGAATCTACTCACCAAATTATTGATGCAAATCTACACCGTTCCCCTATGTATTCAGGAATGATTAAAGGGACAGGTCCAAGGTACTGCCCATCTATCGAGGATAAGGTAGTGCGTTTCAATGATAAGCCAAGACATCAAATCTTCCTTGAACCAGAAGGGAAAAACACGCAAGAAGTTTATGTACAAGGCCTATCTACTAGCTTGCCAGAAGATGTCCAACAAGAAATCTTACGAACAATTCCTGGTTTAGAAAATGTGCAGATGATGAGAGCTGGATATGCCATTGAGTATGATTCAATTGTGCCAACTCAACTATGGCCAACACTAGAAACAAAGAAAATTAAGAACCTATACACAGCAGGTCAAATTAATGGTACTTCTGGATATGAGGAAGCAGCAGGTCAAGGGTTGATGGCTGGTATGAATGCTGGTTTAAATGCAATCGGCAAAGAAGAAGTTATTTTAAGTCGTTCAGATGCTTATATTGGTGTTCTAATAGACGATTTAGTAACAAAAGGAACAAACGAGCCTTATCGACTATTAACATCAAGAGCCGAATACCGTTTGCTACTTCGTCACGATAATGCTGATTTACGCCTAACAGATATTGGTTATGAAATTGGACTAATAACAGAAGAGCGTTATGCTAGCTTCTCTGAGAAAAAACGATTAATTGAGGAAGAAAAGCAACGATTAAAAGAAGTGTTACTCAAACCTAATGAACAAGTTCAATCTACTATTAGAGAACAAGGTGGTAGTGAGTTAAAAGATGGAATAAAAGCAGCAGATCTTTTAAGAAGACCAGAAATGAACTACCAGCATATCTCTCTGCTGACTCCAAGTGAAGCAGCTTTAACAGATGATATTAAAGAGCAAGTAGAAATTCAAATCAAGTATGAAGGTTATATTGAAAAGTCTTTACAACAGGTAGAAAGACTTAAGAAAATGGAAAATAAAAAAATACCGGAAAACATTGATTATGATGCTATTTCCAGTTTAGCAACAGAAGCCAAGCAAAAGCTGAAAGATGTACGTCCACTTTCTATTGCACAAGCTTCTAGAATTTCAGGTGTTAATCCAGCAGATATTTCTATTTTGCTAGTATATTTAGAACAAGGCAAGGTTGCTCGAGTATAACCACTGTAGAAAGGGTACTTCTATGAATACGGAACTATTTATCAACATGCTTTTAGAAAAGGGAATCACCTTATCAGAGAAGCAGCTGAAACAATTTGAACAATATTATGAAACATTAGTCAGCTGGAATGAAAAGATGAATCTGACAGCTATAACTGATGAACCAGATGTTTATCTAAAGCATTTTTATGACTCTATTACAGCGGGCTTTTATTTTGAGGGGTTCCGCACCAATGCGCGTTTATGTGATGTTGGTGCAGGTGCTGGGTTTCCTAGCATCCCTCTGAAAATTGTTTTTCCAGAATTACAAGTTACTATTGTAGATTCTTTAAAAAAGAGAATCGGATTTTTAGAACATTTAGCTAGTGTTTTAGAATTAGAACATGTTCAATTTATCCATGATCGAGCAGAAACTTTTGGCCAAAATCCAAATTTTAGAGAGTCATTTGATATAGTAACAGCTAGAGCGGTAGCTAGATTATCTGTTTTAAGCGAGTTATGCTTACCTCTTGTTAAAGTAGGAGGATCCTTTGTAGCTATGAAAGCAGCGAGTGCAAAGGAAGAAACAGAAGCAGGGAAGAAGGCTGTTTCCTTATTAGGAGGAAAAATAACAGCTACTCATTCTTTCATGTTACCTATAGAAGAAAGTGAAAGAAATATACTTGTTATTTCTAAAGAAAAAGGAACACCAAAGAAATATCCAAGAAAAGCAGGAACACCTAATAAAGAACCTATTGAATGATAAAAATAGTAGAGGCAGTCTTATAGCAAAGGCTTCCTCTATAAAAAAAGAATATTCCTTCATCTAGAAGCTTTAAATAGTGGGATATCGTGCAAACTGTGTAAAGTGATAGTTGAAGTTTATTATATATTGCAAGACTTGTAGGGATTGTTACGTGTTTTCAGAGAATTATAAATAGGGAGTTTCGTAAAGGTGGTGCAGGGTGATGAAGCCTTCTTTCTCACGCTTTTTTGGCCTAGGCGAAAAGGGAGATCAAGTAAATAATAATCCATTAGAAGCAAATAGTGCTCAAGAGGAGATTGAGATGATGGGTCATAATGAAGAGGTAAAAAGAATCCCAATCAATCAGATTGTTCCTAACCGTTTTCAGCCAAGAACCGTGTTTGACAATGAAAAAATTGAAGAATTAGCTCGAACCATTCATACACATGGTATTATTCAACCAATAGTAGTAAGAGAGTTTGAGCAAAGTAAATATGAAATCATTGCCGGTGAACGTAGATGGAGAGCAATGAAGTTTTTAGGCTGGGATGAAGCACCAGCTATTATTAAGAATATGAATGATACCGAAACAGCTTCTGTGGCCCTAATTGAAAATCTTCAGCGAGAGGAGCTTTCTCCGATTGAAGAGGCTGTTGCTTATGGGAAGTTATTAGAATTACATAATCTCACTCAAGAGGCACTTGCACAAAGATTAGGAAAAGGTCAGTCCACTGTTGCCAACAAGCTAAGATTGCTGAAATTACCAGAAGAGATTCAAGATGCTTTATTAAGTAAACAAATTTCTGAACGTCATGCTCGCTCTATGATTCCACTTAAGGAAAAAGAAAAGCAAGTATATTTATTACAAGAAATAATTGAGAAAAGCTTAAATGTGAAGCAAACAGAAGAAAGAGTTGTAAAAATGCTTGAACAATCTAAGCAAAAGCCAAAACCAAAAAGAAAGGCTTTTAGTAAGGATATGCGTATAGCTGTAAATACGATTCGCCAGTCACTGACAATGGTTTCTGATAGTGGTATCAATTTAAATGCAGAAGAAGAAGAGTTCGAAGATTTTTATCAATTTACTATTAAAATACCAAAAAAGAAATAGCTATATTATAAATATAAATCAATAGTCAAAAGAGTAATTAGGATCTCCTTTTTACTCTTTTGTACTATAGTAACCTCTAGATGTAAATCCTCTTTCCATTATCTCCTGAAAATTACCCTAATTTCATCTTCTTCTCCTTTTATATTCCAATTTAAGTCACATAAAAAAGAAAAAAGACGATATTTGCAAGTTTTCGTGATAAAATATAAACGAGATTATATGTATGTTAATTTTTATACATTTGTAATCAATTTTGTGTAGTTAAAGTAATGTTTTTTCTTTATAGTAAACATATAAGCTATTAATTTTCGAATCTATTCTATAATGATAAGCCATCGCTAATAAAATCTATTAGTATGTATGGAATTAAAGGTAGGTGACATCATGGGTAAAATTATTACTGTTGCTAACCAAAAAGGTGGAGTGGGAAAAACAACTACCTCAGTCAATCTTGGCTCTTGTTTAGCATATATAGGAAAACGCGTACTACTAGTAGATATTGATCCACAAGGAAATGCTACTAGCGGTGTAGGTATTGAAAAAGCAGACGTTGATCACTGTATCTATGATGTTTTGGTTGATGATGTGGAAGCAAGTAAAGTGATTAAACAAACAAATGTAGAAAACTTAGAAGTGATACCAGCAACCATACAATTGGCTGGGGCAGAAATAGAACTAGTTTCCACTATTTCGAGGGAAGTAAGGCTGAAAAGAGCATTAGATGAAGTAAAAGGAAACTACGATTATGTATTAATAGATTGTCCTCCTTCCTTGGGCTTATTAACGATTAACGCCTTAACAGCATCAGATGCAGTCCTTATTCCCGTTCAGTGCGAATATTATGCCTTAGAAGGTTTAAGTCAGCTTCTTAACACTGTTCGCCTTGTCCAAAAACATCTAAATCATGAACTAGCAATAGAAGGTGTTCTTCTAACTATGCTAGATGCAAGAACCAACTTAGGTTTACAAGTAATAGAAGAAGTAAAAAAATATTTCCAAGACAAAGTTTATAAAACAATTATCCCAAGAAATATACGATTATCAGAAGCTCCAAGTCATGGAGAACCGATTATCATATATGATCCAAAATCACGTGGTGCAGAAGTTTATTTAGACCTAGCAAAGGAAGTGGTGACTAGTGGCTAAGGGACTAGGAAAAGGTCTAGATGCTTTCTTTCCAAAAATGGAAGCAGATAAGGGAGAAGTTATTCAAGAAGTAGCTATTAACGAGTTAAGACCTAACCCATATCAACCAAGGAAGGTCTTTAATGAAGAAGCTATTGAAGAATTGAAAAATTCTATTATAGAGCACGGAATCCTTCAGCCAATCATTGTTCGAAAAAGCATCAAAGGATATGAGATTGTTGTTGGTGAGCGTAGATTTCGGGCAGCTAAAGCAGCAAATCTAAAGGTTATACCTGCCGTTATTCGTGAGTTAAGCGAACAACAGATGATGGAGTTAGCTGTACTTGAGAATCTCCAAAGAGAAGATTTATCTCCAATAGAAGAAGGTCTAGCTTATCAAACATTAATGAAAAAACTAAAATTCACACAAGAAGAGCTAGCTAACCGACTAGGAAAAAGTAGACCTCATATTGCTAATATTGTGCGATTACTCTCCTTACCTAAGGCAGTACAAAATTATATTAATGATGGAAAAATTTCAATGGGACATGGACGAGCACTGCTTGGTTTGAAAAATAAAGACAAGTTACCTGTACTTGTTGATAAAATTTTAAAAGAATCATTAAATGTTAGGCAGCTGGAGCATTTAATACAGCAATTAAACGAAAATGTTTCACGTGAAACAAATATAGAAAAAAAAGAAACAAAAAATGTTTATATAAGAGAACAGGAATCTTATTTACGAGAAAGATTTGGGACTACTGTACACATTAAACAGAATAAGAATAAGGGGAAAATCGAAATCGAATTTTTCTCAAATGATGATTTGAATCGTATTCTTCAGCTCTTTGAATTAGAAAATGAGCTATAATAAAATAGGAAGACTTCTACCAACTAGTAGGAGTCTTCCTTTCTTTTTAAACTGGTCTTTCTTTTATTGCCAATTCCTCAAATTCATTTCTATGAATATAACGGAGGCTTGCTTGATAGATTCCTTTAGAAATAATTTTCGCCATATTTAAGACCAAACTTAATCTAGTATTTTGTAATACTAAAAACTCCATAAACCCACTAATATTAACTATCCCTGTAATATGAATATTTCCTACAGGTGGAAGCTCTTTTTTTACTCCACTACCTGGCTTAACAGGACCATCTCCAATCTGAATAACACCAACACTTTTCATTCTTCCAAGACAAGCATCGATGCCTATTATATAAGGATTCATATGTTTAAGATGAATTTCTTTTAATTTTTCTTCTAAGTTAAGAGCATGGATAGGATCATCTAATGTTCCATATACATGAAATGGAGCGACACTCTTTTCACTTAATAAGGTGCCAATTAAAGGGCCAAGTGAATCCCCTGTAGATCTATCTGTTCCAATACAGATAAAAACAATGGGCTGTGTGGAGTGGTTTTTAGGTAAATACTTGGATAAATTTTCAGCAATTTTATAAGATGCAAGTTGCTCATCATAGGCTATTCTAACAGGTAGCTCTTTTTTATCGAAAATACTAGAATAAAGGTTCATGGAATCTACTCCTTTTACAATTTAGATGAGGATGAAGAACTTACATTGAATATAAAATTCATTAATTTTATAGCTTTATTGTTTCAAAGGTGTTTATTTTAGAACGAGCAGTACTAATAGTATTTAGTATATGGAAAAAAGCTGATTTCTATACATTTCAATGCTAAATACAGGAAGAAAGAGTGAGTAAAAAATAGGAAATACGAAGATTCGAAAGGAATAAAGTCCTACTTATCCATGTATAGGAAATAGCTATTCAAAATGACCAATATACTGATAAAATAAAGATATCCATTCTGCTAAAGATTAAAAGAATAATGGCATACTAAATATGAGACAAGCTAGTCTTTATAAACTAATTTGCTATCATTCTATTTATCGAAATATAAACAGAGGTGAGTAAATGGAAGAATTGATTCAGTATGTGAGTAATGAGAGTTTATGGAGTAATATTGGCCGTGGTGCCCTTAAGATTCTTCTTATTTGGCTAATTAGTATCATAGTTATCCGAATATCTAAAGTAGCTGTTAATAATATTTTAAAAATAAAAACACATGCTTCGTTAAGAATTTCAGAAAGGCGAGAAGCTACTTTAGTGAAGCTAATCGAAAATACTGTTTCCTATGTAGTCTATTTCATAGCATTTATGATGATATTATCTGTTATGAATATTGATGTTAAAGGCTTATTAGCAGGAGCTGGGATTGTAGGGTTAGCTGTAGGCTTTGGAGCTCAAAGTCTTGTTAAAGATATTATTACGGGATTTTTTATTATTTTGGAGGATCAATTTTCTGTAGGGGATGTTGTTCAAATCGGTCCATTCCAAGGAGTAGTTGAAGAAATAGGATTGAGAACAACAAAAGTAAAAAGCTATACGGGGGAAGTTAATATCATTCCCAATGGAAGTATTATTGAAGTAACAAACTTTTCTATTCATAATAGTAGAGCAATAGTAGATATAAGTATTGCTTATCAGGATGATATTAGTAACGCAGAAGAAGTAATACAGGCGTTAATAGAAAAGTTACCATTAAAGTATGAACAACTAGTAGGTAAACCCGAGTTATTAGGTGTGCAAAATATACAAGCATCAGAGGTAATTCTAAGAGTAGTGGCGGAAACATTACCAATGGAACATCATGGAATAGCTAGAATACTACGTAAAGAGATAAAAGATGTTTTGGATGAAAATGGAATTAAGAGCCCTCTACCAAAGATGGTTATGTATTCTGCACCAGAACAAGCTTAAAAGGAGGATATATGGAAGCGAAAGAATTCAATATAAATGATATAGTAGAAATGAAAAAAGCCCATCCATGTGGAGCAAATCGTTGGAAAATCATTCGTCTTGGTATGGATATTCGTATAAAATGCGAGGGATGCGGTCACAGTGTTCTCATCCCGAGAAAAGAATTTTCAAGAAAGATGAAGAAGGTTTTAGTAAAGCATGAAGAATAAAAGGATAAAAAAAGATATTTCATAGAAGACAGCTAGAACAAAATCTTCTATGAGATATCTTTTTTACTATGTTCTAAATTCTAGTACTACTTGTCTTTTTTGCTTGTTAAATCTATAATTGGTAAAGGTCTATAAGAATTACTTCTTCCTATTGTTCGTTTATTTAGGGAGTTTATATATGAAAAGGGAGTGGCATAATGGCGTTAACTGCTGGAATCGTTGGTTTACCTAATGTTGGTAAATCTACATTATTTAATGCAATTACACAAGCTGGTGCAGAGTCAGCAAACTATCCGTTCTGTACGATTGATCCTAATGTTGGGATAGTAGAAGTACCTGATCACCGTTTAAATAAACTAACAGAACTAGTACAACCAAAGAAAACAGTACCAACTACATTTGAGTTTACAGACATTGCTGGAATCGTAAAAGGAGCAAGTAAAGGAGAAGGACTTGGTAATAAGTTCTTATCTCATATCCGTCAAGTAGATGCAATTTGTCAAGTTGTTCGTTGCTTTGCAGATGATAATATCACACATGTTTCTGGAAAAGTAGATCCTATATCTGATATTGAGACAATTAACTTAGAGTTAATTTTAGCAGATTTAGAATCGGTAGAGAAAAGAATTGCACGTGTAGGCAAGCTTGCCAAACAAAAAGATAAAGAAGCAGTTGCAGAATTAGAAGTGTTAGAGCTACTAAAAGAAGGATTTGAAGAAGAAAAATCTGCAAGAGCTGTTGACTTTACAGAAGAGCAATTAAAAATTGCAAAAGGGTTACATTTATTAACAATTAAGCCTGTATTATATGTAGCTAATGTGGGTGAAGATGAAGTAGCTGACGCAGAAAATAACGAGTATGTGAAACTTGTTCAAGATTTTGCTTCTAAAGAGAACGCAGAAGTAATTGTTATTTGTGCAAAAATTGAAGAGGAAATTGCTGAGCTTGAAGGGGAAGAAAAAGAAATGTTCCTACAAGAGCTTGGAATTGAAGAATCAGGTTTAGATCAGCTAATTCGCGCTGCATATCATCTTTTAGGCTTAGCAACATACTTTACTGCAGGTGTTCAAGAAGTTCGTGCATGGACATTTAAGCAAGGAATGAAGGCTCCACAATGTGCAGGAATCATTCACTCTGATTTTGAGAGAGGATTTATTCGCGCAGAAACAGTTTCTTATGATGATTTAATGACAAGCGGAAACATGGTAGCTGCCAAAGAAGCTGGTAAAGTACGTTTAGAAGGCAAAGAATACATTGTAAAAGATGGAGATATTATTCATTTCCGCTTTAACGTTTAATTGATAGCCAATGTCTTGTAAAGCATAATCCCTTTTAGGGAAGGCTTTACAAGACATTTTTTTAGTTGAAAAGGAATAGGATAATTTACTAATAACACTAGGTATAAAATGTATCAACATAATTTAAATTTAATTTAACATTTCCTTAAAATTTCCCTTACTAAAGAGATGCTACCATTATATCTAGAAGCCAACCTTTATGCTGAAGGGAGAAAATGCCGTTGAAAGTTGCTATTTTTACAGATACGTATTATCCTCAAGTAAATGGTGTAGCACAAACTCTTAAAAGGCTGATAGGTCACTTAGAAGACAAGCAAATATCATACCAACTATACTCTCCAGAAAATGACGATCATTCTACTACATACCCTAATTTACAACAATTTCGTAGCCTTCCAACTTTTTTATACCCTGAATGTAGAACTGTTATTACAAATCCAAAAAAAATTGAAGTTAGTCTTAAGCAGTTTCAACCAGATATTATCCATCTTGCTACCCCTTATATGATGGGACTTTATGGTCTATTTGCAGCTAAAAAACTGAATATCCCTGTTGTATCATCTTACCATACTAATTTTGATCAATATCTTAAGTACTATCATGCTTCCTTATTAGCTCCTTTTTTATGGAAATACTTAAAATGGTTCCACCAATCTACAGAAAAAATCTTTGTCCCAAGCATGGATACTAAAAGAAAGCTACAAACAAGAGGCTTTTATTCACTCGAGCTTTGGGGAAGAGGCATAAACTGTGACATATTTCAGCCATATCCTAATGAAAAACAAGCATTAAAACAACAATATAAGATAAAAGAGGAATATATTCTTTTATATGTTGGACGATTAGCACCAGAGAAGGATTTAGTGACATTGAACAATGTTATAGAGCAATTACCAGATCATATAAGTGACTCTGTTCACTGGTTGATTGTGGGAGATGGACCTAATAAAGAAATGTGGGAAGCCAAGGCAGCAGAACAGGAAAATATAACTGTTACTGGTTATATAAAGGGTGAAGATTTGGCTAAAATATATGCAGGAGCTGATCTTTTTATCTTTCCATCTTTCACAGAAACCTTTGGAAATGTAGTGTTAGAATCACTAGCTTGTGGTACACCTGCAGTAGTATCTAATGTAGGCGGTGTAACAGAGATTGTGGAGAATGGAAAAAATGGAATTATATGTGAAAAAGAGAATGTGGAACAGTTTACAAATGCTATTACAGAACTACTTTCAAATAGCGAGAGAAGAGAAAAAATGGGAATAAATGCAAGGGATTATGCATTAACACAGTCTTGGAATAGTATTTTTAACCAATTAGTGGATGATTATAAGGAAGTTATACTATCTAAAAATATAATAGATAAAAGATATGCATAAAAATTGAAGGGTATGTTTCATTGCTATTTTCAATTCTATATGCTATAATTTCATATTGTGAGTAATGTATAGTTGCTCCTTGCCCATAATGGGCCGTTTAGACCAAAAGGAGGTGAAAGTGATGAAAAAGTACGAAGTTATGTACATCATCCGTCCAAATATTGAAGATGAGGCTAAAAAAGCTCTAGTTGAGCGTTTTAACGGCATCCTTACTGATAATGGTGCGGAATTAGCAGAAGCTAAAGAATGGGGTAAACGCCGTCTTGCTTACGAAATCAATGATTTCCGTGATGGTTACTACCAATTAGTTAAAATGACAGCTCCAGCTGCAGCAGTTGAAGAGTTCACTCGTTTAGCTAAAATCAGCGAAGATATCATTCGCCACATTATCGTTAAAGACGAAGCAAAATAATAATTTAAATATTGTTTCACGTGAAACATTAAAAAATAGAAGGGAGTTGAAACTGATATGATGAATCGGGTAGTTCTTGTTGGCCGTTTAACAAAGGATCCAGAGTTACGCTATACACCAAGCGGAGTTGCTGTGGCATCTTTTACTCTAGCTGTTAACCGTACTTTTACGAATCAGCAAGGGGAAAGAGAAACTGACTTCATTAATTGTGTAGTTTGGAGAAAACCAGCTGAGAACGTTGCTAATTTCTTGAAAAAAGGGAGTTTAGCAGGTGTTGATGGTCGAATTCAATCGCGTAGTTATGATGGACAAGACGGAAAACGTGTCTATGTGACAGAAGTATTAGCGGAAAGTGTTCAGTTCTTAGAACCAAGAAACAGTTCTGCTAATAGAAATGACAACATGAATTTTAATGCTCCGAGAGATCAGGATAATCCATTCGGTGGATCTAGCAATTATCAGAATCAGCGACCTCAAAATAACAGAAATAACCAGGATTATACGAAAATGGATGAAGATCCGTTTGCAAATAGCGGTCAAATTGATATTTCAGACGACGATCTTCCATTCTAAGATAGACTTGGTAATTAAAAAAGGAGGTTAATCTCATGGCAATGGGTGGACGCAGAGGTGGCCGTGCTAAACGCCGTAAAGTTTGTTTCTTTACTGCTAACGGTATCACTAACATCGATTATAAAGATGTAGATTTACTTAAAAAATTCATATCAGAACGTGGTAAAATTTTACCTCGTCGTGTAACTGGTACAAGCGCTAAATACCAACGTAAATTAACGATTGCTATTAAACGTTCTCGTACTATGGCATTACTACCATACGTAAGTGGTGAGTAATTAGTACAAAACCCCTATTAGACTCTGTTCTAATAGGGGTTTTTATTATCATTTATGATATCTGTTTCCTGTAATTAGGAATTAAGTTAAATGTTGAAAAGAGTAAAATAGAAGCTTTGTAATATTTTTTGTATAATTATTGTTTATATATTTTAATTAATTGGTATGGGGTATAATAATAGAAGGTAACACTTATACATAGTATTTAATAAAGAGAAACATACTATATTCCATTATTATTAGGAGGAGAAAAATTGCCTACATTTTTAGAGAAAGGGTCCATTAGATATCCGCTGATATGCTTGGTTGGTATTACCATCATTCTGCTTGGAATCCTCTCTTATTATAATTGGGTGTTTTCACTACTTGGTTTATTAATATCCATCATCCCTTATTATTTAATATTAAGGATGGATATTCGCCAAAGAAAAGAAACAGAAGATTATATTTCTACTCTTTCTTACCGGGTAAAGAAGGTAGGAGAAGAAGCTTTAATGGAAATGCCAATCGGAATCATGTTAATAAATGATGATTACTACATTGAGTGGACTAATCCCTTTGTAGCTTCTTGTTTTCTAGAGGATACTTTAGTAGGAAGATCTCTTTATGATGTCTCCCCTTCCATTATCCCTTTGATTAAACAAGAAGTGGAAACAGAGATTATTACCTTAAATGAGCGGAAATTTAGAGTGATTCATAAGGTAGAAGAAAAACTATTATACTTTTTTGATGTAACAGAACAGACTGAAATCGAAAAATTATATGAAGATGAGAGAACAGCTATTGCTATTATATTCTTGGATAATTATGATGAACTAACGCAAGGCATGGATGATCAAACAAGAAGTAGCTTAAATAATAGTGTGACTTCCATATTAAACAAATGGGCAAAGGATAATGGGGTTTTATTAAAAAGAATATCATCTGAGCGTTTTTTTGCTGTCTTTAATGAAAATATCCTTCAGTCCCTAGAAAAAGGGAAATTCACCATACTAGATGATGTAAGAGAGTTAACTACTAAGCAAAATGTACCTTTAACACTCAGTATAGGAGTTGGAGCTGGGGTTTCTTCACTTCCTGAGCTGGGAAATATTGCACAATCTAGCCTTGATTTAGCATTAGGAAGAGGTGGAGATCAGGTAGCCATCAAGCAGCTTAATGGTAAGGTTAAATTTTATGGTGGAAAAACAAATCCAGTGGAAAAGCGAACAAGAGTTAGAGCTCGAGTTATTTCTCATGCATTAAAAGAATTGGTGCTAGAGAGTGATAAAGTTATCATCATGGGTCATAAAAATCCTGATATGGATGCTATCGGAGCAGCAATAGGTATCAATAAAGTTGCCCAAATGAATAACAAAAATGCCTATATTGTAATTAACTTCCAAGAAATCGATACCGCTGTGAAAAGACTTATGAACCAGATTAAGAAACAGGAAGCACTTTACTCACGATTTATAACTCCAGAACAGGCATTAGAGATGGCTACAAGTGATACTTTATTAGTGATAGTAGATACCCATAAGCCTTCTTTAGTGATTGATGAACGATTATTGTATAGAATAGAGGATGTAGTAGTAATAGATCATCACCGACGTGCAGAGGAGTTTATTGATAATCCATTACTCGTTTATATGGAGCCATATGCTTCTTCTACTGCAGAGTTAGTAACAGAACTGCTAGAATATCAGCCAAAAACAGCTAAGATTGAAATGCTAGAGGCAACAGCACTTTTAGCAGGAATAATAGTAGATACTAAAAGCTTTACTTTACGAACAGGCGCAAGAACTTTTGATGCAGCCTCTTACTTAAGAGGGTTAGGAGCAGATACTGTTCTAGTTCAAAAGTTCTTAAAGGAAGATCTTGACAATTATGTAAAAAGAGCTAAAATTATCCAAAATGTCAGCTTCTATAAAGAAGGAGTTGCTATTGCGCTTGCAAAAGATATGGCTGATAATGTCCTTATTGCTCAAACAGCAGACACTTTGCTTACTATGGAGGGAATTGTAGCTTCATTTGTTATAGCACCTAGGGGAGATTCTATTATAGGAATTAGTGCCCGTTCATTAGGCGATATTAATGTACAAATCATAATGGAAAGTCTTCATGGTGGAGGACACCTAACAAATGCAGCCACACAGATAGCTGACATGTCCTTAGACGAAGTAGAAGCTAGATTAAAGTTAGCTATTGATGAGTATTTCGAAGGGAGAAGAAAAGGATGAAAGTAATTTTCTTAAAAGATGTTAAAGGTAAAGGGAAAAAAGGGGAAGTTAAAAATGTAGCAGATGGTTATGCACAAAACTTCTTAATTAAACAAGGATTAGCAGTAGAAGCTAATAACGGTGCTGTTAGTACATTAAATGCACAAAAGAAAAAAGAAGAAAAATTAGCAATCGAAGAATTAAACCAAGCAAAACAATTAAAAGAACAAATAGAAAAACTTACAATAGAACTTCAAGCAAAATCTGGTGAAGGCGGAAGATTATTCGGTTCTATTACTAGTAAGCAAATTGCTGATGAATTAAATAAAAAGCATAATATTAAAGTAGATAAAAGAAAAATTGAGATGGAAGATGCTATCCGCTCTCTTGGGGTTACTAAGGTACCTTTAAAGCTTCATCAAGAAGTAACAGCTACTTTAAATGTACATGTAAAAGAATTAAACTAATTTTGGAAGTAGCATTTAAACTTAAACATGTTAGAATAGGATAAGACGATAAGAAATGTGATACAGATTAACTGGTCACATTTTTTCTTTTTGTAAGAAAAAATACCCTCTTCACATACAAGGAGGTCATTAATAGTGAGTGAATTGATGGATCGTGTTCCACCTCAAAATATGGAAGCAGAACAAGCAGTATTAGGTGCTATATTTCTAGAACCGCAAAGTTTAACACTTGCTTCTGAGATATTGATTCCAGAAGATTTCTACCGTGGTGCACATCAACGTATTTACGCCATCATGTTAAAATTAAATGATGAAGGAAAAGCCGTTGATTTAATCACAGTAACAGAAGAATTGGCAGCGACGAATAATTTAGAGGATACCGGCGGAGTTAGTTATTTAAGTGAACTAGCTGCTAGTGTACCTACAGCTGCTAATATTGAATACTATGCAAAAATAGTAGAAGAAAAATCTCTTCTTCGCCGATTAATTCGAACAGCTACGACTATTGCTCAAGATGGTTATTCACGTGAAGATGAAGTAGAGGCATTACTTAGTGAAGCAGAAAAAAGTATATTAGAGGTTGCACAGCGAAAAAATGCTGGAGCCTTTCACAATATAAAAGATGTACTCGTTCGAACATATGATAATATTGAAGAAATGCATAATCGTAAAGGAGATATTACGGGAATTGCAACGGGCTTCGCTGAATTAGATAAAATGACAGCAGGATTTCAGCGAAATGACCTTATTATTGTGGGAGCAAGACCTTCCGTTGGTAAGACAGCTTTCGCCTTAAATATTGCCCAAAACGTGGCTGTGAAGACAGGTGAAAATGTAGCTATCTTTAGTCTTGAGATGGGAGCAGAACAGCTTGTAATGCGTATGCTCTGTGCAGAGGGAAATATTGATGCTCAAAGACTCCGCACAGGTTCTCTAACAGATGAAGACTGGGGTAAACTAACCATGGCTATGGGAAGCTTATCAAACGCAGGAATCTTTATTGATGATACCCCAGGAGTGAAAATAACCGATATAAGAGCAAAATGCAGACGTCTTAAACAAGAGCACGGACTTGGTATGATTTTAATTGACTACTTACAGTTGATTCTTGGTAGTGGACGAGCTGGTGAAAACAGACAACAAGAAGTATCCGAGATATCACGTTCACTGAAGCAGCTTGCTCGTGAATTAAAAGTACCTGTTATAGCCTTATCACAGCTTTCTAGGGGTGTAGAGCAACGCCAAGATAAACGTCCAATGATGTCTGATATTAGGGAATCAGGGAGTATTGAGCAGGATGCAGATATTGTTGCCTTTCTATATCGTGATGATTACTATGATAAAGAATCAGAAAGTAAAAACATAATAGAAATTATAATTGCTAAACAACGTAACGGTCCTACGGGTACCGTACAGCTTGCCTTCGTAAAAGAATATAATAAATTCGTAAACTTAGAACGGCGATTTGACGATGCCGTTGTACCAGCAGGAGCATAAAAGATAGATTAGAAGTTTTATAAACTGCTAAATATCATCCTTTATAGCATAGTAACTTTTAAAATAGTAGCTTCGATGCTACTATTTTTTTATTGTATAATTACGAACGTATTAGATAACTAGTAAAATGATTGTTCGTGTTTTATTGACTTTTCTCTATTATAATTGGTAAAATAGGAATGTTTGATTGGCTTATAATAAAAGATATAGAAACCTTGGAGGTGCTCTAGGATGTCATCAGTAGTAGTCGTAGGAACGCAGTGGGGAGATGAAGGAAAAGGTAAAATTACCGATTTCTTATCTGAAAATGCAGAAGTAATCGCACGATATCAAGGCGGTAATAATGCGGGACATACCATTAAATTTAATGGTGAAACATATAAGTTACACTTAATTCCATCTGGAATATTCTATAAAGATAAAATTAGTGTGGTAGGAAATGGAATGGTTGTTGATCCAAAAGCAATCATCGCTGAATTAAAGTACTTACATGATCGTAATGTTAGCACAGATAACTTGAGAATTAGCAATCGTGCACATGTTATTCTTCCATATCATTTGAAATTAGATGAGGTAGAGGAAGAAAGTAAAGGTGCTAATAAGATTGGTACAACGAAAAAAGGAATTGGTCCGGCTTACATGGATAAAGCGGCTCGCGTAGGTATTCGTATAGCTGATTTATTAGATCGTGAAGCATTTGAAGAAAAATTAACGAGAAACCTAGAAGAGAAGAACCGTTTATTAGAGCGTATCTATGAGACAGAAGGGTTTAAAATTGAGGATATTCTAGATGAATATTATGAATATGGTCAACAAATTAAACAATATGTTTGTGATACATCTGTTGTATTAAATGATGCCTTAGATGATGGACGTCGTGTTCTTTTTGAAGGTGCTCAAGGTGTAATGTTAGATATCGACCAAGGTACATATCCATTTGTTACTTCTTCCAATCCAGTTGCAGGTGGGGTTACAATAGGATCTGGTGTAGGTCCGACAAAAATAAAACATGTAGTAGGTGTTTCAAAAGCCTATACAACTAGAGTAGGGGATGGACCATTCCCAACAGAACTAGATAATGAAATCGGTCATCAAATTAGAGAAGTTGGACGCGAATATGGTACTACAACGGGAAGACCACGCCGCGTAGGTTGGTTTGATAGTGTAGTGGTTCGTCACGCTCGTCGTGTAAGTGGTATTACAGACTTATCTTTAAATTCTATCGATGTATTAACTGGTATAGAAAAGCTGAAAATTTGTGTAGCTTATAAATACAAAGGGGAAGTGATGGAAGAATTCCCAGCAAGCTTGAAAATTTTAGCAGAGTGTGAACCAGTATATGAGGAACTTCCAGGTTGGTCAGAGGATATTACTGGTTGTAAAACATTAAATGAGTTACCTGAAAATGCTCGTCATTATTTAGAGCGAGTATCTCAACTAACAGGTATCCCATTGTCTATTTTCTCAGTAGGACCTGATCGTATGCAAACAAATGTAGTACACAGTCCTTGGAGACAAAGTTAATAGAAGATAGCAAAGAATCTCAATAGAAGAAGCATTCTATTGAGATTCTGTTATGAAATAATAGTTTTTTTTTAAAAAGTTTAAAAAAACTATTGCTATTTAGTTAGAACCTGTGATAATATAAAAAGCGTCGCAAATGAAATAAATTTTGCAAGTGAAATGCTCATATGTATGAGCCATTAGCTCAGTCGGTAGAGCATCTGACTTTTAATCAGAGGGTCGAAGGTTCGAATCCTTCATGGCTCACCATTTTTAAATAATACTATTAAGGCCCATTGGTCAAGCGGTTAAGACACCGCCCTTTCACGGCGGTAACACGGGTTCGAATCCCGTATGGGTCATATTCTCTTAAAATAGAAGAATATAAAAAAATGGTCCGGTAGTTCAGTTGGTTAGAATGCCTGCCTGTCACGCAGGAGGTCGCGGGTTCGAGTCCCGTCCGGACCGCCATTTTCCCTACTATGCAAAGCATAGTAAAATAGATTCTTTTATACATAATAAATAGTATGGCTCAGTAGCTCAGTCGGTAGAGCAAAGGACTGAAAATCCTTGTGTCGGCGGTTCGATTCCGTCCTGAGCCACCTTTAATAATAACAACGACTTTCAGTTAGTTGTTTTTTTATGCTCAAAATTATTTCCCCGTAAATAACTAATCCCTCATAAATGATCAGTTATACTCCTATATTGTTTACCAATAGGAAACTTAGTTTACTCCTTATTTAATTACCTTACAAAAAGACTAGGCTCATCATGTTAAATAGACAACAATTATATTACAATCTAATGGCAAAACTAATATTTATATTATTTTATGTTAAAGTGAAATAATGAAGTGATCATTCTAGACAATTAGAGGAAGAAAAAAATAGAAGAAATAGCAATAGAAATAAAAAAGGACAAAGAGATATAAATATCTCTTTGCCAAAATTAAGGGAAAATGAAACTCATCTATTAGACGATTAGCTCATCTAAAAAGTTTCAAAAATTAATAAAAAAATGTATTATTTCTTCAATTAGTTGGATAAGTATGATCTCCATACATGTGAAACCCTCTTTTAGAGGGATTTTTTTTTACTAAATAGAAAAAAAGTGATTATATAAATTTAATTTGGTAAAGTAGACAGTAGTAGTAAACAATATAGATAAAAACTAAAGACATAGATTACTTCGAATAA
This sequence comes from Bacillus sp. B1-b2, assembly GCF_009183415.1. Taxonomy (GTDB): domain Bacteria; phylum Bacillota; class Bacilli; order Bacillales; family Cytobacillaceae; genus Niallia. The sequence continues at coordinate 15,032 of NZ_WEHU01000031.1, read as the reverse complement.
GGAGAATGAGAATATGAATAAGAAAATACTAGTTGTTGATGATGAAAAACCAATTGCAGATATATTACAATTCAATTTAAAAAAAGAAGGATTTGAAGTTACTTGTGCATACGATGGAAATGATGCCTTAGAAAAGGTAGAAGAAATTAATCCTGACTTGGTGTTATTAGATATCATGCTACCACAACGTGATGGGATGGAAGTATGTCGTGAAATTAGAAAGAAGCATGAAATGCCCATTATTATGCTTACAGCTAAGGATTCAGAAATAGATAAAGTATTAGGATTAGAGCTTGGTGCAGATGATTATGTGACAAAGCCTTTTAGCACAAGAGAATTAATTGCTCGTGTTAAAGCAAATCTAAGAAGACATCAGCAGGTTCCTGCTGCAGTGGAGGATGAAAAAGAAACTAATGAAATAGATGTAGGTGCCTTAACTATTCACCCTGATGCTTATATTGTTTCAAAAAGGGGAGAAATGATTGAATTAACACATCGTGAATTTGAACTTCTCCATTATTTAGCTAAACATATTGGTCAAGTAATGACACGTGAGCACCTTTTACAGACAGTATGGGGCTATGATTACTATGGAGATGTACGAACAGTGGACGTAACAGTAAGAAGACTAAGAGAAAAAATAGAAGATAATCCTAGTCATCCATCTTGGATCGTAACAAGAAGAGGTGTAGGATATTATTTAAGAAACCCTGAACAGGAGTAATAGAATTAATGAAGAAAGTCGGTTTTTTTCGTTCGATTCATGTAAAACTGGTGATGGTTATTGTGTTACTTATTCTTATTTCCATTCAAATTATAGGTGTGTATTTTGCTCAAACCTTGCAAAATACTTTGCTAGATAGTTTTAAAACATCAATCCAGGATAAAGTAAATATCTTATCTATTTACCTAGAGGAGCAACTGGTAAAAGAGCGTTCTTCTGAAAAAGGCGATGCTACTTTAGAGGAAGATATAAGAAGAATACTTAGTGATAATAATTCCAGTGACATTAAAGAAATAAGAGTAGTAGACAGTAACGGTGTAATTGTAGGAACATCTGAGCCTGAAAATCAAAATCTAGTAGGCCAGAAAATGGTCAATAACTCGGTAAGAAGAGTGTTAACCAATTCAAGTCAGCAAGATAATCCTATTAAGGAAGAACAAGGTTCCACTATCTATGTGCAAATTACTCCTATCAAAACAGAAGGAGATCAAATAGTTGGTGCCATTTATCTAGAAGGAAAGATTGAAAATGTTTATAAACAGATAGAAAATATCAATCAAATATTCCAAAAGGGGACAGGCATAACCCTTATTATTACAGCAGTTTTAGGTGTACTCTTGGCGAGGACTATTACCAAGCCTATTTCCGATATGCAAAAACATGCTTTTGCCTTAGCAAGAGGAAATTTTTCTAGGAAGGTAAAGGTATATGGCTTCGACGAAATTGGTCAGCTTGCTATTACTTTTAATAATTTAACGAAAAAGCTCCAAGAATCACAGGCAACTACAGAAAGCGAAAGGCGAAAGTTATCCTCCGTGCTATCTTATATGACTGATGGTGTAATTGCTACCGATCGAAAAGGGCGTATTATTTTAATTAATGAGCCTGCGGCTAAAATGTTAGATGTTTCACGTGAAACAGTACTCAGTGAACCTATTATTAATCTTCTTGATTTGAATGGAAAATATACCTTTGATGAGCTGTTAGAGGAAAGAGAGTCTGTCATATTGGATTATAGTACACACTATGAACCTTATATTTTAAGAGCTAACTTTTCTGTAATTCAAAAGGAAACAGGTTTTGTTAATGGCTTAATTACAGTGTTACATGATATTACAGAGCAAGAAAAAATAGATATGGAAAGAAAAGAATTTGTTGCGAACGTATCACATGAGTTAAGAACACCGTTAACGACCATGAGAAGCTATGTAGAGGCTCTTTCTGATGGCGCATGGAAGGATGATGAATTAGCTCCAAAATTCCTAAATGTAACCCAGAATGAAACGGAGCGAATGATTCGTTTAGTAAATGATTTACTGCAATTATCTAAACTGGATAGTCGTGATTACCAATTAAATAAAGAATTAATTGATTTCATCGTATTTTATAATCGAATAATTGATCGATTTGAATTAACGAAAGAGCAAAATGTTACATTTGTAAGAAAGTTACCGAAGAAGGTGGCTTTTGTCGAAATTGATGAAGACAAGCTAACACAGGTACTAGATAATATTATTTCTAATGCGATGAAGTATTCACCAGAGGGTGGAAAAATAACCTTCTCTATTAAAGAACAAGAGCAGCAAATCATTGTAAGTGTCTCTGATAATGGGGTAGGAATACCTAAAGAAAATATAGAGAAAATTTTTGACCGTTTTTACAGAGTAGATAAGGCCAGAACACGTAAGCTTGGAGGTACAGGTTTAGGTCTTGCAATAGCAAAGGAAATGGTAGAGGCTCATGGGGGAAGAATTTGGGCTTCTAGTAAAGAAGGAAAAGGGACAAAAATCTCCTTCACCCTTCCTTATATACCATCTGAAGAGGATGATTGGGGATGAAATATGAGAGCGCAAAAAGTGGAATATTAATATTTCTTATTGCTCTTAGTTTGCTATTATATTATCTACTTTGGACAGATCAAGGTGGTAATATTGAAGCAGTAGATAGTGGCTCTACCATGGAGCAAGAAAGAATAGGTGCAACCAAGGAAATTGGCCAAGTGGTTAAACCAGATAGAATTTACCAGCACATGGAAGGCGATCATTATGGTACAGTTTCTGTAGAGGAATTGAATTCATTAGTAGATTTATTAAAGCAATTCAGTTTTGATAGTTTTCAAAATATCTCCTCGGAAGTAGAGAATGTCTCTCAATTTATGGAGAATCGTACGAATAGTATAGAGTTAAGATTTCCAGGAGACGTTCCTTTTGGAATATATAAAAATATATTAGGTATGGAAGGAGATAATTCCTTCGACTTTGATACTATTATCCTATCGTATACGCTTAATGCAGAAAATAAAGCGGCAGTATACTTTATCTCTCAATCCAATAAGCGTGTTTATGAAACGTCGATAGTTGCTCAAGACGTGGAGAAATTAGAAGCTTTTAAAAAGCATGTGAAAGAGGCAGAGTCCGCTTATCTAACGTATTTTGCTTACAGACCGAATGATCAATACTTAATTTATTTACCGAAAGAAAAAGTAGAAGTAAATAAATATAAGTATTTTACAAGAAAAATTGAATCCATTCGTTTGAAAAGAGCATTATTCAGTAATCCTAGTATTGCTCAAAAAGAAATATATTCAAACTGGGAAGAGTATACCGATGATTCAGGGTTATTGAGAATATACAAAGATACACATGTTGTTAGCTTCTTTAAACCATCAGGGATAACGAATGAGCTAAACAATCAAAATCATATTATCAGTAATAGCATTGAATTGATGAATCAGCGTGGAGGCTGGATTAATAATTACTTATATGTAGGTAATGATGATGATACAAGAGTAACTTTTCGCTTATATAACACCAATGGAATGCCAGTATTTAACTTAACTACACAAATATCTGATATTCGGTTAGATTGGGAGAATAGCATAGCACAAAGACTTTTTACCAATAATTTAGTCATCATTAATACAAATACACCATTTGATTTTTCTAAAGAAACAGTATCATCTGGACAAGATGTTTTACTTTATTTCCAAAATAATAAAAAAGTGAAGCAAGAAAAAATCCAGAATATTGTACTAGGTTATAATATGCAAGTAGATTCACAGAGCATTGTTTCCTTACAGCCTACCTGGTTTTATCAATATGATAATAAGTGGTATCAGTTATCCTCAGATGGAACAGGAGGCAATGTAGATGGATTGGAGTAAGATAAAGACAATATTCATTATTGCCTTCTTATTACTAGATATATATTTGATTTACGAATATACACAGCTAAAAGAATCGCAAAAAGCAGATGATAATACAGAAGAATCAGCAGCGAATATACTTGCTCAATTAGGTATTGATTATGACAAAAAGAATATACCTATGAATAAACAAAAGGATCAATATCTATCTGCAAAATCAAAGACCTTTAGTGTAGAAGAACTAGAGGAGCTTGAAAAAGGAATTTTAAAAGACCAAGTCATAACGATAAGAGATAGTATTAATCTACAATCTGTCTTGGAAAAGCCCATCGAAGTAGAAGATGATTTTAGCTCAGGTGATTTGGCAGAATTTTTATCTAATCAGGTTTACAATGGGACAGAGTATCACTTTTGGGAGAAGAAAGGAAATACTATAACCTATTACCAGCAATATGGCCAAAAAACACTTTATCGTAATTTAAAGGGTGCATTAATCTTTAACTTAAATGAAGAGAATAAGATTGTTTCTTATAATCAAACATATCTTGAGAATATAAAAGAAATGGATGAAAAAGAAAATATTATTTCACCATTAGAAGTTATTCTCTCTTTATTTAAAAACAGCTATATTGATAGTGATGCTTTTGTAAGCAAAATGGAATTAGGTTATTATACACAGCTAGATACATCAGCACAGCTACTCACACCAACATGGAAGATAACAGTAGATGATAAGAATTATTATGTAAATGCACTAGCTGGAGAAATTATTCAACCAGAAACAGAGGAATTGAAAGTGGAGTGAGAGAAAATGCGTTTTAGCGTTCTCGCAAGTGGCAGTACGGGAAATGCCATATTTGTAGAATCAGGGGAACATTCATTTTTAGTAGATGCAGGGTTAAGTGGTAAGCAAATGGAAAGTCTATTTGCAGGCATTGATCGAAAAATGAGTGATTTGTCAGGAATATTAGTCACACATGAGCATAGTGATCATATAAAGGGCGTTGGAATTGTCGCTAGAAAGTATAAATTACCTGTATATGCTAATGAAAAGACATGGAGAGCAATGAATCCTTTAATTGGAGAAGTACCAACAGAGCAAAAGTTTCAGTTCGATATGGAAACAGTCAAGACATTTGGAGATTTATCTATTGAATCATTCGGTGTGTCACATGATGCTGCTGAGCCGATGTTTTATATCTTTCATCAAGGAGAAAGCAAGTTAGTTCTGATAACAGATACTGGCTATGTGAGTGATCGTATGAAAGGGATTATCTCAAATGCAGATTCTTATGTCTTTGAGAGTAATCATGATGTGCAAATGTTAAGAATGGGAAAATATCCTTGGAATATAAAAAGAAGAATTCTAAGTGATGTAGGACATGTTTGTAATGAGGATGCTGCGATTGCAATGAGTGAAGTAATAGGTGACCGCACCAAGCATATCTATCTTGCTCACTTAAGCTTAGATAATAATATGAAGGATTTAGCTAGAATGTCTGTTGCTCAGACATTAGAAAGCCGAGGAGTTGGCTTAGGAGAGCAATTGAACTTATTTGATACAGATCCAAAAGTACCAACTAAACTAATGGCTATATAGAGATAGCTACTTTTTTATTAGAGTTGAGTAAATATTTCAACCATCTTTTGTATTCTCGTTTTTTTTATTAAAAAAAAGGAAAAATAATAGATAGGCAAACAGAGATTTTCTTTTGAATAAATCTACATTTATAACAAGTAGTTAATACAATATGAAGGGAATGAAGTGCATGGGCTATGATTATGGAAATCAGGGCAGAAGTCCAAAACGTAAGTCAGGCAAAGGATATTTCTATTCTGGACTTATTGGTGCTGTTATTGGAGCATTAATGGTAGTATTATTGATACCACGTTTATCGGGTTTAGGGTTATTTAAGTATGATACAACAGATAATAATGGTCTCTCTTTTTCAGATGGGATTACCACTCAAGAAGTTTCTGTTGGTGTTGAGACAGATGTTATAAAGGCAGTAGAAAAAGCTGCTGATTCTGTTGTTGGTATCACCAATCTGCAATCCTCTGAATTTTGGGCAGATGAAACAGCAGCAGAAGAAGCTGGTACTGGTTCAGGGGTGATTTATAAGAAAAGCGGAAAGAAAGCTTTTATTGTAACCAATAATCATGTGGTACAGGGAGCAACTGAGATAGAGGTTACTTTATCGGATGGAAAAAAGATTAGTGCAAAGCTTATTGGGGGAGATATTTGGACTGATTTAGCAGTGGTAGAGGTAAATGCAAATGAGGTATCAAAAGTAGCAGAATTTGGCGATTCTAGTACGTTAAAAGCTGGAGAACCTGTTATTGCAATTGGAAATCCTCTAGGCTTAACTTTTTCTGGATCGGTAACACAAGGAATTATCTCTGGTTTAGAAAGAACAATACCAGTAGATATCAATGAGGATGGATTAGCAGATTGGCAATCGGAAGTTCTGCAAACTGATGCAGCTATTAATCCTGGGAATAGTGGTGGAGCTCTTGTAAACATAGAGGGGCAGCTGATTGGTATTAATAGTATGAAAATCGCAGAGTCGTCAGTAGAAGGAATAGGTCTTGCTATACCCATAAACTCAGCTATTCCTATTATAGAAGATCTAGAGCAATATGGAGAAGTGAAAAGACCATATATGGGTTTGGAGTTGCAATCTGTTAGTGATATCCCAGGTTATTATCAGCAAGAAGCGCTGAAACTACCAGAAGATATAACAACAGGGGTAGCAGTAAAAGTAGTTACACCAGATTCACCAGCACAGCAAGCAGGCTTGAAAGAACTAGATGTTATTGTAGAATTAGACGGTAAGGAAATCCCAGATCTTATTTCTCTAAGAAAACATCTTTATACAGAGAAGAAAATCGGCGAAAAAATGAAGATAAAGTTCTACCGAGAGGGTGAGCTACAAACAAGGACAATTATTTTATTAGAAGATCAGATGTAAAAAGAAAAGGGGACACTAACTAAATTCCAAGTTAGTGTCTTTTTTTGGAGAATAACAATAAGATTTTGCGTGAAAAATAGAAAGAATGGTTAAAGTATTGCAGTTTTTTGCAAGCATGTTAAGATGTAATGTGGATAAGTAAAAGTAAGTGGGTAAAACTATTTATCCACAGTTTATTTTAGAAAAATCAAACTAAATGTATGTTAAAAGGAGAAATAAAAATGATTTATAGTTGTGCTGAACACGTTGATATAGCAATAGATACCATTGTAAATGAGCATGAAACGTTCCCTATTTTAGAACAGGTTTCCGAGGAAGAAAAGTTATCAACAGCCTGTGAATATTGCAAAAATCCAGCCATATATATGGTGGCGAACACGTGATTCCATACAAGATGTGGACTAAAAATGTGGATATGTGGATAAGTTTTGTGGATATCTTGTTCGTAAAGTGAGGAAAGCATGTGAATATCTCAATTGTTACCGTTGGAAAGCTAAAAGAAAAATATTTAAAACAAGGAATTGAAGAATATATAAAAAGGCTATCAAGCTATTCTAAGATAGAAATTATTGAAGTACCAGATGAAAAAGCTCCCGAAATTCTATCAGAAGCAGAAATGCTGCAGGTGAAGAAAAAAGAAGGAGAAAGGATACTTGCGAAAGTTGCGGTGGATGCACATGTTGTTGCGCTGGCTATTGAAGGGAAGCAGAGGTCTTCTGAAGAGTTGGCAGATATGCTAGATAAGCTCGCTACATATGGGAAGAGTAAGGTGACTTTTATCATTGGCGGATCGTTAGGGTTAAGTGAGGAAGTATTGAAAAGAGCGGATGATAAGTTATCTTTTAGTAAAATGACGTTTCCTCATCAGTTGATGCGGCTGATATTGGTGGAGCAGGTTTATCGGGCGTTTCGGATTAATCGGGGGGAACCGTATCATAAGTAAATAAACTTAACAAAGAGGGACACTTAAAATGTGCATAAAAACATTTTTAGTGTTCTTTGAATTATTTAAATAAATGCAATAACCGAATTCTTTATTAAATTGTATATTGCAATGTATTTATAGAACATGACATGATAGTATTATAATACCAATATTTACAAGTGGAGGATTTTATGGGGGATATAAAGAAGATAAGTAAAGAAACGTTAGATAATGTGTTAAAAAATAACGAACGACAATATTTAGTTGGAAATTTGAAATCTCCACAAATGTTACCGCACATTCATGATAACAATGTAGAAGTGGGAATTTCTCATTATAAAGATTTTACAGCTGATAAACCTCATATTCATAAAGAGGTAACTGAATATCAAATGATTTTACAAGGACGTTCGGAAATTAAAAATCTATTAACAGAAGAAGTTATTAAATTACATGAAGGTGATTTTTATATTGTAAATAAGGAGACTCCTTATGCACAAAAGTCAGCTGCAAATACGAAAATTATATTTTTTAAATATCCTAGTTTGAATGATAAACAAGTCATTGAAATTGATGCAGCAACCGAATTTTGGCTAAAAATCGAAATTTAAAGGGAGTAATGAAAAGTGCGTAAAGAAAATAGAATTTCTGTAACAATTGGTAAACGAATACTTCAAATGTTTGGTCAATGGGGTGTTCTCAGTGCTGTTTATACATTCTGTAAAAATATTGATAATAATCTATTAGTTGAAAGTATTAAATGGTTTCTAATCTTATGTGCAATTGTAATAACAGGATATTATCTGAAAACTAGTTTAGAAATATGGCGAAATTATAATAGTTTTAAAAAAAGGTATTCATTAGATTTAACAGGTAAAAAAGTATCAATAGGATATGAAGTAGGCTCTTTTTGGGAAGTTGTTGATAGGTTCAAGGGAGATGGTGGAGAAAATGAAAGAGTTGCTGTTATTATGGGTGTAAACAATCGTTTTTGTATCGATAAAGATTACATCAATTCCAGTAGTTTAATAAATAATTACCTATCTATCCTTTCTGACGAAGAATATCAACAATTAACTAGCAAAATACATAATCAACTAAAACATTTAGTTATTAAACATGATATTAATCAATTACCTATCTATCCATATGGAACATTGTGTACATTAAATCCAAGTAAAGATAATCATTATGAAGTAGGTTTATTAGCAATGTGTGAACCGGTTAATTCTAATATTCAAGGCAAATTCGCTTCTACTAGAAAGGATTTAATTTTCTCTCTTGAAAAATTATTTGAAGAAATGTCTAATCATTATACGGATTATACATTAGTAATTCCTCTAATTGGTACGAAATCATCAGGAGGACCATTAACACATGAAGAAGTAGCAAAGTATTTAATTTCTGCTTTTGCAAATTACACACGTATTAATGAACGCCGTTTAGCAAGAAGATTAGTAGTTTCAATATATTATAAAGATTTTGAAACAGTTGAAAGTATTATGGAAATAAAAAGACATATTGACATGGAGTGTGGAATGGGGAGTTTTTCATATTCTAAAATTAAAAGTGAAATTGAAAGGGATATACCTACTGCTGAAGCTGTTTAGGAAAGACATTATTAATAATAAATATTATGAATTAAGTTAAAATAATACAAAAGTGATTTTTTTATGTTTTATTTCAGTTTTATATTATATTTAGACTATAACTCTGAACCATAAATAAGTAATTCAGGTTTTTAGATTATAACAATATCTAAAGATTATTATTGATGTTAAAGAGAACTCCAATTTACAAATGAAAACACTATTACAACCCAATCTCTTTATGATAACTATTTTCTTTAACTTGCTAACTGACCCAATTACAAATTGCCTATTTCAAAGAAACAGCACTGCTTCTATATATACGCGGTGCTATTCTTGCTGAAGTTAGCTCACTTAAAGCTGTCATCTGTAAGGATAACCTGTTTACCGTATTTTCTGCTTGCAACTGTGCCGACATAAATAATGGATAGTTCCTCTATCTCCATATTTAATACTGTCATAGAATCAAGAACAGTTAGATCTTCATAGTGAATATCCAATACTATATAGTCGGTACCACTTATTTGTAATTCAAATACCAATAGTGGATAAGTTATCTGTATTAACCTTTGGTGACCGCTCCATTATCTTCACATATTCACCCACTTATTCCTTAATAATATAATCCGGATAACTCCGTTTTAGTGAATTATCTTTAGCTCCCTCCGCACTTTGTTCATCTATGAAGTTATCATTAAGAGAGAAGCTGTAGGTGCCTTTAGGTATCTCGCTCATATCTTCTAGCTCCTTTGTGATCTGATTAAATAAATCTACGCTAGGGTTTGCATGCTTGTCGTTCATAAATAGTTGGATGTTAATTTTAAAATTTTCAGGTGCAAATAATTCTCCATTATAAGCATTATGCAAATTTTCTATACTTTCATCAGGATTGCTTATATAAAGATCATAAACTGGTTGGATTGCCTCTTCTTTACTTGTTAAAGCTATAAAGTAATAGGGAGTCATATATCCATGACCACCAACACTTTGGAGGGTTTCTTTTGTTTTACCAGTAACTTCCCCTTTAGCTTCAAGAGATTCGAGGTATGTATTGAGATTTTTAAATTCTTCAGGAAAAATCATTTGATACAGACCACCTTTAATGGCATTTTCCACCTTAAATTCATCTACCCAAATGTTATCTGCCATTACTTTCTTTTCTTGTTCATTAATTGGTACAACCGCATACGTATAGAAATGCGGCTCCTCTTTGGACTCAACAAAAATGGTAGCCCCATCAAGGGCACCGACTACATTATGTATATAAACATCCGTTTTGTATTGTTTCTTAAAAAACTTTATAGCTGTATTTTCTATCTGATCTCGGTTCTCTTCAGCAAGCTTATCGGTTTCTTTCCCGTATGGAAGAGCATAACCTTCACCAGTGTAATCCTGAACGCTCACTAAGGTCTCGCTCGAAGGTACAGCATGTGCTTCATTTCCCTTTTCATTGTCATTATTAGTAGTTTTATTATCCATTTCTGAGCATCCTCCAAGCATCATTGCTATTCCAACACCGCAAAGTAAGATTCTTTTCTTCTTGTACATAGTTTTGAATATCCTCCCTAAAGGATTGTGCCATATACCTAATATTGTAGCGAATATAGTGATGTCTTTACAGTAAGGAAGGTTGTGAATTACCATTTTTATAAATAGGGAAACAAATTAAGGGAGTTGTTCTTTCTATTCAATATCGTTACTTGAAATAATAGAAAGAAGGAAGACTATCCAATTCCATTATATTGTTTACCTATCTCTTCTCAACTTTTGTCGATGAATGATAGGTTTTTTAATGAATTCAATGTGAAAGAATAATAAAATAGATATAGTAATAAAATAGTTCTTTGATTCGAAAAAATACAATTAAATTTGTAGCTGTACTAATGTGGAAAAACCGAGCTTATAAGAGTAGAGAGGATGTACGTATGAAAATAAACCGATTAATTGCGAACAATATTGACAAATTAGATACAGAGCTTCCAGTTGGTAAATCATTAGGAATTGCTGGTTTGTCTGGATCTGGAAAAACTACTTTTTGTCAAACCATTGGAGAAGAGTCCAAGAAGCGTCTTGTTTCTTTATTGCCAAAGGCTGAATATCAGTATTTGTTTTCTAATATTATGGAAACGAATTTCAGTGCTATCAAGATGGAAGAGATGCCTTTAGTCCTTTTTCTCGGTAGATCATCCATTTCATCCAATCCACGTTCAACAATTGGCACACATACTGGTGTGTTTACAGAGATTCGTGAGTGTCTTGCTGAAAAATTTAAGCTATCTCCAGAAATGTTTTCATTTAATAATGAATTAGGCTGGTGTCCAGGTTGTAAGGGACGTGGAACGACCAAAAATGTTGAATGTAAAAAGTGTGGGGGGAAACGTTTTAATCAAGAAGTGGAACAATACACGATGGAATTATTTGATCAGCCACATACGATTTCAGATATCAATAACTTAAGCATTGAAACTATTTTTTCACAAGCAGAAGTTTTACATATTAGTGAAGCAAAACAACATGTTCTTAAAAATATGATCAATATGAACATTGGTTATTTAACATTAAATCGAATTATGGGTACATTGTCAGGTGGAGAATTAACACGGCTTTACTTAGCAGAATTCATGGCAGTAAGTGAAAATACCGTTATTATTATTGATGAAATCTCAGTAGGTCTTGATCATGAAACACTGCTGAACATTTTAGAACAAATTAAACAATTAGGCTATAAGAATCAAATTTGGTTCATTGATCATTCTGACATAGTGCTTGATGTGACGGATGAGCAATTGTTCTTTGGACCTGGTAGTGGAAAATATGGTGGAAAAATAGTGGAAGAATCACCACGTCCACAGCCAATTAATTGGGAACAAAATCAGGCAATCCCAACAGAATACTATCAATTTCATGACCTTTATTGTCGTAATATTCAAATGGCTGAATGTCAGATTCCCAAAAATAGACTCGTAACTGTTACGGGTGAGTCTGGATGCGGTAAATCTACACTTGTCAATGAATGTATAACCAAAGATTTCCTGAAGCGTTATCCAAAAGATAAACTGGTTATGGTAGGTCAAGACAGAAACAAATCGATTACCAATCGGTCAACCGTTGCGACTTTTCTTGATATTAAGAAGAAACTTACAAAATATAGTGAAGAGATTGATGATATTTTTCAGCGCTCCATTGAAGATATAATTGATGAACTGCCAAATGAAGACATCGCTCATAAGCGCTTAAGTTTATTGATTAAACTGGGACTTGGCTATTTGACATTAGAAAGAAAAACACAAACACTATCAACTGGTGAATTTCAATGTGTTCATTTAGTATCAGAGTTGTTTGCTAACACAAGAAACCCGCATACGTTGTTTATTTTTGATGAGCCTTCCAAAGGTTTATCGCAAAATATTTTGAACCAATTCATTGATAGTATCAGGGGCATTCTGCAAGATGAATCAGTCTCCATCTTAATGATTGAACATAATGCCTATATGCTAGAAAGTTCGGATTTTATAATTGATTTTGGGAAAAGAAAGACGGCACCTGTGGAGCATCTTGAAGTTATCAGCCATGATGAATATTTTGAAGAAAAAAGGAAGGAAGATCTTACTGTTTCATCAAAAATTTCTTCCACACTCAAGCAGCAAGATGGCATTACATATTTAGAAGAAAATCATATAGGGTATTTTAAAAGAGCAGAAAACATCTATAAAGGCGGCATTTTAAAAAGCTTATCATCAATGGCCCGTTTGATTTATGGTGAATTTGAATCTGACACCATTGCACCAGTCATTTCCATTGATCTTGAAAGACACTTGTATAGCCAGTATAGTTTTCTTTATGAAATTGGCGGTCTGATTAACCATATAATAGCATCTCATCCAACTAATAAAAATACTAGAAGTTTTGATTTCTTTTCACAGGATAATCATTGTCCATCATGTTCAGGACGTCTTGAGATTGAAATATTTGATAAAGATTTAGTGATTCAAGATAGCAATCTTTCATTCTGTGATGGTCTATTCTATCCAGAAATAATGGAAGTATTAAAATTTTATCAATTACCTAAAATAGATTTTCTCTTTGAAGAGATTAAAAATGAGCTAGGGCAGGATCTCACAAAAAGCTATAATGAGTTGTCAGATGAAGAAAAGCATACATTTTGGTACGGTTATTTTGACAAGTCATTTTATGATAAGAAAAGTAAGGCACGTAGAACATGGGTAGGCTTTAACACCATAATTGGCGGGTATATTGTCATATCAAAATCAATTATTAAAGAACAAATGAAAGCTTCTAAAGAAATGATTACATGCCCCATTTGTGATGGTACTGTTTTAAATCACCATAAACCGCTTCAATTTGGAGACACAGATATTCGAGAGATTATTCATCAGCCACTTGATCAAGTAATGAATATAGTTGGGAAGTTACCGGAGCTGGTAAAATTGAAATCAATTGTTGGCGGAGATATGGTCTTGACGGAGGATATCTCTCTGCTACCAAGGGAAACACAAGTAGCACTGAAAATGCTTGAACTAGAATTAGCAAGCTTTGTTGGATATGAAATGGTCCTACAAAATGTCTTACCATTCTGGAATATAATCAAAGACAATATCGAATCCATCAGTAACAATAATCAAGTAACCATCTGTGATTTTCCTGCTATCAATGAAACAAGAGAAACGATTATAGATAAGTATTTTACAAATGGAAAATACAAAAAATTAACATATGTTTATGAAGCATTTGGGTACAAAAAATTAGTTACCCAAATTAATAAAATTAAAAAAAGCCATCCATGTCCATTCTGTAAAGGAAAGAAAGTGATATCAGAAGATAATCTGCATGATGGTGTGTACAAATTAACTATTCCATGTGTAAGTTGCTATGCAAGTGGCATTAATGATGAAGGGCGCAAGGAAATCGTTGAGGGCATAGACGTGCAAACATGGGTAACAGGCAAAGTAAGTGATGTTGTTGCTGAAAGCCTACTAACGGAAGATGTTGCAGATATCCTGATTTTTAATCGTATTCGTGAGTTAAATAAACAGGATATGATGTCGGTTTATCAATGCCTTGAGCAAATTTGAATAATGATGTTGTATAAATGAATTTTGAGTAGTGACATATACTCGCATAGCCTACAATAATGATGATAGAGAAATAAATGAAGGCCTGGACAAATAAATCATATTTGTTCAGGCCTTTTTCTCCAGGATATAATAAGTTTTGAATAAAGCAATAGAGCTCAGTTCAACTAATAAAAATATTTGCTTAAATTATATTAAATGGCTGCATACATAGTTTTAGTAAAAAAAGATGGAGATTTAAACTGGCACCCATGTCAAGGACACAATAAAAAAAGAGACTAAGCAACTAGAAGGTGATTCCTATATTGAATAGGGGTCATCTTTGTGCGACGGGCAGTCGCTCCTTTTTGCTTTAAAGCATGAATTTACTGTTATAGGTTGGGCGATGTTACTTCGGTAATAACAAGCCCCGAATCCTGGAAGGTATGATTCTCTCGGAGGTGAAAGTCCTCCCATAGGGATACTGGTACAACCTATGAAAACTAATCTAGGGCATTATTGCGAGGTAGTGTTTGAAGGAGATGCGGTGAATCGAGAGACCCGTAGTTGGATGAGCAGACCCAAATGCATAAGCGTGAAACACA
>NZ_WEHU01000030.1 GCF_009183415.1 Bacillus sp. B1-b2 | reverse complement strand
TCGTCAAAAGTTATAGTAAAAAAATGGATGTTTACTACCTTCGTTTTAATGTTTTCGTTCTTTCTCTTTTTGAGGGAAAAACAAAAACAGAAAATTCAAAACTTATTTATGCGACATTAGTGAGTTTTTGATAATGAAAAATAGATTGTAAGAATATAGAAGATTTGTTTACAGTTTCTCTATCCATTTATACTTAAGAATATCTATAACGATATAATCCAACTAAATTATGGAGGTAATTATTATGCATAAGTGTAGTAAATGTAACCGAAAGTTTAACTGGAGTACTTTATATCATTCGTTTTTGTTTTTCTATAAGCCTATTACCTGCTCCTAAAAACATCCCATAAAGTAAGGTTTATCACTCGCCTTATAGCTGTATCCATATCTGTAGTGCCATTCTTCCTCGTATACTGGTTGTGCTTAGAGCTTTTAAAATTCAATTTTGGTTTTTCACTCATTTTCGCACTTATATTTTCTATTTCACTTTCTCTTTTATATCCTTTTCTTGCTAAATATCAATCTTTATAATTTTGTAAACGAAACAACCCCATTTGTTACATAAGAAAAAGTGCTCTCCTATTTATAAAGGAAAGCACTTTCCGTTCAATTAAAATTACAATATTTATTCCATTCTTGCTCTAAAATGCTAAATAAAAGTGAATCACGCCAGCCTTCTTTTAATAACATATTTTCGCGCAACCTACCTTCTTTAGTCATTCCGATTTTTTCTAACACCCTTGATGAAGCAAGATTTCTAGGGTCACATGTAGCATAAATACGATGAAGTTTAAATTGTGTAAATCCGAATTCTAGTAAAATGCTTGCTGCTTCTGTTGCAAATCCATTTCCCCAAGCTTCTGGATTTATTATGTATCCAATTTCCCCTGTTTTATTTGTAATGTCTTGAATATGGAACTCTACTGAACCAATCATTCTTTCCGTTTTCTTCTCCATTATGGCAAAAACAAATCGAGTTCTTGTTTCCTTTTTCGCATCTACAATTACTTGTTTTACAAAATCTTTAGACTCTTCCTCTGTGTTTGGTCCCCATGGTTGGTATTGACATACTTTCTCTTTTGAAGCATACTGATGCACATCTATCCAATCCATCTCTTCCATTTCTCGTAAGGTTATTCTATCACTTTTAAGGTTACTAATCATTGAAACATCTCCTGTTATTACATTTCCCTATATTTTTCCATCTATTTAATTTAACATAAATCGATACTAAGACGTTAAATTTCCTTCAATATCATTTTATGTAAAAGCAATAGTTATCGCATGTAAACTAATAACAATGTCATGATTTTATGTTAAATGCTATACCATACTTTGATAAATATCTCTGAAAGATCAATAAAGGTTAATTCCCACATTTTCATTTTTTCTTTAGAGAAGGTCCACTCTTATTTATTGGGGAATCAGGTTAAGCCAAAGGTTCTTTTCTATAAAAAATCAAAAAGACTTGCTAAATTTTATGACTAGCAAGTCTCTTTACTTTTTTTAATTACACAAACAACTGCCTATGTAGACGATAAGGAATAGATACTTTTCCTTTTAAACCATGTTTTATTTAATAAATCGCAATTGGCCCATAAGGACCAGCCAGAATTTCTATTTTCGTTTCAAAAATATCTGTCAAAACTACAGGATCCATAATCTCTTCTACTGTTCCAAAAGCAGCAATTTGTCCATCTTTCATCGCACAAATTCTATCAGAATATTTAGCAGCAAAATTAATATCATGCATTACAGTTACAATCGTTCTTCCAAATTCATTAGCAGCCTGTCTCAAATGCTCCATCATTTGGACAGAACGAGCAACATCTAGATTGTTCAAAGGCTCGTCCAAAAGGACATATTCCGTCTCTTGGCACAGAACCATTGCAACATATGCTCTTTGCCTTTGACCACCAGAAAGTTCATCTAAGTATCTATTTTCCAGAGCAGTCAAGTCTAAAAAATCGATATATTTAGAAATAATTGCTTCATCTTCCTTTGTTAATCTCCCTTTTGAATACGGAAAACGTCCGAATCCAACTAGCTGTCTAATCGTAAGCCTTGTTACAAAATGATTTTCTTGTCGCAATATAGTTAATATCTTTGCTAAGTCATTTGATTTAGATTGAGAAACATCCATATTTGCCACCTGAATTTGACCTTCATCCATATCCAAAAGCCTACCAATCATTAAAAGGGTCGTAGACTTCCCAGCACCATTAGGACCAATTAAAGAAGTAAGACCAGCTTTCGGTATTTCAATATTCAGTGGTCCTATTTTTACCTTATCACTATACAATTTTCTAACATTATTAATCTTTATCATAAAGCCCTCTTCCTTAAAATGACGATTAAGAATATGATTCCACCAAATAGTTCAATAATAACGGAAACGACACCTTGAGCATTAAATACATGATACATTAAAAAGTATGCACTCGTAATGATCAAAAACCCAATAGCAAGAGCCATCGGAAAAACATATCTGTGATCATAAGTCGGAGCCGCTTGATAACTCAGAGTTGCAACTAAAAATCCATAAAAAGTAAGTGGTCCAACCAAAGCTGTTGAAATGGACATTAAAATAGCAACTAACACAAGGACATAAATAGTACTAGATTGATATTTAACTCCCAAAGAAGTAGAAACATCCTTTCCAAGTGACAAAGCATTTAATTTTTTAGAGTAAGCAAGAATTAAAAACCCTATAACTATTACCATTGGTATAACAATAGGAAAATACTCTGAATCTGCATTATTGACCGAGCCAAACAATTTTGCCTGTAAAATATCAAACTCAGAAGGAGCAAGAAGCCTTCTCATAAAAGTGGACACCGAATTCAGTCCTGTTCCAATAATAATTCCAACCAAAAGCATGAGCTGCAAGTTCCCATACTTCCCAGAAAGTAACCATCCATAAAGTATCAAACTCATTAAGACCATCATAATAACTTGGAATACAAATGGACCAATTCCAGTAAAGTTTATCATGGCACTAGCACCAAAGAAAAACATGGTACTAGTATGAATGGTTGAATACAATGATTCAAATCCTAATAGGGAAGGAGTAATAATTCTATTATTCGTAATAGACTGGAAAGCAACGGTAGACAAGCTCTGACAAACTGCGGCAATGATCATGGCTACAACTGCTACTATTCTTCTCATCACAACGGGAATAAAAGAAGGTGAATTTACTGGAACTGGATTGTTATAAACTAATAGTCCATAGGATGAAAGGAGACCTAAAGCAATAAATGTTATAAGTAAAATCCAATATCTTTTTTCTTCTTTCTTAGAACGAAAAGCTCTAGCTGATCTTTTTTCATTATGAAGGCTAGACTCGATTTCGACATATTCTTTATTCCTAACTTCCAATGTGTTCATCATAGCCTCCCCTGTTTTCTCTGTCTCAATAATATAGTAATAAATACGACTGACCCTATTGTTCCAAGTATTAATGATACAGGTACTTCAAAAGGCATAATAATGGTTCGAGAAATAATGTCACAAAGAGTTATCGTACCCATTCCTATTAAACATACCCAAGGCAAATTACTTCTGAGATCATCTCCTCTAAACATGGAAACAATATTTGGTACTATTAAGCCTAGAAAAGGTAGGTTTCCTATAACAGCTGCAACAATTCCAACTGCAAAAGAGATCAAAGCAGTACCCAAAAGAACGATTCTATTGTAATTTAATCCAAGACTAGTAGCAACATCTTCTCCAAGTCCAGCTAGAGTCAATCTATTTGCAAAAAGAAAAATAAGAATAGTGACAATAACAATTAGCCACAAATATTCATATCTTCCAACTTGAACCGCTGCAAAAGAACCTACAAACCAGCTTTCAATACTTTGGGTCATTTGAAAAGTGAGTCCAATAAAGGTAGAAACGGCAGAAATAACTGCACCAAGCATTAAACCTATAATCGGGACAATCAATGACGACCGAAGTTTAACTCTTCTTAGAAACAAAAAGAAAATCATCGTTCCTATAAAAGAAAAAATGATGGCACCAGTCATTCTTAGAACTAAGGATGGAGAAGGAAACAATAAGTACACAAGCAAAAGTCCTAAACCTGACCATTCAATTGTTCCCGTTGTAGTTGGTTCCACAAAACGGTTCTGTGTAATTAATTGCATGACAAGTCCTGCCATAGCCATTGCAGCTCCAGTAAGCATTAATGCTACTGTTCTTGGAACTCGAGTGATGAAAAACATTTCCATTCCATCCTCTTGTCCACTTATATCATAGACTCCCGTAAACAGTGATATAATTCCTAGAATGATAACACCTATACTCGTTATTATTAAAGGTATTGTTATAATTTTATTGTGGTTATAAAGCTGGGGCTGAGAATTCCTCTCAACCCCAGCTTTCTTTGCTATTGTTTTTTTCAACACTTTGATATACTCCCTTAGACTATTTAGCTAAAGTACTTGCAAGATTTTCGAATAACTCGATATATGTTTGAATGGATTCATTTGTGTAAGTATCATTAGGTGCATAAACAATCTGTCCATTGGATACAGCAGTTGTGTTTTGTAGAGCTGGTGAGTTCTCCATTACATCCTTAGCTGGAACTGCTCCCTCTTCAGCAGATACTGCAGCATCGCGATCTAGTACAAACAGCCAATCAGGATTACTTTGAGCAATGGCTTCAACAGAAACTTCATCACCTTGATGATCGGAAGAAGTCTCGTCCACTTCTAATGCTGGTGCCCATTCAAAAATTTGGTACATTGGTCCCCAAACACGACCAGAATTAGGAGCGGCAAAACCAATATCTCCACCAGAAACAATAACGCTCATTATTTTATCTGTTCCATTATATGCTGACTTAGCATCTTCAATAGATTTATCAAAATCTGCTACTAATTGTTTCGCTTCTTCTTCTTTATCAAAAATTTGTCCTAAAGAATTTGTTGTATCTTTAAATCCATTTACAAAGTTTTCTCCAGGTGTGTCTGTTTCCTCAGAAACATCAAAGCTAAGATCAACAACCGCTGCATTTGGCACTAATTTTTTTATTTCTTCATAGTAACTAGCAAATCTCTGACCAACAATAACAAGCTCAGGATCTACAGCTGCAATAATTTCAAGGTTTGGCTCACGGTGATTTCCGATATTTTGAACTGATTCATCTTTAACATATGCAGAATCCGCAGGCATTACATCTTTTGGAGCAGCCACTAATTCTATTCCCCAATCAGATAATGTTTCAAATGTTCTATTATCTAAAGCAACAACCTTCTCAGGGTTTACAGGAACAGGAACAGTTCCATGAATATCCGTTATTTCAACTGTTGTTGCTTCAGCAGATTCCTTTTCTTTCGCATCCGTTTCCGTTTCACTACTTCCATTACTTGAATTGGAGCATGCTGCTAACATTAAAGCAAAAATTCCTAAGATAATCGTTAATTTAAATTTCCCCATTTTTAATACTCTCCCTATGTAATCTTTTTTAACAGCTTATTGAATTAATAAAGCAACATCTATGTTATGTTTTAATGCAATATGTATTAAAATTATCTTTATTAACTATAATGCAAAAAGACCTTTCAAAAACAAAGATGATAATGATTATCAATTTCAACATTTGTACTTAGTATACCAATTTACAATTTATTGTCAACATTTTTTTCAGTACTTATTTTCAAAAAACTAAGCACCGTAGGCTACATTTTCCTTTAATGCAACAAAAAAAACCTGAATAATGTAAGCGAAAGAGACATTAAAAATTCGCTTTATCATTCAAGGTTTTCATTACTTGGAATACTTATATTATCATCACTTTTTTATAAATTACTCTTCTTCCTTCAACCTAGTAACCATAATTTTGTCTACTCTAAAATGATCCATATCTACTACTTCTAATTTCAAATGCTCTAATTCCATATACTCACTAGCTTTTGGAATATAGCCTAAGTGATTTGTAATGAGTCCACCAACTGTATGAAATCTTCTTTTACTTCCTCGCTCGATAATATTCATGTCTAGGTCAAAGTACTCCATGAAATCTTCGATAGAGACAAGACCATCTACTAACCATGAATTCTCTTCTCTTTGAGTAATCTGACGTTCTGCCTCTTCGTTGCTTTCAGGCATATCACCAACAATGTTTTCCATGATATCATGTAAAGTGACTAACCCTTCTATTCCTCCATATTCATCAATGATAATAGCTTCATGTCTTCCAGATGCCTTTAAACTCTCTAAAGCTTGATACACCTTTGATGTTTCTAATAATACTAGTGTTTTTTCTATACATTCTTCCAATCTAAATTCGCCCTTTGATACCATTTTTGAAAGTACATCTTTTGTATGAATGACTCCTTTAAATTCATCTAAGCTTCCTTTTCCTACTGGAAACTTAGAATAAGGACTATTCATCATTAATTGTATATTATCTTCAAAGGAATCTTCTAAGTCTATCCAAACTAGTTGTGTTCGTGGTGTAAGAATGTCCCCTAACGTCTTATCACCTAAATAGAAAATTTGCTCTACTAGATCTTGCTCAATTGCTTGAACTACACCGCTATATACTCCCTGTTCAATAAGTTGTGTAATTTCTTCTTCTGTTACATCTGGTTCTTGTGCTGGCTTAATTCTTAATAGCTTTAATACTACCTCCGTTGACTTACTAAGAAACCATATTAGCGGTTTTCCAATTTTAGAGAAATAATACATCGGTTTAGCTATCATACAAGCAACTTTTTCAGGATTCCCCATCCCAATTCGCTTTGGAACTAATTCTCCAATAATTAAAGAAAGATAAGTCGAAATACCAACAACAATCACAAAGCTTAGCTGATAGCTAAAAGTAGCAAGAACATCTATCTTTGCTACATAGACAGACAATTGACTAGCTATAGTAGCTCCACCAAACGCACCTGTTATGACTCCGATAAGCGTTATTCCTATTTGAATAGTGGATAATAATTGATTAGGATCCTCTGCCAGCTTCAGTGCGAAGCCTGCTTGCGTATTTCCTTCTCCTTTTAATTTCTCCAGTCTATTTTTCTTGGAAGTAACAATAGCAATTTCTGTCATAGCAAAAATACCGTTTGCAATAATTAAAATTAAGACAATAACAATAGAAACTCCTATACTATCCAAAAAATGTTCACCATCCTTTGTTAAGTTCTTTTTATTATGTGTAAATACTTTTCTAATAAACTTACTACTTTAAGTAGATACATATGTACTACTGCTACCTATCCTATATATATCCTTTTTCATTTCTTGTTAATCCTTTCAGTTTATCCGTATGAAAAAAACAGCTACTTACTTGATCAGTAGCTGTTCTACATTGTAACTTCTATATGTTGATAGTAAGGTTTCCCACTCAGCCCAGGAGCTTTCCTGTTATCATATATGTTCATTTAAAAGCTCTAATAGCTCTAAATAATAGCTTAATGGATGTGGTGCAAAATCCACTTTAGTGACATCACGATGAATTTCCGTAGTAGCTCCATTTATATCTACCACAAAGCCACTAACCTCAATTGAATCTTTCTGTCCCTTCCATAATGCATAAAAGTCATCTAATGTAGCAGTAACAACGCCAACTACTTCTTCTTGTTGCAGTATAAATTCTTCTTTTTGAATTGTTTTTCTATATAAATAAGTATGTGCAAATTCTCTATCCAATATATCTCCATTCACCATTTCATAACGTAGAATTCCTAAATAAGTTAAGTCATTAATACCCGCATTTATGCCTATTTCTTCTTCCATTTCCCGTACGCCATCTCTTACGTCTTCATTCGCTAAAAGATGGCCAGCAGCGGTAATATCAAATAAATTTGGATAATCTTTTTTAAATGGACTTCTAATTTGCAAATAGATAACAGGCTTTTGTTCTTCATCCGATACAATCCAACAATGAAAGGTTTCATGCCACAATCCTTTTTCATGAACCTCTTTTCGTGTAGCTACCGTTAATTGCTTCCTATTTTCATCAAAAACTTTTAATAATTCTTCTTCCAAGGTATAGAACTCCTCTCCCTATTACAGATTATTGCGCATTTCTTCTTTAAATACCTACTTCCAAACTAAGAGAATCTCTATTAAGAATAATACACTATTAGCTTTCTTCATAGTTTTAGCAAAGCGAGCGTCTTTTCAGCCCATTTTTAGCAGATTACTGCATATAAAAAAGCAAAAAAGCATCTACTATAATTAGCAGATGCTCATTTCTTGGTTATAAATCTTTTATTGTATCATTTGTCATTCTTACAAGGTTTCCACTTGGATCAAATAGTATGGAGAGAATAAAATTAATTGGTAAAACTACAACAACTAAGTATCCTTTATACAATTTCTTGAACAATTGGATTCCACTCCCTTATTCTTAGTTATTTCCATTATACACCATTTTCTTTCTTTTCGAAATATTCTAGTTTAAATATGTCTTTTCTCTATTAATTGAATACCAATTCCCAGCATAATTGTTGCCATTAAGCATAGTATTCCTGCTGGTTGTAATAACTCCAAGAGAGTCCCATTATCAATAACTCCTACTTTCAACAATTCCATTCCGTATGTGATGGGAATTATTTTCGAAATAAGAAGCATTACCTTCGAAGTGACCACTTCTATTGGCCAGTAAGCACCCCCAAGCATAGCAAAACTCACTGAAATCAAAGGAATTAAGGCATTGAACTGACTCACGTTTTTTACCAGTCCTGTAATTAGAATGGTTAGTGCTACAATACAAAACAAGTATGGAATGATTAGGATAAGTGTTAAATAAAAGTTTCCCTGGAAAGTGATTCCTAATCCAAATTTAAAAACAAGAAAAATAAGCATGATTTGGAAATAACCTATCCCAAAACTAAATAGTAAATGTCCTAAATATATTTTTGTTTTGGAAGTAGCTGACAGGATAATACGATCCCATATACCAGCTTGCTTATCTCTTAGTATTTCTATTACGGTAAATGCAACCGTATAAATACTAAAAAATAGCGTAAAGCCAAACAAGGCTTGAAGTGATTGTTGATGTGTAGCCTCTTTTTCTGAGATATTACTATCACCCTTAATTGGTATAATTGGATTTTCTAAATTCTTCTCTAGCTTTTCTTTCGCATCTGGCTTATTTTCTGCCATACTAATAATTTGTTGCTCTTTCATTTTATAATTATAGTATTTCTCTAAATAATTCTGAATGGTTAGGACACTAGCCGTATTCGCCTCTCGATAGATAGTATATTGATTATTATCTAGAGAAATACCAACCTCTGCATCTCCATCTTCTAAAAGCTTCTTCACTTCCTCTTCCTGATAACGAACAAATGTATAGCTTTCACTTTCGTTTAATTCATCTAGAATAGCATCAATCTCGGTCGTGTCTTCAGCAAATACTGGAACTTCCACCTTAGAAAAAGAAGACATGCCAATTAAATAAGCAAAAATGATACAGATTAAGGTAGTAGTTAAAAATCCACCAGGCTTACGAATAAAGTGTTTAATCTTTCCCCATAAAATTGCACGCACTTAAACGTCACCTCTTCTCTTTACCAAAGTAAGACTAAGTAATAGTAATAGAATAATAAATACTAGCATTGCTAGAATTTGACTTCCTATTTCCGTTAATTCATATCCCTGGTATACCTTTAAATAAGCGGTTATTGCTGCACCTGCAGGAGAATATTCTCCGAGCTTTTCCATTACGCCTCCTAAAGAGCTTAAATTAATGAAGCTTCCACCAATAAAAGCCAAAACAGGTATCACAAGGTTTGATATCATATTTTCAACATTACGTGAATTAAATCTAAAGGAAAGAAGCGTTACAAAAGTAGCAAGTGCTGCTGCCATCATATTTAATAATAGGGTTATGATGAAATAAGGAACAAAATGAGAGAAAATGACACCATATATGAGAGCAGATAACCCAAATAGTAAATGCAATTGTATAAAGGAAAATAAAAAGGCTGCAATAAAAATGGCCGCAAAGAAATAGACAGGAGATACATTTGCTAAAATGATCCTTTCGTAAATTCCCTCTTCTTTTTGCTGATAAGCTAAACCAGCTATTGTTGTAGCAACATAAAACATAAACATGACACACATACCTATAGCATAATAACTAAAAGCACCGATTTCTTTCTTTTTGGTTATGCTTTCTATTTTCATAGAATGGTGGTTATCAGCAAGCATTGTATCATCTATTTGTAAATCTTGTGCTGTTTTCATATAGCTCCATTCTTTTTGATAACTTGCTAGAATATCCTCTATTACACTTGCATTTATGGAGCCCTTTTCTTGTACCGTTAGATGCCATGATGGGATGGTAGTACTTTGATTGAATAAATGATGATAAAACGCCTCTGAAAAACCAGATGGTATAACAAGAACGCCATCATACTTTTTGTCTTCATTTTCTGTTACATCTCTTTCAAATACTTTTACAGATAGAATTTTTTCTAATTCTGGATCTTTTACAACTTGGTCTAGAAAAATACTAATTGGGTTTACAGATTGAATTACTTGGATTCTGCCTTCTATTTCCTCTGCACTAAGAGTGGATTTCGTTACTTCCTCTATAGCCTTTTGCTGTCCCATCATTTCTTGATCTTTTACTACTACTGCAAGCTTTGGATGGATAGATACGTCTCCACCATCTAATGCCCCAAGCGCACTTCCTAATATAGTAATGAGGATAAACGGCATTAACAATAAAACGATAAGCTCTCTAGGTCTTCTCCAAAGCATTAATAATTCCTTTATTATCAGTTGCCTTAACATGATTTCACCTCCCTTAATCTCTTAACTGTCTTCCCGTAAGGTGTAAGAAAACATCTTCAAGGGATGGTGTTTCTATTTGTACAGATAGAATATTAGTGGAATGAACCTCAGCCAATCGAAATATCTCTTTCAACATATTTACTTGTCTTGGAACAATTATGGAAATAGTAGAATGCTGAATAGAAAGATTACGAACATTTTCCTGAAGACGCAAATCTTCTGTGAACTCATTTTTCACTAAATCTACTTTTATATTTATAGCTGTTTCAGCTGATAAGATATTTTTTATTTCCTCTTTTGTACCAGAAGCAATTATTTCACCATGATCCATGATATAAATTCGTTTACATAGAAACTCTACTTCTTCCATATAGTGACTCGTGTATATAACCGTCATATTCTCTTCTTCATTTAACCTCTTTACTGTCTCTAAGATATAATTTCGTGACTGTGGATCAATCCCCACTGTTGGTTCATCCATAATAATAATTTCTGGCTCATGTAACAAAGCAACTCCAATATTTAACCTTCTTTTCATCCCTCCAGAGAATGTTTTTACTAAATCTTTTTCTCTTTCTTTTAATCCGATAATATGGAGTACTTCTTCTACTCTCTTAGCTAATTGATTCTTAGGTATTTTATACATTTTACCGAAAAAGATTAAGTTTTCTTTTGCAGATAAATCCATATAAAGCGCTATTTCTTGAGGAACCACTCCCAGTATTTTCCGAAGGCTCTGTGGTGTTTTTAAAATACTTTCATTATTTAAACGTACATCTCCTCCATCTGGTTGAATTAGCGAGGAAATTAAAGAGATCGTAGTTGATTTTCCCGCTCCATTCGGTCCTAGCAAGCCAATTGTTTCTCCCTTTTCCACATATAAATTAATACCGTTTACGACTTTGTTTTGTTTATAGGCTTTTGATAAGTTTATAATTTCCAACAAATTTATCACCCCTTCTCTATACAGCTTAAAGAAAAATCTTCCTTTTTCCTATACCTAAAGGTCATAATATGGCAGAAAAAAAATGACCTCAGTCATGTTGGAGGTCATTTCTTACATGAAATTAATTTATAAAATTAGTCAGTATTGGATGGCGTAGTAGTTTCTTTGGGATTAGCGAGTCAGTCCAAGACCCTGGAGTACATACAAGGCTTTAAGCAAAATTACTTCCCAATTATTAGATAAACTAGTATAACGATTAAATTTATCTACTATACAAACTAAAATGACCTCCATCGAATAGGAGGCCATATCTTACATTATGTTTAGACACATAGTATTATCAACTTACTAATTTAACCAATAAATGAGCTAACTTATGCTGCTCTTCTTCTGTACCAACCTTCCATAGCTCCTGCAAAAGCTTCTCCTCCCTATTACGAGGCTGCTCTTTCTTCGCTAAATAGTCCCCTACTTTTTGAGCAGCAAGAGCTAATTGCTCCTCATTTAAGCCTAGCTTCTCACCCTTTGATACTTTATCACCTAGGAAACTCTTGAATTCCTCAAAGTTTGTTAAAATTTCTTCTTTCTTCCCACTATCTAAATTTTGTAATACATCTTCTACTTTATTACCTACTTTATTTTCTGTACTCATGTTCATCCACTCCTTAATTTGTTGTTGTCGTTCTAATTCCCGTTCAGAAAAGAATCAAACAACAAAAGGACTGGTAAATATATCCAAGGCCAAAATTTGTTAAATCAAATCATTTTTCACTGCATATATGGCTAGTTGGGTTCGATCCCGAACTTCTAGCTTACATAATATTTGTGTTATATGATTTTTTATCGTACCAACGGATAGGTATAGTTCATTAGAAATCTCTTTATTTGTTTTTCCTAACCCTATTCTTTGTACAATTTGTAACTCTCTTTCTGAAAGTGGTATTTCTTTGATTGGATTATGTAATGTGCTTTGCTTTAAAAGTTTCGGCATAAGCTTGGCAGCAACCTGATCATGAATCGATAACCCACCAGCTAAACAGCTTTTAATACTATTTACTAATGTTACATTGTCAGTGGTTTTTAATAAAAAGCCATTAGCTCCTTCTTTAAAAGCCTCTAATGCATATTCCTCATCGTTAAAAGTAGTTAAAATGAGTATTTTCACATGCGGTAGCTTTTTACGAATTTCTCTTGTAGCCTCAATTCCAGTCATCACTGGCATTCGAATATCCATGAGAATAATATCTACTACTATACTCTCTAGTAGATGTAAGACTTCCTTTCCGTTTTCTGCTTCGGCAACAACTGAAATGCTAGGATCTTGCTCGATTATCATCTTTAAACCACTTCTAACAATGGACTGATCCTCTGCGATTAAAACTTTAATCATCTTGTTCTCTCCCAACGGGAATGTTACCCTGCAGGATAAATTGCCCTTCTGTTTGATAGATTTCTAGTTTTCCTCCTACCTCAGCAACTCTTTGTAACATATTGGAAAGTCCAAACCCATCATGAATAGGATGCTTGTGAGAATAGTTATTTCTCATCTCAAATGTTAAATAACCAATAGCTGAAACGCCAAGGGTAATAAAAACTTCTTTCGAACTACTATATTTCATTGCATTTGTTATTCCTTCTTGAATAGATCGATAAAGGATAGCACTTTGTTTATTACTAATAGGTAACTGTAGAACTCCCTGTTTAGTGGTAAAATGCACCAATATATTACTTTCACTTTCTAGCTTTTTTATAAGCGAGATAACAGAAGCAATTCCACTAACCTCATCACTCTGCAACAACCTGACAGCTTTCCTAGTCTCTTCTAAACATTCTGCTGCTAGCTGCTTTATTGTATAATAGTTTTCATGTTTTTCGGATAAACAATATTGCTCTGTTTGCATTAATAGAGCCGTTAATTTATGCCCAACTGAATCATGCATTTCTCTAGCAATCATATTTCGTTCTTCTAATCTACCTGTTTGTTCATTATGAAAGGATTGTCTTTTATGTATACGATAATCCGTTAATAAAGATTCATATATTTCTTTCAATTCCATATATGCAGTTCTCACCTCATTCCAGCTAATAATCATGTATGAGATAAGAATAATCACACTAATCCAAGCAAACATAGGGTAGGAGAAATAAATAATTCCTAAGAATATTTCTAACAAACTTAAGAATAAGAGAATAAAGAATAAGGTTCTCTCTCTTAGATATTTGCTCCATTCTGTTAGGAAATAAAAGCATAATAAGTATATAAATATAGCTACTGAATAATCTACTAAAAATAGGAAAACATGTAACAAAATAAAAATACATACAAAATAGATAAACTTCTTTTTCGTAATAGGGATTAAAAAGTAAAAGACTAAAATTCCTGTTATAAAAAAGAGAGAATAGATAAAGCTAGTTTCGTTCGTGCCATATGCTTGATACAGTAAGCCACTTATTATACAAGTCAATATAAGTATTCTTATGTAAAATTCTTTCATTTGTCTCCCTTCTAAACAATGCTTTACTTAAATTATAATAGTAAAAAACTTGTAAAAGAGACGGTCTTTTACAAGTTTTTGATAGTTGTTTTCATTAATATAGCTATAAAACCTTTAAATATTATAGCCGATCAATAATACTAAAATAAGGGCAACCACAAAAAGAATCCAAAGAATCGTTGTTTTTTCCCCTTTTTTTGTACGAATTAGTACCATTTCCATCATACCTATCACCCAAATACCTACTAGCATCTTTATGGTATGCATAAAATCCATACCGGTTACTGCTAATAAACCTATTCCTGAGCCAATTATGAGAATATATACTAAACGTAATACCATATGTAGGATTTTACTAATTTTTTCTTTGCCTGCTTTATGTAAGCCAAATGACAATGCAAATAAAATTAAGCCAATAATCCATGTTAATACATGGACATCAATAGCACTCATGAAATATTCCCCCCCTTCCTTTCCATTCTATCATGAAAGGTAAAAGCACTGCCAATGCTCTATTATCCTATGACTTCATTAGAGAGTTTACCAATTCCTTCAACCTCTATCTCTATTAAATCTCCAGCTTTCAAAAATTTAGGTGGCTTAAATCCCTTACCAACTCCAGCAGGTGTTCCTGTAGCAATAATATCTCCAGGCTCTAAAGTCATTCCTTGGGAAAGAACATGAATTACCTCTTCTACTGGAAAAATAAAATGGTTTGTATTAGACTGTTGTCTAGTTTCTCCATTTACTTTTGTTGTGACTTCCAAATTATTTGGATTTGGAATATCTTCTTTTGTCACAATCCATGGTCCCATAGGAGCACTAGTATCTAGGCTTTTGCCAATAAAGAATTGCTTATGCCTTGCCTGTAAATCTCTTGCTGTAATATCATTTAAAATCGTATAGCCAAATACATAATCAAGTGCTTCTTCTCTATTTATACCTTTTCCCTGTTTTCCAATGATAACAGCTAATTCACCTTCATAATCAAGTTGATTGGTTACTTCTTGATGCAGTAGGACACCTTCTTTATCCCCAATTACAGTCGTAGGAGCTTTTGTAAATACCATTACATGCTCTGGTATATCTTCTTTACTTCCCATTTCTATTGCATGCTCTACATAGTTCTTCCCTACGCAGAAAATATTCTTTTTCGGTCTTGGAATAGGTGCCATCACTTTCACTTGGTCTAGAGGTAAATAAAAGTCATTCTCTCTATTCTGTCCTTTCACCCAATTCAATAGTGATTGCGCTTGCTCTAGAAAATCCTGTTGTTCTATGCACTTTATAAGTGAATCAGAAAAAGATCTTTGCCCAGATTTTTTTTCTTCCACATCATTTAAAGGCAGGACACCTGTACCATCCCCTTTTACAATACCAACAAATTTTTTGTTCTTATATTCTGCTGTGATTAGTCTCATGATAATCCCCCATTCGCTATTTATCAAAAATTATAAACTTTCTAATATTATTTTCCCAAGTAAAAAGAACAAAGTAAAGAGCCTTATGTGAATTTAATAGAAAAGCAATCATATAACCCAAGAAACCAATTTTAATATAATCCATGTTTTTATTTATAGTAATAGTCCAACCTTAAACCGTAATATGTTAATTAGTGAGTTACAGATTTTCTAGGCAATTGTATCACCAGTTCTCCGCATTCTCATAGTATATAGAACAAATATCATACAAAGGATGTTTTAAAATGCCCGCTATTGTTGGAGTAGCTCAGGTGATATCTGTCGGGAGTAGTTCGATTTTTAATATTGGTGATGTGTATAAAATGATGCCTATCTCCAATGCAAAGACCTTTTCAGGATCAGGTTCTTTTAATACAGGGGACGGGTTAAAGGTTACAAATTACCGCAGCGCAACAAATACTTATGATAATGATGGAGTAGATCAACCGATTGCCATGAATGCTTAAACTTATCATAAAATAAGGTGATTAAAATATGAATTATTTCATTCAACAATCCATTATCATTCAAACAATAAGAATTGGAGGGATATCTAATTCTTCGGTCTTCCAAATAGGAAGTTCTGGTATTATTAAGCCTACCTCCTACCTTTACAATTCTGGGGGCTTTAGTGAATCAGCACCTGAATTAAAAGCTCAAGATACTCCTGGTTCAAATGTAGCTGATGAAGAAGCTCTTTTCTCGCCCGCTGTTCCTTTACAAGCTCCGAGATAATAGTAAATATTTCCTTTCACTCATAAAGAAGGAGGGAAGCTAATGTCTTATGATTTTTATCAATATAGTGAACAAATGAAGTACTATTTACAGCAAGTAGAAAAACGGATAAAGCATTTAGAACAGGTAGTTAATACTCTAACCACTGAAATTGATACATTAAAATCGAGACCATCTGTTCATGTGGATCGTATTGATTACAGCTTTGATCAACTAAAGATAGAAACATTAGAAGGAACATTAAATATCGGACTTAATCCAGAAGATCTAAGTAATATAGAAGAATTATCCATCAATCCTAACAATCCTAACATTCAGCCAAACGCCCCCTTCTATCCACCTATAGACCCTAAACAAATGATGAACAGATCCATGGATATTGAAGAGCAAATGCATCAATTCATACAATTAGAGCTTCCCGACATTATACGTAATAAACAAATTGAATTACATTTACCAGAAGAAGAATCCTATATCACCTTTATTCAAGAAGATGTTACGAAACAACTACCTACTAGAATACAATATTATTTAAACCAAGCGCCAAAAAACAGAGCTACTGATAATGGTCAGTTTTCAAACGAGCGTATTATTCAGGCTTTAAAAGAAGAGATGGCAAATGGTGTTCACCTATTCTTAAGTCATATACCTGATAACATGAAAGGAAGGGAACCAGAATGAACTTTCAAGTGTACAATCGTGAACTTCAAGTTGGTGAGCTAAAAATTATAGGGGTAGCAAGTTCTTCTATCTGTCTTATTGGAGATGCTCAAACCATTCAATTAGCTGCAACTTTTGACACACCAGCTGAATCATTAATTATTGGCCCATTTGTTCCCCTTCATCCGAAAATTTAGTCATGCTTCAACGAACTTCTATTGTTGATTTATTAAATGTTAGTGCTGTTTCCTTCTCTTCTATTGTTGAAATTGGTGATGCTACTTATTATCAGGCTTTATCTCGTGCCTTGGCCGTTCAAAGACAAAGGAATTTATTTTATGGGACAGAAGGCTTCTATGAAAGCTTTCCTATCTATTCAGAACCTATTCCTCTACCACCCATAACAGAAAATGTAGAAACACATTTTGAAAATCTAAAACCAATTATTAAAGTTAATCATATAAATATAACAGGTGTCTCTTCCGCTTCGTTATTACAAATTGGAAACTGCCGTCATTTATACTCCGAAGCGAGAATAAAACATATACGTCAGCTTGAGCAATCAGTAAGTACTCCAGTTGGCGATAATTTAATTCAGCTAAATGCACCAAGTCAGCTAGATATTGTAACTTCACAAAGCCCCGTATCTGTAACTGGAAAAGATACTGCTGGAGCAGATATTACAGAAGCAGATCTGACTAATAATCAAAGTACAACTATTAATAACCACGGATGACCATAATTCACAAAAACAGTAGAAAGAAAAGTAAATGATGCGAATTTGCTTATGAGGAGGTTTATTATGCCTGCAATTGTAGGACCAGTGCAAATCGTAAACGTAGGGGATGGAATTGTCCAATTTGGAGACTCTTTATTTATTTCCCCTAAAGGAAATTCAAAAGCTACATTAGGTTCCGGCACCTCTAATACTGGTGCATTTATCATTACAAACAACGGCCTCAATGCTAGTAATTATATAGATACTAGTCTTATTGACCAGCCAGTTGTAGCTAACAATTAAAAGAACGGAGGAAGTTCATGCCTGCTATTATTGGACCTGTACAAATTGTTAATACTGGAGGAGGTATTGTTCAATTCGGAGACTCCTTATTTATTTCACCAAAAGAAAATTCAAAATCAACTATTGGCTCAGGAACTGGAAACAGCGGAGCATTTGTCATCACTAATAACCCACTAAATGCTAGCAATTATACAGACTTTAGTGGCGTTGATCAGTCAGTAACGGAAAATAATTAAACGAAAATTGGCTCCCTGTTAAGAACGGGGGAGCCATTATCTACATAAATAGAGTTTTCAAAGAAAGATATAAAATAGTATCCCCTTAATAACCATTAAATTGAACAAACTCATTAGTTGGTTTGCGATATCCACGAGGGCGTACTTTATCTACACTTTTTCCTATAGTAATCATCATTACAGGCTGTAAATGCTCTGGTATATGAAAAGCTTCCTTCAATTGGTCTACATTATGAACATGCATAGGACAAGTATCAAAACCATAATGTTTAGCACTCAGCATGAACTGCATGGCATTTATACTCGTATTTCTCACTAGTTCCATTTCTAATTTCACGGGGTCTGCTTTTATTCCTTCTGCAAATCCCTTTATTTGACTGATTGTTGTTTCATATTCTACTTCATCTAACATTTTCAACATTTTCATTGGGCTGTATATTCTTTCAACTTCTGCTAATTCAACGCTTTTTTTATTGCCCATTACAATGATAACAGCACTTGCTGTATGGATTTTGTATTGATTATAACTTAACTCTCTTACTTTTTCCTTCTTATCTTTATCCATAATTACCAAATAATCTGTAAACGGTAGATTATATGCACTTGGAGCTAGCTTAGTTAACTCGAAGATCTTTTTAAAATCCTCTTCTGTCATTACCTCTTCTTCTATAAAGTTCATAGCTGAATGGCGAGATTTTGCTAATTCAAGAAAATCCATGTTTTTCCCCTTTTCTTCTTTATCTATATTTGAGTTTGCTATAACAAATAGTTAAATATCCCTATGATTTTTTACCTATTCTCTCTTTTTAAAATAGCAGAAGAAAAGTGAGCATGTCAAAATTATAGCTTCATTTATTCGAATTAATAAATAATTATGGATAATTTATGACGTGGCTAGGAGATGACTTACATGCAAAAAACGATTATGTATTTGATGAACAAAGTTTTACTTACATAATTTAGAATAATCATTGCATTCTACTTTCTTTTTATACTATTTGATTTTCTAACTCTAGATAACTTGGTTGCTGGTTGCTTCTTTACCCATTTTAAATACTTCATAATTTCTGGATCATCACGTAATAGGAGAATGTTATTTAGTCTAAGTGCCAATTCCTGATTAGTATAAATAGCATGAATCTGCTTATGACAAGCATGACATAGATCGGCAGTCTCTAACATCGCTCCTCCCATTTCTCTAGGTGTTAAATGGTGGACAGTGGTTTCTATGTCTTCCCGTTGACATAGTTCGCAAACACCAATATTTTTTGATACCTTTCTCATGAATTTATCCCTTTCCTCCCATTATTATGATGTATCCAAATTTAGGATTTATTTTTTCATTCTCAACGTTTTTTATTGTACCTATCCAATTATTAAAGCTTTTTAATGGAAAGAAAAGACAGCATATTCTTAATAGAAAATACTGTCTCTCTTTTTAAAGTGGTAAAATATGTGCTCCATCAAAGAAAAATAAGTACTTCTCCTCTATTTTTCTCTTCAAGATGGTTTCTAATGCATCTGTATATAACTCCATTTGCACTTTATATCGTGCTTCTAACTTAGGTTTAGCTTCTTCATAGCCACCCTTAAATTTGCCTGTGATCGTATCTGTCTTATAATCAAGTAGAACGGTACCTTCTTCATCCTCAAAATACACATCGATAATACCTTGCACTAGGACACTCTCCTCTGCACCTTTCCAATCTGCATACACCTTACTTGCTGGGTAAGCAATATTAAAAGGAATCTCGCGGACAACCTTAGGTGCTAGACGCATTCTTTGTCCAATAGTGCTTTGAAAAAAAGTCACGATAGATGCTGCATTGATTACTTCTGCCTGCTCATCTGTCAATAATTCCTTCTGCACCATATTATTTACTAATTCATGAATATACGCTTCTGTTATTTCTGTCTTTAATTCAACATGCTGCATAACCATATGCATTGCTGTACCGATTTCCGCTGGGCTTAGCTTTTTTTCTTGCATAAATTTCGGTCGGTTCCAGACAGTATTCTTCCACGCCTTTGCTATCTCTGTACCACTTTGTACATCTCTAAGCTCATTTTGTCTTTTCAATTCAGAGACAGATTGCTTAGATCGATGAGAGGTACTTTTTGGGTGCTCATAAGCCCATTTTAATGTTTCTTCTATCTGTTCATAATGAGGAGAGATACTATCCATCCTTTTTCCCTCAGTTACCCTTTTTAACCACTCTTCTTCTTCCTTTTGCTCATCAAGATCAAGATGAATTAATTCTTCCTTATTTAGTATTCGTACTTCCCAACTGGAAGAATGAGAGGATATTTCTTCTTTCTCTATCCAGCTTTCTAGATGAATATTCTCGGCATCTTTATGGCGAACAAGTGAAGGGCCAATCCAATCTAAATACGACTTAGCAGAAGCACGATCAAACTCATTTAATAGCCAGTTCGAATGCATGGCCATTTGTGACCATTTTTGCTTTGCTTTCTCTATATCTTTTACCGTACCAATTAGTATTAATTTCTCTTTTGCTCGTGTTAAGGCTACATATAATACACGCATCTCTTCTGCAAGCAACTCCATTTTCTTCTTTTTCGAGAAGGCCATTTGTGGAAGAGATGGATAGGATATTCTTCTTTTTGGATCGATATATTTAGTGGCAAATCCTAAATCCTTATCCAGTAAAAAGCTCTTTCTTAAATCCATCGTATTAAAATTACGTCCAGTACCAGCAATAAAGACAAATGGAAATTCAAGTCCTTTACTACTATGAATGGTCATAATACGAATTACATCTTCTTGTTCAGTTAGTGCTCTCGCTGCACCAAGGTCATTCCCTCGATCTCGCATTCTTTCAATGAATCGTAAAAAGCGGAATAATCCTCTAAAGGATGTTTCTTCATACGAGCGTGCACGGTCGTACAATGCTCTAAGATTAGCTTGACGTTGATTTCCTGCAGGAAGACCACCGACAAAGTCATAAAAATAAGTTTCACGATAGAGTTTCCATATCAACTCCGATAAGGAACCTCTTCTAGCATCCGTTCTCCACATAGAGAATTTCTCAAAGAAACGCTTTAGCTCTTCATACCCTTGTTCTTCTTTATTTGCACCACTTTTTAAATAGGATTGAATAGCATCATAAAAACTTCCCTGTTTACTCGCAATTCTTATTCGACTTAACTCTTCCTCATTCAAGCCAACAATGGGAGACCTCAGAACAGATGCTAAAGGAATATCCTGGTACGGATTATCAATAACCTTCAAAAGAGACATCATAATATCCACTTCTGTTGACTCAAAGTAACCTGTTGAAAGGTTAGCATATGTTGGAATATTAAATTGTTTTAATTCTTCCATAATCTGTGGTGCCCATGTCATCGATCGAAGTAAGATAACCATATCCTTATAACGAGTTGGTCGATATACTTTTTGCTTAGCATCATATACTTCTTGCTTAGATTCCAGTATGTCTCTTACCTTCTTGGCAATAACTCTTGCTTCTAACTCAGCTTGTTCCAACTCTGTAGCATTGATACCTTCCACGTCTACATCCATGTCCTCTGATTCGCTTGAGCTCTGATTAATTAAGGCTACTTCAATTGGATATGCTTTGTCTTCAGGGTAACTTGCCCCAAGCTTTAACTCTGCACTTTCATCATACTCAATTTCTCCAACCTGAGAGCCCATAATCTGTTTAAAGATAAAATTAGTGCCTTCTAGGACTTCTTTTCTACTACGAAAATTCTTCGCCAAATCAATCTTATAACCAGCATCTTCTCTTTCTTGATAACGAAGATACTTGGATAAAAAGAGGGTAGGTTCTGCTAATCGAAACCGATATATAGATTGTTTAATGTCCCCAACCATAAATAAGTTACCTTCTGATTCTACATCCTTTGTTACTAGTTGAAGAATGGACTCCTGAACCATATTCGTATCTTGATATTCATCAATAAGTACTTCTTTAAATTGCTTTCGATATTCTAACGCTGCAACAGAAGGAGTAAGCTCATCTTCATTAATAGGATCACGTAAAATAGATAAGCAATAATGCTCTAAATCGGCAAAGTCAACTAGACCTTTTTCTACCTTTATCTCTTGAAACTTCTCCCCAAAAGCTTGTACTAGATGAACTAATGTTTGAACATGTGGCTTCATTGCCTGCATATCCTTTATAAAGCTCTGAGGTTTTCTAGTGAATAATTCTCCCTGCAAGTCTTGCAGAATTTTTTTAGCTCGATCTCTTACTTGTTGACCTTCTTCTACAAGTGCTGTATCATACTCATCCCCTTTGCAAGCTTTTGCACGTGAGAATTTCAGCAATTTCATAGCCTCATATAAGGTTTCCCAAGATGATGCCTTCGCTTTTTGTAAAATAGATACTTGTTCTAAATCATCTAAAAAGGTACTAGCTCTTGGTGCTGGTCCACCTGGAAGCTTGGTTAATTCGTAACCGTACTCTAAAAGCTGCCTTACTCCATGTAAATGTAATTCTACGTCTTCTTCTAAATATTTCATAAATGCCACTTGGCTTAAATCAGTATCTTCCTCTATATCATACATATTAATTAAGGAATGTAAGTAAGCATTAGGCAAAGCATTGGACCTTGAGAAATCATATATCTCTTGTACCATTCTTTGAAGAGCATCATCACTTCGATCACTCGTAAAAGCATCTACTAAATCAAAGAAAACCATATTATTTTCTATGCCATATTCTTCTTCAAACAACTCTTCTAGACATTCATCCCGTAAAAGTTGAGCCTCTGTTTCATCTGCTATTCTAAATCCTGGATCTAAATCTATCATATAATAATACTTGCGAATAACCTCTAAGCAAAAGGAATGTAAGGTAGATATTTGTGCTTTATTTAGTAAAGAAAGTTGCCGTTTTAGATGCTTAGAATTAGGATTATCATTGATTTCCTTCTCTAAAACCTCTCCAATACGATGCTTCATTTCAGCGGCTGATGCATTAGTAAATGTAACAACAAGTAATTCATCGACATTTATAGGATCTTCTGAAACAATTTTCTTTATCATTCGTTCCACTAGAACGGCTGTCTTACCTGATCCTGCTGCTGCAGCAACCAATATATCTTTACCACTTGCCATAATCGCTTTCCATTGGTCATCCGTCCATGTAACATCTATTGGTTTATCAGGAATGTTCATTCAGTTTAGCCTCCTTTCGTATTAGCCCTAATACTTCATCCTTGGAATACGAAGGTAAATTTCTATATTGATTGCTTTCCAGTGATTCATCGAATTGACAAACAGATTTAAAAGAACAAAAAGTACATGGCTTCTTTTCCTTTAATTGATATGGCTCAATGCCAACCGAACCACTAATAATTTTGTCGCCACTTTCTTGATACTTGTGTCGAACAAATTTTTGCATATGTTGAAAATCTTCTTTGGATGCCACCTTTGATGCTTTCGTAAGTGTTCCATCAGTTTTAAATCCTGCTGGAACGATAGGTGAATTACCTTTTTCTAGTGTTTCATCCATTAAATGAATAACATTTTCTTCGCCAAGCATTAATCCATTCATTTTAAACTTCTTCAATAATTCTTCTTCTATTTCATCTAATGTGAGAATCTTTTTACTAGTAATCATTGGATTGTGCACGTGGAAATATAAGACTCCTGCAGGGTTAGCTTTTTTATCTACTAATATAGTACTGTTTTCCATAATCAAATCTAAGTAGGTAAGCATCTGTAAGGACAAGCCATAATAAACTTCATTCATATTTAGATCATGTGCACTTGATTTATAGTCAATAACTCGAAGATACACATCATCCCCCATTTCCGCTTTATCTACACGATCAATTCTTCCTACCAAATTCATTTTGGAACCATTTTTTAAAGGAAAAGTAATAGAAGGTAGCTTTCCTTTAGGCCCAAACTCTAATTCCAAATCGATGGGAGAAAAACCACTATGCTTTGCATGTTCGCTTAAGATAAAGGAAGCTCTGCTAATGATTTGTTCTAGTTTTCGTTTAATATAGTGGTGTTTATTAGTAGATAATAAAATTTCATTTTGTAATTTAGGAGCAAGCATATCTACTGCGTCCCGCGCTAGTTGTTCACACTGTTCTCTCGTAAGCTTAGACCACATTAAATTCTGAACTAGTACTGTTTCTGCAATATACTTTAAGGCAGCATGAAATAAGTCGCCAATTGCAGGAGCCTCTAAGCGATAAACTTGACGTTCTCTTAACTTCAATCCATGATTGGCAAAATGAGAAAATGGACATGCATGAAATAGCTCCATTCTAGACACACTCGCTGATATCGTATCACCATATAACTCTGTACTCGTTTGTTCCGTAAGATTAGTAGCTTTGTTTTGATAGGTTAAACTAGAGAAAACTTTTGTAGCTGGCTCTTTCCAATTAACATTATCCATATACTGGTTATAAATATCCCACCAAAAATCATAAATCGGATAATTCCTCTTTTTCAATTGTAATTGACCTGTCAGATAAGAGAGGGTTGTTTTATAATGAACAGCATAATCTAGTTGACTTTCTTCTGGTAAGTCTTTCGGATCAGACATAAAGTAAAGCGTTGCAGCTTCTGGAAATAAATCTCTCATTTTCTTTATATATGTGGATGGTAAAATGGATTTCCCTTCATCATTTGCTAAAGGATAGCTTAAATAGAGGGATTCCGCTGGTGTAGTAAAAGCTTTATATGCTAGGAATTCTTCATCTAACAATCTTGTTTTACTTGTGGGTGCTAGCTTCATTCCCTTTTGCATTAATAATTCTCTATCACTATCTGCAAGTATTCCCTCATCCTGAAACTTAGAAGGAAATACGCCTTCGTTTAATCCAATAACAAATGCGACTTTTATATCATCTAAACGAGATTGCTCAAGATCGGCAACAATCACTTGATCCATCGCAGGTGGTACAAGCGAAAATTTTAACGAATCCAGTCCAGCTCCAATAACGGAAGCAAATTGTTTAGCAGAAATTTCTTCTTCTCCTAGTATCTCTACAAATTGATCGAATAAATCTACGATACTGTTCCAAGCCTGATCATGTTCTCCTGCTTTTACTAATTGACCCTTTTCCTCTAGCTCATTCTTCCAATACTCCATCTTTACTGGTATTTCTAGCTCTTCTAGAAATACATAGAGAGCTTCACATTTTTCTCTACCTGTTTTTCGTCTCTTTAGACGGTTTTGAAGTCTTGTCAATGGTGCTGTTAAAGACAGACGCAATTCATTTAATTCTTGCTCTATTTTACGCTCGTAATCTGTTTGTCCCTCATTTTCCCATTCAAGACCTTGAATTCTTCTATATTTCCATCTTTCCTTTGATGTCCATTTTTTCCCCTTAATTCCATAAGCAAGGCAATAATTTTCTAATCTATCTACTTTTTCTCGAATATTATTTTTCCGTTCATGTAAGGGAAATAATAACTCTGTTTTAATAGAACGAAAAACAGGTTCATAACGCCAGTTAGTTTCAAAAATTTCCAAAGTGGAACGAAGAAGCTCTACAAGTGGATGATCGTGCATGGAATTTTTCTGGTCTATAAAAAATGGTATATTGTAATCTTGAAACACCGTCTCTATAATATTTTTATATTCTCCCATGTTTCGAGATAACAAGCTTATGTTTCGATAACGATAATGTTTATTTCTAATCAGCTTTATTATTTCTCTTGCAATTCCTTCGATTTCAGCTCTTAAATTAATACTTTCTGCAAAGATGACATTTGTTTCTCCATCAAAACTCCTACTTGGTCTGCTATCAAAGTGCTGTTCCAAATGATTTAAGGAAAGAGGCGTATTACTCATAAAATTCTCTAATTGTATAACTTCGACTTCCTTGCCTAATTGATTAGCCATAGAGGATAGTGTTTCAAACGTTTCATTGGTCATGCGGAATAAGCTTAAATCCTCTATGTTACTTTTTATATTCTTAGGATTTAATGTATTTGTTATAGTTACATGTTTACAAGTGATCATTAATTGCTGAATGATTAAATACTCTTGTGGAGTAAAACTATAAAAGCCATCTATATAAATTTCGGCATCTTTTAAGTAAGTAGATGTAGTAATATTTTCTGCTAACAAGCGAAAATAGTCTTCTCCATCAATATACTTACCCATGATGCTTTGTTCGAATTTCTCATAGATCACTTCAAGATCTCGTATTTTATCTTGTAGAGCTTTATTTGATCCTGTTTCTTCTGTAATTTGACTTTTGGTGTTTAAGAGTGCTTCAGGTGTTATTGTATACCTTCTAAATTCAGTAACAAGTTGCTCTACTTGTTCAATAAAACCATTTTTATCTGCTACTTTTTTAAAAAGAGTTAATTCATGCTTATTTTCTTCAATAATCCTTCTGATCAGCATATTAACACCTACACTATTAATATGATAACGGCTAATTCCACCTGTTTCTTGTAATATTCTCCAAGCTAGACGCGTAAAGCTATATACTTGTGCACGAAACATACCTTGAACAATAGGTCCTGTGATTAACCGTTGATCAGAGAGAAAGGTCATTTGATCTGGAACTAAATATATGATAGGTTTTCCTTCAGGGCTTTCTATTAATTTAGCTTGTATTTCTTCTATACACTTAGTTGTTTTTCCTGTACCAGATCTTCCGGCTAATAAACGAATGGCCATATTTAACCTCCTTTTCATCTACGTAATTCTTCTATCATCTTATCATATCATAGAAACACATGTTTCTATAGCTATGAAAACTCTGGGATTTTTTGGTGTATCAATAAAAAAAAGAACCCAAAAAATGAGTTCTTTTTAAAAAGAATATTGTATTTCGTTAAACGGCCAATATCTTAAGTTTACTTTCCCCACTACATCTTCTATTGGTATAAAACCGAAATGGCGACTATCCCAGCTTCCTAGACGATTATCCCCTAAGACAAATAACTTTCCTTTTGGCACAATTTTTTCCCCTGTTAGTTCCTCTAAAGTGAAATTACCAGTTAATCGGCCAGATGATACTTGATTTCGGTAAAAATTTAAAAAGGGCTCCTCGTATCTATTTCCATTAATATATAACTGATCGTCACGGTATTCTATTTTATCCCCAGGTACTCCAATTACTCTTTTTACGTAGTCTTCTTTTTCATTAGCATGAAATACAATCACATCGAAATGCTCAAAACCAGTCATCCTATAACCTAATTTATTGACAATTAATTTGTTTCCATCCTGTAATGTTGGCAACATGGACTCACCATCTACTACATAATTGGAGAAGAGAAAAGCACGAATAATAATAAAGATGATAATACCTATTCCAAATGCTTTTAACCATTCTATGCTTTCTTTTTTTATTGCTTCTCTCAATCTCTATCTCCTCCAAATAAGATTTGCTAGTAATTCTTAATGACTTCTCTCTTTATTCTCTACATCTGTATTATTTAATTTTTTTTCGACTATTTTACCAACATACCAAAGAATAAAGATTGCTATAACAACGGGAATTGTTCTTAAAGGCTTTTGAATGAGCGCTGTTATATCGTAACCGATAAAACTAACGATACTGATCATAACGAATTTCCCAGCCACAACTGCTAGTACATATTGACTCATTTTTATTCTTGATAATCCAGCAACAATATTAACTAATGCTGATGGTGTAAAAGGGAAGCAAAGTAATATAAATAATGGACCAAATCCATGCTTTTCTATCCATATCATCGGCTTTTGTACTTTTTTATGATTTCTTAAGAAACTTAATAGCTTCTTTTGTCCATATTTTCTAACAATCAAAAACACTAGTAATGCACCTATTACCGTCCCACCCCATGAACAAAGAAATCCTATCCAATAGCCAAATGCATTCACATTAGCCATGATAAAAACAAAAAGAGGTAAAAAAGGAATGAAAGCTTCTAACAAGGGCAAAAGAATTCCAGGGATGGGACCGAATGAGCGATAACTTTCAATTAATTGCATAATGCCTTCTAATGTAAACCATTCTTTTAGTGTATTAATATCCATCAGCTAAAACCCCTTGTATCTTACTTCTGCATCTATAGATTATCTAATGTAGGATTGTTCTACTAAATATTCATATAGTAGATATTAATAGGAATGAATAAAGATTAAGACCCACCATTTCCATCCTTTTCCCCATTAAACACACGCTTAATCTCACTTACTTCTATTCTTCTTAATGATTATGAAAAAAGATTTTCCTTTTCTTATTCTTAGCCTTCATTATCCTATTTGTATGTATATTTGCCCAACCACTAATCCCTTTAATAATGTTTAGCTTAGATCATTCTCTTTGCTTTTCCTTATAAATTCTAACCCTTATGGTAAATTATAGTCACCATCTAAAGTAAATATTTTCATATAATAAAAATATTTACTTGAAGGTTGTTTAAAATTCTTTTGTATCATAATTTTCTCATTTTCTAACAAAATAGGCTAGATAGCAACAAACTTTACCTAATAATCATGAATTATAAAAGTTGTCTTATTTATCATATCAAAAAAATAAAAATTCTACATTGATTCTTCCTTAAAATTAAAGAAACCTCCTGAAATAGAAAAATAGAGGGCCAAAAAGGCACCTCTACTAATTTAATTGCTTATAAATATTCTTTAAACCACTCATTAATATAATTTAATCGTTGTATGCGTAATGTAGGTTTTCCACTTCGAGAAAGTTCATGGTTAGACTCTGGAAATCTTACTAGCCTCGTTTCCTTTTTCTGAGCCTTTAAGGCGATGAATAACTGCTCTGCTTGTTCGATTGGACATCGATAATCCTTTTCACCATGTAATATTAATAGTGGTGTTTCTATATTATTTACATATTTAAGTGGAGAATGCTTCCATAATGTTTCTATATCGTTTAAATCGGCTTTAATCTGCCATTCTGAAAAATAATAGCCAATATCACTGACTCCATAGAAACTAATCCAATTAGAGATAGAACGTTGTGTAACTGCTGCTTTAAATCGGTTTGTATGACCAACAATCCAGTTTGTCATAAAACCACCATAGCTTCCACCAGTAACACCTAAACGATTCTCGTCAATAAAGTCATATGTATTCAGTACATAATCTACTGCATCCATAATGTCTTCATAGTCTTTTCCACCATAATCTCCACGTACAGCATTAACAAACTCTTGTCCGTAACCATGGCTGCCTCTTGGATTAATAAATAATACAGCAAACCCATTAGAAGTTAATGTTTGGAACTCATGAAAGTAAGAATTTGCATACATGGCATGTGGACCTCCATGAATTTCTAGCACCAATGGATACTTTTCTCCTTCTTTATAGTTGGAAGGCTTCATTAACCACCCATGTATATCCCAACCATCACGAGATTGGAACTGTATAGACTCTTGACTAGTAAATGTGTGATTCTCTTTAAAATCAGTATTCACATCGGTAATTTGATCAAGCTCACCAGTCTCTAAATTTAGCGTAAATAAATCACCTGGGTTGGTTGGAGTACTAATTGCTACTACCGCTCGCTTTAAACTACCTCCAGTTGAAAGCCCGTAAACATATTGCTTATCAATTAATGATGGATAAATTGCCCCAGAAATATGCCCAAAGTAGACAATGGTACTT
The DNA here is from genome assembly GCF_009183415.1 of Bacillus sp. B1-b2. Lineage (GTDB taxonomy): Bacteria > Bacillota > Bacilli > Bacillales > Cytobacillaceae > Niallia. The sequence goes on along the minus strand of NZ_WEHU01000030.1, from coordinate 20,252 downwards.
CCATTATCAGTTGCAATAAATGTAAAACTCTCATTATCTTCTCCCCATAGAATGCCTGGTGTAACTACTCCTTGTTGAAAATCACCTATTGCATAATCTCCGACATTAACATCCCAACTATCTGTTAAGCAATGTAGATACTTACTTTCAAGATCGTAAACCCATAATTTGGACAAAGTAGCATTTTCATATTCTCGACCATTTCCTATAAGTCCCAACTTTTTGCTGTCTGGTGTCCATGTCACTTTACCAAAGCTACCATTACTTTCCGTTACTTTAATCCATTTTTTTGTTGCTAACTCATATAAAAATATATCTGAGATAAAACTAAAATCCTTTTCTTCTGTCTCATCTGCACAGATAGCTAAGTATTCACCATTAGGAGACCAGCTTTGTAAAGTATAATCATTGCTCCCTGATGTAATTTGGTTAATAGCACCTGTTTCTACATCAACAGTGGCAATATGCTCATAACATCCATCCCAAAATCCTGCTCCATCTGATTTATACTTCATGGAAGTAACTTCAAGTGCCTTTAATGATGTCTTAGTTTCTTCCTTCTTTTCTTTATCCTCAACTGTTTCTTCCCCTTTTAAAGAAAATTGGAAAGCTATCTGTTTTCCATCTGGCGACCAAATTGGGTTACTTGCGCCATTTTTTAAAAATGTAAGTTGCTTTGCTTCTCCACCGCTCTTACTTAATAAGTATAGTTGGTTTTTACCTGATCGATCAGATACAAACACGATACGTTTTCCATCTGGTGACCAGCGAGGTGAAACGTTTTTACCTTCCCCAAATGTCCATTGTTGATCTTCTAACGTATCAAGATTTTTATAGTGTATATTTGAATGATACTTGTCTGCCTCTTGATTAATCGAAGTCATGACATATAAACAGTCTCCATTTATACTCACCTGTGGATCAGCTACTGAGTTTAATTCATATAAATCTTCTGCAACAATACTTTTATTACCCATTTATCTCTTCCTTTCCGTAAATAATACTTTAATTATTTCAACATTAGAAATAAATCCCCTTTTTTTTTACTATAATTTCTTATAAAGCATAGGATAACCATACTATAAACAAAATACAGTTAGCTACTTGAAAAGCATAAACATTCATTGTATGATTAACAAGAACATTTGTTCTGTTTTTAAGAGGAGTTGGGTATTATGACACGTATTCCAGACAAGGATAGAAATATAATGGAAAAAGCAATCTATCTGCCAATGCTGTTAATTATACTTAATCGAGATTTAGAGATCATAAAGAAAAGTAATTTCAAGCTAAAACAGCCATATATTGATTTGGTGGAGAATGCGATGAAGACTGTACAAGAGGAGTTAAGAATAACGAAGAGTTATATGTATAAACATAATATGAAGATACAAGAAACCAATCGTGACGAAGCTTTTACTATGTTTTTATTTTTATACAAAGGATATGAGGAATATCATAATTACTTTAATCCACGTTTACGTAATAGAGTTCAAGAATTATTAGAATATTATTTATTCAAAAGGTTTATGTTGGATGATTCACCGACTACTTAAATCCCTTTACTCTAAATCCTTTTTTCTACTATATGTAACTTGATTTTCAGCTAATTTTTTTCGTTTGTCACTTCCTTTTTTATAGATCATTTTCGAGTTTTTACTTGCTTCTATATTATACTGTTGCACAGTCTTTAATGCGTTTGTCCTCATAAGTTGATTATTAATGGTATGTAATGACACATCGATGTTTAATTGTTGTAGATTTCTAAATGTTATAGCTACTTTTAGATCTTCTGTTTCCTTTATATCAAGAATATTGTGAAATGAAATCCATACACAATCTACATTGTTCGGTGAATGAGTGGGGAAAAAATATACGGAGTTAGATTCATCTATAATAATGGGCAGTTTATGATTATAATTCATCAGCTTGCGTGTTCCTTCTCTTCGCCCCTCGTATGAGCAGCAAAAGTAATCACAACTTCTTTTTATGATCATTAAGGGACTTAATTTGCAAAGATATATTTCTTTATCTTGATATATTTTTGAATAAATCAAATTATCCTTCATAACGATTGGAACAATAGCCAAGGTATAATAATTTATTTCAAAAGTATCGATCCAATTATATTGATCCATAAAAAACCTCTTTTCTTTTAGTAATCTTCTCTAATGATAGCACTTTTTTCCTATTTTATAATAAAAAAAATCATTCTTTCAGAGTTTTTACATATTCTTCATCTTTTTTTCTAAATCTTTAAAATATTCATTGATATTTTCGCATACCCGCCATATAATATTAAAAAGGTATCAGGAGGGAAAGACAATGAATGATAAGTCATACACTGAGTTTACCAAATTGCATGCTAACAAGAATAAAGGCAATGAAACTTATGTGATAGATCTTTACATTGAGATGCTACTTTCAGAAATCCAATGGAACATCGAGAAAGCAAATCTAATGTCCCTGATTGATAAAGCCATTGACGAACAAGACAGAGAAAGCTTTACTGAATTAAGTATTGAATATAAACAATTATGTAAGCGCTTTGATAATTAAGTTGTATCATAAAATAAATACCACCCGTGATGATTATACGGGTGGTTTCCTCTGCAGCTAAAAGCTTTTGTTACTAACCAAACTCTAAAGGGCTACTTAAGAATTCGCAAATTGCACTACTTCATGGCCAGACCTAGAGGCCTATTTTACCCACAAACAAGTTTGATATGCTCCAGCAACCGCCATTGTTCTATGACAATCATCTGTGTCTTTCGGTTGTAGAAAGAGGAAAAGAACCCATTCAGAATAGCCGGAGAATATTCCCTTATTTAACCGGAAATTCTTCATTTATTTTGCTAATTACTCTTTCCCTCCACGAAAACAAAGGCGATGAAATTTGTTGATATAAGTGAACAATTCTTCCCCTGTTACTTTGTTTTGTTCTGCAGAAGAAATGGAAATAGGATAATACATAGCATGATAAGGCTCAGGTACCCAAATATAATGATGAATATAATCTGTGAACAGAAAACCGCAGTTCTTCCAAAATTGAATGCGTGCTTTATTTTCTTTTGTTTCCTCTGATTCAACTTCAATAATCACCTTATTATAATCTTCAATCATTGATTTCTTCACCAAATAATCTACAAAGAATCTTCCCAATCCACGATTTCGCTTTCCTGCTGTTACTGTCAAATAATCAATAATCATTACCTGTTCACTGGAAAGCCTCCCAGTGAGAGCCATTGCCACTGGGACAGAATCACTATATCCTACATGAAGCTCAGCCATGTTTTGCAAGAGCATATGTCGTACAATTTAAATTGGCTTTGCTCCCTTTTCTCCAAAAGCCTCTATGTACAAGGGACTAGCATCACTCCATAGATGCTCATCCCATGTACAAACTGTTTTAATTTCCATAAAAATTAACCTCTACTTCATTTTTCTCCAGAATTCTATCTAGTGTTATTCTAACAATATATCCTTATGATAAAATCTTACTCCTTATTTCTTAACTCAATACTTTCCTCTTCCAACTTACTTATTCTCTCTAACATTGTTGGATGACTATAACGGAATACTTTCACTAACACAGGAGGATTCACTTCACTTAAACCGCTTTTTGCCAGCTTTTGAAAAGTAGTTATACCACTCTCGGGATTTTGTGTTAGTTGAACAGCATATTCATCTGCTCTTTTTTCTTCGTAACGAGACATTAGATTCGAAAAAGGGTTTACAGCAAAAGATAGCATAGAGATCAATAAAAGAATTAGCGGAAATGATTGAATATCCTCTACTCTCCTAATGTTAAGTGCTTTCCCCCATCTTTTTACCAACCAATGCATCAGTTTATATATTAAATATAAGCCTAGAAGAGAAAAAGCTAAGCTAATAGCAATTCCTATATAAATATGTTTTTCCACATAATGAGCCATTTCATGTGCCATGACAAACAGTATTTCATCCTCATTTAATTCTTTTAAGCTTGTATCCCATAAAACAATTCTGGCATTACTACCTATTCCTGTTACATAGGCATTTAATGCATTGGTTTTGTCTGACATGTTTACTTCAAACACATGGTCAGCTGGGATTCCCGAAGCACTTGCCAATTCTAATATTTTAGCCTCTAACTCTTTATCTTTTAATGGAGTAAACTCATTATAAAGTGGATCAATAATAACCGGTTGAATAAAGGTAATAAATAATGTAAATGGGATAGATAATAACCAAGCATAAAGCCACCATCTCTTCTTACTTTTGCTCATCAACCAATATAGAACAGACACAATAATGTATAGAAAAAGAAAATTAATCCAAAAATCTACTAACTCATCTTTCATCCAAGAAGAAAATCCTTGTGTTGAAATATGGTACGTTTTTGATAAAGAATAGCCAATATAACTAATTGGAAATGTAAGAATGTAGGCTGTTAGATTTAACCAAAATAGATAAATAGCTGTTTGTAGCATTTTGTATTTGGCTGAATCTTCTCCCCATTTTTTAAACACCTTAGACACGCCGAATAATAAAATAAACAAATAGAGAAGCCATTCAAAAGGAGTGGAAATAAAGAATAGAAAATTTTTCACTCTTGAATATTCTTCACTTAATACCAATTCTCTACTATTTAAAAAAGTGGATGGATCACTACTTGTTCCTTGAAATTCAAAAGGTAAAGTGGGAGTTGAATATTGAAATAAATACCAATAAAAAAACAAGCCATATAGAACATAGATTAGCACTGCATAAAAACCAATCTTTCTTGTCATAATTTCCCTCCTGCCTAGTACAACCTATACTAATAAGTAGTCCTCAAAAAAAAATTTAGAACTTAAATTAAACTAGGTCAGGTTACTTTTTTGTTGACTGCCATAAAAAAACATCCTAAACCATAATGTTAGGATGTTAGTATATTTAATAAGGATTAATAAATTAATTGAAGAAAATCTTCTTTTGTTACATTTCCAAAATAATGTTTAACGGAAATGTCATCTAATGCTTTTTCTAGCTCTGAGCGTTCGTAGCGTACACCAATTAATCTATTTTCGATATCTTCTACACTACCCACTCCAAAGAAATCACCATATATTTTGCAATTTTTGACGATACCTTTAACCACATCAAAACGGACATCAATTTGACCTACCGGGAAACGATGAGAATGTTGTAAATTAAATTTAGGAGATTTGCCGTAATTCCAATCCCAATTTTGATATTTTTCTTTAGAAAGCTGGTGAATTTTTTCCCAGTCCTCTTCTGTTAATACGTATTCTTGGATGTTCTCTTCTCCATCAAAAAGATGAGTTAAAAGTAAACGACGAAACTCTTCTATCGATATTTTCTCTGGAAGGAATTCCATTATATTAGCCACTCTGCTTCTAACAGACTTAATTCCCTTTGATTCAATCTTATCTTTTTTTACTTTTAATGCGGAAACAATGTGATCCATTTCAGAGTTAAACAATAATGTTCCATGTGTGAACATTTTTCCTTTTGTTGCGAATTGAGCGTTTCCAGATATTTTTCTACCTTCTGCCAACAAATCATTACGCCCACTTAATTCTGCATTTACTCCCATGCTTTTAAGTGCTTGTACAACTGGCTCTGTAAACTTTCTAAAATTATGGAAACTATCTCCCTCGTCTTTCGTGATAAAGCTATAATTCAGATTCCCTAAATCATGGTAAACAGCGCCTCCACCAGAAACTCTTCTCACTACATGAATCCCTTGTGACTCTACATATTCTGTATTAATTTCTTCTATTGAGTTTTGATTCTTTCCAATAATAATAGAAGGTTCATTTATATAAAATAAAAGGTATGTTTCATTTATATCTAGATTCTTTACAGCATACTCTTCTATTGCAAGATTAATCCTTGGATCTGTTATCCCTTTATTGTCTATAAATAGCATAAAGACACCCCTTAAAATTTTGTAGAAATATATCCAATTATCTCGAATTATAGCGCCCTTTTATACTATAACGAAAAATCTATAAATAATCACTCACTTTGTACTTTTTTCTTATAAATGGTAGAGATTTCTTCTTTGCTATTAATAAAAAACTGTTACCATTATCCCTTTTACTATATGACTAGCTAGTAGCCATACAGTAAAAGAAACTAGTAACAGTTACTCCACTTAATCTACATTTACTTCTAATTCACTAGAAAAATTTCGTTTATGTTTTACAATAAAATATACAGCTGTACCCGTAAGGAAGAAAATTGGGTACCCTATTAAAATACTTGCATTATGCCACATATAGTCAAAGTCCCCAGTCGAAATAACGGCTCGTAAACCAGAAACAGAGTACGACATTGGTAATAAATCATGAATGTGCTGTAAAACATTAGGGATTAACTCTATCGGGAATGTTCCAGCACTAGTTGTTAATTGGAAAATCATGATTAATACGATGACAAATCTACCAGGATTCCCTAAGATAGTAACAAAAAATTGAATTATCGAGAAGAATACTAGACTAGTTAGAATTGTAAAGACTATGAATAATGGGATACTTTGTACTTCTATCCCTAAAATAACAAGTAATACAAATGCTGCAACTAATGCTTGAAGGATTCCTACTCCCATTAATATTGCTGATTTACTGAAGAACCAACGTAATCCATTTTTCGGTTGTCCTTCTGGTTCATCAAAGGAAAATACGATAGATAGCATTAAAGCACCTACAAATAACCCCAGTGAAATAAAGTAAGGAGCTAATCCAGTTCCATAATTCGGAACTTCAGATACTTTCTCTGAATCTACTTTAATTGGATCTGCCATCATATCATAAGTTTTCTCATCTGAATGAATAGAGCTTGCTTCACTTGCACCATCTGATAGTTTAGAAGAGAGTTCCTTGCTACCATCTAATAGAGTGGTTGTTCCTTCCACTAATTCCCATGAACCATCCTTTAATTGAGATGTTCCATCAGATAAAGCTATAGAGTTAGTAGATAATGAGTTCATACCTGTTAGTAGAGTTTGTGCTCCATTTACTAAATCGGAGGACCCATTAGCTGCTTCGGTAAATTTAGTGGAGAATTCATTCATACCAGCAACAAATTTTTCTTGACCAGCAACCTGCTGTTTTGCTCCATTCTCTAACTGGATACTGCCTTCACTTAGCTTGTTTACCCCTTCTTGTAATTTCTCCTGTCCTTTATTTAATTCTGTTAAACCACTTGCTATGTTTTTTCCGCCATTTGTTAACTGACTAGATGCCTGGCTTAACGCAGTCGTATTTGTCGAAATAGATGTAGTTCCATCAACAAGCTTCTGTAATTCTTTGATTAATTCTTGTTTATTTTCCTCTGGCACACCTTCAAGCAGTGGAATGATGGTTTCTATTTTTTCCTGTAATTTTACTGCACCATCATTGAGTTGTTGTGCACCAGTTGCCAATGCTTCAGCTTTATCATTCCATTCTGTTAAGCCAGCAGTTAATGTATTGGAACCAGCTATTAACTCAGTTGTCCCTTTTGTTAAAGTAGGAACACTATCCTGCATAGAATCTATTCCATCTTTTGCTTGAGATATACCGTTCAAAATTGCTTGATCTCCACTTTGCAATTGACCTGCAGCATTATTCAATTGACCTTGAGCTGTTTGAAGTTGGGACATTCCATCATCTAATTTTTTTGCTCCATCAGCAACTTTAGTCATACCGTCATTGGCCGTATTAACACCTTCAGAAAATTGAATAGATTTTTCTGCTAAGGTTGCAAGGTTTTCATATACTTCATTTGTGCCATTATTGACTTTGTTTGTTCCATCTTCTAATTTCTTTGCACCATCACTTGCTGTTTGTAATCCATCTTTCATTTCGTTTATATTATCAAAAATGGATTCTGCATAAGTTTGTGTAACTTCCTTACTTACGCCTTCTTTGATTTTTTCAATAGCAGAGTTTCCAATCTGAGAGGAGATAAAGTTATATCCAGGATTAGAAACATAGGTTAAATCTAGTTTTTTCGGATTATCCTCTAAAAGTGTTGTGGCATTCTCAGAGAAATTCTTCGGTATTTCTATTAACATATAATATTGTTGATTTTCTAGATTTTTATAGCCAGTTTCTTTATCAACGAAAATAAAATGAAACTCATTGCTATCTCTTAAGTTCTCCACTAGGTCCTTTCCTATCTCTAGTGCTTCTCCATTTAATTCCGTACCTGTATCTTCATTTACAACGGCAACAGGCAATTTATCTAGGTTTCCATAGGGATCCCAGAAAGCCCATAAGTAGACACCTGCATATAAGATAGGGATAAAGATAATGGCAATAATAGAAATAAGCTTCATTCTATTTTTAAAAATAGAGGAAAGCTCTGCTTTTAATAAACTTTGTTTCATACATATTCCTCCATTTTTCCACAATGACCAAATAGTTCATTTAGTCATTTTTCGTTATTATTTTAGGATTATCTATGATGATAATCCTTCAAATAGGTGTAATTCAAAGCTTGAGGCTATTTCTTCCGCACTTAATGGATCATGCATTTTTTCCCAATCAAATATTAATGCAATATATAACTTTAAAATAATAAAAGCAGTAATTTCACTGTTTTTACCTTTAATTTCTCCTTTATCCATTGCTTCTTGGACTCGTTCTTGCATATAATGCAAAATTGCATTTTCTAAATGACTAATAACAGCTTTAACTTCCATTGTGCCTATTTCCTTTTGTTCTTGAAATAACTTTACGGTCAGTTGATGCTTCTTACGATATTCTAGCAAGCTCATTAAAGCTCTGTGTACATTCTCGACAAAACTTGATTGTTGATTGAAAGATGCATCGGCCCTTTCCTTCATCTCCTGTATCAACTGATTGATAATTTCTTCAAAAAGCTCTTCTTTATTCTTGAAAAAAGTATAGATGGTGCCTTTCCCTACATTGGCAATCTTCGCAACCTGATCCATTGTTGTTGCTTTATAACCAAACATAGAAAAAGACTTTGCTGCTGCTTCTAGTATGAGTTTTTTTCGATCAACCGCCATGCATTCACCTCACTTCTTTTTTTACCGATTGAATCCGCTGCATGAGATAAAATGACCAAAATAACATTTCGGTCATTTAGTACAGAAATTAATATACCACAGTGTAATTGTTGTTGCAAGAATGTATTATTACTATAATAAGCTTGTTTTCTAAGAAATCCATCATTGCATGTAAGAAGAACGAGAGATGGAGTGAACTTATACTGAATAAATAAGTAAAAAAAACTAAGCAAACCCAAAGGTTATTGCTTAGTTTTTCCCATAAATACAACTTATCCTTTTGTATGAACAGATATTTCATTTAATACTACCGTAGCTAATGCTTCAATAAACTCAGGCTGTGCATTTGGCATTTTTGGTCTATAATACGATGCTCCTATTTCTTCTGTAACCACTTTGCATTCATAATCATTATCATATAAAACTTCTAGATGCTCTGATACAAAACCTACTGGAGCATATACAAAGGATTTATATCCATGCTTATTGTATAGTTCTCTTGTTAAATCTTGAACATCTGGACCAAGCCATGGATCTGGCGTATTCCCTGCACTTTGCCAGCCTAAATAATAAGTAGAGATTTTTGCTTCTTCTGCAATAAGGCTTGCTGTTTCTTTTAACTGTTCAGGATATGGATCTCCATATTGTAAAATCTTTTCTGGTAAGCTATGTGCCGAAACAATTAATGCAGCATTATCTCTTTCTTCTTGAGACATATTTTGATAAATTTCCTTCAGTTGTTTAGCCCAATAAGCAATAAATTTAGGTTCTTTATACCAGCTTTCTACACTATAAATCGTTAATCCACCTAATTTTTCTGCTGCTTCTTTTGCACGATTATTATAAGATTTTATACTAAAAGTAGAATAGTGAGGTGCAAGCACGATACTTACAGCTTCTTCTATGCCATCCTCATGCATTTTTTGTACAGCATCTTCTACAAATGGTTCAATATGCTTTAATCCTAGATACATTTTAAATTCGATATCGTCCTGTATCTTATTTAAATGTTCCTCTAGTCCTTTTGCTTGTTCCATCGTGATTTTTGCTAAAGGAGAGATACCACCTATTGCTGCATATCTGCCTTTCAAATCTTCTAACATTTCCTCAGTTGGCTTTCTACCATGTCTGATATCTGTATAGTATCTCTCAATATCTGCTTCTTTATATGGTGTACCATATGCCATCACTAAAAGACCCATTTTTTTACGGCTCATCTACATTCCCTCACTTATCTTTTATCATTATTTTCGTTTACTAAGTAAATCACCTGAATAATCATGTATAAAGCTAGTTAGTCTTTTTAACACAGCGGGATCAACCTCTGGAAAGACTCCATGCCCTAGATTAAAAATGAATCCTGGTTGTTTTACTCCTTGTTGAATGATTTCTTTCACTCTTTCCTCGATTACATTCCATGGAGCTAAAAGGAAGCTTGGATCAAGATTTCCTTGAACAGCTTTTGTAATACCGATTTCCCTTGCTTCCCTAATCGGTAATCGCCAATCTAAGCCAACCACATCAATAGGAAGGTCATTCCACTCAAGAGCTAAGTGACTTGCGCCTACACCGTGCATAATAAGTGGTATATTTTCCGCCTTTAGCTCTGACACTATTTTAGTCATAATTGGTTTTATAAATGTTCGATAGTCTTGTACATTAAGTGTTCCAACCCAAGAATCGAATAGCTGAATCACACTTGCACCAGCTTTAACTTGAGCTTTTACATATGTAATAACCATTGTTCCTAATTTATCCATTAGTGCATTCCATGCTTCTGGATCACTATACATGAATGCTTTTGTTTTATGATAATTCTTAGAAGGTCCTCCTTCAATCATATAACTTGCAAGAGTAAACGGAGCTCCAGAGAATCCAATTAAAGGCACAGATAATTGTTCCTTTGTAAGTAATTCAATGGTGTCTAGCACATACTTAATATCTTGTTCAGGTTGTAACATACCTAGTTTTAACACATCATCTATTGTTTTAATTGGATCCGCAATAACAGGACCAATTCCTGATTTAATCTCTACATCTACACCAATAGCAGGAAGTGGTGTCATAATATCTTTATATAGTACAGCTGCATCTACATTGTATTGATCAACAGGCAATTTTGTAACATATGCACATAATTCCGGTTGATGAGTAATTTCAAACAAAGAATACTTCTCTTTTATTGCTCTATATTCTGGTTGAGAGCGTCCAGCTTGACGCATATACCATACAGGCACATAGTCGGTATACTCTCCTCTCACTGCCTTTATAAATGTATCATTCCATTTTTTACTCATTCTTAATATGTCCACCTTTCAAAAGGTATATGTTTATATTGTATATCACCAATTAATTATAATAATTATTAAATTATAATATATATAAATAAATTGCAAGCAAAAGTACTTATATCCATGAAAAAAGAATGCCATTTCTTTCGGCACTCACTTTATAGTCCTTATTATCCTTACCTTATGTAAAAAATGACATTCTGAAACATGGTTATATCTTTAATATATATCTTTTTCACTATCTTTGCATAGATAACGTAGGAAATTGTCACAAAATAGACGATTTTAAGCTTGTCTTAAAGAAAAAATTGGAAATATTTTCGGTATATTTCATCTAGTAAATAGAAAATATAATCTTTGTTGTCTAAAACAACTTGAGATTATATTAAAGGAGACAAAAAAATGAAACTAGCTGCTCATGAAGTACATGCATTAAATGAATTAACATTAAGCTGTGTTAATAGTATTACGAATATGGGATATATGATGAACCATGTGCAAGATCCTGAATTTAAAAGCATTTTAGAAAGACATTTCCCTCTTCATATACGTGATTATAATATGAAAGTGGAATTTCTAAAAAAAGGAGAAGGTGCTACTAAGGAACTTCCTCTTCTAAAAGAAAACGCAATGCTTTCCCAATTTACTAATATGGAAACACCCCCAGCTCCTGCAGTACAACCACGAACAATCGTAGACAACTTGAATGATCGAGAAATGGCAACCTCTTATTTATTAACACTGAAACGAGCTGGAAGAGAGTATGCTTGGAATGCAATGGAGATGGCAAATCCAGAAATTCGTGCTTTCTGTCAAACAGCATTTATGATGAGCTGTTCACACGCTTATGAAATGTGGCAATACATGGTGAAAAAAGGTTACTATTTACTCGAGGAAGCAAGTTTATCAATGGTACAAAATATAGGTTCCATGTATCTAGTTGTTCCTGAGGATGCGTCTAACATGCAAGGTTTTATGATGAATAATCAAGATTCTACTGCTGGTAATAGTGGACAACTCTACCAATAATAACTTAAACCTTGGACTAGAGGCTCTTTTAACCGTTCTCTAATTCAAGGTTTTCTCATTTTCTATTCGTGTGAATCTCCTATTTATAGTATGCTTAAAAATAATACCTTATAGGAGGAGAGCAAATGAACATTTATCTTACTAGTGGGACATATGACTATTTATTTAAAAAATATGAAAAAAATATTTTAGAAGAAACTATGCTACTTATGCAAGAAAGTGAAAGTGATCGAGCTATACTCCTACATGAAAGTTCTAGTAGTTCCCTTTTCCAAGAACCAAGAGCTTTTGAGGTTATCTTTTCCTATGGAGCTTTAATAAACAATGGTTATATTACTATGAATCATATCCCAATTAGTGATGAACATAAACCTACTTTTGAATACAGCTTAAAAGAGTATTTAAAAGGGATAGAAGAACGTAATATGGCAGCTATTCGCTTACTTAGTCCGAAAAAGGGAGACACATATATACTTCTTTGTTTATGGAAGGATAAACAGGATTACATTTCATGGAAACAACTGCCTCATCATGCTAATGCACCTATTGGAAAGAGTACGGAATATACATGGAATAGCTTTCAACATTCCTTATTTAATGGGAAGCCTTATTATACATCCTTATTTATACCTGAAAAAAAGTAAGTTCCTCTTAAAGCAACTTCATGATGCTTAAGGAAGATATCCTTCTGAGGTCTCTTTAAATGGATATCTTCCTTACTTTTTTATAACTCCATTCCTATTTGCGTATACAGCTGCCTGTGTACGATCTGCTACTCCTAATTTAGATAGTATATTACTTACATGCGTTTTCACTGTTTTAATCCCTATGTATAATTCTTCACTAATTGCTTGATTCGTCATTCCTTCTCCAATACACATTAATACTTCATATTCTCGTTCTGTTAGAGTGTGGTGAGGCTGTTTATCTACGGAGCGCAATTTGTTTACCATAACATTCGCTACTTTCGGTTCAATAACTGTTTCTCCTAAATGAGCTTTATTAATGGCATCCACTATTTGCGTGGCATTAGCTGTTTTTAAGAGATAACTATATGCACCTACTTCAATTGCTGGAATTACTTGAGCTTCATCATAATAGCTTGTAATAATAATAATCTTGCAGGTAGGATAGTCTTTTAAGATTAATTTTGTTGCATCAATTCCATTACCATCCTCCATTAGCAAATCCATAAGCACTATATCTGGCTTCTCTTTTAGCACTAATTTGACAGCTGATTTCCCACTATTTGCTTCTCCCACAACTTGCATATTTGGTTCTGTTAATAAATAGGATTTGATCCCCTTTCTAACCATTTCATGGTCATCTACAATAACTAATCTAATCATTCTTCCACCCCTCTGTTGGTACCCGAATATCAATATAGGTTCCCTCCCCACTTTTCGAGCGAATCTCCATTACTCCACCAATCTCTTCACTGCGTTCCTTCATCGTCTTTAGTCCATAAGAAGCCATTTTTTCAATAGATGGATTGAAGCCTTTTCCATTATCACTAATATGTAAGTAAACATAATTCTCTCGCTCTTCTAAAATAATCCTCACTTTATCTGCATAAGAATGCCTTAAAACATTGGATAATGCTTCTTGAACAATTCGGAACAAATGCTCTTCTCCAGCAGTTGATAGCTGTTCAATTTCATCAATACTAGCTGAGAATGTAATGCTCGTCTTTCCCTTCAGCTCTTGAATCAATTTGATTAACCCATCACATAAGGAGTCATTACTTAATTCCACTGGTCTTAGGTGAAGTAATAATGCTCTCATTTCTCCTTGAGCCTTTCCCGCAATCATAACGATATCCTTTAATTGTTCTTTTACTAACTCAGGGTTGCGATCAAACATTTTAAAAGCTGCAGATGACATCATATTAAGAGCAAATAATTGCTGACTAACAACATCATGTAAATCTCTAGCCAATCTCTGCCGCTCCTCCATAACCGCTGCTTGATGAGCTGTTTGGCCAAGGCTAGCTTTTTCATTAGCCAATCTTTGTAAAGAAGAAACAAGCTCCTGTTGATATGTCGAAAGATCAAAGAGCTCTGTCTTAATATCATATGTCATTTCATTTTGTAAAGATGCTATGTCTTTAGGAATCTTCCCTCTTCTAAGAGCTGATAAATACCATAATATGTCGTCTAACTGTTTCTTAATTGTACTATTCATCTTTCTAGAAAAGTAAGCACCAGCTAGTAAATTAGTAATAAACAAAATAGCCGTTATCATAAGTGTTACTAAGGAAGAAAAAATAGACTGTGGTTTGAGCGTAATATACACTTGCATCATAACAAATAATATAAGCGAACTTACTAGACTAGTAGTAAAAATAGGAATAAAAAGTCGATACCGATTTGCCATATAATTCCCTCCTTTCTATACATTTTTCACATTGATTTCACCAATCTTCAAGGATAAACGAAGTCTTATTTTTTTTATAGCATCATCATAATCAGCAGATTTATATTCTAATTCATTTTCAATCCCATCTTTACTAGAGTGAAGTAAATTCACCTCACCAATTTTTGACCTAGCTGTAATATGGATAGGCAAATCCTCTGGTATGATAATCTTAATCTCTCCAATAGCGGCATAAATTTGTATATCCGTCTCTCCATCTGGGATAAAACCTTTCGTAAAATCGATAAAGACATCTCCTATCAAATGAGCGAAATACATAGGTTCCACTGACCAATTGTCCTTATTATATTTTAATTCTCCGATTCGAAAGCTCTTCTTTTTTGTCATCACTTTCTCATATAAGTCTTTGCTTTCATATTCGATTTTTATTTGTCCTGGCTTCCAAATCCCCAATGCAAAGAGAATAAGAATTAGCGGCCATAGTTTCCAGAAATCTATAAACTTAAAATCTAGTAAATGAATACGATCTAAGATAAGTAAAATGGAAAAGGTTAAAATAAACAAAGGAAAGAATATATATTTCTTCTTCTTTATAACAAGTTGATACATAGAAAATAATCCATATAGAAGAAGCAAAAATGGATATCCTACGACAAAAACCTCTTTTATTTCCAAGGAAATGACACCTATATTTATTAGTAATAGAACTACCCCTACTAATAGTAAACTAATGGAGAATAGCATTTTTGAAGTGGATTTTTTCATAATCATCCCTTCTTTCTTACAGAATTGAGGCTAGTTTCTCTATTGTACTATCCATTGGTATTTTTTTGTTCATGCTTCTTATGTTTTTTTCTCCGCCTTAAGGCTGAATTTATGTATTCCCTTCTTATATATCCGTATATTTCCATCTTCTATTTTTATCACCATTCACCACACTCTACATAATCTGTATTAAATCCAAATAATGATAAACGCCTATTGATTAAAGGATTTCTGGATGAAAGGGGCTAGATAGTATGGGTATTGAATTAACTGCATTGCACTGGATATATGTACTGTTCATATTCTTTATCATAGGATTTATGGTAATGAGAAGAGATACTACATTTATTTGTATTGTTGGAATTTTTCTAATCGCTATTACAGCAACTGGTTCTCTTAGTTCGTCCGTTAGTAGTATTTTTACTAGTTTTATATATGCTATAACCGAATTACTTCCTACCATTGTTGTAATTTCTATCATAGTTGCCATGAGTAAAATCTTAACGAAAACAGGCATAAATGATGTCATGATTTCTCCCTTTTCTAAATTAATACGCTCGCCTGGATTAGCCTATTGGATTATTGGAATTGTCATGATGCTCATATCCTTTTTCTTTTGGCCATCACCTGCAGTCGCATTAATTGGTGCTGTCTTGTTGCCCGTCGCGTTGCGTGTTGGTTTACCAGGCATAGCTGTTGCCATGGCTATGAATTTATTTGGTCATGGTATCGCTCTTTCAGGTGACTATATTATTCAAGCTGCTCCTAAACTTACTGCTGATGCTGCTGGAATAGCTGTTCAAGATGTTATGCAAGCAAGTATACCATTGGTAATTGTAATGGGAATTGTGACAACAGTTAGTGCCTTTTATTTTATTAAAAGAGATATGAAACGAGGAACGTTAACGCTTACAACAGGAACAACTTCTTCTACAAAATCTGATCTATTACCAGAAGTAAATAAGTTGCTTTTAACTAAGATGCAAAAGAGAATCTTCGCCCTCCTTATTCCTCTATTATTTATTCTAGATGTAGTGGCCATGTTTATATTTAATCTCCAAGGGGGAGATGCGACAGCTCTTGTTGGGGGTACCGCCATATTCATCCTTGTATTTATTACGTTAGTATCTTATAAAAACAAGGGGTTAGAAAAAACCACCAGTTATCTAATTGATGGATTTCAATTTGGTTTTAAGGTGTTCGGTCCTGTTATTCCTATTGCTGCCTTTTTCTACTTAGGTGATTCTGGCTTTAGCACCATTATTGGTGACGTTCTACCCGATAACTCACAAGGTATTGTTAATGACCTTGGGGTTGCACTTGCCTCTACAGTTCCATTAACAAAAGAAATAGGAGCTGTTACTTTAACATTGGTTGGTGTTATCACCGGACTAGATGGATCTGGATTTTCTGGCATCTCTTTAGCAGGGTCTATAGCAGGTTTATTTGCACATGCTATAGGTAGTGGTATTGAAACATTAACGGCATTAGGGCAAATTACAGCTATATGGGTTGGTGGAGGAACCCTCGTCCCTTGGGCACTCATACCAGCAGCAGCCATCTGTAACGTTGACCCTTTCGAATTAGCAAGAAGAAACCTATTACCTGTCTGTATAGGCTTAGTGGTCACCACTATATTTGCGATGTTTCTTATTTAAAAAGCGAGTTGTCTTAAACTCGCTTTTCCCCTCTTCTATTTAAACGCTCATGATATGTTTCATAAAGAAATACCCATATAAATAGCCAAATCCCCCCAAATAAAAAACCACCAATTACATCAGTCGGATAATGAGCACCTAAAACAATTCTACTTATACCTATTAAGAGTATTAATAGCATGGCTACTCCTGCCAGCACAAGCTTGGCAGCATTACTTTTTAAATCCTTTGCTAAAAGATGAGCAATGAATAAATATAAAAGTAATCCAACCATTGCATGACCACTTGGAAAACTTAAAGTATCAGCCTCTTGTATATGTGCTGTAACTGGTCTTGGTCTTGCAATCAAGTCTTTTACTACTTTATTCACTTCATTTCCTAAGCCCACGCACAAAACAAATGCAGCAATTCCCGCATAGTCTTTCTTTTTCCACCATAGCAATATAACAAACAGTAGAGCTACTATCCCAATGCCGATTTTATCGCCTAGTTCTGAAACACCTTCAAAGAAAGGGTCTAGGCTCGATGGAATAAGAGTATGTATAAAGTCCGTAATTGCTCTATCAAATGCTAGCTCCCCTTCATTAGACACAGCAATGATCGTTAAGATGAACAACAATATAGAAAGTACTATTCCTCCAAAAGCAACTTTTGAATTTTTAATATCCATTTTATCCTCCATAAATACATTTATTAGAATATTTATCCATTCTCCTTATTTTATCAACACTTTCCTTCTTTTAATAGAGTGAAATGTTGTTCTTCAAATGGAAGTAGTCACTATAGGATTATTTACATGTTATAATAATGAAAATACCCAATACTCTGATAAATTTTATAGAGGTGACCTATTAAAATGTTAGAAAACATGTTTCTACAATTAGAACAATATTACGAGGAAATGGTCGAGATTCGTAGATACTTGCATCAATATCCTGAATTATCCTTTCAAGAGGTTAAAACAGCACAATATATCCTTTCCTTTTACAAAAAGTTAGGAATCTCAGTAGAGGGGAATATAGGTGGAAATGGTGTTGTAGCAAAAATATATGGAGGAAAACCAGGGAAAACAGTAGCTTTTCGAGCTGATTTTGACGCCCTTCCTATCCAAGATGAAAAAGATGTTCCATATAAATCAAAAATACCTGGAGTGACCCATGCTTGTGGTCATGATGGCCATACTGCTACCTTATTGGTATTAGCAAAGGTAATGAATGAGTATAAAGAATCTCTTACTGGAACATTTGTATTTGTACATCAGCATGCAGAGGAATACTCTCCTGGTGGGGCAAAGCCTATGATTGAAGCTGGATGTTTAGAAGGGGTCGATGTCATATTTGGCACACATTTATGGGCTACTCTACCAACGGGTTCTATTTCTTATCGAGCTGGATCGATGATGGCTGCGGCAGATCGTTTTGAAGTAAAAATCCAAGGAAAAGGTGGTCATGGAGCACAACCACATAAAACGAAGGATTCTCTCGTTACAGCTTCACAGCTTGTTTTGAACCTACAGCAGATTGTTAGTAGAAGAGTAAATCCTATCGAACACTCTGTACTAACCATTGGTTATCTTCATTCTGGCAATGCCTTTAACATCATTGCAGATACGGCCATACTCGGTGGAACGGTGCGTACCTTTAATGTGGAGACTCAAGCAATCATAAAAGAAGAAATGGAAAGAATCATAAATGGGACTTGCCTAACCGCAAACTGTAGTTATGACTTTGATTATCATGATGGCTATCCACCTGTTGTCAATCATCAAGAAGAAACAGTATTTTTGGCCAATTGTGCTAAAGAAATTCCTGGTGTAGAAGTAGTAGAAGGTGATCCTGACCTAACAGGCGAGGATTTTTCTTATTATCTTCAACATGTTAAAGGAACTTTCTTTTTTACCGGTGCTAAACCAGAAGAAGAAGAAAAAGCATTTGGACACCATCATCCTAAATTCGATATTAACGAGAAAGCCATGCTTATCGCAGCTAAAACATTATGTTCAGCAGCATACCAATATCATACAGCATTTGAAAAATAAACATTTCATATATAAACAGTACTCTCTTTCCTTCTTGCAAGGAAAAATAATCAATCGAAGAACCGTACCACCGTTGGCTTATATGCTATGCTAGCAGTCAGTCCTAATAATCTGTTAAAAATAATAAGGAAGAAATATCTCTTTGATATTCCTTCCTTTTTTCCTCTATTCTATACTTTTCCTAGTTTCGTTCTCTTTAAAATAACGAATTCTATATGCATTCAAGGTAGCTTCTCCTAATTGGTCCATTAAGTTATAATTGGCAACGGCTCCTACTGCAGCGCCAATTCCTGGAACTAGCTGTAGCATCTTAACAAGATCGATAAAATCTCGGTATTCCTGTTGAAGCTCTTGCCAATTAAGAGTAGCAGCTTTTTCTTTTTGTTTCTCCCAATTCTCCACTATTTCTACTACTTCTCTTCTTTTTTCCTCACTAGAAAAAGCTAGCTGAAATATATACAAAAGAAAAATTCTTTCTTCTAATGTATCTGTATCATACCCATAAATATTAGCTGCTTCCATTAAAAACTTCATTTTTATCGATAGCAATAAAGGAAAATCTGCTAAGCCTAATAAAATGCCGCCTGCACCCGTACCTGCTCCCTCTACGACTGCTAGTTTTCGATATTGATCCATTTTTCGTTTTAATTCAATATCCTTATCTAATAAAAATGGTAGTGGCTGTTGATTTTTTTTAGTTAGTACATTACTTCCTGCAATGGTTGTTTGAATCATTTGCTTGATTGCTTCTGTAAGGGCTTTATGTACTTTTTCAGGTATATAGGAATTTACTTTATTTTGGGCTTTTTTTGAAACCCTCTGTATAATAGAAGATCGCTTCAATAGCTTTCTTTTCCATTCATTTGTCTCAAGCAAAGCCATTTTTTCATACTCATGCATTTCTTTGACCTCCTTTTATCTTATAACATACGTATGGAGAATATAAATGGTTCCGTATTATAAAACGAATAGAGTAGGGTGACCATTCACATGGCCACCCCCTCATCAAACCGCACGTGCCCTATTAAGGCATACGGCTTACCAACGTGTTATATTGAACTTTTATTTTCCCTGTGCACAGTTTATTT
>NZ_WEHU01000003.1 GCF_009183415.1 Bacillus sp. B1-b2 | reverse complement strand
TTAGAAAGGATCAGTCATGATTTTTGAGTGATTCTTTCTAACACCCCACCAAACGAAGTGCGGTAGTAGCTGGAGAAGAAAAATATCTCATTTTTTTGTGTCTACTTTCTTGACAGAAGACCATTCATCATGAAAATGAAAGACCAAAACGAGAGCGAACCAGAAAAAAGGTCATTCATCATGAAAATGAAAGACCAAAACGAGAGCGAACCAGAAAAATGGTCATTCATCATGAAAATGAAAGACCAAAACGAGAGCGAACCAGAAAAAAGGTCGTTCATCATAAAAATTAAAGACCAAAACGAGAGGAAAGCAGAAAAAAGGTCGTTCATCATGAAAATGAAAGACCAAAACGAGAGCAAACCAGAAAAAAGGTCGTTCATCATAAAAATGAAAGACCAAAACGAGAGCGAACTAGAAAAAAGGTCGTTCATCATAAAAATGAAAAACCAAAACGAGAGCGAACCAGAAAAAAGGTCGTTCATCATGAAAATGAAAGACCGAAAAGAGTAAGAACTTAAAAAAAGGTCGTTCATGATAAAAATGAACAACCGAAACGGAAACGAACCAGAAGAAAACTCCTTTCAGAAAGGAAAATCCTACTCTAAAAGAAGCTTATATTTGGATAGGGTTAATAAGAGTTCAAACCTTATCCATACAGCGATTATTCATTCTCTCCACGAAGTTTTGCCCAAGCAGACATTGCGATTGCTGCCGTAAATTCTCCTATAGCATAAAGAAATCCCAACACCAATTCCATTGCAATCAACTCCTTTATCATCAGTTTACCAAATAGAGTATTCCTTTCCAATGAAAATGTATTTTTCTGGTAATTATTTTTGTTTTATGTAAAGTTTTTCCTATTGTGTTAAAATGGCTTAAAGAGTTCAAGTGGCAACCACATAGAAGAAGGAGAAATTAGTATGATATTACAACAAGTGATGGCATTGATTTATATTATGAAATAAGTGGAAAAGGAGCTCCTTGTCTTTTTTTACATGGTGGTCCAGGATATTGGAGCAAGTCTTTTCAGGTGTTCGCTGCCCCGCTACTAGAAGATAACCTACAGATGATCTATTTAGATCAACGAGGCTGTGGACGTTCTGCACATAGCTCAGACCTAAATTACTCCTTATCTAGACTCATTGAAGATATAGAAGAATGGAGAGAACATAATGGAATAAATGAGATGTACGTAATGGGCCATTCTTTTGGGGGGATACTTGCTGTTAATTATGCAAATCAATACCAAGAAAGAACAAAAGGAATCATTCTCTCCAATGTAACACTCCATATGTATGAGTCTTTTGAGCATCAAATCCATAGAGGGAATGAATTATTAGGGAATGATAGGCAAGAACTACAAAGGGATGATATGGAAGGGTTCATTAGCAACACATTTTCTTTCATTTCTAGGTTAATGGAAAAAGACCTATACTATACATTGCAGTTTGATAACATGGATAATAAAGTCCTTCTTGATTCCATTGATAAAGAGGGAATACATTCAGATCCACAATTTCAAGAGCAAGTTCTCTCACAAAAACAATACTTTCAAGATTTTACCGATCTAACGGAGAATATCGTAAAACCAGTGCTTGTAATTGCAGGAGAGAGAGATCATTCGGTTGGACCAACTCATCATACTACTTTCCGTTTTCCCGATGTTACAACAATCATACTAAATAGTAGTCATCATCCATACCTAGAAGATCCGATTAATTATAGAGATGCTATATTAACATTTTTACAAACAGAAAAATGAACCCTTTCTCCAAGGAAGAACGTATTTATTATATAGAGAAAATATGTTTATGAGGTGATGGTATTGAAATTCAAGTCAAAAAAAGATTGGTGGTTAACGATTGTTCTATGGGGAGCCATGCTTTTCGCGATTGGTAGTGCTATTTATGGCCTTTTTACGACACCTCCTGATTTCATGGAGTTGATTATTATTATTCTATGTGCTTTTCTTATTCCTATTTTCATTTTATGGCTATGGTTTACGACAGAATATGTGCTTACAGATAAAAGCTTAATTATTCGATATGGTCCATTTAGAAAAGAAATCCTCCTCCGTACCATAAAATCCGTAAGAAAAACAATGAATCCACTATCAAGTCCTGCTTTATCGTTGAAAAGAATAGAAATCTCGTATGAATCATATAACTCTGTTCTTATTTCTCCAAAAGATAGAGACCACTTTATCCGTATATTAATAGAGCGTTGCCCTCATATCAAAGAAATCCGTAAATAGAACAAGTTTTAGGCTTATATAAGACTAAAGACTTAGATGGAAATATTTCTCAAGTTCATTCCTTCCTTTCTTTGTATCCATTATGATGAAAGAAAAAGAAAGGGTGGTACAAATGAACAAAAAGAAGGGCAGGGTTGTAAGAAATATATTTCTTACGCTAATAGCTTTATGCGGGATATGGGTTATTTATAGTAATGTCACATCCATTTACGAGCAAAATAAGTATCCTGCAATTGGAAAGTTAGTTGAGGTTAATGGGGAAAAGATGCATGTCTATGAAAAGGGAGAAGGGGAGCACACTATTGTATTATTAAGCGGTCTTGGAACAGCTGCTCCAGCATTAGATTTTGAACCATTAATGAATGAGTTAGCAAGAAATAACAAGGTTGTGGTTGTTGAACCATTTGGATATGGTTGGAGTGACATAACAAATAAAGAAAGAACCGTTCAGAATATTGTGGAAGAAACTAGATTAGCACTAAATAAAGCAAATGTAGAAGGACCGTATATATTAATGCCGCATTCTATTTCTGGTATCTATAGTATGTATTATGCCAATACATATCCTGATGAAGTGGAAGCTATTATAGGAATTGATCCCACACTGCCTCAAAGTTTAGGGTATTTTGAGGAGAATGCTCCGACCATGCCAAACTATTTAACCTATGTCGCACCAACTGGGCTTGCAAGATTGGCTATATCGTTAGATTCAGAAGGCTACTTACCTATTACGAATAATCAGAATACATATTCGAAAGAAAATCTAAGGATGACCAAGGCTATTTCTGCTTGGAAAGGATATAACAAAAGCATTGTAAAGGAAGCAAATGAAATTCAAAACAATGTAAATCGTACAGTGGAGATGAAGTTTCCTTCTAGCATGCCAGTATTAATTTTTACGAAGTCTGTAGAGAACAAAACAGAAGATGGCAAGAACAATATAACATTTTATGAAACTCAATTATCCACTTCATCCGGAAGTGAAGTTATAGAGTTAGATGGACATCATTATCTTCACTGGACAGAATTTAAGGAAATGAGTAGTGAAGTTAATGATTTTATAGAGGTTTTTTCAAAGAATTAAGCTCGATCATAAGTTTTAGTTAACACAATGGAGGTACTAATATGGGGTTCTACTATATGTTATTAATTCTTATAGGTATTATATTTCTGATTGTTGGTGTAACTCGGAAAGGTGTTCCTAGGTCTATTAAAGTAATCGTTTTACTGTTTGTTCTTGGTATTCATTTTATTGTATTAGGCACCATTCTTTTAATGCCTGGAAGTGATGAAATAATAGCTAATTTGTTAAATTTAGAGTAGAGAATGACCAACATTTATCTATAGAAGTATGGTAAGAAGTAGATAGGAAGTGGAAGAATTTTGTCCCTTCCTTTTTAAGTTTATTTTAAATTTAAAGGTAGGAACAGATTAACGAAGTCTTTTATAAGGGAAATCTTGTAATTATTAATGACATAGGGTATAAATATATATACTACATAGAAATTCTACATACTTTGAAGTAGAACTTAATATTATATATAGGCACGTTAGAAGAACGGAGGTATAGAATGACAAAAACAAAATGGTGGATCACTATTTTAGTATGCATGAACATTACTTTAGCTCTTATGAATCTTACAGGTTATTATTTTATTTTTCTTTTACCAACTGGCTATATTATTCCTTTATTGATTAATATTGTTGTATTATCTGTTATTGGATTTCGTTCGTATCGAGTGAAATCATTCTGGATCATTGCTGGCTTACTTGTTGGTGTACCAATTATACTTGTTCATGGCTTATTCATCCTTCTTCTGGAAAACCACTATACAAAGATTCATTCGCCGCATAATAGGCAATCTTTAGTAATTGAGTATCGTCAGTTTACTCTTGGTGAGACTAGTTATATGTATGATTTCTATAGTACTAGATTTGGTTTAATTGGAAGGCACATCGAAGGGCAAGATTTTTCCATTATCGACCATAATTCTCGCCAACTAGATGGAAAGAGTGCCTTAGGATTGGGAGCAGAGGAGTGGATTACAAAGGATATTGTACGCTTTTCCACATTTGTAGGAAATAAGGATGTTATCCTTCAGAACTTACCAGAACTGAAAAAAACCATTGAAAATTATGACAAAATACAAAGAGATGAAAGATTGTTAACACAGAAATATAATGAACAAGTGGAATATTCATCTGAAGTAGATACCACAGGAATTGATCATTTTATGGAGATGGCGGAACAGAAAAAAGACGGAGAAACGTTGGAGATTAACGGAAATAGATTAGTGGTACGTTTTGATCCGTTAGCGAATGAAAGCTGGATAGATGTAAGAAACGAAGAGGATAAGGCACCAATCCCTAGACAACAATGCTCCCGAATCGCAATAAATGAAGAAGCTGGATTTTACATACTAGAGGAATGTTTTCATCAATGGGAATATCGCTTGTATCCTTTGAAGACGAAAGAGTAAAGTGTTTGAAAAAATAAATATAAAGCATTAATTACAATATATAGTTACCAAAATGACGCTTAAGCATAGAATACAAGTGGATGGACAAACATTAATTGCTTAGCTATGAACAAATTTTTTTGCCCTACTTATATAGTAGGGTTTTTTTCCGTAAAATGATCATCTATACCTGGAATATAAGAAGGATTATGGAGGTATGTTAACGAAACTAATAAGCAAGTAATCTTAACACTAAGTGGAAAGAAGGGAAAAAGATGATTAGTAAACTAGGGCAAGTAATGATTTATGTTAATGATCAGGATAAAGCAGCTGAATTTTGGACAAAACAGTTAAATTTTGTGGTTAAATCAGATGAAGATAATGGACATATGAGATGGATTGAGATTGCTCCAACAGAGCAAGCAGAAACAACATTGATATTACATAACAAAAAGTTAATAGCAGAAATGCAGCCAGAGTTAAATTTAGGGACACCTTCTCTTATGTTTGTTTCCGATAATGTAGAGGAATTATATGAAAAATTAACAACCAACGGCATCACAGTTGGAGAGATGGTTGAAATGGGGAATGAAAAAATATTTAACTTTGCTGATTATGAACAAAATTACTTTGCTGTAATGGAAATAAAGAAATAAAGTAAGTTCTTTCTGTTATTCTCTAGCCTGCTATTTATCCCTTTCGCATAATTTTTTCCTAGGCATCCATATATAAAGGAAGAAATTTTGAAGGTTGATAAATGGTGGGAAAAATAATAAAAAATATGGATATACAGGCGGACGGTATTTGGTGTCCCGTTATATGGGCTCTCCTATTATTTTTATGTGCGTTATTTATGCAAAAGAAAAATATACTTAAATAATTTTCATCCATCAACAAAATTTAAACGAACTATTATATTTGTAGTCCTTTCCCTCATTGTAGAAGGAACTAATCAATGGACAGGTTATATGAATCCAAAGCATTGGAATCTACTTTATAGTGTACCTGTTTACTTTGTTGTTTACTATTTCTTCTTACCCTTTCATTTTAAATTATTAAAGAAATGGAAGGATAGTTAACTCTCCGAAACACTGGAGAGTTTTTTTAGTAAGGATTGTATGAAAAGGAGAACAACTTATATACATATCTATATTTGTAGTGAATATTTATTATTAATTTTGATTTTATATGCAAATAGCTTGTCAATTTAATAGATTCACTCTACTATTATTAGGGATAGCTTTTTTAAGCAGCATTTTCGAAAATAATACAATGTAGGTGACTATCCAAATGGAATGGAGTATAAAAAAGTTTAATGAATTATCCACTGAAGAATTATATCGTATATTACAGGAAAGAACAGCGGTTTTCGTTGTGGAACAAAATTGTCCATATCTTGAGGTAGATGGGAAGGACCTTGAATCCTATCATCTAATGGGGAGTAT
This sequence comes from Bacillus sp. B1-b2, assembly GCF_009183415.1. Lineage (GTDB taxonomy): Bacteria > Bacillota > Bacilli > Bacillales > Cytobacillaceae > Niallia. The sequence continues at coordinate 278,680 of NZ_WEHU01000003.1, read as the reverse complement.
AGAAGGAGAGCTAGTAGCTTATTTAAGAATACTACCACCAGGAGTATCTTATCCCGAAGCTTCATTAGGAAGAATTTTGGTAAAAAGCTCATATAGAAAAAATGGTTATGCAGAAGAACTTGTAAGTCGAGGAATTGACTTTATTCATACAGAGCTGCAAGAAAATGTGATTAAAATTCAGGCACAAGATTATTTAAGAAAGTTTTATGGGTCTTTTGGTTTCATTTCCATTACAGACGTCTATTTAGAAGATAATATTCCACATATTGATATGATTTTAGAAAAATAGTTAGTAATCTTATTTTAATACTCAAAAGACTGTATCTATTTCCTTTTTACGAAGGAGTCAGATACAGTTTTTTTATACTGGTTTTAAGAAGTGATATCCTGTGAAAGAGTGTTGTTTTTCCTATCAAATAAATAAAAAAAGAATAGAAAATAACCCCTTTGCACATCCTTTAGTAATGCAAGGAGTGATAAAGTTGATTTATTTTGAGCTTATAGCAGCAATTCTTTTAATTTTAGCTTTTATAAAATATTTATGGTCTAAAAAAGAAAATGAATATAAAACATCTCTTTTAGCTACTCATATCCAAACTAGCACAGAATTAAAGAAAACTTTAGCAATGGGTCTTTACCTGAGATTTTGTAAGGAATTAGATGAAAACATAGCTTCTTACTCTAGTCTGTATATTAAACAAGACCCTATAGAATTTGAAGCATTTGTTGCTGACGTGATACAGAAGGTAAGAGGAGGTACGACTTGGGTTACTCCAACAAGTGGAGACTATGGCGTGGATTTTGAACACGAGACAAAAGAAGGCTTATTCCTTGGTCAAGTGAAATGTTATAAGAATGATTTACCATTCGATTCGATTGCGCTCATACATTCTAATATGGTGAAAAGAGGAGCGGCAGGTGGATATGTCATTACAACGGCTTCCTTTACCTCAAAAGCATTAGAATACGCTAATGGATTAAATATAGAGCTAATTGATGGAGTCAAATTAGTAAGCTTTTGGTTGGCAAGCTTAAGTAATGCGGAGCAAGAGATAAAAGAATTAATACCTGATGTGCTATAGAAATGTGATTCATGCTTTTTTAACATTTTTCGAAACAAAGCTGTATTTCGGAAGGCTTTTATGGTCTTATATCATGAAAGCCTTCCGTTAAATGATCTAGAACGATAGGCTTTGAAAAAGAGTAATGGTTATAACTAATGTAGATAAAGTACCAGCAGACAGTAATGTGATCATTTTCCTCCAGTTTATTTCATTTGAAGGTTTTACAGCCTCTCTAGACACCCCAACCCATATAGCCATAGACACTACAACTAAAAGAAAAATAACTTCTTTAGACACAATAGACACCCCCATATCAATCTTTGTACCAAATGTACGAATTAGAAAAATGAAAGTTTCACTTATTAAAGAAAACTGCCCGATTGAACAAATCCTTTATCTAGATAGTAACATAATTCTTTATATTTAGTAATAATTCCCTTTTTGGTTTAACTAAGTAGACTTACCTCAATAATGATGAGATGTGTGATAAGAAAAAATAATGGAGAACTAACTATTGTGTGTGTTCCTATATTTCTCTTTCATTTGATTTTTTTTATAAAATAATGAGCAAAAAATAGGATTGATTAATTGAAAAGGTAATGGCAAGTATGTTTTTATTCAATGACATTAATATAGTTTAGTCACAAGAAATGGGTAAATAAAAAGCTATAGTTAACCAAATGGTAACTATAGCTTCTTTAACAAATTAAGATAATCTTTGTACAGACCAGTAAATTCCTGGAGATGCTCCACCTGTATTAATAGAAATGGTTAAGCCGATTGCCAAGTATTGTAAGGAAGGGTTCTTGGTCCAGTTATCCAGCATTTATATTAAAATTAACCTTATCATTATAAGCTAATCTATCAACATCACTAAACTGACTATCCTCATCATTCTCTCCATTGTTATTGCTGCTATTGTCTAGTAAGTGATCCTTTTATCATATGAACCTCCTAGAAAAGCAAGCCATTATATTAGACTAAATAGGAAGGAAATAGACAAAAAACTAGATCAATTATCCAAATGAGAGTGATTAATAATAAGAAAAAATGCTTCATTATTCTTAACCAACTCATTATCAGGATCGCTTTGTTTAGCTAAGTTGTTATGCTTCATAGATTGTTCCATATTCCCCTGTTTCCAATAACAAACACATAGCTGCAGGTGAGGATACCAAGTAGCATATTTTGGTTGAAAGAAACCAAATTGGTTATTTTCTTCTGAATAAGTTGCGAGGGAGTACCAGAAAATAGCTTTATACCAATTTTCTCTTTCTTTATAATAATCACCTATTAAACAAAGAGCTTCTGCTCGAGGAATGTCGTAGTAAAAGGTTCGGAAGAGGGAACTCAATTCCATCTCAGTATTTTCAGTAGCTTTATAACAGCTAGCTAAATAAAGACATGCTCGTATTTCATCTTCTATCCAGCCTTGATTAGAATCTAGAAATTTTTCATAATGAAGAATGGCTTTTTCAAACAGAAGATGGTCTTTTAATTCATTGCTATAATAAAAAAGATCTCTGGCATTTAATTCTTTCCCACTTGCAATTAAATTTTCATATATACGTAGATTTCTTGAAGAATCTGAAGTGGATTTATTGGATTTTCGATGGGTAACAGCTATGTCAGAATGCAGTAAGTTTCCATATACTTCTAGATATTCGTGAACTACTCCAATCCATTGGAACTGTCTATCTCGTCGTACTAATCGATTTCTTCTATATAAAAAGGTAGGATTATTTTGTGCGTCGAAGGATATATGATAATACATAGAAACTGCGTCAACAGAGGAGTCTAGATTTTTTTTCACTTCCATTAATTTTTCTTGATCTATCTCTAGAAGAACATCATCAGCGTCTAACCAAAGAATATACTCTTGAGTCGCCTTCTCAAATGCAAAGTTACGTGCTTTTGCGAAATCATCTTGCCATGGAAAATCAAATATTTTGTCTGTATATTGCTGTGCAATCTTTTTCGTTTGATCAGTAGATCCAGTATCCACAATGATGATTTCATCACAAATTCTTTTGACACTTTCTAAGCATTGTCCAAGTACTTCTTCTTCATTTTTCACAATCATACATAAACTAATACTAATCAATAAAGGTCACCACCATTTCTTACGTTATTGATAATATATGGCTAATAAAGAAAGGGGTGCTGATTTTAAAGAAATAGGGTGATTAATTGGAAGGAGATTTCAATATCTTGTCTTCTATTAATAATTTTGTTGAAAAAAAATTCCTCAGCCAATTTGTGGGAATCATCAAAAATAAGCGGAGAATTCCGACTAAAGGCAAATATACTGTTAATTTCCTTGCTAATAAGCGGATTTTTCCGGTTAAGTAAGGAAAATGCCTCCGATTTTATGTGTTCTAAGGAAATAGGCGTAATTCTCCGTCTATTTCCGTTGTTTTTCATGGAAGTAACGAAAATAAGAGGATTTCTACGACTATTTTTCTAAAAGTAGTCTTTTCCTTGTTCTCTATGGTACGAAACATCATACATTATTTCATAGCTCTTTCAATTTTCTACTTATATCTATATTTAAATAGGTGAAGTACATAAAAAATCCCCTGTTTTTCATTATGATAGGAGAGGGTTATCTCTATTTTCACAAATTGTCCATAGACCATTTTGTTTTTCAACAGGCTAACTGTAGATTCATTAGGAACCTACAGTTATTAAAAGGGAAGAAGTTTCTCTTGGGGAAGTTATCAATCTTCGCTATTATGGAGGTGAAAAGGAGATCTTGCTACTATGTAGCAGCTATTCATTTGAACAGGTTCTGTATTTAATGGGCAGTTTATGCTCCTGTAATCCTTATAACCTCATCTAAATTGATTCTGCTCATTTCTGCCTTCTTTAAAAAAATAGTAGGTCAGAAGTTTTTCAGTGTTTGTTTTTAATTCATTATTGGTATATCTACATATATAATAATCATTATTTATATAGAAGTGATATTCCGTATACTCTCCGTTATTTCTTCCTTTGACTAGTTTCATACGCTGGGAATTCATCAAATTCTTAAAATGCTGTAAATCTCCTTGGATTTTAATAATGGTGTTTTCAAGTAAGTTTTCATAGACTTTCCTCAATTTGAAAGGTGTTTTGTAGGTGCTTTCTCTATCTCTTTCTAGTACGGTTAGTAAAAGGGGGAGATAGAGAAGGTGTTCAAGTATGTTTCTCTCTTTAGAAGGTAAAGGTGCTGAAGCCTTCATTAGCATGCTAAAGCCTTTCGACATCTACTAAAGTAGAAAAGGGAACGAAATGAATGTTCTCTTTCTTGTCTATAATTCGGAATTCTTGTGACAAATAATCAATAAAAATAGTTCTACCAAAAATACCTACAAGCTTTTCGTCTCGATATAAGGAAAATCGTAATAAAGAATGATATTCCATTCCTTCATGTATAAGTAAATCTATTTCCCTCCACTTCTCTTTATCCAATTTGAATATGTTTTTAGTCTTTTCTATAACTTTCTCTTTTTGTTTAGCTGGAGTTTGCTCTTGTAGCAATATCCCATTCCATTTTTTTGTTTTGTGTTCAGTTATCATAACATACACTCCTTATCCAATTATATTATATACGAACATTTGTTCTTTTCAACTCTTGAAAGGGAACTTATGTTCGTATATAATATATGCCAAGTTTCTATTTTTATGTGAAATGAAAAGAAGCAAAGCAATCAAGGAATATTCTTTCCATGGATAAAACTTATTTAGCATAATATTCCTTTGGTTGGACATGTTAAGCTATATCGTGGTGTAATCCTTTTTATATTTATTTTGCCATTATTTTATTTATTTGTACGGAGGATTTGGATGTATAGTCGAAGAATAAAAACTCGTCGAGAATTAAGCAATATTAGCATATGGGGAACTACCTACATACATCCACGTTCTCCGATAATCGTTGCTCTGTGGTCTACTACTTTTCCAGGATATGGACATATATTATTACATAAGTATATTCGTGGTTTTGCACTAATTATTTGGGAAATATTTATTAACCAAGCTTCAAACTTAAATACAGCAATGGTTTATTCTTTTATAGGCGATATTCAAGCTGCTAAAGATGTGTTAGTCGTTAATTACGTATATATGTATATTCCTTTATATTTATTTGCCATTTGGGATAGCTATCGTACAACGGTTGAGCTTAATAATATTTATTACTTAGTAGAGAAAGAAAAACCTATACCTAAAGTATTGACAGTCAAACCTTTGGAAATAAATTATTTAGATAAAAGAAATCCTTTGGTTGCTATTTTTTGGTCTATGACGATTCCGAGTGCTGGACAATTATATCTTCATCAAATTCTGTCTGCATTTTTTACATTAGTAGTTACCGTTACTTTTATTCATTTTTCCCACTTTATTGAAGGATTGCATTATCTTATTTTAGGAGAATTCCAGCATTCTACGGAAGTTTTACATATTCAATGGCTTTTATATATCCCTTCTTTATACTTTTTTAATATTTATGAGTCCTACATGAATGTGGTAGAAAACAATAAATTATTTGAAGCAGAACAAAAGTTGTATTTAAAACAGAATTACCAAGTCAAAACATTTAAAATAAAAGCTAAAAGGTGAATTCTTATGCAAATCTTCGCAACATTTGATCACTCTATTCATTTGGAAATTGCTATAGCAAGAATTGAAAAATTAGGTATTGATAAGATATTTGCCGTTCCATTGGATAATGGACCTGAAGAGAGTGTCTTCTTTGATTCCATTCATCGATCGGATGGAAAATCACTCTTAAGTTTAGGGATGATATTAGCGGTATTTTTTTCCGTTATTGGAGCTAGTAGAGGATTTAAATTAGAATGGGGACCTATTTTTTGGGGGTTAATTGGGGCAGGAGTAGGATTGATTTTAGGGTTTAGTATAGAGTTGTATAGAAACCGCAAAAAAATAAACCATAAAAGCTTAATAAAGGGAAAAAAATCAGAAGTCATAATAATCATAGAATGTGAAGAGAACCAATGTAGAGAAGTAGAAAAAATCTTATGGGAACAATTAGCAATTGGACTAGCAAAGGTTTAGTAAACAAAAATACAAATAGTCTTCAATTTCCTTCCACATTAAAAGGTATTAAAGACTAAGGGGTTAAAAACCGCTAACTAAAGACCACTTTTTTGTTATGGAAGATAAGGTACAACTCTTGGTTGATAAAGAATGGTATCAGAGGAAAACACTTCAACAAGTAAATAGTTTCCTAACATCTTTGCTTGTATTAAAATTGGTTGATTGTAGTTATTCTTAAAGACAAAGTCTGGTCCATTCCAACTCACTGTAGCATCTCGTTTAGGTGGTACATAATTTATTTCTCTGCTATGAGAATATCTTTCAATAATTTCTAATCCTGCATGATCCACTGCGTTAAAAAGCGTTGTAGAGACCTGACAGATCCCGCCACCAACATCTGTTGAATATTCTCCGTTAATAATAACAGGAGCTTCTAAATAACCTTTCTCTAATGTTCTTTGCCCAACTATTTTGTTAAAAGAAAATTGTTCATTAGGGAGTAAAACTGTATTATTGATTGCATCTGTAGCTAAGGCAATATTATTTCTACGTTGTTCTTTGTTCTTATTAAAATGAGTAACATATTTTCCGATTTTTTTTATGCGTATATGATCTAATAGCTCACTATCAACGTTTGGATATACTTTTTTTAAAGGTGTCTCAGATGATAATGGTAACTTGGAAAAATAGTGATAATAAATTCTTTCTATATATTTATTGCGATCTAATTGATAGCCTACTTCTTCCTTTACAATATTTCCGTGTGAATCAAGGAAAGCATTTTTTGGCTCTTGGTATACTTGTTCCTCTATTTTTTCTAAATGTGTTTGAAACTCTTGGGAAAATATAATCGGGATAGTAGGTGACTCTAGTAATAAATATTGTTTCTGTGTTTTTATAGTGGATTTGTCAGATGTAATAGGATCAAATTCTTGGTGAAAAAATAATGTATGAGACAGAAGTAATATCCCAAGTGCAATAGGTACATTCATGGCAGTCCCTCCCTTTCTTTAGTATGTGTTTAAACAACGAAACTATGTAAAAATGGTAAGAATTAATGGTTTAGAAAGATAAGCCGCACAGTTTAGATGAAGGGCGTAAATGATCATTCTATGGTAAACTTTATAGGTAGATTAAAGGAAACGGGGAAATGGAATGGGAACAAAAACGAAAAAATCAAAATTAGGTAAAAATGTTTTACGCGCATTAGCCATTATATTAGGTGGAATTATCGCTGCATATGGATTAGAAACAGTGCTTATTCCAAATTCTGTTTCTGACGGGGGTATAACAGGTCTTAGTATCGTAGGATCAAGATTATTTCCAGTGCCATTAGGAGTTCTTATCGCTATTTTAAATATTCCTTTTATTTGGTTAGGATATAAGCAAATTGGAAAAAGCTTTGCCATTTTTTCTGTCATTGGAATAGCTTCTTTAGCTATTGGGACAAGCCTGATGCACCATATACCTGCAATCATTGAAGGAGATACCTTGTTAGTAACAGTAGTTGGAGGGATTATTTTAGGGTTCGGTATGGGTCTAGCACTTCGTAATGGTGGTGCTTTAGATGGAATAGATATGCTTGCTGTGCTTCTTTCAAGAAAACTACCTTTTGGTACTAGTGATCTTATTTTATTCTTAAATTTATTTATATTTATTATCGTATCTAGTGTATTCGGACTTCAAGGAGCAATCCTTTCCGCAATCGCATATTTTATTGCTTCAAAAGTCATACATATTGTCGAAGAAGGTTTAAGTGGTTCTAAAACATTCAAGATCATTACAACTCAACCTGAGTTAATGGTAGAAACGATTAGAGATCGACTTGGTAGAAGTGCTACTTATAATGAAGTGTATGGTGGATATTCCAATGAAAAATTCAAAGAAATTACTTGTGTTATTAACAGACTAGAAGAAAGTAAAATTAAAGAAATCATTCATGAAATAGATGAAGGGGCTTTTGTTACGGTATATGATGTAGCAGAAGTAAAAGGCGGAAATTTCAGGAAGAAAGATATTCATTAATAATTCAAGTGAAAAACACCACATCTTATGCCGGGATGTGGTGTTTTTTTTGATTAAGATGATTTTTTACCTAATTGTGAGGCTAGGACAGGTAATAAACAATAACTCAAGCGATTAGACGGAAATAATACAATCGTTCTTTCCTTTAAATATTTGATTTTATTTGGTGGCTCTTTTCATAAGCTTTGTTTCATTTAAAAACAAATAAGGAATTATTTTCTTTTATGGTATTGTATAACCAAAAAATAAATAAGAGGTAAGCTTAGCTAAGTAACAGTAATCTAAGGAACCTACAAATTACGGATAGTGACATATCAGGAATGAAAATAGATAATATACCAGTAGAAAAACTACTTGAATTTTATTACCAAGAGTTAAAAAAGTAAATTACTTTACAGAGAACAGCTGCATTCATAGGAATGGCTGTTTTTCTATATCCCATGCAAAAATTCCACCGTAAAACTTGAGTTTTGAAAGGCACTGAGTAACATCTGATTTATCTGTTCTTTGTCCTCTATATTCAGTAACAAAATTACATTTATAAAGGAGTTTATAAAAATATCAAGAAACTATATTTAACTAAACTAAATGGAGGAAAACGAAATGAATGAAAAAGTAAAGAAAGAAATAATTTCTTGGGGAAAATCTATTATGATCGCAGCATTTGTAGCCATTATCTGTAGAACTTTCTTATTTTCTCCAACAACTGTTCATGGCGAATCTATGTCTCCAACCTTTCATGATATGGATAAAATCCTTCTTTCAAAGGTTTCAGGAATTCAGAGATTTGATATGGTTGTTTTTCAAGCACCAGATGCAAAGGAACAGTATATAAAGAGAGTGATCGGTCTTCCTGGCGATAAAATTGAAATGAAAGATGATGTATTGTATATAAATGGTGAAGTGCTTACTGAACCATATTTAGATAACCTAAAAGAAAGAAATGGAGGTCATAAATTGACAGGAGACTTTACTTTAAGGGAACTTACAGGTGAAGAAGTGGTGCCTACTAATCATGTATTTGTACTAGGAGACAATCGGTTGGTTAGTCATGATAGTAGATATTTTGGATTCATCACAATGGATTCTATTATTGGTGAAGTGAAGTTTCGATTTTATCCCCTTCAACACGTTGGATTACCAGAGTAAGCAAGCAATCAACTGACTTATCATACAAAAAAGGAGGGGGAAAAGTGAGCCAGTTTTTTGTTTATCATCTTGTAACAAGGAACAAAATGCAAAAAGGACAAAGGTTCCTTTTTAATCAAGAGCATCGAAATAACTTATATCGTTTTTTCTTTGAAAAAGAGCTTATAAATAGGGACGGAGAGGATTTTTACCAAATTCTTTTAAAGAATTATTCTAAAGAAGGAATGCACTTAAATGCACAGGATGCTAATATTGTGATGGATTATACAGGACAAACTATTAGGGGAATCAGAGAGGTTATAGTCGAGATGGTAAGGCTTCAAGAATATCCTACCTATCCTTCCCGATTATCCTGCCTATATGCTACAAAAAATGAAGAAGACGCATGGAAATGGAAGGAACTCTTTGATACATATAACCGTCAGGTACTGCAGATGGTAAAATTACATGTTAATGGGATTTGCTTTGAAGGAGATGCTGGTTTACTTCCTAAAGAAGATGGCGCCTCTTTTGTACAAAAAATTCAGCAAGCACAGAATTATTGGAGCGGAAATACACAAAATGTACTTCCAGAATTAATAATCGAAGGAGAAATCGAAGTAGTAGAAATTGTTCAGGATTTCTCTAAAAAGGAAAATACAAAACCCTAATTATATTAAATGGTAAAGGACATCCTAACATTGGAGGGATGTTCTATGAAGAAGTACTTGTTCTTTTTGGTATTATTATTTCTAACTAGTTCTTTACATGTATGTGCAGAATCATCGCTATCTGCAGCGTTTATTAGAGATCATCAGCTATGGATAAAAAAGGGGGAAAAAGAAGAGCAAATCACAACAGATAAATTTGTCCTTTCCCCCAAATGGTCAAGTGATGGACGTTTTATAGCCTACCTAGATGGAGATGAAAAAGGAGAAAAGTCTGAACTTTTTATATATGATACACAAACAAAGATAAACTATCAGCCCTACGATCAAGTGAGTACATTTGACTTTAAATGGTCGCCTACTACTAATCAATTGGCGTATGTAGACCGAGGGATTCTAAATGTGACTAAATTAGAAAAGGGCATACCGAAAGGCTTTCAAAATGTATCTTTAGGTGTCAGTTCTTTTGAATGGTTTCCAAATGGTAAGGATTTAATCGTGTCAGCACAATCAGAATTAATACCAACAGGATGGGGACCAGTACCGCTTTTTAAGGTGCCAGTAAATGCTGAGCTGAATACAGAATTAGTAAAGCCTTTTTACACCATTCAAACAAATGAAAACGATCTTTTTGCTATTAATGCGAATTACTTTAAATGGAGTCATGATGGCAAGTGGTTAAGTTTACTTGCTATACCAACTGCATCATGGTCAAATGATAGTAACACATTATGTGTCCTTTCAAATGAAGGAAAGTCTTTTCAAAGTGTAGGTAAAATGCTTGGTAACGGAGAATGGGTAAAGTGGGCACCTTCTGCAAATCAACTAGCATATATATCAGGAGAAGGTAGATTCTTGGTGGAAAATAAGAAAACGACCATTGCTGATATCCCTATATTTAGACAACAAAAAGAATATACTCCAAAAGGAAATGTAGATCTCGATTTAGAGTGGTTTTCTTCGGACATCGTCTTAGTTGCAAGAGCTAAAGAAAATAAAGAGTGGAAGGAAGGTCCCGTTCCAACCATGTTTACAGCACTTTATGCCATTAATCTTAAGTCTAATGAGCAAAAACAAATGACGTATCCGGATGGGCTGGAATTAGACAACTCGATCCAAGTCGTAAACTCTACTATAACTTGGTTAAGAAGAAATGAAAAAGCAAATAACCAAAATATCTGGATTAAAGAAGGTTTATCTGGAAAAGAGTATATTTGGATTAAAAATGTAGATGCTGCACCAGCTATTTATACTACTGGATTAGAATCCCTTAAACAGTAAAAAACGTTAATGAATCTAGCTCCTACTAGTGTAGGGGCTTTATTTTATTTTGGTAGGCAATTTTCATTTAGTGGAGTGACTGTTAGTGAAAGGTGATTGGAAATGATCTACTTTAACTCAGGGCAGACAGTGCGTGATAAGCTTCCAATAAAGTTTTATAAACACCTCCTTCATTATTTTTTGAAGTTTAACAGAATAAACAAAACTTTTTTCATTCTTCAACGTATTAATAGCTACCATCTAATTTGCCCATTAAAGGAGTTCTATTTATGAAGATGTTAATTGTTTACACCTATCCTAATCATACTAGCTTAAATGATGCTTTTCTACAAAAAGTAAAATTAGGAAGTAGCGAAAATCCTTCTATTGAAGAAGTCCAGATATTGGATTTATACGAAGAGGACTTTAACCCAGTATTAGTTTTTCATAAAGAAAAAAGAAGAAGAGATATGTATAAAGAGCCTAGCCTCGAAAAATATCGACAACAAATAAAGTGGGCAGACAAAATAGTATTTATATATCCAATATGGTGGGGAAGACCACCTGCCATGCTACTAGGATATATTGATCAACTATTTGCCGCTAATTTTGCTTATCGTGATAAAAAAGGATTATTTCCAGAAGGCTTACTAAAAGGGAAATCCGTTATTTGCATCTCTACTATGAAAGGGCCAACCTTTTATCCATTATTATGGCTAAATAATTCCCATAAGGTATTAATGAAAAGAGCGCTATTTAGTTTTGTTGGAATAAAAAAAGTGAAGTTTTTTGAATTTGGGAATATGGAGAATAAGCAGGGAAACCAGCATAAAAAGCTGGAGAAGGTTTATCGTTATATGAGGAAAGTTGCTACTTAAGGGAAGTATATATATTATTGCCAGATCATCAGAACAAAGGGATGAGCGCAACAAAGTAGAGTCCGAGCGCAATAAAGAGCAGGGTTTGCGCAACAAAGTAGAATCCGAGCGCACAAAGAGCAGGGTTTGTGCAACCAAGTAGAATCCGAGCGCAATAAAAAGCAGGGTTTGTGCAACCAAGTAAAATCCGAGCGCAACAAAGTAGAGTCCGAGCGCAATAAAAAGCAGGGTTTGCACAACCAAGTAAAATCCGAGCGCAATAAAAAGCAGGATTGTAGTGGCAAGGTAATCATGTACAATTTTGACTACTTAAGAATGTGCAAAACTTACTATTTCTGGTTTGCTTCTGTTTCGGCTTTTTTATTAACATGATGAAAGCCCATTTTCCTGGATTGCAAACAAATCGGTCGTTCATTTTCAAGATGAAAGCCCCTTTTTCTGTTTTGCACAAAAAAAGGTCGTTCATTAACATGATGAACAACCTTTTTTCTAATTCATAAAGAGTGGAACAAAATTATTTCAACTAGGTGCTTTTGCGCCACTTTCTCTTATGTAAAAGCAGAAAAAATATAAAAAACAATAGATATGGTATAGTCCTAGATTCATAGAATACAATGATACCTAAGAGAAAACGAGGTGATCATATGGTAAATCTAATTAGAAAGATGAAGTTGATGACAGCTTACGTATCTGGAGGTATCTTCTACTTATTAACTATAGTCCTTCATCTACTCGTTATAGTAGAAAAAATTCCGTTTACTTGGGTAAATGGAGGAAGAACAGAATCTTTTGCTCTTCAGCTTCGAATCTCTATGATAAGTATTATAATTACTGTTTGTTTAGGATTTATCTTCCTTATCATTACAAGAATTAAACGTAATCAATCCAATAGAGTAGTGAACATACTAGTATGGCTTCTCGTTTTGTTTTATACAATAGGATTTATTCAACAAATGCTTGGAACACCTTTTGAAAAGATCGTATGCTCCGTTATTTTATTGCTAGGAATTCTTTCACACCTTCGATTGGCATTAGAAAAATAGTCTTAACTAGAGATAAACTTTTCGTATCTTAATAGGATTGTTCGAGTTCAGTAGGATTTATCTTTTCCTTATGTAAAGCCATGTACAAAATCATGAAAAGAATGAATATTGTCCCAAGCCACTGTAAACTACCAAAGGGTTCTTTTAACCAGAAAACAGTTGTTAAAACAGCTGCTAGTGGTTCAAGACTGCCTAAAAGACTAGATTCTTTAGGTAATAGGCTTTGTAAGCTTTCTAAATAGAACCAAAAGGCAATCATCGTACCAAAAATAATAACAAAAGCTAGATACAAATAGGCTTCTAAAGGCAATGCTCTCCAATCTATTTGCCATGGTGGATGAATGAAGCTTAATGCGAATCCACCTATTATCATTGCCCAACCAACAATAACAAGAGAATGAAATTGCTTGAGTAAAGGAATCGCATATAAAGTATAAAACGCAAGAGCAACGGCCGATAATACACCCCATATAATAGCTGCTGTAGGAACAGTTAACTTGGAAATGGAGCCATTTGTTAATAAGAAAAAATTCCCTGATAAAGCTAGTATAATGGTAATAACATCTTTTTTTGTAAGAATTGCTTGCTTACGAATGATTAAGAAAAGAATGATCATGACAGGTGCTAAATATTGTAATAATGTGGCAATGGCTGCATTTCCATGTTGAATACTTGCCATATAGGTATACTGAACAGATAGCATGCCAACTAAACCAAAAATGACTAACGAAAACGCATTGTTTTTCTTTTTCCAAACTCCTATTATTTGCGAACGATCATTACTAAAGAAATGGAGAAGTAATAGTAATATCCCTGCTACTAATAATCTAGTTGCTACAAGCCAATTCACATTAATTTCATATTCATCAAACAGCTTTTTAGAGACTGTTCCTCCAATTCCCCAAAAAATGGCACCAGTAATAACAAAAAATATGCCTTTTTTTCTGTTCATCTTTTTATCTCCTTATATATAAAAATAGTGTATAGTATGGTTAATCATAAAGAATAAAACAAGAAAATAATACGTAAATAGAATGGAAAAATACAAGAATATTGAGGTAAGTATGCAAATAAAAGATTTTATGATTGATCACCAATTAAGAGAGTTAACGGAACATCGTACAGTGGTATTACCAATGGCTTGTTATCAAACAAAGATAAAAAACAATATCAATGGTTATATTCCACTTCATTGGCATAGTGAATTTCAGTTTGTGATCATAATAGAAGGAGCTTGTATTTTTCATGTTAATGAAAATAAAATAACTCTTCAAAAAGGGGAGGGACTCTTTATCAATAGTGGCTGCTTACATATGGCAAAAGAGATAGATTTCACTAATTGTGAGTATATTTGTTTAAATATTGCACCTAGCTTTATGCTTTCACATGAACTTTTTTCTACCTATGTAAACCCGTACGCTCATGCAACAAATATACCTTTTATCCTCTTACAATCGAAGGATGAATGGGCAAGTAATATACTAAATTCTATCCTAGAAATTAGTACATTATTAAGAGAAACTCCTTTCCATTACGAGCTGGATATTAGTATGCATATAACTTTCATGTGGAAAAATCTTATTACGAATGGAGTGCAAATAGAACAACAACAAGCTGAAGTAGTTAAAAATGATAAAATGAAAAAGATGCTAATATGGATACATGCTCATTACACAGAAAAAATTCTATTAGAGGACATTGCTAGAGCAGGCAATTTAAGTCGTTCAGAGTGTTGTCGCTATTTCAAGAGAATATTGAAAACAACTCCATTACATTATGTAAACGATTTTCGCATTCAGAAAAGCTTGCAATTACTAGAAGAGCAAGATTTCCATGTAACAGATGTTGCTTATCAAGTGGGTTTTAATAGTACCAGCTACTACATAGATAAATTTAAACAGAAAATGGGAATAACACCACTCGCCTATAAAAAAAGGAAAGAGAAGAAGGAGTTTTCATAAAGTTATGGTATAATTTGCTAGAAAGTCAGAATTTAATAGGTGATCGTTTGAATTTTATGTCCATTCCAACACAAAATGTGAGAAGAAAATCCTTTCCTAGCCAAATATTAGCTTATTATGAGTATATGCTCCAAGTGGTTAGTAGAGAAAAGCATCCTAACACAATAAAGAATTGTATGCAACTTCATCTCCTAAAGCCCTTCCCATCTTCTACAATCAGAAAATTGCAAGATGATTATCACAGCGAATTCCGAGAAGAATGGTGTTTAAATGGTGACTTAAATACCTATTGGGCAAATATTTACGCATGTTTTAGTTATCTTGTAAAACAACAAGTCGATGACTTAAAAAACAGCCAGTTAAAATGGCTGGAGAAGTCCTTCTTTCAGCTGTTTGAGCAGTATGAATTTTTAGAAGAACGAATAGAAAAGTATCCAGACTTTTACCAGGAATACATGGAATATGAAAAAGCACGTATACTAATTTTATATTATATTCACTTAAATAAAGCAATCTAACAAAACAAGCAGCCACAAAGACCCCTTTTGTAAAAAGCAGCAATAGATAATGTTTTTTAGTACTTTCACAAATAAGAGAAAATAGTTTATACTAGACTAACTAATGTATAAAAGGAGTAATAAACATGACAGAAAACAAATCATCAGAAACACCAAAAAAGAAAATTAGTTTACAAGAGGCAATGAAGCTGCAATTGGAGAAAAAGAAGAACCAGTCAGGTGCAGGAAATGGAAAAATGAATGCTGATCTTTCAACAAAAAAAATGAAGAGCCAGCAATCGAAAAAACCGAGTAATACAAGAAGAAAAATGGGTGTGTAATGGCTAAGCATTTGAGGAATTATTCCTTGAATGCTTTTTTCTATGAAGAGGAGAATTCGAATTTACATAGAAGTAGTAAAAAAGGATTCATCCTGTTTAATAGGAGGTAGTAATGAAAGTATATACATACAAGCCCCCAAAAGTGAAAAGCTCAACCAAGTCATCAAACGTTGTAAATGAGAAAGGAGAGATTGTCTGCAGCTTTAAGCGAACATTTAAGTATAAATGGAATAGAATAGCAGACCTATTTCTCGAAAATAATTATTTTGTTCAATATGACATCTATTCTGTTGATGGAAGTTTACTGTATCAAGGTACTAAAATACCAAGATGGGGGAAAACACAATATAAAATCATCCATACAGCTACAAAGGAAGAATTTCATATAACTTACTTAAGCTGGCAAACCGTTTCTCCTGAAATGCAAATAGCTTCCACTTCCACATCTCAAACATTTGTCGTGAAAAAGGATGTAATGGAAAGAGCAAGAATTTATTATAATGATATAGAAATAGCAAGATGGGATATGAAAATGATGAAACTTTTTCAATCCACTATACAGATAGAAGAAAGCTCACCAATCCAGGATCCCGCTTTTTTTGTTTGTTTTTTTCAGTGTGTTTTTTACTTGGGTAATTGATTAATATTAGAATGAATATATCATTGGCGTGTCAATCAATGAGAAGAAAGACTGCTTTGAAGTTCTTATAGAGAGCTATTTTTGTAGCAGCACTTATGGATCTTCAGTTATAAAATTAATGGATGACTGGATTTATTTATGGACAATCGTTACTAAAAAATAGAGAGGGAATCGTATTTTCAAACTCTTAATGAGTACAGGTATGAATGTCGTTATTTATATAAAATTCATAATACCTATTAACTCTACAATAATTTCTTATGATAAACGTCTAAAACCCCTTGCTACATGAGGTATTAGGCGTTTTCTTTATTATATTATAATTCATGTTAAGAAGGATTAACGCTTGTTTTATGTAAAGAGAAGGAGTCTCAATGTAACTATTTGAGCAGTAATTCTATAACTAGTGAAAACTTACTTCTGGTAGAAAATGGTAGTATTTGATTTAAGAGTAATTAAGTTTTAATAAAGGAACTTATATTAAACACATGGAATATGAATAGAGTAAATTTCTTGTCAGGGGGTCGAATTTTATGTTTAAGTCTTACTGGAGAAACTTTCTATACATCCTTGAACACAAACTTAATGTCTTAGTTGAATGTTGGCAAGAAGGATTAATCATACAGGGTATTACGCACGATTTATCAAAATTTAAACCAAAAGAATTTTTCCCTTATTCTAAAAAGTTCTTCTACAAAGGAGAAAAAAACTTAGAAGATGAATTAAAATGGAAGTATGCTTGGCTTAACCACCAACATCAAAATAAACATCATTGGGAGTATTGGGTTATTGACCCCAGTAATAATCAGGTAGTGCCTATGCCGAGAAAATATTTAATTGAAATGGTTTGTGATTGGAGATCCTTTTCAAGAAAATGGGGAAGTAAGGTTAAACACTCAAGTTTAGATCTTACCGAGAAAATAATATTGCATGAAGATACAAAGAAAGCACTAATAGAAATTATGAAGAGAAAACGAGAAGAAGAAAGTAAAAAAATTAGTTAGTTTAAGTGGAAAAATTCACAAGTTATTAGCAGATTGCTGGATTAGATAAAACATAAATACCTAGTTTTACATTAAGACTACTTAATAATGTTTATCCAGCAATTTTTATTTGATTTCGATATTATTAGATACAATCTTTCTTGGGGTTTACTTTTATTATAAAAATATATGCCTTTTTAAAAATACATTTAGGGAGTAGAAAAAATGAGAATGGAGACTTCTATTTACTAAAGAAATCAGCCGTTTAAGGCTAGATCGCCAGAAGTGCAGGACAAATGAAATTAGAAGGATTATTGAAATAGACATAAATCTCTTGCTGAAGGCAATTGAAATTATTGAATCCGATGAATAAGATTAACTTGAGGGCTGCTCTAATAAGCAGCTTTTTTACCATTTGTTTTGGATTATTCTATCTATATTGGATTTAGGTTCTTTTATTTCTAAGTTACCGTATGTGAACTACCAAGACCATAATAATTACATTTATGGTAAAATAGTACAAAATGGTTTTAATAGGAGGTTAGAAATGAAAAAAAATATAATGAAGACGTCTATTTATACTTTTATAGTAACTATGGCAATATTATTGGTCTTTATTCCAAGAACGAAAATGACAACAGATCTACATGGAATTGGTTCTGCATTTGAATATACTTACCCAGAATATTTTTTAATGCTTTTAAAATATTCAATTATTTTTAGTTGTATTGTTACTATCAGTTTTTATATCTTCATATCTTACAGAAGTTATAAAAGGTAAGTAAGATTAATCAAATAATTGAATGGTAATATACAGTTAATCCTTAGGAGCAACTATAAAGTGTAAGAAAGAAACAAACAGGGCTGGTTGTATTTGGAGGCAAGATAAATTGAAAAGAATAGTTAATATTGGTTATCTAAACATTGTAATTGGTTTTATATTTATATTTTTCAGTGTTAGATTCGGAAATTCAATAGCTGAAAACTGGTTATATAAACAAGGAAGTGTAGACACTTCTATATACCTAATCGCAATTCAAGGCTACATAAATAGTTTTCTGACGGCAGGAAGAATACTTCTAGGAATTGGCCTTTTCACCATTGTTTTTGGTTATTACAAAATACTTAAGCTTAGTGAAATAGAGTAATAAATAGTATGTTCTTCTTATTTGTTTGTAATTCTCGACGAAGAACAGTTAAACAGAACTAATAATCTTAGCTTTATACTTAGATATAATTACTTCACGTTCAAGGAGGAAAGGATGATTATTTTATTAATATTAATTATTATTGGTTTACTAACAATAATTAGAAATTTATCTAAGATGGTAAAGCAAAATAATATAATAATAGATATTCTAAGTGATATACGAATAAAAATGAATGATAACAAGAATAGTCAGGGATAAATAACTAACAAGGGCTTTCCTTATGCTAGGGAAGCTCCTTTGTTATATTGCTATAGAGGCAGGATACTTCAAAAATGATTTTCCATTACACTTATAGAACATTACATAAAAACCGAAAGTAGAAAGCATATGATAAAAAAGGAGATTAAATTGATAAAGAGAGGAGGTACACGATGATAAAAAGTAAATTGGCACTCATTAGTTCAGTTATTATTTTTGGTATATGTATGTACTTATATTTCCCGTATCCTAATAATGTAATGATAGAAGCACGTTCTACATTCATGTCATTTCCAATTCGCAATCAGAATGGCTATATTTTACTTGGTATAATTGGATCCATTTTGTTTGTAATCGCTATGATTTTACTTGTCATTGGTATGAAGAAATATCACTTTCGAACCATAATAATAGTTGTAATAGTATATGCACTTTTACCCAATCTTCTAATTACGATGTACCAGGAAACGTTAGCAAGTGGCATTACAGCAATTTCATACGATGGTAATGGCAAGTGCAATTTTGAGACTGTGAGCAAAGACTTATTGAATGGAGAATGCATTCTTGTATTACATAAACGAAGTAATGAGGCTGTTTCATTCGAATTAGAATTTATAGATTCTTCTTTCATGGAAGACGAAGTACGAATGGAGTCACTAATGAATTTAGCTGGTCCATATAGTATTACAATAGAAGCTAATAGAAAAAAACTATTCATTTGAAGGAATTATTCCAATTATCAGATGTTCCACAGCATATTGATGGAGGAACATCATCTGATATTCATTTTAAGTTAATTGACGGGGAGACTACACGCATTTTATAGTAGATGTTTTAATCTGTTAAATATAGAAATTACACACCTATTGAATATTTAAAATAAAGTAAAAGTGGTATAAAACTCTATTGAATTAGCAAAATATTTTTTGAAATCTTGCTTATGGTAGAAAAGGGGAGGTTTGTTGAATAAGGATCACAAAAAAATTAAGGTGTTTATGAGTCTGAATACTAAATTAAAAAGAAAGAATCCATTTTGAACAAACATTTTTTAAATGGATTCTTTCTTTTTGATTTATAAAAAGGGTAAAGATGAGCGTTTAAACATAGTTATTTTCAACATATATCTTTAAAATTCTATTCAGCACTTAAATTTGGAATTAATGGTTTATTATCAATAGGTGATGATAAGGAAATCAATGTAGTAGAATCTCCATACTTCATACTATCATTTTCAAATAATTCAAGTTCCTTTGTTGATTCAACTACTACTTTAATCAAATAATTGTGTTCACCGCTAATTCGGTGACATTCTACTACCTGTAAAGCCTCCTTACAATAATCAACGAAATTATTGCACTTTGTAGTCCGAAAAAGGATAAAAGCCACAGTGGATTTTCCAACTTTCTCATTGGAAACTATAGCACTATATCTTTTTATCACTCCTTGTTCTTCTAATCTTTTTACCCTTTCCGTTATTGCTGGTTGAGATAGCCCTATAAGTTTTCCAAGGGAAGTCATTGACAACCGAGCATCTGATTGTAAACACATTAGTATATCTCTATCGATACTATCCATATTAAGTACACCTTCCTATTATAAGACGTTTATGTCCCCCTAAATCATTATATTGCATTTCAAATGTAATATCATTAAATTTCGTTTATTTTATAGTTAAATACAGAATAATACCTTTATTATCTTATGTAAAACTTAAAATACTGTTAGTATAATTAATCCATCAACTAATCAGGGGGAATTTTATAAATGGATAATAACATTAATATAACTAAACAAAATGAAGAGTCATATTCAATACCTTCAGAACGTCTTCCTTGGGCTGGTTTAATTGCACTAGCTATGGCTGGATTCATATGTATTCTTACGGAAACTATACCAGCTGGTCTATTAATACCGATAAGTGAAGGACTTGGTGTGTCAGAATCTTTAGCGGGTCAACTTGTTACGGCTTATGCTCTAGGCTCATTAATTGCGGCTATTCCTATAACTACTGCAACACAAGGGTGGCATAGGAAACGTTTGCTTCTTTTATGTATTATTGGGTTCCTTGTATTTAATACTATTACAGCTCTATCTTCTAGTTTAACTTTAACTATATTAGCTCGTTTCTTTGCGGGTGTAACTGCTGGAGTACTGTGGGGGATGACCGCGGGATACGCACGACTTTTGGCTCCAAAGTCATTGAAGGGAAGAGCAATGGCTGTAGCTATGATTGGTACTCCTCTTGCATTAGCTTTTGGTGTTCCTGTTGGGACATTTCTTGGCGCTCTTGTTGGTTGGAGATTGGTCTTCGGCATCATGTCACTTTTAGCAGCATTATTAATTTTATGGATTATCTGGAAAATGCCAGACTTTCCTGGTCAAACATCTGAAAAGCGAATGACCCTTCTCAAGGTTTTCATTACCCCTGGTGTTCGCCCCATTTTGTTTGTTGTATTGGCTTGGATACTTTCTCATAACATACTTTATACTTATATCGCACCATATCTTGCCGAAGCAGGTCTTTCTCAACGAGTTGATTTAGTTTTACTTATTTTTGGCATTACATCCTTAGTTGGAATCTGGGTTATAGGTGTATTCATTGAACGTATATTACGTACTTTAGTTTTATTTAGTCTGGCTGGGTTTGGATTGGCTACATTAGCATTAGGTATCGGAATTAGTGAACCTACTATCATTTATATTGCTGTAGCTTTATGGGGTTTAACCTTTGGAGGAGCAGCAACACTTACGCAAACAGCAATAGCAGATAATACGAAAAAAGGTGCTGATATTGCCCAATCTATGTTAGTTACTGTTTGGAATCTCGCTATTGCTGGCGGGAGTGCAATTGGAGCAATTTTGATGGAATCATTTGACGTGAGTTCTTTTTCATGGGTCATGTTTATTCTCATTCTACTTGGATTCCTAGTAGCGTTTCGTGCAAATGTTTATGGGTTTCCTCCAAAAAACAATGAATAAGTCATGATATTTCCTTGAAAGAAAATAGTCGTCCCCCTTAAAGAGGGGTTATCATTGGATTTCCTAAATAAGTAGTTCAGTGTAAACCGAATTTTAAAAAAGTTGATATAATATGTGTAAACATTTTACCATTTATCTGGAGTTAAGAAATGTGTTGGAACCATTGATGACTTGATTGCAGCAGTAACAAAGTAAGGGAAGTTATTAAGCTAACGGGCGATATGAAAGAAGAACAGCTACTGATCTAAGCAGGATTAATGACTTCTTTTGTCTTTTGTTAAAGTAATGGGGCAACATTCCTGTAATAAGTAAAACTTTGCTTATGGTAGAAACGTGGCAGTTTAGCTTAAGTGCATTTCTTCACAAATTTTAAGGGTTTTGTGATTTTTTATAACGGTTTAATCTGATTCAGGAATATTGAACTTCACTACCTGCTACTTGAATTTTTCTTCATCTGGAGACCTTTAAATTAAAATTCGAAAACAATGTTTTCAATCATCTTTTCATTTAGAAAACTCGTTAAGAACATGCACTAGAAAAAATATAAATCATATATAGGTGATATCCCGTTTGATTTCTTGAGGAGGATATTATGAAACCTATGTTACCTAGTGAAAAATATTTCGGAAATTTAGAACTGGTTTATACATTTTATGGGGCTATGCCTACAGGTGTTACAGTTTCAGAAACCGGTCGTATTTTCATTTGCTTTCCAAAATGGGGTGACGATGTTAAATTTACGGTGGCGGAAATTGTTGGGGATAAATTACAGCCATATCCCAATATACAAACCAATTTGGTTAAGCCCGAAAATATCACAACGACTTTCATCAGTGTTCAAAGTGTAGTGGCTGATGGAAGGGGAACGGTTTGGATATTAGATACAGCAGCACCCAATTTTTCTGAGCCTATTAAAGGAGGGGCAAAATTAGTCGCTGTTGATTTAAAAACCAATACAATAAGAAATGTATATACCTTTACAGAAGATGTTGTTCTGCCTACAACTTATTTGAATGATGTCCGTTTTGATTTTCGTGTTGGAAAAGCAGGTTATGCCTATATAACGGATTCTTCATCAAGAGGACCAGGAGCTATTATCGTCGTAGATTTATCAAATGGAAATGCGTTTAGACGGTTAAATGGAGCAAGTTCAACTTCACCTGATCCCTATTGTTTACCGAAAGTAGAAGGTCAAATTTTAATGAATCGAAACAAAGATGGTTCAACTTCCCCATTTAGATTAGCATCTGACGGTATTGCGATTTCTCCCGATGGAAAGGTATTATTCTTTTGTCCACTAACAAGCCGTCATCTGTTCTCGATTTCAACAGAAGCCCTTAGAGACAGAACGATACCGGATATGGATTTACCTTATCTTGTGGAGTATTGGGGAGAAAAAGGTGCGTCAGATGGAATGATCACTGATGCAAAGGGAACAGTTTATGCTGGAGATTATGAAAGTAACAGTATCCGTAAAATATTACCAAATGGCATAATAGAAACTATCGCACATGAACCGAGAATTTTGTGGCCGGATACTTTTTCAATTGGTCCGGATCAATATTTGTATGTCATTGTGAACCAATTACATCGGCAGCCTAGATTTCATTATGGAAAAGACCTACGACAGAAACCTTATAGTTTACTTCGTATCAAAATTGATCAATTTCCTGCTCCGACCTTTTGATAAAAAAGTAGTCAATTAATTGTTTTCATTATTTAGTGTAAACACGATAAAGCCAGAAGTATTAACTCTATTGACTTCTGCCAAATAAACCCCATTTCTAGGAACAGTTTACTTGTTAAACTGTTCCTAGAAATTTTTTATAGTGTCGGTAAATTCAATGCTGTATTGATATTATTTAAATCTAAACTGATCTGTTCGTTTGTATTCCAAGCATGGTACCAGCCCTTTGCTACCATATATGCGGATATTTGTTCATGCAAATCAAGAGCTTCCACTAAATGGCGAGTGAGCATTTCTTTAATTTCAGGTGTTCCTGCTTCCGTAACTGCCATGGCATAATTTCTAACTCCACTTTTAGCTGAAATCAATAAATCCATTGTAACTACTTGGTCGGATAGTGCGTTCATGCCAGTTAAATTTTCAATGATTGAATTCATGTTTATTCATCTCCTAATTACTGCTTAGCGTTCGAAAGAACAGACGCATATTCTTGTAATTGTCTTGTAGACACATCAATGTCTAACTGCATAATATCTTTTAATTGCTGGTCTGTAACTAACGCTCTCATCGTTTTTGATTTAGTCAAGCAAGTTGTCTTAAATGCAGCTATCTCATGGACTTCAAGAACTTCATGTAAAGCATAGTTCATTTTATTATCTCCTTCCTTAAGGTTTCAACAAGACCTTAATACAATCATCCAGTTTTGCGTCAAAAATTTCATATCCACGTTTTGCTTCACTAAGTGGAAGTACATGACTCACGACATCTCCTGGGTCAATTTTTCCCGTCGAAACTAATTCAAACATATATGGCATATAATGAATCACAGGTGCTTGTCCAGAGCGGATATTCACGTTTCGCTGCATAATATCTCCAAAAGGGAAACCATTGTATCTGCCGCCGTAAACGCCAGTAACTTGAATTGTCCCGCCTTTACGCACAGCTTGTGAGGCTATGATAAATGCACTTAATGCTCCACCTTGAAGTTTCATCCCGCTCGCAAGGAATTCCATATCAGTCATTTTACCGTCCATACCGACAGCGTCAATGACAACATCTGCACCGCCTTTAGTGATTTCTTTAAGATAACTTCCTACATTCTCATGGTCCTCAAAGTTAACAATTTCTACTTTGTTGGTGCGCTTGGCGTGCTGCAGTCGATAATTGACATAATCAACGGCAATGACTCGCTTTGCCCCTTTTAACCAACAGAATTTTTGAGCAAAAAGACCAACCGGACCACAGCCAAGAACAATAACTGTATCTCCATCCTTTACGCCTGCATTGTCAACACTCCAAAAACCAGTAGTCATCGCATCGGCAATAACAGCTAACTTTTCATCAGGTTCTTCACAAGTCTCTGGAATTTTGAAATGAGTAAAGTTGGCAAAGGGCACTCTTAGATATTCTGCTTGCCCACCTGGATAGCCGCCCGTCGTACCAGAATATCCGAAATAGGCACCCATATCACCATTATCATTAGAATTATCACATTGGCTTTCCAAAGAGTTTTTACAATAAATACATTCACCGCATGCTATATTAAAGGGGATAATGACTCGATCTCCCTTTTTTACCTTAGTCACACTTGGACCAACTTCTTCAACTATTCCCATTGGTTCATGGCCGATGACATAGTTTTCTTGCAGGTTAGGAATCATGCCGTGAATTAAATGTAAATCAGACCCACATATTGCTGTACTCGTTACTTTAATTATCATGTCATCTGGTTTTTCAATTTTTGGATCTGGAACTTCTTTGACTACAACATTTTTAATACCTTGATACGTAACTGCCTTCATGATATACAGCCTCCAGTGTTAGTGTTCATCAGGTGTCCGGTCAAACATTCCTTTTCTATTGGTCTCAACCGGGAATAGATTCATTTTTCCAATCATCACTGTATTGTTGGCAGAGAGTTGGTCTAGTTGATATTGTTCACTTAATTCGTATGGATGGAACCATTTTTTACTGAACATAAGTTCTGTAATTTCTTGGTGCATGGCAATACCTTGCATTAACTGGTTTCGTAAAAGGGTTCTAACATCTGGTGATGCAGACTCCGTTAATGCGACAGCAATATTGCGAACACCTTCTTTGGCACGAAGGAGGAAATCCATCGCAAATGTGGTATCTGCTAACTCAGGCATGTGTAGTGAGTTAATAGGGTCTAAATAGTCTTTATTCAAATTATTTACCTCCTTTTCAATTTACTATTGGTGTAGGTCGGTTTTGAGGGACTGGAGCTTCAAAAGGTGCACGTTGGTAAATTTTCTGTAATTCTCCAAGCGCTTGTATGGATTGTTCAACATCCTTTTGCATTAATGCTCTCAAATCTTGATCAAATACGAGTCCTTGCATTAGTTTTGATTTCGCTAAGCAAAGGGTTTTGAAATTAATAACTTCATGTAAATCCAATGATTCATGATCAGCTAATTTTTGAGTATCCATTCTATTTAGCCTCCTTATTCTTTAATACAATCAATTGTATTGTTCCATAATAGGAGGGAAACATTCTTCAATGCTTTTTATAAAATTTATATATTATCTTAAATAGTTGGAATAATTGATTAAGTGAGGGGGTCATTTTTTTATTCAAAAGGAGCAAGAAATACCTCATCCTATTTACTCTTATTGTTATTAAGAACCTACGTCTAAGAAATATCGTATTTATTATTGAAGAGACGTCTTATAACATACATTGAAAATCTTACCAATAAAAAGGAGAAAGAAAGCGAATAAAAAGTGGTTTTCCAATTCCAGCCCTTTTTATATTTAACAAGCTGTGTATTTCTTTCTAGCCAGTGCTCAGTAATAGTCATTGGGACACTGAAATACAGAACTTTTAAAAGGCACTGAAGGATGCGAGAATCCTTAGTGAGTTGGTTATAATAGACACATGTAATTGGGAAAAGTATGTAATCAAACAACAAGCTTGTTTTAACTTTACTTGGAAATCGGGAGGGATATTGAACATAACCCTTATTTACAACCAATTTATCGATCAATGATGCATAATAACTTTTTATAAAGAAAACGAGGAGCCAGTCCTTTGCAAGTGGTTTTTTAATTAAGTAAATAAAGGACCAATACCAAAGAAATAAAGCAATTTTATTAGTTTTTTTCAAATTTTCGTCCCATGTTTAGTACCTCCATTAGATAGGTTATCTCTGATGCAGGTAGTTATACTGACATTTTCTCTTAAACTAAAGGAGGCATTAATCTAAGAAGGATTAATGTTCTTTTTTGCTTCGGAACTAACGTGGCAGGATAGTTAAAGTGAAAATATTCACAAACTTGTCGGAGAAATCCTAATAACAAAACCCATTTTATAAGTATAATCTATAAAATTAAAATTAACTTGTCTAAAAAAATAAAAGTAAATATTATTTGACATTATCAATTAATGACGTTAACATTTAATTAGAGGCGATGATATATATGAAAACACAAGATAAAATTCAAATACGTGAATTGCTGCAGCAATTGGTAAGGGACTTTGGTCTTCTTCAGAAAGATGGATCAGATTGTTGTGGAATTACAGTATCACAAAGTCACATTGTCTATGAGTTAAGTAAGAGTCCCAATATATCTCTACAGACGTTGGCAGAAAAGTTAATGATGGATACAGGACTTTTAAGTCGTCAAGTTAATAAATTGGTTGAGCTTCGATTCATCTCAAGAGTTCCAGATCCTAATGATAGAAGGTATGTCCTTTTGTCACTTACAGTTGAAGGAGAATCGAAGGCAGATGAAATTTCCAATCAGATGGTGGAGTATCTCGGTAATATTTTCGAGCACATACAGGAAGATAAACATCAACAGGTTTTGGAAAGTCTAAGTTTGCTATTGGTTGCAATGAATAAAAATAATGGATTAGGTAGTTGTGCCACCAATTAAGGTGGCTTTCATTAAATATTATATTTGATAAAGTCAATTAATGAACAAGTCAATTAAGGGGGTAGAAGAAGTGATTAGGAAAGTGGAGGAAAGGGACTTATTAGAAATATTAGAGATATATAATCAAGGCATTCAAGATGGATTGGCCACATTTGAAGAGGATATCAAAGATGAAATTTATATTTACAATTGGTTTAGCCTTCATAAGGGAAGACATTGCGCTTTTGTCGCAACAAATGAACAAGGAGTAATAACTGGTTGGGCTTCCATAAATCCTTACAATACTAGGGCTGCTTATTATGGCGTAGGAGAACTATCCATATATATACATAGGGAATTTAGGGGCAAAGGAATTGGTCAGCAACTATTACTTGCCTTAGAAGAAGAAGCAAAAACACAAGATTTCTACAAACTGGTGCTCTTTACATTTCCTATAAATACTTTAGGCCAAGGTCTATATCGGAAGCTAAACTTTCGGGAGGTTGGATTATTTAAAAATCAAGGAAAATTAAGAGGGAAATTTGTAGATGTAATGATAATGGAAAAGTTGCTTTTTAATCAAGATTACTATTGTATTGTTAAAAACAAAGGAGAGTAATTACTATGTCTGAATTTAATATCTTATCATCTTGCTGTCAGCCATCTGATGAAACTCAAGAAAACACGTCCATCGATAAAGAACTACCTATTGCTATTATTGGAGCAGGTCCTGTAGGTTTAGCTGCTGCTGCTCATTTGATTCAATATAAGCAAAAAGTAATTATTCTAGAAGCTGGAACTGAAGTTGGAGCAAATATTCTAACATGGAAACATATAAGGCTATTCTCACAGTGGAAATATAACATCGATAAAGCAGCATCTTCTTTATTAGAGAAATATGGATGGGAAACGCCGGATTTAGAGGGAATACCTACTGGAAAAGAACTCGTGGAAAATTATTTAATACCATTATCAAAGATTCCAGAATTACAAGAAGTAATAGCTTTAAATAAAAAAGTCCTTTCTATAGCCAAAAAAAATATGGATAAAATGAAGACAGCTAACAGAGATAATGTTCCATTTGTTATTTACACTGAGCATAAAGGTACTATTCAAGTTATTGAAGCAAGAGCAGTCATTGATGCTACTGGTACCTGGGGGAACCCTAATCCAGCTAACTCCAATGGAGTTTGGTTAGAATCAGAACAATACCTGAGTGAAAACATCTTTTATGGGTTACCTGATATCTTGGGAGAAAGTATAAACCGTTATAAAAATAAGAAAGTAGCAGTTATAGGAAGTGGGCACTCTGCCATTAATGCTTTGTTAGAATTAGGGCGGTTAAAGGAAAAGAACCCTTTAACAGAAATTATATGGGTTATTCGAAAAGAACGTGTAGAAGATGCATATGGTGGAGAAGAGAAGGATGCATTAGAAGCAAGAGGATTATTAGGTAGCAAAATTCATGAAATGGTGGATAAAGGGAAAGTAAGAGTGCATACATCTTTTAGAGTCAAGGAGCTAATAAAAAATAATAATTCAAACATAAACATTAATGGAGAAGTAAAAGGTGTAAAATCTGAGATTCAATTAATTGATGAAGTAATCGTAAATACAGGAAATCGACCTAATTATTCTTTCTTGAATGAATTACGGACGAAAGTTGATTTTGCCACTGAAAGTGTGGAAGCAATTTCTTCTTTAATTGATCCTAACCTTCACAGCTGTGGAACAGTTCGACCACATGGTGAAAAGGAATTAAGACAACCAGAGAAGAACCTTTATATAGTTGGTTCTAAAAGCTATGGAAGGGCACCAACCTTCTTAATGGCAACGGGATATGAACAAGTACGTTCAATTGCTGCATATATGGCAGGCGATATAGAATCGTCAGAAAGAGTAGAGCTTGATTTACCTGAAACAGGGGTCTGTAGTGTGAATTTCTCAAATATTACTCCTGATAATAGTTGTAAGACAGATTCATGCTGCTCATAATAATTATAAATGAGGTATTAATATGGTTATAAATAAAGGTGGTAATCTTAGTAAAGAGTACTTCAAAGCTTACATGGAATTAATCATGAATAGTATGGGAGTTTCCATTGAAACAGCAAAGGAGAAGGCCTTTTCAAGATTATTTAGCAATAAAGAAAGTACGTTAGGATCTATATCCTATAACAATTTCGTCCATGCTTATTATGAATTAGTACAGGATTTAGCTCCTTAAAATAAATATTCAGTAGAGAAAATAAGAGTTCGACTAGCTCTTATTTTCTTGCATACTACAGGTACTCCATTTAGTATAAAGATAATTCAAACGGAAATGGATGATTATACATGGCTATGGAACAATTAGACACTACTGCAAATATTTTAAAACTATTAGGTGATAAAACAAGGTTATCCATTATGGGAATGCTAATGATACATGACTGTTGTGTATGTGAGTTTGTCGATGTATTTCAAATGTCTCAACCAGCTATAAGTCAACATTTGAGAAAATTAAAAGATGCTGGTCTAGTTAAAGAACAAAGAAAAGGCCAATGGGTTATCTACTCACTAGACCAAGGAAATCAATATTTCTCTATGATAAAAGATATTTTAAAATACGTACCGAACCAAAATGAAAAGTTTGTATGGCTTGAGAATAACGGTTTGCGCATTTCTTGTGATTAATAAAAAATAAAATGGGTTAATGTGATTGACATTAACTTTTTATATTATTAATATATAAGCATATAATTATATACAATTAATGTCTTCAATCATTGAAATCAATATATGGAGCATATTGTCACTTTATTAGCAAATAAAAATATGATTATGTTTGATTTTTTGAAGACAAAGGTGGTGATTAATAGTGGTAGACGAAAAAGATTTAAAGGAAACGGCAAATGTTTTAAAGCTTTTAGGGGATAAAACAAGATTATCCATGGTAAGTATGTTGGCTGAACAAGAATGCTGTGTATGTGAATTTGTGGAAATTTTTAAAATGTCACAACCTTCTATAAGCCAGCATTTAAGGAAGATGCGAGATCTTGGAATTGTTAAAGAACAAAGAAAAGGTCAATGGGTGGTTTATTCTTTAAACACTACAAGTGAATACTACGTATTAGTGAGAGAGTTATTAAAACATATTCCAAGTCAAAAAGAAAAATTGGAGTGGCTAGTGGAAAAGGGTCTAAGAATTACATGTTATTAATGGGGGTTAACAGCTTTGCTACAAACTATATTAGCAACAATTATCTTTTTAGTAACACTGACATTAGTTATCTGGCAACCGAAAAACCTTTCTATTGGTTGGTCAGCTTGTGGAGGAGCAATATTAGCTCTTCTTGTTGGTGTAGTTGATTTCAATGATGTCATTGACGTAACAGGGATTGTGTGGAATGCAACACTAGCATTTGTCGCAATCATTATTATTTCGTTAATTTTAGATGAAATTGGATTTTTTGAATGGGCGGCTCTACATATGGCAAGAGTTGCTGGTGGTAATGGCCTGAAGATGTTTGTTTACGTTGCTATTCTAGGGGCTATAGTTGCAGCATTTTTTGCAAATGATGGGGCAGCACTAATTTTAACACCAATCGTTTTAGCGATGGTTAGGGCGTTAAAGTTAGACGAGAAAATGGTTTTTCCATTTATCATAGCAAGTGGTTTTATTGCCGATACTACATCTCTACCTTTAGTTGTCAGTAATTTGGTTAACATAGTTTCTGCTGATTTCTTTGATATCGGATTTGTAGAATATGCTTCCAGAATGATCGTGCCAAATATTTTTTCTTTATTAGCAAGTATTCTAGTGTTGTACTTATATTTCCGTAAAAGAATTCCAAAAGTTTATGATTTAAATCAATTGAAAGTTCCACAAGATGCGATAAAAGATCTAAAGATGTTTCGATTATCTTGGGTGATTTTAGCTGTTTTACTTATTGGCTATTTCGTGAGTGAATTCCTGTCTATTCCAGTCTCACTCATCGCTGGTGTCATTGCAATTATTTTCCTTGTGTTTGCAAGAAGAAGCGCTGCTGTATCTATTAAGAAAGTAGTAAAGGGTGCTCCGTGGGCAATAGTATTCTTCTCTATTGGAATGTATGTCGTAATTTATGGATTGCGTAATGTTGGTTTAACAGACCTGCTATCTAGTGTTATTCAAGCAGCTGCAGATCAAGGATTGTTTGTTGCAACCTTGGGTATGGGATTCATTGCAGCAATCATATCGTCCATTATGAATAATATGCCAACGGTACTTATTGATGCATTAGCAATTGCAGATACAAATGCTACTGGTGTAATAAAAGAAGGGTTAATTTATGCCAATGTTATTGGGTCTGACTTAGGTCCTAAGATTACACCAATCGGTTCATTAGCAACGTTGTTATGGCTCCATGTTTTATCCCAAAAAGGGGTAAAAATATCATGGGGAACTTATTTTAAAACGGGTATTGTCTTAACTATTCCCACCCTTTTGATTACTCTAATCGGCTTATATCTGTGGCTTTCCATTCTTTCATAAGTGAACTTTAAATGTTAATTATACAGAATAATATTGATATTAATTTTTGGAGGATAAAATCATGAAAGTACTTATTATAGGATCTGTAGCAGCGGGAACATCTGTAGCAGCAAAAGCACGTAGAAACGATGAAAAGGCTGAAATCACACTATATAATGCTGACTACGACATTTCTTATTCGATATGCGGTATTCCTTATTTTCTAGGCGGAGAAGTAGAAGATTTGGAAACATTAACCCCAAGAAGTGCAGCTTGGTTTAAAAAGCGTTATAACGTAGATATTTTTACTCGTCATGAAGTAACTACAATTGATGCCGAGCAGAAGAAAGTTCAAGTGAAGAACTTAGATACAAATGAAATAAAAGAAGACACTTATGATGTATTGGTTTTTGCAACAGGGGCTTCTCCAATTAAACCTGATATTGATGGAGTAGATGGAGAGCATGTTTTCCAAGTTCGTACGATACAAAATACAGCAGCTATTGATCAATATATGAAAGCAAAACAACCAAAGAAAGCAACCATCATAGGGGCTGGCTATATTGGATTAGAAATGGCGGAACAGCTTACTCATAGAGGTTTAAAGGTAACAATCGTACAACGTAGTAATCATGTAATGGCACATATGGATAAAGATATCGCTTCACGAGTGGAAGAACATTTAGTTAAAAAAGGAGTCAATCTCATCTTAAATGATGAAGTAACTGCTATAAGTAAGAAAGAAGTACAAACTAATTCAGGAAAATCTATTGAAACGGATATTGTTATATTAGCAACGGGTGTTCGTCCAAATACACAATTGGCTAAGGAAATCGATGTGGAAATTGGTGCTACTGGAGCTATTGCAGTTAACTCCAAAATGCAAACTAACCTGCCTGATGTCTATGCTGTTGGTGATGTGGCGGAAAGTTACTCTGTAATTACAGGAAAACCTATCTATCGTCCATTAGGAAGTACAGCTAACAAAATGGGAAGAATAGCTGGAGATGTAATAACGGGAGGTTCTTTAGAACATCGAGGTATTTTAGGAACTGGAATACTACGTGTATTTGATTTAGCTGTCGGTCAAACTGGTATGAATGAAGCAGAAGCATTAGAAGAAGGCTATGATATCGAAATCCTTCATAATATTAAACCAGCTAGAGCGGAGTATTTAGGCGGAAAAGAATTAGTTATTAAGGCAATTGCTGATAGAGAAACTGGCAGAATTTTAGGTGTACAAATAGTAGGTGAAGAAGGCGTAGATAAACGAATTGATGTCTTTGTAACAGCTATTACGTTTAAGGCAAAAGCGGAAGACTTATTCCATCTTGATCTCGCTTATGCACCTCCATTCAGCACAACAAAAGATCCAGTTATGTATACTGGTATGGCTTTGCAAAACGCTATCGAAAAGAAAAATAAGCTAATTACACCAAAAGAACTAACGGAAAGAATGGAAAAAGGAGAAACAATCCAGGTAATTGATACTCGTGCCACAAAACAATATAATGTTTCAAATGTGGAAAGTGCAATAAATATACCACTAGGCGAATTACGAGAAAAATCTAGAGAACTTGATCCTAACTTACCTACAGTAACTTATTGTAATAGCGGAGTAACTGGAAATGCTGCTCAAAATGTTTTACGTAACTTAGGGTTCAACGATATTTATAATCTTTCTGGCGGAAATAAGAATTACCAAAACTTTATAAAAAACAAATGATAAATATATTCAGACCTTTAGACATTACTAGAGGTCTTTTCTTGTGTCACCAACCTGGCAGAATTCCTGTAGTAATGAAGAAAATATTTCTTGTATCCAAACATGGAAGGATAGATTAAGCAAATTTCTTCACAAATCTATTAGGGAAGAGTCATTGGTTGTATTCTAGGAAAGAAATCAAAACTGTATTGGTGCTTTAGAGAAAGAGGTTGTTTTTTTGCTGGTTTTTCTTGGAAGTGACTCTAAGCGGATATTGCTCAGGAATATTTAAAATTAAAGGAGCAACTAACTCCCTTAGAGATATATCAGCAAAGTATTGGATACACGAATAACAGCTACTTTACTTTTTGAACATGGGTATCCTTCCACAAAAGCAATTATCTTTATCTTATGTTGAAAATATCCCATCGATAATGGGTTTTTTCTTTGTTTATATATAATCAACATGAAATAGTCGATGATTTGTTGAATGGAATAAGTTTAGATATTGTTTATCTATATAAATTAAGAAAAATTTAGATTGGAACTTTTTAAGCGAGGTGGTATTATTTGTATATGAATGACTATTCATATACAAAGGGGTGTTTCTATGTATGACACTTTAATAATTGGGGCAGGTCAAGCGGGTATATCCATCGGATATTACTTAAAAAAAACAAATCAAAAATTTCTTATTATAGATAAAGTATCAGAATTAGGAGACAGTTGGAAAGAGAGATATGATTCCTTAGTATTATTTACCCCAAGAATGTATAGCTCCTTACCTGACATGAAAATGGAAGGAGACCCCCATGGCTTTCCAAACAAAGATGAAGTAGCAGACTACTTAAGAAAATATGTTGAGGAATACGACATTCCAGTTAGACTTCATACCGAAGTAGTAAATGTCTCAAATCAAAATGAAGGTTTTATAGTAAAAACCACTGAAGAAGAATTTGAGACAAGGAATCTTGTTATAGCATCAGGTCCCTTTCATTCACCTAGTATTCCTTACTTAGCAAAACACTTACCCTCTGACATCAAACAAATACACTCATCAGAGTATCTAAATCCGAAGCAACTAACCGATGGAAATGTATTGGTTGTAGGTGGTGGAAATAGTGGTGCTCAGATAGCCGTTGAGCTTTCAGAAGAAAGAGAAACATATCTATCCTATAGTGGTAAGCTTATTTACCTCCCTTTAGTTCTCAAAGGTAAAAGTATTTTTTGGTGGTTTGATAAATTAGGAATTTTGAATGCAAGCAATACATCTAGATTAGGAAAGTTCATTCAAAAAAAAGGTGATCCTATATTTGGATATGACTTAAAACACGCTATTAAGCAAAAAAAAATAATCCCAAAAGAAAGAGTAATCGATGCAAAACATGACCTTGTCATTTTTAAAGATTTATCCACTTTAAAAGTAAATAATATTGTATGGGCTACTGGTTTTAAGAGTTCATTATCTTGGTTAGAGATAAAGAACCTTTATGATAAAGAAGGAAAGATAATACATCATAGGGGTGTTACAAAAGTAAAAGGACTTTATTTTATAGGTCTACCCTGGCAATACCGACGTGGTTCAGCATTGCTTCAAGGGGTTGGGTTTGATGCTGAATATATAGTAAATCAAATAACTAATTCTAATTTAAAGGCTGCTTTTTAGGCGGCTTTTTTATTTTTTCTCTTCATTCAAATAAATACTTGAATATAAACGCAAGGAAAGAGTATACTATATTCAAATGAATATTTGAATGAATATTTGAATGAATATGGGGAGAAGATATGAATAAAAAAGATACTTGTGAAATTTATTGTTATGACGAAGAAAAAGTCAATCGAATACAAGGAGATTTGAATAAGGTTGATTTTTCTAGTTTGTCCCAATTGCTAAAATCCATTGCTGATGAAAATAGAGCAAAGATTACCTATGCCTTGTGCCAAGATGAAGAATTATGCGTTTGTGATGTGGCTAATATTATTGGTGCAAGCGTTGCTAATGCTTCTCATCATTTAAGAACGCTTCATAAGCAAGGTATTGTTAAGTATAGGAAGGAAGGGAAATTGGCGTTTTACTCTTTAGGAAATGAACACATTCAGCAAATAATGATGATTGCTCTAACTTATAGTAATGAGGTGAAATTAAATGTCTGATCAACAATCAAAACTATCCGAACAAGAAATGAAAGCATATCGTGTTCAAGGTTTCACTTGTACGAACTGTGCAGCCAAATTTGAAAACAACGTTAAAAATCTTCCTGGTGTACAGGATGCAAAAGTGAATTTTGGAGCATCTAAGGTTTATGTTCATGGAAACACAACCATTGAAGAATTAGAGAAAGCCGGAGCTTTTGAGAATTTAAAAATTCGTGATGAGAAAGAACAACAAGTGGAACGAGAGCCCTTTTGGAAACAAAAAGAAAACATTAAAGTATATCTTTCCGCCATATTACTAGTTATCAGTTGGTTTATAGGAGAGCAACTTGGAGAAGAACATATTCTTACCAAAATTGGTTATGCAGCATCTATTGTTATTGGAGGATATTCTCTATTCTTAAAAGGGCTAAAAAATCTATCTCTACTAAATTTTGATATGAATACACTGATGACCATTGCGATAATAGGTGCGGCTATTATTGGTGAATGGGGTGAAGGCGCAACGGTTGTTATCTTATTTGCAATTAGTGAAGCATTAGAGCGCTATTCAATGGATAAAGCACGTCAATCTATTGAATCACTAATGGATATCGCTCCAAAAGAAGCGTTAATTCGTCGTGGAAATGAAGAAATGATGATTCACGTAGATGATATTCAAGTTGGAGACATCATGATTGTTAAGCCTGGACAAAAACTAGCGATGGATGGGACAGTTGTCAAAGGAACATCCACACTGAATCAGGCAGCCATTACCGGTGAAAGTGTTCCTGTAACGAAAACTATTGACGATGAGGTTTTTGCAGGAACACTAAATGAAGAAGGATTACTTGAAGTTAGAGTAACGAAACGAGTAGAAGATACGACATTATCTAAAATTATTCACCTTGTTGAAGAAGCACAAGCTGAAAGAGCACCTTCCCAAGCCTTTGTTGATAAATTTGCAAAGTACTATACACCTGCAATTGTCATTCTGGCAGTTTTAATAGCAGTAATCCCTCCTTTATTTGGTGGTGATTGGAGTGAATGGATTTATCAAGGATTAGCTGTACTAGTTGTTGGTTGTCCTTGTGCCTTAGTTGTTTCTACCCCTGTTTCCATCGTAACTGCCATAGGGAATGCTGCAAAAAATGGAGTACTAATAAAAGGTGGTATTCATTTAGAAGAAACAGGCCACTTAAAAGCTATTGCTTTTGATAAAACAGGAACATTAACTAAAGGTGTTCCAGCAGTTACAGATGTAGTTACTTTTAATGGAAATGATGAAGAATTATTAAAAGTTACGGCAGCAATAGAGAAAGGTTCACAGCATCCACTTGCTTCCGCAATTATAAGAAAAGCAGAAGAAAACAGATTGGATATTAATGAAGTAGTTGTAGAGGATTTTCAATCCATTACAGGTAAGGGTGTAAAGGCAAGAGTTAGTAATGAAATGTACTATGTTGGAAGTCCCAATCTTTTTCAAGAATTACACGGTATGATGGACAGTTCTATTGATGAGCAAATTACCCGTATGCAAACAGAGGGTAAAACCGTTATGGTTTTAGGAACAAAAAAAGAGATCCTTTCTTTAATTGCTGTAGCTGATGAAATTAGGGAATCTTCCAGAGAAGTAATCGACAAGTTAAACAAATTTGGAATTGAAACAGTTATGTTGACTGGTGATAACCAAAGAACAGCTTTAGCCATTGGTAAACAAGTTGATGTTTCGGATATTAAAGCTGATTTGCTTCCAGAGGATAAACTAAATTATATTAAAGAGCTTCGTAGTAAACATCAAAGTGTTGCAATGGTTGGAGATGGAGTTAACGATGCGCCAGCACTAGCTGCTTCTACAGTAGGTGTGGCTATGGGAGGTGCTGGAACGGATACAGCACTAGAAACAGCAGATATTGCTTTAATGTCTGATGATCTAAGTAAATTACCATATACGATTAAATTAAGCCGTAAGGCTTTAACAAGTATCAAGCAAAACATTAGTTTCTCTTTGGCAATTAAATTGTTAGCTTTGGTGTTGGTAGTTCCAGGTTGGTTAACACTTTGGATAGCTATATTTGCTGATATGGGAGCAACACTATTGGTCACTTTAAATAGTTTAAGGTTATTGAAGGTAAAGAATTAAAACATTAATTAGGAGGTATTTCTGTTTTAAGCAGGAATGCCTTTTTTAATGAAAAAATCAAAGAAACAGTCAGATATGGAAGAAGCTTTAATTATTTTTTAAAACAATTACCCTAAGGATAGCTGGTTCTTTATTAATGTAATGCTACCAGTTTAAAATTTGAATGAATAATTTAAAAAAGTAATGACCGTTAATTACCACTAACAATCATTACATGAAATAACATTTTTTTATTCCAAACTACCTTTATCACGTAGAATTACATTTGGCACAATACGAATATAAATAAGTTCTCCCACAAGTTCAACAATGGTTTGTGTTACAATAATTGCTGCAACTAATGTGCTCCAATTTTCAGGTAATGCAAGTGCAAGGGGAAGAACTACAAGGGAATTACGTGTTCCAGAACTGAAAATGACAGCCCTTCCTGTTCCTATATCAAGCTTAAACCATTTTACAATCATTTTAGAAACGAACGGCATTATAACCATGAATGCTATATAGATAGGAATCACGTTAATAATTAAATCCCAAAATAAGGATAACTTGCTAATTTGCGATGATACAACAATAAAAAGAGTAATTGCCATTAGTGGAACGGGGATCCATGCAGAGATGTCTAATAAAGCGCAAACACTGCGATTCTTCTTAGCAAGAAGTTGTATAATAATTGCTAGTATTAGCGGCAATACAATAATGATAAGAAATGCTTCAATGAAAGGTCCAGGATTAACAACTTCAGCTGCTGATTTCCCCATAAAAATCAATAGGTATACAGGTAATAAAATCATTTGTGTAATAAAAAGAATTGGTGTTGATATTAGCATCAATTTTTCA
The DNA here is from genome assembly GCF_009183415.1 of Bacillus sp. B1-b2. Lineage (GTDB taxonomy): Bacteria > Bacillota > Bacilli > Bacillales > Cytobacillaceae > Niallia. The sequence continues at coordinate 239,885 of NZ_WEHU01000003.1, read as the reverse complement.
TTCCCACGACCTAAATGTGTAAAAACAATTACATAGTCAATGCAAGGTGTCAGCAAAACAAGATATACACCAAGCAATATTGGAGACTGTTGAGGTAAGAATTGAGATAATAACCACACAACAATTGGGACTGCTATATAATTAGCAGTTAAAATAGCTAGGATAAAACGGCGGTTTCCTAATGATTTCTTTATAGATATAAAAGGAATCTGTGTAAACATCCCATACATTAAAATAGCAATTACTACAGAAATAAGTATGTGATTATCTATGGTAGACATTAGCTTTGGGGCTATTAAGCCAAGACTCACTGCCAGCACTAATGTAATAACATATAGCCAAATCTGATTTTGTTCAAGTTTTTCACGAGTGATCATGTAATTAACTACTCCTCCATTCAATTTGATTCTTTCTCTATTATGTATTGTTCTTAAATAATTTGCTTATATAATCTTGACTTCTAATTCAATAATAATAAAGGAGTGTATTCTCGTGGAGTCTTATCAATGGGAGGTATGATGGGGAATTTTATTATGCTTTAAAGAGCACAGGTACATTTTGTCGTCCATCATGTCCTTCTAGAACACCCAATAAAAAGAATGTACAAATTTATTATGATGCAAAAGAAGCACTAAACGATGGATATCGCGCGTGCAAACGATGTCAATCCGATATTTTGAATTGGAAGGGATCAAGGAATGAATTGGTGAAACAGGTAGAAACTTATATTCTACAACATTATGATGAAAAATTAACATTAAATCGCATATCTACTGCTTTATCTATCAATTCACATCATTTACATCGAACATTTAAGCTTGTAACTGGTTCAACACCATTACAATTTTTACATCAAGTTCGAATAGAAAAGGCTAAAGAATTATTAACAACAAGTTCCCTATCTGCAACACATATTAGTTTTAACGTGGGATACTCAAGCCTTTCCCATTTTTCAAAAGTATTCAAAGATAAGGAACATATATCACCTTCTAGTTTTCGCAATCATAGCAATAGAAATAGTAGTAAGCAGTGAAAGTATGAGCGAAAATCAGAGGCACTTTAACAGTTAAAATGATAACTTATACCAAGTCAGTATGGATTTATAGGGAACTTTGTGAATGAATTCACTTAAACAAACGGGGGCGTTAGTTAAACAAGACTATCATTACGATGGTCTTGTCTTCTTATGGGCCAATATTACGAATCTACCTTAAATCCCTTATCTTTCAATTCTATTTTGTGTGACATTATATATAAATACATTAAGATAATGGATTTTAAATAAATTGATTGACATTTAATATAAATTTTTTTGTTCCACGGTCTTTAATAATCATCAACAGCTCCTTTTTATAAATTTAATTATAAAAACGTTTGTTCGTAAATCAAGTTGAAACAGAACTATTGTTCGTATGTGATTTTAAAAAAGGAAATTCAATTGATGAAATGTTACTTAATAGGAGCTGTTAAAGGGGATATCCTTATATAAAAGGGAATCCCTTTACTTATGTCACATTCGAGAAAGATTGGTTTAATAGGAATGTATTTTCTACGTACTGGAGATGATATATACTCTTTCAGCCTAAGTTTTTCTAGTGGCTATCGAAGATTCTCTTCTTCGTTATTTGCGTAGCTTTGCCCGATTTTGGTGGATTATTATCCGTGGTTATTAAATAAAATTTATTTTAATAAGCTTAAATTTACATTTTTACTTTTAAATAACCATTGTAGTCTGAATAAATTTTTAATTAAGTGAATGAGGAATTGTGAGAACATCTGTAGATGCTTAGTAATTAATAGCAAGGGGATAACCAGAGTAATAGATTAGCATAGTAAAACATGAATTATATATTATAAAGATAGGAAAGTAGCATTTATATATAAGAGAGAAAGAACTTTCAGGAAAGCGATTATATGTGATTTATACCATTATAAGAAATAGCTTGAGTTTATAGATTTCTATGTATACAATTGTGTACTTGTATCTATAAACTCAAATTGTATTTGCATTTTTTAGTAATTGGTGCTTAATTTGCTGATTCTTAGATTAAATGTAAAAAACTCTTTACTTTCATTTTGACAAATAAATTTAGTGACCAGGTGGCCATACTGGATCAAATGTAACAGTATGAATTGGTTTACTGTAGTCTATTTTAGGTTCTGCTGGCTTATTAACAGGAAGATAGGAAGATAGTAATAATAAAGTAGTAACGGAAACAATGACTAACGATATTTTTTTCAATTTATTTTCCACCTTTTCTAAAATTTGTCTGCGTAATAACTATATTTTAATATTTTAAAAAATTCAAGTATATTAAATAAAATTTGGTATAATAAATTTATTATTAAAATTTTGGTATTAGGAAGATGTGATGTGAAGATGAATATGGGAGAAAGAATAAAAAATGCTAGGAAAGAGAAAGGGTTAAGACAATCCGACCTTTCAGGTCCAAATTTAAGTCACGCAATGATAAGTTTAATTGAGAGAGGATTAGCTAACCCGTCGATTAATACAGTGAAGTACATATCTTCAAAGTTAGATGTAGATATTAATTACATACTATTTGGGGAAACTAAGGGAAACATAGAAGAGAAAGTAGAAACAATCAATGATAATCATATCAGTACTTTAAAAAGTTTAATTAAGCTAGGGAGATTTAAGGATGCTCAAGAGTTAATCCATCAAGTAAATACTAGTAATGTAAATTACATCTACAAAGGTGTAATGCATAATATGCAAAGCGATATTTTCTTGGCTCAAGGTGAGTTTACTAGCTCTATCAATGAACTTGAGAAAGCTCTTATTTATGTACCGTTAACTGAAATTGATGAAATTATAACAATTTACTCAAAAATTGCTACAAATTATCTATTAATTAATGAATTTCATAAAAGTATCGAAAATGCATTTTATAGTATTCTTTTATTAAAAAATAATACAGCTACCACTAATACTCTCCTACAATTAAAACTGTATTATAACTTAGCCTATTGTTATAGCCGTATTAATGAATTTACTAAAGGTCTTGAGATTATTGATGAAATGCTAAAACTGATGAAGGAAACAAATGTAATTTACAAACAAGAAACGATATATATGCTTAAAGGGATAGCACATCTTAATCTATTTCAATATGAAGAAGGTATCAAAGCTACAAGTTATGCAATAAATCTTTTAGAAGTATCAAGTGAATATAAGGATGAACTAGTAGGATGTTATACAAATTTAGGTATTCTATATAGAGAAATTAATGAGTACGAACTCTCAAAAGAGAGTTTTAAAAAAGGATTGTCAGTTAATCTGGAAAATAAAGACAGTAATTGGTATGAGTTTAATATTGAGTATGAAAACAGTATAACTCATATATTAAACAAGGAATTCCGAAAAGCAGAAACAATTTGTGAAGAGCAGCTTAAAAAAAATGATATAAAAAGTTCTTTTTTTCTAAAATTTACTTTGCTAATCGCTCTTGTCCATTTACAAACAGAAAAATTGAATACAGCAAGAAATTATATAGAAGATGTTATTGTGGAAGCAAGGGACAGGGAGGATAAATACATTTTGCCGAAAGCTTATCTTGTGAAAGCAAGAGTACTTTTCGCAGAAGGTGCGTATCAAGATGGGATTAACTTATTGTACAAGTCAATCAAATTCTATAAGTCTACAGATAACAAAACATATGATAGTTTATACTTTTTGGCATAATTGCAATGTAGTAGATAATCATGTTTATTATTGATTTAAACTTGTTTTTATTGAATTAATGCAGAAATTAAAAACCTAAGATCTAAAATAAATAAAGATCTTAGGTTTTTTTAACCCATAGTGTTTTACTAAAAAAATGTATTAGGTTTAGCTCGAGTCACCATATGCTATATACACATTCAAATATTTTATAGTTTAAGAGAGGAAGTTTAATGAACATAATCATCTCGCATACAATAAAAGAACCTATATATTCGCAGATAGTTAACCAAATAAAAGAACAAATTATTTTTGGATACTTAGAAGAATTACATATGTTACCGTCTATTAGAAAATTAGCAAACGAATTAAATATTAGTGTTATAACAACAAAAAGAGCATATGAAGAGCTAGAAAAAGAAGGGTTTATTACTACTATTATTGGAAAAGGATCTTTTGTTGCAGCAGTTAACAAAGAGAAATGGCGAGAAGCGATTCTAAATACAGCTGAAGAGAAAATGAGAGAAATAGTGAAAACTACAAAGTCTTTTGGAGTTACACTAGAAGATTTAGAAAAGATACTAGAATTCATATATCATCATGAAAATATATAAATATTCCTATATTCAATTTAATAACTATAAATTTCAATTTAGTAGAATGTTATTACTATTTTATTAGTGTGAGCATCATTTTATAGTAATTCATTTTGAAATGTACTTAAATTATTTCTTTGTTGACTTTAAGTATATATTAACATTATTGTAATTTTGTGTAAGTTTAATAAAAAGAATATGTTGCAAGCAATAAATTGGTGGTAAGGGAGAATAAGAGAGTATGGATGAGGCAAATATTATTTCTAGTATTCATAACGGAATACACTTGCATTTAAGTAAAACTGACAAATTTAAAACAATTAATATAATGTTGACCATGCGAGTACCTTTGAAAGAAGAGTTTATAACATCCAGAGCATTAGTTTCCAAAGTGTTGCTAGGAGGAACATGTAATTATCCAAACCGAAAGCTCTTAAGACAAAAACTTGATAACATGTATGGGGCAACTTTGTCATCTGATGTTCAAAAGAAGGGTGATTATCAAATAATCACTTTCACTGTTGGGATACCTTCATATCAATATGTAAGTGTCTCTGATTCTTTAATAAAGGATATTTTAGAAGTTATGTATGAAATTATATATAATCCATTAAAAGAAGATGGAAGTTTCAAATCCTCAATAGTAGAGCAAGAGAAACAAAATTTACATCAAAAATTTGTATCGTTTTATAATGAAAAACTTTTATATGCAAACCTTCGATTGGTTGAAGAAATGTATAGGGGAGAACCTTATCAATATCCTGCAATTGGAAGGAAAGAAGATATCGAATCTCTTAATCCATCTTCTATTTTTCAAACATATGAGGATTTACTTGAAGAGTCTCAATTTGATCTTTTCATAGTTGGTGCATTTAACGCAATAGAAGTCGAGAATATAGTAAAAGAGGTCTTTAAAAAACAGCATAAAAGAATATCAATAGAAAATAAATCAACTGATAATTTATCTATAAAAGCTCCTAAGGTAATAAAAGATAAAATGGATGTCAATCAAGGTAAACTTCTTTTAGGATATAGGACTTTTTCAACTATTGAAGATGAAGATTATGAAGCAACAAGAGTAGCTAACGCAATTTTCGGAAGGTTTCCTTCGTCTAGATTATTCTTAAACCTGCGATTGAAGGAAAGTTTAGTATACTTTGCTCATTCACAAATAGAAAGTAATAAGGGCTTATTACTAGTTAGCGCGGGTATTGACTCTGCTAACTATAATAGAGCTGTTGATATAATAATTAATCAGGAGAAGGAATTAAAAGAAGGGGAATTTACTGACGCTGATGTTGAACAAGCGAAAATAATGTTAATTAATCTATTACTCGAATCTCATGATACTCCTTTAGGTATTATGGACATTGCTATACAGCAAGTTGAGAGTGGCCAAGCTAAAAATATTAATGAAATGATCGGTAGAATTAAAAGAGTAACAAAAAATGACGTGATTGCTTCTTTTAGAAAGTGGAAGTTAGATACCATATATTTTTTAGGAAAGGAACAATAACTATGGAACAAAGAATCTACAAGGAACTAAAGGAGAAGTTATTTTATGAAAAGCTTTCTAATGGATTAGATGTATTTATTCTTCCTAAAAAAGGATTTTACAAAACATTTGCTACATTTACTACAAAGTTTGGATCTATAGATACCAAAATATTAAAGAATGGAAGCAAAGAAGCCATTCAATTTCCAGATGGAATTGCTCATTTCTTAGAACATAAAATGTTTGAAGATGAAAATGGGGATGTGTTTCATACGTTTGCAAAACAAGGAGCAATTGTAAATGCGTATACTAATTTTACACGTACGGCTTATACGTTATCAGCTACTTCTAACATTGACAGGAATTTAATAAGCCTTTTAGATTTTGTTCAGCACCCGTATTTTACTAATGAAACGGTAGAAAAAGAAAGAAGTATCATTGAACAGGAAATTCAAATGTATAATGATAATCCAGACTGGCGCTCTCGATTTGCATTATTAGAAAACATGTTTTGGAGTCACCCAGTTAAAAACGATATAGCAGGTACAATTTCTACTATAAATAAAATTAATGTAGAGGATTTGTATACTTGTTATAAGGCTTTCTATCATCCTACTAATATGGCGTTATTTATTGTAGGAAATGTAAATCCTGAAGATGTACTTACACTAGTTAAGAATAACCAAGAAAACAAAGTGTTTCATGAATTCAATAAAATTGATCGCGAATTTTCAAATGAGAAATCAGTAGTAAAGAAAAAGAATAGTATTATGAATTTTACAGTTCAGTCACCGAAAGTTTATATTGGGTTTAAGGATTCTAATTTAGTTGAAACCCGTCAAAAGTTACTTAAATATGAGATGACAATAAATGTATTGCTGGAATTAATGTTTGGTCAGAGCTCTGAGGCGTACGAGATAATGTATAGCAAGGGTTTAATAAATGAAACATTTTCTTTGGAAAGTACTATTGAAGACTCCTTCGGCTTTTCAATAATTGGAGGAGATAGTAATGACCCAGAAGAAGTAATAAAAATAGTAAGCCAAACCATAGAGAATTTTAAGAAGGAAACGATAAAGCAAGAAGATATGCAGCGTGCGATAAATAAAGAGGTTGGCAATTTCTTAAGTGCCCTTAACTCTCCACAATATATAGCAAATCAATTTACCCGTTATCATTTTAATAACATAAATTTATTTGATTCCATTCCAATACTTCAAAAACTAACAATAAAAGATCTAAAAAAAGTTTTAAATTTACATTTCTCAGAAGACACCAAGACTACACTTATTGTTCAACCATAATAAAGCATTTTATCCCTTTGTTTAATAGATGTTTAGAGAATGAGTAAAGTAAGGTTATTGCTTTGTTGTTTTACAAAATTTAAATATATTAAAAAATAATTAAAATATCATTAAAAAACATTGAAATCCGAAAAAACTTGCCCTATAATATGTAATATATACCAAAAGTATTACATTTATAGGGTATAAGAATATTTGAAATTATAATAAATATTAAAATCTAATATTTATTATAAAATACTAACTATCTCACCTATTTAACTACTCGATTCTTAGTGTTGAAAACATCAACTAAGTCCTTTTACACATAACACCATAGACTCTCTATATTCAACTTTAAATGACTAAATAAAAAGACATATATTTAAATACGAGATTATCAATTTATGGATAATTAATTGTTAATTTAATTACAAATTGAAAAATGTGCAAATCATTTTTAAACGAGGTATAAATTATCTCTTTATGACCTATGCAATTTCTAGAAGGGCATAACATTACATTAGAGGAAGTGACATATTGAAAAATCTTTTAGAAATCAGAAATCTTAGTAAATCTTTCGGAGATAAAAAAGTATTAAAGGATATTACATTCAATGTTCCACCTGGATCTATTGTAGGATTTATTGGAGACAATGGTGCTGGTAAATCAACAACATTTAAATCAGTCCTAGGATTAATTTCTAAGGAGAGCGGTACAATTGAAATTTTTGGCGAGGAGCATTTAAAGAATAATCACAAGAATAAAGAAGAAATAGGAGTAGTGTTTGATGCAATGAATTTGCCCGAACATCTTACTATCAAGCAGATTGATAGAGTTTTTGAAAATATATTCAATTCTTGGGATAAGAGTAACTTTAATAGATTAGTTAATTCCTTTTCATTACCGATAGATAAAAAAATTAGTAAATTTTCTAGAGGGATGTCAATGAAACTGTCTATTGCAGTTGCGTTGTCACATAATGCAAGATTGTTATTATTGGATGAGGCAACTGGAGGGCTCGATCCTTCTTCAAGAGAACAAGTATTAGAGGAGTTAAGTGATTTTGTGAAGTTGAAAGACAATGCTATATTGCTTTCATCACATATAATGAGTGATGTCGAAAGAATTGCTAGTCATCTTATCATAATTAAAGATGGTGTAATTCTATTAAATGAAGAGAAAAACTTTGTATTAGAAAATTATGCATTTATAGATTTAAATGAAGAGGAATTATCGATGATAAAAGTTGAATGCATTGTAGCAAAAAAGAGTTATGGAACTGACTATCGAATTCTTGTATCGGATAGAAAAGAACTACCACAAGGGATTAATACAAACAGACTCACATTAGATGAACTTAGTGTATTTTTAACTAGGAGTGACAGCATATGAAAGGTTTATTACTAACAAGTTATTATCTAGTCTATCGTACGTTTTTTACTTATATAGGAATTGCCATTGTAGTTTCTTTATTCATTTTTTACTTTGGAGATAATTCCATGCATCGGATAGCTGCTATGCTAATTATTTTGTTTTCATCTCTGCCTGCTCTGGAAGTGTTAAAAATAGAAAGTAAGTCTGGATACGACAAATATGTACTGACCTTACCTGTTAGTAGAACTAAGATTGTAAAAAGTCACTATTATTTCTATTTTATTGTTGCTGCGATTGGAGCTTTATTATCATATGGAGTTTTTCAAATATATGGTTTAGTTACTGATGCTCCTATTAATAATATCTTTAGTATCATATCCTTTGGTATTTTCATAGTTCTGTTTGCTGGATCCTTAGTATATCCACTGATATATATACTTGGAACAGAAAAATCTGATGTAATTGTACTTGGTGGGGGTATGGGGGGGCTTTTAACTACTTTTGGATTACAAACTTTAATTCAGTTAGTAGTAGAACGTTTATCTTTAACAAATGTTGATGCAGTTTCTACTATCTATATTCCTGTTATATATATATTATGTGGAATAATTTTATATTTTGCTTCATTTTTTGTTGCTAGAATAATTTATTTAAATAAAGAATTCTGATTCTACTTTTCAATTATTAAAACTTATTATATCTATCCATGAAGGTTACTTAAGAGAACTAATACTAGAAGTTTAAAGGGCTGTATTCGAAATAAAAGCTGTATATAATAGGGGGGAATTATATGGAAGGTAATATGTTATATTATCAATACTTAAAACCAAATTCATTATATTTTGGTAAACCCAAAGTGAGAGAGAAAGAAAATAACTATAGCTTGATAGATATTCCTAAAAATTATGTAATCATTTCAGAAAAGGATTCAGTGTGGAAGCACTATCATGTCAAAAATAGTACGCTTCCCGAACAAGGTTGGAAAATACATATTACCTCTACGCTAGAGGAGTCTCAAAAAGTCCTAAATATTGTTGCTCGATTGTGTACGGACAAAATGATTGAATTTAAGCATCTTAAAGATAGGCATAGTTATTTAAATCTTAATTCTAAAAATGCTAACCGTGCTTCTTCTGGGAAATTTATTACTATATATCCCACAAATAATAATTTGTTTGTCGAGTTATTAGATCAACTAGCAAATTTATTAAAAGATACCGATAAGGGTCCATACATCCTAAGTGATAAACGCTGGAAATCAAGCAATGTTTTTTACCGATATGGTGGATTTAAAAGGATATTAAACAAAAATGGTGAGTATTGTGTTAGAGATACAAATGGCAATTTAGTTGTGGATCATAGGAATCCATTTTACCAAGCTCCTGAATTTGTAAATGAGTTTGATGAATATCTTGATACGATTAATCAATCTAATGAATCTAGTAATCAAGTCGAGAGTAAGCTAGAACAGTATGCGATGGAAACTGCTCTTACTTATAGTAATGCAGGTGGAGTATATCTAGCGACTCGAAAAAGTGATGGTTTAAAAGTTATTATTAAGGAAGCACGGCCAAAAGCTGGTTTAGATGGTTTCTCCGATGCCTTAGCAAGGCAGAAAATTGAATATGAAGCACTGAAGAAACTTAAAGATGTCAGTGGAGTAGTAAATTTAATTGAATATTTCCAGGAATGGGAACATTTCTTCTTAGTAGAAGAATATATAGAAGGGATAGATTTGCGGAAGTGGCTTGCTCTTGACTTTCCATTTATGGGCGATTCTGATAGCTTTAGTAAACATGCTAAAAAGGTGGAAAAGATTCTTACACAATTATTTAAGATAGTTAATAATATGCATGTTAATGGTGTAGCAATGGGGGATTTACAGCCTGCCAATGTAATTATATCTGATGATTTAATTGTAAGGTTAATTGATTTTGAGACTTCCTTGCCTGTAGATTCAAATGAACGTCCTACAATGCAAACTATTGGATTTTTTTCAAGAGAGATGGAATTCAGTGGGACTAGAGATTGGTTTGGCTTAAAAAAGTTGATAAAGTATATGGTTTTACCAGTTTTAACTTCCGAAGATCTAGATGAATATCTAGAAGGGAACCATCTTGAATGGATTAAACAAAATTATGGATATGCTTTCTATCACTATATTGTTAAATTACAAGAAGAGTGTGACGCCAGAATCAACTTATATCAAAATTATTCCAGTAAAGAACTAACTGATAATGGACAAGTAAATGCCAATGATTTAGATAAGATAATTAAAATGTTAATAGAAGGTCTAGAAAATCATTTAACAGAAGATGAAAGACTCATAAATGGTGACATAAGACAGTTTGAAGTAGATGGGGGTAAATTTAATTTCTTAACTGGAGGTAGTGGTGCAGCTTTCACACTTGCTAAAAGGAATATGGCTCCTTTAGAAATAGAAAAGTGGATTCAAAATCACTTGTTAGAAACTCTCCCCTTAATCCCAGAGAATGGTTTATTATCCGGTAAAGCAGGGATACTATCGTTACTTTTTGAACATGGTTATGACGAACTTGTATTCTCTGAGTTAAAAAGAATGCGAGAAAATATTAGTGATACCGATATCTCGTTGCGCTCGGGAATTGCTGGTATAGGCTTATTTATCATAAGTTTATATTTAAAAACTAAGAATATAAAATATTTAAATTATGCAGAATTCCTAGAAAGTAAGATTGATTATTCTAGATTAGAAAATAAAGAATCTTTAAAGATTAAAGACTGGATGGGAGTAAATATTGGAATTATAGATGGATTTTCGGGTGTATCTCTTTTTTATTCGGCACTATATTCATCTACCAAAAAGAACGATTATCTAGAAAAATCCAAAAATTTACTTAAAAAGGATTTAGAGTCTACTACAAATGATGAATTAGCAGGAGTATTACAAACATTAGATGATAGGAATCGAGCCTTGCCTTATCTATCAGGCGGATCTATTGGAATTGGTATTGCTATATGGTTTTTTAATCATGTGAGTGGACAAGAGTGTTTCGACCAAGAGTTGAATGCAATCATAAATTTATCAAAGACAAGATGTACTGTAACGGGTGGGCTATTTGATGGTGCGGGTAGTTTTTTGATATTACCTCTATTAACAAATGATCTTGAATATAGGGAGTTAATTTTGAAAGATGTTTTAAATTTACTTAATATATTCTTAATAAAGAATAATACATGTTATTCATATCCCGGACAATTTTCATATAGGTTAAGTGATGATGTTTATACTGGAAGTTCAGGAATTATCTTAGCACTATTAGGAATTAAACAAAATAATCCTCTGTATTGGTTGCCGATAGTTCAAGCAGATGATTTTGTTCATCAGACTAAAGCTGCAAATCTTATTATGAATTAAGTTCTAGTTTAAGTACCTTCAAGCAGTAAATTAATAATCATTAGAATACAAAATAAAATTAAGTAATTCTTTAAAGGAGGTGAGAAAATGAAATCAGTACTAGACTTGCAAAAATTGACTCATGACACTGAAGGTAAGGGCCAAGCAGTGGATGGAACAGTAACTACAACATGGTCAACTACATTAACTAGTGTGTTTGTTTCATCAATAAGCAATCATTGCTAATCCTTCTCCGGTAAAAAGTAAATTTATGGAGGAGGTGAGAAAAATGAAATCAGTATTAGACTTGCAAAAATTGACTCATGACACTGAAGGTAAGGGCCAAGCAGTGGATGGAACAGTAACTACAACATGGTCAACTACGTTAACTAGTGTGTTTGTTTCATCAATAAGCAATCATTGCTAATCCTTCTCCGGTAAAAAGTAAATTCATGGAGGAGGTGAGAAAAATGAAATCAGTATTAGACTTGCAAAAATTGACTCATGACACTGAAGGTAAGGGCCAAGCAGTGGATGGAACAGTAACTACAACATGGTCAACTACGTTAACTAGTGTGTTTGTTTCATCAATAAGCAATCATTGCTAATCCTTCTCCGGTAAAAAGTAAATTCATGGAGGAGGTGAGAAAAATGAAATCAGTATTAGACTTGCAAAAATTGACTCATGACACTGAAGGTAAGGGCCAAGCAGTGGATGGAACAATAACTACAACATGGTCAACTACGTTAACTAGTGTGTTTGTTTCATCGATAAGTAATCATTGCTAAATTATTTATTGCATGCATTAATATATAGAATTACTTTAACATTAACAAAGAATTATTTAATGGTCAAGAGAATATCTACTTACTTTTTTTCTGGGCGCATTATTGATTATGATTATGCGTCCGGTAAGTTTATTTGTTATAGAATTTTAGAATATTAAATATTGAAGGTGATGAATTGAAAGGACTATTAGAACTAGCAAAAAATCCAATGCCATTTGAAGAAGGTACACAAGAGATTTGGCTTGATCCAGATAGAGCAGAGCTTGTTTTGAAGACTCACTTAGACGAGAATATACCTGGAGGAAGCAAAAGTACAGAATTCATTCATGAGACAATTCAATTTATAAAAAATATTGCCCCTCCAGAGAGTTATAAAAGGGTTATTGATTTGGGGTGTGGTCCTGGATTATACTCTCAAGGTTTAGCTAAGTCAGGCTATAAAGTTGTTGGAGTAGATTTTAATCGAAACTCTATAAACTATGCCATAGAAGAAGCTAAAAAGAATAATCTATTGATAGATTATTTGTACGAAGATATGACAAAGCTAAATTTTCAAAATGAATTTGATATAGCTTTATTAATTTATGAGTTATATGGAAGTTTTGATCAAACTAAGAGAAAAAAAATCTTAAATAATATATATAAGGGACTTAAGCCTGATGGGTTAGTTTTATTAGATGTACTCTCCGATAATAGCTATGAAAAGTTTGAACAAAATTTATTATGGGGACTTTCAGCTAACGATTTGTTTTCACAAAAGGAACATTTGACTTTGTTTGCGTCATTAAAGTACCCAAATAAAGTTTCTTTGGTGAAAAATATATTAGCTTTCGATAATGGAGATTTAGTGAATTATAATTATTGGAATCAATATTTTAGTATTCCTGATCTAGAAAAGGAAGTCACTGAAGCTGGATTTATTATAGAAAAAGTCTATGCCGATGTGAATGGTGGAGAGTACGAAGAAAATAGTGATTGTTTTGCGGTTGTTCTTAGAAAAAAGTAATTTAATCTGGTACGTAGCATAATAAAAGATATTTGTTTTATATGTCTCTAAAATTTTAATATAATCTTATACTCTGTCAATTATTAAAATTCTAAATAAGGATAGTATAATTATGAAAACTCTATCACCAAAACAGTTTTTTGATATTTTAAATAGATATAGGCCATCTGGTTGGGTAATTAGTATAGCAATTCTATTAGCAGTTATACAAACCGGTGTATCTCTTATAATACCTATAGTCTCAATGGATCTAGTGGACAAGTTAGTATTAAATGATTTCAATTTCTTCATTCTTATTGGCTTATTATTAGTTTTTATTCTCCAAGTTTCACTTTCTGGGATTTCCCTCTATATGATGATATATATAGGAGAGAAAATAGTCATGCTAATTAGAGAGGATTTATGGAGGAGAGTCGTAAAGTTCCCAATTAAGTTCTTTGATTCTAATAACTCAGGTGAAATTATGAGTAGAATTACAAATGATACAGTAGTTATGAATAATTTCTTTGTTAACCATTTAATTCCGTTTTTTACTGGTTCCATAACTATCTTAGGTTCTCTCATTATTCTTTTTACTATAGAGTGGAAAGTTGCTATCATCTTTTTACTAGTTTTCCCTCTCACTTATTTAATTCTAACACCATTAGGAAAGAAGATGTATCATGTATCTAATAATTTGCAAAGGGAAACCGCAGCATTTCAGGGAGATTTAGGGAGAGTTCTTAGTGATGTTCGGATGGTTAAGTTCTCCGTTGCAGAAAATGAAGAAGCTATTCAGGGAGGAAGACGAGCTGAAAAGTTGTATAGCCACGGTTTGGAAACAGGAAAAATTATTGCAATAGTATCACCTCTCATTACAACAGCAATACTAATGGTATTAGTATGTATTTTTGGATATGGAGGATACCAAGTAGCAACTGGTGCTATGTCCGCTGGGGCTTTAGTAGCTATAGTTTTTTATATATTTCAAATAGTAACACCCATAACTAAAATGGCTCAATTCTTTACTCAATTCCAAAAAGCAATGGGTGCAACCGAGCGAGTGCATGCTCTTTTTGAAGAAGATCTTGAAGATACTATTACATCTAACTATAAGAGTTTGGAAGAAAAGAATGAAAGTGGAATAACCTTTTTAAATGTTGGATTCTCCTACGATAAAAAAAGAGAAATAATAAGGGATATTTGCTTTACTGCCAAAGAAGGACAAAGAACCGCAATAGTTGGTGAAAGCGGAGTAGGAAAAACAACTTTGTTTTCCTTATTAGAACGTTTTTATGTTTTAGACAGAGGCGACATACTTTATAAAGGTAAGTCAATTTACTCTTATAACTTAAATGACTGGAGAGAAAAAATCGCATATGTTAGTCAAGACACACCTGTTATGGAAGGTAGTATTAGGGCTAATTTGGTATATGGGATAAAGAAAGAAATAGGAGAACAGGAAATTTTTAATGCATTAAAAAAGGCAAATTTAGACTCTTTTATTACTTCTCTACCTAAGGGAATAGATACAGAAGTAGGAGAAAGAGGTATTCGTTTATCAGGGGGGCAAAAACAGAGAATTGTAATTGCTAGAGCTATTCTAAGAGAACCTCAAGTATTATTATTAGATGAAGCAACCGCTCATTTAGATGGGCACTCTGAGGCACTAGTCCAAGAAGCCTTGAATAATTTGATGAAAGATAGAACAACTATAATTATAGCCCACAGATTATCAACCATCATGGATGCTGATCGGATAATAGTAATTCAAGATGGAAAAGTAACAGGGTTCGGTTCTCATGGTGAACTTTACAATACAAACGCATTGTATCAAAAATTAGTTAACCAACAAACAATTACTAGTGCTGTTTAAAATATATATTAATAAAAAGTTATATTGTATCCGGATTTATGTAATCTGGATATTTTATTGGAGAAAATTATGTCTATTAAAGAGAAATGAATATATATATTACACTATAATCTAAATTCTTATTACAAAGCCTTTAAAGCCCTATATCATTACTACACAACGAGACCAGACAATCCGTTAAAAAGATGCAGTCTTTAATTGTTTTGTGTAATAAGCTCATCCGTATACTCTTCTCTATTGGTAAGAAACATTTTATGTTTCAAGAGGAGAAAATGTTGAAGGACATCCCCCATATGCATGCATTTATCCAAGAACCAGTAGCAGCTTAATCACTATTAAACTAACGATTAACAAATAGATTTGAAAAGATGAACGGACAAAATCAGCATGGGATTAGTTGACAACGCAACTAACGTAAGGACATAGATCCTGTGGGGCAGCATGACCGACATCCACCTTATATAAAGGTTGAACGAAGGAATGTAGGAGCGAAGACTCTGTGAGACTTGGGAGGGGAGATCCCCATAAGATATGTGGACATCCATTGGTGCGTACATACCTAATCTTCCAACTTTTAGGAAATTACCGAAGGTTGGCTAGTTTCTTGCGCTCATTTTTCTCGTAAACTGCTTGATTGGACTCTTTTCTTACTAACCAAATCTATTAGACTAAACAACTTATGTAGAAATATTGAGAGAAACTGAGTATTTAAAAGATAAGTGTTTGTTTATTGAGGGAGTTTTGTTGAATAAGAATTTAAACTCTTCATTCAAATTAAAAAGGTTTAGTGTTCATATGTTATAGAATGAATTTTTAAACTGTATTATGGAATATAAAATTATGCCTTTTTTTCTTATCGCCTAATGATTTTAAAAAAAACAAAATTTATTCTTTACCAATCGTTCTCAAAATGGTATTATAGATTTGTAAGGTTATTAACTACTTTTTTGCCATAATGAGAACGATAATTCTAAAAAGCTTACTTAACACTATCTCAAGGTTACAGAAACAGATCTAAAAATCTCTTTTTAGGAGGGGAAGCTGGTAAAACGTATAGTTCATACAAAATTGGAGAATTTAGTAGTAACTCTTTAAGCAAATCTTTACTGTTCATTCTTAAAATGATATTATTGGCGAGGGACGAGAAAGTCAATATTCTTACCTTGTTGATTGATGATTATCAGTTAGCATAAAGATTTTCTGGTTACTCTAAGATTACTCAAAGGAAATGGTAATATGGCTAGAAACAAAGAATTTGATGAAAATGAAGTATTACGAAAAGCTATGGAACTTTTTTGGATACAAGGCTATGAAAAAACCTCCATGCAGGATTTAGTAAAGTATATGGGTATCCATCGTCGTAGCTTATATGATACATTTGGTGACAAGCATACTTTGTTTATAAAAGCGTTGGATCATTATAATGAAATAATAACAACTAGAATAGAGAATGAAGTAAGCCAGCTGAATTCGGTAAAAGATGCTATCAGGCAATTATTTAATATGATAATTGTCAGAGATAAACAACAACTTATTGGATGTTTGACTGTAAATACGGCAGTTGAGTTGTCATTACATGATGAACAAGCAGCAGAAAAGGTAGTGGAAAGTTTTTCTAAGACCGAATTACTACTAAATAATCTAGTGCTAAAGGGTCAAAAAGCTGGAGAAATATCTAAACATCATGATGCAAAAAAAACATCGGAATTTCTTCATAATTCCTTAGTAGGTCTACGCGTTATAACCAAAACTACCGATGACACAGAAAAATTAAATAATATTATTGATATTACACTTTCGGTATTAGATTAATTTTTTTTACTCTTTTGAGAACAATCATTCTCGAAATGTGAATAGAAAGGGTTATAATCAGACCCTTTAAATACCGTGTTAGCTTTATTTCTACATGCATTTTAGAATGAACATTCTAAAATGCATTTCATTCAACTAATTTATATTAAAAAATTTAGAACTCAATGTTCGAAGGAGAAGTAACTCAAATGACGACATTTACCATACCAGCTCAATCAGAATTTATTGACGTTGAAGGTACTAGTTATGCTTATAGAAGGTTTGGTGAAAAAACGGGAGTACCTGTCGTATTTCTAGTTCACTTTAGAGGAACGATGGAAAATTGGGATCCTAATATGGTTGGTCCAATTGCGAAGGAACGTCCAGTTATCCTATTTGATAACAAAGGGGTTGGTGAGACGAAAGGACAAACACCTGATACGATTGCTGAGATGGCACAAGATGCAGGGAAATTTATAAAAGCACTTGGTTTAGATCAAGTCGATATTCTCGGTTTTTCAATTGGTGGAATGGTTGCACAAGAATTGGCATTACAAGAAGGGAATTTGATTAGACGAATCATCATGGCAGGTACTGGACCTGAGTCTGGAATTAATCCCGAGCCAGAAATATTTGAAAGAATGAGTCGACACGGTGGGAATGCAGAGAATGCTTTGGATGACTTCATGTTTTTCTTCTACCGTTCAACTGAAACAAGTAAATCTGCGGGAATGGCATCTTTACAAAGAATTATCAATCAGAAAAAGGTTGAAAGTTCTGATCAAGTACAACAAGCCCAATTAAAGGCTTTGGCAAAGTGGTCTCAACCAAAATCCAATAATGATTACAAGTGGTTACAGAACATTAAACCCCCTGTGCTTGTGACAAATGGTACTAACGATGTTATGGTTCCAACCAAAAATAGTTATATTTTAGCTGAGCACTTACCAAAAGCACAACTCATTATATATCCTGATTCTGGTCACGGACACCTATTCCAATTTCCAGAACTATTTGCTGAGAACGTCAATTCGTTCCTGAATTCAACATCTTTATAAAAAATTGATAACCATTAAGAAGGAGGAAGTAATATGAGCAAGTTATTTGAATCAGTCAGAATTGGAAATATAGAACTAAAAAACCGTTTAGGTATGGCACCAATGACAAGGAGTAGAGCACTTCCAGATGGAACACCTAGTGATTTGGCGGCTGACTATTACGGCCAGCGTGCATCGGTTGGTTTAATAATAAGTGAGGGTACTCAACCCTCAGAGGATGGTCAGGGTTATACAAATACACCTGGTATTTATACAGAATCACACATTGAGGGGTGGAAAAAGGTAACATCAAAAGTGCATAACGAAGGAGGACGTATCTTTGTTCAACTTATGCATGTAGGCCGTGTCTCACATCCTGACAATACACCTCATCACCGTCAAGCTGTTGCCCCTTCAGCTATTGCGCCTAATGTAGAAATATTTACAGCACAAGGGATGAAGGAGATTCCTACACCTAGAGCGTTGAGTGAAGGAGAAATTAAGGACGTTGTAAATGAGTTTCGCCTAGCAGCACGAGCAGCGGTAGAAGCTGGTGCAGATGGGGTTGAAATCCACGGAGCAAATGGTTACCTTATTCAACAGTTCTTAAGTGAAAATGCTAATCACCGTCAGGATGCGTACGGTGGAACGATTGAGAATCGCTCAAGATTTGCCATTGAAGTTGCTAAAGCAGTTGTTGAAGAGATTGGTCCAGAACGAACAGGCATACGTTTCTCTCCTCAAGGAACACTAAATGGAATAGAAGAGGGAGAAACAAGTGGGGAAATGTACCGTTATTTAGTCAGTGAGTTAGATAAGCTCAACCTTGCATATCTCCATATCATGCACTTCGGAAATGAATCATTATTACAAGAAATCCGTCAACTTTGGTCGCAAGCACTTCTTGTTAACCGAGCAGGACGTACTTTAGACCAACTTACGGTAGACTTGGATAATGAACTTGCGGACGTTATAACTGTAGGGACTTGGATGATAGCCAACCCAGATTTTGTCGAAAGAATGAAATTGGATACCCCACTGAATACGCCTGATAAAAATACCATTTATGCAGGAGGAGCAGAAGGGTATACAGATTATCCTTTCTTAAAAGAATAAAGACAAGGCTTAACCGTTAACAAGAAATGAATAAAATAAGCAAATGATAATAAAAAACCATCAATGTAAGAGTTGGTGGTTTTTTAAAAGGAGATTATGAATATGAAAGCTGCTCAAATACAAAAATACTCGAAAAACATTGAAGCACAGATTGTTGATATCCCTGTACCGATTATTAAAGAAAATGAAGTACTGGTAAAGGTAAAAGTTGCTGCAGTAAATCCACTTGAAATCTTAAATATTACAGGAAGTGTAAAATTAATACAAGACTATGATATGCCTCTTACATTAGGAAATGAACTAACTGGGATTGTCGAAAAGGTTGGTAATCCTGACTATGGGTTTAAGGTTGGGGATCCTATTTATACAAGACTCCCGATTGAAAAAATAGGAGCATTTGCAGAATATGTTGCAGTTGATGCTAAATCCATATGGCACTTGCCGAAAAATTTAGATTTTGTTACTGGAGCTGGTGCACCTTTAACTGGTCTAACGGCATATCAAGGCTTAGTAGAAGAGTTAGAAGCAAAAAAGGGACAAACAGTGTTTATTCCAGGAGGGTCAGGAAGTTTTGGCCAAATGGCTGTTCCTATAGCTAAAGCAATTGGATTAAAGGTTATTGTTTCAGGTAGTCCTTCGGCTAAAGAGAGAACGTTGAATGCTGGTGCAGATCAATATATTGATTATACTAAGGAAAATTATTGGGAAATATTAGACGAAGTTGATTTTGTAATTGATACTCTAGGTGCTGATGAATTCGAACGCGAGTTATCCATTATTAAACCAGGTGGTCGGTTACTAAGTCTTCGTACTGGACCGAATAAACAGTTTGCAATAGATAAAGGTCTTCCTAAATGGAAGCAAATTATTTTTGGATTAGTGGGCTCGAAATTTGATAAGAAAGCAAAGAAAAAAGGTATTCAATATCGCTTCATTTTCGTTAGAGCTGACGGAATACAATTAGAAAAAATAACGAAAATTATTGAAGAAAACAATATTGTTCCAGCTATTGATCCTACCAATTTTACAATTGATGACATTAATGCTGCACTAAAATTAGTGGCAAATGGACATCCAAAAGGAAAAGTAGTTATCAAATTTTAAAAAGGGAAGCAGGAGTGGAAGTAGCAATGTCATTTCATTATTCTTACATTAACGCACCTAACTTATTCATTCATCATGAGAATGGTAAACGGTATGCTTATAGAGAATTAGGTGAAAAAAAAGGAATCCCAATTATTTTATTGACACATCTTTCAGCTAATCTTGATAATTGGGATCCTAGGATTATTGATGGTCTTGCCAAAAGTCATTGGGTCATCGCATTTGATAACACAGGGGTAGGATTATCCAATGGTAAAGTACCAAACAACATTCCTCAAATGGCAAACGATGCAATCACATTTATTAAACTACTAGGATTTTTAAAGGTAGATTTAATAGCTTTGTCCATGGGAGGAATGATTGCTCAAGAACTAATCTTAAAGGAACCAAACTTAGTTAGAAAGTTGGTATTAGTAGGTACAGGACCTCGAGGAGGAAAAGGTATATCTAATGTCACGCGTATTACTAACCTTGATTTTGTTCGTGCAATATTGACTTTCAAAGACGTAAAAACCTATCTGTTTTTCTCAAACACACAGAATGGTAAGAAAAAGGCTAAAGAGTTTCTAATTCAAATAAAAAAAAGGAAAAAAATTCGAGATAAAACTATCAGTTTGAGAGCGTATAGAATGCAATTAAGTGCAATCAATAAATGGGGAAAAGACAAGCCTGCGGACTTATCAAAAATTGTTCAGCCTACACTAATAATAAATGGAGATTATGATCGCATGGTTCCAACAGAAAATTCATATGACTTAGCAAATAGAATACATGATAGTAAGTTAAAAATATTTGACCATGCAGGACACGGTTCCTTATTTCAATATCCAAAGGAGTTTGTTGAAATGGTAATAACATTCTTAGGTTGATTAGTATTATTATTCGGAACATGCTTAAAAAAGCACAATTTATAGAAATAGAAATCTAAAGAATTGGGACGTTGATCCAGAAAGGTTCAATGTCTTTTTTGCTTAGTTTTCTTTTCGCACTTTCAAGGCAATAATCCTGTTTAAAATAGACTAGCGAAAGTATAGTTTGTGAAGATTTACACTTAAACTATAGGGTGCGTTAGTAAAATATGTAGATAAACTATTAGTCTAGGGCATATAAGGAATGTCTTTAAAATAAGACATTCCTTATATAATCCGATATAAACACATATTTATAAATAGAACAAACATTCGTATAATACATATTAACGCTTCAATATTTTCTAATCGTAAACGTCTAAAACCTTGATACATAAGGGATTAGATGTTTTTTTATTATACCATATTTAAAGTTAAGAAGGATTAACGCTTATTTTTATTTAAAAAGAGCTAGTCTCTATGGCTATGGGGCAGCATTCCTGTAAAAAGAAAACCTTGCTTATGATAGAAAAGGGGCAGTTTAATACAATTAGGCAGGAATTATAGAGTCATTGCAAAACCATCTCGATTTATAGGCACTTCTCCTAGTAATCAAATAGACTTTGCTGCATCACTTCGAACAAAATAAATACTGAAATAAAGTTAATCTTGGAATATACTATTATCAACAGGTCTATGTTAAAAACATTAACTTATCTTAACATCCCGAGCTTTTTAGAATGAACAACATGAAACTGTCATAGGAGAATCATAAAATGAAAACGAAAATGAACTATTTACTCTTACTTTTAATGACCATCATCATGGTTGGTTGTACAAACCTTGATGATGTAGCCACTACAGCTGTAGAAACGGATACAAAAGAAGTAACCACAGTTGAGAAAAATAGTGAAAAAGAAGAAACTATAAATACGGTTGTAGGTGAATCAGTAGCAGAAGAAATATCAATCCAATCAAATGATGAACATTTCGCAGGATACGAACTCGTGGAAGTAGATGGGGGTGATTTGTCTGGATATCGTGAATCGAACGTCGTCGTTGACATTGGTTATGGGGACCGTGAATATTGGGCATTTACAAACGAATACGGACAATTAGTACGTGTCATTGCTGACGAGATTACTCTACAAGATGACAGTAAAGAACCTGTATTATCGTCTGGCCGATACTATTCGGATGAGGCAAAGGTTCCTGGTGTTGAAAGGGCCGATTTAGATGAAGGACATATCATTGCTGATTCTCTCGGAGGGGTATCGAATGCTTATAATATTACCCCACAAGATAGTACGCTCAACCGACATGGTGACCAAGCTTATTTAGAAGATGCAATCCGTAAGGCAGGAGGAGCCACTAATTTTGAAGCGATTATCACGTATCCGGATACAGAAACCCAGATTCCTTCTAGTTATCAGTATACCTATACAATAAACGGAAATGTCATTTCGGATTCATTTCACAATGTGAACCCTGATGAAGTAAACGAATCACTTGGACTAACCAGAAATAAGGACTCCGAGTCTGAATCAGCAAGTTCTTCCACAAATGAAGGGGATCTCTCTAGTGTTGATACAAACGGTAATGGCCAGGTGACAATTGCAGAAGCAAAAGCAGCTGGTTTCAGGATGCCAATAACGAGTGATCATTGGTTGTACAAATTCATGAGAGATAATGATAACGACGGTATGGTAGGAGAGTAACTCACTAGAAATTTGGAAAACCATAATTATTTCTAACTTTAAAGAGCTACCCTGAAATAAAAGGGAAGCTTTTTTCTTTGTCACAATAGGTGCAATTTAGTGAAATAAGGAAATAGGAAAAGATTCCAATTTAAATCGTCAAAACTAAAAAAAAATCTTTCTTTTTTACATAATTTTATTTAATATCAATAAGGGCACCAAAAAATAAAAAGAGGTGCTGATATGTACGGTATTATTAATTACGAAGTATTTTTATTAACAGGAATTCTATTAAATCTAGTGCCTGGTGCAGACACAATGTATATTGTAGGGAGAAGTATTTCACAAGGAAGCAAAGCAGGTGTTTATTCTGTTTTTGGCATTATTACAGGTTCAGTACTCCATACTTTACTTGTCGCTTTTGGTTTATCCATTATTCTTACAAAATCTATTTTCTTTTTTAACACCATTAAAATAGTTGGAGTAATTTATTTAATGTACTTGGGAATTAGAATGTTGATCGATAAAACCAATGGGAATTTTGATGTCGTTCCAGCTCATAAATTAAACACTAGAAAGATATATATACAAGGTCTTTTAACGAGTCTAACGAATCCAAAAGTTTCTATCTTTTTTATAGCATTTCTACCGCAATTTATAGATACAAAGGTTTCAGGTCCCATTCCTTTTATAATTCTAGGTCTTACATTTACATTTACAGGATTACTATGGTGTCTATTTATTGCTACTTTCTCTTCATATGTTACGAAAAAATTAAGAGGAAATCACAAAATAGGTTTGATTTTAAACAAAATAACAGGAATCGTTTTTATGGGCATGGGGTTAACTTTGCTTAAAACAAAAGCTCCCCAATAACGCATTACTCATTAGTAAAAATAGCCCCCCTCAGTATATTATGAATTAAACTCCTTCAGATCTGAAGGGGGTTTTTTGCTTCTTGGTTTAGATTTTCTTCTGGTACTAAAGGAGTTTAGTGCAGGAAGAATGTTGTAGTAAATATAGGTAAAATTAGTTATTATTGGGAGGGTGGAGAGATGACTATTTGGAAAATCTACCTCTTTTCTACTTTTTGTCTATTAAATGGCAAGTTCATATTGGCTATTATTTTTAAACTTACTATAAGTAACTAGTTTACATTCTTCGAAAAAAATTAAAAGGACAAAGTCTATTTCAATAAGAATCACAGTATATAGTGCAGGAAAAGGACCATATCTGCGGAAAAATTGTACAGAAGAAGTAAAACTAAAGCTAGTCAAAAAATTGGACACATAGAAAAGTAGATGAAGCTTTGAGTAAACTTAAATACTATTAGATAATCCTTAAATTCTTATTCGAAATAGTTCCTCCTTATGATGATACTATTTGGACAACATTACCCAAAATTTGAAAGTTCACTCTATGTATCTTGGGCTAGGTTTTCGTTACACAGGACTAAACCTTAAAAAGTCTATTCCTCCTTTATTAAGGAATAGACTTTTTTTATTTGTCTTGTTCAAAGGCTCTTGTTAGTCAAATAATATATATTTTGTAGGAGATTTTTTAAAGCTTGTTATTGATTAAAACATTGATACAAAGGGGTCTTATCGACTTTAATGATAGGATTTAAACGAGAGTGGATTGTATGTCCTTTTTTCACACATATCGATTATATAAGTTGCTAATTGTTGAATACCGAGATTAATCATATCTTCCTTTACTTGTGAAATGCTGAGTCGAATGGCTTGCTGCTTATTTTCAGTTAAGTACATTCTAGAAGCATTGTCTACATAAATATGTTTTTCATGTAATAGGTAAATCAATTTATTGACATCTATATGTGAAGGCAAAAAGATAGTTAGGTAAAAACCGCTTTTGGGCTTTGTAAATTGTATATAGCTCGGTAAATACAAGGAACAGGCTTCTATTAATTTTTTCATTTTTTTTATATACAGTTTTTTTACACTATCTAAATGATATTGAAACATACCATTTTTTAAATAGATTTCTAATGCTCCTTGTGAAAGTGGCGATGAAGTGAAATCAGTGCTAAATTTATAGCTTACGAAAGTGGGAATCATTTTTTCAGGGAGTATAACAGTTGCTATACGCAATCCTGGCAAAAATACTTTCGAAAAACTCTTTACATAAATGACTCTTCCGTTAGGTTCATACGCAAACAATGGATCTGCTTTTAAATCTGTATCTAATTCTGCTAAGAAATCATCTTCTACAATGTATACATCGTATTTTTCTGCAAGAGCGACGATTTTTTCCTTTTCTTCATTTGTATAATGATGTCCTAGTGGATTATGGCATCTTGGAATTATATAAAAGAATTTAATATCATTGGTTCGAAATAAGGTCTCAAGTCTTTCAAAATCAATGCCCTCCATTGTTAATTCAATTCCCAATGTTGTAATCTGATTTAACTGTAAGCTATCAATCATACCAAAGTATGTGGGCTGCTCAATTAATACATTCTTTTTTCCATTTGGAAACTGCAAGTTAGATAGAATGTGAAGCGCTTGTTGTGAGCCTGAAGTAATAACAAGTCGTTCAGGTTTCGTGAATACTTGTAAATGTTGTAAATACTTTGCAAGCTCTTTTCGTAGAGAAAAAAGTCCCTGTTGCTCACTATAAGTAAATAATTGTTCTTTATAATGATCAATCGCCTGGTTTATACAATGCTGAAAATCCTGATAAGGCATAATATTTTTATCCGGACCAGCGGATAAAAAATCAATATCATTTTCGTATGAATTAGGTGTTTTGTAATAATCAACAACGTAATATCCGCTTTTGGGTTTAGCATAGACAATATGTTGTTGTTCCAACTCAAGTAATGCCTTTACAACTGTATTTTTACTACATTGAAATTGTTCGGCGAGCAGCCGAATAGAAGGTAATTTATCGCCTGTTTTTAACTGCTTATCCTCTATTTGCTGTTTTATCCATTCTAAAATGCCTTTATATTTGATTGTCATAATCATTCCCCTTCGCATCTGTCCTATGACAGATGTGGAATTTTACTGTATTAAAAAGAGTTACTTTCAATTACAATCATGTTTAATTAGTTACTTCTGTTTAACTATGATTATGGAATATATTTGTTTGATTGTGAAGGGGGAGTTTGGATGGAAACTAAAGTAAAAAGAGGAATGCTCATTGGCTTTATTGGTGTCGTTTGTTTTAGTCTTACATTGCCAGCTACAAGTATTGCTGTCCCTTATTTTGGTGAGACGATTGTTGGATTGGGTAGGACAGTTATTGCAGCAATAATTGTAAGTATCATTCTTATCATAAAAAAAGAATCATTACCTAATAAAAAACAATTGAAAAGCTTGGGCATAGTTGCCATTGGTGCTGTACTAGCTTTTCCGTTATTAACAACTTTTGCAATGAAAACACTACCTGTATCACATGGCGCAATAGAACTGGCTTTACTTCCTCTCGCGACAGCTGGTTTTGCTATGTGGCGTGGAGGAGAGCGACCTTTTAAGCGCTATTGGATTGCGAGTATTATTGCTTCGATAGCAGTGCTTATTTATGCCGTGTATTTAGGCTTAGGTCAATTACAAAAAGGAGATGTTGCTCTTATTTTAGCTGTCATAATACTTGGATTAAGTTATGCAGAAGGTGGAAAACTTTCAAAAGAGCTTGGGAGTTGGCAGGTCATTGCTTGGGCTATATTAATTGGAGCACCGTTTTTTATTATTCCTGTAGCCTTAAACATCTCAGTTAATATGTTACAAGCGCCTATTGAAGCTTGGATGAGTTTAATTTATTTAGCTCTAGTAAGCCAATTTTTAGCATATGTAGCTTGGTACGGTGGAATGTCTTTAGGGGGGATTGCAAGAGTTGGTCAAATTCAATATTTACAGCCCTTTTTAATGATTGGATTTTCTGTATTTTTTTTGGGAGAATCGATTACATGGCTAACTATTGTTTTAGCTGTTATTGTTGTATTTTGTGTAATAATTGGGAAAAACGCTCCTGTAATAAAGAAAGAGTCACGATAGAAAAGTAGTGTAATTAAAAGTAGATGATTTATAAATAAAGGACACAATTTACGATAAATCAATTTTTTTGTTTTAAAGCGGAATAATAGTTTAGATTAATTTTCATCGGCGTAAACGTAAGGGAGTAAATTAGAAAAATCAATTAGTTATTGATTACTGAATATTCCTTATTTATTATAGTTTCATAGGTACTATTAAATGGGATAGTGTAGCTCAAATGAGGCATGTCACTAATCAAACTTCTTTTAGGGCTAAAATCCTTAAGTATATCCCTCCATACCAGTTAAGGTTTAGCTACAGAACCACCTTAATTATCAAGAACGAGCACTTAAAAGTTATTCAACATTTAATGGGACATGAGAAATAGGTGGTCTATGCTTATTTTAGTGGAAAATTAAGTCGAGAATGATAAAAGGCGGCTAAAGGTTTTTATTGTATTTCTCATTTTTAAAATGAACGGTTTCCCAAAGTTAGTCGTATTACATTTAGATCATTATTATATGGAGTAGATTTCATGGATGAAAAGGATTTGATTCGAAAGGCGAAAAAAGGAGATACATTGGCGCTTTCGAAATTGCTACAACAGAATTATTCGTTCCTCGTAAAATATTTAATGAAAGTGACCCTTCATCCTCAAATCGCAGAAGATTTAACACAAGAGACGATGATGAAGTGTATCGAAAAAATCCACCTTTATAACGGGGAATCTAAGTTTTCTTCCTGGCTTATCACAATTGCAACAAATCTCTACATCGATCAGCAGCGTAGAAAGAAGCGGGAGAAAAACTGGCAAGAGCAAGAGCGAGCGCTTCGGAAAATGAAATGGCAAGCAGGAAATAGGAATGAAGAATGGGCTGATGTAATTGATGTGCTTGCCAGAGTTAATGAAGATATTAGAATGCCTATCGTGCTAAAGCATTATTACGGATATTCTTACAAAGAAATTGGGGAAATGATGGGTATTGCAGAAGGAACAGTAAAATCTCGAGTTTCAAATGGATTAAAAAGTATACGAAAGGAGTTGTCTGAATGTGAAAGAGAATAATTCTACTAATAGAGATCTAGAATTGGATGAGGAAGATGAACAAACAGTTAAGCAATTAATAGATGGTTTTGATAAGATAGATCAATGGAATCCAGTATCTACTCCAAATCTACAATGGTTTCAACAGAACGTTGAATTAGAACAAAAAAGGATACAAAGAAAGCAATGGAAAGATCTCATCGCTTTTATTTTGGTTGCTGTAAGTGTGCTTTCAGTGGTGATTGCTATCGTTTATCGTCAGCCGATTCTTTTTCTTTACTTTCAGCTTGTAGGCATTATCCTACTGCCCTTAGCTTTTAACAAAACAAGAAAGAGGGTCAGTAAGGAATGAACTCACATGAACTTAGTGTTATACCAATTTCGTTATGGGTCTTAATTGCATTCATTCTAATATGTCAGGGGTCATGGATGTTCTGGGATGCACGGAAGAGGGGACACAATGCTTGGCTTTGGGGCTTTTTAGGCCTTATTCAATTTCCAACATATCTTATTATCTATCTTATCTTTGCAAGAAAAATATTTAAACGAAAAGCCTCAGGATAACATTCTTGAGGTTTTTTTATGATTAAAAAAGATTTTTTTCCATCAAGTTTTCAATAAAAATAAGGGAAGTATTTCCGACTAAATTCAGAAGGAACAATATTTTAAGGAAAATAAGGGTAGTTTTTCCGGTTAAGTAAGAAAAAAACCTCTGATTTCATGTGTTTTAAGGAAATAGGCGGAATTTCTCCGTCTATTGAAGCTAATTTTCATGCTAAAAGTGGAATAAGAGAATTTTCTCCGGTTATTTATTTGATCAAGGTGCTTATAATAGTGCATCCTCTTGTTACCATATGCGGGAAAATAGAAAAAAATAGATCAAATGCCAGAAGATAGATTAACAGAACAGTAGATAATATCCATTAGTAGGTGAAGTGGAGAACGGCTGTTAGCTATGACTAGTAGAATAAGTAAAATTGGCAAGCACGTTGCTTTCCGCTACAGAGAAAACACTTCTATACGTGGAATTTATTTTTTTGTAAGTGAACGATTAGGTGAGCGTAATCGTATTAAGGGTAAATAAACAATTTGGAGGGGGAAAAATGAACGAACTATTAGATGGAATCTCTTGGGGAGCGATTGTACCAATTCTTGTCTTACATTTACTTCTTATGATTACTGCATTAGTTTCTTGTATTAGAGAAGAAAAAACGAACGGACCCAAATGGATGTGGATCCTTGTTATTCTTTTTATCAATTTAATAGGACCAGTGCTTTACTTCGTTCTTGGAAGGAGAAATGACTAATGGAGTTATTAAAGGCAAGTGATTTAGTAAAAAGATTTGGAAATATGAATGCTGTTAAAGGAATCCATTTTCATATAGAAGAAGGCAGGTGTGTTTCCTTACTTGGACCCAATGGAGCAGGAAAAACAACGACATTAAAAATGCTATCAGGATTGTTAAAACCGACTTCAGGAAGTATTACTTTTAAAGGGGAAAAAGCAAAGGATTTAAGGCCGTTTATTGGGTATTTACCTCAATATCCTGCTTTCTATAATTGGATGAATGGGAAGGAGTTTCTTGTTTTCGTAGGACAATTAGCAAAACTGAATCGAAAAGAAGCAGAAAAAAGAAGCGAAGAATTACTTGAACGAGTTGGTCTAACAAATGCGAAGAAAAGAAAAATAGGGGGTTATTCTGGGGGAATGAAGCAGCGCCTTGGATTGGCACAAGCACTGATTCATCGTCCGAAATTACTAATTTTAGATGAGCCTGTTTCAGCACTGGATCCACTTGGGAGACGTGAAGTGTTAGACATGATGAGGGAGATTAAGCAAGAAACAACGATTCTCTTTTCAACACATGTCCTTCACGATGCAGAAGAAATAAGTGATGATCTTCTGATTATGAATGATGGGGAAATTGCCATTTCAGGTAGCATTGGTAGTGTAATTGAGCAGTATCAACAGCCTATTTTACAAATTGAATTCGAAGCACAGGCAAGCGATTGGCTAAAGACCATTGAGCGTTATAGTTTTGTCTCAGAAATAAACATTCAAGGATACAAAGCAAGCATTGTTTTAAATGATATTGTTTATGGGAAACAAACGCTATTAAAAGACATCGTGGATAGAAGACTGCCCATTCGGAAATTTGAGATGGCACAAACAACGTTAGAAGATTTATTTATAAAGGTGGTGAAGGCATGACACACTTGACGGTTCTTTATCGAAAAGAAGTAACAGAAATGATACGAAATTATAAAATTCTATGGATTCCTATTGTTTTTATTTTGTTAGGTGTCATGCAGCCGGTTAGTTCATATTACATGCCGCAAATTTTGGACACCTTTGGCGGGCTTCCAGAGGGAACAATCCTAGAAATGCCTGTTCCAACAGGAGAAGAAGTATTAATGCAGGTTCTCTCTAATTATGGGATGCTTGGGGTACTTATCCTTGTTTTGAGTGGGATGGGGATTGTTTCAGCAGAAAGACAGAGTGGAGTAGCAGGTATGGTCATGATGAAACCAGTTCCATATTCCTCCTATATTTTATCGAAATGGGCTGGGTTAATTACAGTTACATTGGTATCATTGGTTATCGGATATTTAGCTTCTTGGTACTATACGGGTTTACTTATTGAACCAGTCGCTTTCGAACGCGTTCTTCAAAGTGTAGCGATCTACAGTATTTGGTTAGTTTTTGTTTCTACGATGACACTCTTTTTTAGTACATTAATGAAAGGAAATGGCAGTATCGCTTTTGTTACCATTTTTGTGATATTTGCTATTTCAACGGTAACATCGATTGTAGGAAAGTATATGAAGTGGAGTCCTGCTACGATGACAGAGCACACAGGACAGGTCTTGTTGGTAGGAGAATTAGAGTCTAGTTTCTTCCTTGCTTTTCTTACAACTATCGCTATTATCATTGTAGTTCTCATCTCATCCATACAAATTTTTAAGCAAAAAGAGCTATTGGATTAGAAAAGGTCCCTACTTGTATATTCTTTTGTATAAAGTTTGTGAAACCCTTAGCTTAAACTAACTGGCTGTTTAGTTGAATGCGATGTAAACAACTTTAAAGAGTCTTTCTACGTTTTATTGTAGAAAGACTCTTATATATATTTTTTTCTAAAGTAAGTAGCATTAGTATCATCTAACTTTTCCCTCTTAATAACTTCAAAACACAACAAAGAGTCAAGTAAACTATCTTTCTTGTTATTCATCTGCTATTCAACCTCATCAATGTTCGGTCTCACCCATAATTTTGAAAAATCCACATATCCAAAATGCTTAATGGTAATATTCATAATATCGGAGGAAAAAGGGACATATCTTTTTTGATAATAAAGAGGAATAACAATAGATTCTTCTATTAGTAACTTCTCTACTTTCCTATTAAGAGTACTCCAAGATTTGAATGGAGTATGAAGATAGCTATCAAGCAACCTATTTAACTCGTCATGGTCAGGGAGTATGTGATATAAAGGGGAGAACCCATTCTTGAGAAAATGGAAAAAAGAGAAGTCCTGATTCATCTCAAATATTTCTCCATGTATAAATAAATCAACATTAAGTGTTTTCGCTTCCTTATTTACTGTATCTGCAAAAGAGTACCACTGCAATTCTATTGGAATATTTTCTTTTGTTAAAATATCCACAAGCCATTGTGTCGTATCAGCAGTATGACTAGCTCCTCTAACCACTAGAGGTTCAGTAAACATGGGGCGGGGCACTTCTTGGATAGCAATATTTTGATGATGACCAACTAACATACTTTTATGATTAGGGATCATTCGAGAATTACAAGTATGAATACTATCACGTTCTTTTGCAATAATCCAATGAAGATAATCTCTAACCTCTTTCCGTTTTATGTCCGTATTTCGATTAACATTCATGACTACTATTCCAAAGCCTGAATCACTTTCTACTTGAAAAGAAGTAGAGTCCGTTTGTTCTAGGTGAGAATGATAAGCTCCTTTAAAATCGGTAGGAACTTTAATAAATTCAACAGCATCTAAAAGAGGTCTTTCTTGAAAATACTCTTTGAATGCTAATAGAGTGGTTTTATGATCTCTATTTTCCTCTAATGAGAAACAACCTGTTCCAATTACCTGATCTTTCGATTCTCGATAAATGCTCGCACATAACATACTAAGCAAGGGAAGCGTATAACTACAACCATTCGGATGAATAAGATCCACTATTAAAGGACCTTTTATTTCAATTCTTTCAATTGGTTTCCATAGCTCTTGATAGTGCTTGTGGTTACGTAGACGATCTAAACAGTCTTTCACATCATGAGGAGTGAGAATCGACTTATCATGGAATGCTATATCCTTCTTTAAATAGAGTCGTAATTTAGTAGAGGATACATCCCAGCTATGTGCCAATTCGGGGATGATTTCCCCTTCTTCTGTAAGAGCAACTAAACGATTAAAGATTGTAGCTACTAAGTTTGCACTAACAACTTCTGCAGCTTCTAAGGGGTGAATAGTAAGAATGGGGTACCTTTTAGGCACAATTAATTTGTCCTTTGACTCTTGAATAAAGCCTAGCTTTGTTTGAAATTTATTCATCAGCCTCATTTTGCTATCAGTTGACCAATCATACATTAAAAACTTGCTACTATTTTCAACTGTTTCTCCATCCATTCTCAGTAATACTTCTTCTTCAAAAACTTCCTCTACTTCTTTTTTCCAAATAATTGTGGAAATATTTCCACGACCACGACCTGATTTAAAGGTAATCCAACCTTCATCTTGCCATTTTTTTAAGTATCTTGTAGTCTGTTTAGCGCTTAATTGAAGTGTTTCCGCTATTTCTTCTGTTCGTATATTTCCAGAAGGATAATATCGCCAAAGGGTAAGTAATTTGCTATTCATTTTTTATTCTCCTCCTAAAAGGGGACATGATGAAACAAAATGTCTATTTTTATTATTATCCGTCTAGTTTAATATACAGTAGATAAAAGGGGGAGAACAACATGAAATGGAAAGAATTACCGAAGAATATTAAAGTAAGAATGATTACCTCATTTTTCAATCGAGCAGTTTCTTCTGCTGTTATGCCATTTATGGCTCTATTCTTTGCACAGGAAATGAATAAAGTATGGGCAGGAGCATTTTTAATTACAACCGTTATTATAGGTTTTTTCATTAACTTAGTGGGTGGTTATATCTCAGATCGCTTTCCTCGAAAAAAGGTGTTACTATTAACCTCGTGGCTTATTAGTTTATTCTTTTTAATGATGACAGTAAGCTTATTTCCAGAGAAAAAGCTCATTTGGCTATTTGCCTTTGCATACATAGGATTTATTATCTCAAGTAGTTTAGGACGACCAGCGATGAATGCGATTATTATAGATTCTACAACTGCAGAGAATAGGAAAGCAGTATATGCTCTCGACTATTGGTTAATTAACCTTTCATTAGCAATTGGATCTGTATTAGGCGGCCTTTTATACTTACATCATCAACAAGTACTGTTTATCATGCTAACCATTACTTCCACTATTATACCAATTGCTTATTGGCTATTTTTGGAAGATAAATTTCAAAATCAACTCAAGAAAAAGCATCAAAATGTATTAGTGGATTTAGTCAATAATTATAAAGTAGCTTTTAAAGATTCTGACTTTGTAAAAGTTGTAATAGGTACTACCTTTATTTTAGCAGCTGAGTTTTCCTTAAATAGCTACATTGGAATTCGTCTTTCCGAAACCTTTAAAAGTGTGCAGCTAGGCAATTTTGAAATTGCTGGTGTACGTATGCTAAGTATATTAAATATACAAAATATGCTACTCGTAGTTTGTTTTACTTTTCTAGTTAACCGCATAACAGACAAATTTAACAAAAAACATGCTTTATTAGTTGGACTTGTGCTATATGGTATTGGTTATGTTACCGTTACCTCTGCAAATACGTGGTATCTATTAGTTTTCTTTAACTTAATTGCGACATTGGGAGAGTTGATCTATTCCCCAATAAGAAATACAGAACAAGCAAATATGATACCAAGTGATAAAAGAGGCTCATATTCTGCTTTTGCCAATTTATCATATAGTGGTGCAGATCTTATCGCAAGATCAACTATTATTCTTGGAGCATTCCTTATTCCTTCTATGATGTCTGTTTATATTGGAATCATCATTAGCCTAGGTACGATTCTTATGTATGCTGGATTATTTGCGAAGAATTGGACAGGGAAGAAAGAGAAAAGTAATAGGGTAGTACATGTAAATGGTGGGGATTAAATATATAGAAGTTATAGGTATTGGATTGTGTTAATTCTTGTTAGAGAGACGAGTACTCACGCCCAAAAGAATATAAGTGAAATGGATCAAGGGAAGAAAGGTGGGCTCTCACTTACCAAAGATAATAAGGAAAGAGAGAGCTTTATAAAAATAAATATTTAAAGTTATTGACCGTGTGGTTACCACACGGTTTATTCTATATATAGAAAGGGAGGACGAAAGCATGTCATACTTAACAAGTGGAGAATTAGCTAAGTTGTTAAAAGTATCCAAGTATCTGCTGAGGCATTATGAAGATCAGCAATTGATACAGCCTGCTTTTATTGATATAAATGGCTATCATATGTATGGAGAAAAAGAAGTGTACACAATGGCTCACCTTCTGTTGCTTAAAGAATTAGGCTTTTCATTAAAAGAAATGAAGAGTATTTTGCTACAAAAGATGGATTATTCCCAAGCACTGTCTCACGCTCTTCAAAATGTGGAGAAGGAAATGCAACGTCTTACTAATTTAAAAAGTAATATTCATTCTATCCTTAAGCTTCAACAAAAAGAAACGTACCAAATAACGAAAGAAAATAGAGAAACTCGATACTTTACTTATCTACAGGATGAGTATGTCGATGAAGCGTATAATTTAGACTTGAAAAAACTAGCAAAATGGAAAAATGATTCTTTGAATATAGCAGAAGAGCTGTCTTATGCCGTATTAGAAGACGGAGGCATTGTTAAAGTCATGTATGATTCACTTACTCTAGAGAATGCAAATCATATTTTTTCAGCTGGATTGTATTATTGCAAGAAAATTCACGTAGAACAAGAAAGTGATTTAGAGTATGAGATTCAGACATTTTATGAAGAGCTAGCTCAAATGGGAGCTTCATATGAAAATGAAGTTTTAATCCGAGAAGAGGCCCAGCTTTCTACCTTTTATCTAAATGCTATGGTTTATAGCATAGAGGTGAAGGCGAATGAATAGCACAACCATTCACTCCAATTTGGAATTAAAAGAAATAACAAATTTACTAATAGAAGGATTTCACGATAAGTTTCAACCATTAAGGTTGTCTGAAAAGGATCTTCGGCACTTAAACCATTGTTTGGTAGAACATCTAGTAAACAACTTTCATGATCATTTCCTTATGATAAAAAATAACACGATAGAAGGCATTTTATTTATTAAACCTTACAAATGGAAAGCTATGAAACTGACTCGTCAATTGTTTAAACAATTCGATTTTAAAACATTCTTGAAAGCAATTATTTTTCTAATAGCATTTGATCATTCCCCTAAAAAGAACGAAATACATATAGACTTTATTACTATTTCTAAAAGTAGTCGAAGAAAGGGCGTAGGAACACAGCTTATTAAATTCCTTCAAGATAAAATAAATGATCATCAATATATAACTCTATATGTCAACGAAAAAAATGTGGCTGCAAGGAGACTATATGAGAAACAAGGATTTCAGGTCAAGAAAAAAGGATCAAGCAGATGGGGAAAGCACCTTCATGGAATCGAGCAGTGGTATTTGATGGAATGGAAAGGAACTTGTGATAATGAAAAAAAGAGGTAAAATACTTACTAGCTTATTGTTGGTTTTTATCGTGCTCGCATGTGTATTTCTCTATGAAAATACCTATTCTATGATAGAGAAAAATGTCCGTATTAAAACAGAGAAAGGAACATTGGCTGGGTTTCTAGCTTTGCCTAAAGATAAAATGGAGGGAATAGTGATATTTGTTCATGGCGATGGACCTCAAAATGCAACACAAGACGGAGGTTACAAGCCTCTAATGGAACGGTTTGCGAAACAAGGCTATGTTTCCGTTTCCTGGGATAAACCAGGTATAGGTGATTCTTCGGGGAATTGGTTAGAGCAATCAATGGACGATCGAGCGGAAGAAGTAGAGGATGTAATTACATGGGCGAAAAAACAGAAAAATATGAATACGGAAAAGATTATTCTCTGGGGAGCAAGCCAAGCAGGCTGGGTTATTCCAAAAGTGCAACATAATCAAAACGATATTACAGCTTCTATATTAGTAGCTCCGGCTATTAATTGGTTAAAACAGGGGCAATTTTTAACCTTAAAGGAAATGCAGCGTGAAGGTAAAACAGAAGAGGAAATAAAGAAAGAATTACAAATAGATGAAGAAGAGTCCAACCTTATTATATCCAATGCATCATATGAGGAATATACGAAAATAACTGGAGATAACAGCCTTTCTAAAGAAAGATATACATTTGTGCAGAAAAATATAACAGCAGATGCCACAAAAGATATTGAAAAAATGAAGTCACCTGTATATCTAGTTTTAGCGGAAAAGGATGAAAATGTTGATTCAATAGATACAGAGGAAACCTATAGAGAATTGCTACCAAATTCGCAGTTGTCTGTAAAAACAATCTCTGGAGTAAAGCATTCCATGTTAAATCCTCATTTGCATGATTTGAATCTCTTAATCTATTTAAGTGCCATTATAGCACCAAAGGATTTACTTATTAGTAAAGAGTATCTTGATTATTGTGAGACAATAATAAGCGAAATTTAAGATTAATAGGTAAGTATTCTACTATTAAAAGCTTCAAAAATATTTGGAACTTTCCCTACTATCACCTCGTATTAATGGAGAGGAGTGATCTTGTTGAAAAAATTTGAAGTTACACATGAAGGAAACCATATTCGTGTAGAGAATAGTTGGTTTCATGGAGAAAGATTGTATATTAATGGAAAGCTACAGGATGAAAATATTGGACTTGCTTTTAGAGCAACTTTAAATGGCAAATTAAATAATGATAAGGAAGTTAAAGTAACATTAGGAGGAAACCTATCTATTAATTGTAGAATATTTGTTGACCATACAATGATTTATTCTAATAAGTGATGTAAAATGGGTCATCCTCATTTGGTTATGTTTATCTCGCAAAATTATAAAAATGTAAATCACCTTTGGAATATCATACTATTTACAAAATGAAAGCAACCAATTTAAATCTATTTGGTATTATTTGTAAAAATATTAGTGAATTTACTGATTTTGGAATAATCACTTATGTTTTATATATAAGTAGTGAAAAGTATTAAAAAAGTCAACAAAATAAATAATCGTAGAAGAGGATGGTTTGTATGACAACAACATCAATAACAACCCTTATGATGAAGCGAACATTTGATGTATCAGCAGAAAAAGTGTATGACGCGTGGACAAACGTGGAAATGATCAAGAAATGGATGTTCACCATGGAAACTACGAATAAGGTAGCAAAGAGTGATGCTCGTGTCGGCGGTATGTGGGAAATTGTGGATCACCGAAACGGTATAGATTACCGAGCTATTGGAGAATACAAAGTGGTAGAACCACCTACAAAACTTGTATTCACATTCAAAATGCCTCAATTTAGTGATATAGAAGACGACATTACAGTGGTAATCCAACCAATAGAATCAGGCTGTGAGATGAGCTTCACACAAGATATTCATGTGATTCATGAAGAAGGTTGGACCACAGAAGATGTGGAAAAAGCACATGAAGATTGGAAAAAAGAGACCGAACAAGGTTGGTATTATATGTTTCTAGGGTTAAAGGAATTGGTGGAAACAGGAAAAATTATATATCCTTCTATTTGATATAAATGGAAGTTAACTAGATGTATACAGTAGAAAACCTCCTAATAATCAGAAGGTTAAAGTATTATTTACAGGAAGTCTATCTATTAAATTGCAGAATATTTGTTGAGTAGAAGTAAATGTATTCTAATAGATAATAGAAAGAAAGCAGAAAAATAAGCGGAGAATTCCGACTAAAGGCAAATATACTGTTAATTTCCTTGCTAATAAGCGGATTTTTCCGGTTAAGTAAGAAAAATGCCTCCGATTTCATGTGTTCTTAGGAAAATAGGCGTAATTCTCCGTCTATTTTCGTTATTTTTCATGGAAGTAACGTAAATAAGAGGATTTCTCCGACTATTTTTCTAAAAGTGATCTTTTCCAATCTCTATGGTACGAAGCATCATACATTATTTCATAGCTCGTTTTCTACTAAACCAAAATTTGAATAAGTGAAGTACACAACGAGAAGGGATATCTATTTTCACACAAATTCTCCATAGACAATATTGTTTTTCAACAAGCTGAAAGCATTCTATAAAAAGGATGCTTTTTTTGATGTTCCATTATTTGTATAATGTAATCATAAATGATAATATTATAGCATATGATAATTATAGGAGTTGATTTGAAAGATGAAAAAAATAGAAATTATTCTCCATCCTGTTCGATTTAGAATTATTCAGGTTTTCTTAGATGGACTAAGTAAGACAGCAAAAAGCTTAGCACAGGAGTTAACAGACATACCCCAAGCAACATTGTATAGACAACTAGATGCATTAGTAAAAGCAGAGGTTTTGCTTGTAGTAGAAGAAAATCAAATTCGTGGTATGGTGGAAAAGGTATATAAATTGAATAATGCAGCTGTAAGTTTGACAGCAGAAGATCTTAAAGAGGTATCAAGAGAGGATCATCTCCAATATTTCTTGATTTTTACTACGCAGCTTGCGAAAAATTTTGAAGACTACTTGAAAAACGATGATATTGATTATGATCGTGATGGAGTCGGTTATCGACAGGTAGCATTGCATCTTTCAGACGAGGAATTACTTCAGTTTGTAAAGGATATGGGAAGCGTGGTTGGAAAGTATGCAGAATTAACTCCATCATCTACAAGAACAAAGAGACTTTTATCAACCATTCTATTACCAGAGAAAGAAAGGGGAACAGAAAATGAATAACAGTCAAGATGTTCTAATTCAGTCTACCTATCCACTTGCAGGTACTTTAACGATACCAGAGGAAAGGAGGGATACTTATCCTGCCGTTCTAATTATAGCTGGAACAGGTAAAAGTGATCGAGATGGTAACATGAAAAAAGTGAAATTCAATATATATAAGGAGCTAGCTGATTTTTTAAATAAAGAAGGGTTTGCAACTTTACGTTATGATAAGAGAGGAACTCATCAGAGTGGAGGGGATTATTTTGCAACAGGATTATATGACTTGATAGATGATGCAGTTCAGTGTGTAAAGTTCTTGGAGAATAACGCGAAAGTAAATAAGAAGCAGATTTATATCCTTGGTCATAGTGAAGGAGCATTAATAGCACCAGCTGTATCTAAAAAAAATCCAGTTGCTGGACTAATCTTACTCGCTGGTGCCGCAGAGCCTTCCGCAGATTTACTACCTAGGCAAAACGAAATGGCTTATCAAGAAATGAATCAAACAAAAGGGTTTAAGGGTTGGTTATTTAGAGCATTAAAAGTAACAGAGAAGTCCAGGAAACAAAATGCAAAAATATTTGAAAAAATTTTACAATCCAATAAAGAGGTAATGAGAATCAAGGGAATGAAGATAAATGCAAAATGGGTAAGAGAAACGTTATCATACAATGTGAATGAGTTTTTAGAGGAAGTAACTTGTCCTGTTTTGGCCATAACAGGAGATAAAGATATTCAAGTGCCACCAGAGCATGCCAAATTAATAGTAGAAAAAGTTAGAGGAGAAAGCGAAGGGCATATCATACCAGATATGAACCATATCTTTAGAAAATATAATAAACAGCATGCGATACTTAGTCTTATGAAAGAGTATAAAGCACAACAGAACCAACCAATTGACGAGAATCTACTTGATATCATGAGCGTTTGGCTGCAAAAACGAAAAACAGAATGAAAAGAAGAATCTAGACTAGTAAAAAGGAGGACTATCATGCAAATACCTATTATTGTGATTATTCTAATTACTCTTATTATACTATGTTTTCCTTTTCTATACTTCTATAAAAAGAGTAAAATGTCTCCTTGGATTATATTTCTTGGATACATCATTTGTGCTACTCCTATGCTATATTTCTATATTGATGATGTTATTCAACAATACGAAGATGCTAATATAGGGTTAGGTTTAGCTATATTTTCGACCTGGTTTTTAACTGTTTGTATGTATATAACTATGTTTATCTATTTTCTTCTTAGAAGGAAGAAGAAATAAACTGGGCAGCATGAATAGGAGGTTTGGAAAAATGGAGACTTGCGTTACATATAGAATAGCAACAGAACAAGATTTAGATCGTATCATTGCTATGCTTGCTGATGATTCATTAGGGAGTAAGCGAGAGCGTTATGAAAACCCACTGCCAGCTAGTTATAAACTCGCATTTGAAGCAATTGCTTCCGATCCTAACAACGAATTAGTTGTTGCATGTATAAATGATAAAATTATGGGAGTAATACAAATTACGTTTACCCCCTATTTAACTCATCAAGGAGGATGGAGAGCAAGCTTAGAAGGTGTAAGAATATCATCATCCTATAGAGGGAAAGGTATTGGCACGAAATTGATAAAGTGGGCAATTAATCGTGCAGAAGAACGGGGATGTCATTTGGTTCAATTAACTACAGATAAAGAAAGACCTGATGCCTTAAAATTTTATGAAAGTTTAGGGTTTCATAATACACATGAGGGCTTAAAGTTAAAGCTATAGAAGAAAGATAGAAAGTAATGTATAGTAAAGCAAAGGATACAGACCTAAGGAGTAATTATAATGCAATCTTTAGTTTTACAAACATCTTGGGAAAGAGCTATAGCACCCCAAGATAGAGAAGTTATAGAGAGTTTATTTCATGAAACAAAGAATAATAACACGGAGTTAGTTGTTTTTTCTCCTATAAAAGAAGCAATAAATCATAAGAAAGACCTATTAATTACCGTTTTAGTCCATAATTTCTCAGAACAAACCTTAAAGTTTGAAAATACTAAAATAGTATATAGAGTAGAAGATCATGTAATAGCAAAGCATAACTTTACCATCCCTGTTCTTCCGATTCCTCCAATGATTAGTATGCCTTGGACATTTTTGTTTCCAGAAGGAAGTTATTCCTCTAATCAGCCATATGAAAGTGGGATTCTTCGTTTAAGTGAATAAACTTAATAAATAGAATTTAAAGTTTCACTGCAACGTATTTATAAATCATGATCATGCAGAGCTACGTAACTGAAGATGAGAGGCACAAGAACGATGGAACGAGAACATCGATTTGTGTTACAAAAAGAAAATAGCATACACCTTATTCCTACACTTTCTGTGGAAAGGATTAATGTATTCTTTTTGACGGTATGGAAAGTATAGAAAAATGGCCGTATATGAAAGATTTTATTTTGAATGAAAAATAAAATGATTTTTCTCATAAATCCAGTGGCATGGAAGCTACTGGATTTCGTACTATTATCAAAGTTCATTATAGCTTTTAGATAATCAATCAAGTAAGAGAATGGATAAGGAATATGTACTATCTCATGTATTGTTTAATTTGTAACGAAATTAGATTGACTAGGAGCAACTAAGTAGGTACAATCGTTTTATAAAACAGTTTTTAAAAGACTTTTAATAAGTGGTGATATTAATGAATTCTTTCATACGAAACACATCTCAATTAAAAAGAATGAATATTGAATTAGTAAAGAATGTTCTAAAAACACAGGGAATTAGTACAAAAGCAGGCATTGCTAAACAGGCTCAACTGAGTGTAGCCACATGTGGAACCATCTTAAATGAGCTTGTTGCTAATGGTGAGGTTCTTGAGAAGGAACCAGAGGAATCTAGTGGGGGAAGACCTGCCATTAAATATGAATACAATGCGAATTATGGTTTTATTATTAACTTAATTGTAAGAGTGGAAGTGGAAACATTCACGATGCAATACAATGTGGTTAATTTGGTAGGAGAAGTGATAACAGAGGTAAAGCAGGAGGTCGAATCTATAACAGTTGATGAAATAGATAGACTTATTGAAACAATTATTGAGGAATACAATAATGTTTGTGTGATAGGAATTGGTATACCAGGGGTAGTTAATGCGGGAGTTATTGGAGTTTGTGATATTTCTGAGCTAATTGGAATAAACTTAGGCTTCTACTTAGAAGAAAAATATAATGTGCTTGTTACGGTTGAAAATGACATGAATATAACAGGATATGGTTTTTATCATGAACAAGAGTATGAAGAAGAGAAAACCTTTGCAATCGTTACCTTTCCAAAGAATCATTTTCCAGGAGCAAGCTTTATTGTAGATGGACTCATATTATCAGGTAATACTAAATTTGGAGGAGAGATCTCCTTCCTACCATTTGGTGTTAAGAGAGAAACACAGTTAAAACAACTAAATACGGAAGAAGGCTTTATCCAGTTAGCCATTAAAACATTAACTTCTATCATTGCCATTATTAATCCAGTTACCATTGTCATTACGGGAGAACTACCAAAGGAAGAGCAAATAAATCAATTATATACTGGTTGCTTGGAATATATCCCAAAAGAACATATGCCAAATCTTCTTATACAAAATGATACACAAAATGAGTATTTAGCGGGTCTTGCAACTTTTTCTCTAGAAAGATTTAAAGACGCTGCTTTAAAACTTAGCTGATAAGGAGATAGAAAAGTGGAATGGAATAAGGGGAAAAGCAAGAACTTATATGCGATGCAAGTCGCCATCATTTTTTTAGGATTTATTATTTTTGGACTTTCTGAAAATATTAAAGGACCAGCAATTCCGCGAATACAAATGGATTTTATGCTAGATGAAACGCAAATTGGCATGCTTCTGTCCCTAAATTCCTTTGGTTATTTACTAGCATGTACTTTTACTGCCTATCTAACTAGGATTTGGGGAATAAAAGCCACTACAATTCTTGCTTTTGTAGCAATGGCATTATCTGGTGTATTTATTTATTTCTCCCAGCAATACATGTCATTTTCAGCTTCCTATTTCATTATGTACATAGGTAATGGAATGCTTGAGATAGCATTGGCTATACTCGGCGCCCGTATTTTTGTCAGAAATACAGGTACGATGATGAATTTATCACATGGGTTCTATGGACTAAGCTCAACTGTTGCTCCACTAATTGCTACAGGATTAATGGAAGTTACCATAGGGGGATATACATTAGATTGGCGCGGTATGTATCTGATTATGCTTTTATTGTCTATACTGCCAATAATTTTAATGTCCTTCCATTCTTTTGCAGAAGAAGAGACTAGGCAGGAAGAACGTCTTCCTATAAAGAGTTTGTTAAAAGACCCAGTGATATGGATGATGACACTTGTTTTAACATTTGGAGTAGTGTCAGAAATGGCTGTTGGTGGTTGGTTAGTAAACTTTTTAGAAAAAGCATATGGATGGGAAACCGTTTCTGCTTCTAGTATGTTATCAGCCTTTTTCTTATGCTTTGCACTTGCTCGCCTTGTATTAGGTCCTTTGACAGATAGAATTGGTTTTACTTTATCTCTATTTATTTTCTCTGGAATATCAGCAATTTGTACATTTATTGCCGTTTTTGGAGGAGAGAGCTTTGCTTTTCTGTTTGCAGCAGGAGGGATAGGAATTGCCATGATCTATCCAACCGTTATGGCGTTTATTTCCCAAAGATATTCAAAAAATAGTGATACCGTTATAACGATTACAGTGACTGTAATGGGATTGGGAAGTGTTATAGGGAATTATTTAATTGGTTTAATAACAGGAGTTGTAAAGAGTTACTTTGGAGAAGGCACACAAATTGGCTTACTACGAGGGCTGCAAGCTGGTTACAGTGTCATAGGTACTTGTGCTGCATTATGTGCACTAACAGCTATCATTCTATATCTCTATTTATTAAAGCGAAAAGAGGTAATCTAAACGAAAGAGAAGATGTACATTTATAGAAAATGTATGTGGGCAAATGGATGTCATAATAAAATTGGAATACGAGATAGAAAGGAAGGATAATCATGAAAACAGAAAAAGAAAAAATGCTTAGTGGAGACCTTTATCTTGCTGCTGATCCACAATTAGTAAAAGATAGATTGAATGCTAGAAGGCTAACTAGATTATTTAATGAATCTCAAGAAACGGAAGATGATAGGAGAAAATCTATATTACAGGAACTGTTTGGCTCAACAGGGGAAAATATATATATAGAACCAAATTTTCGTTGTGATTACGGCTACAATATTTATGTTGGAGAAAACTTCTATGCTAATTTTGACTGTGTTTTTCTTGATGTTTGTGAAATTAACATAGGTCATAACTGTTTTATTGCACCAGGAGTTCATATTTATACAGCAACACATCCACTTGATGCTAGAGAAAGAATAAGTGGTGCAGAATTTGGAAAGATGGTAAGTATTGGAAATAACGTATGGATTGGTGGAAGAGCAGTTATTAATCCAGGGGTGAAAATAGGGGATAATGTGGTCGTTGCCTCAGGAGCTGTTGTGACGAAAGATGTACCAGACAATGTTGTAGTTGGTGGGAACCCTGCAAGAATAATAAAAGTAATTGGTTAAGCAAGGACTTTATGATTA
The DNA here is from genome assembly GCF_009183415.1 of Bacillus sp. B1-b2. Lineage (GTDB taxonomy): Bacteria > Bacillota > Bacilli > Bacillales > Cytobacillaceae > Niallia. The sequence continues at coordinate 195,121 of NZ_WEHU01000003.1, read as the reverse complement.
TTTTAATTTCTTCTTATCCCATAGGGAATAGCTTTGTTTTTAAGGATAAAACAAGTATAAAGGTAGGGAAAAAATAATGAATATAAAATTAATAGCAGTTGATATGGATGGCACATTTCTTAATAACCAAATGACCTTTGATTACGAACGTTTTATGAAGCAATATAGAAAAATGAAAGAAAATAACATTAAATTTGTTGTAGCAAGTGGAAATCAATACTATCAGCTAAAATCGTTCTTTGGTGATATTCAAGAAGAGCTGTGTTATGTGTCTGAAAATGGTGCTCTTATTATAGATCAAGGAAAAGAAGAATTCTCTGTTGATATAAAGAAGAGGGATGTAGCCAGCATTCTGGAAGAGTTAGTTCAACATAAAAAGCTGTCCGTTGTTCTGTGTGGAAAGGAAAGTGCCTATGTGCTAGACAGTGTTTCGACAGACTTTTATGAAACAATGAATAAGTATTATCACCGACTAAAAAAGGTTAAGAGCTTTGAAGGGGTAGATGACCAGATTTTAAAGTTCGCCTTATCATGTCCAGAGGAAGAAACCATTGATTTAAGAGATTTACTACATCAAAAGATTGGAAGTACTATAACACCTGTCTCTAGTGGTCATGGTAGTATTGATTTAATTGTCCCCGGATTTCATAAAGCATCTGGCATTCAATTACTGCAAAGAAAATGGGGTATTAAGGATGAGGAAACAATGGCTTTTGGTGACGGAGGGAACGATATAGAAATGCTGAAGCATGTAAAATATGGATTTGCGATGGAAAATGCCAGTGATGAAGTGAAGCGTATTGCAACTTATTCAGCTCCTTCTAATAATGAAAGTGGTGTATTAGAAATAATAGATTCTTATTTTGCAGGGAAAGATCCCTTTAACTGAATTTTTATCCTATTCTCTAGCAGTCTGCTAGATATGGAATCTATAATGGAAACTTACGATAAAAAGGTGGAGACAAGTTACTAAAGTAGTAATGTCTCCACCTTTTTTATTGCATTATTATTTTGTTGATAAGTGTAACTACTTTCTCATCATCCCAAACACCTACATACACTAGCTCCGTATTATTTATAAAAGTATCTATGTAGAACTGTTCGCCAGCAGGGTATTTACCATCCCATCTGTGTGGAACTTTATATACATTAATAGATCCATCTCCATTACTACTATAAGTTACGGAGCCATCTACTAAGCGTGAACCAGATAAGTGAACAACATTTTCTGGGTAATTAGCACTTGTCTCATCATTATGATTAAGTGGCTCCCCAGCAGAAAATTTCTGAACATATAATTCATCTATGTCTTGATTTGGCCCTAGTTGTAACCAAACTCTAGCATATTCGATTTCCTGAGCAGAATACTTTGACAGAGGCTTTTTATCTTTGGTATCAGAAGTTTTGGTAGATTCTTCATTTTCCATGTTTGAAGAAGAATCATTTGTTACTAAATTTTCTTCTCCAATAGCTGAAGAGTCCGTATCATTTAAATGGGAATTAGATGTTACAGCTTCTTCTTTCCTTTTTGTAACAGGAACACTGGAGGAATCGTCGGTAGATTTATCACTTGTCTCTTGTGTACATCCACTAAGCAGTACTAATAGAAATAATAAGGAAACAGGGAAAGAAAAGCGCTTTAAGAGCTTCTTCACTAAATCAATCCTTCCTTTCAAAAATATACTGGTAGTATAACATATATAAATTGATTGGGAAAAACTGTATGGGTGAGTAATCATGATAAAGGGGAGTAAGTAATTGAATCTTTTTAAACAGAGATTTGCTTCCTAGATAGTGTAAGTACTCTTTTTATTATAGGAGCGCCAGGTGGCTATAGAATTAAATATAAAGATGCAAATTATATGTTTAATGACAGAGCTGAATTAATTCATACCGAGCCTTTCATAGTAGAAAGTACGCAAATGGAAAAAGAGAAATTTGAGCAAGCAATTCGAAAAGGATTTAAAGAATACCGCAATTTTGTTGTGAAAAATAAATTACCCATTTCAAGTTATCAATTAGAACAGCTATTAAAGCACTAAATAGGAGAATAGAAGAGCCATCCTTTAAGACAGGGGGAAGAACATAAATGAAAGCTGCTATGGCAGCTTTCATTTATGTGAAAACTGTACTTAAACTAAAGAGTGGAATATATTAAGAATCATTTAGTTTGTTTCTCCGGTATTTTACTATGTCGTAAATCATGCTAAGTAAAAATATTAATATAACTACTCCAAATAGCCCAAGTATCTGCATTAAAAATAAAAATGCATAAGATAGTAAAAATAGTATACCAAGCTATCTTAAAAACCAAATTTGTGAATTCGTTAACGAACATTAATATATCACCCTTTTTGCAATTAATTACTTAAGTGTTAATACGGTAAGAAATCAAATAAGTTTCATGGTTATGTTATAAGTCAATGGCTTCTTGATTAATAGCTTGTAATCCTAAAAATGGGACTACAAAAATATTGCTAATATACTTTAGGAGCAGATATTGAACAAAAAACATTTATTTATTACATAATTTCAAGTATTTTCCACTGTGTGTTATATTTTATATTATAAATTACTGGTGCAACTGCACAAATGGTACCTTATATTAAGCCGGAGAAGTAATTAATCTTTTTTTAAAAATATTTTGGTATTTTAAGTAAATAATCCCAAAAAATCCTTTATAATAAATGTAGAATAATAGCTTTATTATAAAAGGGGAGTGTTATAAGTTGATTGAATGGGTTCAACAAGCAGAAGGGATTTGGCAATATGTAACATTATTTTTGGTGTCCATATTACCACTAGTAGATGTATTTTATATTATCCCAGCAGGTATTTTATTGGGGATGTCACCTGTAGCTGTAGGGATTATTTCATTCTTAGGAAATTTTATTATGGTTTTAGTTTTTGCTTTTTTCTTTAGACAGATTGCAGAATGGCGTAAAAAAAGAAAAGAAAGAAAGGGTAATCTAGGACCATCTAAACGAGAAACTAAAGCCAAGAATATTTGGGATAAATATGGACTTCCGGTTTTCGCAATACTTTCCCCGTCGTTACTAGGAACAGATATAGCTGCTTTAACAGCTCTTTTACTTGGTTCATCTAAAATAAAAGTAATTACTTGGATGGGAATTAGTCTAGTTATTTGGACAATTCTTATGACAGCTAGTTTTGGGTATGGTCTTGAATACATAATTTAATAGAAGCATAGCTTCAGTAACAAGAATTATGATTAGAGAAAAAGTTTATACATAAGGAATTGTGAGTGTTAATCCAAGAAGGATTAATGCTCTTTTTAACAGGTTTCTTCTGGCACTTTAGGTAGGAATGGTAGAAAAAGTTTTTTTACGGGGGAATTTCTAAAAATGAAATAAAAGGAATGTAGGAGCGAAGACTCTGTGTGACTTAGAAGGCTAGCCCCCCATAAAAAAGTTTCTTTCTATTTATAAGAAGATTATTAAGTAAAAGGGGAATAAAAGATTATTACGAATTAAATGATAAGGGAATCTCTTGTTCATGAAGGAAATTCATGCAAGAGATTCCCTTATTTGTTTTGGATAAAGGTTATTAGTCCCCTGTAAGCATCTGGAGTTCTGCTTTTTCAAATGTAATGTAGTAGTAAAGCTGTAGGAAGAAAAAAATCTAGTTTATCACCTTACTGCATATTTCTGTTTGTTCAAAATATACAAAATATTATGAAAACATCTACATAAGTGCTAATGTTTATTAGACATGTAACCACTAATATAAATATAGTACTTATGTTATTAAAGTTAACATCTTAGGTTATAAAAAGCGGAATAAACGATGTTTATTAATAGAAAAAGAGAATGTTATTAAGAAAGGGTGGAAACAAATGTTACATGGGAGATATAGTGGAAATGCATTTGAGAAAAAGTTTTTACCTAGATTGTCATCTCGAGAAATAGAACAGTTAGACAAGGAAAATGCATTGGTTATTTTGCCAATAGGAGCAGTAGAGCAGCATGGCCCCCACCTACCCGTCTATACAGATACACTAATTGGCGAAGGTTTATTGACAGAAGCGCTAAATCTAATTCCAGATGAGAATGTCTGGGTTCTTCCTTCTCTTCCATATGGAAAGAGTTCAGAACATTTAGGAATGTCAGGAACTATGACATTATCTGCAGCTACTTTGCAGGCTGTAATTAGTGATATTGCCAAAAGTGTTAGTGAAAGTGGATTTAAGAAATTGCTTCTTTTTAATACGCATGGTGGAAATCATGATCTTCTTAATATGATGGCAAGGGATGTGCGAATGGAAACAGGCATGAATGTTTTTCGACTAAATCCTGATTATTCCGTGATTAATTCGCTTATTTCTGAAAAGGAGCAAAAGTATGGCATTCATGCAGGAGAGGTAGAAACCTCTATGGTGCTTGCTTTAAAAGAAGCATGGGTGAACATGGAACTTAGCCCAACTGAGTTTGTTCAATTGCCGGAAGATACCCAGCATTTATACCTGAAAGGCACCAGCTATTTTGCATGGGTAATGAATGATATTTCCTCCACTGGAGTAGCGGGAAATGCAGCTATGGCAACTCTTGAAAAAGGGGAACAAATAATTAGTTTGGTTAGTGAGAGTTTTGCCAGTGCTATAAAGGAAATGATCCGCTTTAATCTTGATTCCGTGAAAAGCTCTATGTAGCCGAAAAAGAAGGGTGGTACTTTATGCATCATACTAGTGTGATGGAAACAGAAAAGCCAAGTTCAGAGAATGATACTATTGTTCACTTACAAAATGTCAATAAGGTTTACCCAAATGGAAAAACAGCTGTTCAAAATGTAAGTCTTGATATTAAACAAGGAGAATTTGTTTCCTTTGTTGGACCATCAGGCTGCGGAAAATCAACCATCTTTAAAATGATTTCAGGATTAATTGAGCATACGGATGGAGAATTGACCATCTTGGGAACAAGTCCTCGCCTTGCTCAAAAGCAGAGTACAGATGTTTCCTTTGTTTTTCAGGATGCAACACTGCTGCCTTGGAGAAATGTAATGGATAATATTTTATTGCCCATGGAATTTCAACATATCACTAAGAAAAAAAAGGAAGAGATGGCTGAAAAGGTGTTGGCGCTAGTAGGATTAAAGGATTTCCGCAAGGCCTTGCCAAGAGAATTATCAGGCGGAATGAAAATGAGGGTATCTATAGCAAGAGCGCTTATTGCCAAACCAAAATTACTATTAATGGATGAACCTTTTGGTGCCTTGGATGAGATTACCAGACAGAATCTCCAAGAAGAGTTATTAAAAATCTGGCAAAAGGAACAGATGACGGTGTTATTTATTACCCATAATGTGTTTGAGGCAGTCTATCTATCTACAAAAATTGCAGTAATGACGCCAAGTCCTGGGAAAATTGAAAATACAGTGGCAGTAGATCTGCCTTTTCCGAGAAATGCTGAATTAAGAACTTCCCATCATTTTAGTGATATAGCAGCAAAGGTTTCTCATTATTTAAAACATAGATAGGTGGTGACTTTTATGTGGTTAGGAAAATTAATAGAGTTAGTTGGAGAAGAGAAAGTAATTATAAACGAAAATCTAAGAGAACGATTGTCAAAGGATTATTACTGGTATTCTCCTATACTCTTTGAAGAATTAAAGGATAAAATTGCTGATTGTGTGGTAAAACCGACATCTATCGAAGAGATAAAAGAATTAGTCACATTCGCAGTGGAACAGAAAGTACCAATAACCATTAGGGGCGCAGGAACAGGTAACTACGGCCAGGCAATTCCCTTAAAAGGGGGCATAGTTCTCGATCTAACAAAGTTTGATCAGTTGCTAGAGGTGACAGAAAATACAGTGAAAGTACAGGCTGGCATGCGTCTTGGCGTATTGGAAAAGACTCTGCGGAAACAAGGAAAAGAATTAAGAATTTTTCCTAGCACTTTTATGACTGCAACAGTAGGAGGCTTTCTCTGCGGAGGATCTGGTGGGATTGGGTCTATTCGATGGGGCAATTTATGGGATGGAAATATTCTTGGTGTCACCGTTATGACTATTGAAGGGGAACCTCGAGTATTTGCAGCGGTTGGTAACGAAATGGAAGACTACATTCATAACTACGGAACTACTGGCATTATATTGGAAGCAATATTGCCAGTGGAAGAGAAACAGGAGTGGACCCAGCATATTATTTCCTTTCCTACTTTTAAAGAAGCAGTGAAATTTGGCGATGAGCTAGCACATAATGAAGGAATAATAAAACGTCTTGTTTCGGTGTGTGAATGGCCAATTCCTTCCCATTTTCACTCCTTAAAAAACATCCTTCAGAATGAGAAATCTATTACCATGCTTGAAATAGAAGAATCATGCTTAGAAGAGTTACAGAAACTAGCAGATAAATATGGGGGAAGCTCTGATTTAATGATCCCAGCAACAAACTATCATAAAGGTTTAAAGGTATCAGATTTTACATGGAATCATGCCACTCTCTGGGCACATAAACATGGAGAAAATATGACATACTTGCAAGCGAGATTTAAAGTTGATCAAATTTTTGAGCAAATGGATACTTTAAGGGGGAAATTTGGGGAAGAGATTCAATTTCACTTTGAGTATATCAAAATAAAAGGGGAAATCACCCCTGCATCCTTACCAGTTATTCTTTACCAATCCAAAGAAAGGCTCTATGAAATCATTGAGTTCTGCCGCAGCATCGGGGTGGAAATTAATGATCCCCATACGTATCTGCTAGGATTTGGTGGCTATAATTTACAAATGGAAAAAATCTTGAAGAAAAAAATAGAGAATGATCCTTTCAATCTATTAAATCCAGGTAAGATTCCAACAAAACAAGAATCTGAGATTGTCTAAGAGGAGAGATAGAATGGAACAGGCACCACAAAAGGCTAGAGATGTTCAAATAGTTGGAATGAAAGGCGAAAAAACCTTTCGAAAGGTTTGGAGTGTTTGGATTCCTCCATTCATCGTATTCGTCTTGTTTATGGTGATTTGGCAATATGCAATCGTGTTGTTTCAAATTCCTCCTTATCTTTTGCCGAAGCCAACAGATATTCTTCAAGCTTCGATAGAAAACTGGGAGAATTTGAGGAATGCAGTTGTTCGAACGATAACAGCATCTGTCGTTGGATTTGTCTTTAGTGTAATCGGAGGGGTAGTTGCAGCAATATTGATGGCAAGTTCTAAAATAATGGAAAGAAGCTTGTATCCTTATGCGATACTTCTTCAAACTATACCAATCGTTGCTATTGCTCCTATTATCGTTATCTGGTTTGGTTCTGGAACAAACGCCATTGTTATTATAGCTTTTACTATCGGTTTCTTTCCGATGCTTTCCAATACACTAGTAGGCTTAAATGCAACAGATAGAGGAATGATTAATTTATTAACCTTATACCAGGCTTCCAAGTGGAAAATTATGTGGAAAGTTCGAATTCCGTTTGCTCTCCCGTACATCATGGCGGGTCTGAAAATCTCCTGTACACTTGCTGTAGTGGGAGCGATCGTAGGAGAGTATATAGCAGGTATTGGAGGAGGAGATGGGGGATTGGGGTATGCGATTACCGTTGCCTCCACTAGAATGGAAACTGCTTATTTATTCGCATGTGGAATTTCTGCCAGCATACTAGGAATTGTTTTCTTCCTCTTGGTCAATGTATTGTCGAAATGGGTTTTGGGATCTTGGCATGAATCTGAAATGAAGCGAGACAGCTAATAGTACGTTCAGCTTACTTGGTTTAACTGGAAATTTTTCTGCTAGATATATATTTTAGATAATCGTAAAGGGGAAATTAGTGGATGGGGAACTTAAAATCGTTCAAAAAAATGGGATTGTTTATTACTGCTGCGTCTATGCTGTTGCTTTCTGCATGTGGAGATACAGAAGATTCAGCAGGGAATGCCGAGAATGGAGATTTAGAAAAAGCCACACTAGTAACGAACTGGTTTGCACAGCCAGAACATGGCGGGAACTATGCTGCATTAAAACAAGACTTCTATAAGGACGAAGGTTTAGATATGACGATTGAGCCAGGAGGTCCCCAAATTTCCTCCACTCAGATAGTAGCTTCAGGAAAAGCGCAATTTGGGTATACACAAGCGGAAGATATTCTGATTGCCAGAGATAAAGGAATTCCTTTAGTAGCAATTGGAGCTATCTTCCAGAAAAGTCCGCAAGTTTTAATCGGGCATGATGGTACGCTGACTGATTTCAGTGATCTTGCTGGAAAAACAGTTTATACAGCCCCGGGTAGTGGATATTGGGAATATATTAAAGAAAAATATGATCTAGAGGTAAAAGATATGGCTTATACAGGATCATTAGCCACATTTATAGACGATCCGAACGCGGTAACACAAGGATATGTTACCTCTGAACCTCATGTATTAGAACAAGACGGTGTAAATACAGACTACTTATATATACATGATTCAGGTTTTGAAACTTACGCCAATGTTATTTTCACGACAGAGGATGTTATTAAAGATAATCCTGAGCTAGTTCAATCCTTTTTAAATGCAACCATTAAAGGATGGGAATATTATCGCAATCATTCAGACGAGATCAACCCATACCTAAAAGAGAAAAATCCAGATTTATCGATAGAATTAATGGATTACGGAGCGAAAACAGAAGAAGAATTAATTTTTGGCGGCGATGCAATAGAGAATGGATTTGGATATATGTCTGATGAGCGCTGGACAATGCTGCAGAAGGAATTGCTGGCTTTAGGCATTATTGAGAAGGAAGAAGATGTTTCTAAAATATTCACTAATGAATATCTAGGTAATTAGAAATGAAGGATTTGGAATTAATAAATGTTTGTATGCCTTTAACAGATCATAAAACATTATTTACAGTGGTCATAAGCAATGGCGTATTTACAAAAATCGTACCGCAGATTAAAAAGACGGAAAGTCATTTTCCTACATTTAAAGAGGGCTGGAACAATAAGGGGAATCATCCAATAATGGATATGGAGGGGAGGATTCTTCTTCCCTCTTTTATTGATATTCATACACACCTTGATAAAGCATTTTCTTTAAAAACGGTGCCGAATAAGTCAGGGACATTAATAGAAGCTATAAGGAATTATAGCGATAAAGCACCGTTATTTTCCAAGGAAGAAATTAAAAAGAGGGTCATAAAGGGAGCACTCCAAGCATTGACTTATGGCACAACACATATACGTACACATGTGAATTTCGAATGGAATGTATCTAGTAAATTGGCATTAGACCATTTGCAAGCAGTAGTAGAAGCAAGGGAGTGGCTTAGACCATATGTTAATCTACAGATTGTTCCCATGTTCTCTGATCTGTCAGCAAAAAGTAGAAAGGAACTTGAAATAGTAAAAGAAGCCATTTCCTACGGGATTGATGGCATTGGCGGAGCACCGCATCTATCAGTTAATGCAACGGAAGATATTGACCAGCTGTTTGAGCTTGCTGTCAAATATGATAAATTTATAGACCTTCATGTGGACGAACAGGATAACCCAGAAATTTGTACCATCCAAAAAATCATTGATAATACGAAAAAATGGGATTTTCAAGGAAGAGTGACAACAGGACATCTATGCTCTCTATCAGCTATGACGGAAGAAAAATCGAATCGCATTATAGAAGAAATAGTATCTCAGGATATTTATGCTGTTACATTGCCAGGCGCCAATATGTATTTACAAGGAAGAGATGACAAGGGACTGGTTCGAAGAGGGATAACCAGAGTGAAAGAGATGCTGCACCATAATGTTCAATTGGCAACTGCCTCTGATAATGTAAACGATCCTTTCCATCCATTTGGCCGGTTTGATCTCTTGCAGATAGGACTTCTAACGGCGTATACGGCACATCTCGCTAGTGAAGAGGAATTGATCACTGTGTTAAAGATGATTACCCATACTCCAGCACAGATATTCGGAGAAAAAGGATATGGCATAAAAGAAGGGGAAAAGGCTGAGTTTGTAGTATTTGATGCTATTAATATATATGATCTTTTTGCCAATCTATCGCCTACAAGATATGTGTATAAAAATAGAGAATGGATAAGTATAACTCAATCAGAGCAATTTTTTGGAAATGAAGGATTAAGAAGATGGATAGAGAATGATTCAGCATACTCTTTACAGAATGGTGGGATAAAGGATGTTTGATCTCGTACTGGAGAATGCGAAAATTCCATTTCAAAACAAACTTGTAAACATCGGGATAAAGGACGGAAAAATAATCTCTATCTCACAGGAGGAGTTAAAAGGCAGTAAGAAGTTAGATATAGAGAGTAATGTCCTATTACCTCCTCTAGTAGAAATGCACACTCATTTAGATACTGTGTTGACTGCAGGAGATCCCTATTTTAATCAGTCTGGTACACTAGGAGAAGCCATAAACATATGGTCTATTCGAAAGCAAGCACTCACGATAGAAGACATAAAAAGTAGAGCCTCTCGCGCACTTCGAATGCTGATGGAATATGGAGTCATGTATGTTAGAGCAGCGGTTGACATATCAGATCCTGAATTAACTGCTCTACATGCCATATTAGAATTAAAGGAGGAGTTTAAATCTTTCCTTGATGTCCAAATAATTGCTTTTCCCCAGGATGGAATCATTTCTTGTCTAGATAACCAATCTCGTTTAGAAGAAGCAATGTTGCTTGGAGCTGATGCAATCAGTGCAGTTCCACATCTAGAAAATACAAGAGAAGAAGGCGTTAAATCTTTGGAATTCGCATTTTCCCTTGCAAAAAGATATGGAAAAGAAGTACATGTGTTTTGTGATGAAATCGATGATGAAAATTCCCGATTTCTTGAAGTAGTCGCAAGTCTGACGCTACAGGAAGACTTGCAGGGAAAAGTAACAGCTAGTCATGCTAATGCTTTACTCTACTATTCTGATGCATATGCGAGTAAAGTCATGTCTTTAGTAAAGAAAGCTCAAGTTACTATTGTTTGTTGCCCGCTAGTAAATACTACGATGCAAGGAAGAGCAGATTCTCATCCAAAGGGAAGAGGGATTACTCGTATAAAGGAGCTGTCTGAACAGGGAATAAATGTATGCATTGCTCATGATGACATACAAACCCCTTTTTATCCATTTGGAAATGGCAATATCCTGCAAGCTGCACATATGGCTCTTCACTTGGCACACATGACAGGAAGGGACGAACTGAAGAAAATATTGGATATGATTACCTTTAATGGAGCTAATGCTTTTTCCATAAAGGAAAGCTATGGAATAGCAGAGGGAAACGAAGCAAATTTAATATGTTTCCCAGTGAAAGATGTATACGAGATTTTCTTTAAACAACCAAAATGTAGATATGTGTTCAAAAAAGGAGAACTCATGATTGAAACAATTCCAGAAGAAACTAGTTGGAAGAGTTTAATGAGTGCAACTAAATAATCTTGTTTTGTTAGAGGAAGCATGGGGGAACGTACTCATGCTTCTTTATATGCTGAAAGGGGAGAAATTACTGTACCTTATTTTCCTTTAACTGGATATATATTTCTCATACAAGCAGGTTCGTGACATTAGCAGGCTTCTATGTTCTAAATTTATTTATTTCTTAATATTTGGGTTATGATCCAACGGGAAAGCGTAATAACAAGAAGATATTAAACCTAGTATGTTATATACTTATTATAGAAGCTAGCCATTAATAGATAACCAATTAGTAGGTTATCTATCAATGCCTCTCATAAAGAAAATACTAGCTAGAGTTCTTAACTTACTTATCGGTTTCGTTAGAGTCCTCGGAATTTTCTTCATTATTCCTTTTGATTGTTATCCCAGTTTCAACATCCTCATCCAAAGCTCATGGAACAGGCTGAAATCAAAGAAACTAATAAAAATGCAATTAGATAAAGACTTAAATAACTTCAAGTTTTTCATTATTACACCCCTCCAAGTCTTTATAATGTATTAACATTAAATAATAAAAAATATGGTGTAAATGTGAATGTTTTTAATATGTAAATACTGATTTTTCTTTAGTTACTTAAATCACCTTATAACTTTTTATATTTGCTTTATATCACTTATACCAATAGAAAAGGATGAAACATTACAAAGGTGCTTTAGGAGCTAAAAAGGTAGTATTCCAGTAATAAATGAAATGCTAGAAGAAATTTGTGATTTTCACTTAAAATAAAGGAAAGTCTTTGCTTATGTTGCGATAGGGGCAGCATTCCTGTAATAAGTTAACAGAATGAGGAAGAAATATATAATATCGCACATATATATTAGAATGCCATACAAAAATATTATCTTTTAAAAACGTCCCTAAAACTTCGTCAAAATGAGAGAACAAAGACAGGACAGGACAGGATGGAATTTTATTAAAACCCCAAATGTGAAGGAGAGCTTAGTATGAAAGCTATGGTATACAATAAATATGGAACGTCTAACGTTCTAAAGTTAAAAGAAATAGATATACCTGCTCTAAAACAAAATGAAGTATTGGTTAAGATTCATGCTGTTTCTGTGAATTCATGGGACTGGGACCTTCTAAGAGGTAAACCATTCTTGACACGTCTTGGAGGATTTCTAAAACCAAAATACAAAATCCTTGGTGCTGATATAGCAGGAAGGGTTGAAGCAATTGGAAGAGAAGTAAAACATATCTCTGTAGGCGATGAGGTATTTGGAGACATATCCTGGTGTGGTTGGGGCGGATTTGCGGAATATGTAAGTGTTAATGCAGAGGCATTGACATTGAAGCCAGACAATATGACATTTGAAGAGGCTGCTGCAATACCACAAGCAGGAGTTCTAGCACTGCAGGGGCTTCGTGATGTAGGACAAATTCATGTAGCCAAAAAGGTCTTAATTAATGGTGCTGGTGGAGGTGTTGGGACCTTTGCATTGCAAATTGCCAAATTATACGGGGCTGAAGTTACCTGTGTGGACAGTAAGATGAAATTAGATACTCTTAAGTCCATTGGTGCAGACCATGTTATTGATTACAATGAAGAGGATTTCACAAAAAAAGGACAGTTATACGATTTAATTCTCGATGTTGTAGGAATTCGTTCTATATTTGACTACAAGCGTGTACTAAATCCTAAAGGAACCTATGTTATGATTGGTGGAACCACGTCTCTAGTCCTGCAATTATTATTGCTCGGACGTATGATTTATAAAAAGGAAAGTAAGAAAATGGTCATTCTTTTTCATAAACCAAACAGTAATGACCAAAATTATCTTAAAGATCTTTTTGTTGCAGGTAAACTTGTCCCTATTATTGATAGGAGATACTCGTTAAGTCAGGTTCCAGATGCGATTCGTTATCTTGGAGAAGGACACGCAAAGGGAAAAGTGGTCGTTTGCGTGGAAAATAGTTAGTTTTAAACAAGATACTATGAAATTATTAAAAGTGTTACCGCTCTTAGTATAGTAAATTTGTGAACTATTGTACTTATACTAAACGGGTGCGTATGTTCAAAATCAGCTGCTAATTCAGGCGGCTTTTCTTATGTTACTAAAGGGGCAGCATTCCTGTAATAAATGAAAAACTAGCTTATGGAAGAAATGTAGCAGTTTACTTAAAGAGTAACTCTCTCTTGAATGTAACATATATATTGAATAATGGAATATATATGTTACAATTAGTTTGAGGAGGGATATAACGTTTGGAGAATAAAGTTAAGATTGCTCGTACTCAAGTAAGTCTGACGCAACAACAACTGGCAGAAAAGATAGGTGTCACTCGCCAAACTATTAGTTTGATTGAGAAGGGAAAATATAATCCAACCCTAAAGTTGTGTCTGGATATTTGTTATACAGTTAATAAAACATTAGATGAAGTATTTTGGATAGAGAAAGGAGAATGATTAAAAATGAAAAAAATTACAGATGAACGATTAGTATTACAGAATTTAAAAAACATCCGCATTGCATATATCGTTCAAACTGTTGGTATTCTTGGTATATTAGGATATGACTTAGTTACAAAAGGGTTAGATGGAATGAGAGAAAATCCCTTATGGCTTGTGTTTATAATAACCACGGTTATTTCTGCATATTTATCAATGAGTATTAGTGCAGACCACGAAAATAATAAAGTTAACCCACAAAAGAGTCTAAGTATTTCGCTGGTTGTACTTGTTTTAATTTCAACTGTTGTAGGTTTTTTTGTATCGCTCACTGATGGCTTTACTATTACCAATGGGGTAATTGTGGGTGGAATATTATTTATTTGCGGTCTTATTCCAATCGTCTATATCTATAATCTACGAAAAAAACGACAAGATGATAATATCGAAGAATAACGGGAAAGTTTTTCACTAAACGGGTGCGTTAGCCAAACAAGACTATCATTACAATGGTCTTGTTTTCTTATGGGGCAATATTACGAATCTATTCTAAATCCCTTTTCTTTCAATTGTATTTTGTGTGACATTATAAAAAATACATGAAGATAAAGGATTTTAAATAAATTTATTGACATTTAATATAAATGTTTTCATTCCACGGTCTTTAATCATCATCAACAGCTCCTTTCTTAAAATTTATTATGTGAACATTTGTTCGTGAATCAAGTTGAAACAGAACTATCGTTCGTATATATTTTAATAAAGGAGATTCAATTAATGAAAAGGCCAGCTTGTAAAGTAAAGAGAGGGTCATAATTATCTCATTAGTAAAGCCTAAGAAGATAAAGAAACTAACAAGACCAAGTAGAGATGAAGTTGAGTTACAGGAATTGCTAATATCTTAACAGAAGCATTTCAGGAGAAAAGTGATTAAGATGGATGGTAATACGAAGTTAATCCATATTGAACGATTTACAGAAACAATTAAAGTACCTTTTATTGATATTTTCCATATACAGAGAACATAAAAGTCCTACTCGCTTGAGAAGGGCTGTTTTTTTTAGGATTCCATGACATTGGTAATTCTAAGGATGTCCCATTTTGCTATGAAATTCGTAATGGGTAAACCACCCATTATTACTTTAGAAACAGCCTTTGAAGCTTTTTCCTTATTTACAGAAGCTGCTGCTGTAGTGCTATCGAATAATAAACTCGAAGGAAAAAGGCTGGAATGATGCGAGCTATTAAATAAGGTAGTAAAGATTGTAGAATCCTTTCTGTGGTTATTTACGTGGTTTTTTAACCTTATCAGAAATGGATTCCTTTTTTTCATTTATTTCGTGTTTTAAATATTTTAAGAGAAAGCCGATTAGAACTGCGATGTTAGCTTATTTCAGAAACTTATAAATAATGCAGGATAAATGTAGAAAATATTAGGATATTTTGTTAAAAAAGCGATACATTTTCCAAGAGTTTAAGATATAATTTAGAAGAAATATCCATATTTATGTAAAAAGTGGGGGGAATAAGGGGAAACAAGGAGAAACAAGGAGAAACAAGGAGAAACAAGGAGAAACAAGGAGAATTAGGAGGAGGATTTAATGTGAAGAAAAAAAAGCTATGGTTCTCGATTGCTTCTGTCATGGGAGTAATAGTGATCGCGGTAGTGATAACATTTTACATAAAAGGGAAACAGGTAAGTATGGTGGACGGTGAAATTCAAGAATTGCCAATAACTGTTCAAAAAGCAATAGAACAAGAATTGACGGAGACGATACTTGTAACAGGGGAAATTGTTCCTGAGAGCGAACAGAAGGTATTTATCGAGCCAGATAATGGAGAAATCAGCGAATATAAGGTGGAAGAAAACCAGGTAGTGAAAGCGGGAGATCCTCTATTTTCATATGATTCTTCTAGACTAGATATTGAACAAAATAAAGCTGTCCGTGAAAGGGATTTAATTAAAAGTAGAGCACAAGTAGAACAAAATCAAATAGCAGAGTTAAGTAAACGAATTGAGGAGGCGAAAAATAAACAAGCTACACAGACTCCTATTGAAGAGAACACTTCAGAAGTGGATGTACCACAGGAAGATATCAATCAGCTAACTAGTGAAAAATTACAGCTAGAGCTTCAATATGAGAGTACAAAATCAGAGGTTACCTCTGCACAAGAGCAAATAAATGAAATAACAAATCGTAAAAAGGGAATGACAGTTGTCAGTAAAATAGATGGCATTGTGGTGAAAGTTAATAAAAACATTGCGAAAACAGAAGTCGGTTCTTCTGAGCCTGTTGTACATATTATATCCAGTAATCCATACAAAGTAATAGGAACAATGAGTGAATTTGATGCAGTGAAAATTCAATCTGGACAAGAAGTTGTCGTGCGTCCAAAGGTATTTAAGGATCGAAAATGGAATGGGGTTGTTGAATCGGTTTCCCAATTCCCGAATGGAGCAAGTGAAGGAGAAGAATTAGGAGGTAGCATGGGAGGTGGGAACGTGACAATGTATCCGTTTAAGGTTGCCATTACTGATGATACAGCAGAACTTCGTCAAGGTTACCACGTTTCTCTAGAGGTAAAAATAACTGGAATAGAAAAATTCCCAGTTATTCCGCATAGTGCCATCATAGATGAAGAGGGTATCCCAATCGTTTACGTACTTTCGAATGATAAATTAGAAAGACGTGAAGTAGTAAGTGGTTCCATGAATGATGAATTGATACAAGTAACGGAAGGAGTAAATCCTGATGAACTTATCGTTACGATTCCAAATGAGGAAATGTATGATGGAATGGAAGTGATCTCTTTTGATGAAATTGAGTGAGATTACAAAAGCATATGGAAAGGGATCTTTAGAAATTCCTATATTGCACGGTATTAATTTAACAATAGAAGATGGAGAATTTGTTGCGATTATGGGACCCTCTGGTTCAGGGAAAACAACCTTAATGAATATTATTGGTTTTTTAGATTCCCCTTCATCAGGTACGTATGAATTAGGCGAAGAGAAAATAACACTTGCAAAAGATAAAGAGCTTACGAAATTGAGAAATGAACATATAGGGTTTGTTTTCCAGCAATTCTTTTTACTTCCAAGATTAAATGTCCTGCAAAATGTAGAGGCTCCTCTTATCTATGCGGGGGTATCGAAGCGTGAAAGAATAGAAAGAGCAAAACAAATGCTTTCAAAAGTCGGATTAGAAGATAGGATGAAGCATTTGCCAAATGAATTATCAGGAGGACAAAAACAGCGCGTTGCTATTGCACGGGCACTTGTTAATAACCCATCCATTATATTAGCGGATGAACCAACTGGAGCACTTGACTCAAAAACAAGTGAACAGATTATGGAGCTTTTCGTTCAACTCAATAATGAAGGTAAGACGGTTGTGATCGTTACACATGAGAAAGAAGTTTCTGCCTATACAAATAGGGTGATTACTTTAAAGGATGGTTTAATAATAGGTGACCAGAGGTGTAGGCCATGAATTTGTTTGATAGCTTTAAAGTAGCATTATCCTCGATTTGGAAACATAAGGTTCGATCTATTTTAACAATGCTTGGAGTTATTATTGGTGTTGCAGCAGTAATCATCATTGTTGCTATTGGCCAAGGTGCAAAAACAAAAATGACGGAAGAGTTATTTAGTACAGATAAAAATGCTGTTGATATCTGGTATGAGCCAATTCCAGTTGAAGGTGAAGATGAATCTGAAATGTATTGGGAGGAGCCTGAATTAACTTCTGAGGACATAGAAACACTTTCAGAGGTGCCAGGTGTGGAAGCTGTTATTGCCACAAATCAAGGCTATGGTCCGATGGTTTATAATGATCAGCAAGGAGAAATGGAGATAACAGGAGTAGGCCCAGAATTTTTCTCCGCAAGAAATATTCAAGTCATTGAAGGTCGACCTATAAATGCTAGAGATAATGATGGTATGAACCGAGTAGTCATGATTGATACTGTAGCAAGAGATAAATTTTTTAAGAATCAAGAGGATGTAATTGGTGAGATTATTGAATTAAATGGTAATCCTTATAAATTAATTGGTATCTATGTATCTCCAATTCCAGAACAATATCAATATAGTGAAGTTGGAGAGATGCTTATGCCTCGAGCAGTCATTTCAATGATGTTTGGGAATAGGGAGATTGAGAGATTAGCAGTAATAGCAAGTGATTCAGAGAAAATTTCCGAAACAGGTTGGCTAGCAGCAAATGCATTAACCGAAAAGAAAAAACTGGAAAATGGAATGTATTCAATCAACGACTTTTCTGAATATGAACAGGAAGTAGATACGGTAATCACATTGATGACACTGTTTATTGGTAGTATCGCTGGTATATCTCTATTAGTTGGAGGGATTGGTGTCATGAATATTATGCTTGTGTCAGTAACGGAGCGAACAAGAGAGATTGGGCTAAGGAAAGCAATCGGGGCTACAAGAGGGAAAATTTTATTGCAGTTCCTTATTGAAGCGATGACATTAACTTTATTAGGAGGATTAATTGGTATCGGTATTGCAATAATTGGTGCGATAATAATTTCAAATTTATCCCCTATCACAGCTACAGTTAGCCCGCTTGTTATATTCATAGGAATAGGATTTTCTGCGTTTATAGGAATTATTTTTGGTATACTTCCAGCTAACAAAGCTTCTAAACTGAGTCCAATTGATGCATTAAGATATGAATAGTAATGGACACCCCTTTAAACAAAAGCGGGTGTTTTTTCTTTCAATTTTTAATCAATATGACCATAATGTACCATTGTAAGCCGTCGACTCTTGATGGTCATAGGTGTAGGAATGAGTAGAATCGGAAGAAATTCACTAATGTCGCTAAAGGGGGAGGATTCCTGTAATTTGCGAAGCCTTGGTAATGGTTGAATAGGGGCAGTTTAATGAAATAAGAAATGTTGTTTCTATTAGCCGAATTGTTTCATGTAAATATAAAAAAAGAGGTTCTTAATACAATGCTATCTATTAATAACATAATATAAATATTTGATTGTTGAAGATGATCTCTTTGTCCTGTTAATGAAGTAAATTCATATGTCATAAAAATAGCAGGTTTGCACTTGAGAACAAAAAAAGAAGTGACTTAAACGCCACTCCAATGTTATTATTTCTTTCTTGAAATTTTAAAACCATTTTCTATTTTTTCAAAACCAATTTTAGGATAGTATTCCATCGCAGTAGGTGAAGACAAAAGAAGTAAGGCAACTTCATCCCCAATATGTTCTTTAAGTAATCTTACAAGCTCTTTGCCTACCCCCCTGTTTTGATAATTCTTATTTACAGCTAAATCAGATAGATAACAGCAATAACAATAATCGGTAATAGCTCTGGCAACTCCGATAAGTTGATTATTATTCCAAGCGGTAATCAATACATTAGAATTCTTAATCATTCGTTGAAGTCTATTCAGATCATCAGATGGTCTTTTAATACCAGATGTTTTGAATATTTTTGAGAGTTCTTCTGCTTTAATTGATTCATTTACTTTATAAGAAATTTTATTTATAGATTCCATTTGTCTCCCCCATATGTAAGTAAATTAATTCTATAAACTTTTCTAAAGTCCTTCTTCAACTAACGTATGCATCAAAATCAGCTGCCAATTCAGGTGGCTTTTCTTACGTTACTAAAGGGTAGGTTAGTGAAATAAGGAATGGTATACTTATTTGCGCTAAATAATCTAAATTACATTGATTTTTTGAAAGTGAGAAACAATAAATGCACTTAAAACATTATCTCAATGAAAAGTTTCCAACAGTGGACTTAATTCCTAGTATTTATTATCAATGGGACTCTGACATTCATTTTTCCTGGTAAAATAATTATATTTGATGAAAAAGATAATGACAACGGATTGATAATTCATGATGGTGGTTCTGCAAGTTTAGGAATTGATTTTTGTCCGTGGGCTGAGTCAAAATTATAATATGTTGTTCAGTTACCTGGGACTTACCTTAACTAATAGGGAAGTCATTTCTTCTGACGTAATAGGGGGCAAGATTCCTAAAATAAGTGAAATCTTGCTTATGGTAGAAAAGGGGCAGGATACTTCAAGAAGGAATTTAAACTGTTTGTATTGAACTTATGAATATAAACATATAAAGGCGTGATCCGTATGATATTATACGATAAACCGATTAAAGCATATTTACACAACGAATTAAGTGCTATTGAGGAACATAGCGGTGAACTCATTTATCTTTTTGAAAAGGGGTCGTGACAGTTCTTGGTGAGTTTGAATGTGAGAAGTATGTTGGAGGAACAGCCTGTATTATTTTTAATCAAGAAGATGTTATATCCATTGGAAAAGGAATGCTACGATTTATTGACAAAGAAAGCCAATAAAAAATAAATTTTTTGTATTAAGTGATATGAAGGATATTTAAGTAACAGGGGTTCCTTAAATAAAGTGGAGCATTTCTCTAATATCCGCTATAGTGGCAGGTTTGTAAAATTAGAAGGTGAAATTTGTTTTTTGTAGAATAAAGTAAATAAAAACATCGAAAGGGGTAACTCTATTGAACCTAAACATAATTAAGAGTGTTAGAACTAATAATTTTAAAGATGAAGCTATTATGCAAAAGATTACAGAAATGTGGAAAGAAGCATCAAGTCTTTTGAATAATCAGGATGAGGTTACATTTGGTCTGTATTATGATTACGAGAGTGATTATAAAAGCGATTATACTTTAAGCGTAGCAATAGAAGGTAGTGATAACCAATCCCAAATGAAAATTCCGAACACCAGTAAATATGAAGTTTTTGAAGTGGATACATCAGATGAATATGGAATACTTAATGCTTGGAAGGAGATATGGGGGCGTGAAGAGAAAGGGATTTTGGAGAGAGCTTACTCATATGATTTTGAAAAATATTATCCTAACGGTCAAATGGAGATTCACATAGCAATTAAATAGTTTAAATGCTTGTGCTAACAGGTCTATAGTAAAACAAGAGTATAAGTTAATACTCCAGTAGGAAAATAGGAATGAGTCTATAAATACAGGACATTTCTTATATTATCCAGTAGAATCTTATATCACTTCAAGAACGAATTCGTACAATGCATATTAACGCTCAATCTAGAAGTTAATGCTTATATTTGTTATGTCAAGTGGGTTTTCTTACTTAGCTTTCGGTGCTTTTAACGAAGCAAGGTATAGTAGTTCATATAAAATCTATTTAAGTAAGGGGATTAAAGGATAATCATTCATAATGGAAAGAGGTTTTAATTACTGGAGCAAACCTGAATTGTTTGTAATAGCTGGATTACTTGGATTTAGATTGCAAAAAAACATGGTTTGAATTAATTATGGGGGGATTTACTCCCCCAATGCACAGTTGTTACCTTTTTTGGTGGTTATATTTAGTTCTAATTAACATTATTAATTAAAGAACATCTCCATTTGTTTCTATTACTTTTTTGTACCATTTAAAGCTTTTTTTTCTTATACGATTATTGGTTCCTTTTCCTTCACTATCTCGATCTACATAAATAAAACCATATCGTTTTTTTAGTTCAGCTGTTGAAGCACTAACCAAATCAATTGGTCCCCAAGACGTGTAGCCCATTATTTCCACTCCATCTCCAACCGCTTTTTTCATTTCTTTTATATGTTCCCGAAGATATTCTATTCGATAGTCATCTTGTATTGTTCCATCTTCCTCTAACTTGTCTATGGCACCAAGCCCATTTTCAACGATGAATAAAGGTTTTTGATACCGATCATACAGCTGATTGCATACTGTTCTCAATCCTATTGGATCAATCTGCCAACCCCATTCTGATGATTTTAGATGAGGGTTTTTCATTCCTTCTAGAAGATTTCCGGATGTTTTTCCATCTTGATGTGTTGGGTCAGTGCTAGCGACAAAAGACATATAGTAGCTAAATCCAATATAATCGACCGTATAGTCTTGTAAAAGTTCTAAATCTCCTGCTTCCATTTCGATGTTGATATTATTTTCAGTAAAATAATTATTAATATAAGTTGGATAATATCCTCTCGATTGTACATCAGAGAAAAATAACGTCTTCCTGTCTTGAGTCAATGCAGCAAACATATCTTCAGGTTTTGAGCTATATGGATAAGTAATCATAGAAGCTATCATACAGCCGATTTGAGAGTCAGGAATCTCCTCGTGTCCTGCCTTTACTGCTAAAGCACTTGCTATAAACTGATGATGGGCTGCTTGGTAAATTTCTTGCTCATTTTTATCATCTTCTTTGAATAGGAGACCTCCTCCAGTGAATGGGGCATGTAACAACACATTAATCTCATTGAAAGTCATCCAAAACTTTACCTTATTACGATATCTTTTTAAGATAGTCTTTGCAAATGTTTCATAAAAGGTGACTACTTGCCGATTTTTCCAACCACCATATTGCTCTACAAGATTAAGTGGCATTTCGTAATGAGAAATTGTAACAACAGGTTCAATATTATTTTTCTTCAATTCATCAATCATGTCATCATAGAATTGTAGACCTTTTTCGTTTGGTTGTTTGTCATCTCCATTAGGAAATATGCGTGTCCATGCAATGGAGAAGCGAAATGCTTTAAAACCCATTTCAGCAAATAACGCAATATCTTCTTTGTACTTGTGATAGAAATCAATACCTTCATGGTATAAATTAAACTGTTTCATGGAGAAATCTGGAGAACTCATGATTCCTTTAGGAGAAACATCAGCAGTGGAAAGCCCCTTACCATCTTCCTGATAAGCTCCCTCTAACTGATTTGCTGCAACTGCGCCACCCCATAAAAATCCATCTGGAAATTGTACATTTCTACTCATAAGGTCACCTCTTTAAGTTATTTAAGTTTTGCTTTCACCTCAATAAACTTTTCTCCTACCTTAATTTGCTTTTGATCAATCGAGATAATTTGTTCAAAATCTCCCTGATTTGTAACAATAACAGGGGTAGAGACAACATAACCTGCTTTCGTTATTTCATGTAAATCAAAGTCAATAAGAAGTTGTCCTTTTTTGACTTTGGAACCCAGACTGACATGTGCGTTAAAATATTTCCCATTCAATTCGACAGTATCTAGTCCTATATGGATTAAAATCTCTGCTCCTTTTGTGGAAGTAATACCTATTGCATGGTTTGTAGGAAATAATGCAGTTACAGTACCATCTGTAGGTGAGTAAACTTTTCCTTCATCTGGTTCAATTGCTGTACCTTTGCCGAGTGCTCCAGTTGCAAAGGCTTCATCTTTAAGCTCTGATAATGGGGAAATTTCGCCAGTTATTGGACTATATAGAACTTCATCCGCAATTTGAACTGGTGGTTTAGTTTCGATATTTTCCTTTGTATTGTTACTTGTACTTTCTTCACGGCTATTTCCAAACAAGTAAGTAAGTATAAAAGCCAAAATAAAAGCAATAACAATGGAGATGATTGCACCCCAAAATCCAAAAGTAATCCCTTCTTTAGGGTCTATATAAGTCGGAATACCAAATATCCCTAATCCACCTACCATATATATTTGAGAGTTAGTATAACCAAGAATTCCACCACCAACAGCTGCCGCAATACAACTGATAATAAATGGTTTTTTCAATGGTAGTGTGATACCGTAAATAGCTGGTTCAGTAACACCGAATATGCCTGAGATAAAAGCAGGTATGCTTAATGATTTGTATTTTTGTTGCTTAGTTTTTAACCATACACCAAGAACGGCTCCGATTTGTGCAAAAGAAGCTCCGAACATGGTACCTAATATTGGATCTGCTCCGTGTACAGTTAGATTGTTGATAGCGATCGGTACCAGCCCCCAATGCAAACCAAATATAACAAAAACTT
The DNA here is from genome assembly GCF_009183415.1 of Bacillus sp. B1-b2. Lineage (GTDB taxonomy): Bacteria > Bacillota > Bacilli > Bacillales > Cytobacillaceae > Niallia. The sequence goes on along the minus strand of NZ_WEHU01000003.1, from coordinate 171,477 downwards.
GCCATAATCCACCAACGAATATTCCTGCGATGATAGGACTTAGGTTGTAGAGCCAAAGGGTTGCTTGTCCAATTAATACTCCTGCCCAAGTTGCAACTGGTCCTATTACTAGAAATGTGATTGGTACAGCTATTAATAGAGTAAAAAAAGGTACTAAAAAAGTTTTAACGACATCTGGTATTACTTTTCGGAAAAACTTCTCAAGCTTCGCACCAAAATAAGCTGCCAGTATAATAGGAATGACAGAGGATGCGTAGCTCATAAGAATCACTGGAACACCTAAGAAAGTAATATAAACAGGTGACTGAAAAACAGATCCTGAAAATAATGTGGTAATAGGCGTTCCTGTTGTTAATGTCGTTAATGTGGGGTAAACAAGAGATGCACCAATTACCATCCCAATAAACGTTGTACCTCCGAACTTTTTACTTGCTGTATAACCTAGGAATATCGGGAAGAAATAAAACAATGAATCTCCAAGCGCATTTAAGATTTGATAGGTTCCAGCAGTTGTATCTAGCCAACCCAATGCTAAAAATAATGCATTAAATCCTTTAATCATCCCTGTTGCTGCTAGTACGCCTAAAACTGGTGTGAAAATACTGGATATAATATCTATAAATTGATTAAATATTCCTTGTTTCTTACCATCTGCTTTTTCATCATTAGTTTGGTTATGAAAACCACCGACCTCAACAACAGCCTTATATACATCGGGTACATGATTTCCGATGACCACTTGGTACTGGCCACCACTTTTCATGACGGTTACTACACCTTCCATATTTTTAATGACATCTGTATTAGCTTTACTTTCATCTTTTAACTTAAAGCGTAAACGAGTGATACAATGAACGACACTGTTAACATTTTCCTTCCCCCCTATATTTTGCAAAATATCTTTTGCAAGCTGTTCATATTTCATGTAGTACACCTACTTTCTTGAATTGTATAAACATCTATATTGTGTTATATCGTAGGTTATATTATCCACATATAACTTGAAATCATAAAAAAGGATTCCCAAACAAAGTCTTTTAGAGGATTGCTAGACTTATTGTTAGAGAGATGTTCTTCCTTTATAACTACAGTTAAAACATCATATAACAGATGTTCAAATCTCACCATTTGCAACAGGTAGCGCCTTAAAGCCAAGATTTACTGTTTCATTTCCAACCCATTTTAAAATTTCAATGAGGAAAATAATTTCTGTTTTAACTGGAAATGAAAGTAATTTATTTCTTTGTGTAGAATGATAGAGATAAATATTTTCTATGTGAGTTCGCATTTTCATATTCTGTAAGAAAAAGAGTAATTTTTGTTCTGAAACAAAAAGGGAATTCCTACTTCCTTTAATTAAGGAACAGGAGCGTACATATGTATTTTTATTTTTTTAGAGTACTTCAGCCACTTTTGGAGAAGTATTCCTGTATTATTTGAATGTGGTTCGAATAACAAATGAGATGTTTTCTTTAGTTAAAATGAAGGTTAAAAAGATTAACGATTTGTTTATGAGTTAATGCTCATTTACTGTGTGTGAAACTGTGTATTCAGTGTGGTTATTAAGGAAGCTAGTTGAGGAATTTCTTAGATTAAAATAAAAATATAAAAAAAGGTGGTGTTTTTTGGTGGTAAGCAATGGAGAAGTCTCAGCTAATACAGGAAACATTAGAAATGTAATCTTCTGTATCCTTCCCATTTCTTCCATCGTATTTTTGGTTCCTAGAGTTACAGGGAAAACATCAACCGAAAAATTACCTAAACAAAAAGGTGGGATAAACTCAGTATTACCAAATCCAAATTATTAAAGAATGAAGAGTATCCATTTTTGTTCAAATTTTAAAAGGAAAGTACTGAATGGACCGACTTTAACATAATGAGCACCCTAACTAATTATTAAGTAGCTTTTTCTAATGTTTAAGAAAACAAGGGCTTCGAATCTTTAATGATTTGTATCAAAATTGCGTAGAAGAACAACTAACATAACAAAGTCACTTTCTGCCTATACAATTCGATTGCTCAAACTTAAATGCTTCTTTCTACTTTCCTATCTAATAAAATATATTATGGATTTATGAAACATTTAGTCAAGGAACTCGTAGAATCACTATGGGAGTTGATAGTATGGAACGAACAATCGAGAAATATTCTATAGAAGGAATAACAATTGAATATTCATTGGTCGGTAAAGGAGAGCCAATTTTAATTTTTCACGGTGGTCACTCAAATTGTAACGAAGAATTTGGATATAAATCACTACTAGATAGTGGTTACTCCATAATTACCCCTTCAAGAGCAGGGTATGGAAGAACATCTAAGGAAGTAGGAGAAAGCTTAACAAAGGCTTGTGGGTATTATGTAAATTTACTGAAACACCTACAAATAGATCAAGTTCATGTGATAGCAATTTCAGCTGGCGGTCCAACTGGAATACGTTTTGCGTCTTTGTATCCAGAAAGAGTAAAAAGTCTTATTTTAGAGAGTGCAGTCTCTAAGGAATGGTTGACAAATAAAGACTTAGCGTATAAAGCAGCCCATATTATTTTTCGGCCTTCTGTTGAAGGGATTACATGGAGGGTACTTAGTAGACTTAGTAATCTGTTTCCGAAGGCTATGTTTAAGATGATGGCTCCACAGTTTAGTTCTCTTGACAAAAAAGAGCTCCAACTTAAATCTGAAGTTAGCGATGTTATAGAATTTAAAAAGATGAATGCACGTCAACGTTCTGGTCATGGTTTCCTTATTGATTTAAAGCAATCTAAAGAAATAAAGGACCAAGATTTTAAATCGATCAAAAGTTCAACTCTTATTATTCACAGTGTAAATGACGGTTTTATTTCACTTGAACATCCACAGACTGCTCAAAAAAAAATAGCGAAATCAGAGTTATATTTAGTGGATACATGGGGACATTTAATTTGGATTGGAAAATCAGCAAAAAAAGTTAACCAAAAACTGATATCTTTTCTTAAATCTCAAAGTAATATGGTTCCTTAGCTGTAACTGCCAAATGGCAGCTTATTTTTCTATATATGTGTCTCACATAGATGTGAATAATTGTACTTAAATTATAGAGGGCTAAGTGAGTGAAAGAATAAACATAATTAAAATTTTGTTTACTACCAGTATCTTGTTCTAAGCGTATAAAAGCAGATAAATAGAAGAAGAATCCAGGAGAGAATAAAAGTCATTATCCTATCTAGGAAATGGCTTTTTTGTCTACTTACAAAATAATGAACACTAAGACTGGATTCGTTATTTTAAAGAATTCTTATATATTTTTAGTGTTTCATGTATATGAATCTTTGCTTTTCTGTCTTGGAAATCAATAAAGCACACTTTAAGTTTCTATACATCTTACATATTTTAATGAAAAATAGGAAAAGTAAAGGTTATATACATATTAATTTAGTAACATTAAGTAATGTAATTTTTGAAAGGAAATGATTCTGTGATTGGCTTAAATAAAAATGGCAAAACAACTCATAATTCAAGGCTTACTGCCCCTGAAATTGCAAATCTTTGGACACAATACCAAAATGACACGATGGCTATCTGTATTTTTAAATACATGCTTCATATTGTTGAAGATAAATCAGTCCGCCCTATTTTACAATTTGCTTTAAGCTTAGCCGAAGGACATATTATAAAAATAAAAGAGTTCTTTGTGGCAGAAAAATTCCCTATTCCACATGGTTTTACGGATAAAGATGTTAATCTGGAGGCTCCTCGTTTATTCTCAGATGAATTTAGTGTGACTTATACATACATAGCGAGTATTCATGGCATGGCAGGATATGCAGCTGCTCTATCATGCAATATGAGAAGAGATATCCGTGATTATTTTGTTCAATGTCAGAATGAAACAATGGACCTTTTTAACGATTCTTTAGATTTACTTTTGGAAAAAGGAATTGCATCAAGACCGCCGTTTATTAATCCACCAACTAGCTATGAGTTTGTTGAGTCAAAAAGCTTCCTGCAAGGCATTCTTGGTGGTGAAAGGCCACTAAATTGTATTGAAATTAGCAATATATATTGGGATATAAAAAAAGGACAGTTGGACAGAGCTTTGTGTATTGGATTTTCCCAAGTTTCTAAATCACAGGAAGTGAAGGATTTTTTATGGCGTGGGGTAAAGGTCATCAGTAAGCACGTTGAAATTTTAGAATCATTATTGTCAAAAGAACAGCTACCTTCCCCAAAGTCTGAGGAATCGGAAATCACTAGTTCAACCGTTTCCCCTTTCTCTGATCGACTTATGATGTATCAAAAAATGGTGATAGGCTCTACACAACTGGGACTTTACGGTACAGCAATTGGAACAAGTCAGAGATATGATTTAGGAGTGAATTTTTCTAGATTATTATTGGAACTAACAGATTTTCTGAAAGATGGTTATAAGTTAATGATTAAAAATAATTGGGTGGAACAAGTGCCGTTAGCAGATGATAGGGCAAAACTCTCTGGTCAGAAGAAAGATTAAACACACTTTATCTTCATAGCTATACAGAATTGTATATTTTTATTAGGAAGTTATCATAATCTAACATCTAAAGGGTACTTTCCTTTTATTTAAGGGAGGTGCCTTTTTCTTATGTAACGATAGAAGCAGACTAATGATGAACGATTAATGAAGCCAATTTATAATGAAAGCATTAAATGGAATAATGTTTCATGCATTATAAAACCTTTCTACTCCTCTTTTGAAAGGTTTTTTGTTTTTCGCTATTTCATTAAAATTAATGTTTAATTTGTGGCGGAGATCAGGATGAGGCAAGGCAAATCAATTTGAACGCGGCTAAATTATCCAAAAATAACCAAATTTAGAACTTGACGGTAGGATGTTATACGGCGTATAATATGATTATTCTAATACTATATAACGTATAATATTATATATTGGAGGTGTTTTTATTAAATGTCTTTCCAGCTTGGTTCCTCATTACTTGATGCATGTGTCCTTGCAGTCTTGGTAAAGGATGATGCATATGGCTATTCACTCACTCAGCAAGTCCGAGAAATTATGGATATTTCTGAATCAACACTTTATCCAGTACTGCGCAGACTACAAAAACAAGGATTTTTAACAACATATGATCAGCCATTTCAAGGGAGAAATCGGCGCTATTACCGAATAACAGCCAGTGGAATAGAGAAGTATCAAGAACTTCTACAAGAATGGTTGGTGCATAAGCAAAAAATCGATTCCGTATTATTAGGAGGTATAAAAGGTGAATAAAGAAGAGTATTTAAAAAAACTCCGATCGAAAATTAAGAAATTGCCAAACGAAGAAATAAATGAAGCGATAGAATATTATCATCAATATTTTGAAGAAGCAGGTGAACAAAATACTAGTAAGGTTATTGCGAGATTAGGATCCCCAGCATATGTAGCATCTCAAATTTTAGCAGATTATGCTATCAAAGATCTGGATGCTCATAAAAACACTACCAAGAAAAACTTCTCCGCCATTTGGTTTATTATCTTAGCTACCATTGCTTCTCCCATTGCTCTGCCATTGGCTCTTGTCATCATACTTTTAGCATTAACTTTATTACTAGTTTGTGGTGTTACTATACTCACTTTTTTCCTACTTGTAATTGGATTACCAATTACGGGTATATTCAGCATTATTTCTGGAGGTGCAGTAATAATGCAAGATTGGGAAACTTCGATTTTCTTTATAGGTTTAGGATTCGTAACAGTTGGTTTAGGAATACTTTTATTTTCTCCTTTTGTCCGATTCTCTAAAAGTGTTAGCTCTGGTATTGTAAAACTCCTGAAAAAAGTACTTGATAAGTTTAGCAACAAACGCAAGGAGGCAATGTAAATGAAACAATTTAAAAGGCGGAGTAAATTAATTGCTAGCGGATTAATGGTGATGGGTGTTCTACTCGCTGCAATCGGCTTTTTCTCTGGGGCGAAATTTTCTATTATCCAAACAGATGATGGCTTGAAAGCAGTTGGTAAAGAAGATAGAAAACAAGAGGAATGGGACTTAAAAGAATTTAAGAGTTTAGAAATTGATGTGGCAGATGCTGATATAGAGATAATTCCTTCTGAGGAATTTCGACTGGAAGTAGAGAGAATGGAAGGTAATGAAATTACTCAAGAGGTTAACAATAACACACTCATTCTTAAAGAAAAAAATACTAAATCTATATTCTCTTTTAGTATGAATCTATCAGGCAACATTCAAAGGACCATTATTAAAGTGTATATTCCTAAAGTATCAGACCTTGACGATGTAAATATTGATAATAAATTTGGTGATATAAAAATGGATGGAATGAATATAAATAACTTGTCTATTCAATCCAATGATGGGACTGTAAATATAAATGAGATAAAAGCGAATTCACTGACTGTGCATAACAAATTTGGCAATATTACGGCATCGAATGTCAATACAACCGAAATTACGCTTGAAAGTAATGATGGAGATATTAATTTAAGTAAAATGAACATTACTAAAAATGCAGATTTTATTAACTTGTTTGGAGATACCACTTTACGCGATTTTACTAGTAATGGGACGAAAATCGAAAGCACAGACGGTGAAATAAATATTAATGGAGAGTTATTTGGTCAATCAGTAATTGAATCTAATTTTGGTGATGTTCAATTAGCATTGGCAAACAAAGAATCAGAACTAAGTTATGATATCCACAATAGTTTTGGAAGTATTATGGTTAATGGGACAGAACTTGTAACCAAATCTTCGAATTCTGGGCAGAGTGAGGATAAATTAAATATCCGTTCTAAAGATGGCGATATTGACGTTACCTTAGAATAAGGAATGAGTATTTTAAATATTAAGTGAGTAATAGAGGGAACTCTTTAAAAGTCACTTAATGGGCTATTCTCAATTTATCACCAAGCTATTATAAAAAGGCTTTCCATTTACATATAGGAAGCCTTTTTATTATGTTTCTATATAACAACAAGTACATGGGAGAAGGGGGTAGTTCACTTAAACGAAAGATTGACTTGTAAGGAGATAAAAAGAATAATTTATTGCAATAAGGTATATAGTTATCTGTTCTTGATAAGGAGTGGGATAGATGATAAATTAGTAATAATTATTTGAATAATCACAAAAAAGAATTGATTTGCACATGAAGTTTTAAATTGTAGGTTAAAATGGTATTACTATAAAACAAAAGTAATTACTGGGGGAAATACATGGATAAAAATAGGATTCTTTATGAAAACTTTGAGAGTGAACATTTAAGTGACATGCTAGAATGGCAAAGTGAGCCAAAAGAATGGTTTGTGGACAAGACTTCTTCCAATCTTGTATTAAAAACAGATGAAGGAACAGATTTTTGGCAAAGGACCCATTATGGTTTTCAAGTGGATAATGGTCATTTTTTATTTGCGAAAACAAATAAAAATTTTAGAATGACTACTAAAGTGAAAGCTCTGCCTAAGTCAAAATACGATCAAGCTGGATTGATGATTCGCTTTACAAAGGACGTATGGGTAAAGACCTCAACAGAATATATTTCATCTGGTTTCAGTAAACTAGGGGCAGTAGTTACAAACGATGGTTACTCTGATTGGTCAACCCAATATATAGATAGTAAAGAGGTACATACATACTATCGGATATCTAAGATAGAAAAGAATTGTTATGTTGATTTTTCATTAGACGGAGAAAGTTGGAATCAAATTAGGATTGCTCATTTAAATATACCAGATGATGCGATTTTGCAAGCTGGCTTATATGCTTGTAGCCCACAAGGAAAAGAACAAGAAGTTTGTTTTGACTTCCTTACAATAGAAGAACTTTCTAATAATCCAAAAGATGCTTATTTATAAAAGAATCCATTTTAGTGGTTATGGATACTTTTCAATGAAAGGCAAATAAAAGATCATTCCTGCTTCAGTGAAGCCTATTTAATGTACTGTCACAAGTTAGGTTAGTGCTCTTTTTTAAGCATTATAGTAGCAATGTTCCTGTCATAAGAGACCGATAAAAAATTAAAATATGTAAAAGCTTACGTTTAAAATTAAATGCACAGAACGTTTTCGTATAGAAACGTGAGACTTTTGAAATTATAGAGAATAATTGACTATTCATTTATAAATAGTAACTATCCATATATGCTCTAAGGTTTGAATTTGCTTCTTACATACCCATAATCGCACTACCTCAATGGGGTATTATCCTTTTTGTTTATATATAGGATTGTTCATTTCAGAATAAGGGGGTAACGGATATGGTACGAATTAGCGAGCCAAAACCCTTCTACTACAAAGGCGGTTCTAAAGCGGTATTACTTTTACACTCTTTTACAAGCAATACGGTTGATATGAAAAAACTAGGTAGCTTTCTAAATAGAGAGGATTATACTTGCTATGCTCCTTTGTATAAAGGACATGGTTATTCGGCTGAACATTTAATTTTATCAACTCCAAGGGAATGGTGGGAAAGTGCAGAAGAAGGGTACAATTTTTTAAAAAATGAAGGTTATCAGCATATTGCTGTCATTGGTGTGTCATTAGGTGGACTATTAGCACTAAAGCTTGGTCAGAAAATGAATGTTACAGGTATAGTTACTATGTCTGTTCCATATAAGAATGAAGTGTTTTCGCTAAAAAAACGTGTACTATCTTATGCAAAATACTATAAACAATCGCAGGGAAAAGAAAAAGATAAAATTTCGAAGGAAATAGATGCGTTAGAAGTTAATTCAACAAGTAGTTTATTGCAATTCAAGGATTTTATTGACTTAACTATAAAAGGCTTGCCTCAAGTGAAGCAGCCAATATCTATAATGTACGGAGAATTAGATAACCCATTATATAGAGAAAGTGCTAATTATATATATGAAAAAGTATCTTCTCTTCATAAAAGGATAAAAGGTTATTCTAATTCAAAGCACTTGATGACATTAGGACAAGATAAGGATGCCATTCATCAAGACATTCTATCATTCCTAGAGTCTTTAGAATGGTAATATTCATAGATGTAGTAGAGAAATAATCAAATTTTTATCTTTGATTATTTCTCTTTTTTTGAGTATATTTTTATTTTTACTCTCTTTACGAAATTGCTCTACATTTGCTTCCATAGATGGTGTTTGAAGCAATGTTTCCATTTACATAAATAAGGTGCGATACTTCAAAACAGGCATCGCTTTTCCCTTATTAAAGTAAAAAAGTAGGTTACTTGAAGAAATTGTGCTGTTGGATAGGCTGACTCTCCTTAATATTAAATAATTGGAAAAATGAGATTTTTACAAAATTTTGAAACATTGTTCATTGTTATGCGTATTAGTTATTAAGGTACAATCCCAATCATATGAATATCATTTGTGGTTAACATTATCAATCATATAAAGGGAGGAATGGTAATTTTGAAAAATAAAAAATCTACATTTTTGTTTGCTTTCGTTCTTTTTTTTGGAATTATTGTCGGTTGTTCGGGAAAAGACGAAGCTAAAAAAGGCTTGGTATCAATTCAACAATATAATCAGTTAGAAAGCAGTATGCCTTATCAGGATGTAATTGATTTACTAGGAATGCCAGATATGATAGGTACGGAAGAAGTAACTGGCGAGGTCGTTTATAAAGATGTTGAACCTTATTATTGGGATGGTGCTGCACCTGATTCTTTCGTAGTGCTATATTTTAGTAATGAAATGTTATTCAAAAAAGATCAATTTGGGTTAGAGTAAGATGGGTATGATGCGTACTTGTCTGAAGATGATTATTGAGTTTGTTTTGATTCTATGTGTTATTGTACTGATTGGTTGTTTTCCTCTCTTATTGCAAACAGGAAGTATGGTACCCTTCCTCGAAGGTATATCTAGTGGCTTTTACTATTTAGTTCATCCTCAAGAAGTTACAATCCCACTTAGTAATGGTTCTAATCTCACATTTTTCGAAGCGGTGAAAGAAAAATATATTAATTCTGCTGTCATTCTTTTATGTTCATTTATTATAGCGGTAGTATTCGCCGTCCTATTTACGTATATTGCTAGCTTAATCTCAAATAAAAGTAAAAGAATGTTAGATTTTTCTTTTTTTATCATACAGTCAATGCCTGATGTTTTAATTATTCTATTAGCGCAGCAGTTTATTATCTGGATTTTCAAAATAACTGAGTTTTCCGCTATTAGTATCTATGAGCTTGGCGGAGAAAAGATTTACTTCTTGCCGATTATTTGCTTAAGTATCATACCTGCTTTGCACTTATTTAAATACTTTCACACTAGTATATCTGAAGAGAAGTCAAAAGATTATTATTTGTTTTTAAAATCAAAGGGGCTAAGTGAAGGATATGTTTTTTTTATTCATCTCCTAAGAAATACGGTGGTAACACTAGTAAGTTACTCTAAAAATATTATTCTCTTTATGATTTCTAGCCTACTCATTCTAGAAATCCTATTTAATATGGATGGGATAATGAAATTTGTTAAAGTATACGGTATCGGTGATTATCGCATTCTCATTTTGGTTCTGGTTATGATATACATACCATCGTACATACTCATTAAATTGGGGGAATATATAATATCGAAGTGGACTGGATACGACGCAACTATGCAGGAGACAAAAGATGAAGAAACATACTAAACACATAAAAATTGGAATAGGACTTTTATATATCTTTTTGCTACTATTAGTTAGCTTTTTTCCTGACTTAATTGTGCCTGATAACCAGCAGTCTATTACAAGATTGTTATATAACGAAGAAGGAAATCTTATTGGAAAAGCACCATTTTCTCCGTTAGAGTATCCACCTCTTGGAACAAACAAAATAGGTGAATCTTTGTTCAACAATGTGATAGAGGGTGCAAAATTCACTATTATATATATAGTACTTATTTGCCTTTTGCGTTTTATCTTTGCTGTGGGATTCTCCATTTTGTATGCCTTTTATGTAAAAAAGTCACAGCGTTATATTAAACGAGTAGTGGATGTAGCATACTTTATTCCGCCAGTTATCATTATTTTTTTTGTATTGGGACCACTTACTGCTTTATATGATAGTTTTAGTCCAGCGTTTTTAATTGCACAAGGGATATTGTTAGTCTTAATTGGTATACCACCATTAACGATTCTCTTATCCGATGAAATCAAAGTTATTTTGACCAAAGACTTTATAAGTATTGCAAAATTATCAGGAGTAAGTAAATATTATTTATTTAAAAAACATATATGGATATTGATAAAGCCAAGAGTGGCTATTTTCTTTATTCAAGAACTTATTCAGTTACTTTTCTTGCTTATTCATCTTGGCGTATTAGGGATTTTTATTGGTGGTGATAAAGAAATTCAAATGAACGAATCACCAGACAGTTCTAAGAAGTTCTCTTTATCTAATGAATGGGCAGGTTTAATAGGATCAGATTATCGAGAATTTCTACTAAATCCTTGGATAATGCTCTTTCCACTTATAGCATTTACGACATTAATTATTGCATTGAAAATTATCTTGTCTGGACTTGAAGAAAAAGGCAGGAAAGATCGGTATTAATAATAACCAAGCATAGAAAGGTGTAAGTTGAATAGTTTTGTTTAAGTAAATATCTTCACATAGTTAAAGAGAAGCCGATTTTCCTACTTAGGAAAATCGGCTTTTCTTTCTAAAAACAGCGGGAGAAAAATTGATTATTAAATCCTTATCTTGATGATAGTTAACAATATCTTAATAAATAAAAGACGCCAAAATCAGAAGGGATATAGAATAGTGGCATCGAAATGGTTATCTTTTGTGTTGCCATATACAATCAATACATGTGAATTGTATCTCGCCATTCATTTTAAAGAGTGGCTAACCCTTGAACTGAACCCCAATTGTTAACCACTCTTTAAAATGGGAGGACAGTTCCATTTTATATGGTCAATACTTTTTTTGTAATAGGAACGAAATGGTTTGCGATTATTGAAATTTTGGAATCCAGTCACCATGTGCTTCAATTAAATCATCACACATCGCAATGATGTCATCCATTGATAATTCAGCGGCCGTATGAGGATCGAGCATTGCTGCTTGGTAAATGTGCTCTCTTTTTTTCGTAACCGCTGCTTCAATTGTTAATAGCTGTGTATTAATATTTGTACGGTTAAGGGATGCTAACTGTTCTGGAAGATCTCCTACATAGCATGGAGTGATTCCACTACGGTCAGCAACGCAAGGTACTTCAACAACAGCTTTTTCTGATAAGTTGCTAATTAAGCGTCCTGTATTTAAAACATTGCCGCCAAATTTAAATGGAACATTCGTCTCAATCGCTTCAATAATTCTGGAACCATATTCGTGTGTACGGGTATGGGCAAGCTGATCATTGTTGATCATCTCATCGCGCATTTTATTCCAGCCTTCCAATTGCTCTACACAACGACGAGGATATTCATCAAGAGGGATATTGAGTTTCTGGATTAATTCTGGATAATTACGCTTTATAAAGTACGGATGGTATTCAGCATTATGCTCAGACGATTCCGTCACGTAGTATCCGAATTTGTCCATTAACTCGAAGCGGACCATATCATCATGCTGTGTTTGTTGTTTTTCTCTCGCACGGCGTTTAATTTCTGGATATAAATCTTTGCCGTCGCGTTTGATCTCAAGGAGCCAGGCCATATGGTTGATACCGGCAATTTTTTCTTCCACTCCTTCATGATCCATTCCTAATGCTTGGAACAGGTGCTCGCTACAAATTTGTACACTGTGGCATAATCCGACTGTTTTAACATTTGTATAGCGCAACATTGCTCCTGTTAATGCTGCCATCGGATTTGTATAGTTTAAAAACAGGACATCTGGACAAACTTCTTCGATATCTTTGGCAAAATCCCACATAACTGGAATGGTGCGAAGTGAACGGAAAATTCCGCCAATCCCGACTGTGTCAGCAATCGTCTGACGAAGACCATATTTTTTAGGAATCTCGAAATCAATAATTGTACTCGGCTTATAGCCCCCCACTTGAATAGCATTGATTACGTATTTAGCACCTATTAATGCTTCTCTCCTATTTGAATATGCTTTAATATGGATGGTTTTATTATAACGGTCTCTTAAATTAGTCAGCATTGCTTCTGATTCTTTCAAGCGCTTTTCATCGATATCATGTAAAGCAAACTCAAATCCATCAAGGGAAGGCACCATTAAGCAATCTCCCAATACATTTTTAGCAAAAATAGTACTTCCAGCTCCAATAAAAGTGATTTTTGACATAAGTATACCTCCTATAAAGCGAAACAGGTAGCATCTATCCAATTCTTGTAATAGGATAAAAAATTGTTCTAAAAAATAATTGATGTCCTGTGTTCAACTTTGTGTTTTATGTTGTTATAATAATATTAAAACGTATATACAATAACCTCAATGGTAAGTTTGTGTGATTGGAGGGTAAAATATTGTCTTTCACTTATTGGGGGAATCAAGAGAAGGATTATGGTACGTACGGTTTTCGTTTTCAAGATATGCTCCCTAACGATGTGGCAAATATTTTCGTGCTTGGTCGGGAAGAGAAAATACCCGGTGAAATATATGATTGGCATGGGTTAAAGCGAAGAGACGTCGGCACGTATGTGTTTCAATACACACTGTCAGGATCAGGAAGATTTGACATAGGGGATAAAAGTTATACAGTGAGGTCAGGAGAAGCATTCATTGCCGAAATTCCTAGTAATCATCGTTATTACTTTCCAAAGGATAGCGAGGGATGGGAGTTTATGTTTATTACATTGGTGGGAAGAGAAGCCGCCGATTGCTGGCGGTTTATGAATGAACAGAGTGGTCCTGTCTTAAAAATCCCTCCAGATTCAAAGTTGATTCAGCTTTTGCTGAAAATCTATCAAGAAGCATATGAGCAAAAGATTACAGATGCATATTATGCCTCTGCAAAAGCTTATGAGTTTATCATGGAGTGTTACCGTTTCATAAGGAATATTGAAAGAGCAACAGAAGGTTTCTCACTCCAGATTACAGAAGCTTTATCCTTTATCCAAACGCATTATCATGAACCAATCACACTCGACGAAATAGCGGCCGTATCTGGTTTCTCTAGATATTACTTTATTAAGCAGTTTCAACACCAACTTAATATGACACCTGTACAATATCTTACCAAAATCAGAATTGAAAAAGCGGCGGAGCTTCTTCGTTCAACGAGCTTCTCTGTTACAGATATTGCTGCCCAAGTAGGGTACGCAAATGCCAACTATTTTAACAAGGTATTCCGTAAAGTCGTTGGTGTATCCGCCGGGACATTTCGTGAAAGTAAAGACGTTGTCGGAATTGATCGTTTAATTATAGATTAAGTTTTCAGGTACTTTAACGATAGATGATAAGGGAATTTTTCATCTAGGCGGTGGTTCTGAAAATTATCAAATCGAGCCAAATAATGATATTTATGTATAAGCAATATAAATATATATCGATGTAAAAGGAAAATATTAAATTGATAAAAATAATAATGAAATTGTAAGATAAGCAATAGATTGTATTACTTGAACATACAGCGTAAAGGATTTTGCAGTGGAGATTCCTTTCACAGTGTTGAAAAAAGATTAAGCAATGAAACATGCCTCCAATTTTAATAACAGGAGTGTGTCGAGAACTTGTATAAGTAGTGAACTCGCAAAATAAGGTTTTGATTTCTGTTACAGGTGTTTGGTTCGCTTCATGGGGCTAGAAGCTTTGGCCGATGTTTCCCCTTTGTCTGCAGGGTATAAAGCTTTTGCAGATTCCATAGGATTCTCACCACTGAAACATAAATCATCTAGATAAAAAATAAGCTTATTAATATTCTGTTTGAAAAAAACCACAGCCAACTTGCAGGAACCATCAACAATAAGCGGAGAATTACGACTAAAAGCAAATATACTGTTAATTTCCTTGCTAATAAGCGGATTTTTCCGGTTAAGGTAGGAAAATGCCTTCGATTTCATGTGTTCTAAGGAAATAGGCGTAAATCTCCGTCTATTTCTGTTATTTTTCATGTAAGTAACGAAAATAAGAGGATTTTTACGACTATTTTTCTAAAAGTGGTCTTTTCCAAATTCTCTATGGTACGAAGCATCATCCATTAATTCATCGCTCTTTCGATTATCTGCTATTTCATATATGAATAGGTGAAGTATATAAATAACCCCTTGTTTTCCGTTGTGTAAAGAGGGGAGTTATCTCTATATTCACAAATTGTCCATAGACAATTTTGTTTTTCAACAGTATGAAAGGATCTTCCAGTGGAGGATCCTTTTTCATTGCCGATACTTGTATGTTAACTAGAATTGTATACAGTATTGATGTGATACACTCGGACTTTGTTCAAATAAGGGTGAGAAGGTAGAGAATATTCCCCAAAGATAATTGGATATTTATGTTAAAGTTATTGGTGAAGTGAATATGTGGGGTTTTATGGAACGAGGAGGAACCAAATCTAAAATTATTATTATTCTATTAGCTTTTGTCAATTACTAGAGTTCAAAGAAAAAGGGTTCTTAAAGTAAAGGGCGCACTTCTTTATGAAGACGTCTTCTTTTATTGAGCCAGTTGACCTAGAAACACTTCATATATTGTGTTCCGATTTAAAGCAATGTATTTAAATTAAAAGTTATAAATTAAATTTAGTTTTATTTTAGGTGTTAACTTTTTAAGATATTAATAGTCTTATAAGTGAAGGAGGGGAGTTATTGAATCGGGAGGAAGATCTACACAAAATTTTGCAAGAAAAAACAGGAATTATCTTTAAGTACTTAATTAAAATAGGGGCTGATCCTCGCGATGCGGAAGATATTATTCAAGAGGCATTATATAAATTTATCTCATACATTGATTCCATTGAGTCTAAAAAAGCGTACAGCTGGCTATTCCGTGTAGCACTTAATCAATATTATGATTTGTGTAGTAAACAGCAAAAGCAAATTAATGTATCTCTTGAAAACTTTGATTTTGTAGATGAATCCCCTCTGCCAGAAGAGTATATTCGACAGCATGAGATGAAAAAAGAAATCCAAGTCATACTAGATCAACTAACTCCTCTTTATAAGCAATTATTATTGTTAAAATACGAGCTTGAGTTAAGTTATGAAGAAATTGCTGAGATGTTGGATATAAACTTGGGAACGTTAAAAACTTATTTATTTCGCGCGAGGAAGTCTTTTAAAGAAATATATGGGAGGGAGCAAACCAAACATGACCGACTATAAAGAACGTGAAAAGGAAAAGGAGCTTATTGAGCTTTTTCAAGGAAATCCCACTAGCAATTCGTTTGAAAGGATTATTAGAAAGGCGAAAAGAAGAACCATTCTTCGTAATATTGTAATCTCTTTATTTGTTATGTTTTTTTTATTCATTACTTTAGGATTCTCATGGCTTTCAATCATGAGATGGAGTCAAGAGAATGCAATGCGTGACACTGAATTATTTAGTAGAATAACGCAGCCTAACGTAGAAGAGTTAGGTGCTCAAAATATGGGGAACGGCTTATTTGAGGGTATTTTATATTTTAATAGATATAAAGAAGTCGGTGGAATTCCTGTACACTGGAGCGACCAAGTTATTACCTATAATTTATTTGGTGGAGTCAGTCGATTAACAGGTGACCATTCTCCAATACAGTTAAAAGACGAAAATGATGGTCAAACAAGGTATTATGACCGTGAGACAAAGCAAAGAATGATGGAATTCTATCATCCAGACGTCACATATACCTACATAAGAAACGATTTAATGAAACTAAATGAGTTCCCAGATGAATTATTAGTTGAAATAGCTTTATCCTTTAACCAAAAATATTCACCAGAAGAAGTGCGCGAATTTATACCTGATGATGTAACACTAAAATGGTATTGGGCCGATACATATACAAATATAGAGATGTTTAAAGAGACAGATTTAGAAACTGTAGAAGGAACAACGGTAAATATACCAGCTTCTCCTGAATTGGCATCTAATGTGTATGGATTTGAAGGGATGCCTAGTGACAGTAACCCTTCTATAAGTGAAGAAAGGTTTATCAACGACATTGAGACAGGTTTAAGCATAAAGGAAGGGGAATATTTTGGTGAATTTGAAAGGATTTATAGCTATTTAAAAGGGGAATCTTCCACTCTATCTACTGATAATGTAATGATATTGGGGGCTGTTGTAACGGGTACAGCAGCGGAGCTAAAAAAACTAGAAGATTTACAGATGATTCGGACATCGGTATTTGGTGTAATGGCAGATTCAAATAAGTAGTAACAAGGTAAAAAATGTTCAATTCTGAAAAGCTATGAAAAATTTTAAAGATGTTAAATTATGAACAATTAAGGAGGAGTAGATATGTTACAATTAATAAAAATGGAAATTTCTAAGCTAAAGTATCCCTACCTTATTATTTTATTTATAGCTTTATTGTTTAGTGGCGGGATCGTTATTTCTCGCCAATATGGTTTTAGCTATAATTACAATATTGAAGTTTGGGAACAATCAGGAGAGTTATTTGGACTCTTTTTTCCTTTTTTTGCAGTAGTTACTGCATGCTGGTTAATGTTCTGTGATAGAAAAAAAGGTAATAATTCTTCCAATAATGATAGGGAATCAAAGGAAAAGTACATGCTTTCCAAATGGTTAGTTTCATCAATCAGTGGGGCTTTTATCACTTTTTTTATATCTTTTATAGGGTTAATTATTTCCCTATATTTTATCCCTGATGTTAAACCATTTGGTTCGGATTACGCCATAGGATATTTCGCTGGTAACTATTTTGTTAATCATCCGTTCTTATATGGACTTGTACTTAGTTGTTGGAGGGCATTTATAGGTTTTGTTGTTGCTTCATTTGGTTTTGTACTTTGGATATATTTAAAAAATATCTTTGTTATGTTTACAGGTCCTTTTATTTACATGATATTAGAAAATATTATTCTGGCATATTTAAATGTTCCTTATTTTAGGTTGATTACTTCGTTTGATCCAAGTACGCTAGATTCGGATGCAATTACTATCGGACGATTACTTGTAGGACCTTTAATATTAATTCTATTAATTAGTGGGCTCTTATGCTTTAGAATTATAGTAAAAAGGTTATCGAGGAAGCAACGTGACAGTTTAATATAGTTTTGTGATGAAAGAAGAAATTAAAACTCTTATTCAAGATAAAGGCACTATTCTTGAACAACATAGGTGGAAAATAACCAAACTTTTTTATAAAAGTCTCATACTTATTTAAAGCTAGTAACTCCATTTTGATCAATCTTTTCCCAAAATGGAGTTTTTAAAGTTGCTGTTAGATAAAAATATAGGAGCGGGAAGGGGATAGGATGAGTAAAAAGAAAGATATGCAAAAATTTTTTATTGTATTTATTTCCTATGGAATATTAATGTTTCTTTTCTTTATACAAGATTCAACAATCCTTGAAACAATAGCAAGTATTATACCTATTATCGCGGTAATTACTTTTTGGGTTTGGGTAAATTATGGAAAGAATAGAACTTGATAAATAAGTCCTTGGTTGTCGAATATTCACGTAATGGGTGCATCGATCCTAGAAAGGATGATACTCTTTTTTTTCTTTGGCCAGAAGCTAAAGGAGCAGCATTCCTGACAAATTAAAATGGAATTTACTTGAAACATATCTAGTAATGTATTAGAATTACATATGCAATCAGAATAATTAAATAAGTTGAAATATTCATTTTCTAGGGGATCCCTTGATAAGGGCTGAGAATAAAGTAGTTACTTTTTAAACCCTCAAAACCTGAACAGGTTAGAACCTGCGTAGGAAAGTAAAGAATGTTTGTCTTTGTTTGCATGTGAACACTTTCAAACCAAACCACTTTTCTATTTAGGAGAGTGGTTTTTTTATGTGGAAAAATGCCTGATGGAAGTTGTTCAATTGGCTGATTATTTGGATTTTTAAGGGGGGATAATGTTGAAGCTAATGGCTGTAACAGATGATAGGAAATTAGTGTGTGATCTGGCAAGTACAATCATTAAGATAAAAGACAAGATTGATTTTGTTCAGATTCGCGAAAAAACAAAAACAGCTCAAGAGATTATCACTTTACTCCAATATCTAGAAGAGGGTGGTGTTAAAAAAGAAAAAATAATCTTAAATGACCGTTTAGATATTACTTTGCTTATGGGGATACTAGGGGTTCATTTACCAGAGAAAGGTCTTCCTGTACATGAAGTTAAACAAAATTTTCCTGATTTAATGGTTGGATGCTCTGTTCATTCTTATGAGGGAGCAATGAATGCCCAAAGAGAGGGTGCAGACTATGTTTTATATGGACATTGTTTTGAGACTAATAGTAAAAAAGGGAAGGCTCCAAATGGAATAGAGCCTCTTCTCAAAATGACTGAGGAGCTAAGGATTCCTGTATATGCTATAGGTGGTATTACATGGAGTAAGGTAGATGTTTTGCAACAAGTAAAAGCGGATGGCATTGCAGTGATGTCTGGGATATTTTCTTCAGACAACCCAATTTATTCGACAAATCAGTATGTTGAGGCGATAAATAATGAATCAGAAATTTGAAGTAGCCATCATTGGCGGTGGCATAATTGGTTGCTCGATTGCTTATTATTTAGCAAAAGAAAAGATGAATGTGGCATTGTTTGAAGGTAATCAAATAGGGTCTAAATCTACAAGTGCTGCAGGTGGTATGCTTGGAGCTCATTCTGAATGTGATGACGATTTGGAAGTATTCTATCCTTTTGCGAGAAGCAGCCAGTTTGCCTATTCTCATCTTAAAGAAGAATTAAACTACTTGAGCGGTTTTGACATGGGATTCAGAAAAGGTGGTATTTTAAAGCTTGCTTACAATGAACTTGAAAGAAATGGACTCCGAGCCATCTTATCTCAACCGACTGTTAAATGGCTCGATAAAGATTCTGTTCGGGAGATGGAACCGAATGTTTCTACCAATCTATTAGGAGCAGTCTACATAGAAGAGGATATAAATGTTATGCCACTTGCTGTATGTCAGGCATTTGCTAAAAGTGCTCAAATACTAGGGGCTTCTCTTTTTGAATTTTCTCCTGTACAAGATATTCGAAAGAAAGATAATAGTTTTTTTATTCAAACTGCAACAGGTTCTGTTGAAGCTAAGTATGTTGTGGTTGCTAACGGGGTTTGGAGTACCCATTTTTTTAAACAGCTTGGGTTAGACCAACAATTGACTCCTGTAAAAGGAGAATGCCTATCTGTAATAGATGAAAAAGCGACTTTAAAACATACCATCTTTCACGATCACTGTTATATAGTGCCAAGAAATAATGGAACAGTTGTGATTGGAGCTACTATGATTGAGAATGACTGGAATGAAAAAGTTAGTCTCAGTGGAATGGAAAAGCTTATTGTAAAGGCAAAAACGATGCTGCCAACTGTTGCAGATATGAAAATGGAGTCTTTCTGGGCTGGATTACGTCCACAAACATTTGATCAAAAACCATTCATTGGGCACCATCCTGAAGAAGAAGGAATTTTATTTGCTACAGGGCACTATCGAAATGGAATCCTGCTTGCGCCTGCAACAGGGCAAATGATTCGTGATTTGATACTTAAAAGACAAATAAAAAATGAATGGGTGGAGGCATTTAAAATCGACCGCCACCAGCCATTGCTAGTAAGAAGGTGAATAAATGTCGATTACATTAAATGGAAAGAGTGTTAACCTTCAAGAAGGAACCAATACGGTTAAACAATTACTTTCCTTCTATCACTTAGAAAATCGTATTGTCGTAGTTGAGGTCAATAAGGAAATTGTGATGAAAGAAAACTATGAAGCAATGAGTCTCACAAATGGGGATGTTGTTGAAATTATTCATTTTGTAGGAGGAGGATGAAACATGTTAAAAATTG
The DNA here is from genome assembly GCF_009183415.1 of Bacillus sp. B1-b2. Classification (GTDB taxonomy): domain Bacteria; phylum Bacillota; class Bacilli; order Bacillales; family Cytobacillaceae; genus Niallia. Next base: position 150,653 of record NZ_WEHU01000003.1, on the reverse strand, counting down.
CTGATCGTACGTTTCAATCAAGACTTTTATTAGGAACTGGAAAATATCCATCATTTGATATTCAAAAAAAGGCGGTAGAAGTATCGGAAGCAGAAATTTTAACCTTTGCTGTGAGAAGAATGAACTTATTTTCAGATAACCAACCCAATTTTCTAGAGCAACTGGATTTGTCTAAATATACGCTTCTTCCTAATACGGCTGGTGCAAAAAATGCTGAAGAGGCCGTCCGTATAGCGAAACTGGCAAAAGCTTCTGGATTGTGTGACATGATAAAAGTAGAAGTGATTGGAGATGAGCGAACACTTTTACCAGATCCTGTTGAAACGTTAAAAGCTTCTGAAATGTTATTGAAAGAAGGATTCATTGTTTTACCTTATACCTCCGATGATGTCGTGTTAGCAAGACGTCTTGAAGAACTTGGGGTACACGCTGTTATGCCAGGTGCATCACCGATTGGTTCTGGTAAGGGAATTATCAATCCGCTTAATTTAAAGTTTATTATCGAACAGTCTACTATTCCAGTAATTATTGACGCGGGGATTGGTTCTCCTAAAGATGTAGCATTTTCGATGGAGCTTGGTGCAGACGGTGTGTTACTAAATACTGCTGTTTCAGGTGCGAAAGATCCTATAAAAATGGCACAGGCAATGAAGCTTGCAGTAGAAGCAGGGAGACTAGGGTTTGAAGCTGGAAGAATAGAAGAAAAAGAGTATGCTGTAGCGAGTAGCCCAACAACTGGGATGGTGACATTTTGACGACTCGTTATTCAAGACAAGAGTTGTTTTTAGGAAGTAAGGCACAAGCCAGCCTAAAAGAGGCTAGTATTATCATTATTGGTGCAGGAGCTCTTGGATCTGTAAGTGCTGAAATGTTAGTAAGAGCTGGAATAGGACGCATTAAGATAGTTGATCGTGATTATGTGGATATAAGTAATTTACAAAGACAACAATTATATACAGAAGAAGACGTTAGAAATCAACTACCAAAAGCCATTGCTGCCAAAACAAGGCTGCAGCAAATCAACAGTGAAGTTACTATTAATAGTTTCATAGAGGATGTTAATGGACTAAATATTGAAGAATTGATTAAGAATCATTCGGTAATCGTAGACGCTACTGATAATTTTGAAACTAGTTTAATTGTGAATGATGCTGCAGTGAAACATCAAATTCCGTTTCTATTTGGTGCATGTGTTGGAAGCTATGGACTTACATATCCGATTATTTCAATTGATAAACCTTGTTTATACTGTTTATTAAATCATTTACCGATGAATGACATGACATGTGATACAGTTGGTGTAATAAGTCCAATCGTTCAAGTTACTGCAGCAATACAAGTTACGCAGGTTCTGAAAATTCTTTCAGGTGAAACACTTGCTCCGATGCTTCAATCATTTGATATATGGAAAAATGAAAAATCGGAAATAAATGTGAGTCAGTTGAAAAATAAAATTTGTCCAACATGTAGTGAAAATCCATCCCATCCTTTTTTACAGTTTGAAAACCAGACCAAAACAGATGTATTATGTGGGAGAGATGCTGTCCAACTTCGACCAGGGAAAAATAGGAAAACGTATTTACTTCATCGCTTGTTGGAGAGATTGGAAAATCACGTTACTAATCCTAAATTAAACAACTATTTGCTTACATGTGAATTTGAGGGGTATCGAATTGTTTTCTTTAAAGATGGGCGTGCTATTATTCATGGTACGAATGAAGCGAAAAGAGCTCGAGCAGTTTATAATAGATTTATTCAATTTTATTAGAATTAATTATGCGTTTTAACGATGTATACATTGTTAAATTAACACTCAATTTATGAAATGTGTGCGGTCTCAATGGCAAGATGCGATTCCGTACTAGTAAGAATTAGCATCCTCTTGCAAATAGAACTAGAAGGACAAGATCTACAGGGAGATTAGGAACGAATTGAATAGATGAGGAGAAGGAATATACACCATTTGTTAAGGCTGTAATACAGAAGTTATTGGAGCATATTTGTTTGCTAAATCAAACTGTTTATTCCAGTAAAATACCTTCAGATAAGTACTTGCTGCGACAACTGGAATATAAATTGTTGTATTTTCCGCTGTTGGAAGTACAAGCTACTTCAACACCATCAAACCTTCCCTTTTTTATGCCCTATTTTATAGGGTGTTTCTTTTATTCTAAGTTCTCCCTAGGTAGACCTTTAAAATTTATGAATATATAACAGGAAAAAATTCATATAGAGTAGAAATCTTCATGATTATTACAACGTGGAGCATTTTTTATTTGTCAGAAATTCAGAGGAGAACTGTGAGCGAGAGCCTTCTTATGGTAAAAACGGGGCAAGTTAGTGCAATACAGTGTTGAGAGGTTATAATTAGGATGCAACTTTATTAAAAAACTAGCAAGTTATCTTGGAGAAGAGGTTAACAATGGAAAATAGAGAGGGAGCTATCAGTTACTGTTTGGGGATGGGTAATACATATGAAGATTATCCATTTCGTGATAAGAATTGGACGTTAATGCGACATATAGATAACAAGAAAGTGTTTGCGTGGATATTTGGAAAAGATGGCCATATTTGGATTAATGTGAAATGTGAACCCGGTTTTTTGGATTATTGGCGTCAGATATACAATTCGGTAGTTCCGGCATTTCATCTTAATAAGGACCATTGGAATTCGATAATTCTTGACGGCACTGTTCCAAAGGAAGACATTTACGAAATGATAAAACAAAGCTATATGTTAACTAAAAAAATTAAATAGAACAGTTACTTTCAATAAGTAAAGGCATTGATTCAGTAGAAAAGGATTAATATTTTTTTCTGCAGAACTTATTATGATTGTCTAATAATCTACTTAAAGTAGCGGGAGCTTTCCTTAAATTAAAGGAAGACATTTTCTTATGTCGCTAACGGGGCAGCATTCCTGTAATAACTGTATTTTGTTGCTTATAGTAGAAACAGGGCGTTTAATTGAATAAGAAATTGGCCTATAGATAACTGTTATGGATTGAAAAATTAGTTCAGATTGCCAACAAAAAGGCCTTGAGAATGATTACATTCTCAAGGCCATTCGTATTTTTGATATATTCAAAGTCTTATTTTAAGCATAGGTACTGTCGAGTAATTGTGTCCTGTATTATTTCTCAGAATAAAATTTTGCTTTCGAGGGCTGTGTATTAAAGATAAATAATATAATTGTTACTGTAAACATAATTAAGCTTCCTAATAGGATAACAGACTGAATGGATATCATTTCAGCCATGATTCCAAAAAGTATCGTCAAAATGATGGTGAAAAAAGCTTCAATGAATCCGTATACACTACCAACCCTTCCCATTACATGGACAGGAACATTATTTTGGTAAAAAGTGTCAAATCCTGTGTTAAGAAAAGCCATCGAAAAGGAAAGAATAAAAAACCCAATTGCTGCTATCAAAAAATTGTCTGAAAATGCATAGATTATATAACCGATAGAGACCAATAATGATCCAAGACCAATCAGCCAAGAGGTAGCAACCTTTTTAACAGTTATTATGTTTACTAATGCTCCAACAATTATCCCAACACCAGCAATACTCACGAGGAATCCATAGTTTCTCTCTGATAATAAAAGCACTTCTGTAGAAAACGCTGCTTCCAATGAATCTACAGCAGTTGCCAAAACCATCACTGTACTGAAGAGGAAATAAATGACCATAATATACAGGTGTTTACGACTAAAATCAACAACTAATTTCCAATCTTCTCGCAATACCTTCAAGGATAGTTTTTCGTCTTCTGTTTCAACAAAATCATTTCTTTCAATATTTGGCATGAAGAGAGTGATTAATGCTGATAAAAAAAGGGCTATTGCATTAATATATATGGCGAAATTAGGAGTTCCAATCATAAACATCATTCCTGCAACTGCAGGACCTATAACAAACGCTCCAGAATCAATTAAACTTCGAAGAGAATTAAATCGTTTTCTTTGATCATGAGGAATTAACTTTGTAATGTACGGTACAGATGTTGGTTCATAGATGGAACTAGCTACACTAATTAAAAAAACGATTCCATATATTGCTGAAAGAGACGAAAGTGAAGGCAGTAAGGCAATAAACACTGCTTGGAATATGTTTAGCCACACCATAAGATGCTTTTTATTTAATCGATCAATTAAACTACCCGACCAAAAGTTTGTAAATAATGCAGATAAAGCCCTTAATATATATAAACCTGAAACAGCAAGTACACCCATCCTATCAAGTACGATTATATTTAGTGCTATAAAATATACCCATTCTCCAATGCTGGAAATACCAATACTGGATAATAAGATAGAAGGGTATTTCCACGAATTTACTAACTTTTTTATACGCAACTTTATTTCCTCCTTGAAAATGCAAAATTTGAAAATAAAAAAAACTCACCCCAAGATTTTTAGTCTTGAGGACGAGTTGTTGCGCGCCGTGGTGCCACCTCAGTTTGACAATATGTCACCATATTATCCTTTTTAGGTACGGTATGAAGACCATACTTATACCCTAGCTCAATAACAGGAGCACCTGTCACACCATCACCCATATGGATCCAATGTGCCGCTCAGAGGCTTGCTTCCAACCAGTATTCTTACTCCTTTCCACCAACAGGAGCTCTCTTTGAAGAATTGCATGATTGTACTCTTCTCTTCCTAGCATTTATTTGTTTTTGGCATTTTATTGTAATAAACAATACCAAACCTTTCGGAGGTTGTAAATAATTTTTTGAATAATCATTGTTTTAGATTTTTTCGATATGAAAATTAGTAAAATGAATTAAAAAATACAGCGGTGTCCTTGGATTGAGTTTGTAGAAATTATTCAAAAGGGTTTGTGGTAGAAGAAATAATAGATTTTATGATAAAGATCATATTTAATGATTCCATTAAAGGTGCCATTATTCTTAAGTAAGAAGGTGCCTTCTATTATAGAGCGAATTGCAAAAGACTATTTTAAATAATTCTCCTAATAAAAGTATATAAAAACCTAGATTTAAAGATAGTCTAAATAGCGTTCGTTAGATAAATATGGATTATAATCAGATTTTTCTCTTGAATGAAACTAATGAGAATAGATATGTCTTAAATGGATAATAAAGGGTAATATGGGGAAGATATCATTAATTCTTTTTAGTCGAATGGTGGTTATTATATGGAATGGGATTATATATGGAAAGCAATATTGGTTGTTATTGCAGGAACAGTACTTTTAAGAATTGCAGTTAGGAAGACAATTTCACAAATGACATTGGCTGAAACAGTTATAATGATTGGAATTGGATCTTTATTAATTCAACCCGTAGCAGGAAAAAATATTTGGACAACCATTTTGGTTGGTGGTGTTCTGGTCGGAACATTATTAGTAATGGAATTTTTACAAATAAAGTCCAATACCTTTGAGAAATTGATTACAGGTAAAGCAAAGGTGGTCATTGATAATGGTACTTTAAATGAAACAAATTTGAAAAAACTTAGGTTAACAGTGGACCAGCTTGAAATGAAACTTAGACAAAATAGTGTATCTAAAATAAGTGACGTAAAATGGGCAACGTTAGAACCAAATGAGCAATTAGGTTTTGAGTTAAAACAGGCTGCTCAACCTGTAACGAAAAAGGATTTCGAGGATTTCAAACAAACAATAATAAATGTAATACCGAGCAATTCCCAACTATCTCATATAAACGAAATATTAAACTCGATAAATAAAAAGTATGAGGTCGAAAGTCAAGAGGATATATTCGCAGAAGTTCAGAATAAAGTACATAAAAACGTCACACCAAAGCATTTACAGTAATCTAAATAGTGAGCTATAGTAAAATAAATGAGGAGCTATTTTTATAGATTTTTCACATTGTTAATATTTCAAAATTTTTTTGACATGGGGTTAACTTTGCTTAAAGTAAAAGCTCCACAAAAACGCATTACTCATTAGTAAAATAGCTTCTCTCAGTATTGTATATTATGAAATAAACTCCTTCAGATTTGAAGGAGTTTTTTGCTTTTTAGTTGTTGTTTTTTTACTAACCGATAATGTTCTAAAAAAGTCGGTTACTGAAAGAAAGACTAACCTCCAAAACATTTTGGTTAATTGTAATTGCTTCTACTGTTGGGGTTTTTATTCCATTTTTTATAGGAGAAATTCTTTTTTAACTCTTCAACTATCAGGTGCTTTTCCTTAATAAAAAGTCCATCTATTTTCGTTAAAGAACCATATTAAAGCTGTGTCTAAAATCTGAATATGCTTGGATCTTGTGGCACTGCTTTTTTGTTTGTCCTTGTCTATTTACCTTTTGTGTAACTAAAAGGGTGTCATCAAATAACAGAGATACGGGTGATTAACATACATTTGTTTGTTATAAATTATTAATCATGGTATAAGTGTAAAAGAATCCTAATATTGGAGTTATATTTTTGACTGAGCATTACACCTAGTATAGCTGATGTTTTTCCTAGAAAAAATATTCCAATGAAAAGGTAGTTAGGTATTCACAAATTTTACAAAGGAAGTGAGCCTATGTCAAAAATAGTTATTATAGAAGACACCGAAAAGATAAGAGAGGAACTTAAAACCTTTTTAATCAGATATGGATATGACGCTGTTGCGCCAACAAATTTTGAAAATATTATTAATGATACTCTAAGGGAAGAACCTAATCTAATTCTTTTAGATATTAACTTGCCCATATTTGATGGATACTATATCTGCAGAGAAATAAGAAAAATCTCAGATGTGCCTATAATAGTAGTTACTAGCAGGGATAACGAGATGGACGAACTTATGAGTATGAATTTAGGTGCTGATGATTTTATTACTAAACCATATAATACACAAATTCTTTTGGTAAGAATTGAAACTATATTAAGAAGAGTTCTAGGGTCCAGCATTCGAGATACACTTGTTTATAATGATTTAATGCTTAATTTATCCAACGGTTCTGTTACATATAAAGGAAAAATAGCAGAACTGACTAAAAATGAGATTAAAATACTTTCTTGCTTATATAAAAATAAAGGAAAGATTGTGTCAAGGGACGATTTAATGGACTTTATGTGGAACGCTGATGTTTTTGTAGATGATAATAACTTATCTGTTAATGTTACAAGATTGAGAAAAAAACTTGAAGGGTTAGGTATGAAGAAAAACATAGAAACAAGACGTGGATTAGGATATATCCTTCCATGAGTATAAAAGAGTATTTAAAAGACAGAACTATATTCCTGCTGATCAATTTTACATTATTCATCATCATATGTGGCATAATGCTGCTGATTAATATTAACAGCAAATTAATTTTTCTGATTTTCTGTATTTGGTTCTTTCCCATACTTGCTTATATAATTATAGAATATGTTAAACAGAAAATATTCTATAACGAGTTATACAGTATTATGGATAATTTGGATAAAAAGTATCTGTTGTCTGAAATTATGAAAAAACCAGAGAATATAGAAGGCAAGCTTTTATATGATGTATTGCGCCAGGCAAATAAAGATATGCATGAACATGTAAAGAATTATAGAGATAGAGAAAATGAGTATAGAGAATATATAGAAACATGGGTACATGAGATAAAGACTCCGATTGCATCAACTCGATTAATAATAGAAAATAATCAAAACAACATTACTCGAAATATTAAAGATGAAGTGAAAAAAATTGAAGAATATATAGAACAAGTCCTATATTATTCAAGAAGTAATAATGTCAGCAAGGATTATCTTATTAAAGAGGTCTCTTTAGCTGATCTTGTCAGAAGTGTAATAAAGAGAAATTCGAGAGACTTTATAACCAAAGGCATTATTATTGATATGGAAGCTGTAGAAGGCACGGTGTATAGTGACGCGAAATGGCTGGAGTTTATAGTCAACCAATTGATCGGAAATGCTATTAAATACAACAGGGAACGTGACGCAAAGGTAACAATCAGTACGATTAGAAATGAAAACAATATCGTACTTACCATAGAGGATAATGGCATCGGTATTATAGATAAGGATATAAATAGAGTTTTTGAAAAAGGATTTACTGGAGAGAATGGGAGAAAGTTTGGAACATCTACCGGCATAGGGCTTTATTTGTGCAAAAAGCTAACAGAGCAGCTTGGTTTAGGGCTTACCTTGACTTCAAAAATTGGCGAAGGAACAAAGGCTATTATAATTTTTCCTCTAGGAAGTATCAACTTAATGCACTAATTTAGTTTATGCTAACGGTTTATAGCTATTGCCTTGCGGTAGCTATAAACCGTTTTTTTATTTATCCTGCATTAACGGGCAGTGAGCTACCCCAAGGCTTATGGGAATCCTCAAGCATTAGCGCAAAATCAATTGTCACCAAAGTGCGTTGGTTCAACTAACAATCATTGGAGGATGAGGATCACCATTAATTAAAGTTTCTCTTTATAATCTTGCAAAAATGTAACTTTAATAAAATATAAACAAATATTTCTTCCTAATGTCTAATGATAAGATGCATATAGGTAATAAATTGGAGGAGGAATTAGAATTGAAAAAAGCATTAATTACAATACTGGGACTATTTCTTTTAGGTATGGGAGTTTACTTTGGGTATGAATATGTAACGGAACCAAAAATTGTAGATGGTGTTATGTCAAAATCTGTCGATGACAAGGGGAAACCTTTAGAGGTAAGCACTTCGTTTGCACCAGAGGATACGATTTATTTTTCTGCAAAGAGGAACCGATTCTGGATTAAAAATGCACAGGTCGTATGGTACAAAGGCGAAATTGCCTCAGAAAACAGGTTTTTAGTTGAGGAAGAAGTAACTATTAACAAAGCAAAATATTTCTCAGCCAAACTAACAATCCCAGAAGGTCTTGAAGAAGGTCATTACGGTGTCACTATTTATGTAAAGGGATCAGAAATTATCGAAACAAAAGCCGAATTTGATGTAAAAAAATAGATGGTATATAGGTACAAATTTGAGTCAAATAATATAAAATCGTGGAGGGAAAGTATGCAAAATATATTAAACGTTGAAAAAATTGAAAAATATTACGGCAATAAAGGCAATATTACAAAAGCTATTGACAATATAAGCTTCAAGGTAAATGAGGGAGAGTTTTTAGGAATTATGGGCCCTTCAGGCAGCGGCAAGACGACTCTGTTGAATTGTATTTCAACAATTGATAATGTAACAACAGGCAAAATTGTCATAAATAACAAAGATATTACGGTTCTTAAGGCAAAAGCTTTGGAAAAATTTAGACGTGACGAGTTAGGATTTATATTCCAAGATTTTAACCTTCTTGACACACTTACTGCATATGAAAATATAGCTCTAGCCCTAACAATACAAAATAGGGAAATTAAAGAAATAGATAACCTGATTAAAGAGGTTGCGAAAAAACTTGAAATTACCGAAATACTTAGCAAATATCCCTATCAAATGTCTGGGGGACAAAAGCAAAGAGTCGCATCTGCCAGGGCGATCGTTACTGAGCCTTCTCTTATTTTAGCGGATGAGCCAACCGGTGCTTTAGATTCAAAATCCTCAAGATTGCTCTTGGATTCTTTTGAAAAGTTGAATAAGGAGTATCATTCGACGATACTGATGGTTACCCATGACTCCTTTACCGCAAGCTATGCCAATAGAATCTTGTTTATTAAAGATGGCAGAATTTTCAATGAACTTATACGTGGAAATGATACGAGAAAGGAATTCTTCAATAAAATAATTGAAGTTGTTACTTTACTTGGAGGCGATGTCAGCAATGTTCTCTAAAATAGCAATTAACAATGTAAAAAGAAGCTTTAGGGATTATTCCATCTATTTCCTTACACTGACCCTTGCAGTATGTATATTTTACAGTTTCAATTCGATTGAATCCCAGAATTCAATATTAGAAATGAATAAAGATGCTGACTTTATGTTAACCCTAAATAAACTTATAGCGGGAACATCCGTATTTGTATCTTTTGTTCTCGGTGGCCTAATCATTTACGCAAATAAATTCTTGATAAAAAAGCGAAAAAAAGAATTAGGTATATATATGACATTAGGAATGTCAAAAAGTAAAATTTCAAAAATCTTGATTTTTGAAACCCTTTTAATTGGTGTGCTGTCCCTTGTGGCAGGAATCATACTCGGAATTGTTGTATCACAAGGTCTTTCGATCCTTGTGGCAAACATCTTGTCGGTTGATTTAAACAAATATAAGTTTATTATTTCATTAAATGCTGTTATTAAATCAGTTGTTTACTTTGGAATAATCTATCTTCTAGTGATGATCTTCAATCAGTTTACTATTTCAAAATACAAACTGATCGACATGCTAAATGCTGCAAAGAAAAATGAAGAAGTTAAACTTAAAAATGCTTTTGTATCAGTGCTTATATTTATTTTAGCTGTGGGGTTATTAGGAACTGCTTATACTAGAATATTAGAAACTGGTTTACGTGCTGAAGACTCTGAACTGCTCATCACTGTACTGATGGGAGTTATTGGAACACTGTTATTCTTTTTCAGTCTCTCTAGCTTCTTTATCCATGTTGTGCAAAAGATCAAAAGGATATATCTTAAGGATATAAATATATTTATATTAAGACAGCTAAACAACAAGATTAATACGAACTTTCTCTCCATGACTCTAATATGCCTTATGCTTACTTTAACGATTACACTTTTATTCACTGCGTTTGATTTGAAAGGAACGATTGATAGAAATTCAGCGGGAAGTAAAGCTTTTGATGCTTCAGCGTTTCTCATTGTTGATAATGAAAACGAAGACCCAAAGGTGAATGATATAGAAGAATATTTAAAAGAAATAAACTTTCATTTCGAAACTTATGAGAAGCATTCCTTTTATAGTGAATACAAACTTAATCTTACTGTAGAGGACCTGTTATCAAAGTATTTAAGTAGTCAGGAGCTAATTGATTTAGAGCAAAATTATTTAGATGGAGCTATATCGGCGATAAAAAAATCGGATTATAATTCAATCCTTAAACTTAAGGGACAAGAGGCTATAGATTTAAAGGAGAATGAAGTCTTAGTTGTATCCAATTACGGTCGGGTGAATAATGCTCTGCCTGAATATATGAAAAATGAAGATATCATCCATATAGAGGACAAAGCATACACTATTAAGAATGAATCCCCTATAGAGGAGAATATAAAGAGCACAGGAGGTGATGAATTTTTCTATCTCATCATTCCTGATAACTTTAATGGTGGCCTACAATTAGAGTTCACAAGTTTTAATGTGATATATGATGAGAATTACTCTGAGAAATCGGAAGAGAAATTTTCTAACTTATTTACTGATTTTTTGACAGACAAATATAGAGATATCTCTCCATCTTTAGTTATCGGAAAAACAAAGGACCAAATAAGCGATAGAGAAAATGGTACAGCAGCATTAATTGTATTTCTTGGTCTATTTTTAGGTCTCATATTTATAATAACTAGCGCAGCAGTTATGGCATTGCAACAATTATCTGATGCTAGTGATAGCTTGGAACGATATAAGTCTTTAAAGAAAATCGGTGTTCCTGAAAAATTAATAAACAAAGCAATACTAAAACAAAGCTTAATCTATTTCTTGGTGCCCTTAGGCCTTGCTATTATTCATTCAATAGTTGGAATAAGAGCAGTCAGTGAAATTTTTAGCTTCCACTACCAAAGCATAATAGTAAGTTCTTTCTTCCTTGTAATCATATATGGTGCATATTTTTATGCAACGTACGTTGGAGTTAAGAATATAGTTAAAAATAACCATTAATTATAATGAATTATTGATTAGTGAACTAAAAAGGATGCTTGGTTAGAAATTAGCCAAGCATTTTTCATAAACCGATAAGCAACTATGGGGTGGCACATAAGCTCAGGACATATTGGTATGTGGGAGCATAGCCTAAAAATAATCAATGTTATGAAAATTTAGTGAAGGCTTGAATTGATTTATGATTTTATTGTATAACCACTACTCCACAGTACATCGATACTTTCAAGGTATAGTGTCAACAAAATGAGGTGAGGAAAATCGTTACTATCTTAAAGAGAAAAATTTTAACTGCTATTCTTAGTAGTTTGTTATTCGCATTGATCTTTTCAGTACTTGGTGGCTTCGAAGTGAACCGATATTTCAATTTATATTTCAATTTATATTATTTAAATTTTATAATTGTAATTACATACGGAATACTTGCTTCCTTTTTTAGTGACTGGCTTAGTAAGAAAATGGTTAAAGGAGTTTATCCCCGTGAAAGTGTCTCCTTCTTATTACACTGCGGCTGTGGAGCAGTATTACAGTTCTTTGGTCTAGGTTCTGCTATCTTCTTCTTTATTATTGATCGTTTATTAGGTAGGGTGAAGATTGGATGGTTGTCAATAATCATAGCATTATCAATCGTGGTGCTAGTATTTGTGATTTTAATTAATTAGTGGGCAACAAGCACTGTCGTTACAATTCGGGCTCCACATCGAATAAGCATTACACAAATGAGATATGTCTTCAAAAACGATTTCCAAAAAGATAGGAATAGATAAGTTCATTCGCCCACAACAATTTAAGAAATTCTTTTAAGTGCTGCTGACTTGATGCAGCATTTTTTATTGAGTTAAAAGGGTTAATTCAAGTAAAGAAATTCAAACTGGTCCATTTGAAATTTTATTTCCCAACTAAGAATACTATCTACTCAAGAAGTGGTCGTGCCACACAATTTCGAAGGAAAGTAGAATAAATTATTTTTAATTTCAAAAATACCCAGTTGGGTATAAATGTGGAGGTTTAAAATGAAAAACTTAAAAGCAATTATGAATTTAGATGCAAAAGGCTTAGCATGTCCAATGCCCATTGTTAAAACCAAAAAAGAGTTCGGGTACTATATATCAATATCAAAGATATCTATAAGTAAGCTATGGCTGACTAAAAGAGATTAAAAATTACCTGTTAATTTTTAATCTCTTTTGTTTTTGGAAGAAACATTTTGAATAAAAAACGAATTAACTTAGTTAAGAAGATGAGAGAAAGTAAGAGAAAATAAATCTAAAATAAGAGTATAAAGTTCTTAATAGTGATGAAATATTTTTATTTAGAAGAAAGAAGGAGTTTGTATGAAACTTGGTATAATTGCAAAACCATTGGAAGAGAATTTTCAAAAAGCGAAAACGATGGGATTAGATTTTATAGAACTATGTGTAAATGAAGGAGACAATGTAGAAAAATTCTATGAAAATAGACGGTGTTTACGGAAATGGAAAGAGGAATATGTTGTTGAAATAGGGTCTATTGGTAGATGGAAATCACATCGTATTAATCAATCAGGAGAAGTAATAAAAGAGGAATTAGAGAATTGTTTTAAGCTCATAGATGTTGCGAGTGAATTAGGGTGTAACAATTTTGTAGCTGGTTGCAATTATATAGAAGAGTTATCTTACTATGCAAATTGTTGTGCAGCTATTGAGTTTTATTCACGTCTGATTGAGTATGGAAAGCCTAAAGGTGTGAAGATTTCTTCTGTAAATTGTAGAAAAGAAAATTTTGTTCATCATGCCAAAGCATGGGAAATGATTCATGGACATTTAGCAGATTTAGGAATCAAATATGATCCGTCCCATAGTTACTATGATGGTGGTGATTACTTACAAGAAACACTTGATTGGGGACATAGATTTGAACATGTTCACTTAAAAGGTTCTTTAATGGTGAATGGAGTAAGAGTGGATGACCCACCTGCTGGACTTGATCAAACAGACTGGGCATCTTTTGTTTCTCTTCTTCGACTGAAAGGCTATACAGGTGGACTAAGTATAGAGCCGCATTCGACAGTTTATAAGGGAGAGTTGGAACGAAAAGGTACATTGTACACAATCAATTATATGAATCAAATCTTATTAAGAGATTAAGAGGAGAGATCTAGGATGCTTAGAAAATTAAGATATGGATTGATTGGTGCAGGAAATAATGCGGTAAAGAAGCATCTAAGTAATTACGCACAGTTAAGTAATGTAGATCTTGTGGCAATTAGTGATATTAACATAGAACAAGCAGAGAAGGTAGCTGAAAAATTTAATATTGGAAAAGTATATAAGAACTACCAAGATATGATAAATGAAGAGAGATTAGATATTGTTAGTGTTACAACGCCAAATTCCCTTCATGCAGAAATCACGATTTATGCCCTTCGCCATGGAGTAAATGTTCATTGTGAAAAACCGCTTGCTATCAACTCTTTAGAAGCACAAAGAATCGTTGATGCTAAAAATGCATCAGGGAAATTAGTAATGGTTGGATTAAACAATCGATTTACAAATGCTGCTATTTATTTAAAGAACTTAATTGATACAGGTTACTTCGGATCTATTTACAAAATTAATACAGGCTGGGTGAGACGTAGTGGAATTCCGGGAAGAGGAACTTGGTTTACAAACAAAGAGGTTGCAGGTGGCGGCGTATTAATAGACCTTGGTGCCCATTATCTGGATTTAGCGCTATATTTTATGGGAATGCCTGAACCAAAGTATATTACAGGTGCAACTTATCAGAATTTCGCTCATACCACTACAAGAAATCGTAATGGTTATAAAGGGAAACCCAATGGAATCTTCAATGTGGAGGATAGCGCAACTGGTTTCCTGGGCCTAGAAAATGGTTCTACTGTTCATTTCGAATTTAGTTGGGCTTCAAATAGGGAAGAAGAACGTACTTTTGTTGAGGTTTTAGGAACAAAAGGTGGAGCAAACCTTGTCAATGGAAAGCTGAAAATTCAATCAGAGTTACTAGATACTTGTGTAGACGTAATACCAGTTTTAAATGACAATATAAAATTTTTAAGTGAGTTTGAACATTTTATCCATGCTATTGAAAATAACAAAGATGTACTAGCTCCTGCTGAACATGGATTGTATCTCATGAATATCATTGATACTTTCTATCAAGCAGCTGAAAGCCAAGAACCAGTATTTTTCAATAAAAATATAGTAAGGCTATTATCTTAAAATAACTAGTAGGTTCATAGTGAGAATAATAAATAGAGGATGAAATGAACGATATAAAAGGAGAGATATAGTCTATGAAAATCAAATTGGGTGTAATCGGCTTTGGAGGTATGGGAAAATGGCATGCTCAAAATGCTCCTAGAGCAGGTGTCGAGATAGTTGCTGTTTGTGACATTGAGGAAAAAAAACAAACAGAAGCCATTGAAATGGGGTTTAAATTATACAAAACAGCTGAAGAACTAGTGACTGACCCAGAAATTAATACAGTTATCTTAACAGTACCTAACCACTTGCATAAAGAAATGTGCGTATTATCAGCAAGAGCAGGTAAGCATGTGATTACTGAAAAGCCAGCTGCATTAAATGTACAAGAGTTAGATGAAATGGATCATTCTTGTAAAGAAGCGGGGGTATTTTTTACTTGTCATCAAAATAGAAGATGGGATAAAGATATGCTACTAGTAAAGAAAGCATTTGAAGAAGAGATGCTTGGTAATATCTTCACCATTGAATCTAAGCTACATTCAGGAAACGGCTATATGCATGAATGGCATATTTATAAAAAATATGGCGGAGGTATGATATATGATTGGGGCGTACATCTAATTGACCAGATATTATTTATGATGCCAACTGCAAAAGTTACATCCATTTATGCAGATGTTAAAAATGTACTACATGAAGAAGTAGATGACTACTTCAAAATTATGATGAAAATGGATAATGGGATTACCGCACATATAGAATTATCCACTTATATATTAAACTATCAACCAAGATGGCTAGTAGGCGGAGATAAAGGTACCATGATTGTCAAATCCTTCGCATGTGACGGCGATATTTATAGAACAGGAAAAATGTTAGAAAAACTTCCACCACAGATTACGGAAACAGAAGCTGGTCCCACAAGACAATTTGCACCAGTTCCCCCTGGAGGCATTGTAACAGAGCCACTTCCAGTCATTCATTCTGATTGGACAGATTTCTATAGAAATTTTGATGATGTGATTAATGGAAAAGCGGAAGTATTAGTCAAAATCCCTGAAGTAAGAAAAGTATTATCATTAATGGAAGCAGTAAGAAAGTCTTCGCAAACAGGAGAAGCAATTTTGTTTGAGTAAATTGACGTTTTAAATTTCGTTCATTATATATGTCAAAGTATTATTTATTTTAATTTTCACAAGTTAAGTGCTGGGAGGGATTATCGTGAATATAGCCATGATTGCACATGATAGCCAAAAGAAAGAGATGGTGAATTTTACCTTTGCATATAAACATTTTTTACAGAATCATAGTCTAATTTCTACAAAAACAACTGGTGAGCAAATCAGAGAAAAAACAAAATTAAATGTAAAATGTGTTCTACCTGGTCCGCTAGGAGGCTATCAGGAAATTGGAGGACTAGTAGGGAGAAATGAAATAGATATGATTATATTTTTCCGGGATCCGTTAACAGCCAAAGCACATGAACCAGACATAAATGAGCTTCAAAGACTTTCAGATGTGTTTAAAATACCGATGGCTACAAATATGGGTACTGCTGAAATACTAGTGAAATCCTTAAATGATGGCAATATGGAATGGCGAAACATAGTTCAAGAAGACCGTAATAGAGAATTGGTAAAGCAAGAAGCTTTACTAAGAGGGATTCAACTACTAATGAATGGTAGATAATTTTTATAGATATAGATGCTACAGGCACAACAACGGGTTATTTTATTAAGGGAAATGGATGGGGAAAATAGAAAGATTAATAATAAATAGGTTATTCTTAATCTATCAAACAATTAAAAAAGTAATATGAAAAAAATGGTGAAAATACCTTTGATTAAAAGACAATTATGAAAATGGCACCATATTTTATTACATGTAAACTATTATTGTAAGCGGTTAAATATAGTTCCTATAAGAAGGAGTGATACTAAATGAAGATAGGTTTTAATAGTGCCATTTTAGATGGATGTACATTTGAAGAAGTAATTGATTATGCATCTGAGAACGGTTTTACATGTGTAGAATTATGTGCATGGCCGAAAGGGAAGGCTCTTAGAAAGTATGCTGGTATTACTCATATTGATGTAGAACAATTAGATGTTAATTATGTAAAAAATTATACAGAAGAAAAAGGAGTGAAAATCTCAGCTATTGCTTATTATCCAAATGCTTTAGATGCAGATAAAGAGAAAAGTAATTATTATGTAGAGCATATAAAAAAATGTATTGAAGCAGCAAAAATATTAGATGTAAATATGGTTACTACTTTTATTGGAAGGGACCAAAACAAGACAATTGATGAAAATTTGCAAATAATGACTAAAGTGTGGAAGCCAATTGTTGATTATGCAGAAGAATTGGGTGTAAAGATCGCAATAGAAAATTGTCCTATGTTATTTACAAATGATGAATGGCCAGGTGGACAAAATTTAATGACAACACCAGCTACTTTCCGTAAAGTGTTTGAATTAATTCCTAATAAGAATTTTGGTTTAAATTACGATCCATCTCACTTTGTATGGCAACAGATTGATTATATTAAACCTATTTATGAGTTCAAAGAAAGAATCTTTCATATTCATTTTAAAGATATTAAAGTCTACAAAGAACGTTTAGATGATGTGGGGATCATGGCAACTCCACTTCAGTATATCTCACCAAAACTACCAGGCCTTGGGGATGTAAATTGGGGCAAATATGTTTCTGCATTAACGGATATTGGTTATTTCGGATATGCAGTTATTGAAGTAGAAGATAAAGCATTTGAAGAATCACTTAAATCTAGAAAAGATTCTATAAAAATCAGCAAAAACTACTTAAGTCAATTTCTAGTCTAATAGTTATTAATCATCATATAAAATAAAAATAGGAGTGAAGAACAATGTCTAAATTAAGAATTGGTATTATCGGTTGCGGTGGAATTGCAAATAACAAACATTTTCCTGCATTATCTCATTTTAAAAACGAGTGTGAGATGGTGGCATTCTGTGATGTGGTCGAAGAAAGAGCGTTAAAAGCGGCGAAAGAATTTGGATCAGATGATGCAAAAGTATACACAGACTACAATGAATTATTAAAAGATCACTCTATTGATATAGTGCATGTATGTACACCAAACGTATCCCATAGCCCCATTACCGTGGCTGCATTTGAAGCGGGTAAGCATGTTTTATGTGAGAAACCTATGGCACATAATACAGAAGCTGCTCAAAAGATGGTAGAGGCATGGAAAAAGTCTGGAAAGAAATTCACTGTTGGCTATCAAAACCGCTTCAGAGAAGAAGTACAAGCATTACACCAATCTTGTGAAAAAGAAGAATTAGGAGAAATCTACTTTGCAAAAGCACATGCCGTACGTCGTCGTGCTGTGCCAACATGGGGCGTATTCCCAGATAAATCACAACAAGGCGGGGGTCCACTAATTGATATCGGAACTCATGCACTGGATATAACTTTATGGATGATGGATAACTACAAGCCAGTATCCGTAACAGGGTCTGTATTTCATAAATTAGGAAACTTACCAGAAGGGCCAGAAGGAAACTTATTTGGACCATGGGATCCTGAAACATTTGAAGTAGAAGATTCAGCATTTGGCTATATCAAAATGGAAGATGGTTCTACTATTTTCTTAGAATCTTCATGGGCATTAAACACATTAGATGCGAAAGAAGCAGCAACTACTCTTTGTGGAACAAAAGGGGGAGCACAAATTATCTCCGGAATGGGTCAAAAAGAGAAAGAATTAATTTTTAACAGAGCGCACAACAATATGTTAGTAGAACAGAAGAAATCGCCTGTCGGAAATATTGCCTATTTTGAAGGTGGAGCAAATTCTCCAGAAGTGTTAGAAGCAAAGCAATGGCTAGAAGCAGTAAAAGAAGATAAAGAACCATTAGTAAAGCCAGAGCAAGCATTTGTCGTAACACAAATTTTAGATGCCATCTATCAATCTGCAGAAATTGGTAAGGAAGTTGTTTTTAAACAAGAATTAGAAGAAGTAAAAGCATAATAATCAGGCATATAATGGGTCAGTTCTATAAGTCCTATTTAGTAAAAAGGAGAAAGCTATTACACTAATGTTTCTCCTTTTTCGTTTTATTTACAATTTAATTAATTAATTCTTTAGTATGGCGCGTTCCTATATTACAATATATATATGAAGTATATAAGGTTAATTTTTACAGCATTAGTCATTCTTAGAAAAGATTCTAATCTTAAAAGGGTTAAAACTGATGAATGATTATTTTTTTATAAAAAAAAGTTAATCGCTTACATAATTTTTGATAAAAGAAACCAAGAAGAAAAAAAGAATGATAGATAAGTGCAAGTATTTTTATTTCAACTACCTCTAACGAACTAAATATCGGTGGTTAATATGGATTAGAAAGATGTGTAAGTATCATTACTTGAAAATTCAGTGGAGGGAATAGAATGCTAAATACTCAAATAACTCAACCTTTAATAGATTCTAAATTAGTAGCTATTTCAGTCATGAATAATAAAGATGTGTTGGATCATGCACATAAAGACATCGAATTGATTTATGTAATTGAAGGGAATCTAGAAGTGAAGATAAAAAGTGATTCATTCAGATTAAATAAATCTGATTTTGTCATCGTTAATTCAAATGAACTTCATTCTTTTCAGTCAGAAAACAATAATTTATTTGTTATTATCCATTTTAACTATTTACAAATACGCTCAGTCCTCCAGCAGGAAAATCTCTTTTTTCAATGCAATTCATTAGAAGAAACAAGTGCTTCTAATCAACAGATAAAACAAGTGATAGAAGAAGTACTTTCTGTATACTTAAAAGAGTCAGATTTTTCAATAGCAGAATTTTGGGAAAAAGTATTAAAGCTAGTTTCTATTATTCAATTAAATTACTTGAGGGATAGGAAGCATCAAGAAATAAAACCACTTCAATCGGAGGAACTGGCGAATGAAAGGGTAATGGAGATACTTGAATATGTAGAGAATAATTTCCGAGAAGCATTAACACTTGAGGAAGTAGCAAGCACTCAATATATAACAGTACCTTATTTATCAAAATTTTTTAAAAAACAAACGGGAAAAACATTCTTGCAATATTTGAATAAAGTCCGTCTTGCTCATGCTGTAAATGAACTGATAAATACAAAAAAATCCATTACTAGAATTGCCCTTGATAATGGTTTCCCCAATCTTGTAGCATTTAATAGGGTTTTTAATGATAAATTTAAAATGAAGCCTGTTGATTACCGAAAAAGTAAATTAGAACAAATGAAAAAGGAAGAAAAAACAGTTAGTTACGATAAAGTGGAAATGGAAGAATCAATACTAGAATTACGAAATTATATAGAATGTTATGAACCAGTTCACAAAAAGAATGAAATAATATCTATTGAAACAGCTATTAGGAAACAATCAAAATTAGAAGCATATACAAAATATTGGAATAAAGTAATTAATGTTGGTTATGCAACAGACTTATTAAATTCCGATATGCAAGAACAGATTTCGTTATTACAAAATGATATTGGCTTCACTTATGCGCGATTTTGGGGGTTATTTAGTGAAGAAATGCATGTGGAAGATAACTCAGATGAGCAGGTAGTATATAATTTTTCAAATATTAATAAACTACTAGATTTTTTAATAAAACATAGATTGAAACCATTTATTGAGCTTGGTCCAAAACCGAAGCTTGTTTTGAAATCTTTCCATCAAACACTCATTTTTCAAACAAACAATGAAAAATCGCTGGATGAATGGAAAAAGTTACTAAGATCCTTTTTATTACACTGTATCGAGCGATATGGAATTGAAGAAGTAGAAACATGGTACTTTGAAATTTGGAGTAACAACATTGATCCTATTATTAATCTGAAGAATGAAAAGGGTTTGAGTAAAAGCAATAGACACGATCCCATTCAGTTTGAGGAGTATTTTAAAATATTCAGTTTTCTAAAAAGAATTCTACATGATATTGTTCCTGGTGCCAAAGTAGGTGGCTGTGGATTAACAATGGATTTAGAAGTGGATAAGTTAGATTTATTTTTAAAACAATGGAAATTGCAAGAAATGCAACCAGATTTTCTTTCTATATATCTCTATCCAATAGAAACGGAAAGTGAGAGAAATACGAAAAAAAATGTCATTTCAACGAACCCAAACTACATTAAGAACAAAGTTAACCAGGTAAGAGAATCTATGGAGAGATGTGGTTTTCCTCAATTAGAATTAAATATTACGGAGTGGAATATATCCATTTCCAATCGAGAATATTTAAATGATAGTTGCTATAAGGCATCCTATATTGCGAAGAATATTATAGGAAATTTGAATCAGAATATTAATATGTTAGGGTATTGGATGTGTTCTGATATATTTAGTGACTTTAAAGATTCTAAAAGTTTATTACATGGTGGTGTAGGTCTAATAACCAAGAGTGGTATTAGAAAACCAAGTTATCATTCATTTTCACTATTAAAACGATTGGGTGAAATATTAATTTCAAAAGGGGACAACTATATCATTACAAAAAAGTCTGGGGATAGATACCAGATTATTTGTTATAATTATAAACATTTTGATTATTCCTATTATCTTCAGCCAGAAGGTAGTATCGAGATTAGTGAACAGTATGATATTTTTGAAAATATGAATACCTTGCATGTATCTCTAAAATTAGAAGGAGTTTCAAATGGTAGGTATCGTATAAAAGAACAAAGGATTAATCGGGATCATGGTAGTATTTTGGATGAATGGTTAAGTTTTGGTTCGGTTTATGACATGAAACCAGACGAAGTGGAGTATTTAAAACAAAAATGTGTTCCTTATATGAAGGTAGATCATACTATTGTGGAAGAGAATAGTTTAGTGATTAAGGGTGAGCTTCAACCGCATGAAGTAAGGTTATATGAACTTAACTTAATTATTAGTGAATAGAAAAGAGATGAAAAAAGCCTCGGCATTTTTCATCTCTTTTTTATGTCATATTCGTATTTTATATGTTATTGAGATTAAGAATATTATAGTATTTTTTAATCTTCTATAAGAAAAGAAGTAAAATCTCTAGAAAAATTAGGTGGGAATTCAATGTTAAAGAGTTAATAAATAAAAGGGAAAGCATGAAGTTAAAAGTTAAAATTAATATGTAAGCGAAACCAACATAAAGGAGATATACAAATGAATAAATTAAGAATTGGTATTATCGGTTGCGGAGGAATTGCAAATAACAAACATTTTCCTGCATTATCTCATTTTAAAAACCAGTGTGAGATGGTGGCATTCTGTGATGTGGTCGAAGAAAGAGCGTTAAAAGCGGCGAAAGAATTTGGATCAGATGATGCAAAAGTATACACAGACTACAATGAATTATTAAAAGATCACTCTATTGATATAGTGCATGTATGTACACCAAACGTATCCCATAGTCCTATTACCGTGGCAGCATTTGAAGCGGGTAAGCATGTTTTATGTGAGAAACCTATGGCACATAATACAGAAGCTGCTCAAAAGATGGTAGAAGCATGGAAAAAGTCTGGAAAGAAATTCACCGTTGGCTATCAAAATCGCTTCAGAGAAGAAGTACAAGCATTACACCAATCTTGTGAAAAAGAAGAATTAGGAGAAATCTATTTTGCAAAAGCACATGCCGTACGTCGTCGTGCTGTGCCAACATGGGGCGTATTCCCAGATAAATCTCAACAAGGCGGGGGTCCACTAATTGATATCGGAACTCATGCACTGGATATAACTTTATGGATGATGGATAACTACAAGCCAGTATCCGTAACAGGGTCTGTATTTCATAAATTAGGCAACTTACCAGAAGGACCAGAAGGAAACTTATTTGGACCGTGGGATCCTGAAACATTTGAAGTAGAAGATTCAGCATTTGGCTATATCAAAATGGAAGATGGTTCTACTATTTTCTTAGAATCTTCATGGGCATTAAACACATTAGATGCGAAAGAAGCAGCAACTACTCTTTGTGGAACAAAAGGGGGAGCACAAATTATCTCCGGAATGGGTCAAAAAGAGAAAGAATTAATTTTTAACAGAGCGCACAACAATATGTTAGTAGAACAGAAGAAATCGCCTGTCGGAAATATTGCCTATTTTGAAGGTGGAGCAAATTCTCCAGAAGTGTTAGAAGCAAAACAATGGCTAGAGGCAGTAAAAGAAGATAAAGAACCATTAGTAAAGCCGGAGCAAGCATTTGTCGTAACACAAATTTTAGATGCTATCTATCAATCTGCAGAAACTGGTAAGGAAGTTGTTTTTAATAAATAAGCAAAAAAATATAGGAGGAGAACAAAATGACGTTTGTAATGAAATTACCTTTTGTTGATACAGTTGTTGATAATAGCCTTGCTAATACATTGGTAAATGGAAAAAAATTAGGGTATGAATTTCAAGTTAGATTAAGCTATTATCGCGGTCATTATTTATCTTGTATTGAAGACTTAACCATTGTAGTAGATGGGGAAAAGGTTCAAGCAAATGATCTCAGTTTATGCTTGAATGGTAAAGAATTTACAATGGGGCAAATCCCTTATCTTATTTCGGAATTTTGGAATTGTAATGAAGCAGCGACGATAAAAGTTTACTTACCAGGCGGGCTAGAAGAAGGAGAACATAATATAGATGTTACTTTATTACTTCGTAACGCCTATATGTACGTTCCAGGAAATACAGAAAAACATAATTATGCAGTACTAGATTCTTGTGGAAGTAAAACATTAACGCTAAGAAATTAAGAGAGGAGAAAGAAATCATGGGTAATATTAAACTAGGAGTTTCTTTATTTAGTTTTTCAACAGATTTTGTAAAAGGTATTCTTACTTTAGAAGATTGTATCCGTTCTGCCGCGGAAATTGGTGGTGAAGGATTTGAGCTTGTTGGAGCATCGATGTTACCTACATATCCATATGCTAATGAAAAAATAGTTAATGAATTTAAATCAATGAGCGATCATTATGGAATTAAATTTGTATCATACGGTGCAAGTGCAGATAGAGGGGTGACTTCAGACCGTGATTTAACCGATGAAGAGCTAATTCAATCTGCCATTCTGGATATTAAAACAGCAAATAAATTGGGGTGTGAAATGATGCGAGTTCAGTATCATTTATCACCAGCAGCTATAGAAAAATTAGTTCCTTATGCCGAGAACTATGGAGTTAAATTAGGGATAGAGATTCATAATCCGGATAATCCATCATCTCCAAAAATCCAGAAATATGTAGAGCTATTTGAAAGATTAGGAACTGACTTTGCTGGATTTGTCCAAGATTTCGGGTGTTTTGCCACGAAACCTAACAAAGTATATTGGGATGAAGCACTTGAGAACGGAGCACCTCTTGAGTTATTAGAAATGGCTGCAAACTTCCGCTATAATGATGTACCGAAAGAAGAAGCCATGAAGAAATTGTTAGAAGCAGGAGCAAATGGAGCTGTTATTGGTGCATTACAAGGTATGTACGGTTTTGTTCAATTTAGCCATAATCCAGATTTAGAGGGATTAAAACAAATTATGCCACATATTAAATACTGTCATGGAAAATTCCATTACATGCATGAGCACCTGGAAGAAGCCAGTATTCCATATGCCGATGTTTTGAAAGTTCTACACGATTCAAACTTTAATGGTTATATAATGTCAGAATACGAAGCATCAATTGATGCAGTAGAAATGACAAGAAGACATCTACAAATGGAACGAAATATTCTTGAAAGCTTAAAATAATGAATCAAAAAAATATATGTTTCATCTTAAAGATAAGATCTGTATAAATACAGATCTTATCTTTTTTTTACCTATATAGTCAAGCTGAATAGATTCATAGAATGTGAATCTTCTAAAAGATAAATGGATTAATCATTTTCTAGAATATAACGATTGCATATTAAAGAATTACATAAAATATTAACCATTTTCTAACTACACAAGCAAATAGATTAAATATTTATAGCATTCAGAGTAAGAATAGGATATTTAATGTAAGTGTTTACATTTAAAATTTAAATCAGAAAGTGCTTAATAAATTTAAAAGTAAGGTGCCGCTTTTAATTTATTTTTTCAATTACAAAAAGGAGGAAAATTCATGAGTAATACGAGTATTACTGAGAATATAGAAACTGTAGTTGTTGAAAAGAAAGAAAAGCTGTCTACGGGAACAAAAGTTAGTTATGGATTAGGCGATTTCGCAAGTCAATTATTTTGGAGTTTTAGTGGTTCCTATTTGACTATTTATTATACAGATGTTGTTGGGATTGCACCAGCTGTCATTGCAATGATTATGTTACTATCGAGAATCTGGGATGGAATTAATGATCCACTCCTTGGTGCTCTTGCAGACCGTACAAAATCAAAACATGGTAGATTTAGACCTTATATACTTTATGGTACACCATTCTTGGCTCTATTTAGTGTATTAGCCTTTACCTCACCAGGCTTTCTTGAATCTATGGGTGCTAAAATTGCCTGGGCAGTATTTACATATGTCGGACTAAGTATGCTTTATACTGTTGTTAACATTCCTTACGGTTCTTTATCTGCTGTTATGTCATCTAATCAGGGAGAAAGAACAGCTCTAATGTCTTATAGAATGACTTTTACCAATTTAGGAAGTGTATTACTTAGTATTGCTTCTATGCCATTAATCATTTTCTTTAGTGGTGGAGATGAGGGGTCATTAACAGGAAATGGATATACAATGACAGCTGTAGTACTAGCAGTAATTGCTATTCCGCTTTTCTATATACTTTTCTTCAATACAAAAGAAGTGATAAAGCCATTAAATAATGAAAAAATACCCTTCGCAACATCATTTGTAAGCGTTTTATCAAGTAAGTCGCTAATTCTAATATTTTTTATGTTACTTACTTCTTTAACAGCGTTTTTTGGTAGAATGGGCGTTCAAATCTATTATTATATTTATGTCATCAAGAGAATGGATTTAATTGCAATATTTATGCCTTTACCTGCTATTGGAGCGGTACTTGGTATTCTAATATTCACTCGCTTTGGAACTAAAATTGGTAAAAAGAATTTGTTATATATTTCTTACTTCTTCTCCGCTGTATTCTTAATGATTCTTTACTTTATCGACTTTAGCAATATTACCATGTTACTGGTAGTAACATTCCTTTATGGATTAGCCCAATTTGGAACACCTATTGTCATGGCTATGATACCTGATGCTATTGATGAATTAGAGTATAAAAAGGGTATACGTCTTGATGGTACGGCTTTTGCAGCAACAAGTTTGGCAACTAAATTTGCGAGTGCACTTGGTGGTGCTGTAACAGTAGCATTACTGGGCTCTTTTGGATATGTAGCAAATGCAGAACAAACTACAGAAGCAATTGCTGGTATTAATTTAGTAGTAAATATTTTACCAGGCATATGTTTCTTACTAGCTATGATTCCAGTTTTTCTATATAAATTGGATGATAATAAATCTAGTGAAATTAGAGATAAATTAAATGCTCAACGTATGGCTCAATAATTAATAGAAATACTAGATGCACATAACTCAATTGGTAGTTATGTGCATTATTAAATTAAGTTTATATTAGATCAAGGGATAAGACAATTTTCTTAAGGAGTGTTGCTTTAGATTCGAGGATAAAAATAACATATAAATTCTTAATCTACAGAGCATGAGAGCAAGGAACAGTGAGGATAAGAAAGTAAAGGAAATTGTAAAAAGATAAGAAAGCTCTTTCTTAAGTATAAAGTTAAGATAAATGAAGGATAACAATTAATTAAATATTTAACTTAAGGAGAGATAGAAAAGAATGGAAAAGGAGATCCAACAAACGAAATATAAAAAAAGTATTTTATTGGCATTAATACTGTTAACACTTTTTGTTGCAGTACTAAATCAAACATTTTTGATCACTGCTCTTCCTCAAATTATGCTTGATTTCCATGTAGATGCTAATAAAGCGCAGTGGGTAACTACTATATTTATGCTTTCAAGTGGAATAATTGTGCCAATATCAGCATTTTTAATTGCTAGATTTACAACAAGACAATTATTTTTTACCGCTGTTATTACTCTATTAATAGGAACTATTTTAGCAGGTTTTTCAACAAGTTTTACAATCCTCTTAATAGGTCGCTTAACACAAGCGGTTGGTGCTGGATTAATAATGCCACTTGTATCAAACATTATTTTACAAATAACAACAAATGAAAATCGTGGTAGTGCAATGGGATTGCTAATCCTAGTGATCTGTTTTGGTCCAGCAATTGGTCCTGCTCTCGCTGGAGGTATTGTTGATTATTTTTCATGGAGATACTTATTCTTTGGAACATTTCCAGTTGTATTATGTATTTTTATTGCTTCCTTTTTTATTTTAAAAAATGTGACCGAGACAAATAAACAGATAAAATTGGATATTTTATCAGTAGTCTTATCCACACTGGCTTTTACTGGAATTCTATATGGATTAAGTCTAATTGGTACATATGGATGGAGAGATCTTACAACCATTAGTTGGATTGCAATAGGAGCACTTTCCTTGTATTTCTTAGTTCGAAGACAATTAAAACTACCAGATCCAATGATTGAATTTAGAGTTTTTAAATATCCTATTTTTTCTGTTTCCACTATTTTAGTAAGTATTGCCTTTGCAACAATGTTTGGAGTAGAAACCATTATTCCTCTATATACTCAAAATGTAGAAGGTACTTCAGCACTGGTATCGGGTTTAATCTTATTACCTGGGGCAGTTTTAATGGGGGGGATATCTCCTTTTATAGGGAAATTAACAGATAAAATGGGAATTAAAGTATTAATTTTAATAGGTTTTACCATTGTTACACTTTCAACGATTCCCCTTTCCATTATTGGATTAGAAAAATCACTTTTATTAATTGTTCTCTTTTATTCGTTACGAATGATTGGAACAGGATTTCTAATGACACCAGTGCAAACGGGAGCAATGAATGCCATTCCTAAGCATTTATACAGACATGGAGTCGCAGTTTATAGCACGTTAACTAATATTGCCGGTTCAATCGGTATTTCCCTTATTGTTGGTTTATATACAGCTCTAGCAAAAAGTTCAAGCTTAAGTGTTCTAGAATCAGAAAAATATGCTATAGCTGTTACTTTCTTAGTTGTAACCATTATTAGTGGGGTAGGACTTCTACTAGCACTTAAATTAAAGGATAAATCAGTTCAAGAAACAACCAGCTCCGTACAAGCAGCAAAAGGAAAACAGACAGAAGAATTAAACTCATAAATAAGTAATACAAATGGAGGAATTATCATGTTTGAAAAATATCTTATCTCGGAAAAAACGTTCCACAATGTTGAAAGTACAGGAGAAATAATAGGATACAATGTTGGACTTAGAATACCGTATTATCGTGGGATTACTCTATCGTGTGTTAATGAGATTAATTTAACAATCAATGGGGTTAGCATCTCACATGATGATATGACTGTTATGGTTGAAACTGGTTCATTTCCATACAGGGAACTCTCAACTGTTATTAATAATAGATGGGAAATGACCGAAGAAGCAGTAATTTTTGTAAATGCACCTGGTGGATTGGAAGCTAAGGAACATATAATAGAAGCATTTGTTAGTCTTCGGATTTCCTATCAACCGCATCCAAATACTGGTGCAGACAAAAAAATAGTTAAACTTGGAACAACTAGAAAAGTAGATAAGGAGGTTATACAAAATGACAGA
Source organism: Bacillus sp. B1-b2 (assembly GCF_009183415.1). Classification (GTDB taxonomy): domain Bacteria; phylum Bacillota; class Bacilli; order Bacillales; family Cytobacillaceae; genus Niallia. The sequence goes on along the minus strand of NZ_WEHU01000003.1, from coordinate 121,977 downwards.
AACTATTAAAACAGGTGTATCTTTGTATAGCTATCAAGAAGAATTCTATACAGGAAAATTAGATTTAGAAGGATGTATAAAAGAGGTAGCAAAGTCAGGAGCAAAAGGTGTAGAAATTTTACCTGAACAAATGATTAAAGGATTCCCACGTATTCCAGAAACTTTTTATGAAAAGTGGCATGAATGGATGAAAACATATAATCTTACACCAATCGCTTATGATGCTTTTTTAGAGCTTAAGTTATTTCCTAATCGTATTACAACCCTTGAAGAATCAGTTGATATGATGAAAAGAGATATCGATATAGCAAGCAAATTAGGATGTAAGGTATTAAGAACACTTGTTGCTACACCTATTGAAGTAATAGATGCATCCTTACAATATGCAGAAGAAAAAGATGTGAAAATAGCTTTAGAAGTACATGCTCCTTTTACATTTGGTACTCCTTGGTTCGAAGAGAGAATGGAATATATCCAAAAAACGGGAACAAAATGGTTTGGGATTATGCCTGATTTAGGTGTGTTCGTAAAGCGTATGCCAAGTGTAATGGAAGATTGGCATATTAGGCATGGTGCGGATCCGAAAATTGTTGAATATGTAAGCGAGCATTATGCAAATAGAGCAGATATGAAAGCAATTGAAAAAGAAGTACAAAACAGGAAAAATGCAAATGAATATGATAAATTGTTTGCTAGATTAGGTACACATATGGTTTATACGGATCCCCAATCTCTGAAGGAATACATTCCTTATATCATGCATATACATGGGAAATTTTATGAAATTAATGACCTGATTGAAGAGCCGAGCATCCCTTATCAAGAAATTATTTCTGTCTTGAAAGAAAATGGATATACAGGCTATGTGAATAGTGAATATGAAGGAAATCGTCATATCCAAGATTATAAAGAGGTAGACAGTATCGAACAAGTTAAAAGACATCAAAAATTATTAAATAAAATTATTCATGGTTCCATATAAAAGATTGCTTTAATCATGAATTTAATTATCATTCTAAGAATAATTAGATAATTCAGGTAATCTAGAATAATCATTCCTTGATTACATGCTTTGTTTAGGAGGTTAGCATGAAGAAATTAATAGGTATCGATTTAGGGGGCACAACTGTTAAATTCGCTATCTTAACAGAAAATGGTAAAGTCCAACATAAGTGGAGTATAGAAACAGATATTAGTAACGATGGAAAAAATATTATTCCAAATATTATAGAATCAATGAAGCATCGTTTAGAATTATACGGTTTAACAAAGGGAGATTTTATTGGAATTGGAATGGGATCTCCTGGATCTGTTAATATAGAAAACGGTACGGTTGTTGGAGCATATAATTTAAACTGGAGAACGCTACAACCTGTAAAAGAGCAAATAGAAAATGGAACAGGGATTCCATTCTTTATAGATAATGATGCAAATGTCGCATCGCTTGGAGAACAATGGATTGGTGCAGGAGAAGGCAGTAATAATGTTGTATTTGTGACTCTTGGCACTGGTGTTGGTGGTGGAATTATAACAGAGGGTAAATTAGTTCATGGTGTTGGTGCAGCAGGTGAAATTGGACATATTAACGTGAATCCAAATGGTTACACCTGTACTTGTGGAAATATAGGTTGTCTAGAAACAGTTGCTAGTGCTACAGGAATTGTGCGTCTTGCAAGAGATATGTCAGAACAATATGCAGGAGATTCAAAATTGAAATTCATGATAGATGATGGACAACAAGTTACAGCAAAGATTGTATTTGATCTAGCGAAGGAGAACGACCCTTTAGCAGTGAAAGTATTGGATAAATTTTATTTTTATTTAGGTTTAGCCTGTGGAAACATTGCCAATGTTCTGCATCCTGAAACAATAGTGATTGGTGGTGGGGTATCAGCAGCTGGAGAAATGTTAATTAATGGTGTAATGGACAATTTCCAAAAGTATGCATTCCCACAAATTAGAATGACTACTAAATTAAAATTAGCCGAACTAGGAAATGATGCAGGTGTAATTGGAGCAGCATCTTTAGTGAAAATAAGAGCCTAAACACAAAATACTCTGCAAGTTATAGTAGGTAGTTTATGACCTATTAACCGTTAAATAATCTCTAATGATAACCGTCAAAAAACTTGATATATAAGGTTTTTGACGGTTTCTTTATTATACCATTATTTCTTTTAAGAATGATTAACGATAAGCCTCTTTTAACATGGTATATTACAATCCATTTAAAAATCACAGTTTAAAAATACAACTACTAATAAACTAAATAATTGTAAGGAGTTTTATTATACGGGGGAAACATTCCTATGTAGTAGAGGGTTGAAATTTATATGAAGTGAATGATGAATGATTATTTTGACCCTTATTTTATAAATACAAAGTGGGAATTTTAGGGAAAAATACTCTAATGCATTGAATAATCAGCAGGGTATATATTCCAAATGTTCAATAAATCTATTCGATTCCTTTGTTCAATGATCTTTAGAATATGTGATAATTAAAGCATATTTATAGAAAGAGAAGAGAGTATGCTATATAATATCAGGACGCGTCAATTCATAGATTGTTATTACTTTAGAGTGGGTAAAAATGAATTAGGAGAAATTCGTAATATTACCAGTTGTTTTTCATGGGTTTCCTACCGATAAGTTAATTAGAGAGGTAATGGTTTGTTTCTTCGAATATACTTCCCAGTTGTTTAGGTCATGCTGGCACGTGTCCCAAGCAACAAGTAAAGCATGAAACAGAGCATTACCATATAACCTAATTAACCATTTAGAGGAGATTGTGAAATGAATTTTATGAAAAACAGAAAAGTATCACAAAAAATATTCATACTTATTATACTTAGTAGTATATTTCTTTTGTCTATAGGTATTTTTGGAGTGACTGGGTTGCAACAGATGTCAAAGAATACAAAGGCTATGTATGAAGATAGATTAATTCCTAATACTTGGATAGCTAAAATGCAACAAAACAACACGCAGAATGATGCTTATGTTCTTGAATTATTTAATACAGAGACAGAAGAAGAAAATAATAAGATTATGGATGCTTTTAAAGCATCAACAGAAGAAATAGAAATGTATAAGGAGAAAATAGGAAAACTAGATCTATCCAATAAAGAACGTGCCGCTTTGGAGGAATATAGCGAAGCAGTACCTGATTTTATAGAAACAAGATTAAAAGCGATGGAATTAGGAATGCAAAACAAAAATGTAGAGGCTTTTAACCTATATAGCACAGAGGTAAAAGCTAAAAAGCAAGCTGTTGTTGAAAAACTGAATATCTTACAAGAAATCAACTTAGACACCGCAGAAGAAATTGCAACAGAAAATGAAAAAGAAGCACAGAAATCCATGTATACGTTTATTATTGTCATGTTTGTGGCAATTGCAGTGACCGTTAGTATAGGTATTTATATTTCCAGAATGATTACCAAGCCACTAAAATCATTAGAAGAATTAATGCAAAAAGGGAAAAATGGCGATTTCACCGAATTATCTACTTACGATGCTAAAGATGAGATTGGTTCATTGGCTACAAGTTTCAACGGAATGTCAGAAGGTATAAGAGAGGTAGTCCAAACGATTAATGAATCATCCCAACAACTAGCTGCTTCTTCAGAAGAATTAAGTGCAGGGGCGGAAGAAAACACAAGAGCTAGTGAACACATTTCTGAAACGATTCAAGAACTAGCATCTAGTTCTGAAAATCAAATGAAGCAAATTGAATCTAGCTCAAGAGGTATTGAAAATATATCTGATAGCACGACTACCATTACAAAACATGCAGAGAAAGTAGTAGTAACAGCAGAGGAAGCATCTAAAATATCCGGTAAAGGTGCGGAAAGCATGATTGAAGCTACTAAACAAATGAACTCTATTAATATGAATGTCATTAATCTAGCGAAATCTGTAAATTCCTTAGAGTCACGCACGAATGAAATCGGAGATATTACGAAAGTTATTACGGACATTTCTTCTCAGACAAATCTATTAGCCTTAAATGCTGCTATAGAAGCTGCGAGAGCAGGTGAGCAAGGAAAAGGATTTGCCGTAGTTGCAGAGGAAGTGAGAAAACTAGCAGAACAATCTTCTCAATCTGCGAAACAAATCTCAACACTTATAGCCCAAATACAAGAAGATACAAAAGCTACGTCCTCTTCTATGGATACAGCAACAATAGACGTACAAGCAGGGCTATCTATTGTGAATGAAGCGGGAGAATCCTTTAAACATGTAGAGCATTCGGTGAAGGAATTAGTTCTCTTAATTGAAGAAGTGTTTGGTTCATTACAACAATTAAAAGAGAATACTAACATGATTAATGACTCTGTTCAGGAGGTCAGTCACATGGCTGGAGATGCTGCCTCGAAAACAAGTAATATTTCATCAGCAACAGAAGAACAAGTAGCATCAATGGAGGAAATTTCAGCTTCTTCCGCTACGCTTGCAAATCTAGCAACAGAACTACAATCATTAATTCAACGATTTAAAATATAAAAGCTAAACACCCATAGGTAAATGAATGGATGCCCAATTGATAGGTTGTAATTGGCCTCCTTCTTGCTTATGGGTGTTTTATTTTCCTGCAAAAATCATCTATACCTTTCTTATCTTGCTAATAGGGGTTAATTTAAATAATCAGAAGGAAAAAGATATATAGAAAGGGAACTATTTGATATAACGGATTAAATAAAGGAGAAAATACTATGAGTAAACCATTTATTGAACAAGTTCATTATATTAGAATTCCTGTAAAAGATTTAGAACTATCTGCACAATGGTACAGAGATGTATTAGGGCTCCAGTTACTAAACAATACTGAGGAGCTTGCAATTTTTAAAGTAAATGAAGGACCTTTCTTACTAATCTTAGTTCCTACAGAAGATGAAACATTTGCACATTTTACAATTGATAATGTACAAGAATTTAGCATTGGTTTCACAAGTCCAGAATTATCTAAATTCCATCAACACTTAATTGATAATCAAGTTAAGGTCGAGGATATAAAAGAAGATAATGGACATGCCTTTTTCCACTTTTATGACCTAAATGGTAATAAACTTCAAGTACACTGGTAAGATTATAATAAATAAATTACCTTATGTCATCATTGGGAGATTTCCTTAAAATTGGATAAGTGGTAAAATAATACAATTAAAATCGCCAAAACTAAAAAAACCTTTCTTTTTTACATAATATTATTTAAAGAAACACAGACATACAGAATTTTGTCATCTATAAATTTTTAAGCTGTTCGTTGCTTACTTGACACCGTCATAAGGTTAACCCTATCTGCTGTTAACTTGGAAACATGTTGTAAACAAGCGTCACGAGATACCATTATAGTTCCTTAAGTAGGAAAATTGGAAGAACTGGAGAATAACATGCAAGTATGTTTTTTATTGCCACGGGAGGGTTACTGTACGAATATATTGTAAAAGAAAATATCTTGTAGAAATTCCACACTGATTTTTCTACAGACTTGAAATGGTTGTTATTATTTATGCCATTGTTACAATGCCTATTAGTATCTTGATTTTTTCTTTCCCTTTTTCCAAAAAGATAGTTTCAAACACTGATTTACATTTTGCTTAAGTCTGGAATTTATATATTTATTGATTGGATTTTAAATGTATTCGAGAAAATTTTCTACCGGAATATATGGGGATTTTTGGTTTTTTTCGATTTACGTGATTTTACAAATTGTTACCATAAAACTCAAAAGTGGTCTCATGGTACATTTATCATGAGGTGGTATAATGTTTTTTTACCTATGTTAATACACCAGTCAAACGTTCTTTAAAAAAGCTTGAAGTGATCTCCAAGCCTATGATTTTAAGGTGCGAAAATTTATGAACAGATAGGTCATTCCATAAGCAATTCCCACAATGATTAGGTCTAAGAAGAAAAGATGAACAATGGTTAGCTCTCTCGATAGAACAACCAGTCCCATCCATTTTTCGATGGAGGAAAGGCTAGCTACCAGTTATCACCCTGTTCCAGTAAGAATAATGTTTGTTATAATCTTTAAACATAAGGACCCTTCTATCTAATAAAATTTGTTGTGGTAACTATAATTTTATCAGAAGTGGTCCTTATTTTTATGGAAAAAGTAAACAAAGCCGTGAAATTTTACTCCTCGTAAAATTTCACGGCTTTTTCATCTAAAAGGAGGGTTTTGTCCCAGCCTCTTATCTTATGCAACAATTTGGGCAACATCCTTATGTATTAAAAAGAATCAAATGAGGAGAATGTTATGAAAGAAGTGTAATAAAGTGCTAAAGGGACATTTTACCTGAAAAAGTATTACATTGTATGAATTGAATATATACCCAGTATAGTAGGAGAGTGTATATAGATCTGAATAAAAGTTTAAAAGGTATAGAGTAAATACTAGCGCTGGTTAGTCAACCAAATAATTAATGGTTGACTTAATCAGGGGATAGTACTTAAAAGTTGCTTATAAGTGATTCTAAAATTAAAGATATAACTTCAAAGTTTCTTGCAGTGTCCCTTTTGTCTCAGAATCCTTCCCAAAGTGAATACCTGAATGAACCATTTTTTTTACTAGCTCTGGTCTTAATCCAGTGAGAATAGTTTTACAACCCATCATAGATATTCCGGCTAAGATTTTCTCGAAATAATCGATAACATCTCTTTCCATAGTAGCCAAACCAGAAAGATCAATTACTAAAGTTTGAATTCTTGTTTCTGCTATATCATTTAGAACTTTTTCTTCAATTACCCTAATTCTATAGTCGTCAATATCACCGATTAAAGGTAGAACAGAAACGTACTGTTTAATAGGGATGATAGGAACTGATAAATGTTCCACCATTTCTCTCTGTTTATAAAGCATTTCATCTTTAAATTTTGAATAGCTTAGAAAAAAATTATTTAAAAATTGGTCTATTTTCTCGTTGAAAATTTTCTCCATACTATAATAGTGATTGCGATTTTGAACTATATCTTTTTCGTTATCAAGTACATTAATATAATGCCATAATGTTCTCCGAATAGCCTGTATCCACTCTAGTTTCAACTTTAAGGTTAAAGAATGTTTAGCCCATGCAATTCCTTCAAAATTAGCAAAAGAAACTAAATCTTCTTCCTTTTGCTCTACAACAAAAAAAATCAATTTTTTGGCGTTCTTTACTAAATCAATATTTCCTTTTTTTAATATATCAGAAACTTTTGAAGACACATTTACTGCCTCTGTAAGTAATTTATTTTGAAACAGTTCTTCATTCTCCGTAATAAAATTTTTTATTTCATCTTTCATATTATCTATAGTATTCATCTACATTACTCCTAGTTATAATTTTTTGTACAGAATAAAAAAGGATATAAATATTTTAAACTTTACCCTGTTTGATAGGAGATTAAACTATAACTTAATAATTTTTCTTTATTTCTCTAGAAGACAATTATATTATTGATTGATACTATAAAAATTAAGTGATATCTCTACAAGATAAGAATTAATAATAGGGAGGCATATTCGAAATTTCCTTGAAAAACCACAAGATGAGCTGGACTGAAGATAGCACTCAAGTATTCAAGAGGAAGAGTGTGTGGCCCAGAACGGCAGTGACATCCAAGATATATATATTAATTGTTGAAAATAGGAACTAGATGATAGTCCTAAGGGTATTTTCATTTAGTTTTTTTCTATACTAATTTTAAGGAAAAGCTTCCCCCAAAAAATTCCCGTAGTTTTAAGCTATTTATTTTGCACTGATATTATTGTATTAAGTTGCTCGTAGTTAATAGGAAGATTAATAAGTAGAAAGAAATGCGTTGATTATAAGATTTAATGGTGAATGATTCTTTACATGGAAAATAATACACTTAAGATATAGGGAGCTTTCCTTAAAAAAAGGTAAGCTCATTCTTAACTGGTCCCTATGTCAAGGACACAATAAAAAAAGAGTTAAGCAGCTAACAGATGACTGTGATATTGAAGGCTTCTTTGATAATATTCCTTATAAGAAATTGTAAAATACTAGATGGTGTAAAATGTTTTTTTATATTTTTTACAAGTCTATACTATATTAGTAAAGAAAGGCCTCATGAACGATAGGAATGTTAGATATCTAGGGGGCACTAGAGTGTTCAGGCTAATCTTTTCTCGCGAATAATACAACAAAATTAAAGTACTTATAAATACAATCAACATCTTTAAATCCACTACTTTTTAACCAATTAATTTGATTGTTTAGTGTAGTCATTTTATCAAGTTTTGTTCTCTCATGAGCAGCATCAATTTCGCTAATCGTTAAGCCACTCCTATTTATTTTATTTTTCCAATCATTTTTATATAAGGAATCTATAAAGGATGTATGACCAAGTACTTGGTCAGCATTTATGAATATCCCATCAGCATTTAATAAAGAGTAAATTTTATCAAACATCTTCTTCTTTTCCTCATCTGTTATGTGATGTATGGAGAGTGAGGACACCACAATATCAAAGCTATATTCAAATTTATGCTCAGCATAATTAGAAATTACATAGTCAATATGATCCTCTTCTTTAAATCGAATCCTTGCTTGGTCTAACATGTTTTCAGAAATATCTATTAGTGTAATTTTTGCTTTTGGGAACTTTTCTTTTATGAAGGCAGAAAATAACCCTGTTCCAGCCCCTATGTCTAGAACTCTTGGTGATTCCTTCTTTGTCTTAATAATAGATATTGGAATGGAATAAAATCATCAAAACAAGGAATTAATTTCCTTCGTTGATTATCATATTGTAGTGCGTTTTGGTTAAACTTTTCTCTTAACTTATTAAAAGTGGTATCCAAAGTAGATCTCCCCCTGAAATTTCTAATTTTTTACTAGAGTACTTCAATTGTAAATTATCTAGTATATAATGGAAATTAACAAAAACATTGGAAATTAATAACAAACTGTTATCAATGAAAGGGGCAGAGATTCAATGGACATTAAATGACTAAAGACTTTTACAGTCGTAGCAAAGTATGAAAACCTTCGACGGGCTTCCGAAGATCTTTTCTTAACACAACCAGCTCTCAGCAAACATATAAAAAATCTTGAAAACTATTTGAATATTAAATTGTTTGATCGAGTTGGTAAAAACATTGCTCTCACTCCTGCTGGTTATAAATTTCTTTCGTATGCTACAGGATTTTTAGATGAATACGATAAGGGTATGGATGAATTCGGCAGGTGAAAACAAGGATATAATCGGAAACTCACTATTGCTGTTGCTCCACAAATAGCATCCTCTATACTCCCAGATATTCTGCTGGATTTTATAGAGGAGAATCCTGATATCGAGGTTATTGTAAATATAGTAAATTCATTCAATATAGGGGAACAGATTAGACTTAGCAATGCAGACATAGGTATCTGTAGAATGGAACCTATTCAAAAAGACATATTATATGAAAATATTCATCGAGACCCAGTTATTCTTGTGGCACCGTATAAGAAGGAAAAGGGAGGGCACTTCCCTAATGAGATAGAAATACTTAAACAATATAGGCTCTTGGTAAATAACCACCCCACTTATTGGGGAAAACTCCTTAACCCTAATCTTATGTAAGAAAAGGGATTATTCGATAGAGAATTTTATCTATTCTTAATTATAATACCTTCCCAATAAATATAAGTGATTTGTTTTAATTTTTATTAACAAAGTAAGTTTTCAACTTTATCCTTTTTACTTACTTGATGGTGGGGAAATTGGTCCATAGTATTACAAATTCCTCTTTTTATAATTATTGTGACTTAAAGAAGGGGGATGGCGAGTTCTATTCAATCCGAAATGTAAAAGGAATAGAATAATAGTTTCATTATTTGTATTATGTATGCAAACTTTCGTCGATAAAGCAAGAAATATCTTTGCAGAAGGGGAGGTATATGATATGAAAAATATTATTTGTATTATATTATTTGCTTTTCTTATCATTTTTTTACAAACTCATAATCAAATTCTAGTTATACTCTGGTTGTTAGTTTCAATTTTATTGGTTAAGTTAGATAATACTTTAAAATCATTTATTATAACTGTCTTATTCTTTGGTATTGGTTTTTCCCTTTATTTATTTATCATAAATATTCTTCTAGTTGAAATTGAAATAAAGGAACTATCTATCTTGCTAAGTAGATTATCATTGATTATTATTTTATTGCCGATGTTACTCTTTTCTCTTTTTTCTCATACTAAATTTAATAACTACTGGAACAAGCCAAAGTGGAATGAAACAATTTTCTTTCCTTTTATTTGGTCAGGTATTCATAGCACAAAGGTAAGTACATTCCTTATCATTGCCTTCACTACAAATATTTTAATATTTATACCCTTAATCATCTTAAAGGGAGGGGCTTTTTTTCAAGACATATGGCTAGTCGCTCTTGTATTTTCATTAACAAATGCATTTTTTGAAGAAATAATTTGGAGAGGTACTCTTTTAACTCGTTTTTCTGAACAATTAGGAGAAAAATATGCTGTTATAGCAACAAGCATTGGTTTCGGTCTGCAGCATTATTCGCTTGGTTTTTCATGGATTTTATGTATTGTTTTCTCATTCGGAGGTTTTTATTATGGCGGTATTTCAGTAAAATCTAAAAGTATTTTTCTTTCAATTATATGGCATCTTATTCTAAACCTACTAATGGTTTTCAGCGGACTAATATTAACTTAATGGTCGTACTGCCTTCAAAAGCTATATAAATTTAGGAGTTAGGATGTTCCTGACGAGCATTTTTTAACTTGGCAAATAATTCAGATTGTGAACTAAATGACTCCTTGAATTAATTACAAAAAAACCTCATGGAACTTTTATAAAAAAACCTAAACGTTTTGCTATTGGTGCAATTGCTATTTAAGGTGCTTTCCTTTAAATAATTGAAATGATAATAAACAAGAGTAATCTGAATCAGGCTTTTGAAACGTTGGATGAGCAGACCCAAATGCAAAAGCGTGAAGGACAACGGCTGGATAAGTTGACGACCGTGCGGAAAGAACGAGAAGTCCGTATACCTTTATCTGTTCCTTGCCAAAGTAACCAGTCGACTAAGGAAAGCTTATCAAGTGATAGTATTGGGTATGTTCAGTAGGAAAGTGCGATGACCCCCCGTGAGGTCTCCACTTCAACTTTAGGTATTGGTATATAAGGAAATCCGAAATTACCGGGAAAATAAGAGTTGAATATAACACTTTAGTAAGCCGTATGCCTTAATTAGGTCACGTACGGTTTGATGAGGGGGTGGCCATGTGAATGGTCACCCCACTCTATCTAATGGTGGTATCGGGGCAGGATAATTTAAGTGAAAATATTCACAAGTTAACCATTAAGATACTAAATCATTAGTGTCTACTTAGTTACATTCTTTCGAGATTATGGTGTCATTCTATTAACGCGATGTTTGTTATTGTGTAGAATCATAATTTTGTTTATAGCTTGACTATCGATATATTTATATATATATTATGAGTGTCGATATATTGTAGGACAATATAAAAGAAAAGGTGATTCCTGTAAATCCATTATCAGAATCTACATATTTAATTTTATTAGCCCTTTATCGAGAGCCACTTCACGGTTATGGCATTATTAAAGAAATTGAAAATACCAGTGAAGGAAAGTATATTATCGCACCTGGGACTCTTTATGGAGTATTAAAAAATTTAGAGAAACAAGGGTTGATAGAAACAATAGCTTTTGAAAAGGAAAAACGTAAGAAGAAAACATATTGTATTACGGATCAAGGAAAAGATGTACTTCATACGGAGTATACGAGATATATTCGGATGATTAATTATTCAAAGATAATTATTCAAGGAGGGATGGGGAGTAGTGAAAAAAATTAATACTACTAAAAAGGTGACAAAACGTTTTACTAATTTTTCTAAGGAAGAAGAATGGTTACAAAGTATGTTAAACGAAGGTTGGATACTTAAAAGTTATGATTCAGAGGATGTTGATGAATGTCAATATATCTTTGAACAATCACAAAATGAAAATCTTCAAAATGTAATTTACAAAATTGATTTTCGTAACTTAAATAATAAGAGAGAGTTTGAGGAGTATAAAGAGATTTTTCAAGACTCTGGTTGGACGCTGCTTTCAAAAAGTAAGTGGTACTCCAAGCATATTTTTTATAAGAACTCCACTAATGCACAAAGCGATATTTTTTCGGACCAGGAATCCTATAGAGAGAGGGAGAAACGAAAAATGACTTCTCTCCTTTTATATACTGGTTTGTCCTTTACTGGTTTTATAATTTCTATTGGTTTATTGATGGTCTTTGAATATGCTTATTTTGGGGCATCTGGGATTTTCCTTTTATACATAAGTTCTAAATATACAATTGATTACTTTAGGCATAGAAAAGCCTTCAAGTCAATTCTTTAGATTTAAGAAATTCAGCAAGAGATATTATTATTTGGACTTGGATGCTACTTCTTATAAAAATTTCACATTGAATTTCAATTGCTTTTTTGAGTTCTCTAATAGGGTGCATTAATCCAAGATGGATTGAATGCACCCTTTAGTTTATTTTATTATGTCACTATAGGGGAGATTAGTGGAAGAAACTTTTATATAATTTGTTATCATATTTTATAATGTTAAATGAGTAATCTTAAATAAGTGTTTGGAAGATATGGGGGAATTCACTTGAGTATTAAAGAAATAACGATAGAAAATAGAGAAAAGGTAGTTTCTTTTTTTAAAGTACATTGGGGAAGTCCTGAAATGGTAATTTCAACTGGTATTTATCGATGCGATATTTTGGATGGATTCATTTTTGAGGTGAATAATCAGATTATTGGTTTAGTTACTTATATAATTAAAGATAATGAAATTGAGGTTATTTCATTAGATAGTCTTCAAGAAGGAAAGGGCATTGGCACCTCATTGATGGAGAAAGTTGAAAACATAGCAAAGCAGAAAAAAATACAAATAGTAAGTTTAGTAACCACAAATGATAATATAAATGCTTTAAAATTTTATCAAAAAAGAGGTTACAGAATTACAACTGTTGTTCCTAATGGTGTAAATAAAGCACGAGACTTAAAACCTTCAATACCTTTAATAGGAAATGAAGGAATTCCATTAAATGATGAATTAATATTAAAAAAGATATTGTAGGTACAAAAAAATCTTATGGACTGATTATTAGAAATATTCCACTAACTAATTCTTATGTAATAAACGGGGCAGCATTCCTGTTATGAGTGAAACCATTGCTTATGGTAGAAAAGGGGCAGTGGAAGAAGGGAAATGATTGTAACTGAATAAGAAATACTAAACCTAAATATAATTTAGGGTGAAGAAAATGAATAAAAGTAAACCTTTACTAGTGATTTTATTTAGTATATTAATTTGTGGGTTGTCTAATGGAACAGTAAATGCAAAAACAAACGATACCCATTCTCTTAAGGGGAAAACAACTCCTGAAGTCCAACAACTCAATAATTTAGAAATCCAGTTAATGTCTTTTATGAATGGTTTAATGGTAGGCGAACCAAAACAAGCCATTGAATTATGGTTATTAGGCGTAAATAATCGAAGTGGTGCTGTTCAATATGCAATGTTGTCCCCTTCTCTTCAAAAACAATCGAGGAGTAAATTTGAGCAAATTCGCTGGGTAACAGGGCAGTCAAGCCCTTCGGTTAGCAACTTTCGTTTTACCAACGTAGAAAAACTTAGCGAATCCAAAATTCGGTATACAGTTAAATACGATTTATGGGCATCATATGGAAATTATGGTGGTGGACAGAAGATTATAGTTGTTGAAAAGAATTTAGAACCACTTAGAGAGTATTGGTTTATTTCATCAATAACAACGAAATATAATCAATGGGAAGCATTTACACCAGCCGAGACAGTTTTAAAATAGAGCAAAATGTATATATGTTCAACGGTGCTTTCCTTATATAAAAAGGAAGCCTTTTTCTAATGTCTGAATCTTGGCAGCTTCCCTGTAAGAAATTGAAAAAACTCTTTTGGGAGAAACGGGGCAGGATTGTGGAAGAAATGAGTTACTTCTTTTAATGTAGCTGTTGCAAAGAATGACAAGAATAATCATTAAAAAAACATTACCATAAAGAAAAAAGAGCAATTAAATCCTTTTTTTCCATTAGGTAATGTTACTTGGATTTTTTGATTTCTATTATTTTAACTATGGTGGATGTAACTAAAGTTACAGCAATAATACCTAAAAGTATATTTGTTACATTTAATATGCTAATTAATTGTTCAGTTAGGTTGTTGGTACCATTGGTAAGGTTATCAGACATAACACCTATGTAATCTATTAGTGTGTCGCCTTGTTCTTCATTCATTTGTATTCCTCCTTCTAAAAATAAAAATAGTTAATATTAGTAATAAACATATTTTAAAATAAGGTTATTTCTTAAATTATATCACAAATTATGTACGATATTATTGGTTAAGGGCATTGCAAAATATGTGGTAAAAAGGACATGATACTTTTAAGGCAGTAAGAAAAGGGATAAGTTTGTGAAGGGATACACTTAAACAAACGGGTGCTTTTCCTTAATAAAAAGTGCATCTATTTTCGTTAAAGATCCAGATTAAAGCTGTGTCTAAAATCTGAATATGCTTGGATCTTGTGGCACTGCTTTTTTGTTTGTCCATGTCTATTTATCTGTTTGTGTAACTAAAAGTGGGTCATCAAATAACAGAGATACGGGTGATAACATTACATATGTTTGTTATAAATTATTAATCTAAGTGTAAAAGAATCCTAATATTGGAGTTGTATTATTATTGACAATATACCTAGTGGGGTATATTATAAAGCTTGTCAGTGAAAATATTTCGTCTGATTATGAGTTTAGATGAATATATCGGTATCAAATGCTCAATTATATAGCATAAATTCTACGTATAAGATTTACTTAGTAGCAATTAAACAGGGAGTGAGGAAAATGGATTATAATGATCAAATAAAAAATAGAGTAAAACGTATAGAAGGACAGTTAAGAGGTATTTTGAAAATGATGGAAGAAAATAAAGATTGCAAGGAAGTAATCACCCAATTATCTGCGTCAAGAACTGGAATTGACCGAACAATAGGGTTAATTGTTAGTTCAAATTTAATTGAATGTGTACGGGAAGCTGACAAAAATGGTGAAAATACAGAGGAATTAGTAAAAGAAGCTGTAAGCCTCCTTGTAAAAAGTCGATAAGAAAAGAGTTGACATCTTCTCTTTTTTTGAATGATTAAATACCCATAGGGGTAACTGTATTAGAAAAATAGGTAATTACAAATGAAGATAGATAAGATGTTAAATGCTAAAGGTTTAGCGTGTCCGCTATCTATTGTAAAAACATAGAAAGCTATGACTGAGATTGAAACAGGTTAAATCTTAGAAATCCATACAACTGATGAGGCGCAAAGAACTATCTGACTGCTTGGTCTAAAGCAATTGAGCATGAACTATTGAGTTAGAAAGAAGAAAATGGTGTATTAAAGTTAATGTGATTTATTAAATCATACAATACCCATACACGTATAGGTTTTACTAAACTAGGAGGATAAGAATATGACAGAAAAGAAGAAAACAACCATTGTACTATTTAGTGGTGATTATGATAAAGCAATGGCTGCCTATATTATAGCTAATGGCGCAGCTGCTTATGATCATGAAGTAACTATTTTTCATACATTTTGGGGCTTAAATGGCTTACGAAAGGATGAAGATATTCCGGTTCATAAAGGTTTTATGGAAAGAATGTTTGGCAAAATAATGCCTAAAGGTGCTGATAAAATGGGGCTTTCCAAAATGAACTTTGCTGGATTTGGTCCTAAGCTGATTAAAGATACGATGAAAAAGCATAACGCTATGTCTCTGCCACAATTAATTGATATGGCTCAAGAACAAGATGTGAAACTTGTGGCGTGTACTATGACAATGGATTTGTTAGGTCTTAAAGAAGAAGAGCTATTAAATAATATTGAATATGCAGGGGTTGCTGCTTATTTAGCGGATGCTGAGGAAGGAAATGTAAACCTGTTTATATAATTAAAAAGTTTCCATGGATAAAGGAGGTTACGGTATGGTCTATATAAATTATCTTGTTATCGTGTTATTACTATTATTTTTTTTGAAAAAGTTACTACCAATAAAAGGAGTTAACAACATAACTACAACAGAATTAAGAAAAGAATTAAATAATAAGAACAAGCAATTTGTTGATGTTCGAACGAATGGAGAGTTTAAAGGAAATCATATCAAAGGTTTTAAAAATATACCACTACATCAACTTGCTCAATTAGCAGAGAAAGAACTTTCAAAAGAAAAAGAAGTTATTGTAATCTGCCAAAGTGGGATGAGGAGTCAACAAGCTAGTAAAACTCTAAAAAAATTAGGTTTTGGAAATGTAACAAATGTCAAAGGCGGCATAAGTGCATGGTTTTAAATAAATGTCAGGAGGATTATATAATGAAACAAATGGCTGTACAAGAAGTGAAGACTCTTTTAAACGAAGGGGAAAATTTGAATATTATTGATGTACGAGAAGTAGATGAAGTATCTAAAGGGAAAATTTTAGGTTCCGTTAATATTCCATTAGGTTTAGTGGAGTTTCGTATGCATGAATTAGATAAAGGAAAGCAATATATCATGGTGTGCCGTTCTGGAGCAAGAAGTGGTCGTGCCACACAATTTCTTGAAGAGCATGGATTTAATGTGATAAACATGACTGGTGGAATGCTTGCTTGGGAAGGAAAATAGAAAAAAATATTTTTAATTTCAAAAATACCCAGTTGGGTATAAATGTGGAGGTTTAAAATGAAAAACTTAAAAGCAAATATGATTTTAGATGCAAAAGGCTTAGCATGTCCAATGCCCATTGTTAAAACCAAAAAAGAGTTGAAAAATTTAGCGGCAGGGCAAGTACTAGAAGTTCAAGCGACGGACAAGGGCTCTAAAGCAGATATGAAAGCATGGGCTGAAAGCACTGGACATCACTATCTAGGAACCATTGAAGAAGGGGAGTTACTGAAGCATTATCTTCGTAAATCTTCAAATGAAGAATCAAATGAAAAAAAACATCCAAATGTTATTAACAATGAAGAACTAGAGAAGAAGATAGAAATAAATAAAAGTATTGTTGTAATTGATGTCAGAGAAACTGCAGAATATGCATTTAAACATATTCCTAAAACTATCTCTATTCCGCTTGGTGAATTAGAAAATAAATTAAATGATTTAAATAAAAATGATGAAATTTACGTAGTTTGTCAAACAGGAAATCGTAGCGATCTTGCTGCACAAAAATTATCCGAAAATGGATATAAAAACGTTATTAACGTTGAACCAGGAATGAGTCAATGGAATGGAAAATCAAGCAGTATAAATGATTGAATAATGGTTAATTAACGATGAAAAGAAGAAGCAATTATTGCAAGTAAAGGAGGATTAGTTGATGCTTATTAGGTTTTTAACATTACAGATTGCAGTAGCAACTGAACAAGAAGTATCCATTTTCTTTACTTTGGAAGAGTTAACTTTCACTTTCTAGATTAATATTTTTTTAAATATAATAATACCACAGGGGGTATATGCATGACTGCTAATGTAATGACTTCAAAAGATGTGACGAAAAAAGTTTTTAATAAAGATGAGTTGTTTATTTTGGATGTTCGTAATGAAAGTGATTTTAACGATTGGAGGATTGAAGGGAAAAACTTCGAATATTTAAATGTTCCTTATTTTGAATTACTTGATGGTGTAGACGACATTTTTGGTGAAATTCCTACTAACAAAGAAGTATTAGTTGTTTGTGCAAAAGAAGGATCATCAGTAATGGTGGCAGAAATGCTATCTGATGCCGGTTTAAATGTGTCTTATCTTAAGGGTGGAATGAAAGAATGGAGTGAACATTTAGAACCGGTTAAAATAGGTAATCTGAATGATGGTGGAGAAATTTATCAATTTGTTCGAGTTGGTAAAGGCTGTCTTTCCTACATGGTGTTATCGGAAGGGGAAGCAGTAGTAATCGACTCATCACGTATGACAAGTACCTATCTTGAGTTTGCTGAGAGTAAGAATGCGAAAATTACACATGTTTTTGATACACACCTTCATGCAGACCATATTTCTGGAGGGCGTACAATTGCTGAGAAAACAGGTGCTACTTATTGGTTACCACCAAAGGATGCAAAGGAAGTGACTTTTGCATACCAACCATTAGAAGATGGTAATGATATAAAAATCGGTAACTCAACTATTAATATTGCAGCTTTATATTCACCCGGCCATACGATTGGTTCTACTTCATTTATTGTGGATAAAAAATACTTACTTTCAGGCGATATTTTGTTCATTGATTCCATTGGAAGACCAGACCTTGCAGGTATGGCAGAAGACTGGGTGGGTGATTTAAGGGAAACTTTGTATCAACGCTACAAAGAATTGTCAGAAGAACTAATTGTCCTACCAGCACATTTTATGATCATAGATGAGTTGAATGGAGATGGAAGTATTGCAGAAAACCTTGGTATATTGTTTAAAGAAAATCATGGACTCAATATCGATGGTGACGACGAATTTAGAAAATTAGTAACAGAAAACCTACCACCTCAACCAAATGCATATCAAGAAATTCGTGAAACAAATATGGGGAAAATTAATCCGGACTTAGAGAAACAACAAGAGATGGAAATTGGACCTAACCGTTGTGCCGTTCGATAATTTGAAAATAGGAGGAATACGAGATGGATTCAAATAAAGTATTAGATGCTAAAGGGTTGGCCTGCCCAATGCCGATTGTAAAGACAAAAAAAGCAATGGGAGAAATGGAAACAGGACAGGTATTAGAAGTCCATACAACAGATAAAGGAGCAATAAACGATTTAACAGCTTGGACTAAATCAGGTGGACATGAATTAATAAAACAGGAAGAAGAAAATGGAGTATTAAAATTTTGGATTAAAAAGGGATGAAAAAAAGGTAACCAATAGGGTTCCTTTTTTCTAAAGAGGTGAACAACTTGGATATTACTCTATAATTACGATTTTTATTATTGGATTTGTTGGTTCTTTTATTTTTGGTTTTTTGAATCAAATTAAAAAGTGATCTTTTCTAATCATTAGTCCTTTGGTATTCAAACATTTGATGTACTATTTATCAATAACAATCGATAATTTATAGTTAGCATACTTGTTTAACTCTTCCAAAAATTGATTTAAATGTTCATTAGATGAAAATTTACATTCAAGAAGATAACAACCATCACCACTGATTTTATAGTTACGTACAAGGTATTGTTCCTGCACTTTGATAAATGATAAATATGGCTGATGGTTAAGCTTTGTGTAATGATAGTAATAAAAGCATGTATATAATATCCCAATTTGATTTGGTTGAGTTTAATGGTATATTCCTCAATAACTCCACTATCCTCTAATTTGGCCACTCTTGCTGAAGTAGCTGGTCCAGTCAAATGGACTTTCTCTCCCAGTTCTTTCATCGTTATTCTACTATTCTTGGATAATTCGTCTAGGATAAGAATATCTGTGTTATCTAACATCATTTGATTAACTCCTTTCATAAATAAAGTCAAAGGAGGAAAACACTTTATTTATACTATGTAATACTCAATAGGACATAGTTTAAAATATACACTGTTCCAAAGAAATTTCAATAGAAAAGGAGTTAATATATATGAAGATACAACTAGTTCGTAATGCAACAATCATTGTGGAATATGCAGGAAAAAGGTTTTTGATTGATCCAATGCTAGCCGAAAAAGGAGCTTATCCTCCTATGGCTAATCCAGCATCTAGTGCACCACAAGGCGATCAACCTTATCCTTTAGTTACCCTACCAACATCCATTGACAATATAGTGAATGTAGATGCTGTCATCGTGACCCATACTCATCCTGATCATTGGGACGATATTGCTAAAGAAGTGTTGGCAAAGGATCAAAAAATATTTGTCCAAAATGAAAAAGATGCAACTAGAATTCAAAATGCTGGTTTCAAAAATATAGAGCTTTTAAAAGAGGATACAGTTTATGAAGGGATACAATTAAGCAAAACGAGAGGAGAACATGGTAGAGGAGAAGTCTTGAAACTTGCTGGTAAAGTGTGTGGAGTTGTTTTCAAACATGCAAATGAGAAAACATTATATGTTGCTGGAGATACGGTGTGGTATGAAGGAGTTCAAGAAGAAATCAACACACATAAACCAGATATCATGGTTGTAAATGCTGGTGATAATCAATTCATTCAAGGTGGTTCTCTAGTAATGGGGAAAGATGATGTTTATCAGGTTTACCAAGCTGCTCCTAATGCAAAAATTATTTGTGTTCACATGGAAGCTGTAAACCATTGGACACTATCAAGAAAAGAATTAATGAGTTTTGTCAGCCAAAAAGAGATTTCCTCTCAAGTATTAGTTCCGGAAGATGGAGAATCTTACTCGTTTTAAATAATAATGGCCTAATCATAGAGGTAGAATTAGCCCTGACGTGGCTAAATCTATTTGATGGTTTAATAAAGGTTGAACTAGAAAAAAGAAGGCATCTAGCTATTTGTTGTTGATTTCTGCAAAAAAACCTAAATGATAACTTCAATATGGAAGTTGTAATTTAGGTTTTTACTTTTATGAGGAATCCTATTATCTACTAAAAAAATAGTAGATAATAGGATTCTGTTAATTAGCCAAGATTAATATAAGTCAAAATTTTATAGGAGCATTAAAGCATCTCATGAAACACTAGGTAATAATGAGCGGTAGTACCTTGTTGATAAACTCGAAAATAAACATTATAAGTAGAACCGTTGTTATTGAGTTGATGTTTTCTAATATCGTAATCTGGGAGGTTAGTGAAAAATGAAACTTTACACAGAAACTAATCGTATGAAGTTATAACTATATTACATAGTGTTAGGATACTTTCTTAAGAATTTAAAGTATATATCTAATAGATAAAGATAATTCAAAGGGGGAGATTTAGTGGGCAGAAAAAAGCGGCATATACAAAGCTCGGAACAAATGAAACATAATGTTGCAAATCGAAAGAGGGCAAGAATTATATATGGTTTCCTTATTGTAATGATTGCTTTCGTTTTGGCAGGTGTGACTTTTAGTGCCTTAAGAATACTTTTTGCTACAAATCTTTATCACGCATTTATCTACGATTGGGTAGGAACTGTTTCTTTTTACTTGGCTGGTATGACCCTACTTGTCTTTTTTATTTATTTTTGCCTCGTTATCACAATAAAAAATCCCCAAAAAGTAAGCAAGATTCAGGTGTTTTCATTTGGAGGGTTTGGATTAATTTGTTTGGCCATAAGTATAGTTTTTTTCCCTGAGCTTAGTTCTTTTACAATTAATGGTGTGAGAGATATGAAGGATTACTCTAATGGTGTGGTGAAGATTGAAGATCTTAAAGTTGTGGATGTGTATACTGGTGGCGACACAAATATTGCACTAATTGCGACGGAAGAAGAAGAGCTTACGCTGCTGATATACAATATTCAGATAGAAGAAGGCGAAACATACCGGTTCACATATATGGAACGGACTGGAAATATTTTAAATGTTGAAGAGAAGTAATTTCATGTATTTCATATAATCTTGAAGTTAAAATCAAGATATTCACCCTTGAACAGATTATTGGTTATATAGAGACTTCTGTTGATAAGGGATTAAGCTGTATTAAATCATTATAAAGTTAACGTGACTTCTTTTTACGAATGAAAGCTTTTCTCTTATGTCGCAAAGGTTCATTTTAGTTTCTGAAGGAAATTAAAAAGAGGATACAGTGCTCGTATCCCCTTTTTTTGTAAGTACAAGGTTTATTTGGAAAATGATAGTATTCACGAACAATCTCTAGAGTCAAGTCAAGCTAGAGTTCATAATCTTAAAAACTCCCCTATTATTTTTTTATATGAAGTTCTATAGAAGGGGGGAATTAATTTTAACTCTTCAGCTATTATAGAATCAGGAATTAAGTCCTTAATGTCTTTTAAAACTAAACTTACTTAATCAATTTTTGTCTGTCATAAATTTTTTCAAAAAGAATTCCTGTTAAATAGTAAAACACGAGCCCAAAACAAATGTGAATAAGTGTGAATTTAGAGCCAAATGAAGTGATTTCATAGACTATTACTGGTAATTTCACTGTTGACCAAGCACCTAAGAAAAACACTATATATCGGACACTGGCTCCTTTTTTCAATAATAGTACTGCAATTGGAAAGGCAATATAAAGAGGTCCAGCAGCTACCGTTGCTAATAATAAGGTGAAAAAGACTCCATATATTCCTGATTTTTCACCCATATACCGAATAAGTAATTCTTTCTTTACCCATTGATCTAATAATCCGACTAAAACGAATATAGGAGGAAGCAGGAATAACATATCCAAAATACTATTACCTGTTATCTGAATGGTTTTAATGGCTATAGATTGATTGAAAAACGCGAATATAAGAAGTATGAATAATAAGATGAAAAAGAACCGATATTGTTTTAGCTTTGTCATGTCATTATCACCCCAATAATCAATGCGAATAGAAGAGACATTATGATAGCGGAAATATTTCGAGCATAAGCAAAGCTTCTTCCAAAAGTTTTTTGTTCCATAGATAAAGTTACAAGTCCCACAGACATCATTGTTGACATTAAAACGGCTACTTGTGGAAGAGCAGCACCATTTTGAATTAATGTATGTCCAAGAGGAAAGACAATAAAGCTGGGTACTAAAGCAATAGAGCCGATGAATGTTGAGTAAATGATACCTAGTAAGCCAGAACTTTCACCAATAATGGATGAGATGAATGTCGGTGTAAATAACGATAATGTTAGCCCAATGAAAAGCATAATGGCTAATAAATCTGGTAAAACATTGCAAAACATTTTCCATGAATTTAATAAGGCAACCTTCGATTTATTTTTGTCTTTTATGAAGGAAATGCCTAAAAAAATAGCAGCAATAGTATAGAGAATAATTCCACTAACCATTGTTTAATTCTTCCATTCTTTATATTTTTCTAGGAAAAACGATAAATTTTTCATTTTTTCTGCAATATCTATTTGAAACTCCTCTAATTTCCTTTTACCAACTTTAGTGATTTTGTACATCCTTATTGGTTTATCAGTAACGGATGTATCGAGATAAGACTCTACAGCACCTTCTTCCTCTAATTTTTTTAGTGTACGATATAATATCGAACTATCAATTGGATTGATGGGTAGTTCTTCCTCACATTTTTGTAGGAGTTTCCCTCCATAGTTGTCTCCCTCTGTTAAAAATAGCAATAGAAATGCACCGGTATGTCTCCCTGTATGTTTCATAAGTAATAACCTCCATCTATTTTATCGTAAATATAATACTGTTAATAACAGTATGCTGTAATGGACAGTATGCTGTCAATTTTTTTCTTTCTGATAAATTAAAAAAATTTTGATATAGGTTATAGCAAAGAAAAATTCAGAAGTATAATTAGAGATTTCAAGGAAATAGAAATTAGGAAAATGAAGACAATTGAACAGCAAATTGAAGTTTTGGGGTTCCTGGCTTTTTAACCGCATTATTTACTGTTTCTGTAGTCCTTCTAGGAATACCTTCCTCCTAATCTGTTAGAAGGAGGCACATTGTTTAAAAAAGATTATGTCAATGAAATTGTCTCCAATTTTTATTTTGTAGGAATCATCAAATTAAGCGGAGAATTCCAACTAATGGCAAATATAATGTAAATTTCCTTTCTAATAAGCGGATTTTTCCGGTTATGGAAGAAAAATATCTCCAATTTCATGTATTCTAAGGAAATAGGCGTAATTCTCCGCCTATTTCATTTATTCTTCATGGAAGTAACGAAAATAAGAGGACTTCTACGACTATTTTTCTAAAAGTGTTCTTTTCCAAATTCTCTATGGTACGAAGCAGCAAACATTATTTCATATCTCTTTCGATTTTCTACGATTTCCATATTTGAATAGGTGAAGTACATAAAAAAATCCCTCGTTTTCCATTATGTTACGAGAGGATTTATCTCTATTTTCACAAATTGTCCATAGACAATTTTTTTTCAACAGTATGCCTCCTCCTAATCTCTTAGGAGGAGGATGGGGATTTTCGGCTAATCCTCCAAATCGCCAACCTTTATCACTGGATATGTTTTAAGCTCTTTGTCCAGAGTTTGTTTTTTTATCCATTTTCCATCCAATACTACCGCAGAGATACTTGTCGTGTTCCGAATATCTTCTAATGGGTCTAACGAGACCAGCTAGCTTTCCCTTTTCTACTGTGCCGCGGTACTGCTCACTATCTAAATATATGGAAGGGCTCAATTGTAAATTCGGTCGGGAATCATTGAAACAGAAGAAGTAAGTTCTAACTAACGATATAAGAAAATTTATCCCCTATGTAATAGCTGATATGGATTATGTAGGGAGGAACTTGAGCAACCACTACAGTATTCACGCTTGAGCAGATTATTAGGTATCTAGATACTTCTGGTGATAAGGGCTTTAAGGTTCGTTCGGAAGCTTCCTCTTGAGTCTAAATAAGGGAAGGTTAGCGAAAGAAGGAGTTTTGTGAATCAAATAGAATTACTAAGTGTTATGTGAGATAAGAAATAGAAGTATTGGAGATGTAAGTAATGAATGACAAACTAAATAAAGCAATAGATCTACGAAAGAATGGGAATCTTAAAGAATCTAACGAAGTGCTTAGTGTATTGGTAAGGGAATTTCCAGAGGATGCTCTATATAACTATCAATATGCTTGGAGCTTTGATATATTGGGAGAAGAAGAAAAAGCAGTTCCTTATTACGAAAATGCTATAAAGATTGGATTACCTTCTAAAGATATGGAAGGTGCCATATTGGGATTAGGTAGTACATATAGAGCCTTAGGAGAATATGAAAGTTCAAAGGATATATTATTAAAAGGGATAGAATTATTCCCAACTAATCAAGCAATTCAAGTATTTTATTCCATGACCTTATACAATTTAAAAGAACATAGTAAAGCCATGGAACTGTTACTAAAGTGTTTAATAAATACGACAAATGACAAAGAAATACTAAGTTATAAAAAAGCTTTGAATTTCTATTCAGATAAATTAGATGAAACTTGGAAGTAGTCTAGTTTTTTCTAGGTTTGCTTTAGGAAAACTTTATCTAATAATGAGTACTAGTAGAAGTTATTCAAAATTTGGTGGGACATGAGAAAAGGGAACTAACTAGGATATATGCTTATTAAGTAGACAATTAAGATGGAATTATATAAAAATTATTTCAGAAAGAACTGTGGAAAGCTGCAGTTCTTTTGTTTCACTATAGGGGCAGCAATCCTGTGATATGGAAAACTTTACTTATGGTAGAAAAGGGCAGGGGATAAACCTATGAAAAACCACCTTTTCCCAAAGGATGCCTGCATTTAGTTATTTCATTCGGGCTTAAAACACACTTTCTTTTAATAGGAAAGATAGGTGTGATGATAACCAATTACATTTATTTTTTTGAGAAATTCATCTTGTCTTATTTTGCAACTTTTACAATTATGTTAGAATTTAACAGTGCGTAGAAAGGAGAAATTATGAGAAATATTTTTGGTTTCTTATCAGTTGTATTCTTTATTATACCAGTAGTAGTTTACGTTATTTCTTTCTTGAGTGGTGACCTATTTTCTGGTCCTGTAATGATTTCTATTTGTCTTATTTTACCTTTCATTGGTTTAATCCTTGGCATTTTAACGAAAGGGAGAGGTCTGAAATTAACAGGTATTATTGGAAATAGTCTTATTCTTCTCGTTACAGGTGTTATTCCACTTGTTGTAAGTCTTTTCTTTTGGAACCAAGCTTAACTGGGCAAAAAATCAGGTAAGGAATATCAAACTGGTTTTGGAGCAGCCTCTTCTGTGTCTGTGGAGTGGTAGCAAATTTTCTATTCAACTAAGGGAAGGGTTAGCACAATAAAAATCATTATGATATTGTTCAAAGGATACCATTGTTTAATAAGGTATCCTTTGAATAATATTTTAGTTAACTTCTACTTCACTAATAAATGCAAGTATATAACTATCCAGCGAACAGAAACAGAAGTTGAAAAAGGTTTATTTCTAGCAAATCAAATAACACTCGATTATCAGTATATTTACTGGATAATTATGCTACAGGAGTGAAATTATTGAAATTTGGGTATTTGATAAGGAAAGCTTGGTATGTTTTTTTTATATAATTTCTAATTATTTCTATTTATTCGCAGGATAGATGTGCTTATGTTTAGTAAAGCTTGCTAATTTACTTTCAAAGAATTTCGATAAAGTTAGAATTAATCATTTTTACTAAGTTCTAGAAAATACCCTTCTACATATAAAGAATGAAGTTCAGGAGAATTTACTATACAAATAGGAAGTTAGTAGTTCAGACTTATTAGCTATTAAATGAAAAAGGGGAGAGATGTATATGGAAACGTTTATATATACAATCATTGGCATTCTTGCAATCTGGCTGATCCTTGGGATGATAGCAGAATGGATCATTGTCCATCTTTTTGATATCCAACCAAAAAGTAAATTTGGAAAAAGTTTGTTGTATTTTATCAACCTTCCTGGGAATCTCTTTATCTATTTGATAACAGCTTTAAGTACACTCATCATTATCCCGATTTTTTGGGTGATTGCTCGTCTATTCGGGAAATCGAAAAAGAATTAAAATTATTAAAAAAAATCGATCAAAAAATACCGGAGAAGTTTCCGGTGTTTTTTGATTAGAACCTGACTAAGGGGAAAAAAACTTAGCCTCTCTCACTTTTTTTCAATCCCCCAGCAATGCATTAATTGGTGAATGCCCTCCTCGATTTTCTCTAAGGGGATACCGCCAAACCCTAACAGAAAGGTTGGAAACTTATATTCTATTGGATGTAACAGATAATCGGTTACAGCGTAAATGGCAATAGAGCCTTCTGCTGCAATTCTTTTTAACTCATGCTCACTTTTTTGTAGAGGAAGAGAAATTAATATATGCATCCCGGCTTGATCTCCAGTAATGATAACTTCTGGATAATCTGTTTTTAAAACATGTGTCAGTTTATCAAGTTTCTTACGGTAAATTTTTCGCATACGGTTTAAG
The DNA here is from genome assembly GCF_009183415.1 of Bacillus sp. B1-b2. Classification (GTDB taxonomy): domain Bacteria; phylum Bacillota; class Bacilli; order Bacillales; family Cytobacillaceae; genus Niallia. The sequence continues at coordinate 94,868 of NZ_WEHU01000003.1, read as the reverse complement.
TGCTTGGAGAAATATCCGTCTCTCATAAAACTGGCTACAATATGCTGATCGAATCGAGGGACCGTTGCGGAATAATAGCTGAATGTTTCCTTATATTTCTTCAGTAATGTTGATGGCAAAACAAAATAAGCCACACGTAATGAAGGCATTAAAGACTTGGTAAACGTACTTAAGTAAATCACCTTATCGTTTTGGTCCATTCCATGCAAGGCAGGAATGGGTTTTCCTTTATAACGAAATTCACTGTCGTAATCATCTTCAATGATGTAGCGATTTTCCGCTTTTGCCGCCCAATGCATTAGCTGTGTTCTTCTTGTAGCGGAAAGGACCGCACCAGTTGGAAATTGATGGGAAGGGGTAATATAAACCACATTCGCATTTGTTTTTTCCAATTCATCTACAATTAATCCATCTTCATCAATCGGAATCGGAATGGCTTTATTTTGCAGTTGAATTCTAGGGATTGCCGAATAGCCAGGATTTTCGAGGGCAAAGTTTGAATCATTATCAAGCAGCCTTAAAATCATAGGAAGAAGTTGTTCTGTTCCCGAACCAATTACAATTTGCTCCGGTTTACACACAATCCCTCTTGATTGATACAGGTATTTGGCTATTTCCGTTCGTAAAATGTATTCCCCTTGGGGTTCTCCAATCTGTAACAACTCCTTTGATAATAGATCATATAAATTTTTCGCATATTTTCTCCACTGTGAAAAAGGAAAGGAGTCTGTATCAATTTTTCCTGGGTGAAAGTCAAATTGGATTTTTTTTTCTTCAGCAACCTCTACAGGTAATTCAACATGTTCTGTTTCAGCATAAGGTAATTCAGTAATATCTTCTACAAAATAACCAATCCGTGGTTTTGACACAATAAAGCCTTCTGCAATCAACTGAGCATATGAAACTTCAATAGTTGTCTGGCTAATATTTAAAAATTCGGCTAATTTTTTTTTAGATGGTAGTTTTGTTCCAACTTCTAATTGTTGATTCAAAATGGCGGTTTTAATACCAATGTAAAGCTGTTCATACAAGGGTTTTGTTGTATTTTTATTCAATTCATACATAAGCATGTCCATTCAAGTATCTCCATTCTGACCATGTAATATTTTTAAAAAGTGGCACTTTCTATATTGTCAGATTTTATTATACTAGTAATCATTAAGAAAGAGGAGAATCTTTTTTATAATCTGAACACAAACACTTGAATGGACTCGGGGGGATTTACATGTTAACAACAAATCAAAACAAAACGAGAATGTTGGTTCTCAATGCACTATTTATTACTTTAACGTTTTTGGCTACAATGTTTATCAACATTAGGCTACCATTGATGGGAAACGGAGGACTAATTCACTTAGGTAATGTTCCACTATTAATTGCTGCCTTTGTTTTAGGAAAAAAATCAGGCGCAATAGTAGGCGCATTCGGAATGGCTCTATTTGATATTATTTCCGGATGGACATTATGGGCTCCATTTACCTTTGTTATCGTTGGTGCAATGGGATATGTAGCGGGACTAATTGCTGAAAAGCTGCCAGGTAAAAAGAGTTTTGTATACATACTGGCAATCGCGGTTGCGCTTATCATCAAAGTTGTTGGTTATTATTTTACAGAAGTTATTCTTTACAGTAACTGGATTCAGCCGTTCGGCTCTGTCCCAGGTAACATCATGCAACTAGTTATTGCCGGCATTGTTGTTGTTCCACTTGCAAATGGCTTTAAGCAAAGGATTGGGCGCTCTAACTCTATATAAATTGGTCGGCCGGTTCTAAACCGGTCTTTTTAGATAAAGTACATTTGGAACGAGGAGGGGTTACTTCTATAAAGAGTTAATTTTGAGCCTTTTTATTTGGAAATGTTATTAATGGAAGTAGTTAACCCCCTTATATAATTATGCAGTTTACTCCACATTTCAAATTAATTAGATTATTGGATTAATAATATATAATACTTACTTATATATCTATAGTGGCAACACCTCTTGCATTAATGTAAGCAAGAAGGTTGTTAAGCCTTTTCTTCCAATAGCTCCTCTAATAGAATAAACCATACGTCATTCGGCTCGGTTTGGGAGATGTTTAGTCCTCTAATAGAAAAAACAAGATCTGAAAATTGATTCCATTCTTCTATAGTTTTAACTTGTCCTAATACTGACTTTATTTCTTCGTGTTGTCCTTGTCCTGCAAAAATCCCTACTTGTTTTTTTCCCCATTTCTCGCCGAAAATGAATGATAAATAGTCATGTAGATTCATTAATGTACTCCTTTTCCGAATATACATATTTTGATTAACGTTACTATGATTTAACATAGTGAGGTAAGAGTATATTGTTTTTTTCTAGGAATATTTAAGAGAACAGAGCAGATATTTTCATTAACTAAAGGAGGTTAGTTGAAGAATCATAGTTTCTCTTATTTACTGATACGGTTTATTTTATTGTTTCTCACTAATCCGTAGCCTGTAAGAACTATTAAAAATAGGCATAGTATGATAAATGTTACAGTGTAACCTATATTATTTTCCTTATAATTTTCAAAAGCGAACATCCCCATTGCAATAGCATTGATCAAAAGACTGAATAGTATTAATGGGTGTATCTTGGTTCTATCCATTATTTTCCACACCTCCTATTCTAATATTCTACCATATTCCATTTTTCAGCAACAATCTTTGGAAAAGAAGCTTCATAAAAAAATATAAACCAGGTAGTACAATAAATGTCCCTATGAATAAATAGGTTAATCGTGTGCTCATTCCTAGAAATGAAGCAGAGGCAAATAAAATTCCTAAAGGCATCGTTATTCTTAAAAAAAGTAAACGAATAGAACTTAATTGTGCAAGTCTATCTCTAGGTGCTTCTTTCTGAAAGTATGCAGCGCTCTGAGCATTAAACAATGGAAATAAAATCCCGCCAATAAGCTCACATGCCCATGCCAGTAGGATAGTTGGAACGAAAAAAAGAAAAACAAAGGAAAGTCCGCCACCGATTAATCCTGAATACATGATAAGCTTGTTTTTTGGTAACTTTGTGAGCAGTAGCATTCCTATCGCGTAACCAACGGGGAAAGTACCAGAGAATATCGCATACTCCCATGCTTGTCCATTGAGTTCACCGCGAATAAAAGGAACATTTAATACTAAGGTTGCTCCTACGGCGAACTGGACAATGGAAGATAGGATCGTTAATTTCAATAAATAGGGATATTGAAAAAATGTGAAGTAACCTGCTTTTAATTCTTCCCACCAGAACTTTTTCGACCAGGTTGATATTTTTTCTACACTTTTCTGTGGTAGTTGTAATAAGGAAATATAGCTAAGTAAAAACATGACACTTGAAATAATGTATATCACATAAAGAGGACTTATTAAGAGTAGTAGAGATGTAATACCAGGTGCAATAAAGCTCATTAATCTAAGCGTGCCGTCTAATACACTATTTGCTTGTATTAGTTCTTTTTCAGCGCATAAATCAGGTAGTAGAGAGAATGATATACTTGCATATAATGGCTGAACTAAGCCTAATAGTAATTGTAAAATAATTAGACTTATTATGGTGATAGAATTCTCTCCACTTAAGTAGCCTAAGAAAGGTAGAATATATGCACCTGAACGGATAAGTTGTATATTTTTAGCATTTTTTCTTTCAAAACATGGTTAAGAAAAGGTGAGCTTATCCCTTGAAGTACTAAGGATGGAAGAAAGTAGATTATCCAAAGAGCTCCCATCCATTCCTTTGAACCAGTTACTTCATATAACAGTAAACCGTTTACAATTCCACCAGCAGCTCCTCCAAATTCAGAAATAATCTCACCGATCCATAGTGCTTTAAATGATCTTGAATAGGGTATTTTCATCATTTGTCACCAAGGTATGTATGAAGTTGTGATGTAAAAGATTGGATTTGTACAGTGTTTGCTGAATAAGTACCTTTATCTACAGTAATAAATTTTGCTGCTTTTAGTAAAGACAGCTGATGATGAAGAGTTGTTTTAGTAACATTAAAACTCGTACTTAGTTCTTGCAGAGAATGAGGTCCTCTCATTATTTGATAGAGTAATTTTAATCTAAGTTCGTCTCCTAAAGCTTTATGTCCACGTATAAGTTCTTGTGATGGAACACCTGGCTCAAGGAGGGACTCCTCTTTAATTGGATAAAAGAATAACTTCGTTTCATTTGTGCGTAGCTCTAAGAGCCATGGGCGGTAAGAAACATGTGGAATAAGCTTGATATTCCATATAGAAGGCTCAGGTAGGTATTTAACGCCACCAGTTATTCTTTCTATTTCTTCATATGGTTTTGTATAATCAATAGTTACATTTTGTTTCTCTTCAAATGAGAGAGCTTGCATCCATTTCTTCCAATCTCCCTTTTCATGAAACCAATCATACCAATCTGAAAGAGTTTCAATAAATAAAGAAATGATCTCTGTTTTGTTTCTTTGAGAGAGTGATAGAACATATCCTACTAGGTATTCATGTTTTTTGAATAGTGAAGCATATTTATGTAGATTAGAAAGGTTCTTAGCTGTATGTTGTCTAAATGATTCATTTATGCGGTCTTTGTAAGGTAGTAATGCTTCATAAAATTCATCGGAAGTTAACGTATTGATGGCATCTGAAAATTCTAGGATAGTATTAGCTGCAAGTTTACTTTGCATTAATAGGATTCCATACCATAAATTAGTATCTTGAATTTCATTTAGGTTTTTAATTAATCTAGGTGACATAGAAGTATCATTCCAAATTTCATCAAACTCAAAAGTGTGACGTAATTGTGTATAGGTATATCCTGCTATCCCTAATGCGATTTCCCAAACTGATGAATAATCAATAGAAATGGTTACATTCTCTTGTGGTAATGTAGAATAAATAGTTTTCATGCGTTCCTCCTTGGTTAATTAGAAATGATATATTAATTCTAAAATAATTGAAATAAAAATTCAATGTTTTTCGAATTAATAAAGACATAAGAATAACTCCTAATTATTCTTATGATACATTTGACTCTAAAAGGGAACTGTAAAAATATAAGGATATGATGTGAAGAACTTTACTTACACTATCAGGTGCATTCTCAAAAATCTAGGCAACTTATATGCTTCCATTATGGCAGTTTAGCCTACGTTCATTTTTACAAAATTAAATGTAAATAGATTAACTATCTAAATTAACTTTTAGTTTCTTAGCTATTAGATGTGTTAAAGATTACTCATTTGCAAGAATCGAATAAACTTTCTTAAACCAGGTGTTTGTTGTTTTCTGTTTTTAATGATAAAATCTACTTTTATTTTTTTAGGAAGTTCAGTGAATTCGATTTCCTGTGTATCCTTTCTAGTTATTGCAATGTCTTTCGGTATGATACTAATACCAAGTCCATCATGAACTGCTTGAATAATGGATTCTAGTGAATCAAACTCAATAATAGTAGATCGATTAAAATTCCTTTCATTAAAAAAGTTCAATAATTGTTTTCTATATATGCAATTTTCATCACTATTAACGATTAAAATTTGATTAGATTTCATATTTATTGAATGAAGTAGAGGAGATATTAGTACAATTTCCTCAAAATAACTAAAAATAGTTTCATACTCTGTTAAACGATAGCCATTATTTACAAAAATACCATCAACTTCACCATAGAACAGCATTTCTGCTAGCTTTGAGTTATTATTTGTTTTTATTTTCACATCAATATTACTGTATTCTTTTAAAAAAGAAGAAAGTAGATGGGGGATTTTAACTGCTGAAATGGTTTGAGTTGCTCCTATCTTTAAAGATTCTCTCCATTTGTTAGGATTAACTGCTGTCTTTGCTTCATCTAATAATTGTAGTATGTCATTTGTATAATTCAATAATGTGTTTCCCTCTTCAGTCATTGTTACCCCCTATTATTTCGCATGAATAACGGCACACCTAGTTCATCTTCTAATTTTTTAATCCGTTGACTAACATTTGATTGAACATATCCCAATTTTTCAGCAGCTCTAGATACTGATTGCAATTCTGCAACTTGTTTAAAAATCTTTAATTCATGGCTTTCCATCAATTCACCCTTCTCATTGGCATCATTTTAAATGATATCCGTTTCATTATTATGTATTATACTCTTCGATTTGATTGAAGCATAATGTAATGAAAAAACTGTGTAAGGATGATTTTTGTATGAAATTAATGGATAAAGTAGTAATCGTTACAGGTGGTGGCACAGGAGTTGGAAGAGCAACAGCAATAAAACTAGCTTCTGAAGGGGCGAAGGTTGTAATAAATTACAGTCAATCGGAAAAGGAGGCTTTTCATGTAGTTACTGAGATTAAAGAACTAGGAGGGGAAGCCATTGCTTACAAAGCAAATGTAGCAATAGAAAAGGAAGTATATGATTTAGTATCTCACACTGTTCAAACTTTTGGATCTGTGGATGGTTTAGTAAACAATGCGAGTATTACAGCTCAAATAGCTATGGACAATTTAGAAGCTGTAACAGATGAAGTATGGGATTCGCTTTTCAATGTGAATGTAAAGGGAATGTTTCATTGTGTAAAAGCTGTTGTCCCACATATGAAAAACCAACAATCTGGAGCTATTGTTAATTTAGGGAGTGTAGCAGGATTGACTGGCATAGGTTCGTCAATTCCATACGCAGCAACAAAATCAGCGATTCACACAATGACAAGGTCACTGGCTATTGCATTGGCCCCTAACATCAGAGTTAATAGTATTTCTCCTGGAGCTGTAGATACAAGGTGGTGGGTTGGTAATGAAGAAAAGATGTATCAACTTGCAGGTCAATTACCATTACAGAGAATATCAATACCAGATGATATTGCAGAAGCTATCCTTTTTCAACTAACGCAAGAATCGATAACAGGTCAAGTATTTACTATAGATAATGGACAAACACTATAATGGAAGTGAATTTGCTTATAGAAATAATAACTAAATTGATCTCCAATCATTTGTTTTTGATTCTATGTTAAATGAATAAGAAATAGCTTTTTCGAATAGGCCATATGAAAATTCGGGATTATATCATGAAAGTCTTTGGAGTATGAATAGTGATTTATTTTGGAAAGCATTTCTTTTTGAAACACCATTTGTCCTTTTGAAGCTGACTCCAACCATTATGGCTGTTTTATTTGGTATTAGTTTTTATCAATTTTACCGTAAGTACTCGCTGTTAAAAGAAAAATAATGTGAAATATATTTCTATACATGAGCGTTGATCCAATAGGGATTAGTGCTTTTTTTCTGGAAATGGAAACATTGGGCTATGCTATGGTTTTCAAATAATTCTTGGTACACTATCAAATTTGAAATAATTAGCAAAATAAACGGAAAATTCCGATTAAATGCTGATGAACTCTTATTTGGAGGATAATAAGGAGAGTTTTTCCGGTTAAGTAAGGAAAAATGCCCATATTTAATGTGCTTTAAGAAAATAGTCGGAATTTCTCCGGCTATTGGGGCTATTTTTCATGGGAGGAAAGAAATAACGGAATTTTCTCCGGTTATTTCTCTGATTGGCCTTTACATGGTAGTTGTTTCTGGAAAAGGTGATTGTTTTTTAGTTTACTATTTTCAGTCCAAAAGGGGCAGCATCTTATAAAGAGTAAATGGTGAAACTTTCTATCAAATTATTTCGTAATATTAATATAACCATATATTGGATGTTGATAAGTGGTTAAATTTTTTAAAAGCTCACTAAAAGGGGGGAAAATAAATATGGTAAAAAGACTTTCTATGTTGGTGATTATAGCAATATTAGCAATCACAGCTCTGTTGTTAGCTGCTAAAAATCCAACAGGTCCTAATACGGTGTCATTTGATAAACCAGTAGAATTGCTAATATCCTTAGGGAATCTAGTACTTCTACTATTACCACCTATGATTTTATCATTCTTTAATCATGTTGCTTTCCGTATTATATCAGCCATTTATCAAGCTATAATTGTATTGGCATTTTTAGGCCTAATTTTAGTAGGTTTTGTGATTCCAAGTACTTTAATCATAATAATTGGGGCTTTAGGTGTTATTGTTGGTATTAGTAGTATTTTAGTTACCATTTTAGAGGGACTTAAGAAGCAAGATAACCCAGCTCAGGCGATTAAGTGACTTGAATCTTAGGAAACACTTAAGATGGGAATCATATTAGATATTATTCAAAAAGAACTGTGGGAGACTGCAGTTCTTTGTTTATTGGTACCAACATTCCTACAAGTGTAATAGAGATCCTACTTATCTCAGAATAGAAGAGTGAAAGAATAAATAAAGGAATAATAAATCGGAGTGTATAATTATATGTATGAGTGAATTTTAATACAGTAATTATGAAAGGAGTTGTAAGTATGACTAGAAACAAATTAATTCAAAAAATAGAGGAATTATCGATAAATGCCTTACCCGCAATACAAACGAATGTTTATGATGGATGGGTTTTACGATTTGCTGATGGATATACCAAAAGAGCCAATTCCATTCAGCCTATCTATTTTTCAAATGAAAACTTGGATAAAAAAATAGAAATGGCAGAACAAGTGTATCGTAGAAGACAATTAAAGGTTATCTATAAAATGACGCAGCAAGTATTTCCTGAACATTTAGATAGGACTCTTGAACAAAAAGGATATATTCTTGATAGCTTGACAAGTGTTCAAGTTATATCATTGAATGACCTAGAGGTTGAAATAAAGAATCATGCTATTATTAATAACGATCTACAAGATGATTGGTTTATTAATTTTTGTACCTTAAATAATGTAGCGGAAAAAGACCAAATAACATTAAAACAAATGCTAAGAAACATAATCGCTAACACTTGTTATTTTTTATTAACGGATGATGATAATGAAATCATAGCTTGTGGGATGTGTGTATTGGAAGGTGAATACATAGGGTTATTTGATATAGTGACTACCGCAAAGTATAGAAACAGAGGTTATGGAAGTATCCTTATTCAAAATATTTTACAATGGGGCATGGATAATGGAGCAAAATATGCGTACCTTCAAGTTATGTTAAATAATGCTCCAGCATTAAAACTTTACTCCAAATTAGGGTTTAAGGAAATATATAAATATTGGTATAGAATAAAAGAATAACTCTTTGAATCTTGTTAATTAAGTGGGACTTCCTAGTTAATGTTGTATTAGGGCTAGTAGCTAGGAAAATTAATTTTTTTAAAATTATATGAAATAATTAATCTTTTTAATTGAGAATTGTTATCAACTGTTGTATGCTAGTTATAATACATATATTGATTAAGGAGATAATACAATGCAAATATACTGGACTAAAATAAATAAAATTATTGAGGAAACGCCTGAGGTAAGAACATACTTGCTTGACTGTCCGAAAGACTTCACATGGGAAGGTGGCTCCCACACCCACTTCGCACTGGAAGGTTTCAATGCAGGTGACAAACCAATTCGAAGTCTAATTCGTCATATGTCAATCTCGACTTTACCCCATGAAAATGCAATCGGTATTACAACACGTATCAAAGAGCAGTGCTCTGAGTTTAAATCAACTTTAAGCAATCATGAACTAGGCAAGGAAGTGGCAATATTTAAGACTCATTCGAATATACCGCTTAAAAGAGAAGATAAAAATGTTTACCTGTTGTCATCAGGTGTAGGTTTAGCAACTTTCAGACCTCTTGTACTAGAATATTTCGAATGTGATGACAATGTAAATCAAATCCATTCGCTGAATGTTGATTCTACAAAAGATTACTTATTCACCAATATTTTTAAATCCACTCCTGACAAGAAGTTTACGGCACAATTTGTTGATTCCCGTAAAGAATACTATGAAGAAGTGAAAAATCTTGCTTCAGACAAGAATGGGCATTTCTATATTGTTGGCAGTGACGAGTTCCTTGTGCAGAATATTGAAGTATTGCGTGAGCAGGGGATTAAGCCAGAACAGATTATGCTCGATAAGCGTGAACAAGATTTGCCTAAGTTTTTATCAGTAGAAGTATAAAATTATGTGAGAGGATATATTTTCTTATTAAATACTAACTGATTGTTTCATTTAAGGGTACATTTCTTTTATAAAATAATACGAGAATAATAGGTGAAACAAAAGAATTGCGGGAAACTGCAGTTCTTTTGTTGTTATTTTCTTTTTATTTTAGAGAAAAACAAACTGATAGTTTTATTGGTTTGGTTTCTATTGACTCTTATCATGAAGGCAGGTATCTTGAAATATCCTATCAACTATTACCAAGTTGGTGGGGGAAAGGGTTTTGCAACAGAAGTACTTAAATTGATTATTCATTATGCTTTTAGCTAATTAAATCTTACAAAGTAGTGGCGGAAACATAAACTGCTAATAAAAGTTCTTGTAGGCTCCTAGAGAGAGTAGGTATGAAATTAGAACATAACATTATCAGATTTGGTGCTGAACAAACGAATTATTCAATGAAATCATACTGATAAAAGTCAGCCTTACACTATAAGTTAGTATAATAAAACTTGTTTTATTACCATAAATATGAAGCAAATCTCTATCATAAAGTATATAAGAAAATTTGAGTAGGTTTTACTTAAATTAATTGTTTTAAACTAATCTGCAAGCTAATGTCAATATTAAGTTGAATTGTTAGGGGGATAAGAAATGAAAGCTTTAATTCAAAGGGAATTTGGTGAGGCAGACGTACTTTCATACTCGGATATTGAAATACCTAAAATTAGAAAAGAAGAATGTTTAATAAAAGTAGCATATACAAGTGTGAATTATGCTGATATTAAAACAAGAATTGGAAATAAAGGAAAAGGAATTTTCCCTTTAATATTGGGTCTTGATACTGCAGGGACAATCGTAGAAGTTGCTGCTAATTCGAGTTTTTCCATTGGAGATCGTGTGATTGCTTTTCCAAGAGGTGGTTCATATGCAGAATATGTAATTGCAAATGAAAAATTAGTGTTTAAAATACCTGACACTCTTTCCTTTGAACAGGCTGCCGCAATGCCGACTGTATCCATCTTATCATATATCCTTTTCCATGAGATTGGGCAAGTAAAGAAAACAGATACCATTGTTATACATAGTGCTGCTGGAGGAGTAGGTTCAATGCTTGTGCAATTAGCTAGATTATCAGGTGTTAGGCATATAATTGGGACAGTTGGTAAGAAAGACAAAGAAAACTATGTGAAAAAATTAGGGGCTGACATTGTTTGTTCTTATGAAACATTTGTAGAGGAAGTGAATGAGGAAACAAATAATCAAGGTGCGAACGTTATCTTTGATTCGGTTGCTGGTGGTGTTACAAGTATGAGTTTAGATTGTTTAGCGTATTATGGCACTCTAGTACAATTCGGAAATAGTAGTGGAAAAACAGGTCATATTAAAACAAGTGATGTTCATAGTAGTTGTCGAAATATTAAAGGATTTAGCTTAGGTACTACAAGAAAATATAATCCAATACGATTGGCACCAGTTGCAGAAAAAGTAATTGAACTTTTTGATTCAAAACAGCTTTCACTCCCGATAGCAGAAATATTTAATTTAGAAAATGCTGCTTCAGCTCATAAATTAATTGAAAGCCGTAACTATGAAGGAAAAGTTTTACTTAAAGTTAAATGATAAAGAAGACTTAAATTATAGACATTGTTGTGCTGGCAGCTATTTCCTTATATAAAGGGAGTGTTTCTTTTTTATGTCACTACAGGGGTAGCATATCTCTGTAAAATAAAAAAAGTCGAAAAAATAAAAAGTGAGAGAATTTCCTTTTTGGATTATTTTCCTTTTCACTTTGTTGAAAAAAGATGATGTCCTTTAAAATTCGAATAATTTATGTGGCATTAGTCTGTCGAGAACTTACATAGGTACTTAACTAACGGCATAGGGGGATGATCTCCATGAAGCTAGAGAATTTCTTAAAACAGTAAGGAAGGAGTTAATTAAATTTTTGGTTAGATATTAGGTTAATATTAGTTCTAATCTACTTTGAAAACATGCACAGTGAATCATGTATCTATATTGTGAATCTCTTAATTTTTTCAATATTTGACATATTAAGTTGGTGTTGATAGAGTAATCTTGAGGTGATAAAATGACTTTCCAATCCAAAAATATCTTTATCAATTTACCTGTAAAAGATGTGAAAAAGTCTACCGAATTTTTTCAATCAGTTGGTTTCGAAATCAACTTGCAATTCACAAATGAAGACACAACCTGTTTGATCGTTAGTGATAATATTTTTGTTTTATTACTAAGTGAATCTCGATTCAAAGATTTTACTACAAAAGAAATAGTTGATGCAGTAACCTCTGCTCAAGCGATTTACTGTTTATCTGCTGAAAGTCGTGAGCAAGTAGACGAATTAGTAAACAAAGCATTTGCAGCTGGTGGGAAACCATCGAGTGACAAGCAAGATCATAGTTTCATGTATGGATGGGGCTTTCAGGACTTAGATGGCTATCTGTGGGAAGTTGCTTACATGGATGAAAGTAAGCTGTAGGAATAACTAATGTGAATAGTTGAAGTAGAGATGGTGTCTTTTAGGCATCATTTTTTCTTGAAAGGGAACGTGTAGATTGAGAGTTATTGTAAGAGATTCCGTTACCTAAAAAACGAACTATTCAAGATAATACTAAATAGTTCGTTTTTTAATATATATATACATATCTTGTAATGGAGAATAAGATACTCGACTGTTAGGTTTGAGGAGAAGGAATAGGACATTAAAGGATTAAAAAAAACGCCTACATAGAGCGAACATTCTTGATATTCACTTACACTAATGCATAAATAACCATCATCCTTTCAAAAGCTGAAAAGTATTCCGAGAATAAACGATTAACTCTTCTTCCTGCATTCTACTAAGCTCTCTAGATAGTGCACTTCTATCTACCATTAAGTAATTGGCGAGCTCTTCTCTAGAAAATGGAATGGTAAATAGTTTATCATCACTTTTTTTGGACTGTAGATGTAAATAATGCCATATTTTATTTCGTAAGTTTTTATGTGAAACAATATCTAGTTTAGTATACAATTCTTGATTTTTCTTTAGTAAAAGTGAGAAAAGATTTTCTATTATTCGCACTCTCAATCCACAAATAACCTTACCCTGTTGTATAATATTTTCTTTTTGTATGAACAGAATGTCACAATCTGTTGCTGCTGTCACATCATAGTCTATTCCGCTCTGCGTGAATTGTAGTGCTGTTTCTCCAACAATATCTCCTTCGCTTAATTCAGTGAATATAAATGTTGATCCCGTTATATCTTCATTACTGACAAAGATACTTCCCTTTAAAACAATTCCGATAGAAGGCAGAGTTTTCTCTTTGTTAAAAATCACCTCTCTTTTTTTGTAATGTTTTGTATATCCCTTCAAACAATTGATCGATTGGATGATTTCCACTTCAGAGAAATCATGGAATACATCCATCTGTTTTAAAATCTCCATATTTTCTTTCAAAATTAGTCTCCTCTTGTTGCACAGGCAACCGAAATTTAAACATTTCTTTGCTATACTCCACTTAGTTGATAAAGGTTCTCACTATAGATGAATATTATTATAGCTAAATACCTACAATATTCAACTGCATTTATAGGAGAAAGAAAGGAGATATGATGACAATTCCATTTGAAGAGGTTTTTTCGTTAAGGGAAAGTATTACTTTCCGAAAAAACCAAATTACGAGTCGTATTGTAATAAGTGATAAAAATACCCATATTGTTTTGTATGCTATGGATGCGGAGGAAAGTATTAGTAGCGAATCCTCCCCTCATAGCAAAATGCTCATAGTGATTGAAGGAAACGTAAAGATTGTGATGGATGATTCATGCCATACTCTACGACTTGGTGAGGCATTATTAATAGAAAGTAATAAAAAACATTCCATTGAAGCAGAAGATACATGCAAGTTCATTCAAATTAATTTTAATAAAAAATAAAAAGGGGATAGGAAAAATGGGAACTACAACGCTAATAAAAAAATTACCACATTCAGAAGTTTTCAGATTAGAGGATATGGTACTAGTAGATGCAAATCAAGTGTCAAGCATGACAATCGTACAAAAACCTTCTATTGGAATAACACTATTTTCATTAGGTAAAGGAGAAGGAATTAAAATGCATACCTCTCCTGGAGATGCGATGGTGCAAATTCTTTCTGGGAAGGCAGAAATTATGATAGGAGAAGATAAGTATACAGTTCAAGTTGGTGAAACAATTATTTTGCCAGCAGATATACCACATTCTCTACAGGCAGTCGAATCTTTTCAAATGCTTTTAATTGTTGTGAAACCAGACAAAGAATAAGGGAGCTGAATAAAATGGGGAAAACAGAAGTAGGACACAATTTTTTGGCCAGATTAGGGAAAAAGCGATTAAGACCAGGTGGAATTGCTGCAACTAATTGGTTAATAAATCAGGCAAATTTAACAACTGAAACGAAGGTATTAGAAGTTGCTTGTAATATGTGTACCACTTCCATAGAGTTAGCAGGAAAATATAAATGCCACATAACAGCAGTTGATATGGATTCAAAGGCATTAGAAAAAGCAAGAAAGAATATTGAGCAGAACCAATTGCAAGATTTTATCACTGTACAACAAGCAAATGCTATGAAACTTCCATTTGAAAATGAATCATTTGATGTTGTATTTAATGAAGCTATGTTAACCATGTTCAATCAATCAGCAAAAAAGAAAGCCATTTCCGAATATTATCGTGTCTTAAAACCAGGTGGTGTGTTATTAACACACGATATTATGTTAACAAAAGGAACACCTGATAGACTTGTTGATACATTAAGAGACATTATTTCTGTAAATGTTTCTCCCTTACCAATAGAAGATTGGGAAAATACCTTTAAGGGGATTGGTTTTAGTGAAGTTAGGACAAACTCTGGAGCAATGAGTTTGATGAATCCAAAAGGGATGATTCGTGATGAAGGGTTACTTGGTATGTTAACAATTGTGAAGAATGGTCTAAAAAAGGAAAATAGAAATAAATTTAAGCAAATGTTCCAGTTCTTCAATAAGTCAGGAAAAAGCTTGAATTATATAGTTGTTTGCAGCAAAAAAGCGGGCTGAAATAACAGGTAAATAGAAAAAATTGGTTATTATATAATAAAATGAATATCATATTTTATAAACAAAAGAATAGAACCGACAAAATGGTGCACAAAATGTCGGGCAGGTACAATTCATTCTTGTTACTCTATTAATGAAAGGAGGTCATACAATGGATATGCTTAAGAATATGAATGAGGCTATGCGCTATATTGAGAATAACCTAACAGATGAAATAGATTATAAAGTTGTGGCAAGTACAGCACATTGTTCTGAATATCATTTTAAAAGAATGTTTTCGTTTCTTGCAGGTATTACATTATCAGAATATATCCGACGTAGAAGACTTAGCTTAGCAGCATTTGAGCTAATAAATAATGATATTAAGATTATTGATATTGCCCTCAAATATAGTTATAGCTCACCAGACTCATTCTCTAGAGCTTTTCAATATTTACACGGAGTGACACCATCAGAAGCAAGAAAAAATGGGCAGCAATTAAAAGTCTATCCACCAATGACCTTCCAATTATCAATTAAAGGAGGACATGAAATGAATTATCGAATTGTACAAAAAGAGGCATTTAATATAGTTGGTATGATGAAAAGAGTGCCAATTATTTTTGAAGGAGAGAACCCAGAAATAACTGCAATGTGGAAATCTTTAACGATGGAAAAAATAGAGCAATTAAAGGAACTCTCTAACGTGGAACCTAAAGGAATGATACAAGCGTCAACAAACTTTTCTGAAGGACGTATGGACGAGAAAGGAGAGCTGGATCAGTATATTGGAGTAGCAACAACACAACAGTGCCCTGATCACTTTTCAAAGCTAGAAGTTCCGGGATTAACGTGGGCCATATTTGAAACCACAGGACCTTTTCCAAGTACACTTCAGGAAACATGGGGAAGAATTTATTCAGAATGGCTTCCATCTTCTAATTACGAAATAACAGAAGGTCCTGAAATCTTGTCCATTAAAACGAAAGACTTATCTTCTTCATCCGTATTGTCCGAAATCTGGATACCCGTGTTAAAAAAAGAAGTAGATAGAGCATCATTTTAGTGTATCTAGTTATGTAAATGAGGATATATTATGAAAGAAAGGAGTGAAATAGTACAGCACTCCTTTTTGTTACTTTCAAAAAATGAAAGGCTAGTAGTAAGCTAATCAAATTCTAAAAAACCACATATGATACTCTCGAGAAAAGAAAAATGTAATCCATAAAGTACGTACTAAAAGTAAAATACCATGTCCATTTCTTGTATGTAATAAGATTAGTATATTTAATAGCGTAAAGCTCGAACAATGTAATGAAGGAGCAGAAGAATGTGTAATATAAAAAATTACTAATATAATTTCGTTTTTCTGGGAAATTCACATTAAATAAAGAGCAAAGTGCAGGGTAAACAAAGTATTCAAAAGTAAAGCTAGTTTTATTCGCTTTTTTGAAAAACAGGCGATATTATGGGTATGCTATAAGATTCTTTTCTACTACCAGAAGGCCAAATAGCCATGTTATTAATTGTTTAAAAAGAAGGCTCTGTTTAAAAGCTAATGTTGATTTTTGTGTTATATTACTTTTTGCAATACATCCTCAATATAATCCTTTAATTCCTCGTTAATTTCTTCAAATGATTCATTAAGTAGTTCACCACTTATCTTGCTTCCTGGTATGTTATTTAAAACTCGCATACCTAAGAGTGTGAGTTTGCATTCCCATATATTAATAATACGTAAATCAATTATGTCTCCATTTTTGTCAGATATGACTATTGCAACGGAGGAGATGTATCCTGGCATAAAAGGGTCCTCGCCCTCTTTATCGAAATCTGCATCAAATTCTAAGTTCTGCTTAACAAAAATAGATTTATAATCATTTAACAATTTTTCGGTATGCTTTTTTAATGATGATTCAGTAGTTTCAATCTTTTTCCTTAGTTCTTCTGTGAAATCCTTTTGTTGATATTTCATATACTAATCACTCCCTACAAATCGGATATATGTAAAAATTCGACAAAATATAGTGAAATCCTTCTTCAACTAATTGCCCCCGTTATCGTAGTTATCTAAGCTCTTATTTCTATCTTTTTTCTCTAACGATTTTCTATGCATAAGAATCCCTTCTATAGAAGGTATTGTATATTATGGAATTACATTCATTTTATCATTTATGAACGATGCTCTTTCTTTCTATGTATTAAGGTGATTTATTACATAATTATCTAAAATCAATGAATACTAAGTAAAAAAGGTGAATGGATTTATGCACTTATTACTAGCAATTATTTTAGTAGCATTAACATACTGGAAGGGAGATTGGAGAAATTGGCAAAAATATGCTCCTACCATTCAATATGTTATTATAAGTAATCTACTTTATAACTATTTCTGTCATGATTTCCTATTATGGGAGTACAAAGGAGACCTTTTACAGGAGAAACATAATATAGTGGATTTGGTATATACTTTTATTATTTTACCTTGTATCACATTAATATTTCTCACGCAATATCCTTACTTTAAAGCTAAATTAAGCCAAGCTAGATACATTCTTTATTGGGTTGCTGGTTCTATGTTGGTGGAATTTATCATGATTTATTATAAAAGATTACTTCTGAATAATGGCTTTGAATATTGGATGGATTTCTTTTTCTATATAGTGATGTATTCTTTGATTCGTTTACACCATACGCGGCCAATAAGAACATATTTTATTTCTATTTTGGTTATTGTATTTTTATTGTGGCACTTTCAAGTTCCTTTGTAGAAGATAGAAAAATAAATAGTATAAAGACATAGGTATAACTAAAAGTTTCATTTAGGTTTATCTATGTCTTTTTCTGATCTCTAGAGGTATTTGCAAGGGCAATGCAGAAAATAGTAAGAGAGTAAATCTTTTTTATTTTCTTTTCTAATTGGAAAATGTTTTAAAGATGTTTAAAGGAGAATCAGTATGGCAACTATCCTATAACTATAAAAAATTCATCTCTTTCTTACAGGTTAAGTATGTCTTTTATATCAGTTTTAGGACGTGCTAAACAAATGAATACTCATCTCTTTATGTGCGTCCTCATAAATAGGAGGATAATGATGAAAGAATTATATGGAAAAGTAGCGATAGTAACTGGGGCGAGTCGCTCAACAGGTATAGGTGCAGCAATTTGCCTCTCTCTTGCGCAAGCAGGTGCGGATGTCTTTTTTACACATTGGACTAAATTCGATGAGGTGGAAGGAAATGGACTTGAATCTGATTACCCATCCATTTTATGTGAAAAGATAAAAAGCCTTGGAGTAAGAGCAGAACATATGTCATTAGATTTAAGTTTAGAAGAATCTCCAGTAAGACTATTAGAAGAAGTGGAAAAAACACTTGGAACAGCATGTATTTTAGTTAATAATGCAACATATGAAGCTCCAACAAATTTTCATGAATTAAATACAAAAATATTAGATAAACATTATAAAGTAAATAATAGTGGAACTTTCATGTTATCGGTTGAATTTGCTAAAGAGTATGAAGAAGTATTTAAAAATAGAAAAGAAGGTCGAATTATAAATCTTGTTTCAGGTGGACCTGATCCCAATAATTTAGCATATATTGCAACAAAAGGAATGATTATAGCAATAACAGAGCCATTATCTGTAACACTCGCACCTATTGGGATAACAGTAAATTCCATTAATCCAGGACCAACTGATTCAGGCTGGATAAATGAAGATATAAAGGATTACCTATTACCTCAGTTTCCAACTGGTCGTATAGGAAAACCTGAAGATGCTGCAAAAATAATAACCTTTCTAGCAAGTGATGATTCTTATTGGTTAACTGGCCAAACCATTCGATGCGAAGGCGGATTTTTAGGTAAGTAAGTCTTCAAGAAAGAAGTTGCTTCTTTATAAAAATAGTAAATTGCTAGATGAATACGTAATTGGTTGAAAACCCTTTCTTTATGTAAGTTCTTTTGGTAAAATTTACATTAGAGATGTAAAGAAAGGGGAATCTATATTACACATGTGGAAAACTTTGAATTGATTCGTTAATTGGATAAAGACAAATACGATTTTGCCTATTGAGGATAGGTTTATTTGTCTATCTGTAATCATTCAAGGGATTCATGGTGTGGACAATTAAATTCCCATTGCCTAAGCAGATACCTTTGTCTATCTGTTTTTTTATGGGTAAAAATACATCTTTATTGACACAATGAGTGAAATCCCTATATTAGTGGAGGGATCATTATGGCAAATGAATATGAAAAAGAAGAAATGCTAAAAGGTGGGAATATCTCAGACGTATTTCGCTCTGGAAATACAGTTCGAAGAGATTTAAAGCCTGATAATGATAAAATCCATATGTTATTAAACCATCTTGAAAGCAAAGGTTTTGGTTATTCACCGAGATTTTTAGGGGTCGATGAGAAGGATAGAGAGATTTTATCGTTTATTGAAGGGGAAGCAGGTAACTATCCTCTAAAAAAATATATGTGGTCTGATCATGTTTTAAGTGAAATAGCGAAAATGCTCCGTCTTTATCATGATGCAGTGAGTGATTTTCCTTTAATAAATGAATGGAAACCAATGGATCATACACCTGACAATATAGAAGTTGTCTGCCATAATGATTTTGCTATATACAACATTATCTTTAATCAAGAAAGTCCAGTAGGTATTATAGATTTTGATGTGGCGGCACCTGGCCCAAGGCTTTGGGATATAGCATATACTCTTTACACTTGTGTCCCTTTAAGTAGACTTTGGCATAATGAAAAAGGGGAGGCAATTTATTATAATCCATCTGAAGATTCAGTCCATATAAAACAAAGAATCCATTTGTTTTTTGAATCCTATGGAGATAAGGAAATGCAGCAAGGTTTTCTAGAGATGGTTTTACTAAGAGTAGAAGGATTATGTAAATATATGCTTAATAAAGCCAATGAAGGCGATGTTGCTTTTCAGAAAATGATAGATGAAGGGCAACTAGATCATTATCAAAAAGAAATTCAGTTCATTCGTGAATATGGAAAAGAGTGGGTTTAAAGGGCAGTATTTATTTGAACGGAAAAGAATTATTGGAGTAATTCCAAATTTAATTCTTAGAAAGGGACAGATGCCTTGAATACAAAATTAGTACTAGTAGAAGGACTTCCTGGCTTCGGCAAATCCACTACAGCAAACTTACTCAATACGATTCTTCTTGAAAAGAAAACAGATGTAGAGTTATTCCTTGAAGGAAATCTCGACCACCCAGCCGATTATGATGGGGTATCATGTTTCAATAAAAGTGAATTTGATAGTTTATTAGTAAAAAGTGGTGCTTTTAGAGAAGTAATTAGTAATAGTGTGACAAGAAAAGAGGACCATTATTTTCTTCCCTATAGAAAAATGATAGATGAAAATGGTGTTCATTTTCCAGAAAGTTTGTTGAATACTATTTTTAAAAACGATATATACGAATTACCATTCGAAAAGAATATGGAGTTAATAACTGAAAAATGGAGGGATTTTGTAAATCAAGCCAACAAAGGAAGTAAAACATATATATTTGAATGTTGCTTCATACAAAATCCTATAACAATCGGAATGGTTAAATATGGCGAAGATAAAGAAAAGGTTATAAATTATGTACGTGCATTAGAAAAAATCATAGAAGAATTGAATCCAGTATTGTTTTATATAGAGCAAGATAATTTAGAATTCTCATTTAGAAAGGTGTACAAGGAAAGAGAAAAAGAGTGGTCTACTGGATTTATGAATTATTATACGAATCAAGGGTATGGGGAATATAAAGGGTATAAAGGTTTAGAAGGTACAATGAAAGTGTTAGAAGCAAGAAGAGAAGTGGAAAGAGAAATTTTTGATCAGCTAAGTATTATAAAAGCTATATTAAATAATACTTTTTATGAAACGGCTAGATATAAGTCGATGATAAAGGAAAAGTTGCATTTACTTAACATTTTATAAGAGAAGCTGGCGACCCATTCGCGTTTTGGTCGCCGTTTTACTGTTTTAGAAAGAGGATTTAGGGATATGCCTGGTTACTGCTAGGTATTATTAACTCTTCCATGGTGCTAAGAAAGGAATTTATCATTATTCAACAATCAGCTACAGAATAAACGGAGATTTCCGATTAAATACAAACGAAACCATGTTTTTAGGGATAATAAGCGGAAAATTCCGATTACTTAAGAAAAATCCTCCTATTTCATGCGATTTCAAGGCTTTTGTCGGAGAAATCCGTTTATTCAAGCTTTTTTTCATGGTAGAAAAGGAAATAAGCGTATTTTTCCGGTTAATTATTTGATTAAGTATTTTTACGGAAGATAAGTGCAATTAGATGTGTGAATTTCCAAATTTTAATCGATTAGTTGTGCCGTTTCTCTATCGTTCGCATGTTAGCACAGAAGAAATCACTATATCAAAAGGCAAAATAAAGTAGAGAATAGGAAGAGTTGACATAATGCCTTCTTGTTATTAATATATAAGCATATTCTTATATAGTTAAGTATAATTAATGTTTACAGAGAATTCTTTATGTACAATGCAAAAAAAAGGAGGGAAAATTCATCATGGTAGATGATACAAAATTAAAAGATGCAGCAAATGTTTTGAAGCTTCTAGGAGATAAAACAAGATTATCCATGGTATCTATGTTAGCTGAACAAGAATGCTGTGTTTGTGAATTTGTGGAGGTTTTTAATATGTCACAACCGGCTATAAGTCAGCATCTAAGAAAGTTAAGAGATCTTGAAATGGTGAAAGAGGAAAGAAAGGGTCAATGGGTTGTTTATTCCTTGAACATATCAAGTGATTATTATCAGTTAGTAAAAGGGATATTAAAACATGTTCCAAGTCAGAGAGAGAAATTTGAATGGCTTGAAGAAAAAGGTTTAAGAATTACATGTAATTAATGGAGGTTAATCACTTTGCAACAAACAATTTTAGCAATTATTATTTTTTTAGTAACTTTGACACTCGTTATCTGGCAACCGAGAAAACTTTCTATTGGTTGGTCAAGCATGGGAGGAGCAGCATTAGCACTTATAGTAGGTGTAGTTGACTTTAAAGATGTTATAGATGTAACTGGTATTGTATGGAATGCTACACTTGCTTTCATTGGAATTATCATTATTTCTCTTTTATTAGATGAAATAGGATTTTTTGAGTGGGCAGCACTACATATGGCAAGACTTTCAGGTGGTAATGGTTTAAAAATGTTTATTTATGTTTCTATTCTAGGAGCAGTTGTTGCAGCACTGTTTGCAAATGATGGAGCTGCACTTATTCTAACACCAATTGTTCTAGCAATGGTGAGAGCATTAAACTTAGAAGAAAAAATGGTTTTTCCATTTATCATGGCAAGTGGTTTTATTGCAGATACTACTTCTTTACCACTAGTAGTAAGTAATCTAGTAAATATTGTTTCTGCTGATTTTTTTGGGATTGGTTTTGTGGAATATGCTTCTAGAATGATTATTCCCAACTTCTTCTCCTTACTAGCTAGTATTCTTGTTCTTTATGTATACTTCCGAAAGCAAATTCCGAAATCCTTAAATATTGGTCAACTAAAAGTGCCAGTAGATGCCATTAAAGATAAAACGATGTTTCGTGTAGCATGGATTATCCTCGGTGTCCTGCTTATCGGATATTTTGCAAGTGAATTTGTATCTATTCCTGTATCATTTGTTGTTAGTATTATTGCAATAGTTTTCCTTCTACTAGCAAGAAAAAGTCCTGCAGTTTCTATTAAATCAGTCATAAAAGGTGCACCATGGGCAATTGTGTTCTTTTCCATTGGTATGTATGTAGTAATATATGGACTTCGGAATGTAGGATTAACAGATATATTAGCTAATATCATTCAAGAAGCTGCAAGTCATGGGTTATTTGTTGCAACAATGGGTATGGGTTTAATAGCTGCCATTCTTTCTTCCATCATGAATAATATGCCAACCGTATTAATAGATGCACTAGCAATCGCAGATACTAATGCTAGTGGAATAATAAAAGAAGGATTGATCTATGCCAATGTTATTGGTGCAGATTTAGGACCAAAAATTACACCAATTGGCTCTTTAGCTACATTGTTATGGCTGCATGTTTTATCTCAAAAAGGGGTGAAAATCTCTTGGGGTACTTATTTTAAAACAGGTATCATCTTAACTATTCCAACTCTAATCATTACATTATGTGGTTTATATCTATGGCTTTCCATCCTTTCTTAATAAAATACTTATCTTTAATTTTGAATCAAATTTAGGAGGATACTTTCATGAAAATTATCATTATTGGATCAGTAGCTGCAGGAACATCTGTAGCAGCAAAAGCACGTAGAAATGATGAAAATGCAGATATTACCCTTTATAATGCAGATTATGACATTTCTTATTCTGCATGTGGAATTCCTTATTTTTTAGGTGGAGAAATAGAAGAAATAGAAGAATTAAATCCAAGAAGTGCTGCTTGGTTTACAAAACGTTATCATGTTAATATTTTTACCCGTCATGAAGTATGGAAGATAGATGTAGAACAGAAGAAAGTGCAAGTGAAAAACTTAGATACGAATGAAAGCAAAGAAGATACATATGACGTTTTAGTCTTCGCAACAGGTGCTTCTCCAATAAAACCTAATATAGATGGCATAGATGGAGATCATGTTTTCCAAGTACGTACTATACAAGATACTGCAGCAATCGATCAATTTATGAAAGCAAAACAACCAAAGAAAGTTACGATTATTGGAGCAGGTTATATTGGGTTAGAAATGGCAGAACAGCTCACTCATAAAGGTTTAGAGGTTACAATTGTTCAACGAAGTAATCATGTTATGCCACATGTGGATAAAGATATGACTTGCCGGATAGAAGAGCATCTAATAGAAAAAGGAGTAAAGCTACATCTACAAGATGAAGTAACAGCAATACATAATCAAAAGGTCGTTACAAAGCTAGGTACAACAATAGAAACGGATATGGTGATAGTAGCAACAGGTATACGTCCCAATGTTCAATTAGCTAAAGAAATTGGAGTGACGATTGGAGAATTTGGAGCCATTGCTGTTAACACTAAGATGCAAACAAACCTTCCTGATATTTATGCAGTAGGTGATGTAGCGGAAAGTTACTCTGTGATAACAGGAAAACCAATTTATCGTCCTCTTGGAAGTACGGCTAACAAAATGGGAAGGATAGCGGGAGATGTCATAACTGGCGGTACTATTGAACATCGAGGAATTCTAGGTACTGGCATACTAAGAGTATTTGATTTAACAGTAGGTCAAACGGGGTTAAATGAAGAAGAAGCAAGAAAAGAAGGCTTTGATGTTGAAATCCTGCATAATATTAAACCAGCTAGACCAGCATACTTAGGCGGAAAAGAAATGGTGATTAAGGCAATTGCAGACAGACAAACGGGAAGAATTCTAGGTGTGGAAATAATAGGAGAAGAAGGAGTAGATAAAAGACTGGATGTGTTTGTTACAGCTATTACTTTTAAAGCAAAAGCAGAAGACTTATTCCATCTCGACCTTGCTTATGCACCTCCTTTTAGTACAACAAAAGATCCAGTTATGTATACAGGAATGGCCTTGCAAAATGCAATAGAAAAGAGAAATAAGCTGATCACACCAAAGGAACTAACAGAAAAAGTACAAAATGGAGAAGCAGTTCAAATCATTGATACACGCTCTAACAGTCAATACAATGTATCAAAAGTAGAAAATGCTAGTAATATTCCACTAGGAGAATTACGAGTTAAATCTAAAGAACTGAATCCAACCTTGCCTACAGTTACTTATTGTAATAGTGGAGTAACAGGGAATGCTGCACAAAATGTTTTACGCAATTTAGGTTTTAAGGATATATATAATCTTTCTGGTGGTAATAAGAATTACCAAAGTTATTTAAGAAATAAATGATGTGAAAAGAGGTTTCTTTTATTGGTAGAAGAAACCTCTTTTTTTGTTTTTTTCTAAAAATTCCTTTCATAAAAGTGAAAATTTGGTAAAGTAAACGTAGGAAGAAGATGGAGGTATTATATGGAAAAGAATTTAAATAATCATATGAAAGATGCTATGGAGAAGAATGATTTTTCTGGAACTGTTTTAGTGAATGACAACAAAGGCACTTTGGTAGAGAAGAGTTACGGTTATGCTAATCGATCGGAGCAATTAGAAAATAATATGACTACTCGCTTTGGTATAGCTTCTGGCTGCAAACTGTTTACAGCCATTGCAATATGTCAGCTTGTGGAGGAAGGGAAACTTTCTTTTGAAACAAAATTACAAGACTGCCTTTCTTATGACTTTCCACATTTTGATAGAAATATAACCATTCACCACCTGTTAACACATAGTGCTGGAATACCTGATTACTTTGATGAAGAACTAATGGATGATTTTGAAGAGCTGTGGATTAAAACCCCGATGTATTTACTTAGAAGTTTGGATGCTTTCTTACCACTATTCCAGAACCAAACAATGAAATTCAAAGTAGGAGAGAGATTTCATTATAACAATGCTGGCTATATTTTACTTGGTTTAATTGTGGAACAAACTAGTAAGTTAGCATTTACTGAATATGTGGAAGAATATATTTTTAAAAAAGCAGGAATGAAGCATTCAGGTTATTTTGAATTTGATTCACTTCCTCCAAATACAGCTCTTGGATATATTGATTTACCAGATGGTGCTTGGAAAACAAATCTCTATTCATTACCTGTAAAAGGAGGATCTGATGGAGGAGCATATGTTTCAGTTCTTGATATGGCAAGATTATGGGATGCTCTTAAAAATGAGGATTTACTGAGTGAAGAGTACACCACTAAGTTACTTACACCATACATTCAAACAAATCCAAACTACCCAAATAAATTCTATGGCTATGGTGTGTGGATAGAAAAAAGAGATGAAGAAGTTTGGAAGTATCATATTATGGGCTATGATCCTGGGGTTAGTTTTCATTCTGCGTATTATCCGAAGAACGCTATTAACACGGTAGTATGTTCGAATAAATCAGAAGGTGCATATGACATTATGAGGGTGATAGAAGAGGAAATCGTTGTTGAAAATGAGTAGGGAATTCTATTCTTCCTTTATAAAAAGAGCTAGAGAGCATTAAAATAGCTTTTTAGATTATATAAAGTTATTAGGCTGGTTCATGTTTTTTGTTTTTCTATTTACATTCTATGTTTCGATTGAATTATTTTTATCAAAGTAGGTTGGTTTGAATAATTAAAAGATCGGGATGTCATCCAAAGTAGAGGGATAGATAATAACCAAAGCTGGGGGACCAACACAAAAATTAGATTAATAATTTCATTATAAGGTAATAATATTTATGTTTGTATTAAAAAAGACCTAAAGAGGGTGTTTAACATGTTAGATGAAAAAACCATATCAATCGTTCAATCAACTGCCCCTGTACTAAAGGAACATAGCAAAGAAATCGGATTAAGATTTTATAAACTACTCTTTGAAAAAGCACCTGACTTGTATAATGTCTTCAACCAGACAAATCAAAAACGAGGAATACAGCAAGAGGCATTGGGTTATTCCGTTTATGCAGCTGGTGAGTATATTACAAACTTGGATGCCATTAAACCTGTCATTGAAAGAATATCCCAAAAGCACCGAGCTATTGGAATTAAAGCAGAACAATATCCAGTGGTAGGTGAAACATTATTACAAGCAGTTAAGGATGTTTTAGGTGCTGCTGCCACGGACGAAATTATTGATGCATGGGGAAAAGCGTATGGTTATATATCCGATGCATTTATTAGTTTGGAAGAAAAATTATATGAAGAAACGAAAAATCAAGCTGGTGGTTGGGAAGGATATAAAGATTTCTATGTAGACAAAAAAGTAAAAGAAAGTGAGGATGTGACATCCTTCTATTTAAAGCCTAAAGATGGTAAGCAAGTTGCAACATATAAGCCAGGTCAGTATTTAACCATTAAAGCAAGTATACCAGGAGAAAAGTATACACATATTCGTCATTACAGCTTATCGGAAGCACCTGGAAAGGAATACTATCGCATTAGCATCAAACGGGAAGATGAGCATCAAAGTACTCCTGAAGGAATTGTATCGAACTATTTACATAATGAAATAAAGGAAGGGGATACTTTACAATTTTCTGCCCCTGCAGGTGATTTTGTTCTAGATACTAAAGATACACCATTAGTTTTGATTAGTGGGGGTATCGGAATTACACCAATTTTAAGTATGTTAAATACAGTAGCTTCAGAACAACCTAATCGTCAAGTGACATTAATATATGCTACTAGAAATAGTAAGCATCATCCCTTTAAAACACATATACATCAGTTGGAAAGCAGTCATACAAATATAAAAACACTAATATGCTATGATTCACCTGCGGTTGAGGACAAACAAGGGGTCGACTTCGATATAGAAGGCTATATAGATCAGGAATTACTTAGCTCAGTTATAGAAAATAAGAATGTGGATGTTTATTTGTGTGGTTCTATACCATTCATGGAAAGTGTTATAAATAGCTTAGACAAAATAGAAGTTCCTAGAGATAATATTCATTACGAGTCATTTAGCCCTTTAGCTATTTTAGGTGAGGAATAATCTTACTAAATAAGCACTACCAGAAGAATAGGAATCAAATTAAATGTACCTGATGGGAAATGTCTGCATTAGACTAATTCGTTTAGCAACTGTTTTTGTTGTTCTAAGTTTAAGGAATTATCTTGTAGCAGAGTGATACTATATTTTATAAATATCTATAATATTTTACTAATACAATTAATAATAGAAAAGCATTACATGGTGCTTTCCGCAAAATGAGGGAAGTACTTTTTTTATGCTATATCACGGACGGGGCAGCATATTCCAAGACATAAATATTCTTATTATTTATAAATAAGCATAAATTAAGGCATCTATTATTAAACTAGGATACCTTATTGTACTTATATCTTTGTTAAGTGTCATATGTACTTTTAGTTGCTTCATTCTAGATAACCAACAATTTCAATGAGCCTTTTTTCTAGCAAAGACTTTCCCTGAAATTGTTCCTACAACTGATGCTACTGCAACAAAAATAAATAGTATTCCATATCCCATAGTACCCAAAACCTCCAGTTGTGAAGAAGGAAACTATCGCTACAATGAATGCTAGAATTGACAAAATTGCTCCAGGTAACAGGAAATAATCTTTAGATGAGTACTTCTTTGTTAGAAATAATACTGAAAGAAAAACGATAATTATTGTAACTACACCTATCCCCAAAAAAATATTCAAATTGATAACCTCCAAATGTGAATGAGAACAACAGCACTTAGCAATTAAATATCCGTGCAAATAATATAAGGGAAAACGATAAATAAATAAACAATAAGAATATTTCCGAGAAGATCAAACTGAAGACTTTTTTCATAATAGGCTACTTTCTCTCACTGTTAATATTAACATATGTATTAATTGGATAAAATAGGAAATCGTGATGTTTTTGGATTAGTTGATTTTATTCAATCGTCCCACTTGATATTCCTGAGTGGTGGTAATTTGAATCTATGGACTAGGAGACTGGATTAAATGTTGAGGGTGAACATCTAATTGGTGTCTACTCTAAATATTCTGGTGAGTTTCCGTACGGAGATAAGAATCAGACTATCACACATTTTTTTCAATGTAAACCAATGGATGGTGATCTTGATGCAGATGGTATGGAGAATAAAGAATAAATGATGCTAGATTTTTGCAATATTTGGATGTTTCTTTAATAAGGAAGAGTTTTTTCTGACGATATGGTGGAGTTTAGCCGAAAAAGGAAGTTAATTTTTTGGGGAGAAAGATTATATTCATTAAACCATTAAAGGATGAGACAATGAAAATAATTAATAGTAAAACTATCCAACCATCTGTACGAGAACTTCTATTATTTGTTACCTCAGATATTAAAGTTGACTTTGAATATCAAATATATTTGAAACCCTTAAACAGAAAATTATTTGGTTTTGAACTTCAAGGAGAAATTATTGGCTGTATAGGGATTGAAAAAATTAGGTTTAATGAGTGTGTAATTAAACATATCGCTGTATCTCTAGAACATAGGGGAAAAGGTATTGGTAGTAGAATGATAGAATTCCTATCTGAAGAATTCACTTTAATCACTGCTGAAACGGATAAGGATGCAATAGATTTTTATAGAAAATACGGTTTCTCGATAACAAGTTTGGGTGAAAAGTATCCAGGTGTAGAACGGTTTTTATGTGAATATAAGACTTAGATTTTATTGTAATAAAGGGGGAGTTTAGTGCAATAAGGATAGAGATAGTGGAAAGGAAATAACCCCATCCAATTACATGGATGGAGTTCACTTAATCCTATAAATAAGCAGCTTCTATCTATAAAGATAATTAAATTTGATTTTTACCATCAAAATTTATTTACTCATTTTGTGTTCTCAATTTTATCTTTATTCTTAACAACCTCTTCTTCTGAAACTTCCTCCATTTGAATGTCACAACATGAATTTTCTTTCTTTTGAAATAAATCTCTAAAATGGAGCATTCTTATAATTCCTCCTTAAATTAAATAAAATAAGAATCCTGATATAGTAGACATTATAAATACGGAACCAATAAATGCGACTACGAGTTTCTTTTTAAATATGCTATTCAATAAAGTTATCTCTGGTAAACTGGCACCTGCTGAGCTAATCATAAGAGCCATTACAGGTCCCAATGCCATTCCTTTAGCAATCATAATTTGTGAAATTGGAATCATGGTAGAGAGTCTAATGTATAGAGGTATACCAATGATTGCTGCGATAGGAACAAGCCACCATTTATCACCTCCCAAAAAGGTTGAAATCCACTCTGTTGGTACTGCTCCTTGAATAAATGCTCCAATGAATGCACCTAATAACAAATAAGGGTATACATTTTTCATAAGTTGAATAGTTTCCATGATAGCTACTTTAAAGTTGAATTTCTGTTCTGATTCATGATACCCCTTAACAACGACTTTTTTTATTTGTGTTACGAAACCAAACTTTTCTAAAGCAAACCCGATTATTATGGAGAGAATGGATGTGATTACGGTGTAAGCTACAGCAACTTTGATACCGAGTACAGCTGTCATTAATGTAATAATAGTTGGATCAAGAACAGGGGATGAAAATAAAAATATCATAACAATACCGAAACGAACTTTCTTATTTAGTAGATTAACAACGATAGGTATAGTAGAGCAGGAGCAAAAAGGAGTGATAAAAGCAAGCCCTAATGCAATGAAAATGCTTAACAATGGATGACTATTTTCCATTAGTCGTTCCATCTTGTGATATGGAATGAACCCTTGGAATAAGTTGATTAAAAGAGATATTCCAACAAACAATACGGTTAATTCTAAAGCAATATAAACAAAATTTTGAAATACTTCTGACAACATAATTTACCTCCTAAAGATTTAATATTAACTTCCTAACTTACTTTTAAATGAAATTCAGTATATACAATCGCTCCTCTTAATTACTTGTATATTGCAAGTATTATCCTATAATTAATGAGCAAGATTTTCTTGCTCAGGATAAAGGTTTACAACAGACAGTTGATTTTGACATAGCTTCATTTAAGAGTTTGATTGCGCTTATTACCATATCCCTTTCAGAATCGCTCATATGAGAAAATACTTCAGTAAGATATTGGTTCATTTCAGCATCGATTTTAGCAGCGACATAGTTACCTTGGGCTGTTAAGGAGAGTTGGTATACTCTTCGATCTCTTGGCAAAGGTGTTTTAGAAACTAGTTCCATCTTTACTAGTGTTTGTATTTGACGACTAAAGGTAGTTATGTCCATTCCTAGTATTTCAGCAATCTGTTGCATGGAAGGAGTATCTTTTTTTAGAATTTCATAAATAATATGACTCTGAACTATTGATAATTCTGTATCTCCTATTTGACAACAATTCTTATTTAAAAAGCCAAAACGCCTTGTCATCACTTGAAACAATTCTCTTGGATTTTCCATTTGCTCACCTCAAGTTTATTTATACAATATTTACTTGTGACATGCAAGTATTTTTGTAAGATATTTATATAGCTTTATTGAGACAGTATTCCTCTAATAAATGAGTCAAGAAAAATAAAAACTTTGTTAATTATTAAACTTAAACAAAAGGGCGGCTTTACTTAAATAAAAGTGTAAGCTGACGAACTTCTAAGTGTACGGATCTAAACCTACATACATAGAAATGTGTCTATCACCAAATTGTGAGGTTAGACACATGAGTTTCCTTCCAATTGGAAAGATATAAAAATAGAGAGGCAGGCATAACAATGCTCTCCTCTCCTATATTTATTAATCTAAGAGATCTCATTGGATTGGTTTCCTACATACTTAAACGAGTAAATATGTGTTTTTGTTAGATTAATGACTTCTTCGATAAAATGCTCAGGCGTTTCTTTAAATCCACTTTGAATCCAATTCTGAAGGAGACCATAAAAGCCAAAGGCTGTGTAACGCTTAAAGTATTCCATATTCACTGGGATATTGTTAATGGTCTCAAAAATAAATTGTTCCTTATAAATTTTTAGGATAGTTTGCGGTAATTGTGTATGTAAACCTGGTAATGTGTCATCATAGTTAATTAATGAAAAGAAATTACGATGATTATAGATATAAGAAACGATATTAAAAGATGGAACATTTAGATTGGATGTATAAACCTTTTGTCCTGATACATAAGGTTTATTGACAGAAGCTTCTAATCCCAAAAGCATAGAAGTAAGTAAATCCTCAGCCAATTCAATTTTATCTGTGTAATGGGTATAAAATGTACTACGATTATATGAGGCATAATCGACAATACATTTTACAGTAACCGAATGGTAACCGTTTTCTTTTATAAGGTCAATTAATGCATTTCTTAAATGCGCTTCTGTCCGATTTTGTCGTTGAGATTTCGTAGGTTTTTTTTTATTCATGAAAGAACCTCCTTCCATTTAAACAGATTTAACGTAAGTGTCTATCTAATAGACACATAATAATATCTTAATGATTGTTAAATGTAAACAGAATAGTACAATTGAATTAGGGGAAAGATAAAAAATAAAGCGAAATTTTATTATTTTTATCTTACATTATATTTTAATATGTTTAATACTAGGAGGAAATAGGATGGGAAAATTACAAGATAAAGTAGCAGTTATTACTGGGGGAGCATCAGGTATTGGGGCAGCAACAGCACGATTATTCGTTTCAGAAGGTGCTAAAGTAGTTCTTGTCGACTTAAATGAGGAAAAAGGAAAAGCATTTGAGGCAGAATTAAAAGGCCTTAATGCTGAAGCACTTTTTATAAAAGCAAATATTACAAGTGAAGAGGAAGTTGCAAATATCTTTAAACAAACTGTTGAAACATTTGGTAAAGTAGATATTGTTTTCAATAATGCTGGAATTGGGCGTGTTCATTCTTCCCATGACTTAGATTACTCAGAATGGCGCAACACTGTAAATGTTGATTTGGATGGTGTCTTTTTAGTAGCACGTGAATCTATCCGTGAAATGTTAAAAACAGGCGGAGGTTCAATTGTGAATACGGCATCTATGTACGGTTGGGTTGGATCTCCTGGTTCTGCAGCATATAACGCAGCAAAAGGCGGCGTAATCAACTTAACTCGTTCTCTTGCTCTTGAATATGCAGAACAAAATATTCGTATTAACGCACTATGCCCAGGTTTCATTGATACACCAATTATACCAGAAGAAAGCAAACAGGCTTTATCTGCAGCTACACCGATGAAACGTCTTGGAAAATCAGAAGAAATGGCAAAAGCCGTATTATTCATGGCTTCGGATGATTCTTCATACATGACTGGTAATAGCTTGACAGTTGATGGTGGGTATACAGCACAATAAGAATGCTTTTAATAAATAGTAAAAAGAAACTTTTATTCTAATGTATTCTTTTTCTCCAGATTTTTTGGTAGATGATGCATTTAATATAAAAACAGCACCGCTCTAATATGTAGCTGGTGCTGTTTTTATATAATATAAGATCTTACCTTTTCCTGAGTTTCTTGAGAAATTTAGCTTAATTAATGTCCACGATTCACTTGCTCATATAATATCCCCCTAGATTCAGTTAACATTTTCAATAGTTCAAATAATCCCTCTATTGCTTCCGCTTTGTTGACCTAAAAAAAATCGAATACAATTTCATATTTTTAAATAATGGCGATGGATGTAAGGTTATTTATGGATGTTGAATGGTAATTAGTGCTCAATCTTAACCTTTATAAAGTAACGGACTCATTGATTCAAGTTGGATTAATGTTTTTTTATTTATTTAATTTTTTTTGTGGTAGAAAAGGGAGGTTAGTTATATAAGGGGAAATAAGTTTCCCCTGTTGAATCTTATTCTTATTAAGATGAGTTTTAACTAGGAGTGTTCTCTCAATGATGGAATATTGGATAGTGGTTATTTACAGTAAAAATTTAATGTGAGGATGGCCAATTTGAAAGGAAGGGGAAGATAAATATGACTACCCCTTTTTACCTTCAATCTTTGCATTTTTATCTAGTAATTTTTGAAATCCATAATTACACATAGCATATAAGTAAGCAGATGCAAATAGGAAAGCTCTGTTTGCTTTCTTCAGTTTATAGAATCCATGCTTTTCAAAAAAGTTATTGAGTGGTACAGCAAGTAGAATATCCATAATGGCATTAATAGCAGCATACAACCAAAATTTTTTATATGTAAAATGGAATATTAGTATATTTCCTACAAAGTAAGGACCGAAAATAAAAGTAAAAGCATTATTAATCATTCCATGAATTCCTCCCTTAACCTTCCACCATTTGAACTTCAATGAGAGAAATGTCTCTACTAATAGAAATATAGTTGAAAATAGAGTGACAGGTAGGAATCTAAAAAAGGATTTCTTGGGGATTAATAAAATACTGCACCATGAGACTATAATGATGAAGATTCTGGTTATAGTTATAAACATATTAGGAACTCCTTTAAGATTTGTGTATCTCTCGATAGAACTAGTATTTTCTTTGAGTACGAAAATATGCATTTTAATGGAGAAGACAACTTAAAGGAAACGGTGGTTTATAAAGGGGAAATAATATGGAATATAAAGAAAAGATTGATGGAGGAAATTTACATAAACTAACGGATGCTACCCATAAATAAAAGGAATTCCTTTTCTTATATGGCTATATGGGCAGGTCGATGAAAATAATAGTTTACAAAAAATTCCCTTTCAATAATTTAAGATATTGATATGCTTATTTATAGCTAGTAATCCAGTCAATCAAGTAATCATAGTCGCTTGAAAATCTTACATTTTCTTTGGTATTAGATTGGTTAAGGTGATCTAATATATCTCCTTCATCTAATAAAAATGCAATTGCAATGGTGTTGTTTAATAGGTCATTTGAGAAGAATTTATCTTTCCATAATTTTTGAACTGTGAAATGTTCTGGTGTGTAATCTTTGCGATTCACTAACAACTTAAATTTTTTATTTTGTTTAATATATAAATGACATGTTTGCTCAAAAGTATCAAACCACTTACCTACATCTGCTATAGAGATATAGCCAGTCAAATTAGTTATAATAATGTCCTTTGAAATCGATGTACTAGTATTATTAGCGCTCAAATAAAAGTCAACTCCTTGTTAGAATTATCAAACAAATTTAGTTATTGTATTTCATCCATCTTTTTAATAATTTTCAATACTTTTTAAAAAATACTCCGCCTTTCCTCTGTTGGTAGGGTTCCGAAGTGAGAACGGTTAGTAATGTCACTATCGTGGCAAATGAATTAAATTTACTTAAAAAAACTTGTAATATCTTCTCACATAATCCTTTTAACAACATGATTGTTTGGTATATTTAACACATATAATATTATACCTTATATCGAAAAGGGGAAATATAGTGAGCACTATTCAAAATGAACTTTTAACTAATTTTAATGGGATATTTATTCGTCCGTTTGAATCAACCAAAGATGACATTGAACAGTTGACAAAGTTGTTAAATATATCTTATAAACAACTAGCAGATCTAGGATTCAATTATATGGCAACTCATCAAGACTCTACCGTTACAAGAAGAAGAATAAAAAATGCGGTATGCCTTATTGCATTAAAAGATAGTGAAATTATTGGATCTATTACCTATTACTCACCTAAGAATAACACAGGCTGTCATTGGTATGATAAAGATAATGTAGCGAAAATTGGACAATTTGGCGTTAACCCTTCCTTTCAATCTAAAGGGGTGGGGCGGGAACTACTTGAATTAGTGGAAAAGTTAGCAACAAAAGACAAAGCAGAAGAACTTGCACTCGATACTGCTGAAGGAGCTAGTCATCTCATACAATATTATGGTAAGAAGGGTTATCGTTTTATTGAATATGTTAACTGGAATCATACAAACTACAGAAGTGTTGTTTTAAGTAAAAGTCTTGTAAAATAGATGAAGTCGAATACTTAGGTTTTTACTTAATAATGATAAAGTGATATGGATTCAATTCTTAGCTCTATTGCTTCTTGTTAAAACGTAATTAGAAAGACAAGTCTATCTTCTTCGCTCCTTAGATATATTCGAAACGAAACTTTATCTACTTCAAATTAGTATGTATTTTTTAAATAAAATTATTAAATTAAGGAAAAGTAAATTATAATATAGGGTATTAACTATACACAAAAAAATCATCTCTACTCTACAGTGGTGAGATGATTTTCTTCATTTAATGTCTAAAAAAGTCACTACATATTATTAAGTTGGAGAGGGAAATCTGGCTGCTGCAAAGTGATTATTGGCAGATGAGATTACTCCCGGAACACTACTTGCAAAGTAAACCTCAACCGTATCTCCTGCATTTAACTTTAGGATGTCACTTATTTCAATGATTGAACGATTAGACGCAGTTACACCAGTATGTTCAAGAGCAACTGTTTCAATCTGACCATTCACAATAAATCGAGCAGCAACTTGATGTTCTACTGGGAAATTAGGAACGAATTGAATAGAGGAAGAAAAGGAATAAACACCATTTGTGGAGGCAGTAAATACAGAAGATACTGAATCGTATTCGTTCGCTAAATCAAACTGTTCATCCCAGTAAAATACCTTCAGATAGGTACTTGGTGCAACAACTGGAATATAAATTGTTGTATTTTCCGCCCTAAACCCTCCATACTTTATTTCGGAAGGTTTGTCTTTTAAACAATGATGATTGTTACTTAATATGTTTATTTCTTTAGTGGTTGTTGAATTTCCAAATCCGTTTTGTTCAATATTGGTATATCCAAGAACATTGAAGTTAACCACAACATTATTAAAAAATTTTGCCATATAAGTCACCTTCTTTCTTATTTTATACATAAATAGATTATGTTTATAAACTTTTATTGCTTGTCCAATTGCCTTACATTTTGAGAATTATATACTCACTAGTTAGGTTCTAATTGCATATCTTATTATTGGTTGAAAGTACAAGCTACTTCAACACCATCATAAACTTCCTTTTTTTTCCGCATCTTTTGTTATATAAAAAAACGAGCTAACTAAGAGACATCTTTACTCCCTTGATTCATACGAATTTAAATTTCAATATGTGTATATATGGAATTTTATGGTAGAATCGTCTATAAGGAGGTTAATAGCATGATAGATAAGTTGAAATACCTAGTGAAACAATCTTCGGAAGAGGAAGTAAAGTCTATTCTGTTTAACATATTTCTAAGAATTCAGATGTTGGAAGAAGAAGGGAAATATGCTGAAGGACAAATGGCTAGTGATATGAGAAAGATATATCGTGATTATTTAACATATAAGAAAAATCAAGAAAATACGGAAAAAGAGATGCCATATAAAGCAGTTCATATCGTATTTGGTGATTCGTTTGCTGGAAGTTTAAGGGTAGCATTACAAGAAAAAGGATTGAATAAAGAAGAAAAGATCATTACCTTTTCAGATATTTTTTCTATCGGGCCAGTTTGGCAACTACATGAACAGCAAGGTATAAACAATAGATATCAATGGCTATTAAAACATATTAATCTAGACGATGAAGTTTTAGTAAACTATAAAGCTGAATTTAAGCATCGCAATGCTGAGCTTTCCTCTATTTCGAAAGAGGTCCCAATCATTATATGGACAGGGGAAAATGCCCATGAACAAACTGCCTTGAGATATGCTTTATATTTATTAAAAGATAAAACAAATAGAATTAGCATATTGAATACAACGTTACAATATGGTGAACAATTCGGACTTCCTGGTCACACTGTTTTTCATAAACACTCTGGCGAGATTTCTCCTGATAAAATAGGTATCATGTATGAAAATAATAGGGAAGAGAACTACATAACAATAGAAGAACGAGCCGGGATTCAGCGTGATTGGGAGCAGTTGTCTAGTAATAAAGAGGTTTTAAGAATTTGGAAGAATAATAGAATAATAAATGTTAATCAGAATTATTATGATGAATATATAATCACTACATTGAAAAGATTACATTTAGAGAAAAAGAGTGAGGATTTTATCAAATCTGCTCGTCTAATAGGTGAAGTATTGGGTCATGTAGATCAATACATTGGCGACCAGTACTTCGAATATAGAGTCAGACACTTAATTGTTAATGGTGAATTGGAAATAGAAGGAGTTCCCAAAGCGATGAGATATTATAGTGTTAAACTTCGCTAGTCAGATTTATATAGTGAGGCATTGAATATCATGAAAAAAGGAGTACTATAATGACTGAAAAAAGAAGAAGTAAGAAGTTAATTATTCTGTTGGGTGTAGGTTTAGCAATATTTGCTGTAGTTGGAGTATCTATTTGGCAAATTATTGACAGAAACGAAGAAGTTCAAGTGATAGAGTCAAAATTAGGTTTTGAAATCTCTGTAGTGGAAAAACAATCTCACGAAGCTTGGTGGGCAGCAACGAGAACCTACCGAGTGAAACCGGAGGAGGATAAGGATAACAGTTTAGAATACTTATTGTACTTAAATAAAGAAAATAAAATAGAACAATGGGCGGAAGTTAAGGATGGAGACGTACAAAACATTAAATATGAATAGATAGTTAAATAGGATTTTGCAAAATGAATTTTGACTATTTTGAAACCTTAGTATCTATTTTTCGTATATGTTAAATAGTAGAAGAAACTGCAGAATATAGGATATTTCTATAGGTTGTTTGTTATGATTAAGGAGGTGACAGTATGATCTGGATATTTGGTGTTATAGCTTTTGTAGCTATACTTTGTGGTCTTGCCATCTATTTTGAAAAGAAATCTGGGATGACTCCAGTAGATGAAAATGTTCAGTTAGAAAAGCTTGGAGAAACGATTAAAAATAATACCGTCAATTCTTTTGGTCATAACCCTTAATTTCATAGGATAAGTAATGGAGAACCTACTCAAGTATAATAGATTGGATTACATGGAGCATGCAGAGAGATCTTGTGCATTAAAATACTACCTAACATAAAAAGGAGGTTTCCGATAATGAATGCCTCCTTTTCCACATCAACTGAATTTATTTCGACTATATGAAATATCAGGATATTGGAAGATGGACTTTTGTATAATCAGCAATTATGCCTCTGACGGGATTCGAACCCGCACTCCTTTCGTAAGCATAGGCTAGGGGGAACACGCTTCCCTACGGACTTTCACTGGCTAGGAATTTCACCTGCCTCAGCATATTTGCTTTTCGGTGCTTCTGAAACCCTCACCTTGCGACCCGGTTACTTACAATGTTTTCCGGCGCTCTTCCCTTCTATAGCTACAGAGGCTTATAGTTGTAACTATTATACAATTTTGATGGAGAATTGGGAATAGGGATAGAGATTACATAATGTATAAACATCCTTTATTAGAAGGAAAACGGTATACGCTCCTTGCAAGATAAAGAAATAAGGATATTATAGAGAATCTTTAAAAAAATAGCTTTCAAACGGAAAAAGGGGGTTCAAAATGGGAAGAGTCACAAATAGCAAATCAATCTATTCATTAACTCTTGGTATATTATCCATAATAGTCCCTTATATCGGTTTAATCCTTGGCATTATCGGTCTTATTTTTGCATCTAAAAGTATAAAGGAGATAGAGTCGTACAAGCAAGAGGGGAGAGGTTTAGCTACTTCAGGTAAGGTTTGTAGTATTGTTGGGATATGTCTTCAGGTTCTTTTATTACTTCTACTTGCTATTTCCATTAGTGTTTATTTCCTTACTAATACTTCACCTTAGATGGACCCTTTACATTCCTATAGCCCTCTATCATTTTACCAATATAGAAAATAAAACAATTTAGCATGACAATAGGTGTAGGAGGCTAGTAGATTGTTTATTAGTATATTAATATATATCTTTTCATACATTCTCGTAATAATGATTCATGAATTAGGGCATGCTTTTTTTGTTAAAATATATGGTGGAGAAATAAAAGGAATAGGTTTTGGAGAAGGGAATAAAATATTTGCTATTAGAAAATTTTTCATCAGAAAAAATCTAATTTTCATGGGCAGAATAGAATGGAAGCTACCACTCAAGCTTAAAAGATATCAATACATATTCATCTATATGGGTGGATTTCTATTTAATGTTCTTACAGGTTCAATAGTCTGGATATTTGGAGATATTCAATATGCTGATTATTATCGTTATATAATTATCTTTTCTTATCTAATTGGCTTCTGTTCATTAATTCCATTAAAATACAGTCCATATACGGAGAGCGATGGTCTAGCAGTTATGAGAGTACTAATGAATAAGAATAGAAGGGTAAGCTAAATTTAACTTAACGTTGGGGATTTCTAGATGGATTGGTTAATATTTCTATAACCTGCTTTACTTAACGGGTTATCCCATGTTATGGTAGTGTTAATTATATTTATATTATTTGGGGTCCTACCAGACTTTACTTAGTCACCTTCCCTTTATAATGGGGAAGGAGGGTCAACTAAATGTCTTTAGACCATACCAAGACGATGCTGAAAACATTAAAACAGTATCATACATCTGAGATTAACGTATTATTAAATGGAAAAGATGGTACACCAATATTAACTATTTGTTATAAAGATGGATGTTATGAACTAAAAAATTTAATTACCTCCGTTACTGAAACATGTGATGACATAGATGATACCATTTATTCTATTAATCGATTTATGAATGTTGGTTAATGTACGAGAATGAAAATGATAAGCTCCTCTGGCGGTTGACAGATAAGAATAAATCTGACTACGCATAGTGGGGCTTTTTTGTTTAGACTTATTACCTATTAATAGAAAAAGGTTTTTTAAGAGAAATAAAATGTTACATAGAAAAGAGGTCATTATTATGCTATTTGTTATAGCAATTGGTATTGTAATCATAGCGATTACCTGTCTATCAATAGAGGCAAATGTAAGAAAAAGCT
Organism: Bacillus sp. B1-b2; assembly: GCF_009183415.1. GTDB lineage: Bacteria > Bacillota > Bacilli > Bacillales > Cytobacillaceae > Niallia. Next base: position 54,407 of record NZ_WEHU01000003.1, on the reverse strand, counting down.
GTGAACAAAACAAAGAAATTATAGAGTTATTAAAAGGAAAGTAGAAGTAGAATCTATCATTACATTTCATACTATTTATACAAGATATCAAGTTAGCAAGTCGTCAGCTAAGGAGTAAATAATTTGAATGAATTTTTTAAGTCATTAACTTATGTTAATGAAAATGTTTATAAACCTAACCAGCTTGTTATACATTCTATTCGAGAAGAGGTTCAGAATGCAGATTATGGTGCTGGTATATTTCAGTTAAATTCAAAATCAGTTAGATTTAGAGTAGCTAAGATAACACCAAATAAAAATGGACAGTTTGTAAGCTTCTGGGAAAAAGACGAAAATAACAAAAATCAACCTTATACATATGATCATGCTACAGATTTATTAGTGATAAATACTTTTGCTAATAGCAATAGATTTGGACAATTCGTTTTTCCAAAAGATGTACTTGAACAACAAGATATCTTAAAGACAGCTACTACAAAAGGAAAAATGGCTATTAGAGTGTATCCTAGCTGGGATGAGCCGACTAGTAAACAAGCAATTAATACACAAAAATGGCAATTAGATTATTTCATTGAGCTGGATGCTGATAATAACTTTTTTCAGCAAGCATTAATAAAGTTATATTCTTAGTAGGAAGTTTGTGAAGAAAGAATTTTATTAAAAGGCATTGTTCTAAAAAGGTCAATGCCTTTTTGCAGTTTCATAGTCTATTGTGACTTTTTATAAAATTAAAACTTTTTTTGTGTGGAATTCGTCTAAGAGTAAAAGACATAAGGAGAAAAAGATGAAAAGAATCTTTAGAATTTTATTAAGCATTACTTTTATCCTTTATTTAGCAGCAGTGAGCTACCTATTATTCTTTGGAACAAGAGGTATTAGTTGGTCTGGTATGAACTTATTTGAATATATTAAGACTTCTTCTAATTTTATCCCATTCAAAACAATTAACTTTTATTTGTCTTCTATCTTAAACAGTAGCATTAATAAGAGTATCCCTTTAAAAAATCTTGTTGGAAATCTGATTTTATTTATCCCATTGGGTATTTATCTACCTTACTTTTTAAAGAAACTAAACAGAGTATGGGCTTTTATAATTGTATTGATTTTATTATTATTCTTAATAGAATTAACACAAGTAGTTACAAGAAGAGGAAGTTTTGATATTGATGATTTTATTCTAAATATGTTAGGATCTATGCTAGGTTTTGGACTATGGAAAATGATTTTTAGAAAGAAATTAACTTTCTCTCATAGTTAGTAATGATAATGGTACTGAAAATTGGAGCAAGCACTTCCAATTGTGATCCATGAGTTGATATTTATTCAAAGGAAAGTAACCTTTAAATAATTTAGAAGGACTAATGAAAATTGTTATTGTAGAAAATAGTAACAAAAAGATAGGAGGATGTGAAAGGTATGCCCATTTCTAATAAATATGTTTTTCCTGCATTCCTACAAAAAGGAGAAGGGGTGTTTGGTGTTTATTTCCCTACATTGTTTCCTGAACATGGATGGGAATTTCCCTTGTCACAAGGAAGAACGAAATCTAGTGCTATTAATGCGGCACAAAGGGAGTTAGCATATTGCTTGGCTGGATTCTTATATGATAATGAAGAAATTCCTAGTCCAATTCCTATACAAAAAGAACAGTTATCCAAAGGGATGGAAATAATTGAAGTGGAAACTTCATTTGAACCATATGCGGAGCAAATAAAAGAGCATCTAAGAGGGCGCCATTGGCATATTAGTTATTATGACGACAAAACTAATACTTCAATAGAAGCAATTGGATTTAAAAATAAACAAGGAATGTGGGATATTTACTACATAGATGATCAAGAAGAAGCTGAAAATGATGAGCAACAATTGCTCTTTACAGTGAAACATTATAAGGAAGCAGAAGAGAAGTTCTTTCACTTTGTAGAAACAAAAATAGTTTCGAATGATAAGAAATAAATAAAAGAATGGATTGTTCTACTCTCTTATTCAATGCTTTAAGGAGGGATCTTTTGGAATTACTTTTTATTAGGCATGGTCAAGGTGAACATACATTACAACTACCTACTAGTTTACATACCTTTAACCCAGGATTAACACCAGAGGGAATGAAACAAGCAAAATTACTTAGAAAACAATTTTTATTAGTAGATGATGACTTATTATTAGTAAGCCCTTTGAAAAGAACTTTGCAAACTGCAAAGATTTGGAGTGAAGGCATTCATTGCACTAAAATGGTAACTCCCTTTGTGTCTCCAAGAATATTTCCTCCAAAACCAACTTCAAAGACACTTCCTTGTGATGAAATAATGAGTTTAGAAGATATAAAAAGAGAGTACCCTAGTTACATTCTCGATGAAGAGCTACCTTTATCTTTATGGACAAATGGGTTAAATACTGTATCAGAAAATGAGTTTTATCATCTAGCGGATTCTTTCTTAAATTGGTGTGCAGAACAAAATAAAAAGAGAATTTACATTGTATCACATGATGGAACTATGGCGTCTTATAGGCAGTATATTACAGGGGAGTTATTATCTCGAGATGATTTTCCTAAAGAAACGGGATGGTTTAAGCTATCTTATTAAATGTTAGATAGCTTGATTAATTAGATTGGTGATTAGAAGAAATCTAGTTTAGGTTGAGCCCTAATGATTAAACACAATTGAAGAAATTCTCTTTCGTTCTCAGTTCGATTTGGTTTGTTAGAAAAGAAAAATCACTATCATACAGAAAAACCACCCGTTTTACACGGGTGGAGATTTTATACAGATTTATCTTTTTTTGTATTTTCCTTTACCCAGAAGTCTGCATTCTTGATACCTAAAGGTTCAGGATTGAAAACAGGATCTAATCCTTGTTTTTTCTGAGTTTCATAATCTTTCAGTGCAATAATAGCTGGTTTCGCCAGTATGATAATGGCAATCATATTAAGCCATACCATCAAACCTAAACCGACATCTCCAAGTGCCCAAGCTAAGCTTGCTGTTTTGGTACAACCATAAAATGTTGCAACAAGTATCACTAATTTGAGTATATCAAAATATATTCTTTTATTTTTATTACGGAGCAAATACGTTAAGTTTGTTTCTGCAATGTAATAGTAGGCCATGATAGTTGTAAATGCGAATAAAAAGAGAGCTATTGCTACAAAACCAGAACCAAAGCCTGGAATGATACTGTCGATAGCAGCCTGAGTATATCCTGGTCCTGCTTCAACACCTTCTACATTATTCACAATCATTGTTCCATCTGGTGATTCTGTGTTGTACATGCCAGTAAATAAAATCATAAAGGCAGTCGCAGAGCATACAAGCAATGTATCAATATAAACGGAAAACGCTTGTACAAGCCCTTGTTTGACAGGATGAGATACTTCGGCAGCTGCAGCAGCGTGTGGTCCAGTTCCTTGTCCTGCTTCATTTGAATAGATACCACGTTTAACGCCCCATGCAATAGCCATCCCCATCATCCCACCAAATGTTGATTCGAGATTAAAGGCACTCTTGAATATTAACGATAAAACACTAGGTAGTTCTGTAATGTTTAAGATAACGATAATGATAGATAATAGAATATAACCAAGTGCCATAATTGGAACAATTACTTGAGCAACGTTCGCAATTCGTTTGACACCTCCAAAGATAATGAAGGCAAGCAACACAACAATCAATATACCTGTAATATAAGTCGGAATATTAAAGGCATTTTCCATCCCAACTGCTATTGAATTGGACTGTACACCAGGCATTAAGATCGCCATGGAAATGATCGCTGCTCCAGCAAAAAGGAAGGCAAACCACTTAGAACCAATCCCTTTTTCTATATAGTAAGCAGGTCCCCCTCTATATTGACCATCATGCTTCACTTTATAGATTTGAGCAAGAGTTGACTCAATAAATGCGGTAGAAGCACCAATGAATGCCATAAACCACATCCAAAAGACTGCACCAGGGCCACCAAATGCAATTGCGGTAGCAACCCCAGCGATGTTACCTGTCCCTACTCTTCCAGACAAAGCAATGGAAAGTGCTTGAAAAGAGGATACTCCAGCATCCGAACTTTTCCCTTTGAACATTAGAACAATCATTTCCTTCACAAGTCTAATTTGAAGGAATCTAGAAATAAACGTAAATATAAGTCCTACTATTAATACAATATAAATGACGGGGGTACTCCAAAGTATCCCATTTAGAAAAGTTACGATTTCTTCCATCCGTATACTCCTTTTATTTTATTTATTTTTATAAAATTCTGAAACTAATTATAAGATATAATTTAATATAATTCAATATGAATAATTACTCTTGTATAAAAGTAAGTAGTTTTTTGTTAGTTAGTAAAGAATTGGGTGAAGCTTTACAGGGGTTTATTAGTAATACTAAACATATACATGGAGTTGTATCAATAGTTTTAATGAAAGAATAAAGACCTCCCAAATCTAGTTTTTGCTCCCTGATCAATCTGTAAGTCCTTTCAACGAAAAAAGAATTTTTAGTATAAAAAGAAAGATGACAGCAGATTGTCATCCTTCTTCATATGCTTTTATTGTGTCTATTAACATGGATTGTAGTTCAATAAGTTCAATAATTTTAACACCACTTCCATAACCTAATAGAATGGATTTTAACCAACTTGCTTCTAAAGGCTTGTAAACGTTCTAACTTCAAAATAGTACTTACTCTTTTACCCTTAATAATCAATTAAGCGACCGTTATCATTCCATTGACCATACATTATATTTTTTTTGGTATTCTCTATAAATTTTTCTAATCTATTGTTATAGATATTCGGTTGCTTCTTATAGCTCTGGATAGTATCAATTCTTATTCTAATGTATAGATCAGGGAATTGAATGAAATTATTGTATATTTGTTTATCCTTTTTTATTAGATCTAGAATATCTTTATCTATTGTAAAAGATTCATTAATCATTTTAGGCAGTACTTTCAATCCATCTTCTTTCATCAAACCTAATTTTATTAAACGTCTTGCTCTTTCTTTATTGAGTTCTGTCCAATTACTATTATGATTTCTTGGTGAAAGCCTTTGAGCTAACTTACCATCAGAAACGTTCTTTTTTATTCCGTCAATCCAACCAAAGCATAAGGCTTCTTCAACGGCATCTAAATATTGTATTACTCCTGTTTGCTCCTTTATACTTACTATTAGCCAGCAATAATTTTTTGTTCTAGAATTTTCTTCCAGCCAATCTCTTAATTCCTGCCTAGTTGTCACTTCCATTAGATTTTCTATGTCCATAGTTAAGATAATCCTTTCTGTATAAAAGATAAAAATTGATAAATGAATCAACTTCCAGTTAAATAGCTTATAAATTTCGATACAAGATCAGTATAAAGGAGGAACTATGACTACATAATGTCATAGTTCCTCCTTATTAATTTCATTTTTGTTGCTAAACTATAAATGGATGTACTTAAAGCTTTAAACAAGACATGGAGTTAGTTGCTGAATAACCTACTTTAAAGCAAGGAAAGAATTACCCAATAAGGATTAGTGCTCAATTATAAGGAGAAGGTAAGGTTGGAGTGAGTGGTTTAGAGAGGAACTAGATTACTTGGAAAATTGTTTTGTTTCCTTGAAAGGGGCAAGTTAATAACATTTGATGAACGAGATAATTTCAGCTTGCCGAAAATCAAATCACTTATCAGTAGAAAGGATAAGTTGTTTTTAAAGATTAATTGCCGAGACAGCTTGAAATAAATAATCCTTAACATAAGTAAATCTATTCCTCAATGGAAAATTGTGTTAAAATATAACTATCAAAAAATTCTGTCATACATTTTTTGATGTTGCATTTTTTTGTATTCTATTAAGGAGGTAGATATATATGGTAATCAATAAATATTTTTGCGTGAATAGTACAAAGGGGAATACGACTAACTAAGAAAATAGCGTTTCCCCAATATGGGAAGGGGAAAAACATTTGAATCAACTATTATTAATTATTGATGCTCAACAAGAATTAATAGAGGGAAATCAAGCAACAAAGTCAATCTTCAATAAAGAATCACTGCTCAAGAATATTAATATAGTAATAGAAAAAGCACTAAATGTAGGTGTTTCCGTTGTGTTTGTAAGAGATCTAGATGTGGCTGAAGGAAATGGTGATGGGTTTCAAATTCATCGTGGCATTTCTGTACCCAATGATTCTAAGATTTTCGATAAATCAGCAACAAATGCCTTTTATGGAACAGGTTTGTTAGAATATTTAAAAATACAAAGTATAGAACATATAGTAATTATGGGGTGTGAAACACAGCATTGTATTGATAGTGCTGTTAGAACAGCAACTATAAGTGGCTTTGATGTAACATTAGTTAGTGATGGACATTCCACATTAGGAAATGATGAGCTAAGTGAAGAGCAAATCATAAGGCACCACAACACAACTCTTCACGGCCATTACAACGTGGACCACTTTTCGGTTGTTAGAAGTTCAGAAGAGGACTTGTTTCAGCCTATTCATGATTCATATAGGTAAATATGCAAAGAGATTCGGTTTTTCATTAAATACAATCAATGGAATTCGAAGCTAATAAATTGTTGATTATGAGACTTGAAAGATAATAAATTCTATAAAAGGGAGCATTAATCTTAGATGGGATGATGCTCTTTTTTTTGGATTGCTTTAAGCTAATATGATAGCTTGACTGATTTGAAGGGGACTATTCCTGGTGAAGAAGAGGCTGACCCACTTTCTCATTTAGCTTATACAGAAAACTTATAAGAAAAGAATATTTACTTATAACAAAATATTCAATAAGCAGGAGTAAAAAAAATGAATGAAAAAACATATCTAACAATAGAAGAAACTATTTCATTACCAACCCTATCAAGTACAAATATAAGTGAAGATGGCAAAAATGTCGCATTTGTTAAAAGAATAGCTGATTGGAATGATCATACATATAGAAACCATGTATGGATATATGAAGAAGCGAAAGGAGAGAGTTATCCTATAACACCTCAGGATATTGATAGTACATACCCTTTATGGTCCCCAGATTCTAACTTTATAGCATACCTTAGCCCAGTCGGTGACAGCGCTAATAAGAGAAATCAGATTTTTATTAAGTCCAAAGATGGTAAGACTACAGTTCAAATTACTGATGAAATAGAAGGAGTAAGTCAATTTAAGTGGGAGCCTACTGGTAAGAGGATATATTATGTTGCACAATCAAAAGAATCGGAAGCGATAAGGAAACGTAAGAAGCTATATGGAGAATTTCATCATATAGGTAAAGAATACCAGAATCATTGTCTTCATTCCATTGAAATGGAAGAGGGTAAACTTGAGAATAGTGTTGTTCATCAGTTAACGAATGAGAAGGATTTTCATATCCATGAATTTAATATTTCAAATGATGGGAAAAAGATTGTATTTCTAGCTACTCCTAGCCCAAATATGGAAGATGTTATTAATGGAAACTTATACATATTAGATAGTACAACTAGTGAACTTCAAAAGATACATATAGATAAGTTGTTAGAAGGAAGTGTTTGCTTTTCTCCTGATGGCAGCAAGATATGTTTCTCAGCAAGTACAAAAGAGAAGGATTACTATACAACACATATACAAGATAATACAGTAGTGATCTATGATATTCAAACTGGAGAGAAAATTCAACCATTAACAGATATGGATAGTACGGTTAGTCCATTACAATGGACAGACAAAGGAATTTTAATTAGATGGCAGAATAAAACGAATTATCTTATTGGGCTGCTTAAAGATGATGGCAATGTGAAAATGTTAAGCGAAAAAGAAGATTGCTTTATAATGGAAGCTTCTATAACAAAGGATGGAAATCATCTAGCCTATAATAAGGCAATTTCAAATGAAACCTTTGAAATCTATTTAGATGATAATAAAATAACGAAGGAAAATAGCTTTTTTGAAGGAAGGCATATATGTAACAGGAAAATCATTTCATGGAAAAATAGTGAGGGTATGGAAATAGAGGGTGTTTTATCAACCCCAGTAAAGTTTGACAAAAATAATAAATACCCATTATTACTGGTGATTCATGGTGGTCCTAATTGGGCATCCTTCCCAATATTTTCAGACTGTTTTAATGAGAAATATCCTATTGAACAGTTTATTGAAAAAGGATTTATAGTATTAGAACCAAACTACAGGGGAAGCTCTGGTTATGGTAATAAATTCTTAAAAGCAAATTATAGAAAACTGGGGATTGCCGACTACGATGATGTTATATCTGGGGTGGATCACTTAGTAAATAAAGGGATTGTAGATAATGAGAGAGTAGGAGCTATGGGATGGAGCAACGGTGGATATATATCAGCATTTTGTTCTACATATAGTAGTAGATTTAAAGCCCTTTCAGTTGGAGGGGGAATTACTAATTGGAGTACCCATTATGCAAATACAGATATACCTTACTTTATTAAAAGGTATTTAGGAAATAGTCCATATAATGATCCTGAGATATATACTAAAACATCGCCAATGAATTATATAAAATCAGCCTGTACACCTACCTTAATCCAGCATGGGGAAAAGGATGCAAGAATACAAACGCAAAATGCATACGAGTTATATCAAGGATTAAGGGATATGGGAGTTGATACAGAATTAATTATTTTTAAAGGGATGGCTTATAGTTCTGATCAGCCAGGTACTAATGTGGCTATTATGAAGCAGAATTTGATGTGGTTTTCCCACTATATTCTTGGAGAAAGTATGAAAGATTTTAGGATTTTATACTAGATTCGATTACAGAATGGATAAGGATTTAATCTGAAACTATTTTTAATAAAACTGATTGATAGAAAAGTGGCTAATGTATGAAAAAGTTGTTGGTGGGGGGGATTATATGAAAATATTTCAATTTAAAAAAGAGGTTGGTAAGAAAATTACAAAATTCGATTCTAATTTTGTGATGTCACGTATTACACAGACAGATACAGCAGCACATATAGGATGTATGTATTTAGATGCGAATGGGTTAATTGGTTATCATCAAGCTGTTGTTCCTCAGCTTCTTTTAATTGTAAGTGGAGAAGGTTGGGTTAGAGGTGAAAACAATGAATATATCAAAGTTCACAGTGGCGAAGCAGTATTCTGGGATAAAGAAGAATGGCACGAAACTAAAACAGATACAGGTTTAACTGCAATCGTGATAGAAAGCGAAGAGCTAAACACTTCATCTTTGATACCTTTATAGAGAATTATAAGTGTTAAAGAAATAGGTGTATTAAGTAAAGAGGGAACTCCAACAATTTAGGACTTCCCTTTTCTGTCTATTGAAAAAATTGAATATCATGGTAATTTGTGGTATTTTAGATAAAAAAGAGATAGATTGGTATTTTAATGAGAGTGCTTTTGTTTTCAGAGATGACTGTTTATGATCATTTGTTCACAGGTTAATACCTGTTAATGTATAAACCTAGGCAGTAGGAAAGAGAAAAAGAGCTGCTCCTATAGGTAGAAGAGTACACGAAAATACATATTTCTATCCAGCGTTTAAACATAGGGGGAGGAAAAAATGGTTACATTAGTGGAAATGAATGCGGTTGAATATCAAGAATATTTTTCTACGTCTATAAAAAAATACGCGAAAGAAAAAGTTCTATCAGGCAATTGGAAACAGGAAGAATCGATACAAAAGTCAGAAGAGGAATATACGAAGCTTTTGCCAAATGGTGAAAAGACAGAGAATAATTTTTTATATACTATAAAAAATGATGACAAGTCAGTGGGTGTAATTTGGCTTGCGAAAAAAACAGAAGAGACTGGATATATTTATGATATTTTTATATTAGAGGAATACCAAGGAAATGGATTTGGGAAGGAAGCCTTGAAACAAATAGAAAATATTGGACGGAATTTAGGACTCAAGAAAATAGGTCTTCACGTTTTTGGTCATAACACTGTTGCAAGAGGATTATATGACAAGATAGGATATGTAACTACGAATGTTTTAATGGAAAAAGAAATTTAATTGTTACTGTTGATTCCATTCAGGGGATTTTCCTTATTTAAAAAGGATATCCCTTTTTTAGTTACAAAGTTTTGTAGAAGAAGGTACATCCTAATGTAAGTTTTTACATTGAAATACAAAGTGAAACCTTTTTTTAGAAAATTCGTATATAAGAAAATAATAATCCAAGGGGGCTAACTAGTATGAAGCGAATATTCGTTTTGGTATTTATTATTCTAGGTTTAGTTGGATGTTCCAATGAAAATATAAAATCGGATTCAGACAAAGCGGAATCAGGAGATAATCTATCATTGGAGGAACAAATTATCCATGTTATGTCAGAGAATCAATTAAAGGATGAGGAGATAATTGATTACGATATAAAAGGTGATTTTGTCTACGTAATCTTTAAAAATAATCATGATAATGGGAACACGCATAATCCTGATCTAGTAATCTTAAAAAACAATGGAGGAAACTTAAAATGGATTGCTGGTCCTGAAAATCGAACGGCATCAGTAGATTCAGCTATGATATTTGGTCGAGATGATGGCCCATCCGTTACAATAAATATCCCGTCAGATTATACAAATATTAAGGATATTAAAGTACTAGGGGAGTCGGCGAAAGCAGTAACATACATACAAAGAATAACAGATGATTTTTCAAGAGAATACAAGTATTGGATTGCATATACAGATGAAGAACCTACACATTCAGATATGGAAATAATTACAGAATGAGATTTTTGCCTAATTTGTGTTTAAACAGTAACATTCTGCTTAGGAGTACAAAACACTAAGGTCTTGAATAGCAAAGTAACCAATGCATAGGCTATTTCCATATCTTATGCAAGCTCCAAATGAGTATGATCTGATAGAAGTTTACAAGAATTTGCGAAAAAAGGAGGATCTAGTAATGAATAACAGAACTAGTTTTATCTATGCCATTTTATTTTTATTCCTTCCAGTCATTTATTTGATTAGTTTTTTTAGTATTAAATACATCATTCAACAAGGAGATTTAAAGGTTATCGCTACTGATTGCTTCTCTATTTTGGGTATTTATTATATACTGATTAGCCTTGTTTTTTCATTTAAGTTGAAAAAAATTAAATTAAAGGATATGTAAAGAAGCAACAAAAACTAAATTGTTGCTGATTAAAGTAATTGGTAGCCAAATGTATTAGAAATTTAATAGAATAATAGCGCATAATTTTAGTGCATACTTTGAGGTGAATCCATGTCAATAAAAGGGATAAATCATTTATTGTTTTCTGTATCTAATTTAGAGACATCTATAGAATTTTATCAAAATGTATTCAATGCAAAGTTATTAGTTAAGGGGAGAAGCACTGCTTACTTTGATTTAAATGGTATGTGGCTAGCTTTAAATGAAGAAAAGGATATTCCAAGAAATGATATTAGCCATTCATATACTCATATTGCTTTTTCCATAGAAGAAAAGGAATTTGACCATGTTTATCACAAGCTTAAAGAATTAAATGTAACAATTCTTTCTGGTCGGCCGAGAGATGAAAAAGATAAAAAATCTATTTATTTTACGGATCCTGATGGACATAAATTTGAATTTCACACAGGTACTTTACAGGATAGACTGGATTATTATAAAAAGGATAAAACACATATGACTTTTTTTATGAATAGGTTTATGTTTGGTTGTAATTTTTCACTACTGTATCTTTTTTGTGAATCTGATTATGCTTTTCCTTCTAAAATGTCAAGATCCATGGCTAGAAGAACATTTTGTATTTAGTCCACAAATAAGCTAGAACGGAAGAGAATGAATAAAAGAGGGATAAAAATATGAGATGGTTCTTTGCTATTCTATTTATATTAATGGGTTCATTTTTATTTGCGTTAACTATTAATGAATTAGGAGATATAGGGAATGTAATGATGAAAATAACAGGACTTTTCCTTTTTTACGTTGCGGGTCTAATTGTCAGAAAGAAGAAAGAAAAGCATTAAGCGGTGTATGGTTGGCATTTAATCATTAATTCTTTATGTATGTAAAAAATCATCTGAATGGCAAAATAAGAGAAAGAAAAGCAAGACAGTAGTACTTGCTAAAGATAGTGAAATGAGAGCGGAACCATGAAAATAATGGAGACTAATCATTGTAGTGTTACAGTTTGGTCAGATTTATTAGAAGTCTTAAATAGTTTATTTTACGTTGATAATTTGTAATTTTTAAAACTTTCTATTTTTACATTCGTAGTTAGTGAATATGTGGTAAATACAGGAGGGGGCATATTGCAGAAACTCAGTGTTTTGTTTGTTGTATTAATTATTTTGTTATTGGTTTCTTGTGAGCAAGAGGAAGTAGTAAAGGAAGAAAAAGAAATTAATACAGAAGATATAAAGTATTCTTTTAAACATCCCGAAACAGGTCAAGAATACAATGTAGTTCATGCTTACAAACTCTATAATAATTATGTAAAGAAAATAAAAGACAATCCTAGTAACCCGAAAGAACAGGTTTTTGAAGAGGAAGTTATAAAGCCAATTTTCGACTCATGCTATAAGGATGCGGAATTTTTTGAAAGGATTGGAAAGATATATTCTGTGCAAGCTCCTAGTGAGGAAGATCTCAATGAAATCAAAGCTACCATGGAGAAGATAGATGAGGATAAGCTAAATGATACAGTTGTGGATGCCTTAATAGAAGCATCTAATTATATACCTTCAGAGATGGAAACAAATGTTTGTATTTATCCTTCTAAAGTATCTCCAAATTCTCCTCTTATGATGACAGAGGGTTCTGGAAAAATTAGTGCCTTTTATATAAATTTTATGAAGAAACTGTATTTAAAGCTGGCTTAGCTCACGAATATCATCATAGTGTTTGGACAGAAAGATATTATGATAGTGAAGGGTTAGAAACAGTCTTGGATCATTTAATTTTAGAAGGAAAAGCAGTGATGTTTGAAAAGTTAGTCTATCCTGATGTCACTGCGACTATTGTAAATTACAATTATAATAAAGACTATTGGGAACAAATTGAACCTTACTTATATGAAGCTGATATTAATAGGGCATATGAAATAACCTTAGGTGGTAATGGACTTCCAAATTCCTATGGTTATAGTGAAGGGTATAAAATGCTGAAATCATACTTAGATAAACATCCAGGTTTATCCGTTGAAGAGTGGACATCAATAAGTGGAAAAGTGATATATGAAGAGGGAAGATATATGGATTATTACCAATAGTATTGGTTGTCTTACTCCTTTAATTATCTGTTACTGAATAATAAATAGCAAATTCACTTTCTTTTCCATATTTAACTTTCTTTATGCTTTTTATACTTGTGCTAACTGCTTTAATATAGTTTGAAGATTTCTCTAATACATAGTGTAATTTTCTAAAGCACTTGAAATACAAGGAGCTTTGAAAGATAAATAATCTATTTTTACCTTAACTAGGAGGTACACACTTGAACACCAATCAAAAGGCAATTGAAATGTTTGAACAAAATGAACATGAGGATGCAATGGAACTGTTTCAACAAGCAGTATACGAATCTAGAGACGTACAATCTCTAAATAATCTTGCTTGGATGTACCTTTATGAGGAAGATGATAATGATAAAGCTCTTGAATTAGCAAAAGAAGCTGTTAACTTAAATCCATCCTCTCACTTTCCTTATAGCATTTTAGGGGAAATCTATATGAAACAAGAACGATGGAAAGAAGCGAAAGAAGCTCTGCGAAACTCCATATTAATCCAACCAACCAATGAAGCACACCATAATTTAGGTATAGCCTACTATAATCTTGGAGAGTTGGAACAGGCTGCGGATTTTTTCTTACAAGCTGCTGGAGATTCAGACTATACCATGTATAACTATATAAAATGTTTAATTGATTTAGGGCAAACATCAAAAGCAAAAGAGAAGTTAGATAATTTTAACGATAAAGCAGAGGATTTTGTCGGGGAAATGGATGTTGCTGATTTATATGTTGAAATGAATGGTTATAAAGAAGCCATTCAATGGTATGAAAAAGGCTACAAAGAATTCGGGAAATCTCCTTATTGGATTGGTAGATTCGTTTATGCTCTATTTAAAACGAATAGTTTATCACGTATGAATGAAGTTATAAAAGAAGCCATTCAAGAGAAGGAAGTAGAAATAGAAGATGTTAAGAAAGAGGAAGTAGAAGAAAACTGGACAGAAAATGATAAGAATGAGTTAATTGAAAAATATATGGAAGAGAATAATCAGTATATAGAAATGATAGAGCTTATCTCTTCAGGATTTGTTCCACCACTGGATTTTGAAATGTATAGTACTGGGGCTTGCTATCTATTTGGATGTAAAAGGCATAATCATCCTGAATATCAATAATATAATGATTCGACTGTCAAACATGATGGTCGAATTGTTCTTTGTTAAAGATAGATTCCTACAATAGCTTCGATTACAAAATTTATATTTAAATAGGTTTTGAACAAAAGAGAATGGGTTTAATTAACATAATATGGTATTATTTAACTAACTTCTTATTACAAATCTAAATATTAGGTAAAGGACGCTAATTATGACCAATAGACAAGAAGATAAAATCCAAATGCAAAGAAGAATGCAAAGTCTATACAAAAAGGCTAAATATCAGAGCAAACAAAATAGCGGTAATAGTTATTATCAGGATTTACCTGTTTTTTGGAAAAATTGTGAGGGCTAGTATCTTTTTCGTTGTTATCTCTATAGTTATGGGAGCTTTGTTTGATTTTGGCATAGATGTACCTGATTTTTTTGGAATCTAAGAAGTTATTGAAACATGATTTATCTTTATTAAGAAAGAATAAGAAGGACTTCTAGCAATTAAACAGAGCTACTCTTTGATCAAAAGAGAGAATAGTTTAGTAGTTAATTACTGCTTTTCTTTTTATCATCGCTTCTGTACAATCTAAATAAAGGACAAGTGATAATGATGTTCGATAATATACTTCATACTTGGCATTGTGAGGACTGTGAAGAGAGATTTTATACTGAAGCTGGTATTCAACCTGAATTCTGCCCTTTTTGTAGGTCCCTACATTTGTTTAAATCTAAATGGATAAAATGGCAGTAGTATTTAGTTTAGTTTGTTTTGAAAAATGGATTTCAAAAGGAGGAACCTAGTTGAAAGAAACTAGGGAGTTTGATAAAACACTAGAGGATATTAACAATAATCTTACAGAAAAGGATGCGAAATCCTTATTAAAGACAATATATGGTTTTATTAATACAACTACTACTGGAGAAGGAGATTATCAAGTAAAGGTAGAGGTTGTAGACAAGCTATCAAGCATTTACAATCGAATACCACATTTAATAGAAATAAGACAAAGTAAAACGATAGAATGAATGGAATTGTTTAAAGAGTAGTACTTGTTTTAGTTTTTTTACTGATTTTTACATTCAAACTGGTAATTTTATAGTGTGTTATTACTTGAATACATAATAATAATTTCTAGAATGTAAGTAAGGAGGAGGAGAAATGAAAGATAGATACCAAAATAATAGCATTCTACCATTTTTAATTCTTGTGTTTTTCTCGATCAGTATCATGGTAGCAACATACCCTTTAATCATTTCAATCAGCAACAACACTTCCTATATGTTTTTCCCAGAATTTACAGATTCGCAAAGATATGTTTTTCTTGTTTTAATAGTTATGAGTTCTTGTCTTTCTTTCACTTCCATCTATATCTCCTTTCGTCAAAAGCTTGGATTTTGGAAAATCATTTCAATTATTACACTGTTACTGTCTACTTTTTATTATCCAACACAGTTCATTTATTCTTTTTAGCAATCCTTTTATCCAATACTCCTTCATGAAAGATTTCTTCTAAGAAAGTGTATGAATCTATTTTTTTGAAATGGACAGAATGATTTAGTACGCAGCTTTTGACAAGTCGCAATAAATAGAAGGTAATCTAGGAAAAGGGAGGCAGCTACTTATGCTGTTTATGATGTTAGTGAAAGCTTCAAAAAATTCGGAAGCAGGAAAGCTACCAAGTGTTGAACTAATGGAAGAGATGAAAAAGTACAATGAGAAATTAGTGAAGGCAGGCGTGAGGGTTCTAGCTAAAGGTCTTCATCCAACTTCAAATGCTATTCGACTTTCTTTTCCAAAGCCAGGTGAAAAGCCAGTGATGACAGAAGGACCATTTACGGATACAAAAGATTTAATTGCGGGGTTCATTCTTATTGATGTGAATTCTAGGGAAGAAGCTATTGAATGGGCTATGCAAATGCCTGATCCGCAAGGCTATGGAGAAGGTCAGATAGAATTGCGTCAAGTATTTGAATAAACTATTTTGATGTACATATGATTTTTAGGCATACATAAGGGACATTCTAGCGCATTGATCCAGAGCGGATTTAATGCTATTTTTTAGTCTATAAATTATTCTACTCGTTACAGACGGCGTAATTTTATATATTTATTAATGCCTATTAAATAGGTCTTCAAAAATACTATCACTCATTATCCCTATTTTAGAAACTTTATTGTAATTAACCCGTATAGAATATTATCAGTTCATGTTGCTTAATTAAAATCATAAAAATATCACCAAGGAGTACTAGAATGGAAAACATCGAACAACTTAATGAAAAATTAAAGAAGATAGAAAAATGGGAGAAAGACCAAAAAGGGTTGTTTTTTTGGGAAAGAATTGGGAGATTACCATTTGTTTTATTAGACAAATTGACTCCTAAATTTCTTCAAGAAAAAATAAATATTTTATTAGATGAAATTGCTAAATATGTTGACACAGGTGGTCAATATTTAGTTAGTAATGATGCTACCCTAAAGAAAGTAAAAAAAGAACTGTCATTACAAGATGATGTAATGTTTAGTGATATTCAGGAACTGCCTATTGATTCAATGGAAAAGGTGGCTGAAGTATTTGTAAAATATCGAGCAAAAAATGCGCAGATTCAAGGAGCTACTACTGGCATTGGAGGGATTTTTACACTCGCAATTGATATTCCTCTTATTTTAGGAATTACCTTAAAGACTTTGCAAGAAGTAGCCTTAGCATATGGTTATGATCCTACCAGTAAGGAAGAGCGTATATTTATGATTAAATGTATGCAATTTACTTCATCTGATATAGTCGGGAAAAAAGCAATTTTAGAAGAATTAACAAACGCATCAGGTAATAACGGCTTTGCTCAACTACAAGGGTGGAGAGAGGTATTTCTGTCTTATAGAGATAACTTTGGCTGGAAAAAGCTGTTTCAAATGGTTCCAGTTGCTGGAATGATCTTTGGGGCTTTTATAAATAAATCAGCTATAAATGAGGTAGGAGAAGTTGCAAGTATGCTTTATCAAAAGCGTAGAGTAATGGAGAGATTGCAAGATATTAAGGTAGAGAAGTAAATAAATCATGCAATTAGAGGGAAATTAATGAAAATTTATGAGCAAATAAAACGAGTATTAGATAAAAAAGTGAATGAGATTGTATCGCCATCTAAATTAAGAAAAGCGCTAAATGAGTTGTATGGTACGAATCCAGAAAGCGTTATTCTTTCGGACTATTGTTACAATAGAGTGAATAATGGTATTAGTTTTAATAACCATCTATTTGAATATATAAATAGAAGTTCATATAAATATTTAGGCGAGAATTATGCATATACTGGTCTTATTTTTCAAAAACCAAAGGGATATATTAGGGAAATGGTTGTAGGAGAATGGATAAATGGTGTGAAATCTCTTCATTCCTCTACTTCTCCTAGCAATACTGAAGATTTTAGCAAAGATCAGATAGTAAATCTCTATAATGAATACAACAAAATCTTAAGGTATGAAATGAATATACTAAACTGCCAACCGACAGAATTGAGGCATTTAATTGGAAGAATTGGAGAGTTTCTCTGTGCCATTGAAACCAATGGCAATTTATCACGCCAACCTAATCAACATGGTTTTGATGTGATTAGTAATGGTAGAAGAATTAGTGTAAAAACTACCGCACAGATTACAGGATTCATTACAATTAATAAAAATACATTTAATGATTTTGATGATTTGTTTGTCATTCAGTATATAAATGATGATTTTAACGTGCTTTTTTACGGAGCAAAAGAATTAGTGGAAGAATTATGTAGAACATACGTAGGGAAATATGAACTGGATATTATGCGATTAAATAATCTTAACCTTCCTAAAAGAGAGATGATAGGATTAAGTTAGGAAATGTACTTTACTAGATCTTAGATAGAATAAGTACATATGGAAATACGGCCTTTCATCGCTAAGTTTCTAAAATATGTATTCAATGGAAGTTCATGTGAGCTAGTATTAACAACAATAATCCTTAGTTGAGAACAGAATATTATGTTCTTACTAGGGATTTTTTAGCATTATTATTTTTAAGTTTACTCAGTAGTACTTATCTGACTTTATGCAATTATCAACACATTAAAAAGTTGTATATAACCCAGTTTTGTAGTGTGCTTAGAGCTCTTTCAGTAAGCTAACTAGGTAATCTGAAATTGGGTTTTTGTGGTAAAATGTAAGAAAGGAGTGAAGGAATGGAAACATTTTATGTTGCATCAAGCTTTAAAAATATAGATAAAGTTCGTTATGTTAGTAGAGAGTTAATAAAGAAAGGCTATATTCAAACATATGATTGGACGCAAAATGAGAGGGCTATGACAATGGAGAGTTTAGAAGAAATAGGCAATCTAGAAAGAGAGGCTGTAATAGAAGCCTTCTTATCATAAAAAAAATGAGTGAATGTTCCTTTTTTAGTTCAGAAGCTTTGTATATTTTACAAGGCATTACATCTAAGATGAAGGCAAAGATACATATAGAAACAGCATAAATGAAATTTATTAAAGCTGAAGACTGGAGGGGGAATTTGATGACCTCCATACAATACCAATGGCGTGTCACAAAGTATAATCCTAATGATAGAGACAAAGACGGATATTATCCTTTAAAAGAGGAATGGACTTGTCCCTCTGAAATCGGAAAAGTGATAAACGAGAAAGAATTTACTTTAGAAGAGTACCTTCAAATGGAGAATGCTTATGTTGATGCAGTAATGACTTTTTTAGAGGAAAGTGGTATTCATTCTTTAAGGATATTAAAGCTTTCAGAGCAAACAATTACAGAAGAAGAGAAGGAATCCTTTTTATATGACTCAGGCTTCGAAGATTTGGGATTTCAAGAAGATAAGCTGATGAATAAGGAAGAAATAAGTTTAATTTGTAGAATGGTATTACGAAACTTTTTATATTGTGAGTTATATTTAAAAGATAAATTCTTTGTTCATTTCGGTTGGGATTACTATATGTACATTGGATCAAATGTTCATTGCTCAGAAGCTCTTAAGAAAGTTTCGAAAAGTGGACTTTTTGTAGAAAAAATGAAGTCACCATACTACGTCACAGAGGATGAAATTATAAGAGAAATGGTATGGAATAAAATAGGTGAAGATTCTGTTGTCGGGGAAGAGACAGTAAAAGGAATCGATTTAGATGAGTTTCGTAAAATCTTTCATTTATCTTCTGAACACCTGGTAATAGGCTCCTTTAAAATAGAAAAAGAGCATCTAGATTTTTTTCAAAAATATGTGAGGCATAAAATCGATTTGAAGAAGTATGAATATAGTTTTTGGAGCTATACATAGGAAATGCTGGCAAAATACATAGGAACATCATCAGTAATAGAGCTTTTAAGCACTATAACATTTTCTGCGATATAATGAATCAGTAAATAGAAGGGAGAATATCATTTTATGTTTACTGCCATCATTATCTTTATTATTGCAGGAATGGCCGAAATAGGTGGAGGTTATTTAATCTGGCTTTGGTTAAGAGAGGGAAAGCCTTATTACTTTGGAATTGGTGGGGGAGTAGCACTAGCTTTATACGGGGTAATAGCTACTTTTCAAAGTTTTCCATCATTCGGTAGAGTGTATGCCGCGTATGGAGGAGTCTTTATCGTACTTTCTGTTCTATGGGGCTGGGGTATTGATAAGAAAACCCCCGATCTTTATGATTGGCTTGGTGCTTCTATCTGTGTAATAGGGGTAGCAGTGATGTTATTTGCACCTAGACAGTAAACGAAATAGAATGGATGCTAATTCTTACAAGTAGAGCTGATTGTTACGCAATTTTTACATTGCTTATTTATATAAATCTTTCTAATTATCATCTAATTTTCCTACTATGATTTTAAGGATGACAAGCGCTCATCTAGTAGGAATTAACCATGAAGACATAGTAAAAGCAATTATACTAGTAGCCTTTCCTGGATCAGCAGTTGCAGCTTTAACTGCAGAAACAGCTTCTTCTTTTGTAATTAGTACATAACATTGCCAATCTTTATAACATGGCTAATATAACATATGAAAATACCTTTAAAGGGCTATCATTTCTGGTAGCCCTTTAAATCTTGGTGAAAATTTATTGTGATAAGAAGTAAGTAGAATGTTTTAATTCGTTCCTTTATTTGGTGTTAAGTTTACAAATCGAGCAAAGGAAAGGAGCATTTCTTCTCTTTTTTTCGTGTAATATTCTTTTTTAGCATAGTCGTCTAATTCTTTCTTCATATTTTCTGGTAAATATTCTTCAGGAATCAAGATAGAGACAGATGCTTGGATAGAAGGAATTTCTAATTCATCAGAAAGATAGGAAAGCTGATTTCCTTCTTCACTAGCAACAAATTTACCATTAGGTAGGTAATATAAATGCAATTGCGATGGGGGAATATCACTCCATCCTTTTATTTCAATAGATTTTCGCAATTCCATCCATGCCTCTTCTTTTTTAAATTCCTTTGGAGAGTACTTTAAAGCGATAATATCTTTTGGAGAGACTGTAGTAACACCATAAGGGACAGTAACATATGGTTTATATGGATGAACCGCTTGATCAAAGCGCTGCCACCTTTTCTTGAAAAGCTTAAGCAATGGAAAACACCTCCTGTTACATAGGTATTTTTGTAATGCTTATCTCATTCCGTAAATAAATGGTGGGATGTTCTGTGAATGAAGTGGCATTGAACTAAATCCTCACTAAATGATTATGCTTGCCACTCTTCTTTCAAGATACCATATAAAACATGATCTACGTAATGATCATAAAGCCATTCTGCTTGTCTAATTCTTCCTTCTTCCGTAAAGCCAAGGCGTTCGGGTATAGCTCTACTTTTTGTATTTTCAGGTGCTGCTGTTATTTCAATTTTATTTAAACCAAGTTCTGTAAAACCATAGTCAATAAATGCTTTACATGCTTTTGTCATAATCCCTAATCCTTGATAGTCACTTGCCAGCCAGTAGCCGATATTTCCTCTTTTACTTGTGCGATTTATGTCATTAAAGCCGATTGTTCCGGCAATTTTGCCTTTATATAAAATGGCTACAGACTTGGGATATCCTCCTGTTTCCAAAATACCTTGTAATCTTGCTTTAATATTATTTCGAGTATCTTCTACTGTTTTAGTGTTCTCCAGCCAGCCTAACCATTTCTTTAGATACTCTTTATTAGCCATTGTTAATGCGAAAAACTCATCTGCATCATCTTCTCTGAACATTCTTAATGATAATGAATCATCCATGACATATGTAAACATCTTATTTCCTCCTTTAGTTGCAGATAGCATGTATGTATGGTTTATTTTACTCTAAATAATTAGAGTATTCATTCATTTTTTTTAGTAAGGGCAGAATAGTTGTATAAAAGCTCTTCTCCTGTTTAAATAAAGAAGGATAAACTAGGGGATATAAAGGACTTGCTTTTAAATAAAGGAGGATACATATAGTGGAAATTGGTATAAGTACATTTGTAGAAACAACACCTGATGTAGCAACAGGTAAGGTGGTTAGTCATGCAGAACGTATTCGTCAAGTGGTAGAGGAAATTGTTCTTGCAGATAAAGTAGGATTAGATGTTTTTGGAGTAGGGGAACATCATCGTGAGGACTATGCGGCATCTGCACCTGCTATGATTTTAGCTGCAGCGGCACCACAGACAGCTCGTATTCGCTTAACAAGTGCAGTAACTGTTCTTTCATCAGATGATCCAGTTCGTGTTTTTCAGGATTTCGCGACATTAGATGGACTTTCAAATGGGCGCGCAGAAATAATGGCAGGACGAGGCTCCTTTATTGAATCTTTCCCGTTATTTGGGTACGATTTACAAGATTATGATGAATTATTTGATGAAAAGTTAGACTTGCTTTTAAAATTACAAGCATCAGAAAAGGTTACTTGGAGTGGAAAGCATCGCCCAGCTATTCAAAATAGAGGAGTCTATCCAAGACCAGTTCAAGATCCATTACCAATATGGATTGGTAGTGGCGGAAATAGTGAGTCAGTAGCTCGTGCAGGTCTGCTTGGATTACCTTTAGTGCTTGCTATTATTGGGGGAAATCCAGTTAACTTTGCTCCACTTGTAGATCTTTATAAGCGTGCTGCTGAACATGCAGGGCATGATCCGAAGAAATTAACGGTTGCCTCTCATTCACATGGATTTGTTGGGGAAACAACAGAAGCTGCTGCAGATTCTTTCTTTCCTTCTACACAATATGCGATGAACAAGCTTGGTAAGGAGAGAGGGTGGGGACCATATACACGCTCAACCTTTGATGCTGCAAGAAGCATGAATGGAGCACTATATGTAGGTGATCCACGAATGGTAGCAGATAAAATCATCCATCTTCGCAAAAATGTAGGAATAACCAGATTTATGCTACATGTTCCTGTTGGGAGCATGCCACATCATGAGGTATTGCGTGCTATTGAATTGCTAGGAACAGAAGTAGCTCCACTTGTGCGTAAAGAAATCGCAGAATGGGAAGCTACAAATCAATAAGAAAAAAGGGAATGTTCATCACGAAGCATTCCCTTTTTTCTTATTAGAAACAATATAGTTATGAAACCAGTAATTAACAAAGGAGAAGATATAGGCAGTTAGAAAAAGATGGATGGACTTAAATTTTGTTAGTTTATAAAATCCTACCTTTTGAAATAAAATATTCAGTGGGTACGCAAAAACGATATCTACAACTAAATTTACAAGTGTGTATAAAATAAACTTTTTATTTGTTAAATGAAAAATCCAAATATTAATAGCAAAAAAGGGACCAAATATAAAGTTTAGTGTATTCGCTACAAATGATTTTAATCCACCTTTCACTTTCCACCATTTAAAGATGATGCTAAGCAACGCTTCTGTTAAGAGGATAGACGCAGAGAAAAAGGTTACAGGTAAGTACTTTTTGACTTCTTTTTTTGGAAGAAATACTAAGCTTCCCCAGCTAATAATAAGCATAGTGATTCGAATCATAATTATAGACATACTTGAACACTCCATTTTAGTAAATCATTCTTTTGTTAGCGTTCTCTCTAGCCTTCCTAATTATTCTGTAATCGCTTAATCTCTTATTAAATGAAAAAATCCATCATTAATTAATGATGGATTGGCAGTTAGGACAAGTTATATCTGCACGTTGTTTAAATTCAATTCTTTTAAAATCTGCTTTTAAAAAGGTAGAATATGCTTTGTACTTTGATCCACACATGCAATAATTTTTGTCTTTCACTACACATCTAACTCCAGGTTTCTCTAATAAAACAGTTGGGTAAAACATCTTTCATTCCTTCTTTCTAATTTTTTAAAGGCAAATTAGACAGGAAGTGTTCATTTGTACAAGATAATTATCTTGGCAACCCGGCTGCCATTGCAGTTTGCTTTAGGCCCGTGGCTTTGCGTCTTTTACTTTCGTAAAATTTGCCCATATATAATTGTATCATTGTTTCAGACTTATTCAAGATAAAATAGGACAATTTTATTATTTTTTGTTAAATTTGGTGAGTATTAATAACTAGTAGAGATGAAATTAATGGGATTAGAGCTAAAAATGACTGAAATTATATAGCTTTTTCTATTTTTTTGACAAAGTTAAAATATTTTATTAATAAAAAGAGAAGAAGTGGATTAATCATAAAGGAATACCAAAGAGTCCACCATCCGTAATGAAAGTATCCCCATGGAGCTTTTAGTAATGCAACCCATTCATAGATCACAATAATGATATTAAAGAGGAAAACAAAACCTATTTTTGAATAAATACTCTTGTCATAGGGATAATAGTTTAAAAAAATAATATTCACAGGAGGGACTAAAAATAAAATATGAATCAGAGATTCCCAATCCACATCATCTTTACTAAAATACCAATATGCGTGGTAGCCTACATCTGTATATAAATCAAAAAGCAGTTGAAAGGCAAGAGTAAACATCCATATATGTACGATTTGATTTTTATTTAGCACCTTATTTACTTTATAAGCAATGCTGTTAAATGCTAGGACAGCAATCATTAATCCAATCATAAATGACCTCCTTAAATAAAAATAATCCATACAAGTTTGGCCATAACAATAAACCCTTATCTTTTACTATGCACTTGTTTACAGGTATTATCCTTATTTGAAGGAATTATTTCCTAGGATATATCTTCATCCTCTGCTAATAATTCTTTTAACATTTTTTCTCGATGTTGTAAAAAATATTTCGTGATTTGATAATGCTCTGTTTGCTCGTAAGCTACTTCTTCCATCCCCATTTCATTGAATTGTAAAATGGTTGCATCAGGATAGCCTAATAGAATGGGAGAATGAGTGGCTATGATAAATTGGCAGCCTTCTTGCTCGGCTAATTCATGCATAATCCGTAAGAATGTTAGCTGTCTTTGAGGAGATAGTGCTGCCTCAGGCTCGTCTAATAGATAAATGGCCTCTCCCTTAAATCGATGAAGAAACAAGGAGAGAAAAGATTCTCCATGAGATTGTTGTAAGAGAGATTTGCCACCATAGGCATCATATTTCCCTGGGTGATCTAATTGATCAATATGAGTGGCAAAATCATAGAAGGATTCTGCTCGGAGAAAAAAACCATTTGTAATTTTAGGCATCCAAGATAATTGAATATAATCTCCTAAATCAGATTGAGAAGAATATAAATCATATATATTTTGTCGGCTACCGCCTGCGGTATTGAATTCGCATTGATAAGCAATGGCTTCTAGTAAGGTGGATTTCCCTGAGCCGTTTTCTCCTACAAAAAAAGTCACATTCCTTTTTAAATCTAAAGATTTAAAAGTCTTAATTGCTGGGATGGAGAAGGGATAGGTATCTTTAGTGAAGCTTTTATCTTTTAATCGGATAGTTTTTAAAAACATGATGGTGCACCTTCTTTCTTTAAAGGGAGTAAAGAGGAGGATTATTTTTTATGTCCTCCTAATAGTTGAGCACGCTTAAGCGCAGTTCCACCTGGTGTATAAGAGACAGCACGTAATAGGGCAGTTGGTCCATGGCGATAACGAATTTTATCGACAATATAGCCAATCTTTCTTTTTTTCCAACCGTTTGTATCAAATAAATCAAGCTGCATTTCGTAATCTTTTTCTAGTTTTGTGATAGCAATAGAGATTTGTCTAACGGTTTGTCCACGATAGTTTTCAGAAAAAAGTTCTAGACAAACCCGATAAATATCCATTGTAACATTAGTTGGTTTCTCAATGGTCCTTGAGCGATGAAATCCACCACCAAACTCCTCTTTGCTATAAGAAAGACCTAAGCTAATCGTTCTAGCAGCATGGTGTTTGTTTCTTGCTCTTCTTGCTACTTCTTCACACATTTCTAGTATAACAGATTTGATTTCATTCAGTTCTTTATAATCACGAAGTAAAATTTGACTTTTTCCATAGCTAATCTGCCCCTGCATAATCGGAGCACCGATTTCGGATAAATCAATTCCCCAAGCATGATGGTAGAGTTGGTTACCCATAACTCCAAACTTCTTCTCTAATAATCCTAAATCATAGCGAGCTAATTGACCAACTGAAAATATACCCATACTATTTAATGTTTTCTCTACACGCCGACCAATTCCCCACATTTCTCGTAGAGGGGAGACGGACCATAATTTCTCTTGGATATCTTCATAGGTCCATGTAGCAATTCCGCCTTTTGCTTTTTTTGCTTCAAGGTCTAAGCAGAGTTTAGCCATAAGCATATTAGGACCAATACCAATAGTAGATGGCAGTCCAAAATCACGCATAATGTCTTTTTGAATGTATAGAGCAATTTCCTCTGGAGTTCCCCAAACTTTTTCTAAACCACTAACATCAAGAAAGCTTTCATCAACAGAGTAGGTATGAACGGCAATAGGAGGAACATAGCGAAAAAATAATTTCGTAATTTCCGTCGACATACGAACAAATAACCCCATTTTTGGATTTCTAATTTTAATTCTAGGATCCTCTGGTATTTCAAATAATCTAGAACCTGTTTTTATGTTAAAATCTTTTTTCATAGCAGGAGATGCTGCTAAGACAACACTACCTTTTTGGTCTGTGTTTCCAACAACAGCAAGATGACAACTCAAGGGATCTAAGCCTTCTGTAACAGCAATAATACTTGCATAAAAGCTTTTCATATCGACACAAAGAATCGATTTCTTTTGAAATTGAGTATAATCAAACACAGTATTGCTCCTTTTAATCATTCTGTATGTTTACTAAGGTGTGGAAAGGAATATAGTGAGTGTAATCATGACGATCCTGTATACGCAGTTCCTTTTTCATTGGGTCTATATAAATGGTCCTTCCAGATAACTGTTTAACAGAGCCATTTTTAAAGAAATGGTACTGAAGAAAAAGATTGTATTCCATTCCTTCTAATAGAAGCTGTTCCATTTCTTGTATCTTATCTTCATCTAAAATGGGTTGAGTTTCTTTTTCCTCCTCTCTCATAGCTTCTTTAACACTTTCAACATGTTCTGGAAGCATCATAGCCGTCCATTTAATGGTGCCTCGATCCCGAATCATCTTTCATCATCTCCTTGTGTGCTGTTTTTATCATAACAGAACAAATGTTCGCAATCAAGAAAGAGACCATAAAAAATGTACTGTTAATTTCTTGCTGTAGTGTAGGAAAAGATCTACTTTTATATTTTTATTGTTTGATTATTAACAGCGGATTATGCTTGTTGATTAGTTGGGGAGAGGGAGGTGAAGATTAAATAGAATGTGAAAAGAACATTTTGTAGATGTTTAAAAGAGCAAGGGGGCTGCCACTTTGTTTTTGTTGCGATTGTGTGTAATTTTGTTGCGGAAAATAGGATAATGTTGCGTTCGCACTATGCTTTGTTGCGGAAAACAAGATTTCGTTGCGTTCATACCATTATTGTTGCGAAAAAGAGAACTGGCCGAAGAACCGAGGTTCCAATAAGAGAACTAAGAACCATTCAAGCACGAAAAAGGAAGAAGGGTGGTTCCAATAAGAGAACTAAGAACCATTCAAGTACGAAAAAGGAAGAAGAATGGTTTCAATAAGTGTTCTAAGAACCATTCAAGTATGAAAAAGGAAGAAGAATGGTTTCAATAAGTGTTCTAAGAACCATTCAAGCACGAAAAAGGAAGAAGGGTGGTTCCAATAAGAGAACTAAGAACCATTCAAGTACGAAAAAGGAAGAAGGGTGGTTCCAATAAGAGAACTAAGAACCATTCAAGCACGAAAAAGGAAGAAGAGAGGTTCCAATAAGTGTTCTAAGAACCATTCAAGTACGAAAAAGGAAGAAGAATGGTTTCAATAAGTGTTCTAAGAACCATTCAAGTATGAAAAAGGAAGAAGAATGGTTTCAATAAGTGTTCTAAGAACCATTCAAGCACGAAAAAGGAAGAAGGGTGGTTCCAATAAGAGAACTAAGAACCATTCAAGTACGAAAAAGGAAGAAGGGTGGTTCCAATAAGAGAACTAAGAACCATTCAAGCACGAAAAAGGAAGAAGAATGGTTCCAATAAGTGTTCTAAGAACCATTCAAGCACGAAAAAGGAAGAAGGGTGGTTCCAATAAGTGTTCTAAGAACCATTGAAGTACGAAAAAGGAAGAAGCGTAGTTCCAAGGTGGTTCTTCACATCCCGAATCGGGAACAATCAAAAGGAAGGTCGTTCAAAATGAAAATAAGCGACCGAAAAAAGAAAGTATTAAGATAAAAAATTAGTACATTCTCTAAACAGACAGAATTGACATGATTACATGGACATTTACAAAATAAAGTTAATGTTGCGTTCGCACCCAACTTAGTGCAGAAAAAGAAAAAAGGAACAAAATCCAACCTAATAGTATCACGTTGCATAAAATACTACGCACCCAAATCCCCAACATGAAGACTAATACATTTTACGCACCCAAAATTATTTTCACAAAACATAAGAATATTTAACTAGTGATAAAAGTCACTAAACACCTTAAATATTTTCAAAATTTGAATATTAATAGTTCCATTGATATATAGTTTTAAAATTGATATGATAAATCAAAAGAACTAGATTTTAACAAAATAATACATTACCTATATGGGGCAAACTCGTTGAAAGGCGAGGACGCAAAGCTTCAGATCTAAGGAATCACTAGATTCTATGATAGCTGGGTTGCACAAAAATAGAATTCTATTTTATCTGCAAAAGCATTTTGTCCATTTTAAATGACAGAATGCTTTTATTTTTTATAATAAAGGAGATAGTAAAATGGACCTACAAAATATTCAAAAGTTATTTCCAAGTGATGATGGAAATGTAGATCAACAACAACATTTATTAGATTTAATCACAGGTTTAATTAAAGAACTGGACTTAAATAAAAATACAGAGAAATCTATTTTAGGTGAAACAAAAAATAGAGACGATGACTTTTATCGTACGCTAATTGAACAATCTGCTGTACCACAAAGTGGAAAGGAAATGACTAAAGTGCTAGAGGATCTTTTAGACCTAGTACAAGGACATCCATATCATACACACAGATTTGTTTCGAATGTATTACCAATGGCAAGTATACCTGGAATCTTAGGAGTGCTAACTACTATTCTTGTTAATGGAAATAATCTTTGGGATGTATACGGTCCAGCTGGTGCGGAAGCAGAAGTGAAGGTTGTTTCCATGATGTCTAAATTAGTAGGATACGATCATACGAAGAGCTTTGGATATACAACATGGGGTGGACAAGGAGCTGTATTTACAGGACTACGTTTAGCTATTGCCAAACAATTTCCGAAAGCAAAAGAAGAGGGACTACCATCTAATTTATATTGCTTCGCATCAGAAGGAGCTCATTACAGCTTACTAAAATCAGTAGAAGCAACTGGAATTGGAAGCAATCATTTAATTCGTGTAAAAACAACAGCTGATCACTCAATGGATATTCAGGATTTAAGAAAGAAGATGGAAGAAGTATTAAGTGCTGGTGGTATTCCAATCTATATTGTGGCAACAACAGGGACAACAGATTCATTCGGGATTGATAATGTAAAAGAAATTAAAGATGTCATTGATTCATTAAAAGAAACACATCCTCTGCATGATGTACATGTTCATGCTGATTCAGCTTTAGGTGGTTTCTACACATTGTTTAATTCCTATGATTTTGAAACAAATCCATTAAACTTTGAAGCGAATGTTTTAGAAGGCTTAGCAAGTATTCGTGAAAAAATGCAATATGTACATTTAGCAGATAGTTTATGCTTTGATTTCCAAAAGCTTGGGCAAACACCATACTTAACTAGTTTGTTTTTAACAAAAGATGGTAGCTCTTTAGGATTGTTAGATTTAGAAGAGTTTGAAACTCCTTATGTTGGTAATCGTGGATATGGTAGCTATCATACTGGATACACATTGGAATGTTCTAGAATGGCAAGCTCCATTGCTATTTATGCAGCTCTACAAGCATTTGGGGTGGAAGGCTATCAGCAAATTCTTGCAAACTATGTTCGTGTAAATCTAGCTTTCCGTGAAAGAATAGAAAAAGAGTTTACGAATGTAGCTGTCATTAATCCTACTATTGGACCAGTATCTGTATTCCGTATGTATGCAGAGAAAGAAAATTGGCAGAATGAAGTAGCTGGTAAGGCTACAGCAGAAGAAATTGCGAAAACAAATGAACTAAACAATCAGCTTTTTGAAATATTAGGTCGAGACAGAGAAGAGTACTTCTTTGGAGATACGAAAAAAGTGTGTTTAATTGATGCGGTAGATTCAAAAGAGCGTCATCCAGTTTATGCTGCTAAGCTCTTTACGATTTCTCCTTATACAGAAACAAAACATATGGATGAAATCATGGAATTTCTTATTCCACGTATTGCTGAAGCACTAGGGGTAAAACAGGAGGAGAAGGAACTTGAACTCACATACTAAGCAAAAAAAGAAGAAACAAAGCTCTATTTTTAAAAAGAATTTACAAGGCTACTTAATTCCTCTCATTATTAGTAGTTTGATTTATACTGTGGTAATGATCATGGGTTCAGAAGGTCTTGTAGTAAATTTAGTATTAAAAAGTTTAGATCAAACTTTACAAGCAAATTTAACTGTTGCTGCTAATGAAATAGATACAGCATTTGTTAGTGATGCAGAAGAAGGAGATCAACAAGCCTATCAACGATTACTAACACAACTAAATGAATTAAAAAGGCAAACAAATGTTGAGAATATTTATGTGTTAGGGAAAAGTGGCAATGATGGACATATTATTGCCTTAAGCGATACAGAAGAAAACGGATCAGACTATTCATTCACAAAGGAAATGGATAGAGCTCTAGCTGGAGAAACTGTAGTTAGTGATATATATGAAGATGAATTTGGTGTGCACAAGTCTATCTTTATGCCAGTGGATGGAGCAGATGCAATCATTGGGCTTGATATGGACGCATCTTTTATTAATGAATTAAATCAGCAAATTATCTATATTGCGATTGGGCTTTTTCTCATTGTTCTTATACTCGGAAGTTTATTTGCATACTGGATGAGTAAGAGAATCTCCAAACCAATTGTAGCTTTGGCTAAATATGTGGAGCCATTAGCTGATGGAGATTTTACGAAGGAATCATTAAAAGTAACTTCGAATGATGAAATTGGTGCACTTACTACAAATGTAAATACAATGGTAACCGAATTAAAAGGTTTGATTGGTCAAGTATCTATTAATTCAGAACAAGTAGCAGCAACTTCTCAGCAATTATATTCAAGTACGGAGCAAACAAGCTCCTCTATTTCCATGATAAATGAGTCCATTCAAGAAGTAGCAACAGCAACAAACGATCAAACAAGTACTATTGAAACAATCAGCACAGAAGTGGAAAACATTTCTCATCATTTAGAAGATATGAAAAATAGAATGAAAGAAGTGACAACTGCATCCTCTGATACTGCAACTATCTCAGAAAAGGGTTCGGATGTAATCGGAAAAGCTGTGAAGCAGATGCATACTATACACGAAAATGTTAGTGAATCAGCAGATGTTATTCAATACTTAAACGAGAGTTCTAATCAAATTAATGAAATCGTATCTTTAATAACGAATATTGCTGGACAAACTAATTTGCTTGCATTAAATGCTTCTATTGAAGCAGCTCGAGCTGGAGAACATGGAAAAGGCTTCTCAGTAGTTGCAGAAGAAGTTCGTAAATTGGCGGAAGAGTCTGCTAGCGCTGCAAATCAAATTAGTGAAAAAATTATTTTCATTCAAGAGCAATCCATTAAAGCGGTTGACTCGATGTCAAAAGGATATGAAGCGGTCCAAAAAGGAATAACTACAGTGGATGAAGCAGGAATATCATTTGAAAGCATTAGAAAATCTGTACATAATGTTGCAAATCAAATTGCTGTAATGGAAACAAAAATTATTGATATAAATAATAATGGTATGAGAATTGCGACTTCTTTAGATAATTTAACAGAAAGCTCCAGTGAGTTTTCTGGACATGCTCAAAATGTTTCAGCAGCATCTGAAGAGCAAACAGCCGTAATGGAGGAAATGGTTATAGCAACCAATACCTTAACGAAAATGGCAGTAACACTGCAAGAAGTAGTAAATAAATTTAAATTGTAATTCGTAGGTTTTAACTTCACTTAAGGGTGAAGTTAAAGCCTTTTGCTTGTTCAAGTATAGGTATTCAAGGATTAGTCATAAACTTTTAAGTAAAAGGCTGAATAAAAAAGACAATTGATGTATAATATTAGTGGTCTTAACGTTTTGGGCAGTAGACAGAGTATATTTTGCCTACGAGCTTACCTTTATATATAATAAACAATGGTAATTGTAAAAGAGAAAGAGAGTGTTCATTATGGGTCGTAAATGGAATAATATTAAAGACAAGAAAGCGTCAAAAGATGCCAATACTAGTCGTGTTTATGCTAAATTCGGACGTGAAATCTACGTTGCTGCAAAACAAGGAGAGCCTGATCCAGAATCAAATCAAGCTTTAAAAGTAGTACTAGAACGTGCGAAAACATATAGTGTTCCAAAACATATTATTGAAAAAGCGATTGAAAAAGCAAAAGGCGGTTCAGAAGAAACATTTGATGAATTACGCTATGAAGGCTTTGGTCCAAACGGTTCTATGGTTATTGTTGATGCTTTAACAAACAATGTAAATAGAACAGCATCTGATGTACGTGCAGCATTCGGTAAAAACGGTGGAAACATGGGAGTAAGTGGATCTGTTTCTTACATGTTTGATGCAACAGCTGTTATTGGAGTAGAAGGAAAAACAGAAGAAGAAGCATTAGAGCTTCTAATGGAAGCAGATGTAGATGTTCGTGATATTATGGAAGAAGAGGATTCTGTTATCGTTTATGCAGAACCAGATCAATTCCATGCTGTTCAAGAAGCATTTAAACAAGCTGGTGTAACAGAATTCACTGTTGCAGAGCTAACAATGCTTGCACAAAATGATGTAACATTAGATGGTGAAGCACAAGCACAATTTGAGAAAATGATTGATGCTATTGAAGAGTTAGATGATGTGCAACAAGTTTATCATAATGTGGATTTAGGGGAGTAAGATTGTTTGAAGAGTTGATGGGTTGGAATCTAGTGATCTTGAAGAACTCTGACATAAACCCATGGTGACTTAATAACTCTAATAGTATAGCTCACTTTTTGTATGAAAAGCTCATATGAAAAGTGGGCTTTTGTTGTTATAGGAAAGAGAACTCTACCTAGGGTCCAAAAAGCTTGCAGCAAAGGATTAGCAAACTTCTATATGGTGTGAAAGAAATTATTGCTTCTCTCTATTCGTAATAGACAGCAAAAATAAGCGTAAAATTACGGTTAAATACCAAATAGCCGCTTATTGGGAAGGAAATAAGGGCATTTTTACGGTTAAGTTCGTTAAAATCCGCCTATCTTCTAAGTTTATAAGAAAATAGGCGGAAATCTACGGCTATTGGAGGTGATTTTCTATGCTGAGAACGATATAGGCGGAAATCTACGCTTATTTATTTTTGTCTGAAAAAAACGAACACTAAATACAACGTAGGCTATGGTTTTTCTCTTTACCCATTCACCTAACACCTTTTTTAGAATACCCCAAATATTGTCAGAGAAGCTAATTAAAAACATTGTTCCATCCTTTTTCACAAGTAAAATTCATCTATATGATTTTTACAAGAAGGTTTATGTTCTTTTAAATTGAATGTTAAGGCATAGGAGGTGGAAATATATGAATGTTAATTACTATTATTATAATCAACTATTATTAAGTACAGTCACGAATGATTTAAATGGTTTAATTACAGCTATCGAAAAATCTGAAAGTCTACAATTTCAGGAAAAGATTTGTAAGCTTGATAGATTTCTCCTTAATCATTATAAAGTAGATGGAGTATGGGAAGAAGAGTTTATTGTCTATTTAAAGGATTATGATGATGAGAAGTAATAAGTTATAAAGAAGGAATAATTATTGAATTGGTAGGGAACATGGTAACTGATATATATAGCATAACAACAAAAGATGTAGGAAGAAGAACTAAAAACCCCAACTCCTATATGAGTTGGGATTCTAAACACTATTGCTTACTCTCTTTTTCTAACGTCTCTGATACCGAGTTTAATTGTTCTACTGTTGAATCTATTAAGGTTTGCAGTTCTTCTTGAGCATTGGTGTTAGCAGCATCTATACTTTCCTTCAGTTGAGTATCTACATTCTCCACACTTGCTTTTGCTTCCTCAATAGCACTTATTGTATCCGCATATTTCGTGCTAAGTTCATCTGTTAAGAGAGAGGTATACGTATCTAGCATATTAGAAATAACAAGAAGACTAGTTTCTGTTAAGAGTGTGGAGGCTTCTTCAGAAAGATTTACATCGCTTAATGCTTGTAGACTATCAGTAAGGCTTTGAACCGTCTGATTAGTGCCATCAATAAACTGTTCTTCATAATTTCCTTTTAAATCATCAATAACAGTAGAAATATTTTCATCTATATTAATATCTTCCGTATTTACGTTTTCCAGTCCTTTTTCTATCTCTTCTGAGCAACCAGTTAATAGGATAGTGGTTAATAAAATCCCACTAATTACTTTCCCTTTTAATTTCATCAAATTCCCTCATTTCTTTTAGCATGGTATATATACGTAAGAAGGGGATGAAAAGTTTCAACTTATTATGACTGTTTGTAAAAGGGGAGAGGGATTGTTAAAAAGTAATAATAATTTTCCCTTGCGCATGGCCTTCCTCTAAATATTGATATGCGTCTGAGATACTATCTAATGAAAAAGTTTTATCAATTACTGGTTTAATGTCCCCATTTTCTAATAGATCTTTTAGAAAAAGGAGATCATCATGATTAGTTCTGTGCAAAAGGTTGGTTATATTCTTTTTATCCATGAAGGAAGCAAATGGTCCATTAAGCATTGTTTGAAACAATTGAGATTGTGCTCCTCCTACATGAATGAATGTACCATTCTTTTTTAAAGCGTGCTTATAGTCAGAAATAGAGTTAGATCCATTAACTCCAAGAATCAAGTCATAGTATGCCTCTTTGAAGGGAATCTCTTCTTTTTGGTAATCAAAACAATAATCTGCACCTAACGTTTTCAGAATCTCCATATTCCTTGTACTACATACACCAGTCACTTCTGCACCAAATGCTTTAGCAATTTGAACTGCAAACGTTCCTACACCACCAGATGCACCATATATTAATATCCTCTGTCCTTTTTGAATGGTTCCTTTATTTCTAAGAGCTTGTAGTGCTGTTGCACCAGCCATTGGTGTTGCAGCTGCCTCTTCAAAAGTAACAGTAGAAGGCTTTAGGACTAATGCATCTTCAGGAACACATACATATTCTGAAAAAGCTCCCCATCCAAAAATAGATAAATCACCGAAAACATCATCACCAGGTTGAAAAAGGGTTACGTCATCTCCAACTTTCTCTACTGTTCCAGCCATATCACTACCAGGTACACTGTATTTTGGTTTTCTCAGTCCGAAAGCAAATCTTGCTAGAAATGGTTTTCCACTTAAGAGTACAAGATTACTATAGTTTAATGATGCGGCATGAACCTTTACTAAAACTTGCTTGCTTGTAGGCACTGGTTTTTCTAGATTGGTAAGGATTAAATCATCAGGTGTACCATATTTTTGACTAATAATAGCTTTCATTTTTCATACCCCACCTTCGATAATGCCTTTCTTCATTATAACTATACAATGTAAAGACATAATTAATTACTAATTAAAGGATATTAAAAAATAATAAAGAATAGATATGTAGTAAGAGAATAAGGTAGAAGGTCGGAGAAACAATGGGAAAAAACTTGTTAAAATCTTACGGGCTTATATTCGAAACGAGAAAAGAAACCGTTTATTAATGCCAATAGAAACGAAGTAAACATTACAATAGATTAGAGAAACGAAAAAACGGATTCATCATGTGTAGTAGGAGGAGTAAAATGGGTAATCACAAAGAATCACCAGAACAAAAAAGAGAAAGATTAAGACAACAAGAATTGAAAAAGACTAGTATGGGTGGTGTTGGTGATAGTTTTAATAAAGCTAGTCAAGGAAGTCTTGTCGATTTAGTAGGTAGTCTAGGTTGGAGGGGAACAGGAGTACTAGTCCTTTTACTTATTATTGGCTTTTTAGTTTATACAGTGTTTTTTAGATAGTTTAAAAATATAATCTCTGTATATTAGTCATGCTGAATTTCTGGAAGAGTAAATAGACGAAAAGAGGATTCGACAACATAAACATAATAAAAAACATTACCTAGAAATGTATGTAACTTCAAGGTAATGTCTCTTCTTTTATCTTATTTAGCATCTTTAATTCTCACTTCTATTCTCGTTACATACTCATCTTCCACATTGGTTTCGTGAAAGTCGATTAAATAGGTTTCAAAAAACTCACCAGCTGTTTCATACTTATTTTCTACAATAAAGTCTTTCAATTGAGCAAGATAATGCTGTGTTTTTTCATAGCTGCCTTTATAACAGATGGTGGCATAGCTTCCTTTTGGTATCAGCATGCTATCTGGACTTGAATGATAATCTAAGTAGTAAAATACTTGATGCTGAATCGCATCATAGCCATTCATAGGAGTAAAGTACATAAAGCTCCCAAACATACATTGATCGAGATAAGGTAGTTTATTTTGATATTTCTTATATAATTCTTTTAATGAAATATCTACATTTTCGCTTTCTGTATCCATGTCGTTGCTTACGATTACATAGCGATCTGGATAGGGAATAATTTTACAGTTACCTTCTATCAGTTGATCTGAATGAGTTAATGTATCTATTCTTTCTATAATTCTATTTTGCTTTTCTTTTAGATTCCTTAACTCTTGTTCGATAGACAGTTTTTGTTTTTTTAGTAAATGTAAGGTCTTTGGTACTGTTCGATTCTCTAGATAATCTTTAATATGTTCTAAGGGTATATCTAATTTTCTTAAATCACGAATAATGTTTAATTGTTGTAAATGTTCATCTGTATAAATGCGATAATTATTGCTTCCCCTTTGAGGGACTACCAAATTAATTTCTTCGTAGTAACGAAGTGTGTGCGCGCTTATATCATATAAACTAGTGATTTCGTTAATTTTCCAATTCATGCTTTCGCCTCATAACTGTATGCGTTCTTTATTGGGCATTTCCTCGAGTTTATTAATTGGACAATGTTTTACACATATGGTCATATTGATGACCACTTATCATAATATCTGTAATTTTTTTAAAGCCTATTTTAGAATATAACTTTTTTGCTTGGGTATTATCAATATCTACATTTAGACCAATAGTATGATAACCATCCTCCAACGCTCTATAATTTAGGTTCTCTAATAAATGGGAGCCTATTCCCAGCCCTCGATAATCTTTTTTCACCACAATAGAATCAATATACCATTCATTAGACAAGGATTCTCTATCTGTAAACAACTCTTCTGTTGGATCATATCCATGTTTTCCTAGAATTGTTTTAAAGGGTTCATCAATACTGCTTTCATCGACTGATGGATATCCAAAGGCTATACCAGCAACCTCTCCATCTATTTCATAAACCATCCCTCTATCTAAACTATATCGATAGGCAGGTTCTAAAACTGCTTCTGCAACCATCTCTTGAAGCTTGTTCTTTGAAATTTTATGAAGCAAGGGTAATTCCATATCCTCGAATATTTCCCATAAAAGACTAGTAATCATAGGTGCATCAGATTTAATTGCGTTTCTAATCATTTGTATCCAACTCTCCATTAATTTATAAGTTCGTTATTTACAGTGTAAACCCTCTAGTGATTCTAAGGTCAACTATCGTTATTTATAAATAGAAGAAATGAGCGAGCCAGAAAATCGTCGTTTCTTAATGCTAGGTTCATATACAGTAGCTGGAATATTTATGGCTTTGTTAGGTTTTGTTCAGAGCTTTACCATTCTTTTAATCTTTATTGCAGGTGTTGGATTCAGTCTTATTATATTTTCCGTTAATAACACAACCATGTATCAAAAGCATGTTCCAGATGTATTACGAGGTAGAGTTTTTGCTGTCCGCATTTTAGTATCCAAAATTGGTATGCCTGTTGGAGCATTAGTTGGTGGGAGTTTTGCAGAAGGATTTGGAATATCGACTTTATTTATCTTTATGGGATCACTGATTATTTTCGTCTCCATTATTACTTTTATGCTGCCTGTTTTCCAGGGACTTGATGAAGGGATAAGCTGTTATTATTCAGAAGCAAACTTCCTGATCGTTGATAAAGGAATGGAATGAAAATCTATTTTTAGCTGAATATATAGTAACAGATATCCATTTACCTTAAATAACGATTTAATAAATTCTGAATGATATACGTCTAAAACCTTTATATATAAGGGGTTAGATGTTTTCCTTATTAAAAAAGAGTAGAGCTAAGAAGGATTAACGCTTGTTTCTGATGTTAAGGCTCATTTACTGCGTGTTCAAGAGAATACTAGAGATAGAATCAATGTAAAATTACTTCTAGAATACTTTATTTATATAAAGGTATTTAATGTTTTTTGTTGAATAGTAAATGGAATATTAAAGTCATAATCCTGGCAAGTTAGCAATTGAATGTAACGATAAAAAAATGAATTTGAGGAGGAATAAAATGGTTACATGCTATCTAAAATATGTTATTGATCCTTATAAAGTAAAGGAATTCGAGGAATACGGTAAGATATGGATTAGATTAGTTAATAAATTGGGCGGTACACATCAAGGTTATTTTCTTCCGCATGAGGGCGCTAATAACATTGCTTATGCCTTATTTACTTTTCCAAGTTTAGCAGCATATGAAGAGTACCGAGTAAAAATGGCATTAGATACAGAGTGTCAGGAAGCTTATAAATTTGCAGAAGAAACTAAATGTATTTTAAGTTATGAGAGAAGTTTTATGCGCCCTGTTTTCGAGTGAGTAAACAGATAAAAGCTAACAGGTATTTCATTTAATTATTAGGAGCTGACAGCAGCTCCTTTTCTAATACAACTATTATGGCAGCATTTCCTGTAATAGATGTAGAAGAAAATCAAGTTTATGGCAAAAACAGGGAGTTTAGTACAATAAGACATAAACTAATTTTTTGAATGAATAGAGGATTTTTTATAATAACTATCGTAAATACTCATAATTATTATCAGAAAGCAACATGGAGGAAGAAATGAAGAAAGTAATAAACATGATTAATCCCAGTTCAAAAGTGGCAGCATTTCCTGTAATAAATGAATTGAAAAAAGATATCTTTGTGAACAAATACACTTAAACTCCCTCTGTTAAAATAGCAATAGAAATTCACCTGTATGTCTCATACAGTAATAACCTCCTTATATTAACAGTATAGTGTCAGTTTTTTCTTTGTTGATAATTTAAAATTTAATTTGAGGAATATAGAGATGGTTAGCCTGAATTATGGATTTACTAAGTGTTATAGCGAATACATATTGTTTTATTACTGAATGTTTAAGGAATCAATTCTTATGTTAATCCTTAAATGTATTTCACTTATATTACCTCAATTAGTGAAATGTTCTCTAATATAAGAAAAAAAGGTGCATACTAGAAAAAAATACAGAAGGAGCAAATGAATGCCTAAAAAATCTGTAGATGTAATAGAAGTAGATCAAATAGAAGAAAGTATGCCATCAAATAATCCAACAAATGTGGAAGCAGATAAATTGTCCAATATGCTTGCATCTGTTCTCCATTACATATCAGATGATGAAGTAGAGGAAATAGATATAGATTATATTTTAGATAAGACAGAAGGCTTAAGAGATTGGTGGAATTCATACAAGGAAAAAAACAGAAAGCATTTGGAAGAGGAAATAAAGAATTCACTAGAAGGATTATCTTTAGAGGATTTAGAAAAAATTCGAGAACAGATAGTAGAAAGTAAGAAGGAAATACATTGAACCAATTTTTTTATTAGAAGAGCCCACTACTATGATGGGCTCTTCTTCTTATTACGCTGACGTTTGATAGGATAGAACGTTCTTTTCTGTTTTCCAGCTTAGAATGGTGACAAACATAATCAAACTAAGGATAAAAATCATGATAAAGATTTGCTTGTCATATGGAATAAGATCTCTTGTTATACCTGCAATCCAAGGAATAAAAGCACTAAGAATATATCCAAAACCTTGCATCATTGAAGTCCAAGCACTTGCATCTTGTGCTGTTGTTGTGGCATGAAGTGGCAAGGAAAGTGCCAATGGAAACATTCCACCAAGACCTACTGCGAGTATCATGGTAGCTATCCATGGATTTGTTATATCGAATATTAGGATGAGTAAGCCAACTAGAACAATGAAGGTACAGCCCAAGAGCCAAGACTTCTCCGTAAAGTATATATCAGCCAATATAGGAACAACAAAAGAAAAGATAACTTGAACGATAGAAAATACGGTAATTAGTGTCCCTGACTGAGCTTCTGTAAAGCCCATAGATTGTACCATTGGAGCTAGCCATGTACTCAAGCAGTAGTAAATTCCAGATTGGAGCCCAAATATAAGGGTGAATAACCATGCCTTTTTATTATGCAGAGGCATTTTTGTTACCTGTTTAAATTTTGTTGGTATATGAATGCTATTTGCTTTTTTCAAAATGGGAAACCATGCAGCAAATCCTATTACTGCAAAAATACTCCAACTTGCTAATGAAAGCTCCCAAGAATGGGATAGAGAGTTAGTAAGTGGAACCATTAGACCAGCACAAATAGAAGAGCCAATTCCCATTGCGACAGTATAGACTCCGATCATCATTCCTATTCTACTCGGGAAATTTTTCTTAATATAACCAGAAATAAGAGGACCAGCAATAGCAATCCCAATGCCATTTAAAAATGCGGTTAAAAGCAGAATGAATGGAGAATGTGCAAATACTCTTAGAGCAGTTGCTACTCCGATAATAATAAGGGAATAGCCAATTGTTTTTTCTATACCAAAGCGGTTGCTAATACTAGTAGCAACAAAAGCAAAAAGACCCATACAAATAACTGGGATAGAAGTAAGTAAACTAATGATTCCATTACTTAATTGCAAATCATGACGGATGGACTCTAATACAGGTGAAATGGAAACAATGCTAATTCTTAAATTCAAACAAACAAGAAATAGAGCCATAATAGTAAATAAAATAGGTTTTTTCATAACATAACTTCCTTTTGTAGTCTTAATCTCATGTATTTATTCAAAGAATGTATCTAACACAACCATACACCTATTATAACGAGAAAACAATGTTAAGGGATTAGTAGATAGGAATAATAGGTGAAAAATGATAGATAATATTTTTCCAATTTTAAAAAATTCTTATCTAGCAGTATCCCTAAAAAACTTATGTGTCTCCTTATCATGCTTTTTTGCTACAATAAAGAATTAGTGTGACGAGAAAAATATTAAGAAATTCTTAAGAAATTTCCTTTCTATTCATTAAGATTTATTCATTATGATAGAAACATCAAGTGAAAAAGAGGTGTCTAAGTGGAGAATTATAATGTTTTAGTGGTGGATGATGACCAAGAAATTAGAGACGCCATTGAAATTTATTTGAAAAATGAGGGAATGAAAGTAATAAAAGCAAGAGATGGAGTAAAAGCTTTAGAAATCTTAAAAGAACAAACCGTACATCTTATTTTGTTAGATATTATGATGCCTAAGTTAGATGGAATATCAGCCACATATAAAATTCGGGAACAAAAAAATATTCCCATTATTATTTTAAGTGCAAAAAGTGAGGATACAGATAAAATTTTAGGATTACAGATTGGAGCAGATGATTATATAACAAAGCCATTTAATCCAATGGAACTGCTAGCAAGAGTGAAATCTCAATTAAGAAGATATGTCACTCTTGGAACATATGATGGAATACAAAAAATAATAGATTTGCATGAATTAGTACTAAATCCAGAAGCAAAAGAAGTAACCATGAATGGGGAATATATTAAATTAACTCCCCTTGAGTACAAAATTGTAGCTTTGTTAATGAAAAATGCTGGCAGAGTATTCTCCATTCAAGAAATTTACGAGGCAGTATGGAAAGAGCCTAGCTATAATGCAGAAAACACAGTGGCAGTACATATTAGAAAAATTCGAGAAAAGATTGAAATCGATCCGAAAAATCCAAGATTTCTAAAGGTGGTGTGGGGCATTGGCTACAAAATGGAAAAATAGAACCTTATTTGTGCTGTGGGTCATGCTTTTGACTTATGGTTTAAGTAGTATTTCTCTAATGATTACATGGGTAAATCAATATGGATATACAGATTACTTTCAAACATCGAGATTTTATGAAAAAGTGGAGCAGTTTGAAGAATATCTGAAAAACTATGAATTAAACTACGTGCCGATAGAAGAGGTTAAAAAGAATATTACAGTAAGCGACGAAGAAATAAAAGCATATCAATACTATTATGGAACTTTGGCTGAGCAAATTACAAATATAAATGGACAATATGAGGAGAAAATTCAAGAGGCTAGACTTAATGATAAGAAAGAGGAAGAAGAAAAGTATATAGCAGAAAGAGATGCTAAAATTATAGAAATTACGAAAAACTTTGAGGACAAAGAATATGTAAGTGATAAAGTCAGAAAGGAAAAAGAAGAACAGCTTCAAAGCTACTATCAGGATTTACAGGATGGAAAAAAGTATAATTATACATTAAATAGCACTTTTCATTACTATTTCAAGAACACTGCAACTGGCAAAGAATACACAAATATTTCTAAAACAGAATCACAAGAATCAGAGAATCAGGCATATATAAAAGAATATTATTTAGAGTATAACCCTAATGAAATTTTAGAGAAAATTAATTGGAGTTTACTCTGGTACAGTGATGAAGCAGAGCCAGTCTATGATAGTGAAAATGATTCTAATGCAAATGATGGTCATTTAGAAGGATATATAACTGTTCCTAAACAATTTTCTGAACGAACAGAACTAAAAAGTGAAATAGCAGCTTTTGAAAAAGAGAAACAAATAATAGGAATATATAGTATAGCTGCATTAGCATCTCTAGTCATTTTTTGTTTTGTGACTATACGGTATCGCCGATTATTAAAAAAATCAACAGTTGGCACTTGGTATATGAGAATACCAGTAGATATAAGAGCTGTTATATTTATCACTACTTTTATTCTAGCACTAATATTAGCAATACATTCAGGTGATCAATTAATATTATATATATCAAATCAACTTCAAGTGCTAAGTGATATTATAGGATTATATATAGTCTCATTCGGCACAATGAATTTGTTCGTATTTCAGGCTATATATTTTTATCTTAATAGAGAAAAAAGAAGTGTAAAAGAGCTATGGAAAAGTACATTTGCTTATAAAATCATGCAGATAACTACATATAGAGTGCACGCTTTACTAGCGGATAAAACCTTAACTAGTAGAACTTTATTTAGTGTTTTCGTATTAGCTATTGCATTACTATTTACTTTAATGAGTTTACCTTTTGAAATGATGGTAATATATTTTTTACTCTATATCTTC
Source organism: Bacillus sp. B1-b2 (assembly GCF_009183415.1). Classification (GTDB taxonomy): domain Bacteria; phylum Bacillota; class Bacilli; order Bacillales; family Cytobacillaceae; genus Niallia. Next base: position 11,103 of record NZ_WEHU01000003.1, on the reverse strand, counting down.
TTAATAATCCCAATTTTAATATCCATTGTAAAGAAGGCTAGAGATTTAGAAAAAGTGTTAAAGTATTCTAATTTGATAGCAACTGGAGATAATCCAAAAGAAATAAATGAAATGAAAGATAGAGATTTGAAACAGCTACTAGAGAATATCAATATATTAAAAAATGGAGTGATTGTTTCACAAAATGCTCAAGTAAAAAGTGAGCGTTTAAAAACAGAATTAATTACAAATGTTAGCCATGATTTACGAACACCATTAACATCTATCATAAATTATACAGATTTACTGAAAAATCAGCAGTTATCTGCAGAAGAACGAGAAGGATATCTAACAATTATTGATAGAAAATCTCAACGATTAAAAGTGTTGATAGATGATCTCTTTGAAGTTTCTAAAATGGCTAGTGGAAACATAGAACTAAAGCGAGAAAAAATAAATCTTGTCCAACTTTTACAACAGGCATTAGGAGAATATGATGAAAATATTAATGCTTCCACTTTGGAATTTAAAGTAAGTCAGCAAGAAGATGCTATATACTCCTATGTAGATGGACAGAAAATGTGGAGAGTTTTTGATAATTTAATAGGGAATATATTAAAGTATTCGTTAGAAAATACAAGAGTTTATATTTCACTCAAGCTGGAACAAGACTATGCAGTGATGCAATTTAAAAATATATCAAAATATGAGTTAGATGACCATATGGATGAACTATTTGAACGCTTTAAAAGAGGTGACACGTCTAGAAATACAGAAGGTTCCGGTCTTGGCTTGGCTATAGCTAAGTCTATAGTAGATTTGCATGCAGGATCTTTAATTATTGATACAGATGGCGATTTATTCAAGGTAACATTGAAAATAAAAACTAGTAATCACGATTGATAAAGTGATGCACATGGAGCAATGGTATTCCATCGTACAGCCTATAACACGAAATCATTTATTGACAAAAAAGATACTAGAAGAAATAACAAGTAGTTGTAAGAACAAACCTATAGAAGATCAAATTAGAATAGTAATAAATGTAGCTATTGAATCAGTGTACGAAAGGCGAAAAAACAGATAGGAAAAATAAGTATGATAAAAGGCAAAGAACCGTTAGTTCTTTGTCTTTTTGTTCTAGTAAAGAAACCCTAGACTATGCATGGGGTTCCAATGACCTTACACCGTGATATTAAAAAACTTCCTTATGATGCTAAAAATAAATAATTTTTGGTTCATATTGAATAGAATAGGGTGGAATGAGAAGAATAAGCGGACAAATTCCGGTTAAATGCAGATAGAATCTTATTTTCAAGCATAATAAGCGGAGAATTTCCGGTTAAGTAAGAAAAAAGGGTCTTATTTCATGTATTTTAAGCAAATAGCCGGAATTTCTCCGTCTATTGAAGCTGTTTTCCTGGTAGTGAACGAAATAAGGGAATATTCTCCGGCTATTTATCTGAGTGGGTTCTTTTCCTCATTCTTCAACCGAAAGATGCAAATCGGCTATACGGAACAATGGCTGTTATGGAGTATCGCAATCTGTTTGTAGGTAATGAAGTACGAAGAAGGTGGCCCTTATTTAGTAGTACAATTGGCGTACTCTTCAGTAGCTTTTTAGAGTTTGGCCAGTCACAAGGCTTTATGCAATAAAGAAAACCACCCATTTACTCACATAGCTGGAGTTCTATAACCCAAGCTCGAAATAAGCTTCTTCCTGCTCTGTATCATCAAAATACTTAATGCCAACATATTGGAAACCTATCTTGCCTAATACTTGTAAGGAAGGTTGATTTGCAATACTAGATGAAGCAACTACTTTTTTTACTTTACCACTATCTCTGGCATGTATTAAGCAAGCGATTGCTGCTTCTGTTGCAAATCCTTGCCCCCAGTGATTTTCTTTGAAATGAAAGATAAGCTCCACTTCGTCTATTGAATCCTCTATATTAAAGCCAGCAGCACCAATAACTTCCTGTGTTTCTAAATGTACAACTGCATATACGGAAAGTCCATGCTCTACTTGGCATTGCTGATAAAAATCAAGCACCTGAGGTAGTAGCTCAGAAGCAGTAGCTCCTCCACAATACTTCATCACATCTTCATTGCCCCAAAATGTTTCGCAGGCATCTATATCAGTCAACGATAATAAGCGAAAGCCTAATCTTTCACTTGTAAAAAGATAATCCAAAGAAAAAACTCCTTTATTTGTTTCTACTATCTCTATGTATTTTAACGACACCGTAAAAACTTAGCAACATTTTAGTTATAGGTAAATTGTTTAAGTGTGTTATTAGTATGAATGAGAGGAAGAATTTGCTGAGTGAGTTGCGTGCAATTCCCTTCATACATTTGAAAAATTAAAGAGCTAAGAATATGATCATATTTGCTTTCTTCACAGAGAGAAAGACTAATCTCTGTTGACCAGTTTAATTTAGGGATGGAAATCACAACAGATTGGTATGGTGTTTGTAAGATAAAAATCTTATGTCCAGATTCTAAAACCTCTTCTATAAATGTATTCATCATTTTACTCCTCCAATCTTTATTACTCATTATACCCTTATCACAATGTAGTAGTTAGAATTCATCAACTTGTTAATAGAATGAAAGATTTGCAACATATTGAATATTAAGAGTAATAATAAAACGCAAAATGGGTAAAAACTGTAGTAAAATAGATAATTTGTAAGGTACATTATTACAAGTTGTTTCATATAAATATGAAAAAGGTGATTGCTTATTAAACATTTTTGGAAGCCATTTACATTCTTAGTGGTGATTACAGTCTTTATATTATTCTTTCATTATACAAATATTTTTGAGGCAATCCGCAAAGGGGAAGTAGAGGAAATCTCTTCTGTATTTAAAGATAATATAACTTATGCACTTTTAATTAGCTTATTGTTAATGATTGTGCAGAATAGTTTTACTATAATTCCATTAATTTTAGTTATTACATTGAATTATTATTCCTTTGGATTTCTTTATGGCTTTTTATGGAGCTGGTTTTCTAGTATTATTGCTGGACTCATTATTTTTATGGCAGTGAGATTTTGGTTTCAGGATTGGGTAGTTTCAAAGGTTAAAAAGCATCAAGAAATATTAGATAGAATAGAAGAAAAGGGAATGAGTTATGTACTATACGGAAGAATATTTCCTTTTTTTCCTACTAGTATATTAAATATAATGGCAGGGATTAGTAATATTTCTATTCGCCCATTTACGATCGGTACAGCGATCGGAAACTTTGTTTACTTTTTTATTCTCTGTTTAATCCCATTCGGTGTGTTTTCCACCAATATAAATCCCATTTCTTTAATAGTAATTATTGTCATTGTAACTGCAATACTCTTTTTCATAAGTAAAAAAAATCCAGGCTTAGTAAAAAAAATAAAAGCGAAGAACCCCTTTTAAAAAGAGTTAGTCGAAAAAGAATACCTTTTTCGGCTTTTTTTCTGCTTAATATTCAAAATCATGAAACTTTATCTAACATTCTTCGTAATACAGTTAACAAAAAATGTAAGGGGGAATAGTTATGATGATCATTTTCGTGTTGTTTTTTGCTGTAATTATCGTATTAGCACTAGTAAACTCTCATTCTAATGGGAAAAAAGAGTATAGTAATCGTCATAGAGCTAACCACAATCATCGTTCTTTTTATTCTGGCGGAGAATCCTCTAGTGCTTCTTATTCTGACAATGGAAATGACTGTGGAAACTCTTTTGGAGGCGGAGATTTCTCAGGTGGTGGAGATTGCGGAGGAGGAGGCGGTGGTGGTGATTAAGGTTTTGTAGAATAAAACATTTTATAATAAAAGTTAAGTTACATGAGTACTTGAAGGGTGGAAATGAACAGTAATATGTTTAAGGTGTTTCTTGCAATTGTATTTTATATTTTGTTTATATGGATTACTGTTGATTTTCTTTATCTATCAAAATCACCAAAACCAAAAGTTAGTTGGAATTCTATGATAATCCCAACTGCGATAGGATCGAATTGTTGGAAGGGCTCTTTTAGAGGAACATGAGTGGATTATGTTTATGAATCGGGTTGGGAAATAGGATTATCAATGGGTACGGTGATAGTAGAGCCAAATGCTGCTATTACGATAGACTTTAATAAAAAACCATGTCAAGGATCATTAAAAGTAGCAGAAGTCTATGAAGATGGGGAAGAAGAAATGGTTATCGTAGAAAGTAATCGTATATATGCACCACAATAAAACAAGGGAAATATGTTTATATGATTTATGCAAAGTGGGAACAAGGAATTCCGAGTTACGCATTCTCGATAAAGGTAGGATAAAGGGGAGTATTTAAGGTGGAAAATCCATGCCTTGATACTTCCTTTTATTGTTATAATGGAATAAATGTATATAAAAACTTGTCATTATCGAGCATACAAAGACAGGGAAGCATGGTTGATATTTAGTAATATAATCATAAGGACGTGATAAAATGACTTGGCTAGAAGGATTACAGCAGGCACTTTCCTTTATAGAAAGTAATCTCACGAAAGAGCTTGAGACAGAAGAAATTGCAAGAAAAGCAAATGTTTCTTCTTTTCACTTTCAACGAACATTTGCTATTCTAACAGATGTTACTTTAGGAGAGTATATTAGAAGAAGGCGCTTAACGTTAGCTGGTAATGATTTATTACATGGAAAGGAGAAAATCATTGAAATAGCATTTAAATATGGATATGAAACTCCTGAAGCATTCACAAAAGCTTATCGAAAGCAGCATGGTGTGACACCTAGTGATACTAGGAAAGGAATTGGCAGTCTGCAAGTATATAATCCGCTAGTCATTCAAGTCCAATTGAAAGGAGCAGAGCCGATGAAAGTAAGAATGGTGGAGAAAGAAGGATTTTCTATAATTGGTATTAAGCGTAGTTACTCCTTTAAGGAGGATGAAAATTTACGGGAAATTCCTAAGCTTTGGGAGGAAGTAAATAGCAATGGTACGACAGATGATTTGATTACGTGGAATAACGGCGAGCTAAAAGGAATTCTAGGAGTTTGTGTGGATAAAAAAGATGACATGGATTACTGGGTAGCTGTTTCTAGCACGAAATCTAGTAATCATCTCTATCAAAGGATGGAAATACCTAGTACGAAATGGGCGATCTTTGAAGTGCATGGTCCAATGCCGCATAGCATGCAAAAAGTTTGGAAACAAATATATTCTGAGTGGCTGCCAACCAACAACTACCAACAATCTGGAAATATATCATTTGAGTTCTATTCCATGGGAAATCCAACTAATGAAAACTACTACTCAGAAATTTGGATACCAATAAAATAAAAATCTAAATATTTTATATTTTTTTATAAAGAGAGAAAAAGTTAAGAAAAAGTTAAGCTAATCCTATCATAATAAAAATACATTATAGATAGGAGAGATTAACATGAAGAAATTACAATATTTAATTAGTACAATAGCAATGGTTTTCTTGCTAGCACAATCTACAATAGGAGTAGTATCTAATTTTAATACAGAGGAACCAAGTCAAAGAATGGAAATGACGGGGCAACCGCCTACTATGCAAGGAAGTACTAGCAGCAGTTCACAAAGCTCAACTGATACAGAAAGTAGTAGTGATAGCAGTACGACAACGGATAGCTCTTCAGAAGATACTACTACTTCAACAGAAGGACAGAATCAGATGACACCTCCAAATGGAATGAATGGAGAATTCCCTGGAAATATGAATGGAAATACAAGTCCAGAGAGTAGTACTGCTAGCTTAGTAGGATATATTGCAGGCATCATCGTTTCTCTAGGTGGCTTAGTAATAACATTTCTTACTTGGAGAAAAAAAGACAATCCTTCTAATATAGTGGAAAATTAAGAGGATGAAAGTGGCTCTAAGTGAAAACTTAGAGCTCATTTTATATAAAAGAAAACACTGGTCTAATCCCTTGGTTTCCCAAAACCTTACAGCGAAGAAGGGAAAACTTCTCTATCGTGTCAAAATAATTGTTGTTGGCTTATCATCAAATTTACAGAAATATAAGGGGATTATCTCCGGTTATTTCTCTGATCTGGTCCTTCATCTAATTCTCCAACTGATAAAAGCGAATCCTTTAGTAGCTCTTAAGGGTTTGATTATTAATAAAGGCTGTTAGACACAGAAAAAACCACATCCTCACGAGTCGTCTTTATTCTGTAGAATTTTCTTCTTTAATAATAAGGATGATACCCGTATGTTGGAATTGGTGGAAAATTATTTTTTGCTGGAAAAGGAAGTGTGTAGGGATTATTTATTGGTTGACTGAAAGGCTGGTAAGAACCTGTTTGTGGATTATGCTGAAAAGGGTTCATGGTTATTGGATTTCCTGCAGTATAACTGGAAGCTGCTGAAAGAGAACCTAAGGGAACTGCACCTACTCCTATTGCTCCATGACCGAATACTGGTGCACCTACCATAACTGGAGGAACAACAACATGTGCCCTAGTAACTCTTCGTCCAATATTCATCATTATTCACCTCCTTTTTGATACTATATGTAAAGAAAAGGAATGAAGCAACATCCTAATTTTTTCAAGAAATAGTGGCAATTATAAAGATCTATAGGTATAATAAGAAAAAATGAAAATCGACGATAAAGAGAGTATCTAATAACAACTGTTAAAGCGAATTAGGGTTGGTGAGAGCCTAATGCAGAAATATTGGAGAAACGCACTTTGGAGATGTTATTCTGAAATTCATTAGGAGTAACCGGTTACTGCCGTTATCAGTTTATTAAGTGGTTATGATACATAACAATTAGAGTGGTACCGCGGGATAATAAGCTCTCGCCTCTTTCAATTAGAAGAGGTGAGGGCTTTTTTTATTTTGAAAGGAGAATGAGTGATGAATTGGAAAAAGGAAATAGCTGAAAGTATGAAGAATCAACTGCCCATCGATATAAGTTTAACTGAAATAGAATTACTATTAGAAAAGCCAAAACACGAGCATTTAGGAGATGTAGCCTTCCCATGTTTTTCCCTTGCTAAACAATTACGAATGGCACCACAAAAGATTGCAGAGGACTTAGCAAAAAGAATACAATCTCCACATATTGAAAAAGTAGAAGTGGTCGGGGGTTATGTTAACCTGTATTTTCATAAAGAAAAATTGATTTCGGAGGTTCTTAGCGAGATAGTGGAGAAAAAGTCTGATTATGGAAATGTTCAAACTGGTAATGGTGTGATAACCATCGATTTATCCTCTCCTAATATTGCTAAACCATTTTCAATGGGACATTTACGATCAACGGTTATTGGCAATGCTATTGCACATATTGCAGAAAAAAATGGTTATACTCCATTTAGAATTAATCATCTCGGTGATTGGGGTACTCAATTTGGAAAGCTAATAGTAGCTTATCGACTATGGGGAGAGGAAGAAAAGGTTAAAGAAAACCCAATTAAAGAACTGCTTAAGCTATATGTATTATTTCATGAAAGAGCCGAGCTAGATCCAGCTTTAAATGATGAAGGAAGAAAGTGGTTCAAATATTTAGAAGATGGAAACGAAGAAGCCCTTCAATTATGGGATTGGTTCCGCACAGAATCTCTAAAGGAATTCCAAAAGATTTATACACTATTAGGAATAACATTTGACTCGGATCACGGTGAGGCATTTTACAATGATAAAATGAATAAGGTAGTGGAACTTCTAGAAGACAAACAATTACTAGTAGAATCAGATGGTGCAAAAGTAGTTGAATTAGAAGAATTTCCTCCTTGTTTAATCAAAAAAAGAGATGGTTCCACACTATATGCTACGCGTGACTTAGCAGCTGCCATTTATCGGCAAGAAAATTATCAATTTGTTAAAAGTCTTTATGTGGTGGGGAATGAACAAACCCTTCATTTTAAACAGCTTTTTCAGGTGTTACAAAAAATGGGATACAATTGGGCAGAAGGAATGGCACATATTCCATTTGGAATGATGCTAAAAGATGGAAAGAAAATGTCTACAAGAAAAGGAAAAGTAGTATTACTAGAAGAGGTTCTAGATGAAGCTATTGCAATGGCCAAACAAAATATAGAGCAAAAGAATCCTAATTTACCTAACAAAGAAGAGATAGCAAAACAAGTGGGAGTAGGAGCAGTCCTATTTCATGATTTGAAAAATTACCGCTCAAATGATGTGGAGTTTTCATTAGAAGATATGTTGAAGTTTGAAGGAGAAACAGGACCTTATATTCAATATACACATGCAAGAGCTTGTTCCTTACTGCGCAAAGGCAATTTTGTTGAAACAGATGACTCTCCTTCATTAATATGGGATATAGAGAGTTTCCAAATAGTTAAAGCATTAAGGGAATTTCCAGAGTATGTGAATAAAGCCATGGAAATGTATGATCCATCTTTAATCGCAAAATATTTGCTTGATTTAGCAAAAGTATTCAATAAATATTATGCACAAGTAAGAATATTAGATAATGTAAAAGAAAAACAAGCAAGACTAATGACAGTATATGCAGTAACGATTGTTTTAAAAGAAGGGTTAAGATTACTTGGTATAAATGCTCCAAGTGAAATGTAAATAAGCTGTTCTTTTTATAGAAGGATCAGAATGGTGATATTGCAAAAAACTGGTATTCATAAACTGTTAAGGCAAACTGTATATTTTGAAGAAATATTGTAATCATTAGAAAGTATGTTTCTAAAGTTTTTTTATTTTTATCTTCCAGTCTTATAAGCTGGAGCTTTGCACTTTCATTTGAAAATGATTATTCTAATATTATTAGTTAAGGTTTAATCTCAATGAATGAAGTGAATAGTATAAAGAATTAACTTGTATACAGGGGATGAACAGGCATGAAGGTAACAATTACAAATGCAGCAAAGGATAAATTTCTTCAATATGAAGTTCCAAAAGGAGCTGGGTACCGATTAAGTACAATATTTAGTGGAGGTTGTAGCTATGTATATAATTTTGACTTAGCTGTAGACTTCCCGAATGAAGAAGATACAAAATTTGAGGATAACGGACTAACTATTTACCTTGATCCATTAACTATAAAACATATCAATGAAGATTTGAAGTTTGATTATGTTCAGGGTAAAGGATTCCGCATCATTGGTCCTAGTGAAATATACTCTTATCATTTAGAAGTAAAACAAAAAGCAAATAAGTAAGGAATAGGGTATGCGACTAAAAAGGAGCATACCCTTTTTTGATAAGTTAAAAAAGGAATGTAGCTGTGTACATAAGTAAGTCTCCTTATCCTCATGTTTTTTCATTGGATTTATAGGTAAATAATAGATAGGGGATACTGTTTAATAAAAACTAAACAATGAAGGAGTCTGGCAATGAACCAATTAGTATTGCGAAATCTAATGGAATTACTGCTTAATGAAGATATTGGTGTGAAAGATTTAACCACAGAAGCTATTTTTTCTAAAAATCAAATGGGAGAGATAACTTTTATTGCCGAAGATTCAGGGGTTTTTTGCGGAGAGGAAATAATCAAAACAGGATATTTTGTCTTAAATCCCTCACTTTCCATAAATCTACATGTTCATGATGGAGATCTTATCGAAAAAGGACAAGAACTTGCAACAGTAAAAGGAAATATTAGAGATTTGTTGTCAGGACAAAGAGTGATATTACAGCTTGTTCAACGCATGAGTGGTATTGCTACTAAGACTCGAGAAGCAGTTGATCAATTAAATAGCGGTTATACCAAAATTTGTGATGCTGGTGAAACATCCCCTGGTTTAAGAATAATGGAACAATACGCTGTAACGATTGGTGGAGGACATAATCACCGTTTTGGATTATCCGATGGAGTCGTTATTACTAAAGCGCATATTACTCTTGCAGGCTCAATTGCAAATGCTGTTCAATCTGTGAAGAAAAATGTTGGACATATGGTTAAAGTAGAAGTAGAGGCAGATACAAAGGAGCAAATGTTAGAAGCCTTAGCGGCAGGATCAGATGTTATTAAATTGATGAACCGAAACCCAGAAGAGCTTGTAGAGTGGATTGTTCACGTTCCAGAAACAGTCACAACAGAAGCTTCAGGGCATATTTCAATAGAAGATATTGCTTCTTATCGAAATTCAGGGGTGGATTATATTTCCTTAAAAGGTTTGACTCAAGCTAAACCAATACGTATTTTCCTACAGGTAAGGAGCATTAAATAATAAAAATACACATGAATAGATTACTTCAAATTGATGAAGTAGTCTTTTTTTTACGGAAAATTTTTATAATAGAAAAATTCTAACAAATAATGACAAGCCATCTTTCTTTCGTTAAGATAGGTAATATATGGTGATAGTAAGCAAAAAGAGAAAGGCGGAAGAGAGTGGATGAATCACCGTTTAGCAAACAAAGAAAAATGGATAAGTGATCATGTAGAAGAATGGTATCTTTATAGTTTAATATTACTTGGAAATCAAACAGATGCGAAGAAATTAGTAGAAGAAACTGTACATAGAGTGAAGAATACTGTTCTATTTAGTAGTGCTACAAGTAGTTTTAAACCATTTGTAAAAGCATATAAGAAATATAATTCTACTCACTAGCGTCGCATTAAAATAACGTATCACACTTAATTAATCTAAATTTTCTGCATTCTATCCATTACACAAAAAAATCCTTTATAATGGTCTGGTGGTAGTAACCTATCCAAATCCAATATAAAGGATCCTCGCATGGATAAGATTACACGAAAAACATCATTTGAACAATGGTTTTCACCGATTTCTACCGATTTATTTGAAGAACAAGTGAAAAACTATCAATTAAATTACTATACAAAGAAGCTTCACATGACCTCGTTTATGAAATTATTATTGTACGCGCAACTCCATGAAACAGAGAGTTTACGTGCATTAAGTGATTGTATTTTTTCAGAAGAATTACAGAACACAACGAATCTTGATTCCATCAGCTTTTCTCAGTTGGGAAGACGATTAAACCAGGTGCCGACCGAGTTCTTTCAAACCATTTTTCTTGATTTAGTAGCACAAATTCACACAAAGACTGATTTTCAAAGAAGACAAATAACGACAACACCACTGAAAATCATTGATTCAAGTACCTTACCATTGAACTTGAACAATCACAAGTGGGCAAAATTTCGCAAAACTAAGTCAGGTGTAAAGCTTC
>NZ_WEHU01000029.1 GCF_009183415.1 Bacillus sp. B1-b2 | reverse complement strand
AATATACCAAAAATAATAAAAACAGAAGATGTATTATTCGTTGATAATTCATCAGAAATTTATCATGGCCAAAAAACAATTAAGAAACATTTTCTCGTGTCGGTTCTACTTAAATTTAATGAGTAAGAAAGATATATAACTACAGATATTTTGGCTGCTAACGAGGACCATGCAAAGAGAATTATCAAGGTAAACTATAGTATGTTTCATATTTTAAATATAAATGTTAAGAATGTGAACATTGTTAGGTTATTCAATAATATCCAATAAGGAAAAGGGAGAAACCACTATTACTATTATCACTAGTAGTGGTTTCTTAATGAAAAAGATTTAATTGACATACTTAATAAACGTGGATGGGATTATATAATCGAAAAAAAAGGAAACATTAGATTTATTTTAGAGAATCAAGAAATTATATGTTCTAAAGTGGACACAGAAGGCATTAAAAAAATCATACTTGATATTATAAACTGGTAAACTAGCAGGATTGCATTAGAGGGGAGAAAATCCTTTTAGAACAATTATTATAGATTTTAGATAAGAAACCTTTCTCTTATAACAGAAGCGCAAATAACAGCTATTTTGTAAGTTAGAGAGTATCTAGAACACATCCTTGACACTAAATCTATATTGGAGGAAATAAGATGTTATTAAAACATGTAGAATTAGAAGATATTGAAAATAATGATGGTTGGACTAATAAAGTTGACATTTATGGTTATGAAAATAAGGTATGGGTAATGGCTCATGGTTTTTTTAAAGAATACCCTACTAGGGATTTTGAGAATACAAAAAATAAAATTGATAGTATTATTGCTAAATTAAAAGAGGTGTCTTTTAAAATAATTTATATCAAACAATATTAGTACTAAACAAAGGGTATGGATAATATAATTTATCTATACTCTTTATTATATATAAATTATCTAGCTTTCTAGTTTTAATATTTTAACTTATTTTTAATAGTTTTAGATGTTTTAATATTTTATCGTAGCTTTAAACCCTTGGTACTAATAGGTTAATAGTAGACAATTATAGCAAAATTGGGATAAAATATAACATTTTTAGGATGAAATATAGCAATTTTGGGACGAAATATAGCAAATTTAGGGTGAAAATGTAACATTTTTGGGATAAAATATAACATTTTTAGGATATGTAGTTACCTTAGTTTTATAGTTTTAATATTTTAGGTATCTGATGAACCCTTGATATATCTGTGTTTAATGATAGTAAATATATCATATTTGGGATAAAAAATAACGTTTTTGGGATAAAGTATAACAATTTTGGGATCAAATGAACAAATGATATTTAAGCACGTTACATTTAGTTGATAATTTAAAGACATCTTTTATAAATTGCATTTCTTAAATTACTCGAGTCCACAGGATCTTTAAAATCATAATGATATGCATATATTTTTTATTAAAAAATATATTTAATACGCTCTTAAAAATTACTACTAAAAAACATCCCAAATATGTTATCTTTTTTCAGATTTTGAATTATAACATATTTGGGATGTTTTTTCTTTTAATAATTGAACTATAAAATTTTTGGGATGCAGTGTCTTTTGAAAAAGGAACTATAACATATTTGGGATAGTGTTATCTTTGGATAAGTGAACTATAACATATTTGGGAATGTTATCAATGGAATGAGTGAACTATAACATATCTGGGGTAGGGTCATCTATGGAAAAAGCGAAACTATAACATATTTGGGATAATGTTATCAATGGAATGAGTGAACTATAACATATCTGGGGTAGGGTCATCTATGGAAAAAGCGAAACTATAACATATTTGGGATAATGTTATCTATGGAAAAAGCGGAACTATAACATATTTGGGATAGTGTTATCTATGGAAAAAGCGGAACTATAACATATTTGGGATAGTGTTATCTATGAAAAAAGCGGAACTATAACATATTTGGGATAGTGTTATCTATGGAAAAAGCGGAACTATAACATATTTGGGATAGTGTTATCTATGAAAAAAGCGGAACTATAACATATTTGGGATGTGTTATCTACGGAATAAGTGAACTATAACATATTTGGGATAGTGTTATCTATGAAAAAAGCGGAACTATAACATATTTGGGATAGTGTTATCTATGAAAAAAGCGGAACTATAACATATTTGGGATAATGTTATCTATGAAAAAAGTGGAACTATAACATATTTGGGATAATGTTATCTATGAAAAAAGTGGAACTATAACATATTTGGGATAATGTTATCTATGAAAAAAGTGGAACTATAACATATTTGGGATAGTGTTATCTATGAAAAAAGCAGAACTATGACATATTTGGGGTAGGCAAGTTTAAGATATTACCAATTAGAATATTCTGAAATATAACAGTTAATAATCTTTTGTTATATTTCACTTTCTTTTCTCTGAAAATAATGTCATAATTTGTTTAAGATTACAAACTTGTTAGTAGGTGATAGTTTGATAGAAACAAAGCAAGTTGAATTTAAAGTAAATGATCTAATCATCCAGTCTAATGATTTAATAGAGGCTTATTATGATAATGAATTAACCACTTTAGAGCATAAGTTTATTCGATATGTTGCTAGTAAAATTAAGAAAAATGATTCCCAATTTCCAGACTACACAATTACTGTTAAAGAATTTGCAGAAGTCATGAATGTTAAAGGAAATAATTATCATAGTCAGGTAAAAGAGTTAGCTGATGATCTAACAAGAAAAAGAATAAAGATTCGCTCGTCTAATGATAAAATGGGATGGTTTCCATGGTTTAGCGCTATTATATATGATAATGGTACTGTTCATGTTTCTTTTAATCCAATAATTAAAGATTATTTAATTAGCTTAGACAGTAGATTTACAGGATATTCATTTGATGATATAAAAAAATTAAAAAGTGGATATACAGTGAGAGTTTATGAACTGTTAAAACAGTATGAGAAAATTGGAAAAAGAACAATAGAGCTAGATGAACTTAAAAGGATGATTGGAGTAGGGGATAAGTATCCTGTATACGGGAATTTCAAACAACGAATATTAAATGTTGCAAAAAAAGAATTAGAAGCAACTGGAGAATTATACTTTTCTTTTAAAGAAGTCAAACAAGGTAGAAAAACAGTAGCAATAGATTTTAATATTCATAAAAAAAGTCCTAAACAACAGACTCCTCTTTCAAAAGAAGCACAAGAATTTATTGAATCAGTAAAGAAATCTCTATATATTCATGGTATCGCTATTTCTGATAAGAAAATTCTATCCTGGAAAAAGTATGGAATAGAATTAATTTTAGAAGTTTTGGAAGAAATAAAGCATAGAGACATTGAAAATTATGAGAATTACATATCAAAAGTGTTAAAAAGTAAGTATGAAAATAAAGATGTTGATCCTGATATAGGAAAAGAGGAAAATACTAGCAAAGAAGTAATAGATGATATAAATGAAATAGATGAATCTCTATTAAATCTTGCTCGTCAAAACATCGTTGCAAAATATGCGCCTGGTAAGGAATTAATTCCAGATTATTTTCTAGAAAAAGAAGTAATTCCATTTTTCATGAAGTTCATGAACGTTAGTGAAAAAGTTGCAAGTGAATTATGGGAAAAATATAAAACAATTATTATGTATCAAATTAAAACCAAAAAAGATGAACAATTACAGAAACGATATAATAGATAACATAACAAAAAATAACTCAATGGGACTACCCCAAATATGAAGGTAAATCAAAGTTACCTAATATTTGGAGTAGTCTTTTTTGCGAAGGAGACTGAATAATGAGAAAGGAAAGAATACATTCAATTGATATTATAAGAGGATTTGCAATCTTAGGCATAGCTTTTGCAAATATATTACCACTAAGTGGTCCTCATTTATATGAATCCTCTCCAAGTAGTATTTGGATGGATCCTATTGATAAACTAGTAGAATCGATTTTATTTATCTTCGCTGAAGGTAATTTTTATTCCCTCTTCTCTATCCTTTTTGGTTTTAGCGCAATTATTTTTATGGAGAACGCAGAAGACAAAGGATATAATCCTTACTATTTATTCTCAAAGAGATTATGGATACTGTTTGCAATTGGATTTTTACATGCCTTTTTCATTTTTTATGGAGATATACTCATGATATACGCAGTAATCGGTTTGTTCTTACTTCCTGTATATAAAGTTCCTGGTCGTGTTATGATGCTGCTGATTGGTATATTTATGATTCCAATGTTGTTTGAATTAATTAAGATACTGTTATTTGATTATCAAATTGCAGCTGTTGATTATAACTTATTACAAAATGTGATTATTAATTATCAAACAGGGGGAAGAATTGCATTATTACAAAATACTGTTGATTGGTTAACGATTTACTCTATAGAAAATCTTCCATCTTTGTTCTGCAGTATTTATCCAATGTTTTTGTTAGGGATGATATTAGGAAAAAATAAAGCATTGATTACTAATATTAAGGGAATCCACAAATTAATGTGGGTGATAAGTGGTAGTATTGGTATTGCAATAAAAACATTAGCAATAATATATTCTGACTCCTACTTTTTAATAAGACTTTCAGAAATTTTTGGTAATATAAGCATGTCCATATTTTATGGTTTATCTATTCTGTTATTACTAAAAAAAACAGGAAAGCATTTCAAATTAATTGCTAATATAGGAAAAACATCTATGAGTAATTATTTATTCCAAACAACATGTTGTTTTTTCCTGTTTAAAGTATTTAAGTTATATGCACAAGTTTCACCTGGTCATTTAGTTTTTCTTTCTATAGCTTTAATATTCATACAAATATTATTAAGTAATTGGTGGTTAAAAAAACATAAGCAAGGACCCATTGAATCGATATGGCGTAAGTTAACTTACTATAAAAGGACTCCTTCCTATAATAGGGTTGATAAGAAATAGATATAATAGTAGAATGAAAATGTAACTATTTTATATTTTTAACATTTTAGCAGCCTTTTATCGGCTAGCAGTTTAGATATTAAACGCAGCGTCCTTTGGGATGATTTATTGAGTATTACACTTTATGTGTAATTCATTAAACCATCTCTCAGGGCGCTTTTTTGCGTTTTATATAAATAATATATTGAGAGGATGAAGAAAAATGATGAAAGAAACAATTAGTAAGGGGCCAGTTTTACAAGGAAATGTATTTGAGGAAAGTAAAAGAAAAGCGGAAAAAATTATTGCTAGTAAACCAATCTTACATTCTCGTCATAGTATCGAGATCATTTTGCCAGATGGGGAACGAAGAATATTTAAAGCTAAGTCAGTGTCAAAAGAACATGCATTTAATGAATTCTTAGTATTTATTGAGTGTTTAGAGCAAGGAATTAACTCAAAAGTAATGTGGAGGTATAAAGGCGATAAGGTTTATCATTTTAGTACAACTATCAACGAAAAACCTTCTACAATTACACGCTTAAAGAAAGCGATAATGGGATATTTTTTTGATATTGAATAAGAGCTATGAGGACATTTACATTTAATTAAGAGAGGTAGATTTATTATGAGTAGATATAACGACGCAAAGGAATATATTAAGTATTTTGGGGAGAATGACACTAGTCTTCCACATTTACTGGCTATTATTGTCGGTGAAACCGTATGTGACTCAACGATCGATACTTTAGGTGAGTTAGGTTTTAGTGGGATTTCTCAATTATCTGAAGAGGAGCTATTGAAGTTCGAAGGAATAACTACGGAAACTTTATTTAGAATAAAAGCACTAAATGGAATCTTAAATATGGTACCAAAATTTGATTGGCAATCGGAATTTAAAATATCTTCTAAATTTGATGTAATTGAATATGTGAGAGATATTCGTTATAAGCAGGATTCACAATTAGATCTTTTATTTTTAAATAAGAATAATGTGGTTATAGGCAGACAAAATATTGTTAAAGGGACTAGAACACTCAATAAAGACTTAGTTCATTTGGCATTTCGACAAGCAATTAAAAGAAACGCTTCAAAAATAGTAGTCTGTAGTAATGAACCTGCAGGTTATGCAGTTTTAAAAGATGAAGACTATTCTTTATTCGACTATTTTTTATCTATATCCAATCTAATGAATGTTGAGGTACTTGATCATATTATTTTGGGTAAAAAAATGTGCGTTTCTATTGCGGAAGAGATTACGAATAAGTCCAAAGGAGAATTAGCATGAAAAACCAATGTAACCTAATAGGCCGATTGAGTAGAGATCCTTATTTAGCAGGTACAGAGGAAAATCCAGTCTGTTTTATGACACTTGCTGTAAATCGAAACTATAGAAATCAGCATGGAGAAAGAGAGGCAGACTTTATTCCAATTAAAGCATTTAAAGAGAAAAAGTTAGCTACCACTTGTCATAATAATTTACAAAAAGGTAGTTTAATTGCTGTTACAGCACGTTTGCAAGCAAAATTTAAGGATAATAAAACAGAAATTGAAATCATTGCAGAAGATATAGTCTTTTTAGATTCAGGTAAAAGGAGACTGAAGACTGAGGATGATGGAGAGAATAATCACAAATATTCATATGAGGAGAATTATCATCAAGAGGATATAATGCCTTGGGAAAGATAATATTGAGTAAACGTTCATTCTAATAGAATGGGCGTTTTTTCATGATTAAAAATAGGAGGAAATAACATGTCTCATATAGGTAACAAACGTGCGACACGTTGAGCTATAAATGACATTAAAAAAAGTCGTGAAAAGCTCGGATATGGGATTGCAAATTCATATCTAACTGTCATTCCAAACTATGAAATGAGGGAACTAACCACCCCGAAGCATAGTCACTAAGACTCCTACATGCGTCAACTCCCTCCGAAGGATTTGAGGTGTGAAGCTAGGTAAAGTCGATTGAAGTTGGTCCCAATGCTGTTATATGTAATGGTTCAACGATAAATCGGGTGTCTATAAAATATATATGGTGAGAATGTCCTTGTAACTGACGAACTTTCGAATGTACACAACTATAACCTAGATGATTAGGAATAATCATCGCCGTATAAAGCGGTACTTGTGAGGATGAGTAAGAATGTTTGTTATGAAAATCCTTAGCAACAAAGAAGGGTTGCTCCAGCAAGTAGTTGTAAAGAAAGCACCTAAGTATATATGAACAGATAGGAATGATTGGAACGTGGAAAGCGAGTAACGTGGAGGTTCGGAGACTTTTGAAGCGTTCATACGGAAAAGAGCAAATCTATAACGTGTGTTAATACTCGTGATGGTGGTGGCATGGTACCGAAGAAACAGGGATAACAAACTGTGGAGGGAAGGCCACTAGTCTAACGGAATTAAACAGAAAATTACTAGGGTAAGCAATCGGTTAGGACAAGTAGGCAAAATCCTTTTAAAGGAGAGTAGCGAACTTACCAATGAATGATAGTGTAAGATATTCCGAATATTATTTAATGCAACCAATTTTTGATAATCTATACGCCAAATCAAAAGAAAATTTTTCATTTTCTAATCTCTATGAACTAATTATTAGTAGAGACAATCTACTTTTAGCATATAGAAATATCAAATCCAATACGGGCAGTAAAACTGTTGGAACAGACGGATTAAGTATCAAAGATTATAAAATAATGGATGAAGCTACCTTTATCAATAATATCCGAGAAAGGTTAGCCAACTTCCACCCTAATAGTGTACGTCGAGTTTTCATTCCTAAAGCTAATGGAAAGGAAAGACCGCTTGGCATACCTACAATGGAAGATAGACTTATCCAACAATCCATAAAACAGATACTTGAACCAATATGTGAAGCGAAATTCTTTGAACATTCCTACGGTTTTAGACCAAACCGCTCAACACATCACGCTCTTGCAAGGATGCTAAACCTTATAAACGTAGGGAAAAATCATTATGTTGTTGATATTGACATTGAAGGATTCTTCGATAACGTCAATCACAACAAATTGATTAAACAACTATTTTCTTTAGGTATTAAGGACAAAAAGCTCCTGGCAATTATTAAAAAGATGTTAAAAGCCAATATTGAAGGTGAAGGGATACCAAACAAAGGTGTTCCACAAGGTGGAATACTTTCCCCTTTACTCTCAAATGTCGTTCTAAACGAACTCGACCATTGGGTAAGTGACCAATTTGAAACCTTCGACATTAGCAAACTAGGAAGTAAAGATACTCGTAAATACCGCTTTTTGCAGACCAAAACAAACATGAAGCAAGGCTTTATTGTTAGGTACGCAGACGACTTTAAAATCATCACAACTTCATATAATGAAGCGAAAAGATGGTATTTTGCAGTACAAAATTTCCTTGAAAAGAGACTAGGTTTAAATATCTCGAAAGAAAAATCGAAGATAACTAATCTCCGCAAAAGAAAATCCGAATTTCTTGGATTCAAAATTAAAGGGGTTAGGAAAGGAAAAAG
The DNA here is from genome assembly GCF_009183415.1 of Bacillus sp. B1-b2. Lineage (GTDB taxonomy): Bacteria > Bacillota > Bacilli > Bacillales > Cytobacillaceae > Niallia. The sequence continues at coordinate 45,851 of NZ_WEHU01000029.1, read as the reverse complement.
AATCGTAGCACATAGTTTCATCAGCGATAAAAAGAAACAAGATATTATACAATCCTTACGCGAAAGAGCTAGAACACTATATCGTTCTAACACCCGAAAAGAAGCATATGAATACAACTCTTATATTAGAGGAATTCATAACTACTTTTCTGCTGCATCGCACGTTAGCGTTGATATGAAAGAAATTGCCTACAAAACTTACCGAACTATATGGAATAATCTTTCAAAAATTAGTGAATCAGGCAAATGTGAAGTGAAAGGATATGAAAGATACAATTACACTACCTTTTCCATCAAAGAAGTACCTTTAATTCCTGTTTCAGCGGTGAAATCTATCGTGGTGAAACAATTTCAACAAGATATTAATGACTACAGTCCGAAAGGTAGAGAGCTAAATAGTAAAGTCAATCTCATGTATAACATTCAAAAAGCTGTGCAACAACTAGCGAAAACTTACATTGAGAAAAGAAGCATTCAATACAATGATAATCGTGTCTCAAAGTTCAGTGCCAGTAAAGGCAAATGTTTTGTTACAGATGTGGACCTAACTAGAGACATTCACAACTATCATTGCCACCATATTACACCTATATATTTAGGTGGAACTGACGAATACGAAAATTTGGCTGTACTTCATAAATTTGCTCATATCTTGGTTCATGCTACGAAAGAGGAAACTATAGAAAAATATATGAGGTTGTTGAATATAAACGAATATCAACTAAAGAAATTAAACAAGCTTCGTAAAGCTTGCAAACTACAACCTATTAAAGACTAGTAAACTGTATAACCAGTTAGATGGGGCGCCGTATGAGGTGAAAGTCTCACGTACGGTGCTAACCGGGGGAAAAGTCGGAGATTACATCAAAGACTTACCTATCGGAACTAAAAGCAGGTTTTTTTGCAACACCTGAAACACAAGGTGAATATATCATTAAATTACTAAATGTCGAAGGTAGTGGTGTTTGGTTTGATCCCACTTGCGGAGAGGGAGAGATTCTAAATCAACTTGCAGCTGCCTTTAATAATGAAGAGACTATTATTAATACTTATGGAGTCGAACTTGATAGAAGACGTGCTGAACGCGCTTCAAAGCTTTTGAATCATTGTATAAATGCCCCTATAGAATCTATGGTAATACAAAATGAAGCTGTGTCATTCTTATTTCTTAATCCACCATATGATTTTGCATTAAAGGGGATGGATGATTCTTCAGCCAAAAGAAAAGAATGGGTTGAATTAGAAAGGAATTATAGATATCTAAAAGAGAATGGAATATTGATATATATTATTCCTTCATATCGTTTTGCAGATCAAAAAATTTCTAGGTTTTTAGCAACTAACTTTAATGAAGTTGGCATTATGCGATTTTCAAAAGAGGATTATGAAGACTATAAACAGTGTATTTTTATTGGAAGAAAAAAGGCAGGAAAATATAAAGGAATTAATGAAAAATTATATGATTTTTTATTAAGAATGGATTCCGAGGAATTTATATTAAAGAATGTAAATACGATTGATCAGATTGTAACTAGAGAATTTAAATGGAATGTACCAAGCGGTTATAAAAACTTATCTACATTTTATACAAAATTGGCAAATAAAGACGATTTTGTTGAAAGTATTAGAGAGAGTAAAGGATTCGAAGCTTTTATGAATAGAACCAAGCCACGCCAATTAAGTATAGGTGGAGAACCTATTCTGCCGCTTAATCAAGGGCAATTGTCTTTATTATTAGCAAGCGGAGCGATTAATGGTGAGCTAGGTGAAGGCGAAAATTATCATTTAGTACAAGGTCTTGAATCCGTTTCTAAAATTGTGGATGAAGAGGTAAAACATCACGACAATGGCAGCAAGACTGTAATAACTAAAACCAGAACAAAGAGGGATGTATCTGTAAAGATAATAACTCCAAATGGGATGATAAAAAAATTAGTGTGACGGTGATTGATATGATAAAAATTTTAGAATTATTCGGAGGTATTGGGGCCCCAAGAAAAGCTTTATTAAATCTGGGGGTTGATCATAAAGCTATAGATTATGTAGAGATAAAAGAAAATAGAGTACGTGCTTATAATGCTCTATATGACCATGCTCATAAACCACAATCCGTTGTTGGATGGAATCTGAAGCCGGATATCCTTATCCACGGATCTCCCTGCCAAGATTTTTCAAGGTCAGGATATAGAAAAGGTGGAAATATAAAGACTAAGACTCGCAGTTCATTAATGTTTGAAACGCTTAAAATTATAGAAAATATGGGGAAGTGGAAACCAAAAGTTGTAATTTGGGAAAATGTAAAAGGCGTTTTAGATAGAGACCTAATTGGCCCGTTTAACTCTTATATTCAACAAATGCGTAAACTAGGATACACAAATTCTTTCGATGTTTTAAATGCTGTTGACTTTGGTATTCCACAGCAAAGAGAAAGAGTGTTTTGTATATCCATTTTTGGAAAAGAGGCATTTGACTTCAATAAATTAGAAAGAACCCCAATGCGTCATATTAGTGAATTTTTAGAGAATAAAGTAACTGGCTCTCAGTATTTGGTTAATGTTCCAAGTATGTTGAGTAGAATAGAAGAATTTAACCCAGTAAAGGAAACGGATAAGTACAAACGTAGATTATCCGTAATAGAAGATTATTGTTGGACTATAACAGAAAGACAAGATCGATGTCCTAACGCTGGAATTATTAGATTAAAAGATAAAGTGGGATATAGATATCTAACTGAAAGAGAAGTATGGAGATTAATGGGTTTTGATGATAAAGATTTTGAATTAATCTTGGAACAATTCCCTTCTAGAAAGGGTTGTAGAAATGCTACTCTTTACGAACTAGCAGGAAATAGTATAGTAGTCCCAATTTTAGAAGCAATTTTTAAAGTTATTCTAAAAGAGGATTTTGCAGAAGATTTACTAACAAATACAAAAGGGCAATTAGAGTTGATTATTTAAAAATATAAAATGGAAAAAACGGATTAGATCTAATATTCTAATCCGTTTATTAGGAGGATATAAACATGAACTCACAATTAAGTATTTTTGACCTTAATATTAAGAAAGTTAAAGAAATAAGAACAGAAAAGCAAATTGATAAGAATGTTGCATATGACGTTGGAGACTTTATTACTGGTTCTAGAAAAGAATTAGATAAAATAAAAAGAAGATTTCAGGAAAATCATTCTGAGGAAGAATTAGAAAACATAGAAAAGCTTAATCCGCTTCTTTCAGAGGAATTAATAACCAAAAGAGAATTAACAAAATCTTTTTCTCTGAAGCTTGAGAAGGAAAATGGTGTAGAACCAGGAGTTGCTAAATTGAAGCAATTAATTATTAATAGAATAGATAAGGTTCCCGCTGTTCAAACAAAAGAGGGAAGAAGAGACTTTATGTTAGCAATCCAAAGTTTCTTAGAACTTATTAATAAAGTGAAAAAGTGGGACGATGTTTCAGACTTTATTGTTGGTTTTTCCAAAACGCTTATATTAGAAAGAAATAAAGAATCAGATACAAATTTCTTTATTTTAGGGAAAAGCTTCTTAAAATTTTTTCTGAGGGCAGGATATAAATCATCTATTAATACAGCATCAAAAATAAATACATGGGACGATATCTTTGGGAAAAAGGAAAATGGCGTAAAAGGTACAAAAAAGAAAAATAGTAAATGGGAAAGAGTATTACCAGAAAGACCTGATAGAAGAGGTGGGAAACCAAGCGCGGTAAAAAAGCCAGAAGATTTGGTGGAGTTGTTTGGATTTCGAGGAGTGCAATTTGGCCATTATATGGATGATGAAAAAGGCATGGAGCATTTAGTTCGAGCTTCAGAAGCAATTTTGGATTTAGCAGATGTACTTGAAATTGATGTTACTTCTTTATCTTTAGATGGAACACTTGGACTAGCGTTTGGAGCAAGAGGAAGAGGCGGAAATGCATTAGGTACTTATGAGGCTCTATCAAGAGTTATTAATATGACAAAAAATAAAGGTTGTTTAGGAATTCTCGCCCATGAGCTATTTCATAGCATTGATCACTACATTTACATTAAAAGTCATAAAAATACAAGTAGTAGAGGATATGGAACAGAATGTAATACACTAGGTGAACAAATACCTTCTCAAATAAAAAGTGCCTTAGAATATTTATCTGAGAGTTTAAGAGAAGGAAATGGAACAGCATATTTCATAAACACAAACAAAGATGATGTTACTTATAGAGGAGTTGCTTTAAAAAGAGATTATGAACGTTTTAACGGAGATATAGCATTAGCTATAAAAAAAGAATGTACTATTCAGCAAGATAGCATAAATAGAAGACTTGATTTTTCTCAGTATTATGGAGCATCAGAAATTTCACTAAAGAAAGAAAAAGAAAAACTCAAAAGAAGGGCAAAAAGAGAAGTTAAAAAATATGCATTGGCTATGGCTTGGTATCATGAAAAAATTACTGGAGAAAGAGTTGAAAGAATGCCTTATCCAACTGATAAATCACAATATTACCTAAATGCAATCGAGTTAGACGATGGAAATGAATCTAAATATTGGAGTAATATTATTGAAATGGCTGCAAGGGCGTTTGAAGCTTACATTGCAGATAAACTATCAGCAACTAATAGACGTAATGACTATCTAGTGTATGGGACATCAGATGAGATTGCTTTTCCTCAAGGAAAAGAGCGAGAAAAAATAAATAAAGCTTTTGATATATTATTTGATACATTAAAGATCAATGACATATTATAAATCAAAAAATATAAGAAATCCAAGATATCTAGCTCAAGATACCTTGGGTTTCTTTTTTATATAAAAATTACTATTAACTTCTTTATAACTCTAACTTTAGACCCTAACATTTTGTTTATTCTTTATATATACTTTATACTATAGTTTTATTATGATGATGGTAAAATGATAACTAATAGCCAATTTAATTGAAGAGTGAATAAATAAATGGAGTGTCCAAAGGACTTTAAAAATAAAGTTGTTTTCTTCCTCAAAATGGTTATAATATAGGTAATATGTCATTAGCGTTACAAAAGAATAGGAAATTTATAAAGAAATTCACTGTATACCGGAACTTTATTACTTAATATCTAAAGTGTAATAACAGCTAAGTAAACGTTGGTTTAGTTAGCTTTTTTTTGGTGAATTATATACTTTATTGAGAGATATCTATAGAAATTTATAAAATGTTTGTATATATAAGTTAAAATAAATAGAAGATGATATAAGAATGAGGGATATTAAGATGGAAAATTACTTATTAAAACGGATAGGTTTTACATCTGAAGATAATTATGTGATTTTATATTCTTTGTTAAAGGAAAATTTTACAAATTGTAATGAAAATATAAGATCTAGTGTTTTACTTTCTATAATTCAAGAAAAACCTAAAAATAGATGTAAAAAAGTCCAAGAAGTAAAATTGCTAATTTCTAAGGAACAAGCCGATTACTTATTAAAAATTAATGAAGAAAAAGAGTTAATAAGAGAAATAAATTCCATCATATTGAAATAATTAATACCTTTGGAAATTAATCCTATTGAATAATTCCAAAAAGTATGTTTTAATAAATTCAATATTAAATACAAAGGGAAAAACCCTATGAAAAGGCCAAATTTCGATTTGGTATTTTGTCATAGGGTTTTTCCCTTTTTGTTTAATCCATAAACAAAAGCTTGTATGATAAAATAAAAAAAACCACCTAGATACAATTAAACTATCAGGCGCTAAACTGATAGTAGTTTAATTGAGTGAAAGCGGGAGTTTTCTAAACTTATATTCTTGAAAATATTTTAACATAAATATATGTTTTAGCAAGTAAAACTCCTTCTTTAATTTGTTTACTTGGGTTTACTTAGGAGGAACAATAGTGGAAGAAGAGTATTATAATTTAAAAGGTAAAAAGGATAAACTAAAGTATTTTCGATTAAAAGATACAGGTATGTTTACGCAAAGAAGTAAATTGATAAATATAGAGGATACTCAAGAATATAAAACCTATTTTTACCCAGAGCAAGATAAATTGATCTTTGAGGAAAATCAAGTTAGAAATTTTAGTTTAGACGAGCACGGAGAGTCTATTCCAGCAATTGATGGTGAACTTACTATTTTTAATAACTATTTTTTTGACTTTTGGGGATTTTATCTGGGAGACGCCACACGATTATATGCATATTTAAAAAGACATGCTTATGGGGAAAAAGACTATGTGTATCCCAATTTTGAATTGATTTCAGAGAAAATGGATAAATCAAGAAAAACATTACATACCTATTTAGATATACTAGAGCATTACGGCTTTGTCTATAAGTTTAATGTAATAAATGAGTCTCGGAATAATATGGAAGAGAGTCCTATTTTTAAAGTCAGGAAACAAACTCCTTTATTATCTAAAAAGCTAATAGAGGGAGATAATAATATAATTATCCCTGAAAACGCACCTGCTCATGTAAAGAAAATGCTAAAAAAAGAGCGTGAAGGATTACCTCCTAGATTACGCAAAGAGCACGAAGTTTTTACCAAGAAGCATTTAAAAAACAAAGCGGATATCCTTCCAGAACAATTAGATTATGAGGAGATTTACAATAAATACTTACAATATAAAGATATACTTAAAAATATTCATAAAAAAGTTCAAAGTGAAGAAGTTGACCCAACTATTACCTATTCTGAAACAGAGGTACATTTAAAAAAGAATATGACACAAGATGAAAAACTGCTTTTAGCTGTTGTTCTAGAATCTGCACAAGCAAATATTTCTAAACCCTCTTTCGATACTTGGTTTAAAGATATCCTAATAAAAGTTCAAAATAATATTTTAACTATTTATGCACCGAACGAATTTGCTATGGATTGGCTAGAAGAAAGATATAAAGATAATATAGTAGAATGGGTGAATAAAACAGGTAGTTGGATCACTGACATAAATTTCTCCCATTATGAATGTTATAAGCAAGTTTAATTAATATTAATCCGACCGTCACCCAATAGGCTGCAAAGACAAAGGGGAGAAAAGAATAGGGAGGTTGTCCACCTCCTGCGTCTTTGTAGGCATCCCACATGCAAAGAAATACAGACAGGGATAAAACATCAACCATCCATAATTGGTTTGCTCGATTGCTTCTTCAAGCCTTCCATTAAAACTCAATAAGATAACTTCATTAAAGTTTACCTATACAGATAGTAAATACGTTTGGAACTGGTGATTGAAGGAAAAGAAAACTTTAATTTTATTTCAATAAAAAATTCCTTTAAAAAAGAACTTAAGAACTTACTTCGTTATGTATTAAATTCATATCTTTTTGTAGAAATGCACGAATTTCATCTAGTGTAAGCCCCATCTGACGTGCAAGCAAAATTAGCTCAATCCCATTCTGTGTCTAAAGTATCATTATCCAACCTATCAACCACCCCGAAAATTGACCTATGCAATTTCCTTTTATTGTATATCCACATATCCTTTTTACGAATACGATACTGGATTCTATTTAAAGTTTATGTCGTTTTTTAGGAAAATCTATTTATTTTTTTGTGGAAATCTCAAGCGCGAAAGCAGGACATTAAGTCGTTTTTTTACTAGGGGTACAGTCAAGAAAACGAGGATATATTTACTAGCCATATGGGTGGGTAGTAAAGGTAATCTGAAATGTTGTATGTATCCTATAATGAATTTAAATTATTCTTTTGTTTAATATTAAATGGGATGGCAGGAGGTGAAAAAGATGCCAAATATTTTTGAAGCAGTAACTAATACGTTAAAAACGTTAGTTGTTGATGAATCAAATTCACCACTTCATACAGGAGAAGTAACAAGTTGTTGGACTTACTATACTTCTATAAAAGAGTTTATTCGTTTTGAAGAAGTTGGGTTGAATACAACAGTTGATGATGAAGTGCGTGAAATGTTGACAGATGCAATTAAACTGTGTGAGAAACAAGTGACTCAATTAGAGGAATTTATGAAAAAGGAAGGAATCCCACTACCTGAACTGCCAGCATCTAAGCCAGCATCAGACCCAAATGATATTCCGTTAGGTGCAAAATCAACTGATGATGAAATTACAAATGGTGTTGGAATTAAGGTTGCTACTGCAATTATGCAGTGTGCTACTGGTCAAGCACAATCGATTCGGAATGATCTTGGACTAATGTGGGTAAAATTTCATTTGGAAATGGTTACCTTTGGAACAACTCTAAAAACATTAATGCAAAAAAGAGGTTGGATTAGAGTTCCTCCATATTACTATCCCCCAGGAATGCCGAAACAATAAACAAAAAGAGCCAATTTTGGCTCTTTTTTAATCTAGTTCAACTCGAATTGATTTTTTAGTTACTTCTTTTTGACCAATGATAAAATAAAGGCTGAACTGTACCCTATTGATAAGAAAATAGACGGATCGGTTTCTTACATAAAACAATTACGCTAAGAGAGACTAAGTATATTATTTACTTTCTTTGTTAACCATAGTTAAGAGTGTTAACAGTATTAGAAATAGGAGGGCCATGCATTTATGAAGGCTGTAACTTATCAAGGACCAAATCATGTACAGGTTAATCAAGTAGAGGATGCAAAATTAGAAAAAAAAGACGATATTATAGTTAAGATTACTTCTACTGCTATTTGCGGATCTGATTTGCATTTATATCAAGGTAACATGCCATTACCCCCTGGATATATTATTGGCCACGAACCAATGGGTATTGTGGAAGAAGTTGGACCTGAAGTTACAAAAGTAAAAAAGGGAGACCGTGTTGTCGTTCCCTTTAATGTTTCATGTGGACATTGCTTTTATTGCCAACATGAAATGGAAAGCCAATGCGATAACTCAAACCCTCATTATGATTCTGGCGGATACTTTGGTTATACTGAGAAGTTCGGTAACCATCCAGGTGGTCAAGCTGAATATTTAAAAGTCCCTTTTGGAAACTTCACTCCCTTTGTTATCCCGGAGTCATGCGAATTGGAGGATGAGTCACTGCTCTTTTTATCGGATGTTCTGCCAACAGCTTATTGGAGTGTAAAAAATGCAGGTGTAAAATCAGGCGATACAGTTATTGTTCTTGGATGCGGACCTGTTGGGTTGATGGTACAAAAATTTGCCTGGATGGAAGGTGCAAAGCGTGTAATAGCAGTTGATTACTTGGATTACCGAATCAATCATGCAAAAAAGATGAACAATGTTGAGGTATTTGAGTTCACAAAATACCCTGATATGGGGGAACATTTAAAAGAAATCACACATGGTGGGGCAGATGTCGTCATCGATTGTGTAGGTATGGATGGAAAGAAATCACCCCTAGAGTTTCTGGAACAAAAATTCAAACTGCAGGGCGGAACCCTTGGACCTATTCAAATTTCTACTAAAGCTGTCCGAAAGTATGGGACAGTGCAAATGACTGGTGTTTACGGAGGTAACTATAATCTATTTCCATTAGGTGCATTTTGGATTAGAAATATTAATCTTAGAATGGGACAGGCTCCAGTCATTCATTTTATGCCAGAATTGTTTAAAAAAATAACAAATAACGAATTTGACCCAAGAGATATTATCACACACAAAATGTCCCTTGAAGAAGCAAGTCATGGTTATCGAATTTTTAATAATCGTGAGGATGAATGTATAAAAGTCGTTTTAAAACCGTAATACTCTTCTCTTTCCAAAAAGACTTCATAAATTGTATAGAAGTCTTTTTGTCTGTTATTATTTAGATTATTGGATAATTCAGCTCGTAACTTGGGTAGCAATAATATGGTGGTCTCATTCCTATTTTTGGCATGGGCCAGGAATCCTCCATATAGACCATCTTTACTTTTTCATTTGAATGGTTTACTAGCAATAGCTTTACTTCTGGATTAAATTCATATCTCAAAATGGTAACCCCTTCCATTAGGAATGTGTGGATTCTCCCCCATCAACATGAAGAACTTGACCAGTAACAAAACGAGAATCATCAGAAGCAAGATAGACAAAGGTTGGTGCGAGTTCAAATGGATGGGCAACTCGTTCCATTGGATTAAATGCTCCATATACAGCGACTTGGTCTGACGAGAAACTTGCTGAAATAAGTGGGGTCCAAATTCGGCCGGGGGCGACGGCATTGACTCGGATCCCTTGTTTCACGACATTTTTAGCCAAGGCACGTGTCCAACCAACTATTGCGCCTTTTGTGGCCGTATAATCAATCATTTGCTGCTCACCTACATACGTCACCACTGAAGAAGTGCCAATGATTGAGCTGCCTGGTTTTAAATGAGGAAGCGCTGCTCTTGTTGTGTAAAAATGAGAGTATATATTAACTTTGAAAGTGTCATCGAATTGCTCATCTGTAATGTCAAGCAGACTTAGTTGTTGGAATTGGATACCAACGTGGTTACAAAGAATATCAAGACGTCCAAACGTATTTACTGTTTGTTCTACAATGGAGATACACTGTTGTTTGTCTCGCAAGTCCCCAGGCATTAGAAAACAACGTTGTCCGAGTTGTTCAATCCTCGTTTTTGTTCTATTTGCATCCTCGTGTTCATCTAAATATGAAATAGCAACATCTGCTCCTTCTTTAGCAAACGCAATTGCTACTGCTGCACCAATACCACTGTCACCCCCTGTAATAAGTGCTACTTTTCCTGTTAACTTTCCACTCCCTTTATAGTTCGGGTTTTCGATAATTGGAAGGGGTACCATGAATTTTTCCACTCCGGGATGGCGCAGCTGGCGCTGTTCAGGTAAACTTATCGGAATTTCTTCGTAACGTGTAATTTTCCCATAGTTAGGGTACATGGGATAAGGTTGAGTTTTCATGTTCGCTTTAAACATTTGTTGCATTTGCTTTATTTGGTCTAATTGACGACTTTGATCCTTTTGATCCATGGAAACCTCCTATAGAAATAATTTTCTTCTATAGAATGTTTATGTTGTTCACTACAAATATAGTAAAAAAAGTGTGAAAAAAGTTGTTACTTTCAACACAGAAGCGTATTCTTCCTCAAAAGAGACACCTTTTTTCTTTATTGAACTGACCTTTAGGACTAGGAGCTTTACTCAACATTCTACCCCTCTAACGGATCAACTTATTGTTACTTAACAGTTTTTTAATCCCGGCTACCTCAAGAATAGTACCTAAAAAAATAGGTCAACTAGAAAAAACCGGCTAACCACATAATACGATTTGGCCCTTGCTGAATAACAACAAATACGTTTTGTTGTTCCACAAATTCTTTTTTTTATTGTTTTTGAACTCTCTAACTGATTCTAGCAAACTTTCTGACTCTCTTTCTCCAAGCTCTTCAAGAAAATCGGTGAATTCTCCTTCTCCGTTTTTATCACTAAAATCATCCATTAAGTCATTAAACTCCCATTCTATGATTTCTAACTCTTGCGATGTACAGGTTTCTAAAAAATCCATCGTGGCATACATATCATCACGAAGATTGGTGTAAATTTCCCATGAGTCCTAGTCCCACCATCTTTAATCCCATCGGTTCATCATCCATTGAATCTTTTCAACATCTACATTCGATTTACTCCTCTTCATTATATTAAGGATATACTTATTTCTCTTGCTACAGGCACATCGAATGGAAGTTACGGAGGTTTACGATTGAGATCAATACGATATTTCCCAAATCGGTTAACATGTGCCGTCACATAAGGGCTCAAATAAGGAATCAATTCTTCATCATATCCATTTCCATCTTGCATGTAGTCTTGGAGGATACGAGATAAAGTGAAGACGTTGTAAAAAATGAGACAGTTAGCAACAAGGTGATTATATTTAATCATTTTTCGTTGCTTTTCCCGGTCATTTTCAGCGATGATACCTTCACCACCGAAGAACAGCCACTTTGTAAACCCATTAAATGCTTCACTTTTGTTGGTAGCTGACTGAATGGTAGCTCTAAGTACCTCGTCAGCAGCCATATATTTTAACAAGAACATGGTCCTGATCACTCGCCCTAGTTCCCGGAAGGCTTGAAATAATTTATTCTTTTTTGTGTATGTCCCTAATTTATTTAGAATGGTAGAAGGGGTGATCTTCCCGGCTTGAATGGACATGGCCACCCTTAACATGTCTGGATAGTGTGTTTCAATCTCATCTGTAAAAAGGTCATCAATATGATCGTAAACCTCGTCTTTACTTGGACGGAACAATTTTAACTTCTTCCAATTACGAATTCTAGGCATCAGTTGAATACCTAATAAAGCAGACAGTCCAAAAACGGTTGTACTCTGACCTTGCAAGAAATAAAAAGGGTTGCCCAAGAGGACGCTAAAACCGACCTTTTGGGCAACCCTTTTTTTCTATATCTGTATTATGATTTTTCTGTTATTTTATTTCTTACTTTTCCCTGTCTTATCACAGGCTGATATTGTAATAGATGACTTAATTGAATGAAAAACAATATTACCTAAAATGGAAAATGCGTATTTAACTAACAAGTAAATAGCTTCGATTGACAGCTTATTTTTCAAATAAGATTTAAGACATGACTTCAACAAACGGGTCGATTGTTGAAGATCATAGGCAGAAAATGATCAAACTTTCTTATAAAAAATGTATACTAATTCACAGGGGAACAATCCATTTTAATCAATCTTTTTTTAAAATGGATTGTTTTTATTTTACTCTTTTTAAACCACAGGCTCTGCCTGTGTGAAAATAAAACTTGTAGAGTCGTATTAGAAAAAAACTCCAATCGTTATAATAGAAGATGGCCGTCAAACCAACTTCAAATAACGAGAGGAGTTCTGCTCATGTCGAGCGACAATAGTTTATCACATAGTGTGTCCTGAATGCTAGAGGATGCTGAAAGAATTATAGTAACCCAAAAGCAATGCTTTCTAAGAGATGGAAGTAGGTCTTCCGCAATCGACATACAGGTGTAGATTGCAAAACACCCATAGGTGCTGTAGTCAAAAGCTATGGTATTGAGCGTATGAGGAAAAGGCAGTAAAGAAACTGTCAGTTGGGTGCCACAAAGCTGAACGAGAGTGAAGAACTGATGAAGCATCGTTAAGACTTACAAGTATAGTCAAAACCAGAGTATTGTGTGGACGCTGGGATAAATCTATCGGAAACCTGTTTACTGGATAGATGGCTGTCGGTGTTGAGGTTACAGGAGTGTGGCATAGGCTCTTGGGAGGAACAGGAGAATCTTGTATTGCTATGTTAAACGGAAAAATACAAGCTTACAAATATGCGAGTATGAAAGTAGGGATGAGCAGTACAGGTGCGGAAGAATTCGTAGTAGTGGGGAAGCTGATGTAATGTCAGTGGAGCGAAGGGGTTCTGTCATTAAACTTCTTGAATATTACAACCAAAAAATGGGAGGATTTTATGAAAGAGGGGAAATCATTTCGGATTTCACAGAATGAAATACTGAATGCCTATAAGGCAGTCAAGGCAAACAAAGGCGCAGGTGGGGTAGATGGCATAGAAATAGATGAGTTTGATAAAGATTGGAAAAACAACCTTTATAAGCTCTGGAATAGAATGTCATCGGGAAGCTATTTTCCTAAGCCGGTGCGTGGAGTGGAAATACCAAAGAAGAATGGGAAAATGAGACTGTTAGGAATACCAACGATCGAAGATCGTGTGGCACAGATGGTTCTGAGAAATCGGATAGAGCCATTAGTGGAACCAATATTCTATGAAGATTCCTATGGTTATCGTCCAAGAAAATCTGCATTGGACGCAGTGGGACAAGCGAGAAAACGATGTTTTCGTATGAAATGGGTTGTAGAGTTTGACATCGTAGGACTCTTTGACAATATAGAACATGAACGATTGATGAGATTGATAGCGTATCATGTGAAAGATAATTGGATTATTTTATATATTAAAAGATGCCTAAATACATCCATTCAAATGCCAAACGGAGAGATTTTTGAAAGAAAATCGGGAACCCCTCAAGGCGGAGTAATCAGTCCAGTTCTTGCGAACCTATTTATGCATTATATGTTTGATGATTGGATGGTAAGAAATTTTCCAAATTGTCCATGGGAGAGATATGCAGATGATGGACTGATACATTGTGTTAGCAGAAAACAAGCGGAGTATGTACTTGACAGATTGATAGAACAGATGGGTTATGCTGGTTTGGAAATACATCCTGAGAAAAGCAAAATCGTTTTCTGTCAAAGAGATAATAGGCAGTTGGAATCAGATAATCATTCATTTATCTTTTTGGGATATTGCTTTAGGCAGAGAATGGTTAAGAGCCAAAAGGGGATATACTTTATGGGGTTTACACCTGCGGTCAGTAAAGAAGCTGGGAAAAACTTTAGAGAGAAAATCCGAAATGTAATAAAGGAAATGAATACAACTGATATAGTGCTGCTGTCACAAAAACTAAATCCCATCATTCGTGGATGGATGAATTACTTTATGAAATACACTCCAAGTGAAGCATTTAGACAAGGTATAAATTATGTGAATCTAACATTGACAAGATGGTTAGTAAGAACAAGGAAAAAGGTTAGACGAAGCTATATAAAATCACAACATCTTTTGTATCGTATAGCAATGTCAAATCCGGAAAGATTCTACCATTGGAAAGTGGGCTATATGCCAGTGAGATGACAAGAGCCGTATGATGGGAGACTATCACGTACGGTTCTGTGAGAGATTTGGGGTGAAACTCCCCTTATCTACTCGACCAAGATGGAATTGTAAGTATCATATCGTATTTATTCCCAAATACAGAAGGAAAGTAGTATATGGGAAATTAAGAAAAGATATAGGTGCTATATTGAGAAAACTATGTGAAATGAAAGATGTAGAAATAATGGAAGCACATGCCATGCCAGATCATATACACATGCTGGTAAAAATACCACCGAAAATGTCTGTTTCGTATTTCATGGGATATTTAAAAGGTAAAAGTTCATTGATGATCCATGATAGACATGCAAATTTAAAATATAATCATGGAAATCGAACGTTTTGGGCGAAAGGATATTACGTAAGTACGGTTGGATTAAACGAAAAAACAATTGCAAAGTATATACGAGAGCAAGAAGCAGAGGACCGTTTGCGAGATAATATGAGCAAACGAGAATACGTCGATCCATTTAAAGATAAGTAGGGAGAGTAAACGGTTGGCGGTCAATTTAGAGGTCCCTTTAGGGGCTTCGTTGGTAAAGTGCCCTTATAGGGCGAAATTAAAACCGCCGGTTCTACCGGCGGATACTTACTTTGTCCATAAATATGGTTTTGTAAGGTGTTTTTGATCAAACTTTATTCTAAAGCTACACTATCTAAAATGTATGTGGAATGGGGATTCGTATGCTTGTAGAGGCAATATGCAAGGAAAAAGGGATTACTCAAACTCAAGTAATGAAAAGTGGAGAACCAAAGATGAAGAATTTAAACCTTTTTGAAAAAATAAATACTCTTAAGGAAAAAAATATTATTGATGAGGCTCAAAAACAGGTTCTGCCCCAGATTAGAGACATGGGGAATCATACTAAAAACACATGAAGTAAGAATATTAAAACAAGCTCTTCATGTTGTTGAGTTTGTACTCTATAACATATATGTGCTACCGAATATTACCATTATCACCAAGCCGAAGCGATGTAAATATTTCTTAATTCAAAACTATAAATAATGTTAAAGTTATCCACTAAAATTTCCGCATTATCAAAATTGTAATGGGGGTTGTAGTTTTTTCAAAGCGTTTTATAAATTTCACAACACCCCATGTAAAATTTACAAAGCGGAAATATAATATGGGTTGTAAAAATTACAAGGCGTAATTATCTAACAATTTTCGCTTTGTAAAATTTTCAACCCCTATTGTGAAATTTTCAAGGTATTTATAGGTTGAGAAATTTACAAGGGGTGGTTGTAATTTTTGCAAGCAAATAAATACTAAGTTAATAAAAACAAATCTTTTAAAAAGATATATTATATAAGGGAAAACCAATTTTGTTATCTACTTGTCTTAAAAGAAAAGTAGGGATATAATACCACTATACAAATGTTTCGTACTTTTATTTTTTATTTGCAATCCCTTAAGGGATTAGCAGTCTTAATATAACGTTAACAGCCTTTGTGGTTGATGAAAATAAATAGCTTATAAGCTATTTATCTACATTAAATCACAAAGGCTTTTTTGCGTTATTTTAATGAAGCACTTGTATAGATGAATTCATAACAGAAAGGATTGAGAGAGGTATGACGACGAAAAAGCAATCTAAAAAGAGAAAATTAAAAGAGGGTACCAAGAATTCTAGGACCACCAAGGAACTAGTAAAACAAATCGAAAAGAAAGTAGAACAGGATGGATATTGCATTTTAAAGCAGATTCATCATGGGAATGAAACTTACCATAAAATTTGGTGGTGGATGGAAATAGAATTAATGATTGGAGAATATGACGTAGCAGCTAACAAGGTTAAAGAAATAAAAGATATCAATATCGAAAATCGACAGAATCTACTAGATATAGTAGCAGGATTAGAAGGAAGCGTATCCCTTGTGCCGCTTGTTAAAGATTAAACCAATCAGGAAGCACAATGTAATGGGAAATGAGATTATAACCACACACAAAGGTGAAAATATGAACATAGAAACTGTTCAGTTCTCGTATTTCAAATACAAAGATAGATATATAGAATATTGCGGTTATCAATATAACCAATATTGGTTTTTGATTCATAATTCAAAAAGATCCGAAGTAGTGTCTATATCTAATGAGCTTTGTCCATCTTTTGATACAGCAATGTCTTATATATCTAATATGTATATTGATAAAAAAATGAAATAATAAAAGGGAGGTGCCCTACCTAATTAGATAGAGGCATCGATGCTTTCTATTCTTATTAGGTAGAAAGCATGAAGGAAACTAAAACGATAAGTATAACAGAAGAGTTAATAGAAACACCAAAAATGATTGAAGTATATCTTGATGATGCATGGCAGACTGCTTTTTGCTATGGATTAGCCTATGAAAAACCAAAGCAAAATTGGCAAAGAGCAAAACTGCTTTTAACTATTATTGCTGGTAATGATTCTACTGTACAAGCTATGAAGGCTGCTATTGATATAGGATCAAGTGGTTTGTCTTTCGGAAACGGAGAGAAAGGCTTAACAGATTATACTTATACAAAAGAATTGGAACTCTATACAGAAAAAGGGAAATACGAAAAATTTCCAATGACTATTATTAATAATAGAAAAGCAATTGTTGTTGTTCATGATGAATTAATGGGAAATGATGATTATATTTTATCTTTTACTGGGGATCCAGCAGAAGACTTACGTACAGTTTTAGGCGGAGGCAAATTTGGACTACATATCTTACCCGAATGGAAAGATATTATTTTTCATGAATTTTTAAATATAGGAATTTTACAATCTGTAGATATTTACTTTGATTCTAAATTATTTCCAAAAGGATTTTCCTTATTTAAGTTACAAGCTACAGAAGAAGAGGTTGATAATTTAATCTCTAAAATGATTAAAGAGAAAAAGTTAAGATTCCGCAAAGAGGGTACTGGAACTGAAGTAGAAATGGTATCAGATTTGACAGAGTATATGCAACAAAATGTTGAGGGAATGATTAATAAAGTTAGCAGAGAGGTATCACCAATTCATAATCCTTTAGTGGATCATATTAGTCCTAAAATTAGTACTTATAAACGTGAATTGTTTCCAGTTCAAGCTCATGTAAGTACTGCTGTAGCGAAAAAACTTGCTAAGAGTAAGGCTGTAATCATCCAAGGCGAAATGTCGACAGGTAGTGCGGCACGTTCCGCTATAAGTGTAGCTTAAACACGAAAAGCGGGGGCCGAATCTTTATAAGATTGGTTACAACTCTTTAAACGATTTACAGGGTGAAATTTCCCTGTCATGGCTAATATTCCAAGTCAAGTCATGTCTATGAGACTCCTACATGCGTCTATCATTCCAATGTGATAGAGGTCTGAAGCTAGGTGAAGTCGTCCTTGAAGCGAACTCGTTGAACGTGGATATAGGGCGGTAGGCTTTAAAAACATTCTATGATGAGCGAAATCGAACCCTCGTATGTACGCTCCGTTACTCATTCCCCAACCTAATAACGAGATATATGGTTGGGATTTGCGTGAAGGTATTTCTCTTTTGCCAGTAGAGAAATTGCTTATATAGGTCTTTCCAGTGCCTATATAAGATTCATGAGAGTTAGGAATAGTCTACTCATGAACAAGTAGCGCCGGAGTATAGAGGGCATCTAAGGAATGTAAAAGAAGGGCTGGTTTAAAGGGAACGTGCGAGAGCCAATAAGTGGAGGTATTGGAACTTATGAAACTTATTGGAAGTCAGCGACACCATAGTACCAATAATGAATAGCCGTTTGTATCTTGCTATAAGTTGCTTCTGCAACGAAATGTAAGAGAGGGTAGAAACTATTCTAGGGAAGGGTGTTAGTCGAGAAGTATTGCACTAATTGAGGAAAATGTTCAAACGAACCATGTGAGAGTAAAAGAGTTAATTCATTTCGGATAGTCCATTTTCTCTAATCAAGGGGGCGATCCACATAGAAATGAAGGATAATAAACAATTTCCACAAAACGAAAAAGAGCTAAAACTAGCACTTGATAGTATGTACCGATTAGCCAAAGAAAGCAATAAACCTTTCTATAACCTTATTGAACTTATGAAGAACGAGCAGACTATACTGACCGCCATTCATAATATCAAGGGTAATAAAGGAAGCAAAACTGCTGGTATTGATGGTAAGACTATTGATTACTATCTTCAAATGGACAGAGATAAGTTGATGTCCCTAATTCGTAGGAATATCAATAATTATCAACCTAGTCCAGTAAGAAGAAAGTACATTCCCAAATCAGATGGTAAGCAACGTCCCTTGGGTATTCCTAACATGATAGACCGCATCATACAAGAAATAGCCAAAATTGTCATTGAACCCATAGCAGAAGCTAAGTTTTACCATTACAGCTTTGGTTTCAGACCAATGCGTTCAGCTGAACAAGCCATTGCTGAAACACTAGAACGTATTAGGAGAAGCAAAACCTATTGGGTAATAGAGGGCGATATTAAAGGATATTTCGATAATATCAATCATAATAAGTTGATTGAAATAATGTGGACATTAGGAATCCGAGACAAAAGAGTGCTTATGATGATTAAGAAGATGATAAAAGCAGGAATTATGGAAGAAGGTAACTTCAGAGACAGCGTTAGTGGTTCACCACAAGGCGGTATCATCTCACCTCTTCTGGCTAACATTTATCTTAATTACTTTGATTGGGAGATTGCTAGAATGTTCCAAGAGCATCCAGCTAGGTATAAGGTCAAAGACGTTTCTCGAAATGGGTTACAACGTGTTCGTCAAAGACACGAAGATACATTTCTAATCAGATACGCAGACGACTGGGTTATACTCTGTAAAAGTGAGGAAAATGCCAAAAGGATTCTCAAAAAAGTGGAGAAATATTTTAACCACCAATTGAAACTGGAGCTATCCAAGGAAAAGACCTTAATTACTGATGTGAGAACTAATAGGGTCAATTTCTTAGGATTCTGGATTTTTGCAGAAGAACATCGGCTTAGAAAAGGCAGCATACAAGGAAAAGCTATTCCTAATATGGATAAAGCCAAATTGAAAATAAAGGAAATTAATAAAGATATTAAAACCCTTTATGACCATCGCGGTACTAAATCCAAACAGGTTGCCATAATCGAGAGTATCAACTCAAAGATTGTCGGTATAGCAAATTATTATAAAATCGCCAACGTATCTACTATATTTCAAGGGTTTGATAAACGTATTCATTATGCCCAATGGAGAACATGGTTGTTTATGAACAATCGTCGAGGACGATATCATCAACTAACTACTCCAGCGGACACCCTTATAAATAGAAGAGATAGACATAAAGAGCAAAAAAGCAAGGTGTTCTTCGTTGAAGAGCATGGAGCCAAAGTAAGAATAACCAAATTTGCATTTACTCCTAAACGTAATGCAATGAAAGTGAATCTCTTAATGTCTCCCTACACAGAAGAAGGTAGAAATATTTATAAACGGACAACTGGCAAACGTGAGGCACTAGAAAGACCGAATTTCTTCCAAGAGGATATTCCTTTCTATCAACTCAATAACCGTTATCCGATATATAATTTCGAATTCTATCTAAATAGAGAGTACGCATTTAACAGAGATAGGGGGAAATGTAACTGCTGTAAGGTTTCACTATATGAATGGAATCTTAATACACATCACAAAAACCCTAAACTACCGCTCAATAAAGTCAATAAGGTGATAAATCTAGTTTCCTTATGCAAAACATGCCACAAGCTGGTTCACAATGAAAATCCTGTTACCCATACCAAAGGTGGAAAGAAAATAGAGCAACTTAGAAAGTTGCTTAAAGAGGCTAAATAAGTACGGCTTTCGAGGATTAATTAACTCTTATTCGTATTTGAACAAATTAGTGTGATGTCAGTTATAGTCGCAATGCTATAACAGGCTTTATGGAGAACTGAGACAACAGTTTAAAATATGGCTTCCCGATGGAACGCCGTATGCGGTGAAAATCGCACGTACGGTGTGAGGCGGGGGAAAAGATGGAGATTACTTCAAATTCTTACCTATCGCACCCGAAATGGGTAGTGGCTACCTCAATCCTTACGGATTGGGATGCCACACATAAAGTACCATTATGACTGCTGTGGCTGATGTACTATCGGATATGAAAAATAAAGAAGGATATCATAGTGTTTTAATGTGCCCACCTTCTTTAACTAAAAAGTGGCCAGAAGAGATTAAAGAAATAATTCCTCATGCTGAAGTGAGAGTAATTGAAAGAACGAGTCAATTAATTACTTATCATCGTGATTGGTTAATGAGTGGAAGAAAGAAACCAAAAAAACCAGTTTTTTTCGTTATATCTTTTACGACCATGAGAGGAGATTCATCTATCGTTCCGGCTGTTCAATTTAGTCAGAAAAAAACTAGTAAACAGCAAAGTGAAGATAGATTACCTTATCGATATGGTTATTATTGTCCTTCTTGTGGAAAGGCTCACCAGGTAATTGAAGATATAAAAATGATTCCTGATACGGATGAACCTTCTAAAGAAATAGAAGTGCGTTCTACAAGAACCATGGATAAAGACGAATTCGGAACTGGAAGAAGGCTCCAAAATACACAAAAGCCCGCAAATGCCTTTTGTTCAGAATGTGGAGAAAGCTTATGGACCAAGAAGGTAGCAACTCGTTATTCATCAATAAAAGAATGGTATGTATATGAAAAGAAATTGATTCATGCCATTAAAGAGGGAAATAAGAACTTATTAGAGCATATTCAAAGTAACCAAAAAGAGGTACCAAAAAAGCAGGGTCAACCACGAAGAGTTGCTAGTATTGAATACATTCGAAGAAAAATGAAAAATTTTTTTGATATTGCAATTGTGGATGAGATTCATGAACTGAAAGCATCGACAAGTGCTCAAGGAAATGCACTTGGAAGTATTGCAGCTGCAGCTAAGAAAGTGGTTGGAGGAACGGGAACATTATTTGGTGGAAAAGTGCGCCCATAAGGGCATTTAGTAATTCGACTTTAGGCAAGTCGTAGGAGTGTAGAGGCATCGATTGTCTCCTATCATCTACTAATTTACTCGTGAGGGAAACCAATAACGGGGAACACAGCATATTAGGTGAAAAGCCATAAGTCACCAAGTTGTCATGGTGCAACTGAATGGCAAGATGAAACCGAAACAGACGAGGATGAATGCTAAACTGCGTGAACGATAGCCAAAGGAGTCCTAGCGAAGACATAGACGGAAGACTTCTATTAACGTCTATTGACCAAATATTATCTAATAGCCTTGCCGTTAGATAATTACTGCTTTATAAATAGCTTTTCCGTTTATAAAGTTATGCCTCAGTGGTCTTCCAACCATAGTAAATGGTAAATGGCGAAAGTCGCATCCGACACTGGTT
Source organism: Bacillus sp. B1-b2 (assembly GCF_009183415.1). Classification (GTDB taxonomy): domain Bacteria; phylum Bacillota; class Bacilli; order Bacillales; family Cytobacillaceae; genus Niallia. Next base: position 23,898 of record NZ_WEHU01000029.1, on the reverse strand, counting down.
CAAGCCTATGTTACTAAATGTACTAAATGGGGATTGCCTAAGTTGGAATGCCTGTAAAGGCTATGGCACTTTAGGTGTCTGAATATCCAATATGGCAACAGAGAGTCCGTAGTAGTCAGAGCTAGGGAAAGCCTAGTACATGGCGAAGGGACCAAGTTATCTAGTCCAGAACAAAATCAGGAAGGTGTGGAGACACTTTGAGAATCCCAAAAGTAGTTATGGACAACCTAGTTGAAATGTCCAAGAGAGATGAGAATTACGTTTTCGAGCGTATATATCGAAATCTATATAATGAAGAGTTCTTCCTAGAAGCTTATGCAAAGTTAGCCAAAAAGGAAGGTAATATGACAGAGGGAACGGACGGAAAAACCATTGATGGTATGAGCATCGACCGAATCCGTAAAATTATTGAACAGTTAAAAGACGAAAGTTATCAACCAAGACCTTCAAGAAGAGAATACATCCCAAAGAAGCCAACAGGTCAAAGACCTCTAGGAATTCCTTCAATGGATGATAAGTTAGTTCAAGAAGTAGCACGTAGAATCTTAGAAGGGTTATACGAGCCTATCTTCCGTGATTCTTCACATGGTTTTAGACCTAAACTTAGTTGCCAAACTGCTGTAGACAAAATACAAAAAACATTCACTGGAGTTAAGTGGTTTGTTGAAGGAGACATCAAAGGATTCTTTGACAACATTGACCATCACACTTTAATCAATCTTCTTAGGAAAAGGATAAAAGATGAAAAGTTCATCCGACTTATCTGGAAATTCCTCAAAGCAGGATACCTAGAGGATTGGGTTTACCACAAGACTTTCAGCGGCACACCTCAAGGTGGCGTTATCAGTCCATTATTAGCAAATATCTATCTACATGAATTGGATAAGTATATGGAACAATATGCTGAAGAATTCAATAAAGGTAAGAAGCGAAAACGGACACATGAATACAGAGCGTTAGAATGGCAACTAACGAAAATGAAGAAATCAGATGAAGAATGGGCTTTAATGTCCACTTCCGAGAAAAAGGAACACACCAGAGTTTACAAGGCACTCATTAAGAAACGTAATGAGATGAATGTGACTGACCCGTTTGATCCTGACTTCCGAAGAATCAATTATGTTCGTTATGCTGATGATTTTCTTGTCGGTGTAATTGGTAGCAAGGGAGATGCATTAAAAATCAAACAGGATATTAAAGCATTCTTAGCTAATAAGCTAAAACTTGAACTATCTGTAGAGAAGACCCTTATCACTCATGCTCATAAGGAGAAAGCTAGATTTCTAGGTTTTGATATTGTAACAAGTTACAGTACACAACCAACAAGAAATAAAGATGGCAAACTCCAAAGGCAAAATAACGGTAAGGTTAAACTTTATGTCCCGAAGGAAAAATGGGTAAATAAACTTCTTGATAGGAACATTCTAAGAATAAACGATAACGATTGGAAAATGATTCATAGACCTGAACTTATCAATAATGACGACCTTGAAATTATTAGCATCTATGATGCTGAATTACGAGGATTCTACGAATATTACAAAATAGCAAATAACGTGAGTGTGCTTAATAAAATGGCATACATCATGGAATACAGTATGTATAAAACGTTTGCTAGTAAATATAAAATTTCGGTTAGAAAAGTCATAGATAAATTCAGTGTTAATGGAGTATTTACTGTTCAATATGAAACGAAAAAAGGAATGAAGTCTAAAACTTTAATCAGCTAGTTTACAAGAGCAGAAAAAGTAAATAAAGATTTCAAAGTGGATAATCTACCTAATGGTTGGATGTACAGTGGTATCACAAGCCTAATTGACAGAATGAAAGCTCGCGTATGTGAATACTGCGGAGCGATAGATGTCGATTTAGAGATGCATCATGTCCGGAAATTAAAAGACCTCAAAAAGAAGAAAAATCTTCAAAAGTGGGAAATGATTATGATTGCTCGTAACCGAAGACAATTAGCTTTATGTGCTAGAGGACAAGGAAACGACTGTCATATGAAATTACACAAAGGACAATTGTAATTAAACTAGGTGGATAATAGTGAGCCGTATGCTTGGAGACTTGCAAGTACGGTTCTGGGGGAGAGTTGGTGGAAACCTACCATAGTAATATGGCAAGGCACCGCCTTCTTATCTCGTTGCGGAAGATATTTATTATACCTTATGGAGGCTGTTTCCTTCTTTGATGGTGGAAAATGGTTATAAATATTCTGAAGTTAGAAAATGGAACGAAGAATATGGGGTAATTGAAACTACCACTTATAATCAAGATTCCAATGCTGAATATACAAACAAGCAATCAAGAGGTGGGACAAAAAGAAACGAGAAAATACTACCAGGTATTTCACCGTTTGTTTTTTCAAAATTTCTTGTGCAAAATACAGTACTTGTTAGATTAGTTGATGTTTGGCCAGATCCAGTTGAATTCGTGAATGTGCCAACTATACTAGTGAAACCAGATGAAGATCTTCAACAAAATTATCTGAGAATGGTCAACACTTTTGAAAGATCCATTGAGGAGTTAGAAGATGGGTTTAAATTATATATGCCGTTAACTCAGACTGGAATTTCATACCCAGATAATCCATTTACTTATCCGGCATTTTATATGAAAGGTGAACTTATTTGGAAGCCAGAACCATTTGAACAAGAAAGAATTCTTAGTAAAGAGAAGAAGTTACAGGAAATAATTAAGGGCGAGATATCTGAAGGAAGAAAATCTATTGTTTATGTTCGAGATACCGGGTCAAGCGTTGAAGGTAGGGATGTTAGACCACGATTAAAGCATATTTTAGAAATGATTGGTGCTAAGGTCTGTATCCTGGATACTTCTTCAACAAGTACAAATAGACGAAGTGAATGGTTAGAAAAAAAGATAAAAAAAGAAAATTATGATGTTTGTATTGTATCTCAAGAATTAGTGAAAGTAGGATTAGACCGTGCGACAAGAAGTTGCTAAATAATAGTGTTTCCATAAGAAACCGTCTTAGTCATTGAGGACGTTCCCGCCCGAAACTGCTTTTCGAGTAATCGAATTGTTGGGTTGCATGAGGGTTAAATGCTTAATGGAGGAATTTACACAGAATTCCAAAAGAGCTAGGGAAAGTTAGGAAGGTATAAGCGTAAGCTGAACCTTTGTAGTCTTCGTTACCGACAACAAGCGTACTGTGATTGAACAAGCTTGTAGATGTGGATAGGAAAAGTTCTACGGTCGAGGAACTGCGAAATGACCCATAGATCCACCGGAGTAAAGAAGGATGCCTAACCTAACGTATCTATTATTAGTGAAACTTGGTAAGCCCTATACATTCCTCTCATCTAAGGTAGGGTGACCGTAAGGAAACCACAATATGTAGAGGGTAAAGGAACGTGGAGAAAGCGAATGTCGACATAACGAAAGTTAAGGTGAAAACTCATTTGTATAAGCCGTCGAATAGGGCAATACCCAAATCGAAAGATTGCAGACTTCCACGTGGTCATCAACACGAATAGAAAGCGAAAAGAATAATCCTTAAAGAGAGGGAGATATGTTATGAAAACCAACGAGTACGTTGCGTCGGCTGTTTCCCCACTGGTGGATAACTGGCACTCAATTAATTGGATGAAAGTTAATCGCTATGTAAGGAAACTTCAACAACGAATCTATCGTGCCGAACAACTTAAACAAACGAGAAAAGTAAGGAAATTACAAAGACTTCTACTTAGAAGTAAAGCGAATTTACTGTTAAGTATTAAGCGCGTAACGCAAGAAAATAGAGGCAAAAAGACAGCTGGTATAGACGGATATATTTCTAACACTCCGCAAGAGCGAGTTGAATTATACAACAAACTTAAAATGTACAGTATAAGAAATATTAAGGTTAAACCGGCTAGAAGAACATATATCCCTAAAAAGAATGGAAAGAAACGTCCGTTAGGCATTCCTGTAATTGTTGATAGAGTGTACCAAAACGTATTTAAAACTGCTCTAGAACCACAGTGGGAAGCAAAATTTGAAATGACATCGTATGGATTCAGACCTAAACGTGGCGCACATGACGCTATGAGCGATTTATTCGTGAAATTAAGCAGAGGAAGCGCTAAGGGGTGGATTTTCGAAGGTGATTTTGAAGGCTGCTTTGACAACTTAAACCACGACCTTATTATGGAAAGAATTAAAAACTTCCCAAATAACAAAATCGTTAGAGAATGGTTGGAAAGTGGATACGTTGACAATGCTACATTCCATAAAACAGACAAGGGAACACCACAAGGCGGAATCATCTCACCACTGTTAGCGAACATAGCATTACATGGGATGGAAGAAGAAATTGGAGTAAGATATATCCACTCTAAAAGACAGGGAGATACATTGTATACCTCGTCAGTTGGCGTTGTTAGATATGCAGATGATTTCGTTATCGTCTGCCCTACGAAAGAACAAGCCGTTGGGATGTACGAAAAATTACAACCATATCTAGACAAACGTGGATTGAAGTTAGCAAAGGAGAAAACAAGAGTTGTTCATATTAGTGAAGGATTCGATTTCCTCGGATTTAACTTCAAACAATACCCAACTAAGGATGGAAATAAATTATTCATTAAACCATCACTTGAAAGTGTCAAAAATGCTAAACAGAAAATCAAGGAAGTATTCGACTGGGGAAAAGGCAGAGAAACAGCATATCTAATTGAAAAACTGAATCGTGTATTACAAGGGATTGCAAACTATTGGTCACCAACAGTAGCCAAAGTAATTTTCAGAGACATTGATACTTATGTTAATGAAAAAGTCGTAATTTACCTTAAACACAGACATCATAGAACTTCATTTAGAAAACTGATGAAAATGTACTTTAAACCAGACAATACAGGCGTAAGCAAAGACAAGTGGCTCCTAACGTGTCCAAAAGATAATACGAAACAGCTTATTCGCATGAGTTGGACTAAGATTGAAAGACACGTAAAGATCAAACAATATAATAGTCCATTTGACGCATCGCTTAAAGCTTACTTTGATAAACGTGACGAGAAAATATTCAATAGGGAAAATACTAATGCTAAAAGGAAACTTGCGAAAAAGAGCAGATACAAATGCAGAATTTGTGGTGAATCCTTACAAGGAATAGAACCAATTGAAAGCAATCATATAGTGCCTGTAGTAATTGGCGGAGTTGATAGTTATGATAACCTCGAACTACTACACAAATCATGTCATAAAACACACCATGTATTGTTAGAGAATTATGGCGAAGGTAAGAAATTACCAAAAGTCGTAAACTACCTAGAAAGCAATGGTATCAAAGACGTGAATAGTAAAAAGGCTATTAATCTTATGAAAAGAGCATTCAAGAAGTTCCGTTATTAAGTTGAGAGGATGATAGATGGCTTGAGCCGTATGTGCTGAAAGGTACAAGTACGGTTCTTAGGGGGGAAAGAGGTGGTAACATCTCCGACCTACCCGACTATTATGTACTCCAACATTGATATTTTATCAATTTAGTTGGTCTTTATTTACAATTAATCAAGCTGCACGAAGAGCGTGGAGAATAAAACAAACTGAGGAGTGTAGACTGTATTATTTAGCGTATAAAAATATGTACCAAGAACAAATGGCAACATTGATAGCCATGAAGAATAAAGCTGCTGGTGCTATTAACGGTGATGTTTCAAGTGATGGATTGAATGCTATGTTAGGGGATACTGGCGATTTACAATCCATGTTAATACAGTCGATAAAGAAAGGAAATGTGCTTCAAGGAAGTACGGAAGAATGGGTTGCAGAAGCGTCTGATAGAGCTAGAGAAATTCTTTCTAATATTGGAAAACCAAAGAATTTCTCATTAAAATCAAACAAAGAATATTTCGAAGAATGGGCTAATAAGTACATTAAAACTGACAGTTCAAGAAATGTTCTTATAAGAAAATCTAAAACTATCGCTAGCAATATAGAGAAAGGTAAAATTCCTGGTTTTCATTTTAACGAAATGATATTGGAAGTAGATTTATATGCTGCTTTTGGAAGTGATTCAGCTCTTGATGGTGAAATAGTAGACTATTTAACTCGAAGTGAGAGGGAGTCTAAAACAAATAATGATAGTTCACAAATTTCCTTGTTTGATTTAGTGGAGGAAAAACCAGAAAAGAAAAATAAACGTAGAGTAGTCAGTGGTCAGCTGGCATTCGAATTATTTTAGGAGGATAAAAATGCATACTATTACGATAAATTTAGATTGGTTTGTATATATGTATTTTCTAATAGAATATTTTTTCCATGCAGTCTGTATGGATTTAAAGATGAAACAGTATTATTTAGAGAATGGATTAATTCCAACAGAGACAGAATCTAAATCGAAAGATGAAATTATTTATTTAGAAGAAACTCAAAATCTAAATATACAGGAAGATGATTGGGAAGAAGTTATGCGCCCAACTAATATTTATCATATTACTCCGACTGTTTCAGAATTAGATGATAGAACAATAGAATACTTATCGAATTTGACTAAAGAAATTAATTTTGAGGAACTATGTGACGAGCAAAGTGGACCTCTTGAAGAGGAACTTAACCTTACAGATTTAAATACCACAACTTCTCGAGAATGTAGAAATAAACAAGTAAATTCAGAAATAGAGGATCAAGTGGATGATATACCCACTACAAAAATAGCTGATAATTTACAAGGGAAGCAGCGTTGGCTTGTATCTGTTCTAGGTATGGAAGAGGAATATATTCATGTTTCAGATGGTAAAAGAGCGTGGATAAATATTGGCGAAAGTGTGTATCGAATAAATAGAAAGGATTCCTTGTCTTTAGAAATTGAAAGAGAAGGAAAAAATATAAGAGTTTTAAAGATAGAAATTTTAGAACATGCTGTTTCATCAGATTATATTATCCCGGATGAAAAAATCGAATATGAGGCAGCTGCAATTTAAGGGTTATTTGCTATTCGGAGGAAGTGAATTTAGTTCACCTCCTTCACTAAATGAACAAATTAGGATTTGTTCATTTAGTGAAGGGGGAATCCTCTCGGGTACAAATCCACCAGTCAAGGTCTATTTAACTAGTTTTTGGTGAATTTTTCATGAAAATTAGTAAAAATATCCCTGTAATCGACAAGCTTCGACAGTTTTACTATATATATTAATACTATACTAATGTACATCAATGATAAAAAAAATGAAAGAAATTATAAAAAGCCATCTAAAGGGGGCAGTGGAATGAGATCTGAAATCAACACAGCTGGTTTAGAATCTATATTGTCTGTGATTGAGGATGACAATCGTTATATTCAAAAACTAAATTTAGATTATAGGATAAAAGATAATAAATTCTATATTGGTTGTTTATATGGAGATACATTTAATATGTCACTCAAGAAAAATTACTTAGAGGTGCTATCTCAAGAAGTAATTAGTATGTACGAGAGATGCTTATTGCCTTTAAGCACTCTTAAAGTTCATGATTTTACAGTAAATTTAGAAATTAATGATAGAGGTGAATTTATACGGGAAGAGCAATATATAGAGATTATTATCCCTGTAGAAGCAGTTGATAAATTATCAACTTTATCCCAATTATATAGCAAATTGAAAAAGCTCATCCCTCTTTTTCCCATAATTAATTCGATAGAGGTTCAAGGAGAAAGAAAACAGTTAAATCAAATTCGAATTTACCTTAACCCTAAGGAAAAATCCTATTTAATAAATGAAAATAAAACGGATGTTTTAGGACAATGGATAGCAAGTTTTGATAATTTTATAGACAATCTTCCAGAAACACCGTTCTATACAAAAATTAAAGTCCAAAATGGAATGATAAAACCAATACAATTTAAAAATGAAAAGGAGAAATGGAAATGGTTCGTATAGGAGAAAAAAGTATAAATGAGATTATGGTAACAATTAAGGAAAAACAATTAAACTTATCGAGATTAGAATTTAAAACGAGAGATAAGTTTGTTTTAATAGGGCCAATTGGTACAGAGAAAATAAAGCAAGAAGATGACTATTATGAAAATGTAAAAGAAAATCTTATATTTGCTAATTATAGCTGGCTTTCACCATTATGCGATGATTTAAATTGTCCATTTCAAGGACATTTAGAAGTCTTACCTTCAGGAGAAATGAACCATCATAATATTGATTTAACAATCAGTATCCCACTATCTGGAAGCCTAGAAAAGGCAAAAATAATGAGTACATTATATGAGCAATTTAAGGTGTTAGAAAAATATCGGAATTTCATCCAATTTTTTGATGTAAGTGGTTTTAAATACATGACAAATCTCATCCATGTAAGTTTAAAAATTCCTGGTAATAAAATTACGCCTCTTTTAAAAGAGGCAAAAACAAAACCTGTGAATAAACAAATTATTTCTCAGTGGTTAGCTACAGTAGAAAATATCATGGATCAGAATGCCAATAATTTCAGTTATTCACATAAGGTTTATGCTGTTGATGGTAGAATGCAATCCACTACTTTTGAGTCCAAATTCACTTTTAAAGTTCATCAACGAAGAGGGATCTTTAATGATTAGAAGCCAAGTCAAAACGATTATGTCATTAATAATAATCACAATTTTATTGATTCCTACAAAAGCAATGGCAAATCCCTTTAGTGATGCTCCATCTATGGATGATATGATTACAAATTGGGGAAATTCCATAAATGATTCTGCACCGATAGTTTCTAGTTTATTCTCATCTCTTTTTACGATAATGTTCCTGGTTGGAGTTGTTAGGCTAGGGTATTCAATTGTTACAAAAACTGGGCAAGTTATGAAAGGGGCTACCGGTGTACTAATTTGGGCTCCAATTTCTTTCTTTATAATTCGTATTTTTTTAATTGTATTATTTACAATAAACACAACAAATGTTACACTGTTTGCAACTGATGTAATAAACTTATTACAGTTATCTGGTTTTTATACAGTAGTGGGAATGACATTAGTTGGATTAGTTATGTTTCTATTCTATAAACTTTTGAAACACCCTGAATTTGGTAGATGGAGTAAGAGACTATGGGCATCTGCGGGGTTTCTATTGATTATTAGCTTTATAATCCCATATGCATTTGGTGCAGCATAAATAAAGAAGGTGATATCTTGTTGTCTTTAGTAGTAGATAATACAAAAAATGCGAAAGAAATATCTTATACATGCCGGAATTCTTGTGATCTTTATGATGTTTTAACAGAATCCTGTTCAATTAAGAATAAGGTAGATGTAGATAATCCGTTCGTTGTTTCAAAATGTAGTAGTGTAAACGAGCACAATATTTCAGATACTCTTTTCCACATTAATCCGGGAGGAAATCTGAAATAATGTGCTATTTTTTTCACTTTATTTCGGAATGTGCAAAATCTTGTTCAAATTATTCCGTCTTAAATTCAGGAAAAGAAAACCCCTAAAAAGGGGCATCAACTGGCATATAATCCTGTTTTTTTATTCGAATTTTGTACACCTCGTAAGTGTGGAGTACAAACCTTACTTCGTGTTCCAGAGTTACGAACCAATCAAAATCTTTCTCCAAGTATGCATGGAGATACCTGTTTTGGACCCGTATCTCAAATGCATAACCCTGGTCTATCCAGTGGGGCTGATGTCCTAACCATACTCTCCATTCTTGAAGATGGTGGTCAAATACTAATATTCCACGCCTCATGATAAGCCATTATCCTCTATAGCTAACCTGACAATTTCCTCATCAATCAGTTCTTTCTTTAGTTGAGAGCCAAATAATAAACTGTTAATCGTTAATGTATTAATAACCCGTGGCCAACCTTGAGACCGTGATGCGATAGCTTCTACCGCGGTTTCTGTAAAGATGGTCATCTTCGCTCCTGCTAACTTCATATGATGATGAATATAATGGGAAACTTCCTCTCTGGATAATGGCTGAATCTCATATTTCATAATCATTCTCTGTGATAGTGGACGATGATGATTTAATGCTAATCGAGTCTTTAAATGTGGTAAGCCAGCTAAAACTAGGATAAATGGATTGGTTGAGTCCATATGAAAGTTAAATAATAGTGCTATATCCTGCAAAAAAGCATCTTTTGCCATATGCATTTCATCTAAAATGAAAACAGGTGTGATCTTACGTTCCCCTGCCATTCGCTCAATGCCTTGTTGAATTTGCCTAAAGAGATCGACTTTACGGAACTTCGGTTCCTCCCCTAAGCCATATACTAACCCACGGTAAAAATCCATTACACCACCAGTTGAAAGGGGAAAATAGACTACGTGATATAAAGAAGGGTTTAATGACTCCTTAAAAGACCGTAAGGTAAACGTTTTTCCTGCGCCAGGATCCCCAATAAGAAGACCCATTCCCTTCGATTTCTGTAAATAATTTAATGCGTTTAAAGCCCCTTGATAATCAGTGGAAGGAAACGCATCCGAAGGGCGTATATCTTTCGAAAATGGTGCTTGAGCTAAAGAGTAAAAGGATTTATACATGGTCTTGTTCCCCTTTCACTTCAGCTGTTTGAGATAATGAAAATGGCGAGCGAGCCCGTTTTACATGCGCATTATCCTTCATGGATACAGGAATTGCTTCAGCGACTTTCTTATCATCCTCAAAGATATAGACACCATTTTCGTCTAGTCTCACATCGATAGAATGACCGATAAAACGGGAAGGTACTTCGTAGAGCTCTTTATTTAACGTAATCGTCCCATCAGCCTTTACTTTCCGGTGTTCTCGTTTCAAGAAGATGGTCTCAAGAATAGACAAATCCTCCAAAAATGTTATATCCTTTAGTTGAGATTGAAACACTTCATGGGGCGTTTTACCTCTCTAAAGAGGCATGAACTCTTCGGTGATAATCTTTCTCTAACCAGCTCCAGAATCGTTCATTTAACTCTTCTAGTGAATGAGCTGGATCGGCTTGTAATAACGGATAAAACCGTGTTTGAATCGTTTTAAACAACCTTTCTACCTTCCCTTTTGCACGGGGATCATACGGCTGCGTGTGAGCTAAAGTAATTCCGAGTTGGGCACAAGCATATTGAAGCGTTTCAGATCGATAGATCTTACCGTTGTCCGCATAAATGATGGTAGGTTTCCCTCTGCGAATTAAAGCCTCTTTCGTGACTACTCTTAATCCATCAAACTTCTCTGACGAGAAGAACTGTGCATACGGCACAAGACGAGAACAGTCATCAATATAGGCAATTAAAAATGTCTTTGTCTTTTTTCCATTAACGGGTACATAAGGTCCATGGGATAAATCAGCCTGCCACAACACATTCACCTTTTCGTGAGCGAACCGTTTTCTTTCTGGTATCGCCACCATTTGTTTTCCTACAAGGTTGTGTTTTTTTAATAATCGAATTATAGTAGAGTAAGATATTTGGTTTTTTTGTATCTCTCCACGCTCGATTAGTTGTTCGTAGAAAACACTAACCGGCATATGGGGAGATTTTTTTCGTATTTCAAGGACAAGATCTTGGTCATCAGGGGATAGTCTTCGAGAATTCCCTCGATCCAAGCGCTTCTTGGGCTTTAATGCTTCAAATCCATTTCTTCGATAATGAAGAAGCCACTCTTTCATTGTTTTCTCTGCAATTTTCCTTTCTCCATAATGGGGGACAGAATGAACCTTTCCCTCCATTCCATTTAAATATTCCTTCGAATCAACTTGCCCATTCAATAGGGGGGCTATTAGGCCATACCGAAATAGGGCCACTTGTTCACGCTCTTTTTCATTCATGGAATCTTCCTCCTTTTTCATAGAAGGACGACCGGTCATCCATGGTTATTATTCTACTTTTTTCGATATTTTCTGACTATGAAAAAGGTATGTGGGACAAAGAATATTTTTAAAGTCGCCTAAATATGATAGAATTAATTTGCCATAAAGTATTTTGATAAGTGACCCCGTGACCTTCGTAAGAAGGGTGATTCGCCAAAATCAAGGATCATTTTCATATATTTTGTGGCTTCGCTATTTATATCCTCCGACATGCCACTTATCTTCCCCAAGCTGATAAAGAAGCTATGAATCCAATTTATACATGTTAAGAAACGATTTAGATAAAACCTGACTAATTGGCGGCTGCCTTTTGCTTTTTTCCTTTGAAGAATTTTCTTCACTCGTTCTAAAACTGTATGAATAGTATGTTGAAAATACGGGATGAGAAAGTCCGGAAGAATAGAGATATTCACTTCACATTGTAAACATCTTAGGCGACAAATTGGGATCCGTACGGTTGTCTCATCAGTTATTCCATAACGCCAGTAATAGCCGTTACGATGAAGATTCCCATGGGAATGACATTTGCAGTTTGGGCATTGATCAAACAATGGAAATTCATTCTTTTTTCCTCTTTCCCCATACTCCACTAGGCTAATACCAAAATCATGAAATTTGATCATAAAAAAACTCCCCCTTCTAATATGCAAAAAATTTAGCACATTATTCCAGAGAAGTATATAAACAATTCTGAAGGAATTTGAAAATTCCAACGGTATTTGAGAGGATATAAAGTGACAGTTTACAGTAGTAGATATTTACCCATAAGTAGTTTGGAACTGGATATAAAAATAAATCAAAAAGAATTGGATGGATTAGAAGAAGAGGAAATCTCTTATCCTGAGATACAAGGACAAATTGAAACCTTAGAAAAATCGTGCTATCCTTTTAAACCGGATTTTCCAGCTGGAAGAACGGATGCCAATTGGTATGTTTCTCCTTGTCAAGAATACGGTTGTTGGATAGTTAATGATTATAAGAAGCCAATTGTATTAGTTAGTCCTAATCCTGGAGAAAAAGTCTATAAGTCGGCAGTACCACTTCATAATCATAATGCATCAATAGGTTTAGCATCACGAATAGCTTGGTATATTGATGAAAATGGTATAGGGCGATATGTAACCTTACTCAATGGACATATTCTAAACTAACAAAGCCATCAAAGTTTGAAGTAAACGTTGATATCTAGCGATTCAAAGGATATAATAATATCAATTAATTGAATATCTAAAGGGAAAAACCCTATCTGAGTTAGACACTTTTATGGTGTCTTACTTAAGATAGGGTTTTTTTGATTTCTTAGGGAGGACCAGCTATGAAGGAATGTATTTTTATTGTTGAAAATGAGAATATTACTTTTCGCAAAGGCTTTAAAGATCTATTGGAGGTGAAATTCGGTAAAGATTATATAGTCTCGACAAAAGATAGTCTACAAGATACTTTACGTGGTGAGCCAAAACTTATAATTCTCACACAAGAGGCTTTAAAAGAAGTAAAAGCTATGGATAAGATAAAGACTTTGTACGAGTATGGTACTAAGTTCATTTTGATTAAGGAAAATGATAATGGGTTTCCTTTTGAATTAAATATGTTTAACGGTTTTTTATCCAAACGAATGCCTACTAAAGAAATGACTGAAGCGATAGAAAACGTATTGTTACATGGAACAATCTATGTTCACCCTGATATAGGTGCATATATCTTATCAAAATATAACCGATTTGTTAATGTCTTAAAAACAAAAGAAGAGATTCGGTTGTGAATGATGTAATGAAAGTTTTGTTTTATTTAAAAAAAGTTGTATTTGTGGTATTTTGTGTTATGATTATTTTAAATTAAGTAATTGGAGTGATCATAATGGCAAATACATTGTTGGTTGTTGGTGGAAATCAAGATAAAACGTTCAAAAAAATGGGCGACAGATTTGAGCTTAAAGTGCTACATCATCCTGGAGAATCGAAAAAGTCAGGAAATAAAAAAGAATACCAAACGTTAATCAATAAGGCGGATTGTGTAGTTGTGTTAAAAGGGGCAATAAATCGTAAATCTATGATTATGGTTAAGGAGATTTGCAAAGAGCAAAACAAAACAATTGTTTATCATCAAGGACGCGGAGTAACTGGAGCAATTCAATCATCACTTGCTTATTTTGAAGGATTGTCTGCATAAAAAGGAGCTAAGATAATGTTCTTCATTACTACGGACATTAAAGGTGTAAAAGGTAAGATTTGCGTATTTTATAAAATTTCTTTTTCAGATGAAAAATTTGAAAAGTATTTATTAGAATTAGCTTACCAAAAGGTAACCATACATTTAGAAATTAAAAAGAAACATTTTCATTTGTTTAGTAGAAATAAAGGAGCAAAAATCATTTTCTCTGATAGTTTGCTAACAAAGGATCAGGACTGTTTAGAGGACTATATTTTGAGCGGAACGACATTCTCCTTTTCTGAGATGGAAGAGGCATTAGAGTTTGCAAAAAATGTTAGAAAAGCAACTATATCTTATTTGAGAAAGCAAGAGAAGAAGTATAAATGGAAATGCCGCCAAGTTAATTGGAGCACATATGTTAAAGCTAAATTTATGTTATGAAAGGAAGACATAAAATGATATCAGCTATGTTTCGTGATGGAAGGATTATCTCTATTAATGAATATAATGATGATCTACACAGTCAACAAATTTATTGTATCGATAAAAGCTGCAAGGCACCATTGGTTCATGTAAAAGGTAACGAAAGAACAACACCATATTTTAAAACTACAGGTAAAAATGAATCTAAGCATACTTCTTCCTGTGGATTTTACAGACCTCTATCGTTTGAAGAGAGCCTTTCGAAAATTAATGACTATCAAAGTGATTTTATAGATCAAGGGTTAAGTGAAACAGTGATTAAATTAAGTTTTAATAAATTAGACCCTGATTATGAACCTAGAAGAATCCAAAGAGAAGACAAAGATGAAGAAAAAAAGAATAAGGAAACTATTAAAATAAAAAACGAAACCGCTCCTCCTAACAGCATAAGCTCACTGAAATCTATTGTTAAATTGTTTTCCACTTATGAACCAGATATTCTTAGTAGTATTTTAATTCAAGTGAAAGGCCACAAAATCCCTATTTCCAATTTGATTTTGTCCCAAGAGGTAGCTCATGAGAAGTTATGGTCTGATATGGCTGTACTTAACCTTCCTTATTTAGTTCATGGAGAGATAGAAGCAATAAATAGAAGAGAAAAAGTTATTTACTTGAACTTTAAAAAAATTAATAATATCCCTTTTTCAATCGTTATCTTTGAAAAATACTTTAAATATTTCACTTATACGGATGAAGAATTAATCGGAAAGTACATTCTTTGTTGGGGACACCTACATAAAAATACATTTAACGATAAGAGTTTTACCAATCTACTAATTAAATCGGACGAATATATAGAAATCATTAAAAAAGGATGAATTAATTTGATCAGACAAGAAGTAATAGAAACCTTAGAAGGCAACCTAATAAAAGGGGTATTTTTAGGGGGATGTTTCTCCATTCCGTTATGGATTTGTTTGATAGGTTGGATAAAGCTATTTATATCTATAATGGAATATTTTTTTGAAACGGGTTTCCCCTACATATAGAAAATTTCAACTTGTAGGAGAAACAAAAAGGTGAGGTTGTACATGAAAAGGGTGGGTTACTTAACTAAGAAAACCTCTAAAGGAAAGGTGTATTTGTATATTCGTAAATCTTATAGAGAGGGGAAGAAGGTAAAACATCAATATATATATGGATTTGGACCAATTGAAACGGCCAAAGAAAAGCTATATAAAATTTTTGAGGAAGAAATAGAATTCCCAAAAGAATTGAAGATAAATGGATTTAATCTAGATGATGTCTATGATTGGATATTAACTTTAGAAACAGGTGTAACAAAAAGTGGAAGGTTATTTGATATAGGCTGTTTTCGAAAATAGATAGGAGTATAGATATAAGATGATGAGTCAAGAAGAGAGAACAAAAATGAAAACATATGTAAGGAAAATTCTTATTTTTTTTATAGTATTGTTCATCGTAAGATCATTTATTTTTGTTCCTTTAAAGGTAGATGGAGAATCTATGAAGCCTACACTACAGAATGGTGATTTAGTTCTAATAAATAAATTTAATACACCGGATAGATTTTCAATCATAATTGCCCGTCTTCCATCAGGAGAGAAAATAGTAAAGCGAGTAATTGGGTTGCCAGGTGAAACGGTCCAATACAAGAACAATCAATTGTTTATAAATAATGAAGCTATTGATGAGGTGTTTATACCTAAAAACAAAGATATTTATACGGAAGATTATGCTTTAGTGGGGAAAGTACCAGCTGATCATTTATTTGTATTAGGGGATAATAGACAATTTAGTACGGATAGTAGAGAAATAGGAACAATTCCTATTGAAAGTGTAGAAGGCTGCATTGGAATGCGTTATTGGCCTTTAAACAAAGTGTCTATTTCAATCGGAAAGGATAGTTTTAAATGATTATTTTTCTTCTAATATGTGTTATATCGTTAATGTTTGTTATTGACTACTTGAAAAGAAATATAACGGAGTTGAAAAAAGAACAACGAAGAGACAGTTTGGAACATAGAAAAATCCAACAATTTATAAACGTAAGGAATGGTACTGAAATAAGAGAACGAAGTGGAATGAAAAATGGGCAATTGAAAGGTTACTCTAATAAAAGCAGTTATGAAACTAACAAAAACTCTAATGAGTTTTTCAATAATAATTTTTATTTTGAAAATGGAAATGTACTAAGGGAAATGATTGAAAATTCAAACGAGTAATCAAGTAGTTCTGATTATACAAACAATAATTCTTATGATTATTCATCTAGTGATTATAGTAATGACTCTTCAAGTGATAGTTCTTCATCTTTTGATTAAGGAGGAAAATGTAATGAACCAAAAAATAGCAATAATGACCCTCAGTATTATTTTATTATTTTTCACAGCATATAGTACAGCCTCTGCAAAGGTATCTTTAGGGAAAACCGGAGGTTCTAGTGTGAAAAGTTCTTCTATTAATAGCGGTAAGGTTAGCTCAGTGAAATCAAAAAATAATACAAAAACCAATGCAAAAACTAGTCCTAGTAATATTAAAAGTAAAAATGCTGCAGCAAATGCAACTAAAGGAAAAAATAAATATAAAGGACAAGCTTATTATAAGGGGAATAATTTTAGCAAAACATTATTAACCGCTGCTGGTGTGTATTTGATTTTAGATTCTGTGACCAATGAAGGAGATCCGATATACGTTTCTGCTGAAACAGGCGAACCAGTTAAAGTTGAAGAATTGAAAGATGTAAAAGCTGTTGAGGATACTGAACCGATTACTGAAGAAGAAAAGGAAGAGGCGAGCAAAAAGGTAAATAGTTATTATGAATTAATAAGACAAGGGAATTATGGAACAGCAATTAAAGAGCTGTTACTATCTAAACCGGAAATTGAAAGTCAATTAGTGCCTGAAGAAAAGAGAAATACCTCTGATATTCAACAAGTAATAAAACAAATATCCCAATTTTATACTAGCAAAGTTAATTCTGTTGCTACTTTTAGCATAGAAGATGCTAAGGAAATCGATGGAAGAAGTATTTTGTTTACTGCTTCGTTAACTGACTCCAAAAAATATACCTATCAAGAAAGAATCGTTGCTATTAAGTTTGAAAATCAATGGTATTTAACTTTTGAACTAGTAGATGATGCTGTTAACCAAGTGATCGATAAACATGATTTAACCCCAAGGGAAGTAGTTACTAAATATTATAAAGAAGTAATAAATGCAAACTATGGGGCTGCAAGCACTTTAGTCTCTAAAAATCAAAGCTTTACAAAGGGGAAGACAGATGAAGAAATTAAAACTGAAATGATTGAAGCATTTAGTGAAAACGAAAACCCGTTATCATCAATAGACATACTTAAAGAGAAAAAAGAAAATGATCAAATGTATTCTTTCACCGTTAATCTAACTCATCTATATCCTGGATTTTTTGACGATTATATAGAGAAAACAACTGAGGTTGAAATTAAAGCTTTATATGAGGGAGGAATGTGGAAGCTTAACTTTGATGACGAGAAAAAGGCAAGTAGCAAAAACGAATCTCCCTTTTTATCACTAGATGATTTAAAGATTCTGCTACATATCGTCTTTATAGGTGCTTTATGTATTTCAATAGCGATAATGTTAAGCAATGGTTTAAAAGATAGGAAGAAGCTTAAAATGGCCATTATAAAAGGGAGAAGGTAATAACATGCAAATAATATTATGGATAGAAAAAATACTGTTGGTATTTCTTATTGGTTCATTATTATTTAAGATTCATTATTCTCGTAAATATTTGGACCAATTAAAAAATCATAAAAAGGTAAGTTTTATAAATGAAATTGATATTCCTTATGGGAAGAGCATAGGGAAAGTTATTGAGTTTTCTTTTCCTATTAATGAATATGACCCTCTGAATCCGAAATGGAATCTGATTTGGTCCATGAGAAAAGAAAATCTTAGGGTAAGTAACCGTTACTACGAAGTAAATAAAAAGAGATTTGCTTTCAAGCTGGACAATAGCAATTATTACTTATTCAGAAATGAAATTTTGATTCCTTTATCAAAAATTAAAGAAGAATATTTTGTGATTCATTTTAATGAAGAAATTATTTATTCGATTTCGTCATTGGAAGACCTCTCTAAAAAACTTTCTGAGCAGGATTTAAAAAAAAGAGATAGAGAGAGTTATAGGTTTTATTAAGGAAATTTCTGAATATGCTAATGGAATTGAAATGCAGGCTAGTCAAAAAGTAAAAATCTATCAAGATGAAAAGATGAAAGATTTATTAGAGAAACATCATTTAGCTATGGAACAAAATATAAAAAAGGTGCAATTGATTAACAAGATCAAATAAATAGAGAAGGAGATCAGGTATGTTGTTTTATATTGATGTATTGGGGGCAATTCTGAAGATACTTGGTTGGATTAAATCATTGATAGAAATGATAGATTAGTAATAGGGAATAAAAGAGGTTTATCAATGAATAATTGTGTTAATTTTTGTGTTAGCAGGTTTTATTGGCATACTTTTAGGAAGACCATTTAAAAATTGAAGTTGAAAAATAAAGACCTTTAATGCGGAATTGAAATGAAAATATAAAAGAGAGGGTCATTAGTGAGTATGAAAAATAAGAAAAGAAATTTAATTGTGTTCGGTTTTTTAGTTATAACTATCATATATATTTTTAGTTCATTTATTACAAGATCTTTAGAAAGCACATTTAATGTTTTACCTAAAAAAGATGAAGATATTGTTGTTAATGAGGAAAGAATTTATAAGATAGGTGATTATATAGTAGATAATTCCGTTTACTTCTCTGGTTTTATTAATGATTCGATTTCAATTGGAGTAATGAATGTAAGTAGTCGGGGGGATGATACTACACAGCTATATTACCCTTTAAAAAAAAATCAAATAATTGAAACGGATGTTATTAATGCTCCATTTAGTTTCACTGAAAAATTTAAAGTTGTTGATTTTAATGCTGAGACTGGAAGGCTGGAGTTAAAGAGAGTGAAGTAGTAGATAACCTATTTGCGGTAGAAAAGATTTTAATTGTGGCAAATTGACAGCTCCCATTAGAGAATGAGACTAAAACGATTACAGACTAAAGGAGAGGGTTTCACATATGTTTAAAAATCCGAATAGTAATCACTTCGCAAAAAAAATTATATAGGTAGGTAAACTTATGAATATGATACAATTTTTTGAAAGATTTTTATTATATGCCAAAATATTTGCCCCAATATTAATTTTCTTGATAATATTTTCAATTTTAATGGTTTTTGTATTAGTTGTTAGGGATATTTTTGATAGTCTTCGCATTAAATTTCTTGATAATAAAAATACAAATAAAGATAGTGATGATAAATTCAACTTAAAACAGGACATAGAAAATTAGTAGATAACTAAAGTTTGAGGGTTATAAAGAATTAAATTTGAATAGATAACTATTATTCATTAAAGGGAGGTAGTAAGTATGAAAAGAGTGGCAATAAAAGTAACACTAGAAAGAGAAGTTTGGCTTAGTAAAGAAGTATGGGAAGAAAGTTTTGGAGGTCAGTTACCTCAAGACATGGACGATTTAGACATGATAGAAGAAGAATGTTTAAGGAGAAATACAGAGTTTAAAAATGCAGAATTCATAAGTGAATTCTAGTTAAAGTACTTCCAAACCATATAAAATTAAAGTGCGTTAAAAAGGAGTGGGAAAAATGAAAGAAATTTTGATCGATATAACTTTAGATGAACCAAAAGCAACAATATTAGAAGCGATGGAACAAGCAGGATACAAGTATAAGGGTATATTCAAATACGACTATCCAGAATGGGGGCATAAATACTATGAAAGAATAAAAACAGAGTTATTCGAAAAAGAAAACAAACTCTTCTATTTTGCTAATGTTCCCCAATGGAAGGAAGGAAATATTTCAGTTATCAGAATCGGTGAAGTGGAGAATAAAAGTAACAAAAATCCTGAATATATTTATGCGTAGTTCGAAACTATTCTGCTGTAGAAAGGGGTTTATATATGAAAGTTCCAAAAGAAATAAAGGATAGTATTAGAAAGTCTGCAAAAGCGTTTCACACAGCGAGAGAACATGAAAAAATAGTAAGGGGTTAGCTTGATGAACAAGGTCTTGAAAATGATACTGTTCACGATAGCTGGATTGACACAATTGAAATGGGGTCTGGAAATTCAAAAGATTTTATTGAATTTCTAAAAAGAGTTGATGAATAGTTCGAAACTATTGTGAAGGAGTGAGTTGTTAATGGAAAATGAAGTGGTTAAGACAGTAAGTCTTGAATGTTTAGGTGTGAATCTGATTTTCTTGCTTTAACTAATAGCAAAGAATATGAATTGAATATATGTTATTGATGTTTTCTAAATGGTATGGCTAATTCATATATGAAGAGAAACGGAATAGAAAATAGATAATTTATATGGGGTAGAAAGAAGGGGATTTTCTCAGTGTCGCAAAAAGATTTAAGAGTATGTCCGAAATGTTTAAATGAGAAGAATATTGCTGATAAGACATGTAGTTACTGCAAAGAAAAATCAATAGTAATTAAAGATGGGGTTATTCTGAATTTCTTATTATTCTTTGTCCTTATGGTAATTCAGCTTGTAGCATATACATACAATGCAAGTTCACAAGATAAGTTGCTAATAGGATTTTTCTCAATGTTACTTCTGATTTTAACGAATATATTAGTTTTTGTTGCCTTGAAAAAGTTTGAAGAGAAGAATAAGTATCGTAGAAGTAACAAAAATTGAATCAAACAAAAAACGTGTTTATCTTATATTATAATTGCAAATCATACAGCAAAAGATTATATAAGGAAAAAATGATTTCAAAGTAGATAACTATTATTCATTAAAGGAGAGTTAATCGTGAAGAAAGAAAAATTAAACAAACCTTACACCATAGTTATTTTTCATAATGATAAGCCAGTTAAAAAGAAGAGATTTATTTCATTAGAAAAGTTAGATAGATATTGTGACCACGTTGAGAAATTAGGTAAAACCTATGGAACGTACAGCATAAACGCTTGGTAACTATTGCGAAGGAGTGAGGAAATGGAACACTTTTTAAAAATACAACCGCAATATTTTGAAGAAGTACGAAATGGAAATAAAAGTTTTGAAATCAGAAAAAATGACAGAGATTTTAAAGTTGGAGATACTCTTTATTTACAAGAATATAACCCTTTAGCACAAGAGTATACAGGGGAAGTAGTTAAAAGAGAAATTACTTATATTACTAATTATGCACAGCAAGAAAATTATATAGTAATGGCTATTGTTTGATAACTATTGTACGGTAGGAAAGGGGTTTTGCAATGAATAAGAATCAGAAAATTGTATGCGACTGGTTTCTAAACAATGGAATGGATTTTTTATCAGCTATAGTTGAATTAGAAGGGGTTTATGAGAGTATTCCTAACGAGGTTGCAGAAGCTTTTAGCGAACTAACTGATAAAGAAATAATAGAAGTAATAAAAAAATCAGCAAATAACATATTAAAACGTATAGCATAGTACGAAACAACTGTTCATTAGATAACCATTATGACAAAAAAATTTTAAGATTGGAGAAGCGAATCAAAAAGATGTGAATTTTAAAGTGAGTACCTTTCTAACAATAGAAGGATATAAAATATTAATACAATTAGTTGAATAGTACAAAGGTTATATGAAGGAGAGAAAATAAAGTGAATTTAATAAATATATTAATAGTGAGTTTAGTCATCATTAATTTATTTTTAATTAAGAATAAACGTTTTCCAATTATAAAAAAAGTATTGCCTTGGATAATTGTCATATTATTTTCATACCATTGGGGTGTCGGAGGATTAATTCAATATCCTTTTCTCGCTAATGTTGTTGGAATTATAGTCATTTCTTTTTGGTTTATAGTCATTACACAATATTTAAGAAGTTTATACATGAATCAAAAAGTAGAATAACTAAATTTAATAGGGTTTAACAACACGAACTTGAAAAACTTTTATAATGAAAATCGTGTTGTAAAGATAGTACTTATAATATGCCTTGATATTGAAAATTAAATAACTATTTTGTGGAAAGGGAAATGAAGAATATGAAAGATTCCATTATTATTAATGAAGCGAGAGGAAAAGCAGTAAATAATTTAATAAAGATTATGAAGAGTAGTTCGAAAAAAAGTAGAATAGCAATTCATTTTACTAGACTTAATAACAAAAGTGAAAATCTACAAAGAATAATTGAAAAGAG
Source organism: Bacillus sp. B1-b2 (assembly GCF_009183415.1). Taxonomy (GTDB): domain Bacteria; phylum Bacillota; class Bacilli; order Bacillales; family Cytobacillaceae; genus Niallia. Next base: position 1,309 of record NZ_WEHU01000029.1, on the reverse strand, counting down.
ATAATTACAAGGTTTTAGATAGATATAGCTATAGTATGGAAAATTAACCATAAGAAAAATAGCTTAGTAATGTAGGAAGGAGAACAAAATTTTGATGATAACAGCAAAAAGTTATTTTAGTGGTGCTGGTGGAATGGACTTAGGAATGTTAGACGCTGGTATTGAAATTATGGAATCTTTTGAAATAGATAAAGTTGCTTGTGAGACTTTAAGGAAAAACTTTAAACACAGAATAAACCAAACCGATATCACAAAAATAACTGTACTCGATCAGCAAGATGCAGATGTTTATATTGGAACTTTCCCTTGTACGAAGTATAGCCGGATTGCTGATATACATGGAACTAGAACAGGCGATGATTTATTTTTACATTTTTTTAGACATGTGGCTTTAGCACAACCAGAAGTGTATATAGTTGAAAATGTTCCTGGTATGCGAAAATTTCAAGTGGTGATGGAGTGCTTAACTAGATTACCCAATTATTACGTTAGAGTAGAATGCCCTGTTAACGCAAATATGTGGCTCCCTCAAGAACGTAAAAGATTAATAGTTATAGGAACTAAAAAGCCTTTCCATAATTTATCTTATCCAGAAGCAAAACCAATGAGAATGAGAGATATTATTGATATTGGAGCAGAAGTATATACTCCTGATTATGTTCAAAAAAGATTAAATGGTGCATATCGAGATAAGCCAATTATTACAGATTTAGATGGAAAAGCTCCAACTTGTGTAGCGCAAAATATTGCCTCAATCTCTTACAAGTTGCATTTGTAGACAATGAGCACTATCGATACCTATTTTGCTTACCACTACAGAAGACTTATCATTAAAAACAAAAATGGAAGAAAGGAAAGAAGTATGCTTAATAAACTCATCGAGTTGATATCTGAAGGAAATATTAGTCTTGGACAATTATCCATTATTTTCGCTGTTATTCTAACAATAACTGCTATAATCGGTTACACCTTTCTTTTCTGGGAGCAGCGATCTTATGAAAAACTACTAACAGGTAAACCATTACCTTCTAATAGGGGTAGCGTCAGGAAAATGCGGATTTACAACGTTAAGGAAATCAAAATATAAAAAGCCTAATTTCTCGGTGTTATAAGTGAAAAATTAGGCTTTAGTTACTTCATTAAAGCGCCTGATTGTTGAAGACTAAAGTTTATATTCACCAAGAAATGCTCTTATCCTAACAAATTTTATTTAGGACTTACATGTATGCCTTCACTCTCTCGCCAATCTGCGTAAAGTATACGCTTTACATTATCATATCCATTGGTAGTTAATTGGTTATCTAACCAC
>NZ_WEHU01000028.1 GCF_009183415.1 Bacillus sp. B1-b2 | reverse complement strand
AGATCCCTGAAAGATGATCAGGTTGATAGGTCAGAGGTGGAAGCGCGGTGACGTGTGGAGCTGACTGATACTAATAGATCGAGGACTTAACTAAAATGATTACTCGGTTCTTTCTTCTTCTAAACATAATCTAGTTTTGAGGGAACAAACTCTCAAAAAATTAAATAGTCTGGTGGCGATAGCGAGAAGGTCACACCCGTTCCCATACCGAACACGGAAGTTAAGCTTCTCAGCGCCAATGGTAGTTGGAGGTTCTCCTCCTGTGAGAGTAGGACGTCGCCAGGCAAAGTTAATTTTATATTTATCGTCGCGGGGTGGAGCAGTCTGGTAGCTCGTCGGGCTCATAACCCGAAGGTCGCAGGTTCAAATCCTGTCCCCGCAATCAATAGTAAGAAGAAAATCCTTAGGAAAAAACCTAAGGATTTTTTTATTGTCAGTTTTTCTTTATAGAAATATAGAAAAACATCTGAGTATGCTTTAGACTATCCCATTAATTGAGTATAATAATAAATAGAATAGAACAATAAAAGTAGGAGTATTTTATGAAGAACTTTGAATGCTTAGTAGATAGTGCAGACAAAACAATGGAGTTTGCTGAAAAACTTGCTAGTTACTTAAAGCCAGGTGATGTCATTACACTAGAAGGGGATTTAGGAGCTGGCAAAACAACTTTTACAAAAGGACTAGCAAAAGGATTAGGGATAACTAGAACAGTTAATAGCCCCACTTTTACTATTATAAAGGAATATCAGGGTAACCTACCGCTATATCATATGGATGTATATCGGTTAAAAGATGCATATGAAGATCTCGGATTTGATGAATATTTTGAAGGAGAAGGTATTACGGTAGTTGAATGGGCTCATTTAATTGGAGAACAATTACCTAATGAATATCTACAAATTAATTTGTATTATAATCAGGATTCAGGAAGAAAAATTACGTTTCTTCCTAAAGGCGATAGAGCAATGCAAATATGTAAGGAGTTATTTGAATGAAGATTTTAGCAATAGATACATCAAACTTTGTACTAGGGATTGCTATTCTAGATGACGGAAAAGTAGTGGGAGAGTATATTACAAATTTAAAGAAGAACCATTCCATTCGAGCAATGCCAGCTGTAGAGCAGTTAATGAATGAGTGCAATATTACTCCTAAGGAACTCTCTAAGATTATTGTTGCTAAGGGACCAGGTTCTTATACAGGTGTTCGTATTGGTGTTACCATTGCAAAAACACTTGCATGGACACTTAAGATACCTTTAGTTGGTGTATCAAGTCTTGAGGTGCTTGCAGCATCCGTTGGTCGTTATTTTAATGGTTATGTTTCTCCATTATTTGATGCAAGAAGAGGGCAGATATATACAGGATTATATCAATTTTCTCCTTCTCATCATGAGATAGTGAAAGAAGATCAGTTGATTATGAATAATGATTGGGTTCAACAGCTTGAATATTTAAACCAGCCTATTCTATTCGTAGGTAATGATTTGCCAATTCATGAAGAATTGCTGAAAGATGCATTAGGGGAATTAGCTGTTTTCGCAGATGCAGTGGATTTCAATCCAAGACCATCGGTATTAGCTAAATTGGGAGTGGATAGAGAAGGAGAAGATATTCATCACTTTACTCCTAATTATATTCGCATGGTAGAAGCAGAGGCGAATTGGCTTGAAGCGAATAAAAATGCAAAGAAGGAAGAAAAGTGATAATGGAAGCATTTCAGTTACGATTGATGACCATTGAAGATATTGAAGATGTATACAAAATTGAAACAGTATCCTTTTCAACACCATGGAGTAAAGAAGCTTTCTATAATGAGCTGACTCAGAACCGTTTTGCTAAGTACATAGTCATTCAGTACAACGAAGAGCTAGTAGGCTATTGTGGAGTTTGGATTGTAGTAGATGAAGCACATATCACCAATATAGCAATTCTACCTGAATATAGAGGATTGAAATTGGGAGAGACTTTATTAAGAAAAATCATGGAGGAAGCAAAGACATTAGGTGCTAAATCCATGACTCTAGAAGTTCGTATGTCTAATATAGTAGCACAAAATCTATATCGAAAATTAGGCTTTCAAAATGGAGCCATTAGAAAGAAATATTATACCGATAATCAAGAAGATGCTTTAGTAATGTGGGTGAAAATATGATAAATAATGACGTAATAATCTTAGGAATAGAGACAAGCTGTGATGAAACAGCGGTTTCTATTGTAAAGAATGGTAAAGAAATATTATCTAATATTGTTGCTTCTCAAATTGAAAGTCATAAAAGATTTGGTGGAGTAGTTCCTGAAATAGCTTCAAGGCACCATGTAGAACAAATTACGCTTGTTATAGAGGAAGCATTGAATCAAGCAGAAGTCACCTATGAGGACATAGATGGGATAGCTGTAACAGAAGGACCTGGACTTGTAGGTGCATTACTCATAGGTGTTGAAGCGGCAAAGTCTCTTAGTTTTGCTACTGGTATTCCTCTTGTAGGAGTGCATCATATTGCTGGTCATATCTATGCAAACCAACTTGTGGATAACTTAGAATTTCCTCTTCTTTCATTAGTTGTATCAGGTGGGCATACGGAGTTAGTGTACATGAAAGAGCATGGTCATTTCGAAGTAATAGGAGAAACAAGGGATGATGCGGCTGGAGAAGCCTATGACAAGGTGGCAAGAACGCTTAAGCTTCCTTATCCTGGAGGTCCACATATTGATCGTCTAGCACAGACAGGAGATTCAAAGGCAGTGAAGTTGCCGAGAGCTTGGATTGATGGAACCTATGATTTTAGTTTTAGTGGATTAAAATCCGCAGTTATTAACACTGTGCATAACGCAGAGCAGCGAGGAGAAATTATTAAACCAGAAGACTTGGCTGCAAGTTTTCAAGCAAGTGTAGTGGATGTCTTAGTAACAAAAACGCTAGAGGCTGCTAGAGAGTACAAAGTTAAGCATGTAGTACTAGCAGGTGGAGTTGCAGCGAATAAAGGGTTAAGAGCAGCATTAGAAGAACAATTTAAAGATAATCCTATCAAATTGACTATTCCACCATTAGCTCTTTGTACAGATAATGCTGCAATGATTGCTAGTGCTGGTACGATTTTTTTTGAAAAAGGACAAAGAGCACCTTTAAAAATGAACGGTAATCCAGGATTAGATATCACTATCCACAATCATAGGAACTAAGTCTAAATTCCTAAAACGAAAATTTCCTTATCTTGTGTATAAATATGTTGAACTATACACAGGTTGTGGATAATGTTGATAGTTTTTTGTATTTCTGTGGATATTGTGTATAAATATGTGGAAAGCTTATATAATAGCTATTAACATGTGGATAATAATGTGGAAAAAAAGTACTGGGAAAAATCAACCCAGTACTTTTTACTTATCGGATAATTCGGTCCATTCATCCATAAGTATATCTATTTGTTCTTTGCCATTTTCTAGTTCTTTATTAAGTTGAATAACTTTCTCGTGATTTTGGAAGATTTCCGGATCACATAAAGCTGTTTCTATCTCTTCCACTTGCTCTTCTAACTGTTCAATTGTTTTTTCAATCTCTTCAATTCTTCTTATACGTTGTCTTTCAAGTTTTTTCGCTTCTTTATCCATTTGATAGGATGTTTTTTCTCCTGTATCTATTGGATTTTGGGAAGAAATAAAAGCTGTTGCCTCTAAAGCTTGTAGCTCTTCTTGTTCTAATTTTTTCTCCACATAGTAATCATAGTCACCTAAATACTCTGTTGAACCATTACCATCTAATTCAATAACTTTTGTTGCGATTCGATTTATGAAATAGCGGTCATGGGAAACAAATAGAATGGTACCTGGATAATCAATAAGTGCATTTTCTAGTACTTCTTTTGAATCTAAATCTAAGTGGTTTGTTGGCTCATCTAATATAAGAACATATAAGAACATTAGGCTTTTCCATCATTAATTTGGAGAGTGCTAAGCGAGCCTTTTCTCCTCCACTAAGAGAGTTAACTATTTTTAAAACATCGTCTCCAGAAAATAAGAAGTTGCCTAAGACAGTTCGAATATCTTTTTCTGGTGTTAGTGCGAAGTCATCCCATAGTTCGTTAATGACCTTTTTATTTGAATTTAATTCGGCTTGTTCCTGATCATAGTAGCCAATCATAACATTAGAGCCAAATTGTATAGAACCAGCGTGCTGCGGTAGTTTATCTATTATGGTCTTTAATAGTGTAGACTTACCAACTCCATTAGGACCAACTAGGGCAATTGCATCTCCTCTGTTCATGGAAAAAGTGATATTTTTGGAAACAGTTTGGTCTTTATACCCTATAGAGAGATCGCGAACCTTCATGACGTCATTACCTGTTTGCTTTATGATATCAAAGCCAAAGGAAGCCGATTTCTCATTACCATCTGGTCGATCTAACCTATCTAGTTTTTCCAACGTTTTACGTCTACTTTGAGCTCTTTTCGTTGTAGAAGCTCTTGCTAGGTTCTTCTCAATAAATGTTTCCAGTTTGGCAATTTCGTCTTGTTGCTTTTCATATTGCTTCATATCTCTTTCATAATTTGCTGCTTTTTCATCAAGATAAGCACTATAATTACCAGTAAATCTTAGAATATGGTTCCTTGAAATTTCATAAACCTGAGTAACGACTTTATCGAGAAAATAACGGTCATGGGATACAATAAGAACAGCACCTTTATAGCCCTGTAAATATTGTTCTAGCCAGGAAAGTGTCTCAATGTCTAGATGGTTAGTAGGCTCGTCCAAGATTAGAATATCAGGAGTTGTGAGTAAGAGCTTTGCTAAAGCTAGTCTAGTTTTTTGTCCACCGCTTAATGTGGATATCTTGGTACTATAGTCGAAATCGTGAAAGTTTAATCCGTGAAGAACAGAACGTATATCAGCTTCAAACTGATAGCCACCATTTTCTTTAAAGTTATATTGTAGCTGATCATATTCTTTTAAAATTTTATCAAATCGATCAGGGTTTTCTATCACGGCTGGTTTCGACATCTGACTTTCTAATTCTCTTAGTGTTGCTTCCTGGTCTTGTAGGTCTTTAAATACAGTTAACATTTCATCCCAGATAGAAAGACTTGATTCTAATCCAGTATTTTGAGCTAAATAACCAATCTCAACATTTTTCGGTTTAATAATTTCACCAGAATCAAAGGATAGATGACCAGCAATCATTTTTAATAGTGTAGATTTACCTGCACCGTTTCTACCAACTAAGGCGATGCGATCTCGTGTTTGTACTTCTAATTTTATATTTGATAAGATAAGTTCAGCTCCGAAGTACTTGGAAAGCTGGTTTACTTGTAATAGTATCATGATATAATTCACCTCTAGGTTTTCTAACCTAAGTGTAACTCATATAAGCAATATCCTGCAATAAAGGAGCCGAAGAGCTACTTTCTATATGTAAATTAAACTCCATGTGGATAAGTGGAAAAACAGAGGAAAATAATGATAATAAATACACAATATCGAAAAAATAGTGTATCATTTTGCATAGAGGTGTTATTATGGGGGATTTTACACACTTTAATAAGGAAGGCCGAGCGAAAATGGTTGATATAAGCGAAAAAAGTGAAACCGCTCGCATTGCAATTGCTACTTCAAGTATTAAAGTAAGTAAAGAGATATATGAGAAAATCACAAACCAAACAATGAAAAAAGGGGATGTATTAGCAGTCTCACAAGTAGCAGGCATTATGGCTGCGAAAAAAACAGCAGATATTATCCCAATGTGTCATCCTATTATGTTAAAGGGTGTTGACATATCCTTTACGTGGGAGTTATTAAAGGAGAGTTATCACTTATTTATTTCTGCAACCGTGAAAACAGTAGGAAGTACTGGAGTGGAAATGGAGGCATTAACAGCTGCTTCCGTGACGGCATTAACGGTTTATGATATGTGCAAAAGCATGGATAAAGGAATGGTAATCGGTCCTACTTTTTTAGAAGAGAAATCTGGTGGGAAAAGTGGCGATTACAAAAGAATAGATCAGTAGGGGAACAAATCCTAATTACAAAGGTAGGTAGGGGATAAGTATGCATAACGAGGTAATGAAAATACCGCAGGCAACAGCAAAGCGGTTACCATTATATTATCGATTTTTAAAAAATCTGCATTCATCAGGCAAACAAAGAGTCTCATCAGCAGAGCTAAGTGAAGCGGTTAAAGTAGATTCAGCAACCATTAGAAGAGATTTCTCATACTTTGGTGCTTTAGGAAAGAAAGGGTATGGCTATAATGTCAATTATTTACTGTCCTTTTTCCGTAAAACATTAGATCAAGATGAATTAACTAAAGTAGCTCTTATTGGGGTAGGGAATCTAGGGGTAGCTTTCCTAAAATACAATTTCTTAAAGAATAATAATACAAAGATTGAAGTTGGCTTTGATATTGTAGAGGATAAGATTGGAACAATGGTAAATGATGTTCCTATATTCCACATGGATGAGCTAGAGAAAGTGATTAAAGAAAATGGAATTGAAGTGGCAATATTAACGGTTCCAGCTAATACTGCACAACCAATTACCGATCGTTTAGTAGAGAGTAATATTAAGGGAATACTGAACTTCACTCCAGCACGTTTAACGGTTCCACAAGGAGTGAGAGTACATCATATTGATTTAGCAGTAGAATTGCAATCTCTTGTTTATTTCCTAAAGCATTATGCAGAAACAGAAGAAACAGAAGAAACAGAAGAAGATTAAGAAAAAAATGCGTGTATAAGAGTGTAGCGCTTGGCTAAGTTCTTATACACGCATTTTTTCTTTTATTTTGTTTTTTTACTTTCTGCTTGTTTCTTTTTTAAGAAAAAGTGAAAAGCAATTAATTTAACCCCAGACCCAATATCAAAGGTAGCAAGGATAACGAGTAAGTATGTATAGAAGCCCCATTCTTGATTGCGACTTAGATCTTCTATAGCAAAGTAAGTAAAAAGCGCTCCGAAAAGAATGTAAAGCGTTCCGGAGAATAAAGCGGATCTTCTCATTTAAAAAGGCCTCCAATAAATTGTGTTACTCCCGAGTATTCTTCTTGCCACTTTATTATCTTGTCATAATTCAACTGAATAATGACGACTAGTGTATTCATGGATACATGAGCAAAAATAGGCACGAGAATTCTCTTGGTTCTTACATATAGGAATGAAAAGGTAAAGCCCATACTTGCATATAGCAATATGTGTGCAAAGTCAAAATGTGCTACAGCAAAGATAAGAGAACTAATTAATGCAGATAAAAAGTACCCGAATCTTTCATAAAGTGAGCCGAATATAACTTTCCGAAAGACTAGTTCTTCTAATATTGGTCCAACAATGCTAACCACTATAATAACAAAAGGAGCGGCATCAATAATGGTCATTATTTGTTCTGTGTTTTCAGAGCCTGCTTCTATCCCAATAAGTTGTTCAATCATGCCTGCGATGCTTTGAGCAAATAAGGATAGAAATACCCCTCCAATAGCCCAACCAATGGCACTAGGAATACTAGATACATCTTTTCGCATAGGATTTTGCATTTCTTTTCGTAATATGAAAAGACAGATGATTAATGTTACGATAAAGCTAAATATCAACCAAGACACACCTGCGTTAAATTGTACTTCTCTTTCTGTAGCATCATAGCCGATTATGCTAGCTATAAAGAGAAACAGCGGAGTTCCCACATAGGTGGAAAGTTGCATGGCAATATAAGAAATTAAGATAATCCAATATTCTTTTTTCAAAGTATAATAGCTCCTTTAAATATGATGATGAGATGAAGATGGAACAAATTGTGATGGTAGTTTGTTCTTATTATATTTGTAGATAATGACAATCATACTTTCTATTCTACTAATAAGTATAGGAATGTTTCAAATAGTACCACTTATGAAAGAGTAATTTCTCCAAACATGTTGATTTCTCCTTATAAGAAGTCTAAATGCTTAGGAGTTTAGTTAACAACATATGTAATTTTTTTAAAAATCTAATTTACTCTTAGAAATAATAGGAATAATTGAGAGAGCTAGGTATATACTGTTTAAGGGTTGTGAGCGTGTCTCTATTTTTTTTTGGAATTCGAAGGCTTGTCTCTTGCAAAATGGAAAAAGATTCATTAATATAATAATTGTGTTAGCACTCGTAGATGATGAGTGCTAATAAGAAACTATTTTGTATATATATTTGAGGAGGGTGTTTCACTTGTTAAAGCCATTAGGAGATCGTATTATTATTGAGCTTGTTGAAACAGAAGAAAAAACTGCAAGTGGTATCGTATTACCAGACTCAGCTAAAGAAAAGCCTCAAGAAGGTAAAGTATTAGCTGTAGGAACTGGTCGCGTACTAGATAATGGTGAGCGTGTTGCTCTTGAAGTATCTGTAGATGACCTTATCATCTTCTCAAAATACTCTGGCACTGAAGTTAAATATGAAGGCAAAGAGTACTTAATTCTTCGCGAAAGCGACATCTTAGCTATCGTTGGCTAATTACATTTTAACATAATACTTAATGAATAAAAAAATACATGAACTTAAATTACTAGAGGAGGTTTTTCAAAATGGCTAAAGATATTAAATTTAGTGAAGAAGCTCGCCGTGCAATGCTACGTGGGGTAGATGCACTAGCAGACGCTGTTAAAGTAACACTTGGACCTAAAGGACGTAACGTGGTTCTTGAGAAAAAATTCGGTTCACCATTAATTACAAATGACGGTGTAACAATTGCTAAAGAAATCGAATTAGAAGATGCTTTCGAAAACATGGGTGCAAAACTAGTTGCTGAAGTAGCTAGCAAAACAAACGATGTTGCTGGAGACGGTACAACAACTGCAACTGTTTTAGCTCAAGCTATGATTCGTGAAGGTCTTAAAAACGTAACTGCAGGTGCAAACCCAATGGGTATCCGTAAAGGGATGGACAAAGCTATTGCAACTGCTATTCAAGAATTAAAAGCAATCTCCAAACCAATCGAAGGTAAAGCTTCTATTGCACAAGTTGCTGCAATCTCAAGTGCTGACGAAGAAGTTGGACAATTAATTGCAGAAGCTATGGAACGTGTTGGTAACGACGGTGTTATCACAATCGAAGAATCTAAAGGCTTCACAACTGAATTAGACGTAGTAGAAGGTATGCAATTCGATCGCGGATATGTATCTCCTTACATGGTTACTGATTCAGATAAAATGGAAGCAGTTCTTGATAATCCATACATCTTAATTACAGATAAAAAGATTTCTAACATTCAAGAAATCCTACCTGTATTAGAGCAAGTTGTACAACAAGGTAAACCATTATTAATTGTTGCAGAAGACGTAGAAGGCGAAGCTAATGCTACATTAGTATTAAACAAACTTCGCGGTACTTTCACTGCAGTAGCTGTTAAAGCTCCTGGATTCGGTGATCGTCGTAAAGCAATGCTAGAAGATATCGCTGTTTTAACTGGTGGTCAAGTAATCACAGAAGATCTTGGCTTAGAGCTTAAAACAACAACTATCGATTCTCTAGGACGCGCAGCAAAAGTAGTAATCACAAAAGAAACTACTACTATTGTTGAAGGTGCTGGTGCTACTGAAGACATCCAAGCTCGCGTAAATCAAATCCGTGTTCAATTAGAAGAAACTACTTCTGAATTCGATCGCGAAAAATTACAAGAACGCCTTGCAAAACTTTCTGGTGGTGTAGCAGTAGTTAAAGTTGGTGCTGCAACAGAAACAGAATTAAAAGAACGCAAATTACGTATCGAAGACGCTTTAAACTCTACTCGTGCTGCTGTAGAAGAAGGTATCGTAGCAGGTGGTGGTACAGCACTTCTAAACGTATACAATAAAATTGCTGCTATCCAAGCAGAAGGCGACGAAGCAACTGGTGTGAACATCGTTCTACGTGCTATCGAAGAACCAGTTCGTCAAATCGCATTCAACGCAGGTCTAGAAGGATCTGTAATCGTTGAGAAATTGAAAAATGAACCAGTAGGAACAGGCTTCAACGCTGCTAACGGCGAATGGGTAAACATGATCGAAGCTGGTATCGTTGACCCAACTAAAGTTACACGTTCTGCATTACAAAACGCAGGATCTGTAGCTGCTATGTTCTTAACTACAGAAGCAGTAGTTGCTGATAAACCAGAACCAGCTGGTGCAGGTGCTGGAATGCCTGATATGGGCGGTATGGGTGGAATGGGCGGCATGATGTAATAAGTGCCTCCAACCCTTGATATGACTGGGTTTGTAAGTAAGATGAGAGTGGAATGCTAACATTTTGCTAACATTGAGGATATTAATCGAGGCTTCTCATAAGTTCACTGAACTTTTGAGAGGCTTCTTTTTTCATTTCTTGGGTAACGTGAAGGTACACATTTTTCGTGATTTGATCATCAGTATGACCAAGCCTGTCCATGATTTGTTCGAGTGAGACACCAGCTTCGGCTAGTAGCGACGTATGTGTGTGTCTTAAACTGTGCGGAGTCAAATCTTCATTTAGGCCAGCTATTTTAAGTAGCCTTTTCATTCGGTCTCGCACATTTTTAATCACGATGGGATAACCAAATTGTCGTTCCATTTTGGCAAATATGAAATCTTTGTTGTAGTAATTTGCTCCAAGTCGCTTAATCACTTGGCTTTGAACGTTTTTATGTTTCGTCAATGTATCTATCACCTCTTCATCCACAATGATTCTTCTTCGTGACTTCCTTGTCTTGGGTGTCACAAGCTGATACTCTAAGGCATTATTCTTCGGATTATAATACGTCTTGGTAATGCTAATCGTATGATTAATGAAATCTATATCTTTCCACTTGAGAGCAACCAGTTCGCCAACCCGAATTCCGGTGTAGGCTAAAATTAAATACGACAAATAGTCATGCTCCAGACCGTAATTCTTGGCTGTTTTTAAAAACAGGGCAAGTTCTTCTTTTTCAAGGTACTTTGGAACTTCCTCTTCCTCCAACTGTTCAATCGTTTTCTTATCCTTTTTAACATAAGCAAACTCAGTAGGATCCTTCTTAATCAGCTCCAACTCAAGTGCCTTTCGAAAAATCATTCTTCCTGTTCGATTAATCCCTTCCCTTGTACTATCCGAATATCCTTGATCTTTTAAATCATTTAACGCATCTTGATACATTTTTCTGGTAATGTCCTTTAATTTTAGCTGAGAGAAATAGGGCAAAAGCTTGCCGATCTCATGTTCTCGCACTCGAATGGTTCCGGGTTTTACATCTTTTGATTCGCTGTAAACAGGAAGCCACTCTCTTGCAAATATGCTAAAAGTTTTATCTGTTTCCTCTAAATATGTCCCTTGGTTAAGTTCGTGAATTAGAGTGGCAGCAGCTTCTTCGGCTTCCTGTTTAGTAATAAAGCCGCTTTTTACCTTTTGTTTTCTCTTCCCAGTGATTGGGTCCAAACCTATATCAATGGTGAAAGCCCACTTTGAACCACAAGCACATTTTTTCTTATCGCAAGTACAGTTTCGCCGGTAGAAATGTCCTTTCATCGAATAACCTCTCTTTCCATTTCTTACTGTTACAAGTGTCCATTATGTCCTATTAGAAAGTAAATAATTCGTTATGTAATAAACAGGTTGAAACGAAATTTTATCATTTTCTATAAATTCCCGGTATAATTATTGTGAGATTATTCCAGTATGACCAGTTAAAGAATAAGAAAATAGGTTAGAGGTTAATTTGTTGTTTTAATTAGAATAATTATATAAATTTTGGGTAGTTCTGAATAGAAGGGGAGATGGTTTATGGTAATGGAAAAAAACGATGTTGTTAAATATGTAAAAGAAAACGAAACTGCTACACTAGAAAGGGTTAGTCAAATACTAGATAAGGAAACCAACTTACAAAGTTTTAATGGAATTATTGGTGGAAAGAATGCAACATACGAAGTCGATCCATTAGAATATGATACACCTGAAAGCTATATAGAAGCATGGATGCTAAGTCATCAACAAAGGTACAACGACGAAAAACACTTCTCCTATTCAAAGTCTTCACACAGAGTATATAATTTGTTGCAAGATAGCTTTGTTAAGAATTTTATTGAAAATTACTTAGCAAGAACATATTTTAAGAAACATGAAAAATAAATGAGATGATTTTTAATAGTATTTGGGGACTCCAGTTGCCCCATTGTGTTCAACAATAATTGGCCTGATTTTTACTCTATATGTACCAGAATTAAAACTAATCCGACAAAACAAGAAAATTGTCGGATGAATTTGGGAATGTGAAAAGTCTATGTAGCTTGAAAGCAAGTATATGCTTTCAAGGTTTTCTTTTTCTAATGCTTCGCACCAAATTACTAAATTTGTTAGAGGCATTCTTTCTTCTATGGCTTGTTATATGGAGATACACTTTTTTTGTTATTTCATCATCTTCATGGCCTAAGCGATCCATAATTTCATCTAATTCCACTCCTGCCTGAGCAAGAAGCGATGTGTGGGTATGGCGTAATGAATGTGGAGTAAGTTTTGAATTTAATCCACTATGTTTTAGTAATCGTTTCATTCTATTTACGACAAATTTAGTTAATATTGGGTAACCGGGAAGGTGATTTAAATTTGTAAAAATAAATCCCCTGAGAGACCGTACCATGTTTCTAAGAACAATTCTTTTGAGAATGGTGGAGCATCCGATGCAGTAAAAACAACTTCAACCTCATATTCATAAAACTTCTTTACGATATAAATATATTCGTAGACATTTCTAGCAAGACGGTCTCTTTCATACACAACCACTCGTGAAATCATTCCATTTTCAATAATTTTTAACATACGTCCAAGGGCAGGTCTGTTTTCCATTGAAAGTTTTGTTGCAGAAACATCATAATCAGTAAATTCTAATGTGTTTTCTTTTGGAGTATCACGTAGGTATTCTGCGTTTGTTTCGCTTTGTAGCTTGAGGTCTTGTCCGCCAGAACTAGTACGCTTGTACTCTGCCGTTTTTTTCTTTACTAAGCTTCTCTTGATATTTCTTTGCATATGGTACTTCCTTTCAGTTATTCTTGAACTCATCCAGAGAATCCTTTAGGAACAAACTGATTAGTGGAGGATCGACTGGCAACGAATCAATTACCAGTTTTTCAAGCAATCGATATAGGATGACAGCCGACTCCTTCGGTAATTCCTCTGAATAAGTAATACTCGTAATCTTAGGTTTATGCATAGTTATCCCTCCTGTTCAATTGTCTCCATTATGAACAGGAAGAAATCTTTTTATTCTTTCTTATCAGTAGAGTTGGATTCACTCATGACAAATGGTAACTCTAGCTGTAAAGCAATTGCCTTATTTGAAGAAGTTGAATTCAAACTCCGTGGAATAATAACTGGCCGTGTGGTACTTCCCGGTAAATTAAGATCCTGAAATATTTTGTGCATCACGAATCCTCCTTTGAAGTTTAAGGAAACCAGATATAATTTCCTTTGAAACTCCTTTTTTTTCACATTCATCATAAATTTTGAAAATATCTAATTTAAAAGATGTATTTTCCTTAGTTTCTTGTTTTTTTGTCATAGGTTTCTTCCTTTTTATTATTTTGACTAAAAAGCCGCAGGACTGGTTATCTCAAGAGTAGATAACAGCATGAAACCTGCGGCGTTCGCTTGTTATAGTTCCTGTATTTAGTTGAATAGAATTAACCGGTTATTCGGAAATCATTGTATCTTATGATTTGAACCATTTTAATAGTAAATCGTAATTTTATAAGAATTTTTTGTTGGTAAAGAAAAAGGAGAAGCTACTCAATTGGTAATCTCCCTTTTTGATATTGATAATAAAGATATCGATAACAATTTTTGAAATAGTTTATAATAAATAATTTATTCAATTGTAGGTATATAAAAAACTTTAGTTTGTACGTTTTCAAGAGCCAATACAATTTTAATTATCGGTAACTTTTGGTAAAATATATATAATAGGTGTCGGATTTTGGAGAAGATTAGCACATTTTAGATAAAGAAATGATATTTTTGAGGAACCCAAAAAGGGCTAATAGGATAATTAAATTGCTACACAAATATGGGGGCATCAGCAAGATGTAAGATGTTAAAGAAATTAGGTGGTTTACTTTTAAAATGATTGTTAGTGTAGTAGGAAATCTTAGAATTATTTATAAACCACATAATTTGAAGAAATTAGGAGGTGAATTGTATCAATACTATAAGAGTTGAAATGTTTCCAGCGAAAAATGGAGATAGTTTCTTAATTAGTTTCTTAGGTCAATCCACAAGAAATATTTTAATTGACTTAGCATATCCACATACATATAGAAATTATGTTAAACCTAAACTTCAAGAATTACACTCGAACGGAGAATCGATTGACCTAGTTATTTTTACACATATTGATCAAGATCATATTCAAGGTGGAATTACTTTTTTTAGGGAGAATGGGGATAGTAAATCTCCTAAGATTATTAGTGTTAAAGAAGTTTGGCATAATAGTTACCGCCATCTTTCAATTGGAAATGAGAACATCACTTTAGAAGAAAATGATGTTGAAAAAATAAAAAAACGTGTAGTATATGTTGACGACAGCGAAGAAAAAAGTTCAATAAAAATAAGTGGAAAACAAGGGACACGATTAGGAGCATTGCTAGAGATGAACCAATACCCTTGGAACACATCTTTTAATAGTAAAGCCATTTCCTTTTCCAATATATCTAAAAATATTGCAGAAGATGTAAAAATTTATGTTTTATCACCTACAGAAGTACAATTAGAGTCATTAAAAAGGGTATGGTACAAGGAACTACGTCGAATGTTTCCTACTCTACCATTAACAGTCGATACGGTATTTGATGATGCTGTAGAGTTTATTTCCCAGAATCGTGAGTCAACGGGAGTTGCTAATAAGACAGAAAAGGTTTCTTCGACAACTAATATTGTTAAATTAGTAGAAAAGCCATTTCAAGAGGATCAAGATGAAATTAATGCAAGTTCAATCACTATAATCATAGAGTATTATGGTAAAAAAATACTTTTTTTAGGCGACGCCCCTCCAACTCTAGTAGAAGAACAGCTAAGGAAAGTATATGGAGAAAATCAATTTCCAATATACTTCGATTTAATAAAGGTTTCACATCACGGTAGTGAAAATAATACAAACAATTCATTAATGAAACTTATTGATTCTAATAGATATCTAATCTCTACAAATGGAAAGATCCATGGTCATCCTAATGAAGCTACTATTGCTAGGATTGTAGTTAGGGATTCCAAAGATTTAAAAAGAGAATTATACATGTCTTATCCAACAGAGACATCCAAACTTTTTGATAAGAAGGAATGGAAAGAGAAATATAATTATGAGATACACACAGCTACAATGGGAGAAATTACTGTAATTGAATTTTAAAGTAGTAGTTAAAGTGGGGAAATATTGAAATGAGACCAGAGTTTAAACAAGCTGTAGCACAATTAGAATGTGGATCAGATAGTATCGGGACAGCTTTCTTAGTAGCAGAACAAAGGGCTATAACTGCTCGTCATACAATAGATGACTATTGGGAAAGTGGTGAAAAAATCAGTCTTATTTTCTTTTTTCAAGGTAATCGTAAAACAGTAGAAGCCAAAGTTATTTACCCTGAGAAACCATATGTTGGATTAGATATAGCCATCCTTGAGATTTTGGAGCCAGTGGCAGAGATAAATCCATTAATAATCTCTACATCTGAAGTCATACCAGAAACTAACTGGTCGGCGTATGGGTATTCGACTACAAAACGTGATACGGGAGAACTCTTTTCTGGAATAGTCAAGCAAACTAATATACCGAATGTGGAGGATGGAAAATATGACCTAGACCTTTCTTGTGTCCATCCACAAATTATTGACATTAACTATAAGACAAAAGGTGCTTCTGGTTCCCCAATTTTAATAAATGATAAAGTAGTTGGAGTGATTAGTGACAAGATTTATGGCGGTTCTATGGGTGGGGTAAGTCTCTATAGTTGTTTAGAAATATTAAAAAAGGAATTAGGGTCTATTGTAGAAGAAAATGACACTAACAATAGAATGATCTTGGATCAAACTGGAAAAGGCTATCCTGTATATGGGCCAGTTAGTTCTTCAGGCTTTGCACAAACGGCTACTTTAACAACACTAGAAATTAAATTAAGGCAAGCTAGAGAAACAATAATCCAACTTGTAAAAGATTTTCCAAAAGATTCACACTCCGTTTTATATCAGAGGTTAGATGAAGTAGTTATGGGGCTTACCAATCTAGGTCCTAGTGACCTTGATAATTACTTAAAGCAATACAGATTCCCCTTCCAAATTGATTCTGGTGATTATGCAGGACTGGAACAACTTATTGAGATACTTACTTTAATAAAGTGTAAGTTCCCAGATATGGAGTTTGTGTATAATGATCAAACTGCAAACCTCAGTGTAGATATCGATCAAGATTATTATAATTTTTTGGTTTATGCAGTAAGAAGACATACGAAAATGCCTGAGATTTTGTTAGAAATAGTTCGTACTAGGTTGAAAACCCCAACTGGAAAAAAGGCAGTTCAAAGAGGAGAGGTCATTTTACCTTACCCAATAATAATGGATAACTGTAGTGGGCATAAAAAAGTAAACCTTTGTAAAAATTGTCAATCGGAATTTTCTTTTGAAAACATAATAAAAAGTTATTGCGCCTCGGACGATGAAGGATACTTTTCTGGGATAGAAAAAAACAATCTAGGTTTGTTACAAGAGATAAAAGTTCTCTGTGCAAGTTGCCTGCGTGATTTACATAATGAAGTAGACAATTTGGATGGCTTACTACAACGAATAGAGGAAATGATAGTATGATTAGTGATTTATATTCATTATTTGAGAACTATGGAAAGCTCCAAAAATTTACTCAACTTGAATTTGCTTATATAGATAGAGTATATGCATCTCCAGAACAAATTTTTGGAATTGCAAGTTTTGAAACAGAGGAACAATTATTAGATAACTGGGAAAAATCGGCTGATGAATTGGCAGTAAAAATTCAAGGGCGATTAAATGGGGATTTAAGAGATTTAAAGTGGGATATTTACTTGATTTTATTTGTTCAGCAATATGATATTTTAACTATTAATCGTAAAGTTATTGAAAATGATCGCCAGTACTTCAAGAAAATAATTCTAACTATGAAAGACCATCCCTTCTCTCAAAAACTACCTTTAACGTTAGAAATCCAGTTAGAAGATGAACTTATTGTTTTTAACGACTTCCACTTCTTACAGGAATTAAAAAATCATCTGGAAACAGATGTAATTGAAAGAATTGGAAGTGGTTTTTTTGAGGGGGACTATACTGCGGAAGATACATTAAAAAAAATAGTATCGCCTTATGTAGATAGAGGTGAAAAAAATGAAAATTAAATCTCTAACCTTAGAAGCATTCAGGGGCTTTCTTGATAAAGTAACATTTAATTTTCAAGACGCAGATGTTTTATTGCTATACGGACCTAATGGACATGGTAAGACTTCAATATTTGATTCAATTGAATGGGTATTAACTGGAGAAATTCATAGGTTTAGTGTACCTACAGATGAAAGAAAACGTACTCGCTTTATTCGAAATCTTAATGCAGATGTTGACCAGACGACGTATGTAACTCTTGTGTTACAAATATCATCAAGTAGAATAGCTGAAGTAACAAGAGTTTGTACAGTTAAACAAGCTGATACCACGGACTATGGGAAATCTACGCTAAAGATTTCAATAAAAAACCCTAGTGGATTTCAGAAAGAAATAAATGGTGATGAAGCCGAAATGGTCCTGCAGAATTGGTTAGTAAAGGAAGCGTGGAGGGATAATATTGAAGATACTTCTCGAATTATTGCTTTAACACATATATTGGGCCAAGAAAAGCTAAATGAGTTCGTTAGAGGAATGAAAGATGGAGACAGGTATAATTCTCTTTCAGTTTTGTTTGGAACAGAGCATTTCTTAAAATATAAAGACTCGTTTAAAAAAATATCAGATTTATTAAAAATTCAAATTCAACAAAGAGAAGGGCAATTACAGGAAGTTCAGCATTCAATTAATAGTATCGAAGAAAGTATTAGTAAACTCAATAAGAAGATATTACTTAATGATAATATTTCTTTAAAAGAAGTCTTATCCCCATATTTGGGATACTTTAATAATATAAAACAAGCATATGAGCAAGAACAATGGCAAGAAGTAAAGAAAATTTGTGTTCAAAACCAAGAAATGTTGAAGAAGGAACGCTACAAATTAGAGAATACAACATATCAATTCAAAGAAGCTAAAGGACTACTTGATGGATGGAGAGAAGGAAAGAAATTTTTAAATGAACTCCCTGCTAAAAGGAAAACATTGAATCAACTTATAATGTATAAAGAGAAATTAGACAATGTTGAAAATCTTCTTGAACATCTGCCTAGGTTTATTGAAAGTTCTGAAAATAGAGTGAGAATGACAAAAGAGGTTCAAGAATCAAAGTTAGCGGCTGAGGAATATATACGCGCAGCAACTGAATTGGAGGATTTCGTAAAGGAAATAAGACAAATTTTACAAAATATTTTAGAGCAAAAGGAGTTCTCGCAACTTCCTAAAATATCTCCATTATCTAATACAGAAGAAAAAATCAGAAATGAAATCTTAAGTTATATATATAATTTGAAGAGTACTAACCAAATTTTAAATAACTTAGAGATAAGTATAGAAATGAATTCAAGGAATCTTAAAGTATTGGATGTATCTATTAAAGACCTTCAAGGGATTGATACTAAATACCAAATCTTCCTAAATGCATTAAATGAATATATTTCTGTGCAGACGGATATAGATTATTGTCCAGCTTGTGGAACCAAAGGTATATCCGAATTAGTTCTGAAAAATCGAATTGCAAAAGAACAAGAGAAGATGAACGAAACTCTTCCGGAGTTAGAGAAACAATTTTTAGAGACTAAAAATCAATTAGATTCACAGGATAAAGAGCTACAGCGATTAAGGGAACAACAAAATAAAGAAGAAAAAGAAATAAAAAAATTGTTAGTTTCTCTTGAAAAAAAGGCTATGGATAACAGAGAGCTTTCAAATAAAAAGAAGAGTTATGAACAGCAACTTTATAATGAGATGCAAATAATGGAGAAATTTTTAACGAACTTTCAATTAGATGCAAAAAAACTAAATATAGATACTGATCAGTTTAACTTAAAAGAGAGGTTAATTAGTTTAAAAGAACAGTTACAATCTCATCTATCTTCACTATCTGTAGAAGATCGTGAAAATTTACTAAATAAAGTGAAAATTTTTGATAGAAAAGAGCAACAAACTGAGGAAGATATAAATAGGTTCATTAATAAATTGTCATTATTAGAGTCAAATTCAACAAAGATTGACAAGTTTGGTGAAGAGGAAGTTCTCATCTTTTTAGAAGATGTCTCTAAGAAACATGCTATAGCACTCTCTAGCCTAGAGCAAAAGGAAGAAATATCATTAAAAGTTCTAAATGCATTAGAACATGCTAACGATGAATTACAATTAGTTGAGTTTCAAGCAAATTTGGAAAAACAACGAGAGTACTTTGAAACAATCACGAAGGAAAAGAACGATATAAATAGTGATTATAAGGCAGTCCAAAGTGTTATTGATAATGTAAAAAATGCTTTAGATGGGCTTAATAATAAGATGATGGATCAATTGTTTGATACGGTTGGGGGAATTTTCTCTCATATAAACTCCCATCCAATGTATAGTAAAGTGAAATTTTCAAAAGAACATAGGAACAGGGCATATAGGCTGCTTATATATGTATTAACCGGACAAGTGGACGCTGAGGTACCTGCTAATGCGTCATATATCTTTAGTTCTGCTCAAATAAATACTATAGCATTATCATTTTTTATTTCTATGTCTTTACATCAAAACTGGTCACCATTACAGCTAATGGGAATGGATGACCCCATTCAAAGTATGGACGAAATAAATACATTAGCATTTATTGATTTAGTCCGGCTATTTATAGAAAAGCATAATAAGCAAATCATTATTTCTACACATGATCATACTTTCTACAAGATGATGTTGCGTAAATTTCGCTTTCAAAATGTAGCAGTTATTGAGTATGAGGGATACAGTCAAAATGGCCCATCTATAAGAAGGTATGCAAATGATGGTACGGAGTTAATTCAGTATTATCAGAAAAAGAATATTGAAGAATTAACACAAGAACTAATTAAAGTAGATCATGTTTTATAGTCGAGAAAATCCAAGTAATTCAGTTCTGAAGTGATATTAACGGTTTTTATCCCAACCACCAGTATCTTCAGAAAACTGCTGGATTTTCTTCTTTTGCTTACAAAATAAGACACCTTTTAAAAATAAGGTGTCTTATCTTTGACTTACAGATTGAACTAACAAGTTTAAGTTATGTAATTTAGGATAGATACATACTTTTACTCAGATATCTTGATAAGTACTTTCTCCCGCATCCTTTTTATTTCATTGCCAAACCTGCGGACTAAAGTAAGTTATACTCGTTTAGCTCTTGATTTATACCTAAAACAGACTACTGGTTTAACAGGAGGAAAGTATCTTATAGTTTTGATTAAGTCGTGGTCTGGACGTTGAGTTAAAGAGATTTATGGTTTTATAGACAATGTACAGTAGTAATGTGGAATGGTATTTTGCATCGTTTCGAGTTGTTTCAATAAGATCGGATTAAGGTATGCATAATTTACAGAATTGCTATTTTGGTAATTTATGATTTGAATCAATAATTTAGTTAAAAAAGGGGCCAAGTATAATGAATTATCTAGCTTATAACTATTATATAGATCTACTTGAGAATTTTAAAAGTGCAACAGAGAATAGTGAACCTTACACATTTGTTATGTTTCTAGATAACATATGTAGAGAACCTGTATTATTCTCAGCCTTATCAAATCTTATAATAAATGACTTAGAGGATGAAAACAATTTAAAGGAATATTCAACTGAACTATCTGAAAACTTCAAACACTTCATAGAGCCTTATTTTGAAGCATTTAATGAAGTAGGTAAACCATTAAAAGTTGAACACCTTAAAGAAGCACAAGGTAATGATTTATTACTACATGCAGAAAAAATGGATGGGATTTTTAGTGATTCTGATATGCGGAACATCCAAAATGAAATAAAAGATTTAATAAACAAGAAAATAGATAGTAGTATTGCTAGTAAAAAGCTAAATAAAAAGAAAGAGTTACATATGTTAAGATTTTCCCAACCCGTTAATAATGAACAATATTTAATTAACTGGAATGATATTATTCAAGAGATAAAAGGGGATTTAAGGAATTACCAACAGGTTATTTGGAAAGGTCAAAAGGAGCATTTTAGAGGGAAATTATTTGGAATAATAAAGGAACTACTAAAAACAGGTGGATTTAAAGAATCGAGAAAATTAATAACTAAGTACCGTGATGAAATAGAAAATGTAGTTGAAAGCCATAATTTATCTAAAGATACTATTAATATAGTAAACTTTTTAAAAATATCTCTTAATACTCAATGGACACTCTCCTTAGTACTTAATAGATATAAGGAAAAAGTTCATAATTTTGATAAACCGAGATTAAGAAAAATAATTTTGGAAAAAAAGTTACTAGAAGAACCACTTCAATACGATTTAGCAGAATTTTTATTTAATCAAGGCTTTAATCCGATAATTGAGCAACGAATTGGGGTTTCTGGAGAAGGCGCTGAACGTCTAGATCTATTTATAGAGCATAATGGTAAGCATATTGTTGAAGTTAAACTATTTAATGGAGATAGACAACAGTTAATTAAAGGGTTAAAACAAATACATTCTTATACTACCAAGCATAGTGATAATGTAGGTTATTTAGTAATTTTTAATTATGATGAAAGTAAAAAAGTGGATCTTCCGCCTATTAGTAATATCCATGGGAGAACACTTTACACTACTATTGTTGATTTTACTAAAATTAGTGCAAGTGGGGAGTCTAGGTCAATAGTGGAAGTGGGCCACGAGGAAATTAGTACATTATTTGCTGAGAAGGTAGAATAGTTATTTTATTGTCACTTCCATATTGTCAGATTAATATCTTCCTTTTGACTTAATTTTTGGCTAATGCAAAACTAACCATTTAAATCAGTGCGGTGAACCTAACTTAGTAAAAAGGTTAACCCTCTACAATCTGGTGCTTTTATATATTGGGAATCCGTCTGTTTATGTATAGAATTAGATGTCGGATCTTTATTATGACAGATGAATTTTTGCTCTTCAATGCAACCTTAATAATTAGTTTGAGATGAACAGTCTGTGGCAAACAAAGTTTTATTCAAGTATAAGATATTCTGTATAAGGCTATTGTGGTTAATTTTAAAAAAGGTATTAATTTTCTATTGGACTCCACTTTAAAATGTGAAGGGTATCGATAGTAGGAGGTAAATGATGAATATTGGGAGAAACGAGAAATGCCCTTGTGGTTCTGGAAAGAAATTTAAAAATTGCTGCATAGATGATCCTAAGTTTACTGCAACAAAAGTAAATAACGGTATCCCAAGAAAATATATGAGTGAGTTTGCTCTTCACACTTTTTCCTCAAAAGTAACTATATGTTACCCTAAGCTGTTAGAAACTGTTGATGTATCAAATGCTTCTTATCATATATATATGATAAATAAAATTAAGAGACTAAGTTTTATAGAAAATAGCTTAAAAGTAACCGATACTTATGTAGAAGTTCAAGTAAAACACGGAGTAACTCTAACTGATAAAGTTGAAACTATAAAAATACCTCTACATGAGAATATGGTGGATTATGAATTAGAAAGTGACAAAATTTTATTTATGAAAGATGGCTGTGGAGGAGGAGTTAAATTTGATATTCTTTGGATATATACAGCTTTTTCTACTGAAAATCTGGAATGCGAGATATTATATGTTGGACAAGCTTACGGGAAAATAGGGAATAGAGATGCTTTAAAAAGATTAAAATCTCATGAAACACTTCAGAAAGTAATGGCTGATATTTTATATGAGGATATAAATTACGAAATTGCGATTACTCTTTGGGAGTTTACACCGCGTTTGCTGACATCGATGGATGGAAGGAAAGGTTTTCAGGTGACAGATAAAGAAGATAAAGAACATTTCTTGAAGGTGTTATCAGCACCGCCATTATATTTAGATAGTCAAATAATTAATGTTACAGAGGGAGCATTAATTAATTATTTTAAACCTAAGTATAATGAAAAGTTTAAAAACAATTTCCCAGATATCGGCCATAAAGGATACAAGTTTTACTATGACTATGATTACAATGCTATTACAGTTGAATTAGATCCATCTTGTGTGAATATAGAAATTTATTCTGACTGTACAGGCTATAGTCAATTTTCACCTATAGAGTATTTATTAAATTCCGAAGAAGAAAGAAAGTCTATGTTTGTTTTATAGCTAAAATCTAGAATAATTATATACTTCGTTCAGTAATGATTAGAGTTAACCTTTGAAAAGCGTTCTTAATTAAGAGATTGTTCATTAGAAGAAAATGTAGTCTTCTGGGAGCTTTTGTTTATGAATTGTAAAGTAGGTAGCCACGTAGAAATTAAAAATTAAATTAGTATTAGCAGTTTAAACGCTATTAAAAAAAGTGCAAAAATAGCTATTATCGTACTCTTTTTTCAATCTAATTTGTATCAACTGCTAATGCTAAACTTTATCAAGTGAGGACTATCGTAAATAGGGGATTTGTTTCTCTTACTTTGCTCACAAAATAAGACACCTTTTGAAAAAAGGTGTCTTATTTTTGACATACAAATTCTACTAACAATATTTATTTATCCAATTTAGGTTGGACAAATACTTTTACTCAGAAATTTTTATAAGTACTTCCTCCCGCATTCTTTTTATTTCATTGCCAAATCTACGTACCAAGGATGAATATGCTTTTTTAGCATCATGATCCTTACCTGTTCGATCAATGTAATTTAGGATAAGCTCTTCATAGTTTTCACTGTTCTTGGATTTAGTTAGGCAATCATACTCCTGCTTGTATCGAAGCAATACCTTGTGTATGAATTTAATTCGTTGCTGTTCCTTGAGAGGATTAATTAGTTCATATATATCATTAGAATGGTGAATCTCCCGAAGTAGCAGTTCATATTCTACGGCTTCATCTTCATTTAAGTATATATATGGGATGTTATAATATTTTTTCTCAGCAACAATATCCTCATATCTTTCGGCAGTGATACCTGTTATTTTCTTCATAAGATATTGAACGTCTTCAAACTGCCTCTTTAATTTGTCATTTATACGTTTTGCTAACGCAATCTCATGAAAAACGGTAAAATAGCGTTAAAGATATTACAACACCGAATATTAAAAACCTTAATTTACTGCGCCTTTTGCACCTCTTGTTAACTATATTACACACTCTCAGCTTACGGGCGAAATGATGTAATATTGCATTTCAAATGTTAAAATGATTATTAATTAACAAATATAGGTAAACACCACTACATCAATAAATATCTGCCATCACCATCCAAGCCACGTGGAGTGCGTCTCGCAGTTGATTCTAAAATAAGATGAGGGGGCTGAAAAAGACGGGACAAAGTGCCTGTAGACTGTACCCTATAGAGGGAGCAAAGTTGAAAGGAGAGAACTCTTATGAATAAAGGAATCCAGAATGAACAGGAAATAGAAGAAGTTACTGAAGATAAGAATGGAATTATGACTTGGATGAAAGCACATAAAAAGCAGCTTGCTCTCATTGGAATAAGCATCCCTACACTTATTGCTATCGTGCTTGGATTGAAGAATAAAGATGCTATAAAAGAATTATTTGATAATTTGAAAGATGAGATAGAAAAAGCAAATCTTTATAGTAGTAAATGGTTTGAGAATGCAACAGATGCAGAACTTGATACAGCACGAGAAAAAGTAAGACTAGACTATTGCTCATCAGGTGATGATTTTAAAGCGGCTTGTAGCCTACAGAACTTACTTGGAAGATTCGATAAAGAGATGAGTAAAAGAGCATGGGGCAATGAAACTCCACATGCACCAAGTATTCATCGTGAACACGGATGGTATTTACCTAACGATGACTAAAAAGAGCAGGACCACCTAAATAATTGTAAGAAGTCCTGCTTTGCTTTATCCTTCAATATCTGCA
This sequence comes from Bacillus sp. B1-b2, assembly GCF_009183415.1. Classification (GTDB taxonomy): domain Bacteria; phylum Bacillota; class Bacilli; order Bacillales; family Cytobacillaceae; genus Niallia. Next base: position 29,176 of record NZ_WEHU01000028.1, on the reverse strand, counting down.
TCAACACCAGATTTGAATTCCAAATTTAAGTAGTCTTCGAAAATGGTGATTTTTTGTATCATTCTTGAGGAGAGGATTTCATCAAATTCAGTATGCAGCGCCGGCTGCTGATTGATGAAATCGTGCATCTCCGTGTTACGTATGATTTGAAATTTGCCAACTGACATCAGTTGGTAGAACTCCGGCCACTACGAAGAAGGGTGAATGCCGCAAGAAGAGTAGTATATGGTGTCGATATGTTCCCGAGAACCATAAAATCATTAAATGTTCCCGCTTACTGATGGTGCAGAAATTGCCATGGATATGTTTCCGAGAACAGGCAGATTGAAAACATCAATGTCGTCCTCTCAACCCATATTGAGCAGTCAACAACATCCAAAACGTTGATTTACCGCATTTTTCTCACTCAATGTTAACAATATTACACTCTAGCAACCTACGGGCGGCATGAAGTGATCTTTTCTCTTACAGACTTGATATATAAGGGTTTTTGAGAAAGATGACAGTAAATGCTAAATTTTTGCTTATAGTGGGGATTTTAAAGGAAGCTTTTTACGAGATTAAACTTATGGGAAGCTTCTTTTATGGATTTCAAGTGGTCCAGACAGATGGCTTGGAAAGTTGTTAATAGTTGGGGTAAGCCGAAAGGTCAACTCCATTTTGTCAAGATGAATTACATTATTATAGTGGCATCTTCTATGCTAAATTGTTCCGTCGCTAGTTTTATTATTGTTTTTACAACTCTATCCAATTTAAAGGGTTTATAGTAATATTTTAATGGGTAATAAATACTATAATAAAATATTGGCAAACTACTTGAAAAAGTAGGACGCAAAACTAGAGGGGCTAAAACTATTTCAGAAATGCCAGCCAGTTGCTTCAAACTTAAAGCGACCTTTTTCTCAAGTCGTTTATTTTTTTATAACGCATATTAATGAAAAGAGGGTATATGTATGGTTGTCGCAGCTATAAAGAATAAATTTAATAATGGAGAAGTTTCTATCTATCAATCTGGGGATGTATTTAATATTCCTAATAAATCTATTGTCGGAACAAAAAGCTTTTATATTACTAATCTAGGGAGAGTTTTTGCACATGACACAGGAGGAATATTTGGTGAGGAACAAAGTAAGAGTTATACAGGAAATATAGATCTTTCGTTTAATGATTATGGTATTACTTTATCGAATGAAGTGGGTGGAGAATTTTCTTTTAATGTATTATTAACTGACCAAGAATTTATTAATGTTTATGAAAAACTTTCTCATAATAATCTAGTATGTAAGAATAATATGAATGCTAATAGTATTTGTAAATATAGAGTAGGAAAGGCAATAAATGGAGAACATATTACTTTCACCGACTATATTAAAATAGAAAATAATAAACTGAAATTTTCAAAAGACAATTATATAAATGAGATTCCATTCTACCGTATAAAAAGCGTTAAGGATAAGGACAAATTTATTGAAATAAGTGGTTCTTTTTCGGTAAGGAACTCGACTATATATGAATTAAGGGTATATACTTTTGACGAAAAAGTTAAAAAAGAGATACTAAATAAGATGCAAAATTACAATCAGAATATTTTTAATATAGTTGGAGATGTTTCTGAAATCTTTACTACTAGTGTAACAGCTAATATTCATGATAAATTTATTGCAGATAAGAGTATTGCAATTTGTTTTGACTCTAATAATATTTATTTTATAGATGAATTTGAAAAGAAGTGCTTAGTTACACTTAAATTGTCTAAGACAAATGCATATTACAGTAATATTGAAAATAAAATTGTGTTTGAATCTGAAAATAATTTATATCAGATAAATATTTATAATGGTAGTAGCCTAAAAGAATATTTAATAAGAAACATAATTAAAACCAATAAAAAATTGATATGTAGATTTGGGAGATTAAGTGGTGTTTTAAATGGAGAATCTTTTAAAGGTGAAGAAGTAGGCATCTTATCAGACGGTTCGAAAATAATATTTATTTCAAGAAGTAACTTAAAAGTTCTGAACACGATAGATATGGAGAAATTAGAAGTTCAAATAGATAATAATAATGTTTTCATTATATTTAAGAATCAGATAGCTTTATTAAAAGTATTTGTACAAAGTCACATACATGAATTCTTCACGAAGCAATCCGATAGTTCGTATATATTTGGGTACACTTCAAAGGATGAACCATTCTTCATTAAGCAGGATGAGGACAAAATATTATTATCGCAGAGTCCTTCTACGATACATTTCAAATATTACAATGAAGAAATTACTGATATATCTATAACAAAGTATGGAGATAAGGAATCAATCTTTTCAGAGTTACAAATTTCAACAATTGATAATAAGAAGAATTTAATTATTAATGTCCCAAATACAATCATAAAAGATTTAATTTATAAAACCTACTATTATTCGAAAAATAAGTCATTGGAACAGGTACCAGCAGAGCAGTTGTATTTGAGTTATAGTCGTCAAGTTAATGATTATATACTGTTTCATTATTTTGGTCAGATTTTTGCAATGTATCATGGTTTTAAAGAAATACAGAAAAACGAAAAGAATATTGATTTAAAAAATGAGAAAATAATAAATTATTTATATTATTCTATACAAGCACTAAAAAAACATTTTGATACGGTTTCAATATACCTCCCTTCTACGTTGGCAAATGAAGATGCAAACATTTTAAGAGATCAGTCTGCACAAATACCTTATAAGAATTTACAACGTAACTTAATGAGCTTAACTAGCCAAATTAACCGTTCATTAAATGAAATTGAAAATTCAATAGCATCAGTATCTTTTGTTCTTATTTCGAGGGAAGATTATACAAAAGTAATAGAGCAAAGAACAAAAGATGGCTATTCATTAGCAGTTGGTATGGGAGTATTAGGAGTTATGGCTACAACTCTAACTGGTGGTCTTGCTGCACCTTTCTTCCTCAGTGGAATTTTGACTGGTATTAATACTAGGTTTTCAGATTCTTATGCAAAAGAACAAGAGAAGATTAGGGAAAACAATGAAAAAAATAGAATTAGTTTTAGTGTTGATAAGATGACTGATTCTCTGGAACATCTTACTCAAACACTATTACCATACTATATTAATGAGACAAATAACTCAGTATATCAAACATTCCAGCAACTATATCAAATATATAAACCACAACTTGAATCTAAAGAAGTTCAAAAGGAATTGTTTAATAAAATTACACAGTATTACACATACAAGCAACTACCTGTCGATAATTCGGTTACTATTAAGAAAAGAGACTTAATTGAACTAACACATCAAACAGTTAATTTAAGTAATCAATATCTAGACAGCTTTCAAAAGGAGGTAACGGGAAATGTTCCAAAATCCCTTGAGACAACAGCAACAATCAAATGACCCATTTGAAAATATGGGGAAAGTTGAGGAAAATCAGCTAAGTGGTGTATCTGAAAATAATCCATTTACCAACCATTCTAATATTGTAGATGTAAATAATATAGTTGGTACACATAATGTTAATCCACATTATGTACAAGGTTATACAAAAAGTGATGGTACTCAAGTTGATGGTTATTGGAGAGATGGAGATAGCGATACTCACCATGACCTAACAGCTAGTGAAGGTGGAGGTTATGAGAGAACTAATCCTGATGGGGATCTCACAAATAATTTAGGATTTGATTTTTAATAAAGCTTAAAAGGCTATGCTTAAAAAGTATTTCCTATTGTCCATAACAAAAAACAAAGCATATTAATAAAAGAATTATACGAAATATGATTTAACTTAAATCGAATCTAAATAAGGTATAAGGAAATAATAATGAATAAAAAAGATATATGGAACCAATTACCGAGAGAAGCTAGATTGAAAGCAGCTGGTAAAATGGGAGAGCTTGCTGGCAAGGGTGTTGGATTAGCAATAGATGTTACACTGAAAATTAAGGGATTAGATAAAAACAAAGATAATGAAAAATCAAAAAGGTGATAGCAAAAAGAAGGAAAGAGAATCACTTTCCTTCTTTATATTTTACTAGTAGTAAAATTGGTTATACACCAATATATAAGATACTTGATTAAACTGTTCGTTATGCGAGTACCAACATTTTCTAATGTTATTTCATGAAAAACGGTAAAAATCCTTGCCTTACTGCACTTTTTGACCTGTAGTTGAAGATATATATTAAATGTGTAAAAAATAGTTCAAAGACAATACAAGAGTGCGGAGATTTTATCGCACTCTTGTTTGATTTACAGTAATGGTGTATATCTACCTATTCTATGGCTGACGATATTAAAACCTCTTCTCTCTTTCGCTTTATCTCATTTCCAAAGATTCGGACTAAAGCTAAATAGGCACTTTTTGCATTACTGTTCTTAATAATCCTTTCAATAAATTTATCATATACATCCTCGTCATCTGAATTTTTGATATCTCTATATTCTCTCAAGAATCTACCTAATACTTTGTTGATGAAAACTATTCGCTCACCCTCTTTAGATGAATCAATCAGTTCATAAATATCTGTAGACTTTTGAATGTCTTGAATGAGGATGTTATATTCAATCTTTTCTTGCTCATTTAAATAAATATAAGGTAGTTGATAATACTTCTTTTTAGCAAGTAGCTCTTCATATTGCTCAGAAGAAATGCATGTTACTTCAAGAATTTCATCCTTAGATAGACCATGTTTGATAAGATTTCCAACCGTCCTTTGTAGTGGAGAATCTGTGTATCCTTTTCCTCTATAGCACTAATTAATTCTCCTATAAGATTATTTTGTTGTTTGATATGTTGTTTCATTTCATTGAAGATGTGCCTTAATTTACTGTCATTGTGAGAAATTGAATCCACTATTTAATACCTCCTTTACCTTTTTCAAAGATCGTTTTTTAGTTTGGGTCATTACTATAGGATGAACTTAAAGGCTGCAATCACTAAATTGCTAACATTTTGCTAACGCAATCCAGTGAAAAACGGTAAATTCCCGTTAAAGATGTTACAACTCAAATTCAGCAAAACATTGGTATATCGCACTTTTTGCACAAAACATTAAAGATATTACACACTCTAAGCTTACGGGCGGCATGATGTAATCTGCCGCTTCACCCCTTGATAGTTAAGGGTTTTACGTTAGGTGAAAGTGAAACGTTAATATTGAGGACATAAAAGGAAGCTTTTCATGAGTCGAGTAAACTTGTGGAAGGCTTTCTTTTTATTTTCTTGTATAACTTTTATTGAAAGTGAAACCATCGAATTTCGAGTTAGAAAGACTTATAAAAAGATAGAGATTACTTACCCCATTGCTGATCTCAGTTTGAATAAAAAAACCCCGAAAACCATAAGTCCCAAAATAAACGCTTCTTGATTGTCAGTTCTTACACTTTCTTTCTTTTTAATTAATATTTCCAGTATTCTTCAGTAGTCAACTTATTAAAATACGGCTGACGTCGTAGAAGATAATAAGCCTTAATTAGGTGTACCCAGTAAATTCCATTTGGTATGATTACTTTAGTAAACTTAATAAATAATTAAGGTCATGCTTTATAAGAAACTAGTCTAAGAAAAAGTTGTTTAAAGAATATGCTGAAAATATTCCTCTGAAGAAATGAAAAAAGATTGCTAGAGACAAGGACAGAATAAATATCATCGATCCAGGAAGGAGAAAAAATAATGTTTTTGAAAATAGTCAAAAATGATTTTCTCAGAAACAAAATTGTAACGATGACAGTATTTGTATTTATCACGATGGCAGTTATTTTGGCAGCTAGTGCCATTAATAACATAGCCAATTTGATTCAGGGGATGTCCAATTTTCAAAAAAGTGCGGTGCCAGCTGACATTACGGTGATGCATGCTGGAGAATATGACCAAGCAGAAATCGACCAATTCACAGAACAATACCGGGACCATATTGCTATTCAGGAGACAATGGTTCTTCAGAATATCGAGGGAAGCAATATTCATTTTGGTCAGAATCAAACGATGGCTGGCACCATACAGGATATTTCATTTGTTGTACAGAATAAGAATTTTGATTTTATATTGAATTTGGATAATGAAAAGCTGGATGTAAAGGAAGGGTTCATAGCTGTTCCCATTTATTTTATGGAACAAAGGGACTTAAAAATAGGTGATACGGTTACAGTTATAAACGGCAGGTATGAGAAGGAGTTTATCATTTCAGATTATGCAAGAGATTTTGAGATGAACTCTTCCCTTACTTCTTCGAAACGGTTTGTAATAAACCAGGATGACTTTGATGAAATGCTTAAAATGCAGGCTAGTGAACTAGAATATTTGATTGAATTCAAGCTGAATGAAAATGGGGATTCTGCTACTGTTCAGACTGCCTATAACGAAGCAGGTCTTCCGGCAAACGGTCCTATATTAGAAGGTAAGATATTTATGATATTTAATGCCTTGTCAGATATGGTGGTTGTGATTGTTATTTTATTTATAAGTATTCTGCTTATTGTGATTGCTTCGCTCTGTATCAGACTTACATTTCTGGCAACGATTGATGAAGATATTAGAGAAATCGGTGTTATGAAAGCGATGGGGGTATCCAGAAAAGATGTAAAAAAGGTCTATCTAAACAAATATAGAGCTATCTCAGTAGCTGCCGGTATTATGGGTTACCTCCTGTCCTTTGCAACGGTTAGCCTGTTAAACGGTAATATGAGTCTATATATATCTTCTGATTTATCAGGAAGCTTAAAGTATATATTATCGCTTATAGCTCCATTACTTGTATATTTCATGATTGTGATGTACTGCAAGCAAGTACTGAAAAGAATCGATAAGATTTCTGCGGTGGAAGCTTTGCGTTCAGCTATCATGGAGCATGGAAAGAACCAAAAATACCATTTCCCGCTCCTAAAGAACAAATTCCTGAGCACTAATATTTACATGGGTATAGGGGATGTATGGAAACGATTCAAATTATACAGGTTACTGTTAGTTATTTTTATCATATGTACGTTTATTGTTATACTCCCTGTAAATATGTATAACACTATAAATTCTTCTGAATTTTCCACGTATATGGGAATAGGAAAACAAGACATGAGAATCGATCTTCGTAGAACCGATAGTATAACAGAAGATTTTATAAAACTGCAGGAAGAGTTGAAAAATGATCAGGATATAGAAAAGTTTGCATCTTACATCACAAGTTCCTACCAGGTCAAAAGCTCAGAAGGTACTTGGAACAATATTAATATTGAAGTCGGTGATTTTTCTATATTTCCATTAAAATTTCTAGAAGGCAGAGCTCCAGAGAGGGAAGGTGAAATATCGCTTTCACTAGCCAATGCTGGAAAAGACGGATTAAATAAGAAAGTAGGAGATGAAGTAACTGTCAGGGTAGGCGGGGAAGAACAGACTGTAACAGTTGCAGGTATTTATCAAGATATTACAAATGGAGGTAAAACAGCAAAGGCACATAAAAGTCTTGGAGTAAATGAAGAAGCTGTTCTTTGGTATATTGTGAGTATGGATTTGGCGGAAGGTGTTAACAAACGCTTGAAAATGGATTACTACCAGACTGCTTATAGCTCGGCTCAGGTGAATGATATCAAGGAATATACGCAGCAGACGCTTGGAAATATCATAGAACAGTTAGGAATCGTAGTGATAGGCGGAATCTCAATCGCTATTATCATAGCTATATTAATCACGGCATTATTCCTTCGAATGTTATTATCAAAAGATATGTCTCAAATTGCCATCATGCGAAGTGTGGGAGTAACTTTAAAGCAAATTAGTCATCAATATATGGCAGGAACTTTAATGGTACTGATATTGGGAATCTTACTTGGAATTCTGTTTGCAAATTTTTTAGGGGAATATCTTGTAAGTATGGCTATGTCTACTATGGGAGCGGCAAAAATTGAATTTGTTCATATTATTTGGCAGACCTGGCTGCTTTGTCCATTAGCACTTATTATAGCCGTTGGCTGGACGATATTTATGTCTTGTAAGGTAGCCGTAAAAGATGATCTATCTGTCATTTTAAGAAGGTGATAGTACAAAAATTGTTTCTCATGCTAATACCCTATAGACATCAACTATTTTTCTAAAGCGTAATCTAGAATTTTCTTAGGAAATAGACTTTGATATTAATATCTGACATGGGAGGAATATAGGTGACCAATATAATAGAAGCAAGAAGTATGAGCAAAAAAGTAGAATTAGGAAAAGGTAATGAGCTTCATATCTTAAATAATATAAATTTGGAAGTGGAAGAAGGGGAATTCGTATCGGTCATGGGGCCATCAGGAAGCGGGAAATCAACACTACTTTATAATATAAGTGGTATGGATAGAATTACTTCTGGTAGTGTAAAGTTTAAAGGCTATGAAATTGGTAGTCTAAAAGAAGAAGAATTAGCGAAGATTCGACTGAAAAGAATGGGGTTTATCTTTCAGGATATTTATCTATTAAAGAATCTGTCCTTGATTGACAATATTATGTTTCCTGCACTTATATCAACAGAAGCAGATAAAAAGGTAGTAAATAATAAAGCAAAAAAACTAATGAAAATGACAGGGATTGAGAAACTTGCGAATTATAATATCACTCAAGGATCTGGTGGACAACTGCAAAGAGTAGGAATCTGCAGAGCATTGATAAATGATCCAGATATCATATTTGGAGACGAACCGACTGGAGCACTAGATTCCAAATCGACAGAAGAGATTATGTCAATCCTTGCAAAGATTAATAAATATGGTACAACGGTAATGCTCGTTACTCATGATGTAAAGGTAGCAGCAAAAACGGAAAGAATACTGTTTATGGTAGATGGAAATATTCTTTCACAGAAGAAAATGCGTAAATATGATGCACAGCGAGATGATATGAAGGAAAGAGAAGAAAGCATTATGAAATGGTTAGTGGAAAATGGGTTATAGATTTTAATGTCATCTGCCTAAAGCTTATAGGAGGGATTTATGAGGTATGTTCTAAAGAACAAGATAATAACAATGACTTTTTAGGGAAAACACGTAAATTCTTTGCTAATTCACCCCTATAAAAAATGGTAAATCCTTGTTAAAGGTTATAGACAAGAATACACGAAATAGTTATTTACCGTACTTTTTGCACTTCTCGTTATTAATATTAAAAACTTAAAATTTACAGGCAGCATGAGTAAAAAGCACCATCCAAAAATTGAAATGACTGGTTTTTGTAGTAGTAAGATGAGAGTAGTTTGCTAACATGGAAGATTATGACGGAGGCTTCTCATAAGTTCACTTGAACTTTTGTGCGGCTTCCTTTTTTATTTCTTTGAAAAATGGAGTATAGAATGTCTTATTGCAGACAGTGCGCTCATATGGACTGATGAGAAAATGTGAACATTAGAGAATTTAAAGGGTTCTTTTGTAAAAGGAAATAAGTGCTTCGTTAGCTAGAGAATGTGTGTGATTTCCAGCTAATTTTCGTAATAAGTCTCTTCCCGTCTACATAAAAAATATGAAATTTAAACAGTATCTATATATTCAATTAACAAACTTCTTTTAAAATAAAATTTGTTTGTTAAAAATACAAGAGAGAAGGGGAAATAAAAAGGGATGAAATTCATAAGAAAAATATCGATAATACTATTACTTGCAGCACTAACTATGAATTCTTTTGAGCTTTCTGTTCTGGCTAATAGTCAATATTCTGGACAGGAGAGTTCAAAACCTTCAAAGCCACAAGGGATTACTGGAGAAATAAATACAAATCCTCCTCAAGTGGACCAGCCTTTACCAGCAGTGGATTTTGGAGCAAATGCTAATGATTCAACTTTAAAGAATATTGCTGGTACTAATCCTTTTATAAAAATTTTAGACGGTTTTGATCAAGTCTGGTCTATGAACCAACCGGCTTGGAGAGACGGAACAGCGTTAACTATTCCAAATTTAAATGGTAAAGTTGCTAATTATGGGGACGGGCCTACCGTTTATTTTGATGGATATAAAAATGATGCAACAAAGATAGTAGCGGATATGAAGACATACGCAAACGAAGAAATTAGAAATCCACAGACTTGGACAGCTAATATTAAGTATGTAGAGGACGTTACTAAAAATAGAACAGATGAAGAAGCGCTAGCAGCTTATTATGATGATCAACGAGATAAGATATATAGTATGATGGATGCTTATGGACCATTAGCAAATACTTATGTAAATATCGTTAATCCAACCACAAGTGTTATCAGATCAAAAGAGGACATGAATGTAGTATTAGAAGAAGCGACTGCTGAGGATCAGAGCCAAGGAATGGGGCAATGGCAAGGATCCCAACTATCAGATGCATTAGATTTAGTTGATTTAGTTAGATTTAGAAGTCCTGCTTCTTCAAATCCTTCTAAGTACTTTTTCTCATCTCCAAGACCTTTTAGAATGAATTCAAATGGAGAAGTTAAAGAAGTAGTGGATGAGAATGGTTTACCAGTATGGGCCACACTCGGTAGTGGTGAAAGTGCAGCAGTAGATTTACCTTCAGGCGGTAAAAAAGAAACAGGTGAAAGACATTACCAACAATACGAAACAAATGTGGAAGTAATTCCTGCATTAGAGTATGTTAAAAGAACAGCAGAAGACGGAAGAGGTAAAGACGGAGCATTTCCAAGTGGGCATACAAGTGCAGCATATTTATCAACATTCGGATTTGCATACGCAACACCTGAAAGATTTTCAGAGTTTTTAACTAGAGCAGCTCAAATGGGAGAAAATAGAATAGTGACTGGCATGCACTCGCCACTTGATGTTATAGGAGCAAGAATACAATCAACTGCAATGACTGCCTTCGCATACAATCTTACAGAAAACCAAGAGGTATTAGATAAGGCTTATAAAAATGCAGGAGAAGTATTCGGTGAATTAGCTGCATCAAATGGAATGAGCTTGTACGAATATGCACATACGGTAACAGAGGATTATACGTTTGAAAGTGCATACGATGAACAAAAATGGGAAAATCATGAAGCAAACAAAGCATTCTACAGGGAAAAACTTACATACGGATTACCTCAAACTGGCATAAAAGGTTTAGACCCAGTAGTACCTAAAGGTGCTGAAGTTTTATTGGAAACTCGTCAACCATATTTGACTGAAGAACAACGTAGAGAAGTATTGTATACCACAGAAATTGAATCAGGCTACCCTGTAATAGACGAATCAAATGGTTGGGGAAGAATTGATTTGGTAACAGCATCTGATGGATATGGTGCGTTTTTAAGCAATGTAACAGTTGATATGGATGCTTCAAAAGGAAGATTTAATGCTCATGATTGGTGGAGAAATGATATAACTGGCAGTGGTATGCTTACTAAGCAAGGGACAGGTACACTTACATTGACAGGAAGTAATAGTTATTCAGGAGGTACATTACTACAAGGTGGAACATTAGAAGCTACTTCTGCGACTGCTTTTGGTGAAGGAGACCTTTATATAGAAAATGGTACAGTTTTAGTTAATGTTAAAGAACCTATGAATATAAACGGTAATTTAACAATGGAAGCTGGAAGTCTTGATGTGGCAATGGATAATGACCAAGCACAATTAAATGTAGATGGACAGTTATACCTTGATGGTGGGGATCTGAATTTAGATTTCACTAATTATAAAATAGACAAGGCTGCAGATATTACTTTATTTACAGCTGACAGTGTGGAAGGTAAATTCGATAATATAACTGCAGATGGTTACGATGTAACAGTAACTTATAACAATGATAGCGTTGTTGCGCATATTAAAGAAATTGGTACTACTGAACCAGTTACACCGACACCAGACGAACAGGATACTTCTGAACCAGTTACGCCGAAACCAGAAGAACAAGATACTACTGAACCGGTTACACCGAAACCAGAAGACAATGAAAAACCTGTCAACGTGGAAGGTCCAAAGGATACAGAGAATTCTACTGATTCAAAAGGTAGCAATGAATCAAAAACTACCAACGGGGCAGACGGACATAAACTACCGGAAACTGCCACTATGAACTATCAGTACTTATTAGTAGGGTTTTTACTCTTCTTAAGTGGTATGTTCTTCTTCTACACAAGAAAAAGAAAAGCATAAATTTATTTGGTAGATAAATATTGAAAACAAAGAAAAAACCAAACCATTTCTTAATGATTTGGTTTTTTCTTTGTTTTATACCCCATAGTATTCTTCACTGTAGCATTATCAATTACCCCCACCCTTGACGCCCCAACAATCCCCCTATAAAATGTACAGAAAAAAGTGACCGTTGCAACGGTCACTTTCCAGCGAATTGTTTTTTTAATTGTGTGATAATATGAAATCAAGGAGGCAAGGAGATGAGTTCTAAAAGCAATCATGAACAAGATCTGTTACTGTTTCTTTCTAAAAATCAAGGATATGTTACATCGAAGGATCTCCTTGAGGTATTAAATGTTTCTCAAAAAACTGTCTATCGTTTAATAAATAAAATTAACAACGAATACGAGGATGGCCCTTTAATCATATCTGAGAGAGGGAGAGGATATAAGCTAGATTACGAGAGATTTATTAATTCCCAAAAAAGTAACTATAAAGATAAAGAAATGCAATTTTCTCCTAGCGAAAGACGTAAACGAATTATGGAAGAATTGTTGTTAGCTTCACCAAAACCATTAAATGTTTATCATTTATTTAGTCATTATTATGTAGGCGAATCTGTTACTTTTAATGACGAGCAGATAATGAGTGAAGAGCTTAAAAAATACAATTTGGTTTTAGAGAGAAAAAATCGAACATTGGCCATACTTGGGGAAGAAGTTAATATTCGAAAAGCTATTAAAGACATCATTGAAATCTTTAATATTATCGATATTGATGATTTAAAAAGGAATCCAAAGCTGAACTTCAATCAGTATGATGTTTTATTTATATTGGATCAATTAAGAAAGATTGAAGAAGATTTAAATATAACCATTCCTTACCCATATAATGTAAACATTTTCTCGCATTTATATATACTTCTTAGTCGATCAAGGAAAGTTCCTACTAGGAAGTTTACTGATGAAATTTCTAAAGAAGAAATGGAGAACATGGAGCGAGATATTTTGTATCCGGTTGCTAAAATGATTGTCCGTAATATCGAGAAATATTTGAACAATCCTTTGCCAGATATGGAGATTTACTTTCTATATCAGTATTTAGTGTCATCGCGAATGCAGGGATCTCATGCTATTACTTCCACTTTTTCATCAGAAGTGATTTCAGTAACGAGAGCATATATTGAGGGAATGAGTACTAGCTTAGGAATGGATATAGATGGTCAGTCTATATTTATAGATTTAGCCAACCATATTAAACCAATGCTGAATCGATTAGAGCACAAAATTCGGGTTAAAAATAGTTTGCTAAGTCAAATTAAGGTAACGTATGAGGAAGTATTTTTAGGTGTAATGAATGTATCTAAATTGGTGAGCCAGGAGTTTAACTTACCAGCCATCAATGATGATGAGAATGGGTTTATCACCCTTTATTTTGCGAAAGCTATTGAAACTGGCCAACATCAACGCCCAATAAAAACATTAATCATGTGTACAACAGGAATTGGGACTTCAGAACTTTTAAAAGCAAAAGTTTCCAAGAAATTTCCTGAGATAGAAATTGTTGATGTAGTGGCATCACGTAATACACAAATGTTAAAAGAGAAATACGCAGATGCTGAGTTAATTCTAAGTACTGTTCATATTAAGGAAGAAGTACCAATTCCTTATTTATTAGTAAGTGCAATGTTTACAATTGATGATCAGAAGAGACTTCAGGGAAAGATTGAGGAAGTTTACCATGGATGTTAATTCAATCTATCAAGTTTATTTTGACTGTGAGTTAAAAACAAAAGACGAGGTACACTCTTTTATTTCCGAAGTTGTAAGTCAAGATAATCCATTACAAAAAGAGGAAGTAATCAAGCAATTAAATGAACGAGAAAAAATAGGTAGCACATTAATCGCAGAACATGTGATGTTGCCGCATATTGAAAGTGATCAGTTAGAAAAGAGTCAAGTTCTATTTATCCGTTTAGCAAATCCAATTGAAGCATGGGATTCCAAGACAAAGGATATTCGGTTACTGATTGTTATTTTATTAAAGAAAAATGAAAGCGTTCAAATAAAGAAAGAAATAGCCTTATTCACCAGAACTCTAGCTGATGATGAGTATATTAATCGTTTGTTAAATAGTAATGAAAAAGAAGAATTTATAAAAGAAATTATTAAAAATTAGGAGGAATAATCATGAAAATCGTAGGAGTTGCAGCTTGTACAGTAGGGATTGCACATACTTATATTGCACAGGAAAAATTAGAGAATGCTGGAAAGAAAGCAGGTCATGAAATTCATATTGAAACACAAGGAACAATTGGAACAGAAAATGAATTAAGCCAACAACAGATTGCTGAAGCAGACATCGTTATTTTAGCTACAGATGTGAAAATTGCAGGAAGAGAACGTTTCGATGGAAAGAGAATTATCCAAGTGACAACAGAAATTGCAGTTAAATCACCAAATAAATTAATTGAAAAAGCAGCAGAGGTTGTAAGTCAACAGAAATAATGGAAAGAGGAGAGGTAATGATGGAAGTAAAAAATATTGTAGATCTAAACACAATCAAAACAAATATGAGTGTTAAGAGTAAGGAAGAAGCTATTCAAGAGTTAGCTCAGGTTTTGCTTGAAAACGAATACATTAAAGATATTGAAGAGTTTACAAAAGATATCTATGCTAGAGAAGCAATAGGACAAACTGGAATCGGAAATTATATTGCCATTCCTCATGGTAAAAGTGATTCTGTAGAAAAAATAGGAGTAGCTATCGGAATTACTCAAGAAGAAATTGCTTGGGAAACACTTGATGGGAAGGGCGTAAAAGGAATCATTCTCTTTGCTGTTGGAAATGATGATGGAGCACAAAGTCATCTGAAGCTATTATCATTATTTGCTAGAAAATTAGGAAATGATGAAGTAATTGAGAAGATGCTTCAATCTAAAAACGCTGAAGATGTGAAGGAAGCTCTATGTAGCTAATCAATAGTAGTAGATTGATAGAATTTGAGGTCTTTAAATAAAAGGAGAGTTCATTATGAGTGGATTAAAAAAATTAAATCTCAAAGGCCATTTATTAACAGCGATATCATATTTGATTCCAATTGTCTGTGGAGCAGGTTTCCTAATCGCAATTGGTATGGCATTTGGAGGTACTAGTCAAGGTACATTAGTACAAGGAGAGTTTTCCATCTGGGATGCTTTAGCAACAATGGGTGGAGCAGGTTTAGGTTTACTACCAGTAGTTATCGCAACAGGAATATCTTACTCCATTGCAGGCAAACCAGGTATTGCTCCAGGTTTTGTTATCGGTTTAACAGCTAATGCTATTGGCGCTGGATTTATTGGTGGGATTTTAGGAGGATTTTTATCAGGTTATCTTGCTATTGCAAGTATTAAATATTTTAAAGTTCCAAAATGGGCTAAAGGATTAATGCCAACTTTAATTGTTCCATTCTTCACTTCTATTATTGGTGGAATAATCATGGTTTATGTTATCGGTATCCCAGTTGCTGCTTTTACATCCCTATTAACAGATGCATTAAATGGTTTAGGAACTTCTTCTCTATTAGTATTCGGTGGAATTGTTGGTTTACTGAGTGGAGTCGACTTTGGTGGTCCAATTAACAAAACGGTATTTGCTTTCGTATTAACCATGCAAGCAGAAGGAATTAATGGACCTATTACAGCTTTACAATTAGTAAATACAGCAACTCCAATTGGGTTTGGATTAGCTTACTTTATTGCAAAAATCTTCAAGAAAAATATTTATACACAATCAGAAGTAGAAACATTAAAATCAGCCGTTCCAATGGGAGTGGTTAATATCGTAGAAGGTGTTATCCCGATAGTAATGAATGATATCGTTCGCACAGTAACAGCAGTAGCTATCGGTGGTGCAGCAGGTGGAGCCGTAACAATGGTATTAGGAGCAGATGCAACCGTCCCATTCGGTGGAGTGTTCATGCTACCAACTATGTCAAACCCATGGGCTGGAGTCGCAGCTATCGTGGTAAACGTTGTCGTAACTGGCTTAGCCCTAGCGTTAATTAAGAAAAACGTAAAAGAAGATGAGATAAAAGAAGTAGAAGAAGAAGATATTGATATGGACGATATTCAAATTATTTAAGTAAATATCTTTTTAAAAAGTAGTAAATGTAAACGTATTAATACTTTAGCGTTATTGGTTGGGGAGCAAAAGTATAGTTTAATGAAATTTATTACTAGTATTATGTTGCAGAAATTGAATATTTTGCTGGTTGATTGGAGCGAAAGGGGTGAGATTCCTACGGGATTAGGGAGACAGATGAGACCCTGCAGGCCAAAGGCAGATCGCAGCTCATCGCTCGCCCCCGTGGAAAGCAAACCCCTGTAGAGCAAATCAACCACCTTAATTATAAGAGAAACTGTCATTTTACACATGTTGATTATCATTTTAAAACCAACTTTTCGCATAAGTTTAGACAGATTATAAGTCAACCCCTACAACTATCTCTAAAGTAAATATTAGTCTTACGGAGGTAAAAAAATCATGAAAAAAGTAGAATTCTCACCATCACTAATGACAATGGACTTAGATAAGTTTAAAGAACAAATCACTTTCCTAAACAACCATGTAGGCTCATACCATATCGATATTATGGACGGACATTATGTTCCCAATATTACATTATCACCATGGTTTATCCAAGAAGTACGAAAAATAAGCGACTTACCTATGTCAGCACATCTTATGGTAACAAATCCAAGTTTCTGGGTTCAACAATTAGTAGATTTAAAGTGCGAATGGATCTGCATGCATGCAGAAGTACTAGACGGTTTAGCTTTCCGTTTAATTGATCAAATTCAAGATGCTGGATTAAAAGCAGGAGTTGTATTAAATCCAGAAACACCTATTGAAACTATTTTCCCATACATAGAATTAGTAGATAAAATCACCATCATGACAGTAGATCCGGGATTTGCTGGACAACGTTTTATCGAAAGTACATTAGATAAGATTGTAGCATTAAGAGAATTACGAGAAGAAAAAGGATATAAATATGTTATTGAAATGGATGGCTCATCTAGTCGAAAAACATTCCAAAGAATTGATGCAGCTGGTCCAGATATTTATATCATAGGACGTAGCGGTCTATTTGGATTAAATGAGGATATCGAAAAATCATGGGAAATCATGACTAAAGATTATGAGGACATGACTGGGAAAGTAGTAATGTCTTAAGACAAAGAATAGGGGATGGGGCAACACCCACCTCTTTCTTTCATGTCCAAAAAGAAACCTATGTTGATGAAATGATATGTGAATGAAATCACAAAAAAAGGAGTGTAGTAGATTGACAACATTACAAACAAAACAAACTATTGATCAATTAGCTATTAATACAATAAGAATGTTATCCATTGATTCCATTGAAAAAGCAAACTCAGGCCACCCAGGAATTACAATGGGAGCTGCTCCAATGGCTTATACATTGTGGGCAAAGGAAATGAATATAAATCCGACAAACCCAGACTGGATAAACCGTGATCGATTTATCTTATCTGCTGGTCATGGATCAGCCCTACTATATAGTATGCTTCATGTATTTGGATATGGCTTAACAATTGATGATCTAAAAAATTTCCGTCAATGGGGAAGTAAAACACCTGGACATCCTGAATTTGGACATACTGCAGGTGTAGATGCTACAACTGGCCCACTTGGTCAAGGTATAGCAATGGCTGTTGGTATGGCAATGGCGGAACGTCATCTTGCTGAAACGTATAACAAAGAATCATACAATGTGATTGACCATTATACATACAGCCTATGTGGTGATGGTGATTTAATGGAAGGTGTCTCTGCTGAAGCAGCTTCACTAGCAGGTCACTTAAAATTAGGTCGTTTAGTTGTATTATACGATTCTAATGATATTTCACTAGATGGTGATCTAAATCTATCTTTCTCTGAAAGTGTAGAGAATCGCTTCCAAGCATATGGCTGGCAAGTACTACGTGTAGAAGATGGTAATGATCTAGAAGCTATACAAAAGGCGATTCAAGAAGCAAAGGCAGAATCAGAACGCCCTACATTAATTGAAGTGAAAACAACTATTGGCTTTGGTTCTCCTAATAAATCAGGCTCTTCAGCAAGTCATGGTTCACCTCTTGGAGAAGCAGAAGTGAAATTAACAAGAGCGGCTTATCAATGGGAAGCAGAAGAACCATTCTTTGTACCAGAAGAAGTAGAAAAGCATTTTGCAAGTATCGTAGAAAAAGGAGAAGCTACAGAACAAGCTTGGAATGAACTATTTGGTCAATACAAAGTAGAATATCCCGAACTTGCTGCTCAATTTGAGTGTGCTGTAAAAGGGGATCTTCCTGTAAATTGGCAAGAAGCACTACCTTTGTTTGAATCAGACTCAAAAATGGCAACAAGAGAATCTTCAGGAAAAGTACTAAATGCAGCAGCGAGTGTAATCCCTCAAATGATTGGAGGATCTGCTGACCTTGCAGGGTCTAATAAGACATTGATTGCATCAGAAAAGAACTTTGCGATTGATGGTTATGCAGCACGCAATATTTGGTTTGGTGTTCGTGAATTTGCGATGGGTGCAGCATTAAATGGAATGGCTCTTCATGGGGGTGTGAAAGTATTTGGAGCAACCTTCTTTGTTTTCTCTGATTACTTACGTCCTGCCATTCGTTTAGCAGCATTAATGAAAGTACCGGTTATTTATGTGTTTACACACGACAGTATTGCGGTTGGGGAAGATGGACCAACTCATCAGCCAATAGAGCACTTAGCAGCATTACGAGCAATGCCTGGTGTATCAGTCATTAGACCAGCAGAAGCAAAGGAAACAGCTGCAGCATGGCGTCTAGCACTCGAAAGTCAAGATCATCCTACTGCGTTAGTATTAACACGTCAAGATCTTCCAACACTTGATGTGGAACAAGAACAAGTATATGAAAGTGTGAAGAAGGGTGCTTATGTCGTGTCACAAGCTAAAGCTGAGGTATCAGGTCTTTTACTTGCAACTGGTTCAGAAGTAGCGCTTGCTCTCGAAGCACAACAAATTCTAGAAACAGAAGGTATATATGTGTCTGTAGTTAGTATGCCAAGCTGGGATCTTTTCGAAAAACAATCAGTTGAATACAAGGAAAGTGTGATTCCTAGTCATATAACAGCACGTGTTGGAATTGAATTAGGCTCTACATTTGGTTGGAGAGAATATGTAGGAAATACTGGAAAAACAATTACGCTTGATCATTTTGGAGCATCTTCTCCAGCTGATATATTACTTAAAGAATATGGATTTACAGTGGAAAATGTTGTAGCGACATTTAAAAGCATCACTAAGTAAAGTGGAATTTTCCTTATAGAAAACAAGATACCAATAATAGGAGGGTAATATGAAATTTTTCATTGATACTGCAAATATAGAAGATATTAAAAAAGCATATAAGGTTGGTATTTTAGCTGGTGTTACAACAAATCCTTCTTTAGTAGCTAAAGAAGGGGTGAAATTTGAAGATCGGATTGAAGATATCTGTCAAGCAGTTCCACGGGTAGAATCTGTATCAGCAGAAGTAACTCCAGATGCACTTACAGCAGAAGACATGATTGCTCAAGCGGAAGAATTAATTAAGATTAATGGTGGAGATGAAAAAATTACCATTAAACTTCCTATGACATTAGCAGGTTTAGAAGCTTGCCGCTATCTTGCAGATAAAGGTGTTAAAACAAATGTAACCCTTATGTTTACTGTCAACCAAGCGCTTTTAGCTGCACGAGCTGGGGCTACATATGTTTCCCCATTTTTAGGAAGATTGGATGACATTTCTGAGGATGGTGTACAATTAGTAGCCAAGATTGCTGAACTATTCCGAATTCATAACTTAGACTCACAAATTATTGCAGCATCTGTTCGACATCCCGATCATGTAACTCGTGTGGCTTTGGCTGGTGCCCACATTGCAACAGTTCCTTATAGTGTTATTGAGCAGCTTTCTAAACATCCACTAACCGATCAAGGCTTGGAAAAATTCACAGCAGATTGGGGAAAAGTTACTAATAAATAAGAACGCTATTTGATATGAATGGTATATTGATACGCATCTCATTTGGTATTCACTTCATAAAGAGAAAAAGTAGATTCTAAAATTAAATAGTCCCCTATAAAAGTAGATTGGAAAAAAGTCTATCTAGGGCACTGTTTTTATATGAAAAAAATACAGCTAAACATACAGGTTTTAATCAAAGCTTCTTATAAGTTCAGAGAACTTATAAGAAGCTTTTTTATATTTTGTTAAGAAACTATAATAATAGATATAGATAATGAATATGCAGTTAACGGTTGACGAATAGGAGAAGATAATAGTGTCAAAGATAAAAAAATTAACCTGGTCAGAGGCAAAAAAACGATGTCATTTGAACGAAATGGATGTACAAATGGCTAAGGAATTGGGGATGACACCCAAGAGTTTAGTTAAAAATATTCCTGCATCTAATCAGACGTGGAAAGTTCCTGTGAAAATATGGATTCGTGATCTATATGAGGAGAAGTTTGATAGAGTCCTTACAGTTAAGCCTATTCATTGTAATGAAGCAAAAAGAAAAATTGGTACACAAGAAAAAGAGACTGTTTCTGATTATTGGATTGGAGAGGAGGATTTACCCTTTTGAAGATACACGGGATGTTCTTTTAAAAATGAAGGATGTGGTATATTCGATTATTAAAAAGATTGGTAAATAAATACACATGAAAGAAGGCTATCATATGTTCTTTAAACATTTGAAAGTCTTTTTTCATTAGCTCTATGTTTGGATATCCAAAAGATAAAAATGTGGTTTATTTTCTTCTCCTCTGTATCAAAGTTTTACTAAAAAGGAATAATATGCATAGTTAGTTTATAGGAGGATTATGATGAAAACCACTGAACATTCCTTGTCTTTCTTTTCCTTAGGTGGAATAAATGAAATTGGAAAAAACATGTATGTGATTCAATATGAGGATGAGATTTTTGTTATTGATTGTGGCGGGAAATTTCCTGATGAAAGCTTACTAGGTATTGATTTGATTATTCCTGATTTTACTTATTTGGAAGAGAATCAGCATAAAATTAAGGCCTTAATTGTTACACATGGCCATGAAGACCATATAGGTGGTATTCCCTATTTCCTAAGGAAATTAAATATCCCCATTTATGCTACACGTTTTACTCTAGGTTTAATCGAACTAAAAATCAACGAACATAGGCTGAGAGGAGATTCAAACCTAATAACCATAGATTCCAATTCAAAACTGGAATTTGATAAGGTTCAAATATCCTTTTTTAAAGTAAGCCATAGCATCCCTGACTGTCTTGGAATTGTTTGTCATACTCCAGAAGGAAATATTGTCCATACCGGTGATTTCAAATTTGATTTAACACCGGCAAATAACCAATATGCCGATATACATAAGATGGCGGAGATTGGTAAGGATGGTGTCTTAGCTTTAATTTCAGAGAGTACCAATGCAGAGCGTAAAGGGCTGACTCCATCTGAAAAAATGGTAGGTTCTCACATGGACGAAGCCTTTATAAAAGCTAGAGGGAAAATTTTCGTATCGACATTCGCATCAAATGTTAACAGAGTTCAACAAGTTGTGGAGTCCGCTATGAAAACGAACCGGAAATTAGCATTGCTTGGCCGTAGCATGGTGAACATTGTTGATGTTGCCATTGAACGTGGATATCTTCATGTTCCAGAAGGTATGTTAATTGATGCCAGCGAAGTGGATAAACTCCCAGTAGAACAGGTTGCTATTCTTTGCACTGGTAGTCAAGGAGAACCAATGGCAGCATTATCACGACTAGCAAGTGGAAACTACCGAGATGTTGCCATTTATCCTGGAGATACAGTTATATTAGCCGCTTCCCCAATTCCAGGCAACGAAAAAGGTGTTTCTAAAATTATAGACAATCTATTTCAATTAGGAGCTAAAGTGATTTATGGTTCTGGGAGCACAACTGGTATGCATGTTTCTGGACATGGCTATCAGGAAGACTTGAAACTTATGCTAACCTTAATGAAGCCAACCTATTTCATCCCAATACATGGTGAATATCGTATGCTCCACCAACACCGATTATTAGCAGAGTCAGTAGGGGTGGAAATAGAAAATACATTTATTATTAAGAATGGGGAAGTTATTGATTTTGAAAATGGAGCTGCCTATCAAACTCGAACGGTTCAAGCAGGTGATACGTATGTAGATGGAATGGGTGTTGGAGATGTTGGAGATATTGTGTTGCGTGATCGGAAGCAGCTATCTGAGGATGGAATGCTTGTTATTGTCATTACACTTAGTAAGGGGGACAGGAAGATTATTTCTGGACCAGATACCATCACCCGAGGATTTGTCTACGCACGTGACGCAGATGAACTTCTAAAGGAAGTAAACCGTTTGGTGAAAAAGACTATTAGCAACTTGCAATCAGAGAATATCAGGCAATGGAATGTAATGAAGCAAAGTATTAAGAAATCAGTTGGGCAGTATCTTTTTACCCAGACCAAGAGAAAGCCAATGATTCTTCCTATTATTATCGAAATTTAGAAAGGAAGCCCTTTAAAAGCTATTCAGTCAATGAAAATCTGTGTATAAATGTATGTAATACCACTTCCTGTGGGGAAGTGGCTTTTTCTATGTTGTTTCACTTTTAATCACTTTTTTTAATTACAAAAAACAACCTGCTAATGTTTCAAGTACTATAATTAACTTGGATAAAATAGCACTATGAAAGTAAAGCGCTTTGGGGGGACATCTCATGATTATCACACTTACTATGCTTCTATTGGGGATATTACTAGGGTTTATTGGGGCGGGTGGATCCGGCTTTATTATTGCTCTTTTAACAGTTGTTTTTGGAGTACCAATTCATACTGCATTAGGTACTTCTCTTGGTGCCATGGTTTTTACAAGCTTATCTGGAGCTTACAGTCATTATCGACAAGGAAATATAGAGGTGAAGGAAGGAATAATGGTAGGAGTCTTTGGTGCCATTATGTCCTTTGTTGGTTCTAAGATTGCAGTCTGGATTCCAGTTCAATCACTCCACTTTTTCACATCGGGAATGCTTTTTCTATCTGCTATTATGCTATTGATTCGGCTTTTCTTAGTAAGAAGGTTAAAAGAAAAAGCTAAATCAGAATTTAATTCCACGAATAGCTTTTTATTTAAGGCAGCTTTTGTTGGTATAATCACAGGTGTTTTATCAGGTACGTTTGGTATCGGGTCAGCACCCTTTATTCAGCTTGGGTTAATGGTTGTGCTGGGACTTTCTGTACAAAAATCAGTTGGTACTACCATGCTGGTTATTCTTCCGATAGCAATGGCTGGGGGGATAGGATATTACTTCGAAGGCTATTTTGATGTTGTGCTTCTGGTGCAGATACTAGTTGGAACAATGATTGGTTCCTATATCGGGGCTAAATTTACTAACAAGGTTCCATTGCCAATACTAAAAAGTGCTATGGTGCTCACTCCTATCATTGCAGGTGCCATTTTACTTATTTAATATATAGAGACTGCGTAAACCTCTCCATTACGAGCTAGGCGATCTTTTGCTTTCTTTTCATAACCTTTATAAATACTATAATAATAAAATCTCGGAGGATACCATGAAAAAAGGCAAATTCAGTCTACAAGCCATCATTATTATATTCGTTTGCATTGTCGTTGCAGCATCTCTTGGCATAACGGACTTACTAATAAGTAAGCGAATTACCTCCTCTGTAGAAGAAACACAGAGAGAGAAGGCATTGAATGTTGCAAGATCAATGGCTCTTATTCCAGAGGTAATAGAAGTTCTTGAAGGACAAGCTGACAATAGAGAGGAAATACAAACTCTTGCCAATCAAATAAAAGAGAAAACGCATGTGAATTTTGTAGTTGTACTGGATATGGATGGTATCCGACTTTCTCATCCAGAGCCTAATAAAGTGGGAAAGCACTTTAGTGGTGGGGATGAAGGTCCTGTTTTTAAAGGAAAGGAGTATGTTTCCATATCAAAAGGAACTCTAGGGAAATCCATGCGAGCATTTACTCCTATCTTGGATACAGAGGGTAAACAAATTGGTGCGGTAGCTGTAGGAATTTCTTTGGATACCGTCACAAAAGCTGTCCATGAGGGTCGGATGGGAATCATGATGGGGACGTTAATTGGAGTACTAATAGGAGTGATTGGTGCTGTTATTTTAGCTAAATACTTCAAAAAAATTCTTCTAGGACTGGAGCCATCTGCCATTGCGAAACTGTTGGAAGAGCGTAGTTCCATGCTTCAATCTGTGCGGGAGGGAATCATTGCTATTGACCAGGAAGGGAAAATCACGCTTGTTAACAAGGCTGCCACTAAGCTTTTTGTAAAAGCTGGATTCGATGATCAAGCTATTGGGAAAAGTATTGAGGATTATTTGCCAGAGACTCGGTTAACAAGGATTATAAAATCAGGGGAGATGGATTTGGACGAAGAACAAAATATGCATGGTGTGACTATTTTAGTAAATCGTGTACCTGTAGTGGTAGACAATCAGGTAGTAGGAGCTATTGCAACATTCCGTGATAAAACAGAGGTACAGCAAATGGCTGAACAGCTGACAGGCGTGCGAAATTATGCAGATGCTCTTCGTGCCCAATCACATGAATTTATGAATAAACTGCATGTTATTTTAGGTTTAGTTCGTACAGAGCAATATGAGACACTTGCTAATTATATAAGTGAAACAGTTAATCATAGAGAGACAGAAGTAAGCTTTGTTACGAAGAAAATTCAAGATCCTGTACTTGCAGGATTTCTGATTGGGAAGCTAAGCTTTGCTAGAGAATCTGGAGTGGTACTGTCCTTTGATTGTGAAAATAAAATTCCCAAGCCAAAAGATCCAGAAATTACACATGAATTAATTACTATTATTGGAAATCTCTTTGATAATGCCATTGAAGCAATGGCAGATAGTCATAGTAAGAAGATCCATCTAACATTAGATTATGCAGAGGATATACTAACAATAGAAGTGAAAGATACAGGTATGGGTATGACTAATTCTCTTCAAAATAAGGTTTTAGATAAGGGATTCTCTACGAAAGGGAATAATCGAGGTTTTGGATTGTATTTACTGACACAGGCAACTGAAAGGCTGGAGGGTGATCTACTTATCTCATCAAAGCCTGGAAAAGGAACTACTTTTGCCGTATACATACCTTATAAAGCAGAGGGTGAAGAATGATGATAAATGTAATGATAGTAGAAGATGACCCGATGGTTGCAGAAATTAATAAACGGTATCTTGATCAAATCAATGGGTTTCATCTGGCGGCAACGGCTACTTCTGTAGATGAAGCGATTATATTACTAGAAAAGGAGGAGATACAGCTTATTCTTTTAGATGTTTTTATGCCTGGAAAGATCGGGCTTGAACTACTAGCTTATCTTCGGAAGAAGGAACTAGAAACAGATGTTATTATCATTTCAGCAGCTTCGGACCTTGAACGTATTAAAAGAGCATTAAGGTATGGGGTGGTTGACTATTTAATTAAGCCTTTTGAATTTGAACGATTTCATACGGCACTAACTACCTATTTTGAGCAAGCTAGAATTATTGATAAGCAGTCTTCTGTTAGTCAACAAGAGTTAGACTCCTTTCTTTTGCATAGAGAGGAATCGGTTCTTGTAGAAGAATTGCCAAAGGGATTAACGAAGGATACTTTAAAGCAAGTATGGGATGCGATTCAGAAATTAAAGAGGGATCCTTTTTCAACAGATGACCTTGCAAATGTGATAGGAATCTCTAGAGTTTCTGCTAGAAAGTATCTTAATTTCTTAAAGGATATTGGAATTCTGGAAGTGAAGGTTATCTATGGAACAATTGGAAGGCCAGTCTATCAGCATGAATATAACCCTTTGAAGGAACATCTAATAAAAAACTTTCTGTAAGTAGTATTTATACTGCTTACTTTTTTTATTTACAAAAATAATTATTAAACTTTCATAAACTGTGAAAACGTTTTACTCGGGAGTATGATGAACATGTAACAAAGAGGGTGCTTGCAACACAACGAAATGGATGCGTTGTAAGAGGATAAAACGTTTTTAGGAGGATGAACAATGCATATTCCAATTAAGAAGACGCTTGATAAAATACCAGGCGGCATGATGGTTGTTCCATTATTTTTAGGGGTATTAACGAACACATTTTTCCCACAATTTTTAGAGATTGGCCATTTTACAACGGCATTATTCAGTAAAGAAGCTTCATCTACTATTTTGGCATTATTTATGTTTTTAATTGGTTCTCAGATTAATTTTAAATTAGCACCAAAGGCTGTGAAAAAAGGTGCAATATTACTAACAGGGAAATTTATTGTAGGTGCTGCTATAGGTATCACGGTAGCGTTGATTTTCGGTCCTGCGGGAGTACTAGGGTTATCACCACTAGCGATTCTTGCTGCGTTATTAAATGCAAATGGAGGATTATATGCTTCCCTTGCTTCATCATATGGAGATGAAACAGATGTAGGAGCATATGCATTATTTTCTTTAAAAGATGGTCCATTTTTCACATTGGTGGCATTAGGTGCATCTGGTCTTGCAGCAATCCCTTTTCATGCACTTGTTGGGGTATTAATTCCAATCTTAATCGGGATGATTTTAGGAAATATTGATCCAGATATGAGAAAATTCCTTGGAAGCAGTAAATTATTATTAATTCCATTCTTCTCGTTTCCATTAGGTGCAGGAATGAATCTCAATACGATTGTAGACGCGGGAGGTCCTGGTCTTTTACTTGGCTTAATTGCTTCTTTCACAGGAATTGGAGCTTACTTATTATTAAAACTATTCAAAGAAAACCCAATTGTAGGTTTAGCAACAGGATCTACAGCTGGTAATGCTGTAGCTACTCCAGCTGTTGTTGCAGCTGCAGATCCAACTCTAGCAGCGATAGCACCAGCAGCTACAGCACAGGTTGCAGCAGCTTGCGTAGTTTCTGCCATAGTTTGTCCGCTCATTGTCAGCTATGTTGTGAAAAGGTCTGAAAAGAAAAAGGCAAAAAATTCTATTGCAAGAGCAGCGTGATAAAAAGTAAAGTATATATATTAACATGATCGAATCTATAAGTTTTAGTATTCTAATTAAAAAGGAAAGAAGGAACTACCACTATGAGTCTATCTGAGAATGTAATCATTACTACATTAAAAGGAAATGAGATTCTCACTAATCCCTTTATAAATAAAGGAGTAGCATTTACGAAAGAAGAAAGGGAAGATCTAGGATTAGATGGACTGTTACCTCCTCAAGTACTTACTCTTGATGAGCAGGTAGACAGGGTTTATGAGCAATATTCTATGCAGACTACTAATCTCTTTAAAAACAGTTTGTTGTATGATTTGTATAATCGAAATGTTGTTCTTTTCTATCGTCTATTAAAAGAGCATCTAGCAGAAATGCTTCCAATCATCTATACACCAACTGTTGGTGATGCTATCCAGTCCTATTCTCATAGTTATCGTCGTCCAGGTGGCTTATATCTTTCTATTGATAATTCAGAAGGTGTGGAGAAAGCATTTCGTAATCTTGGAAAAGCTAGAAATGATATTGACTTAATTGTTGTTACGGACTCAGAAAGTATTCTTGGTATTGGGGATCAAGGGGTAGGCGGTATTAACATTGCGATTGGTAAATTAGCAGTTTATACTGCAGCAGCTGGGATTGATCCAAGTCGTGTTCTGGCAGTTGTATTGGATGTTGGTACAAACAATCAATCATTAATTGATGATCCCATCTATATTGGAAATAAATTTGCTCGTGTTCGTGGTGAGCGTTATGATCGTTTCGTAGATTTATTTATCCATACTGCAAGAAAGTATTTCCCAGAAGTACTTCTTCATTGGGAAGATCTTGGTAATGTAAATGCACGTAATATTCTAGATAAATATGGTGATAGTATTCTAACCTTTAATGATGATATTCAAGGAACAGGTGCTGTTACACTTGCTGCTGTTATGTCTGCAATGAAAGTAACCGGAACATCACTAAAGGATCAACGTATTGTTGTCTTTGGACCAGGAGCTGCTGGTATCGGGAATGCAGATCAAATGGTTGATACAATGGTTCTAGAAGGGTTAAGCAGAGAAGAAGCATATGAACGTTTCTGGACTATAGATTATCGTGGATTATTAACAGACGAAACTCCAGATGTTCTAAAATTCCAAACGCCTTATGTAAGAAATTCAGAGGAAGTAAAGAATTGGGACACAGATGAGAACGGTCTAATCACATTACTAGAAGTAGTTCGCAAGGTGAAACCAACTATCCTGATTGGTACTTCTGGTCAGGCTGGTGCTTTTACAGAAGAAATTATCAAGGAAATGGCTAAGCATGTGGAACGCCCAGTCATTATGCCAATGTCTAATCCTACTATGCTTGCGGAAGCTGTACCAGAAAATCTAATAAAATGGACAGATGGCAAGGCCCTAATTGCAACAGGAAGTCCGTTTGCCAATGTAGAATACAAGGGAGTTTCCTATGAGATTGGTCAGTCTAATAATGCATTTGTATTCCCAGGTCTAGGTCTTGGAGCAATTGTTGCAAAATCTCAGATTATCTCAAAAGGAATGTTTGCAGCAGCTGCTAATGCAGTTGCAGAGATGTGTGACAGTAACCAAATTGGTTCATCCTTACTTCCTTCTATTGAAAAATTACATGATGTCTCCATTCATGTTGCGGTTGAAGTAGCAAAAGCAGCTCTTGCAGAAGGCATAGCAAGAGCGAATATAACAGATATTCCAAAAGCAGTGGTAGATGCGGTATGGCAGCCTGAATATAAAGAAATAAAGAGTGTTGGAATTTGGGCAACTGTTTAAGCTTTAATAAGTAGTATAAAATCTATACTCCTAGTAAGTAGTTTTGACTATTACTAGGAAGTATAGGTTTTTTTATGAAAATAGATTACAGTATTTCTTAAAATTATAGACTCAACTTTCGCAGAGTGAAATCGGCAAATAAGACTTGATATAGCTTGGAAGGCCAGAGATCCACTGCTCAAGTTGACTTAGTATCAACTTTTTGATTTTCTTATTCGTCTGTTTTAGTGCGT